>DATMPA010000047.1:0-48778 GCA_035567915.1 Candidatus Sulfotelmatobacter sp. | reverse complement strand
AGACTTCACGAGCGCCTGCAATTCACGCTGCCACGCGCGCTGCTCGTCCTTGCTCAAAGGTTGTTCGAGAAAGCCTTCAGGAGTCCAGAGAGCGGCGCCGTGCGCGGGGTCGAAACGTCCGCCGAAATAGTAGGTTGTTGCAACTCCAGCAGCGACGAACGGCTGGAAAACGGCCAGCGGCACAAAATATTTTTTCGCGTGGAAGACGCCGTCCACGAGTCCATGAACGGGTTTGCTGCGTTTGATGGCTCCTGGAACCTGCGGGACGAAGAAGCGAGTCATTTGAATCTGCGGATCCTGTTTGCTGATTCGTTTGCTGAATTGCGTGAGCGATTTCGCCGCTTGCTTGGGGGTCATTATGCCCAGATCGCCGAGCTTACTGCGCCAGATGGAGTCAGGATAGTAGAAGGTGACGACGTCGTGAACGAAGTCGGCGCAGTTATCGATGACGAGTTTGTAGGCTTGACGATTTTTGCCGGAATTGAATTTCGCGATGAAGCGGTCATCGGCATCGGGCGACGTGGGCAACTGAAAACCGTAGAGCGTGCGGTCGTAGGCGGAGCCGGCGAGCTGATACCAGTCTCCGGAATCGGGATCGGAGGAAGGCGGATCGGGAACCAGGGTTGCAAAATGCCGGCGGCGATACTGATTGCGCAAAAACCAGACGAGCTTGTAGTCCGCAAATAGAGGGATTTCTTCCGGCTTTTCGACCGCGTAAAGATAGGCGAGGACGGGGACAGCGACCCAGTCATATCCGGCGATATGGTGGTAGCGCGAAAGAACAACGCCGAGTTCACCAGGATTGCAGCGGCGGAGCGAAGTGGGAGAAGCAGCGCAAACGTTTGAGAGATAGACGGCGGAATGGCCCGTGCCTGCAAAGGAGCCATCCAAACTGTAAGGTTCTTCGAGCAGGATGGCTACGTCCGCGAGCGCAGCTGGGGCCCACGCGGCCAGCGCGAAGAACAAGAGACACGCACAGATTTGGACAGTGGCACGCACGTATTACAGCCCTTTCCGACACACTTATTTGAACCCGAAATGGGGCTAAAAGTTGCGTTGCGAAGTACAGGAAGAAGTAAAAGAAACCTGTACGAACGGACAGGGCACGTAGCCTCTGTAACGATAAAGCGACGCGCCCTAGCCGCAAGAATTTCTGCATTAGACAAGGTTCAGAACCGGATATATGGGCCGAACGCGATACGCAAATTATGGTGCGTGCCGCCCGCGAAATAGATTTCGTCGCCCGCGTCCAAGCGCAGGCCGATCGGACCGAGATGGCCTTCGAGTCCGCCGCCTGGATAGAGGACCGCGCTGGCGTCACGCGAGCGCAGATTATCCACGGTGCTGGTAAACGTGCTGACGGTTGCGGGGCGATTGTCAAAGAGGAAATCCACAAAGCCGCCTTTCACCGTGACGAAGGGATGAAAGCTTCTATGGCCGAGTTCGAGCTTTGGACCGAACAGGCCGTGGAGAGCGCGGATATTGGAGCGCGCGACGCTGACCGTCGGTGGAACCGTGGAATTGTCTGTGAATCCTTCGGTGAAAACCTTGTTGAGGTCGTAGCTCATTTCGCCTTCGGGTTAAACTGCCTATATGCCGGGAAGGTCAGGCGTCCGCCAAGACCAGCGAAATCTGTGTTGGTCTGGGACAACCGAAAGTAGTCGGCGTATGCGCCGACTTGAACGTGGTCAGTTTCAGGTCTTTGAGAGAATGTCGCGGGGAGCGAGACCCACGGCAATGAGTACGAAGAACACAACGCGCTTCATACAAGACTCCTGAGGCGGAATGGAATACAGAGAAAGCAAGGAGGCTGGAGATTGGGCGGGGTTGCCGCTTGGTTCGCTCCAGGGAGTTGGATGCGATTTTGGCGGAGCGGGTCTATCAAGATCTGGCTGTAAGAGAGGGCGCAAAAAGGCTGTATTTGGGCTCTAAGGTGGCCTTTAGTGTGGATGGAGAAAATTCCCGATTGACGAACCTGTCCCAAAGTACTAGGTTACTTCCTCGCGTAGTTGGGGTTTCCCTGGTACGGTCATGCTATTGCCCAGCCCATGGGCAGCAGCGAGAATCGTAACTGTGCAGGAGCAAGGCGCTTCTGCAGGGCAGTCTTGGGTGAACGTCCGGCTGGCATCGGCCAGCAACTCACCAAACGCAGCGTGGCCCCGCTGAAGTGGTCTCTCCCGGCAGTGAAGAATCTAGTTCGGAGTGTTGACGGTCCCATGTCTCTACTTCACTTTCGTTGCAAAGAGCGCCGGCGCACATTACGCGTGAATTTGTCTGTCCCTCTGTCGGTTCACGGAGAAACAGACGAAGGCGCGAAGTTCTGCACTCATACGCTTTCGCAATCAATCAACCAACATGGCGCGATGATGGAAATGACCGAGGTCGTGCTGGTCGGACAAGTGCTGCACCTTGTGAATGAAAACAGCAACCGCAAGGTGGATTGCCGCGTGGTTTCGGTGCAGAGAAAGCGTGATGGGAAGACGTACATCGGAGTGGAGTTTCTGACGACGGAAACGAATTTCTGGCACATGACTTTCCCGATGCCTGGGCAGAAGCCGCTGCGGAAGACTGTGTCGGCTGCAAAAGTGACCGCGTAAGACAATTTTAAGATTAAGGATTTTGAAAGCCGGTTCGAAACATCGAGCCGGCTTTTTTATTTTCGGCCCCTAGGTTTGGCTCGGCCGCTGGTTTTGGCACGCTTCTTTTTTGCAGAAGCGAGAGATTGCTGCGTTTTCCTGGGCAACTTGGCGAGGACGAGATCGTAGGAGGCACGCAGGAATTCGGCGAGCTCCTGCGGGGAGAGGGCGTCACTCTTTTCAAGAGCGACCCATTTGGCGCGAGCGAGGTACGGTGCGGGGATGATGCCTGGGCGTTCGGTGAGTTCGGCGAAGGATTCATCCGTTGCCTTAAAGGTCAGGAAGACGGGTGCCGGTTCGAGCGGCGTGATGGCGAACATTTTTCCGCCGATTTTGAAGACGAGATCGTAGCCCCATTGAACTTGCTCGATTGCGTGAGGGAAGCCGAGGCAGAGTTTGCGGATGGATTCGACAGTGTTCATGGCAGTGAATGGGGGAAATCAGTTGTTTGCGTAGCGACGGAAGAAAGAGTCGTGTTTCCACTCCGGACGGGCCGGATTGTTCGCAGAGTCTACCAGCAAACGGCGGATGATTTCTTCGTAGAGCGCGGCGGCGGAAAGATCGACAGGCTGATTTAGATCGTCGGATGGCGCGTGATAACGGTTGGTGAGCCAATCTTTGAAGATTTTCTGTTCGGGAGAACCGAGAAGAAAGCCTACGTCCATTTTTACGGCAGGAATGCCGCGGACGATGAAGCTGTATTGGTCGCTGCGAATGAAGCGATTGCGCAGGGGTTCCTGATCGGGAATAGCTTTTACACCGAAGGATGCAGCTACGGCCGCGGCTCGGTCGCCCAAGTCGGATTCTTCGAGGCCTTTCACTTCGAGAAATTTGAGAGGAACAATGGGGAGAAACATGTCTATGTTGATGTCCGCGACGATGGATTTTGCGGGCAGAGTGGGATGCATGGCGAAATAGCGCGAGCCGAGCAGACCTTTTTCTTCGGCAGTGACAAACAGGAAGACAATTGAGCGTTTCAATTTGTCGGGATGCGCCTTAAGGTTTGCGGCTACGTCTAGCAACGCGGCGCTGCCGGAACCGTCGTCCATGGCGCCGTTATAAATGCGGTCGCCGTTGACTGGCTCACCGATGCCGAGGTGATCGAGGTGCGCGGAGAGGACGACGTATTCATTTTTCAAAACGGGGTCGCTGCCCGGGAGTTTTGCGACTAGATTCGCCGATTCGACTTCAGTGGTTTCTACGGCGACGTGAGCTTTGACGCCGACGTTCAGAGGAAAGCGCGGAAGAGGCTTGCGGTCTTTTGCGAGCGCGGCGAGTTCGGCGAAGGTGTGGCCACTGCCGGCGAAGAGTTTTTCGGCCTGCGCGGGATTAAACAAAAGGGAGAGCTTCAGACCCTCGGCGTCGTTGAACTCGGCGTCTGGGAGATCCATGGAAGGGTGCGAGCGGTTGAGAGCGATGCGGGACCAGGGGATGTCCATGGAAGCGGGGTTGGGAATTGCGATGACGCCGATGACTCCCGCGGCGAGGAGCGACTTCCAGCGCTCTTCGAACGTGCTGTAGTGAGACGCAAGCGCGGCGGGTATGTCCGCCGGGGAGCCAGCGATGTACACGATGATTTTGCCGGAGAGATTTTGACCGCTCAGGTCGTCGAACTGTTTTTCTGGGACGCGCAGGCCGTAGCCAACGAAGACGAGGGGAGCGGAGATTTCTTTTTCGCTGGAGTCACTTCTGGTGGAGAAGAGAACTTCGTCGCCGGGAGTGAGTGTTTCTGATTTGCCGTCATGGGTAAGCGCGGCGAAGGAATCTTTTTCGATGACCTGACGCCGGTTTAATTTGACGGGCTGGTAGAAGCCGTTGGCACCGGCGGGCTCGAGGCCGTTCTTCGTGAGTTGGTCCACAACATAGGCTTGCGCGCGGCGCAGACCCGCGCTGCCGGTTTCGCGGCCCTCCATGCTGTCGTCGGCGAGAACTTTTACGTGCTCCCACCAGGATTTGCCGTCGAAATGAGATTCCGGCTGGGTTTGTGCAAAGAGCGGGAGAGATACGAGTGCGGCTGCAAAGACGGCTGTTGCGTAAATCGCGCGACGCATAGGAAGGGGGTCCCTTTTAGAAAAAGTAAGTGTGAAACCAGCTATTTGGTGCGACTAAATTCGACGAATTCGCGGCCCAAGTAGAGGCGGAATTTGCCAGCTTCGGCTGCCGCCGTGATTTGAAACGGAGTTGGGCGCTTGATGTCCGCATCACGCTGCGAAGAAATTTGAAAGAGGTCGTTCGCGCCGAGGTCGAGCAGGACGAATTTGCCGCCTTCGAGGAAACCGAAACCGTAGGCGCCGGGTTTTACCGACTGGCCGCCGATTTGCAGTGGAACTTCTGTCAGCAAATACGCTTGATATTTTTGGCGGATGCCGGAGGAGTAGCCAGAATTGTCCACCATCCCGGCGAGAACGTAGAGGTCGTCGGCGAAATGAACGCCGCCTGTGTTGCGCATCTGCACGGGAGCGGACTGGCCCCGGAAAAATACTGTTTCCGGGAAAATTTTTGGCGTGATGTCGCTGGCCTTGAGGACAACGTCTTTGCCGTCGGCTGGGTTAGGCGGTGGCGAAGGGAAGGCGCTTAGAAAAACAGGCGCGACAAACAGAATTGCTGCGAAAAAAACGAGAGAAAGACGGCGCTGCATTAGTTCTCCTTTGCGTGGAAATGCTAAACCATTCGAAACCGATTTCACAAGAACTGCTTTGGATTACTGGCCCTTTTCAATTGGGTAGCCTTTTTCGATCCAGTCCGCGGCGAAGCTGGTGGGGAGAATCAGAACGCGTAGACGCGCGAAGCTGTGGTCGCGCAAGGCAGTGAAGGCCGGGCGGAGATTGGGGCAGCGGTCGAGCGGACAGCAGCCGCAATACAGGACGACGTTGGAATTTTTCGGAAGAGACTCGGCGTATTTCTTTAGATCAGCGATGCCTTGTTCCGTGGAGCCCGGACCGCGAAAAACCGCGCCGGGAATGTGAGCGCCCGCATAGAGCGTGTGCACACCAACATAAATAATCTGCAAAGAAGGATCGTGCTTCCGCTGAATCTCTTTGGCAAAGTCAGCGGCGAGGACGGTTTGTTCGGGACTCCAAGGGTCGCCCGGCAAGGGAAGTGCGGACATGGCTGATGAGCGAGTTTCTTGAGCCGGTAGAAGGACGGCGGCGAGGGCGCAAAACGCGAGCGTGCGAAGTGAATTCGGTCTAAGAGCCATAAGCGATGATAGAGGTGCGCGAGCCGGTAAACAATACTTTGAACGAAGGAGAATTGAACTACGTTGGAAAAAGGAGGCTACTTTTTGGTCTCGGCGCGCTGCTTCTGAAGCTTTACAGCGGTGGTGCGCAAAGTTTCGGGGACGTTCTTGTTCATGGTGAGTTTCTTCAAGTCCACGGCATTGATCATAGGCAGAAGGTGGAGGGAAACGTCGAGGGGCAATTTGGGATTGTTGATCAGATTTCGAACCACGGTGTAATTCTTGCGAAAGACGCGATTTGAAGCGATGAGGCGCAGAATTTCGTCTGTCAGGTTGGGCATGGCGGCAAATGCTTCCACTTCCTGATCCGTGAGGCGCGGCGATTGCAGCACGGCGCGTTGCACGACTTTGTTGGTATCGCGAATGAGCGTTCGACGCGCTTCTGAACCGCCCTTGACGGCAAACTGCACGCGCTGTGCGACGGTCATTTTCGCGATTTGCTGGAGAAGGGTTTGCCGGCGCTGCACGTCCGGTTCAGCCTCGGCAGCGGCGTCGGCGAGAGTCGCTACGTCAATCGCGTTGCCGTGGAGTTCGTGCAGGAGAATTTTTTGATCTGCTGTGACGGAGCTGGAATGTTCCAGAGCGGTTGCGAGAGCTAGGGAATCGCTGACTCTGCTGAGATCTTCGAGCAATGCCTGGATGCCGAGTGCCGAGAGGTGCTGGACCACGGGGACAAGCAGAGACGCAGGACAATTCTTATTTTGAACAAGCGCTTCGCCGATGCCGGGCTTATCGGCAAGATTTTTCGCGGCATAAGTGAAGACGGCGGGGATGGCTTCCGGCCGTTTTACGGCTTCGACAAACGCTTCTGGCGAAATCGAGAGGAGCGCTTCCTGCGCGCGAGTGGCGACCATTTCGTCCGGATCGTGTGCCAGCACGGCGAGAACTTCGGCGCGATCCGCAGCGCTGAGGTGCGCACCGCCTGAACACACGGCCAGCTTGCGCTCGCGTGTCGCGCGGCTGTGCTTTAGGTCATCAATGACTTCAGGGCTGAGAGACTCCACCGGATACCTGCCTCAGATCCTTCGCGCTGAGGACTATTCTACCGGAGGAGCCGGGCGCGCCGAGGGGCGCCATCATGTCCCCGTTCAATTCCAGCAACACGGCGGAAGAGTCCGAGGCGGTCACTTCGAAATGGTCGGTGGCGGTGAAGCGGCGGTTTTCACCCGCGGGGAGCTCCCTATCGAGAACAACTCTATTGTCCGCGACGACGCGAACGCGCGTGGCGGTAGAAGTGGAGATGGAAAGCTCCAGTAGAATTGCTGCGGCCGGTTTTGATGTTGCGTTCGGAACTGCCGGCGTTTCGGTTGGTCTTACCGGCGCGGCAGGTGATGCCGACGCGGGAGAAGCCGTGGATTGTTTCGAAAGCCTATGCGCTTTGTATTTGCGCCAGCCGTAAATGCCTCCTGCTACGAGTCCTGCAAGTACCAGCAGCACGACGAGCAAAACAACGGCGGGAATCCATTTTGGAGGAGAGGGAATGCGTTCTTCCGGTTTGTTCTGAGGGGAAACTGCCCCTTCACCGCGGGCCAAATCGTATTCAGCAAGGAGGCTTTCTTCGTTTAGCCCGAGATACCGCGCGATGCTTCGGACGAATCCACGGCCGAACACTCCGCCGGGAAGCCTGGACCAATCCTCATTTTCAAGTGCTTCCAGAAAGCGATGGCTAATGCGCGTGGCGTTTGAGATTTCTTCCAGCTTGACCTCGCGCAGTTCGCGCTCGCGTTTCAGGCGTTCCCCAAACGTTCCTTTGGCCATGCAGTGAAACCGTTCCTCGACGATGCCGGAAACCGCAGCTAAATGGCTGACGGCTGCTTTCGGGCGCGTTTTGACGGCTGAGCAGTCAGAAAAAACCGCGTGAGGCACTATAGGTTCCGGAGAGAGCAGCTGTCAAACGAAGGGAGATTTGAGTATTACTTAATCGCGGTAGCGTCGAAAGGTGGTGCCTGTCCGCCTCGCAAATACGCAATGAGTTGGGCCGTTTCTGCAAGCACAATGTCAAGCCTTTCATGGTGGACATTGTGCCCGGAGCCGCGCGCGATTACGCGCCAACTCAACGGAGAAAGAGACTTCAATGCCTCCTGCTCTCGTGCCCACACCGGCTGTTCAACTATAGCATTCGCCGTCATCCCTTCCCTTCGCCGATGAGGATCCTGGGAGATGACCAGCAGGGGTACGTTGCCGAAACTTGTAAGTCTTGCCGCCTGCTTGCAGGTCGTCTCGAAATACATGAATTCGTTGTCCTCACCGCCCACATAGGCGGGGCGACACATCATGGCATCGTACTGTCCAACGAAGCCCTGAACCTCTGCCTCGTCGGCCGCAAGGACTCGACAGCGTCCCATAAGGCGCTCCCATCCAGACCAGACTCGCAGCTTTTCCCACCGAAGCTGGCGGGCAAAATCGTGCTTGTCCGCCTCATAGGATTGTCGCCAGCCGGGTAGCTCATCAATCTGCTGAGGCGAGCTCGAATCGATCAGAACTACACCCGCGACTTCAGCCGGAAACTCGCGGGCGTACTCGCGGATATAGAGACCACCAGCAGAATGTCCGGTCAATACCAGCGGTCGTTGCACGCCAGCCCGGTCCAGCAACGCATGCAATTCCTGAACAGCCGTTTCTGCATCTCGCGGACCCGAGCGAGGCTCGCTCCAGCCATGTCCCGCGCGATCATAGGAACAAACGCGAGTCAATTGCGAAAGCTCCGGCTGCACTCTCCGCCAGGCCAACCAAGTGGAGCTGGCCCCAGCCTCCATCACGACTGCAGGTGAACCTGCGCCCGTGCAATATATGTGCATTTGGCGCCCGTCCACGGAATAGAAATTACCCGGCACTGGATTGTGCGCATGCTCCCACTTCGTCGCTGCCAGATTCCAAAGCGAGAGCGCCAGCAAAAGGAACAGGCAGGAACCCACTAGTATTCCGGCTAGGCACGCCATTCTTAGGATCAGTGAACGACCCTTCGAGTAATCACGGTGCCCGAAACGTGGCACAGATGGATTTTCCGGCATCGTTCTCCTCCCGCGAAGACGATAACAAATCAGGGAATTCACTAAACGGCTTTTTGAAAACAGGACACCGAATAGAGAGTAGCTGTCAAACGAAGGAGGATTCGATTAGTGGATTGTGTCTTAAGGATCCCCTAAGCAGCCATTTTCCGAACTGATCGAAGAACTTATTGCAGCTTCGCGTACTGGTTGGCGCATGAACTCGGGCACTTGTCTGCCAACAGTGCCAGCGAAAGCGACGCAGACAAAGCGGCCCCTGATTATCGAAAGCGCTTTAAGGAGGCACACAAAGCAAACGTCCATTGAAGCAACATGGACAGGGCGTTCGGGCCGGTGCTGATCGAAGACAAGAGGTCGAGAGTAGTCGCCGGCAGGATGGCAAGATGGGAACGCCTGTCCTACGAGCGAGTTGCGCCGGTTTTCCAGCGGAGCCTATACTGGCGGAGATTCGTGCAACACGCCGAATCTGCAAAAGGGGAAGTGTGCCCAAGGGCGGGCGCACTTCGAAAACACTTGGAAGCAAGGACAAGCCGCGTGGAGGAAACAAAACAGTTTCCCGAAGTTGAGCGTCGCCGTAATCCCGGCTTGCCGGAGGACCGTCGCCAAGCGGGCGAAGTGGCCGTGTTCCAGGAGCTCGGCAAGGCGCTCACGTCGTCTCTGCAGCTCGATCAAGTGCTGCGCACGATTATGGAGAAGATTGACGAATTCCTGCGCCCGGACAACTGGTCATTGCTGCTGCTTGATGAAGCAAGACAGGAACTCTATTTCGAACTTGCCGTAGGAAAAGCTTCGCAAGCGCTGAAGGATGTCCGCGTAAAAGTGGGGCAGGGAATTGCCGGGTGGGTTGCGCAGCACGGCGAAACCGTTGTGGTGCCGGACACCTCGAAGGACACGCGCTTTTTTTCCAAGGTTGATGAAAAGACCAAGACGGAAACGCAGTCCATCGTGGCTGTTCCGGTGAAGTTTCGGGACACTTGCCTCGGTGTCATAGAATTGATTAATTGCATCGGCCCGGATGGATTCGATCCGCGTGATTTGAAATTGCTTGAGGCGCTCTCTGATTTTGCCGCCATCGCGCTGGAAAACGCACGTCACGTGAAGCGAATTCATGAGCTGACCATCACGGACGATTGCACTTCGCTCTACAACGCCCGTCACATGGGTTTTATTCTCGAGACGGAGATTTACCGGTCGCAGCGTTATAACTACGAATTTTCGCTTATTTTTATTGACCTGGATCATTTCAAGCAAGTAAACGACACGCAAGGGCACCTAGTGGGGTCACGCCTGCTGGCTGATATCGGCAACGCGCTGAAGCAGCATTGCCGGCTGATTGATTTCGCGTTCCGGTATGGCGGCGATGAATTTGTGCTGCTGCTGCCACAGACCTCGAAGGATAACGCGCTGAATGTGGCGCGGCGACTGCACACGCTGATCCGCGAAAACAAGTGGCTTGCTTCGGACGGTTTGGACATTCATGTGACCGCGAGCATGGGCGTGGCTGCGTATCCCGCGGATTCGCGTACGAAAGAGGGTTTGCTGCATCTGGCGGATGAAGCGATGTACCTGGTGAAGAATACGAACCGTGACAGCGTCGCCGCCGCCAACGTCGGAATTCTGCCCGAAGCACCTGCCGCAAGCGCCGAAACCGCCGGATAGCTTTCTCCTGCCTGCGCCGCTCGGCTATACAGCCCCCGCAAATTTTGTTTAACTGAATCCATGCGAAGAAGTGAGGCGGCAAAGTACGCGCGATGGTCCGCAGCCGTGGCGCTTTGCCTGGCTGGCTTAACGGCTGCCGTTTATCTGGGGCGGGGCTGGCAACGTCATCGAGCCAAGAAAAACGCGCCTCCGCCCGCTCCTGCCTATGTGGATCGCCAACTCAGCGGAATTTCCTTTTCGAAGGTCGAAGGCAACCGGACGATTTATACGGTAGAGGCGTCGCACTCCACCGATTTCAAAGGGGAAGCGGCGAGTTTGCTCGAAGACGTGAAGATTACGGTTTTAGGAAAAGACCAGGATCGACACGACGTTCTGCACACACAGTCGTGTCGGTATGCCAAAAGTTCGCAAAATATTGACTGCAGCGGCTTGGTGCAAATGGATTTGATGAGCGCGGCGGACGCGAAATTTCTGAAAGTTCATCCGGAAATGACAGCGGCGCGCATTGTTCACGTGGAAACTAGGGGCGTGACGTTCGAACGGAACACGGGCGTAGCAAAAACTTCGGAGCCCATCACGTTTCGCTTGCCAAATGGAACAGGGGAAGCGACGGGCGTCGAATACCATTCGAACGAAGGCGAGCTTCAACTCCAGCACGACGTGCGATTCGATTTGTCGCCGGCACCATCAAAGAATGGAAATGCGACGCATGCGGGGCTGGTCGAAATTCGCGGAACTCACCTGGAATTTAACCGTGACTCGCGCATGATGCGCCTTTCCGGTCCGGCGCAAGCAACTGCGGCGGAGAGCCAACTGAAGGCTGGAGCATTTTTGGTGGAACTGGACGAAAGATTTCGCGCGCAAAAGCTAATCGCAAGTGCTGGCACTATTGGCGCGCGCCCGGAACTTCATTCGCAGGATAAGAAGGGCGTGCGGGTGATGAACTCCGACTCGATGACGGCGACGCTTACTCAGGAAGGCAAAGTGGCGCGGATTGAGGCGCAGGGAAGCGTGACTGGTTCCGCGGATGGCACGGAGGAGAAAGAAGAAATGGCTTCGAATAAGGCCACGGCGGAATTTTGGCCAACGACGGGGCGTGCGAAAGAGATTCTATTGAAGGGCGCGGCGCGGGTTCATACGACGAGCAAAACGACCGGAGATTCGCGCGAGCTTCAGTCTGATGCCGTGCAAATGAGTTTTGCAGGGGGGACGCTGCAAGAAAAGTCGCGGCCGCAGATGGCGGAAACGCTTGCACCGGGCACAATGATTTGGACGAATGGTTCCGCGAAAACAGCGGGGGCCGGGGAGCAAACGAAGTTGCAGGCGGATCGTTTTCATCTGGATTTTGGCGATGCAGGGAAAGCAAAGTTGCTGCAGGCTTCCGGCAATGTGCGCGTGGAGCGCAGCGCTCCTGGAAAAGGCACGCAGACAGCGACAGGAAAGAGCGGCGTTGCGCGGCTTGAGGCGATCGGCGGCTGGTCACAAATGGAATTGCACGGCGACGTCCGACTGAAAGACTCGGAAAAATCCGCTCAGGCAGATGACGCGATGTTCGTAAAGGAGGCGCAATCTGCCGTGCTGACGGGGCACGCGCAGGTTCGTGACGCGACGACGGAAACACACGCCGAGAAGATCACGTTTATGCAAAGCACCGGCGAAATTTACGCGGAAGGAAGCGTCCGTTCGACGGATTACGCAAACAAGCCGGGGGCAGTGCAGATCGGCGCCGCGCCAACGAACGTCGCGAGCGATACGCTGCAGGGAAATTCGAAGACGGGACGCGCTCTTTACCAGGGGCGCGCGCGGCTTTGGCAGGGTGAATCCACGATGGACGCCGATGCGATCGAGCTTTTGCGCGGTGCGCGCGTGCTCAGTGCGACGGGCAACGTCCGAGCCGTGTTCTTAGAGGCGCCTTCGGCGACGACTGCGAGCCCGCCCGCGAATCAAATCACGAAAAAGGCGCAGCTTTGGTATGTGTTCGCGACCAGCTTGAGCTATTGGGACAAAGAAAACCGCGCGCATTTGGAAAAGGACGTCACAGTGCAGTCCGCGGACCAGAAAATTCGCAGCGCGGCGATGGACATATTCTTTGCGCGCGCAATTTCGACAAACAATGGTGCAGCAGGCGCGCAGCAAATCAGCCGGGCCGTTGCTACGGGCGGCGTAACGGTCGAGCAAGGGCCGCGGCGCGCCATTGCGGATCGCGGCGAGTACACCGCGAGCGACGGAAAATTCGTAATGAGCGGCGGAACACCGACCATTTTTGATGCGTCTGAAGGAACGACGACGGGGCGTCAATTGACCTTCTTTTTAGCGGATGCTACGATCATCGTCGACTCCGAAAATGGTTCGCGCACGTTGACGAAGCACAGGGTCGAGAAATAACGGGACTGCTTGGGCGGTCCTTTCTGGCGAGGTATGCTGAAGCTCCAAGCCGTCGAACTGAGCAAGTCGTACCGCGGTCGCAAGGTCGTTGACAACGTTGAGTTGGAGATTGGGCAGGGCGAAGTCGTTGGGCTCTTGGGACCCAACGGAGCTGGAAAGACCACTACTTTTTATATTCTCGTGGGTCTTGCCCGGCCGGATTCCGGCCGAGTTCTCCTGAACGGCGACGAAATCACCGACTTGCCCATGTATCTGAGGGCGCGGAGCGGGATCAGTTATCTACCACAGGAACCATCGGTCTTTCGTCAACTGACCAGCGAAGAAAATCTTCTGGCCGTCCTGGAAACTCTCCCTCTCACTCCAGAGCAGCAGCGCGACCGTTTGGAAGAGTTGCTTATGCAAATGGGTCTGGAAACCGTTCGAACCAGCAAAGCCTACATGCTTTCCGGCGGAGAGCGCCGCCGGTTGGAGATTGCGCGCTCGCTGACGCTCCAGCCGTCGTTCGTTTTGCTGGACGAGCCGTTTTCTGGCATTGACCCCCTGACCGTAAAAGACCTGCAGGAGATCATTCGTGACCTTGCAAAGTCCGGCATAGGAGTTCTCATCACGGACCACAACGTTCGAGAGACCTTGACCGTAACGGACCGCGCGTACATCCTGAGAGGTGGAAAAATCTTTCGGAAGGGCCGGCCCGAGGATTTGAGCAACGACGCGGAAGTCCGCCGCGTCTATCTGGGTGACCACTTCCGCCTGAATTAAGGTGCCGATAGAAAGAATCGCAAACCGACCATGGCTTGGCAGGGACTAAAACTTAATCTGAAGGTGACGCAGAAGCAGATTCTGACGCCTGGTCTGGTGCAGATGGTCAGCGTGCTCGCGCTGAACCGGTTGGAACTGCGCGAGATGATCAATCAGGAGATGATTGAAAATCCGGTTCTGGAAGAGCAGAGCGAAGAGCCCACCGCAACGGATAATTACAGCGACGAAAACTTCATCCGGAATGAGACGGAGAAGGTTCCGGAGAAGCCGGAATCGAATCCGTTCGACGAGTTCGACGTTGGGACATTCTTTAATCAGTACCTCGATACCGGCGGCGACGGTGGACAATCACAGGAACGCGAAGTTAGCGAGCGGCCATCTTTCGAAAAGTTTCTCTCCTCGCCTGCGGGACTTACCGAACATTTGACGTGGCAACTGAGCGTGACGATTTGCTCGGATAACGTTCGCGAGCTCGTGGAGAGCATCATCGGTAATCTGGATGAGAACGGTTATCTGACGGCTTCGGTGGAAGAACTTGTTCAGAGCGGCCAGTTTTCCCAGGATGACCTGGAGGATGCGCTCGCAGTTGTGCAGGATTTTGACCCCATCGGCGTAGGCGCGCGTGATTTGCGCGAATGCTTGCTTCTGCAACTGAAGGCGTTCGACCCGCAGAACACACTCGCGCAGCAGATTGTTTCCGAGCATTTGAAGCAGGTGCAAGCGAATCAGCTGAAGGAAGTGGCGCGTGCGCTGAACCGTCCGATTGAAGTGGTGAAGCGCGCGCTGGATGTAATCAAGAAGCTCGATCCGCGTCCCGGGTTGCGTTACAACAAGACGGAGCCGCGACTTGTTGAACCCGATGTTTATTTTCGTAAGGTGGATGGTTTGTGGCAGGTCTTCCTGAATGAGGATGACATGCCGCAGTTGCGCTTGAGTCCAACGTACCGGCGGTTGCTGGCGCGCGATGCCGCAGACCGCGACGTTCGAAACTATGTGAAAGAGCGGTTCACCGCGGCAATTCAGCTTTTGAAAAATATTGAGCAGCGGAAGCACACGATTCTGCGCGTCTGCCAGAGCATTATTGCGCGCCAAGGCGAATTTCTAGACCATGGTCCAGACGCTCTGAAGCCGATGATGATTAAGGAAGTGGCCGAGGAAGTGGGTGTGCATCCTTCCACGGTGAGCCGGGCTGTTGCGAGCAAATATGCGCATACGTCGCAGGGCGTGCTGGAGTTGCGGTCGTTCTTCAGCGAAGCCGTGAATGGGCCGGAGGGCGGAGGCATGTCCCTGCTCACGCTGAAGCGCCTTGTAAAGAAAATGATTGATGAAGAAGATTCGACCAAGCCGTTGACCGACGATCAGATTGCGAAAAAACTTGAAGACGGCGGTATTCGCGTCACGCGGCGCACGGTGGCAAAATATCGTGAAGACATGCGTATCCCCAGCACGCATCAGCGGCGGGTGAAGAGTTGAGCAGCATCCTTCCGTGAAGCCGCGGTCCACACGCGAAACACGCCAACTGGTTATTCTGACCGGCATTTCCGGTTCTGGAAAAAGTACAGTGCTTCACGCGTTTGAAGACATGGGCTTCTACTGCGTGGACAACCTTCCCGTTGAGCTGATCCCGATTTTTGCGGAGCTGCACGCCGCGGGCGAAGCGGATTTTGCGCGCGCCGCGCTTTTGGTGGATGCGCGCGAAGGCTCACAGCTCGAAAAGCTGCCGGCGTTGCTGAAGCACCTGCGCAAGGATCATCCGATTACTCTGGTTTATATCGAAGCGGGCGATGATGCGCTGCTGCGGCGCTACAGCGAAACGCGGCGGCCACATCCACTGGGCAAAGAGCTTTCGGTGAGGGAAAGCCTGCATCACGAACGCGATATGATGGAGCCGATTCGCAAGCTTGCGGACGTTACTATTGATACGACGCAGTTTAACGTTCATGAGCTGCGCCATTTCATCACGGAGCGGTTCAAGAGCGCGGACAAGCGGCCGCTGCTCGTCTCGCTGGTCAGCTTTGGTTATAAGTACGGACTACCGAGCGACAGCGATCTCGTGTTTGACGTGCGCTTCTTGCCCAATCCACATTTTGTGCCGCGCTTGCGCCGCTTTACGGGGAAAGACGCCAAGGTGCGGCGGTTTATTCTTTCTTATCCGCAGACGGGCCAATTCTTGCGCCGTATCGAAGGGCTGCTTACTTACTTGATTCCTCATTACATTCACGAAGGGAAGAGTTACCTGACGATTTCGTTCGGGTGCACTGGTGGCAAACACCGTTCCGTCATGCTGGCCGAAGGGCTGCAAAAGTCGCTGAAGAAGCGCGGGTTCTCCACAAAGGTCACCCACCGCGACATTGAGAAGTAAGGCGTGAACGAAACGCTGCTCGCGCAAACTTGACACACTGCATCACGGGCGAATAGCGTACCAAGTGCTCAGTCCGGGGGATCTCCGAGCGTGGCCTCGTTTTTTTCACCACAATTGAAACGGCTTCTTGGTTACGTGCGGCCCTACTGGATCGGCATGGTCGTCGGAGTGGCGCTGCTTGCAGTTGTGGCCGTTGCAGAGGGCGCTGTTGCGCTGCTGATCGCGCCGGTCTTCGACCGCGTTCTCAATCCCGCCAGCTCAGATTCCAACATTCTGCTCTTTCGGGTGCCCGTTAGCGGAAGGCCCGTTTACGTCAACCACCTCTTTCCGCACAGCATTCACAACGTGTGGACCGTGGTCGTGCTGTCTTTGCTCATCCTCTATGCGGTGAAATCACTCAGCGAATTTGCCGGCGTGTCGTTAATTCAGTACATCGGCCACCGGGCGATCACGGATTTGCGGAACGCGGTCTATGCGCGAATCATTCGCCAACCGATCGGATTTTTTCAGCAACAATCCGCGGGAAGAATTTTTTCCGCGGTGATCAATGACGTTGAACGCGCGCGCCTTGCGGTTTCCGAATATCTTGCCGAGCTTTTCCGGCAGGCATTTCTGTTTCCGGTTTATCTTGCGATTCTTTTGTACCTGGATTGGAAGATGACGCTGGCGTGCGCCGTCCTACTGCCAGTCATCGTGTGGCCTATCGGAAAACTTGGACGGCGCATTCGGCGCTCCGTAGAGAACAGCCAGACGCGGCTCGGCGAGCTGACTCAGATTCTTCAGGAAACGGTCGGCGGCAACCGGATCGTAAAGGCGTTTGGTATGGAGGATTTCGAAATCTCCAAATTTCGCGCCGCTTCGCGCCGACTTTTGCGGGAGACAATGCGCTGGGTGCGCGCGCAGGTGGCCACGTCTCCGTTGATGGACATGCTGCAGCCCGTAGTGATCGGGCTTCTGCTTTTGTATGCTCGTGGCCGCATCCAGCAGGGAGTGCTGACAACGGGTATGTTCGTCGCGTTCGTCTATACGCTGTTCAAATCGTACGAGCCGATCAAACGCATCGGAGCGGTCTATCAACAATTCCAACAGGCGCAAGGAGCGACCACGCAGGTCTTAACTTACCTCGACCTGACGGAAGAGGAGCAGGATGTCCCAGGCGCGCGCGAACTTCCCGCGTTCTCAAGCGACGTGCAGTTCAACAACGTCACGTTTTCCTACGAGTCAAATCTTATTCTGCGCAACATCCAGCTCACGGCAAAACGGGGCGAAGTCGTTGCATTCGTTGGCAGTAGTGGAGCGGGCAAGACTACCCTCGTGAATCTCATCCCACGCTTTTACGACGTAACGTCAGGCGGCATCCTGATTGACGGAACAGACATTCGCAACGTGCGCCTGCGTTCGCTGCGCGGGCAGATCGCCATCGTCACGCAGGAAAATATCCTTTTTCACGACACCGTTTGGAACAACATTTGCTACGGTCTTGCTGGCGTTTCGAGGGATCGCGTGCTTTCTGCTGCCCAGGCCGCTCTTGCGCACGACTTCATTCAGGAACTGCCCCAAGGATACGATACAGTGATCGGAGAGCGGGGAACGCGGCTGAGTGGCGGGCAGCGGCAGCGAATCGCGATTGCGCGTGCGATTCTTAAGGATTCTCCAATCTTGATTCTTGATGAAGCGACTTCCGAGCTGGACGCCGAATCCGAACTGTACGTGCAAAAGGCGCTGGCGAACTTGATGGTCGGGCGAACCACGTTTGTCATCGCGCACCGCTTGGCAACCATCCGCCGGGCGGATAAAATTCTTGTTCTGGAAGACGGGCAGATCCGCGAAAGCGGAACGCACGCCGAACTCCTCGCGCGCGGCGGAACTTACGCTCGGCTTCACGATTTGCAGTTTGCGGACGACGAGATGCTGGCCCCCGCACCGTCCGCATCGGCCCACAGGCCATCAACGGGGGAACCAACATGAGCATTCGCAGCGCCGTAACCGCACGAAAACCGGAATGCCTTTCCATGACGGGCTATGCGCAAGCCCGCGGTGAAGTGAACGGATGGGCGATTCGGGTCAGCGTAAAAAGCGTAAACCACCGTTTTCTCGATTTGAAATTGCGCTTGCCGGAAGGCTTCGATCTTTACGAATTACGGTTGCGGCAAGTTGTGCGGGACCGCATTCACCGCGGTCACGTGGACGTGCACGTGGGCGTTGAACCTGGCGCCGCCACGGCCATGCAGGTGAATCACGACCTGGTGCAAGCCTATCTGAAGGCTGCGGATGAGTTGCGCTTGCAAACTTCCGTCACGGCTGGACTGGATGTTGTCGCACTGTTGCGCTTGCCTGGTGTTATCGGTGGCTTGGCTCCAGCCATTCCAGAAGATGAAGAGGAGCAAGAGCAGCTTGGCCGCACTTTGGATGGGTGTCTTTTGGAGGCGCTCGGAAAGCTGGACGAAATGCGGCGCGCCGAGGGGCGCCACCTTGTAGACGATTTGCGCGGGCGCCTCACGCGACTCGACGAACTTGCCGAGCAGGTCAACACGCACGCCGCGACTTTGCGTCCAGCGTTTGCCCGCCGCCTGGAAGGTCGTTTGAAAGATTTGCTCGGTAGCACGACGATTGATCCGGCGCGCCTCGCGCAAGAAGCCGCGATCCTGGCCGAACGCAGCGACATTAGCGAAGAACTGAATCGTCTGCGTAGCCACCTGCAACAGTTTGGGAAATTGTTGGACGGCGCGGGCGAACTCGGCAAGAAGCTCGATTTTCTTTTGCAGGAAATGCATCGCGAGGCCAACACGATGCTTTCCAAAACGCCCGGAGTGGAAAGCGAAGCTCTAGCCATCACGGGATTGGGCCTGGAGATCAAAGCGGAGATTGAAAAACTGCGGGAGCAGGTACAAAACATCGAATGAGCGTGGAACAAGGAATTACTCCGATGGTTTTGATCGTTTCCGGACCGTCGGGGTCGGGCAAGTCTACTTTGGTGCAGCGAATTTTGCAGATGCCGGGGACGATGGCTTCGCGGTCATGTACTACCAGGCCTCGCCGCGCGACCGAGTCCAGTGGGAAATGCTATGATTTCGTCACGGAAGCTGAGTTCGAGGCCATGGTCTCGCGCGGTGAGTTTTTGGAGTATGCGCGAGTCTTTGGCAAGCACTCCTACGGCACCCCGAAGAAGTGGCTTGACGTATCCCGCGAGAAGGGCCTCGACCTCGTTCTGGAGATTGATGTTCAGGGCGCGGCTCAGGTAAAAGAGAAGCTTCCGAAGTCCGTGGCGATTTTCATTTTGCCGCCCTCCCCGGCAGAATTGGAGCGGCGGTTACGCAGCCGCGGCCAGGATTCGGATGAAGAAATTGCGCGGCGCTTGGCAAGGGCCCGCGATGAAATTGAAGCGTTCGGCAAATACTACGATTATTGTGTTGTGAACGAGAACGTGGAAAGCGCCGGGCGTGAAGTGGAAGCAATCGTTACCGCGCTGCGATGCTCCAGTGTACGGCGCCGCGCGATGGTGGAAAGACTTCTGGCGTCATTTGGAGGGAAAGATTGACAATGACTGTGCAGACAAAAGCTCCTGAAAGTCAGTTTGCCTACGTTGTGCTTGCGGCACGCCGCGCCCGCCAATTAATGGCGGGTGCCCCGCCACTGGTCGAAAATCCTCGCACGCTGAAGTATACGCGCGTAGCCTGCGAAGAGATTGACTACGGCTTGATCGAGTACGAATTCGATCCCGGCACGAACACGGAAGAAGACAAGGACGGCAACAAGCGGCGGAAGTAACACGCCGCGGAGCCTCCCATGCGCATCACGCTTGGCGTCACCGGCGGAGTTGCGGCTTATAAAGCTGCAGAGCTGGTTCGCCGCTTGCAGCAAGACGGATTTAGTGTGCAGGTCGTGATGACGCGCTCTGCACGCCAATTTGTTACGCCGCTCACCTTTGCAGCGCTTTCCGGACAAAAAGTGATTACGGATCTTTTTGCGGAGTCCAGTGGCGAAGCAAATCTCGAAAGCGCTATCGAACACATTGCGGTTGCCCAGCGGACGGACCTGTTGCTCGTCGCGCCGGCCACTGCGGATGTGATCGCGAAATTTGCCCGTGGTATTGCGGACGATTTTCTAACCACGCTGCACCTTGCTTCCACCGCGCCCGTTGTCGTCGCGCCCGCGATGAACGTCAACATGTGGAATCATCCGGCGACACAGGAAAATCTGGAGATGCTGCGCGCACGCGGAGTTCACGTCGTGCAGCCGGATGAAGGCTATCTTGCCTGTGGTATGACTGGGCCCGGGCGGCTTGCAGGGCAGGAAGCGATTGTTGCTACGGTACGGCAAGTTCTAAAGCTGCAGCGCGATTTCGAGGGTGAAACCGTGCTCGTTACGGCTGGCCCGACGTGTGAAGATCTCGACCCTGTTCGTTATATTACGAATCGTTCCTCCGGGAAAATGGGTTATGCCGTTGCGGAAGCTGCCGCGCGGCGCGGTGCGCGCGTGGTGCTTGTTTCTGGGCCGACTTCGCTTGATGCACCTTCGGGAGTAGATTGCGTCAATGTTCGAACCGCGCTGGAAATGCAGCAGGCCGTGCGTCGGCACTTTGCCGACGCGTCCGTGGGAATATTTGCCGCTGCGGTTGCGGATTATCGTCCGGCCGAGTCGCTCTCACAAAAAATGAAGCGAACGAAAGAGCCGCTTACGCTTCGTCTTGAGGCGAATCCGGATATTCTCGCCAGCATTGCTGAGGAAAAGGGCGCGCGCCTGGTTGTTGGCTTTGCCGCGGAAACGGATCATGTTGCGGAGAACGCTAGAAAAAAGCTTTCGGCGAAAAACGCAGATTTGATTGTCGCTAATGACGTCACAGCGGAAGGCGCCGGATTTGATTTGGACACCAATGTGGTCACCCTGTTCGCGCGCGATGGCCGCGATTTGCCGCTGCCGAAAATGACCAAGCGCGAAGTTGCTGAACGCGTCCTGGACGAAGTCGCGCGTCTGCGCACTACGCTTCGCGCCACTGCGCCGCATTCGGCCGGCTGAACCACACATGTCCGAGCGCCTCAGGGATTCACTCCAACAAAAACTTTCGGACCGGCTTCGCTACTACGAAGATATCGGTGTCGGGCATTTCTATCGCGACCGCGGCGGTCCGGTTTTGCCGTCGGAGCCGCAAACCGCTGTCGCTGCTTCAGATCGCCACCAATCCATTGAGGAGCAGAGTTTGCCAAAACGAGAATCTAGATCTTTGCCGCAGGCCCCCGCATCACCTGCTCCTTCGCGCAAATTCGAGCCACCGCTGGCTGCTGATTCCGGGCCATCTCTTTTCGAAGCTGTCAACAAGATCCAAAACGATACACTGCTGAAAATTCGCGAGGACCTTGGCGAATGTACCCGGTGCAAGCTGCACAAGACGCGGCACAAGATTGTGTTTGGTGACGGCAATCCGAAAGCGCAGCTCGTGTTTGTTGGCGAAGGGCCAGGAGCGGATGAAGATGCACAAGGTCTGCCCTTCGTAGGTCGCGCGGGCAAGCTGCTCACGCAGATGATTGAAGCGATGGGTCTGCAGAGGAAGGACGTTTACATCTGTAACGTTGTAAAGTGCCGTCCGCCGGAAAACCGGCAACCGGAAAGAGATGAAGTCGCGGAGTGTTCGCCTTTCCTGATGCGGCAGATTGACACCATTGCGCCGAAGGTGATTGTTTGTCTTGGAAGCACGGCCGCTCAGACGATTCTGCAAACGAATCGCGGCATTTCTCACTTTCGCGGCGAATGGCTTGAATTTCGCGGCAGAAAACTAATGGCCACATACCATCCTGCGTACTTGCTGCGCAATCCCGCCGCGAAAAGCGAAGTCTGGAAGGATTTGCAAAAAGTGATGGCCGAGCTCGGCCTCGCCGTGAAGCGAGGTAAAGCTACTTAGACTCTTATGGGAATTCTGCTCGGCTTGGCCACGGCCCTGGCCTGGGGCAGTTCGGATTTTTTGGCGCGGTTTGTCACGCGGCGTATCGGCACGCTCCGCTCCCTGTTTTACATGCAGACCTGGGGTTTTCTTCTCCTCACGCTCTATCTCATCGTTACTCATTTCTGGGGCCATTTATTCGATGGTTCTGGCTGGCGCCCTTGGGCATGGGGTTTCCTCGCTGGTGGATGTAACACAGTTGCTATGTTTTCGTTTTATCGTTGTCTTGAGGTGGGCAAAGTTGCTGTCGTTGCGCCGCTTTCTGCAAGCTATCCCGTTCTTACGCTACTTCTTTCGATGTTTTCCGGTGAACGCCTGACCATTCTGCGAGCCTGTGGTATCGCAGTGACACTTCTTGGAGTCATCTTCGTTGCGCGCGGCGAAGCGGGCTCTGACGAAACTTCAAAAAATGCAAAACAAGGAATTGCCTGGGCGCTGTTCGCGGCAACTGCTTTCGGTTTGCTCTTTTGGATCCTTGGGCTCCGCATTATCGCAACTACCGGTCCTTATGCCTCTTTGTGGCTCATTCGCATGACCGGATCGCTGGTGTCGCTTTCCGCGCTGCTTTTGAAACGTCTTCCCGTTTTTAAATCGCTTGGCACGTCCAACTGGCAACCCACGGTCATGGGCTTTCTCGATACAGGTGCGTTTGCTCTTAGCAATCGCGGCATGCAAATGGAGCAAGTGTCTGTGATTACCGTGCTGTCTTCGCTTTATGGCGCGGTTACCGTAGTTCTGGCAGCTCTTTTTCTGCGCGAGCGCATCAGTCGGATACAGTGGCTCGGCATTATCGCGATTTTCGCGGGCATTCTCCTCATCAGCCGGTGAGTTTCGGCTCTGCTGGTACACTAACCAACGCGATGTCCGCTCCGTTTTGCAATGTCGCGCTGCCGGTTCCCCTGCGCACGACTTTTACATACGCGGTTCCTGAAACGCTGCGCCCTTCCGTACAGCCGGGTTGCCGCGTGCTTGTGCCGTTCCGCAAAAAATCTCTCGTTGGCGTCGTTATGGAATGCGTAGAGAAAGCTCCGGCGGAAGCGAAGGTGCGCGATGTTGCGCGCCTCATTGATTTTGTTCCGGCGCTAACGCCAAAGCTGCTTGAACTCGGCCTGTGGATTGCGTCGTATTACCTCGCTCCCATCGGTGAAGTGTTTCGTTCCATGTTGCCACCGGTCACGGAGCTTTCTTCACGGCGCGAAATTGTTCTGACTGCCGCTGGACGTGCCATGGCTGAAGAGTTTGGAAGGAATTTTCTTTTGGCGGAAAGTGGCGGCGAAGAATCACGGGCGCTCATACAGCTTTCAAGGAAAGAAAAACCACTCCTGCTCGCCGCCGCGGCAAAACAAGGCGCTTCCGCCGTATCGCTACAGCGATTGCAGCGGCGCGGGCTCGTTGAGATTCGCGAAATCGTGAAGGGCCGCAAACGAAAGATGCAACGCATCATTGCCTGGAAGGGTGATGAAGCTGGGAAGGTGGATGCTGCTGAAAAGGTGGAAGGGCTTCGTGCATTGTTGGAGACCGAGCGTGGACCTTTGCCGCTCCGGCATTTGCTCAAGCTGGCGCGCGTTTCGCGGTCGTTTATCGAACGATTGGTGCGCGACGGCGTCCTTGCCTCTTGGGAGGAGCCGCTCGATCCGGCCGAAGACCCCTTCGATGTCGGCTACGAACCGCCGGCGCATACGTTGAATCCCGCGCAGGAGAGTGTGTTCGGAGCGATTCGTGCGCGTTTCGAACTTGGGGAGTTTGGCGTTCAATTGCTTCACGGCGTCACGGGCAGTGGGAAAACAGAGGTCTACATGCGCGCCGTGCAGGACACGCTTGCGCGCGGCAAGACTGCGATCGTCCTCGTTCCGGAAATCGCGCTGACACTTTGGGTGGGCCGCCAGTGCCGTGCCTGGTTCGGCGCGCAATTTGAAGGCGTCGTCGTTTTGCATTCGTCGCTAAACGACGTCGAACGCGCTCGCGAATGGTGGCGTGTGCGTCATGGAGAAGCGCGGGTCGTTGTCGGAACGCGCTCCGCGGTTTTCGCGCCGCTCGAAAATATTGGCCTCATCATCGTAGATGAAGAGCAGGAGTCCAGCTACAAGCAGGAGGAAACGCCGCGCTATCACGGGCGCGACGTGGCGATCGTGCGCGCAAAATCCGAAAATGCGCTGGCACTGCTTGGGTCGGCGACGCCGTCGCTCGAAACGTATCATCACGCGCGAGAAGGGAAGTACGAACTGCTGACCATTGCATCGCGCGTAGCAGCACGCCCGCTTGCATCCGTTGAAATCGTCAGCTTGCGGGAGGAATTTCAGCAGACGCACAAGACCAGTCCGATTTCTGCAGCACTGCACACCGGAATTCAGCAATGTCTCAGTTCTGGTACACAAGCACTTATTCTCATCAACCGCCGCGGTTACTCGTGGTCTGTGTTTTGTCGGAGCTGCGGCGCTTCGGTGCAATGCGTGAATTGCAGCATTTCCATGACGCATCACAAAAGTCGCAACCGGCTCGAATGTCATTACTGCGGCTCGACACAGCAAATTCCCAAGCAGTGCCCGAAATGCCAGTCGCAATACGTTTATTTTTTCGGAGAAGGTTCAGAACATTTGGAAGAACGGCTGCGGAAGGAATTTCCCGGGGCGCGCATCGCCCGCCTGGATCGCGACACTGCACGCACAAAACGCCAATTCCAGGAAACGCTCGGCGCGTTCGCCGGTGGCGCACTGGATATTCTCGTCGGCACGCAGATGCTCGCCAAGGGGCACGATTTTCACCGCGTCACGCTGGTCGGTGTCGTGAGTGCGGACGCTTCGCTCAGCATGCCGGATTTTCGCGCCGCCGAGCGCACGTTTCAGTTGCTCACGCAGGTGGCCGGGCGCGCAGGCCGTGGCGATCTTCCTGGTCGCGTGCTGATTCAAACGTATTATCCGGAGCACTACGCCATTCAGGACGCGGTGAAACAGGATTACGCGGCCTTTTTCGAACGCGAGCTGCATTTTCGCCGAGTGATGGCCTATCCGCCGTTCACTTCGCTCGCAAACGTCATCGTGAGGGATACCAGGCTGGAAAAAGCCATTCTGTGGTCACGTCAGTTGTCAGACTATTTTTCTCCCCACGATGGAGAAGGAGTGCGTGTACTCGGTCCCGCCGCCGCGCCGCTCGCTCGCCTCAAGCGCGAGCATCGCTTTCAGTTTCTTTTGAAATCGAAGAGCCGCGCAAAACTCACGCGACTTCTATCCGGCGCTCTCACATTTTGTGATACGAAGGAAATTCCAGGAACCGCGATCCTCGCTGACGTTGATCCACTGTCTTTGCTCTAGTCCACCAGTTATTGAGTCTTCTTCTGCCACAGCCAAAAGAAATAGGCAGGAATTCCCGCTGCAACAAGCGCGAGAGCAGCGAGCACGTGCCGGAACGCCATCGGATCAATCGTCGCACGAAAAATCGCGTTGCCGACAATCGCCGCCGCAGCCAAAACGAAAAGTAGAGGCGTCCACGGATAACCCGGCACACGATACGGAATCGTGTTTCCGTTTAGGGCGCGCCGCAACGGAAAAATTGCAGCGGCGCTCAATCCATAAAAAATCCAGCCAACAAAGATCACGCCTCCGATCAATTCCGAGAATTTTCCAGTTTGCGTCAGAATCACAGACCACGCACCCAACACGACAATCGCGGCTGCTGGAGTATGGAATTTCGGATGCACTTTCGCCAGCGTCTTGAAGAACAGATTATCTTTAGCCATCGCGTAAAAAACGCGTGGAGCGGTCAAAATAACGCTATTCGTGGCGCTGAAGACTGAAATCAAAATTGTCGCCGCGATGAGCTTTCCCGCCCACTCGCCCAGAACTGCCTTGGCGGCAGTCGCCGCGATTGCGTCGGAGTTCGCGGCAGCTTGCGGTCCAAGAGCAATGAGATAAGCGATCACTGCGATCAAATACAGCGCCACCAACAGCAACGACCCCAGCAGAAACGCTCTCGGAAACGCACGCTCGGGCTCAACGACTTCGCCCGCGCTGTACGTTCCAAATTGCCAGCCTTCGTATGCCCACAACACGGAAATCATTGCCAATCCAATGCTCGACAAGAGCGAAAACCCGTGCAAGTTCGTCCCGATAGCGGGAGCCAATTCGCTTCCGTGGTGGCCCATAGAAAGAAGCGCGGTGCTCAGAGCAAAAACGAGGCCCGCTTTGATGAAGGTCGTGACATTCTGCAGGTTCGAACTTTCACGCGTGCCCCAGATGTTCACCACAGTCACTATTGCGATCATGGCGATCGAGGCTATGTTCGACTCCAACGGTGTCAGTCGCACAATCTCATTCAGATATTGCGCGAAGGCGCGCGCGAGCGCCGCAATCGTTCCCGAAGCAATCACCAGGAAGAGGCACCAACCGTACAAAAATGCAGGCACAGCCCCAAAGCCATCGCGAATGTAACAATAGAGTCCGCCGGCTTCCGGATTCGCCGCGGCCAATTCCGCGTAGGTCAACGCGCCCAGAAGCGAAAGCACGCCGCCGCCCACAACCCAGACCAAAATCGAAAGGCCAACGGAATTGTGCACCTGGCGCAAAATCAATCCCGGAGTGAGGAAAATTCCGGAACCAATTACGGAGCCGACGAAAAGATAGAGAAGATCGCGCTGACGAATCGTGCGGACGAGATTTGTCATTTGCTCTCTGAGCCGCGAAGTTCGTAGAACCGCGCGACGCGGAGCATCATAGCTTTCCTGCGCTTGATTCGTGCGGAGTAATTCCCGCGAATTGCAGAGACGCTTGGCTTAGCCTTCCAAGCCTTGCAGTTCCTTGCCGGGCTTGAAGCGCACGGCTTTTCCGGGGGGAATATTCACTTCTTCGCCGGTACGTGGATTGCGTCCAATGCCGGTCTTGCGCGGGCGCACGCTAAACACGCCAAAACGCCGCAGTTCGATTCGTTGTCCGCGCCCCATGGCGTTCTTCAGAGATTCGAAAACGGTCTCCACTGCCTGTTCGGCTTTCACGCGGCTCACACCAGTGCCTTCGAGTTTCACCAGCACCGCATTCACTATGTCCAGCTTGATCACGCAACCCTCCGATGCAACCGTCGCCCGATGCTAGAGGCAGTCCCGCGGGTTGTCAAGACGCAACGCCCTGCAATACACTGACTGTCTCTTCGTACAGGTTTTTGCACAAAACTTTTTTCTTCATCACGCGTTCAAAGGAGACGTGAATGTCCGTCAAGCCAGACCACTGGATTCGCCGTATGGCGCTGGAGCACAAGATGATCGAGCCTTTCACTGACCGCCAGGTCCGCGAAGGCGTCATCAGCTATGGAGTTTCATCCTACGGTTACGACATACGCGTCGCGGATGAGTTTCGCATCTTCACGAATGTGAACTCCACGATCGTGGATCCCAAGCATTTTGATGCGCGGTCGCTCGTCGAATACAAAGGTGACGTTTGCATTGTCCCGCCGAACTCCTTCGCGCTGGCCCGCTCAGTAGAATATTTCCGCATCCCACGCAATGTGCTGACCATCTGCCTTGGCAAATCCACTTACGCGCGGTGCGGCATCATCGTGAACGTCACGCCGTTCGAACCGGAATGGGAGGGATTTGTCACACTCGAAATCAGCAACACGACGCCATTGCCCGCGAAAATCTACGCGAACGAAGGGCTCTGCCAGGTTCTCTTCTTTGAATCGGACGAAGATTGTGAAGTCAGTTACAAGGACAAAAAGGGGAAGTATCAATCGCAGTCTGGTATCGTTCTGCCGCGGCTCTAGCTATTTTTCGCGGATGCCTGTGGCGCTCGACTCCACAATTTGCGTCAAAGCTTCTATTGGTTTGCCGTCGCCGAGGCTTACTTCCTGCAGCGGGAATCCCGCCTCGCGCCAGCCATCCAGTCCGCCCTGCAGCGGCCGGATCTTCTTGATGCCTTGCCTTCTAAGGAGCAGCGCCACACGGGCGCTGGTGGCTTCGTTCGGTCAAGTACAATAGAGGATGACTTCGCGGTCCGGCGGCAGCCGGTCCCCTCTCTCTTCCAGATCCTTTACGTCCATGCGGAAAGCCCCCGGGATTGTTTCGGGGTCGGCTTCAAAATCGAGCGAGTGGCGCAAGTCCACAATCACCATCTCTTCGCCTGCATCAATTTTTTCTTTTAGTTCTTCCGGAGTAATACGCCCGATTCGCAACTCACGCAGGAATCTTTGCCGCCCGATGAATTTCCATGCAATGTATCCCGCGAGCGCCGCGACAATCAGTACCATCAGCCAGCTTCCGAGCGATGCCGCCCGCTCTGCAACCTTTTCAATCTGTTCGCTGAAAATATAGCCGGCGAACAGGAATCCCCCAGCCCACAAAAGCGAGCCAAGAAAGTCCCATAACAAGAAACGCCGCGCGCGCATGTGGAAGATGCCCGCCAGCGGCGGAGCAGCTGTACTCAATCCGGGAACGAATTTCGCGACGAGCAGGGAACGCGCGCCCTGTTTTGCAAAGACGCCCTGTGTGCGGCGCACGCAGGAATCTGGTTCCAACGAAATGCGGCAAAGAAACTGAAGAACGGCGATGCCCTTTTTTCGGCCCAACTGATACCACAGCCCGTCTGCAAGAAGTGCAGCGACCGCGGAAAGTATGAGGCAGAACCAGAAGCTCATATGGCCTGTGCCGGCCAGCGCACCAGCGGCCAGCAGAAATGGTGTGGCAGGGAAGGGAAGCCCGATCTGTTCCGCAAAAACAAGCCCGGGAAGCACGACGTAACCGTGCCGCAGCAGAAATTCCAGAGTTGCGTGCATGCTTCCGAGGTGCGTTTCCGTCATTGGCCCTGGTCGTGTCTGATTACTTCACGAATTCAGCAGTATGCCCCCATTGTCCGCTCATGACAAATTCACGGATTGGTTTGCGAGTGCGGGGAGCTTTCTCCCTAGTTTGATACGGTTCCGGCAGGGAAGATGCATCGCCTGGATAACCGATTGCCATGGCTGCAATGGGCTCCCATCCTTGCGGGATGTTATAAGCCTCTTTTGCGGTCTCGGGGTCAAATCCTGCCATTTGATGCACAACCAGCCCGCGTGCCGTCGCCTCGATGGAAAGCTGCAGACTTGCCGCTCCCACGTCGTACTGCGCGTTCCGGTTTGGAGCGTTGTTCTTCGCGAACGCCAACTCGACCACGGCAATCGCAAGGACGGGAGCCTTTCTCGCCCAATTTGCGTTGAACTCAACGAGTGCTCCCAGCGACTTTTCGAAATTCTCCTGGTTGTCCTTCGTAGCCACGATGTACGCCCAGGGCTGTTCGTTGTTGCTCGAGGGCGCCCAGCGGGCCGCTTCGAACAAGCTGCGCAACACTTCCGGTGGAACTGGTTTGTCACTGAACGCGCGCGGGCTCCAGCGATTCTTGATCAGGTCGTTTACGGGAAATTCAACGGGTGCAGGATTGCTCATAATTTTTCTCTGGGACAAAAAACCCGCGTTACTTCGCGGCCTGCTTAATCATTTCGAGATCAATAGTGATAGCAACGGTGTCGCCAACGACGACTCCACCGCCGTCCAGGTTTGCATTCCATTTTACGCCAAAATCCTGTCGGTTCACTTGGGTGGTTGCGCTGGCCGCCGAGCGCGTGTTGCCCCAGGGATCTTTTATGGCGGCCGCTGGGCCTTCCACGTTGAGCACCGCTTCCTTGGTCACGCCACGAATCGTCAGGTCACCTGTGACTTTCAGTTTGCCTGCCCCGTTTGTTTCCACTTTTTTCGAGACAAATGTCATCGTCGGAAAGTTCGCCACATCAAAAAACTTGTCGCTCTTCAAATCCTGGTCCCGCTTTTCTTCGCCCGTATTCACTGTTTTTGTGTCGATCGTCACGTTCACTTTGGACTTCGTTACGTCCTGGTCGTCCCAGATCACCGTACCGGTCACGTTTTTGAATTCGCCACGCACCGTGGAGATCATCATGTGCTTCACGGCAAACTGTGCCGCCGTATGCGCCGGGTCAATCTGCCAAGTGGTAGTTGCCGCCGGGGTCTGCAGCGCCATGGCCGCGGCCAAAATTGCTACTACCCCAAACTTCCTAGCTATCTGCTTCATATTCCTTCTCCTTTTTTTTCCAAACTAAGATGCTTCCGAACGTTCTTCCGATTCGCACTTTCGTATTTCTTCCAACAGCTCAGCAAGCTGCTTGAGCTTTGCACCGCTCATATGCGCAAACTGCTGTTTGTGCATCGCCCGCACCGGGGCATCGAGCTTTTTGAGTATTTCCAGTCCTTGTGGTGTTATGCGAGTCTTGACCACGCGGCGGTCGTCCTTTTGCCGTTCGCGCGAAATCAATCCTCGTTTTTCCATGCGGTCCAGCAGGCGCGTCATGTCCGGATCGTGCGAAATCATCCGGTCACCAACGCTCTTGCAGGGAAGGCCTTCCGGCCCCGCGCCGCGCAGAATTCTAAGTACGTTGTATTGCGTCCCGGTCAGCCCGTGGGGTTTCAGCATTTGTTCGGCTTGCTGCCCCAGATGATCCGCGGCTTTCAGGACCGCTACAAACACGTGCTCCTCGACGCCGGGTTGCACGCGGTTGCTTTTGTTCGAAGAACTCATGGCGTCAATATAATCGTGATAACGACTATTGTCAAGAGGAAAAGTTAACCCCTCCGGACCGGCCTCAAGTGCACTTCGCTCAGAAAGCTCTGCTCCCCCTGCGTCGCAATCATCGCCACGGCGTGTGCCACGTCTTCCGGTTTGAGCACTTTCGAGGCATCCTTCGGCCCCCGCCCGGAAAATTCTGTGGCGACACTGCCCGGACACACGGTGCTGACGCGAATCCCGTGATCGCGCAACTCTTCGGCCATGCAACCGCTAAGTCCCTGCAGGCCCCATTTCGAAGCGCAGTAAATCCCGCCGCCGGCAAATACGCTCTTCCCCGCGAGAGAACTAATGTTGATGACGTCGCCTCCGCCGCGCTCGATCATTCCGGGAATTACCGCGCGTGAAACAAGGAACACACTCTTCAAATTCGTGTCCACCAGGCGGTCCCACTCTTCCTCGCTCTTTTCGTGCACAGGTCCGAAGATTCCCAGGCCCGCGTTGTTCACCAGCAAACCGATCGGCCCCAGCTCGGTTTGCACTTGCTCGACCAGTCTGGTGATTTCGGCCGCTTTCGTTACGTCTGCAATGACGGCTGCTGTTCGGGCGCCTTGTTCGCGCAGTTGCGATTCCGTTTCCTTCAGTTTTGCGGCGTCCCGCCCGCAGATCGCCACGTCCGCGCCAAGGCTTGCCAGTTTCAGCGCAATGGCGCGCCCGATGCCCCGGCTTCCTCCCGTGACGAGCGCAATTTTCCCGCGCAGCGCTTGACGCATTTCTCCATTTGTTTCATTTATGCTCATCATGAGAATTCTTCTCTCCCGGGCCACTTTTTTCATGCGAAACTCATCATATTCTTCAGGCAAGCGAGTGGCAAAAGCCTTGTCCCTAGGCTAGCGCCATACAGGCCCGTCTGTAGGAGAGGCAAATGGGAATTGATGACTGTCCTGCGGTATCCAGGGAATTGACAGTGCTCAGATATTCTCATTGTTACAACGTTACGGCTTGCGATTGCGTTGCGCATTTCCCTATAATTCCAAAGTTTCTAAAACGGATGAAATTCTAGACATTGCCGTATTTTGTTGCCCCTGCGGACTCTTTCCGCGGTGCAACGGAGTCTAATCTTCCAGGTTCCTAGCGAGGAGAATCGGAATGAACGTAACACGACGATTGACGGGGCCCGCGGTCTTGTTGGCCCTGTGCCTTGTCCTTGGTAGTGCTGCAGGCGTCTATGCCCAGGCGGCGGCCAGCCAGGATCAGGGTGCTGGCAAGCAGCCCTACACCATGGCCGAGTACAACTCCTATAAGGCTTGCGCCGATGACAAAGTTCCCGCTTCGCAGATCAAGTGCCTCGACGATTTCGTTTCCAAGTACCCGAACTCCGCTCTGCTTATTTACGTTTATCCGCTCTACTATCAGGGTTACGGCGCACAGAAGAATTACGCCAAGGTGATTGAAAACGCCGATAAGCTTCTCGCCCTCGGCGACAAAGTGGATGCGCCAACGCGTCTCCAGGCGTACAACATTCGCCTGGGCGCTTGGACTGCTTTGCCTGCCGCGGACCAACCTGCTGGCGCCGCCGCAGGCCGTGATGCCGCCGCCAGAGCGCTCAAGACCCTGGACGAAATCAAAAAGCCGGACAACGTCTCTGACCCTGATTTCGCAAAGTCCAAACAGCCGTACATCATCTTCTTCAACAACACCGGCGCTCAGGCGTCCGTCCTCCTGAAGGACTTCCCGGGCGCGATGACTTTCTACAAGGCGATTCTTGCAGTGAATCCGGACGAACCCGTCACGCACTACAACATGGGCAAGGCCTATCTGGCGATGAATCCGCCGAAACAGTTGGAAGCGTTTTGGAGCATCGCCAAGGCGATTACCTCCAAAGCCGCGACGGATGCGCAGAAGAAGCAGCTCAATCCTTATCTTAAGAAGCTGATTCTTGCTTACCAGGGCGGAACGGTCTGCGACAGCCTTTCTGATTCCGAATATAGCGAGCTGCTTCAACTTGCAGGCAGCTCCGCGGACCGTCCGGAAAGCTACAAGCTCCTCAGCGCGGCGGATTTGGATGCGGCGCGCAAGGACATGACGATTGCTTCAGTCATTACGGATTTGAAAGCTGGCGGAGACAAGGCCAAGGTCACCTGGTTCGCCTCATGCGGGCTGGAATTCCCCGACGTTCCTGGCAAATTGCTTGTAGTAACGCCGGCGGCTTCCACTGCCGATCCGGTCATACTAAGAGTGGCTTTTGTGACCAGCCAGGCGGAATTCGACGCAGCCACCACGCCGAACATGGAAGTGAAGGTTGTGGGTCAACCGGAAGCGGGAAAGCTCGAAAAGGATAGCGCGCCGAGGTTTACCGGAACGCTGGAATCCTACGATCCCGAACCGACCTTCATGCTGCACTGGGACAAAGCTAAAGTGAACCCCGAAGATCTGCCCAAGGGGGACAAACCGGCCACCAAGAAGCCGCCGGTCCGCCGTCCGGCTCCAAAGAAGCCCAGCAACTAACAAAACCGGACTTCAACAAAAAGCCCCGGCCAAGGCCGGGGCTTTTATTTTTCTTCCGATTCCGAGTACCCAAAACTGACTGCCAGGAGCCACTCAACGCTCAACCTTCGACTCGTTGTTATTTCCTGTGCCCTCGCCCATTGTGGTCCAGCTTGTACTCACCGATCTTGCGGCTCAACGTGTTGCGATGAATGCCCAAAATCTTCGCGGCGCGGCATTGGTTCCCCTCCGCGCGGTCGAGCACGCTCTTGATGAACCGCTTTTCGAATTCGCCGACGGCCTCATCGAACAGAATGCCCCGGTCCACCATCTGCGCGACTAGTCCTTCTAATTGATCTCTCACAATAACACGCTCCGCGGCGGCCCCTTGTGCTGGGCAAAGTGCCTGCGCAAAATTTTTTAGTCCAGTTCGTGGCCTGCCAGGATTCGGTACGCTTCTCGGTATTTGGCGCGCGTTGCTGCAACGACCTCTGGTGGCAATTCCGGTCCGGGCGGCGTTTTCGGCCAAAGAATCTGTTCCAGATAGTCGCGCACAAATTGCTTGTCGAACGATGGTTGCGCGCCGCCCGGTTTGTATTGCGCCGCTGGCCAGAAACGCGAAGAGTCCGGAGTCAGCGCTTCGTCAATCCAGATGAGTTCGCCGTTGAGCAGCCCAAATTCGAATTTCGTGTCCGCCAGCAAAATTCCGCGCGGAGCCGCATGTTCGGCGGCACGTTTGTAGATTTCAATGCTCACGCTGCGCACTTTGTCTGCGAGTTCAGCGCCGATCATGTCCGCCGCGCGCTCAAACGAAATGTTCTCGTCGTGTCCGCTCGTCGCTTTTGTTGCGGGCGTAAAAATCGGCTCCGGCAGTTTGTCAGATTCCTGTAAGCCTTTAGGCAAAGCAATCCCGCAAATCGCTCCTGTCGTTTTGTAGTCCTTCCAGCCAGAGCCGCTCACGTAACCGCGCACCACGCATTCAATGGGCAGCGGCTGCGTTTTCTTCACGACCATCGAACGGCCAGCGAGTTCTTCGGCGTGCGCCTCAAACGGGGCAGGGAATTCCATTGCGTTGAGCACGTGATTGGGAATCACGTTCTTCAGCAAGTCAAACCAGAAGAGAGAAAGCTGCGTGAGTACCTTGCCCTTGTCTGGAATCGGCGTTGGCATCACCACGTCGAATGCGGACAGCCGGTCCGTCGCCACAATGAGCAGCTTGTCGCCCAAATCGTAGATGTCGCGCACTTTTCCGCGCGCGCTCGGCGTCAACCCGGCGAATTGGGTTTCCCTCAAAATTTTCATGGCAGGTGCAGACGGCACGAAAGAAAATCCCCTCGACTGAGTTCGAGCATTCTAGCGCACCGCACCGTCCACGCCAAGCCGTCCTCAGTGGAAATATTTTGGAAATTTTTGGAAATGCGGAGTGATCATCCTGACAAAAAAAGAGGTTCGTGTCACGCGCTCCTCTTTTACTTGTAACTTAAAACCTATAACTTATAACTGCTTCACCTCAGGCTGCCGCCGTCCGCGTCTTCTTCGTCTCCGGCGCTTCGTCGCCTTCCCACCGCACGCTGACAATCTTCGAAACGCCCGGCTCCTGCATCGTCACGCCATAGAGCACGCTGCCCGTCTCCATGGTCTTGCGATTGTGCGTCACGACTATAAACTGCGTCTGCGCGCTCATCTCGCCAATCAACCGCGTGAAGCGCCCCACGTTCGCTTCGTCCAAAGGCGCATCCACTTCGTCCAGGATGCAGAACGGGCTCGGCTGATAACGGAAAATCGCAATCAGAAGCGCCAGGGCCGTCATCGCTTTTTCGCCGCCGGAAAGCAGCAGAACGTTTTGCAATTTCTTTCCCGGAGGCGAAGCAACCACGTCAATTCCCGCGTCGCCGCTGCTGTCCGGCTCGGTCAACCGCATTTCCGCCATGCCGCCGCCAAAAATCGTGTGGAACGCCGTCGAGAAATTTGAATTGATGGCGTTAAATGCCTGTTCGAACTTTTCCTTTGAAATCAAGTCCAGTTCCGCTATCGCCTGCTGCGTATCCGTGATGGACTGCAGCAAGTCGTCGCGCTCCCGCGTCAGGAAGTTGAACCGCTGTTCGCATTCGTTGAACTCTTCGAGCGCCATCATGTTCACAGCGCCCATGTTCTCGATGCGGTGTTTCATTTCGCGGTAATTCGCTTCGGCCAGCGCCAGCTCTTCGCCGCTCATGAACGCCGTTTCGCTCGCAATCAAATCTTCCGGTTGCGCGTTCACTTCACTCATGCACGTCTCGCGCAAATGCTGCCAATCGCTTTCATTCTTTGCACGCTCGACTTCCGCGTGACTCCGCTGCTCGCGCATCTCCTGCAACGATTGCCGCCCCACGCGTAAATGATCTTCCATTTGCGTAAGCCGCGTGCGCGCCGCTTCCCATTCCTGTTCGAGCTCCCGCTGCCGCGCTTCAAGCCGCGCTTTTTCCACGCGCAAACCCTCAAGCTGCCGCGTCAGTTCTTCGCTCTGCGCCGCCAAAGTCGCGGTTTCTGCCGCGATCGAAGTCTCTTGTTGCCGCAGCGCCATTTCGCGGCGTTCAAGCTCCGCGCGCTCTTCCGCAAGCCGCGCTGCGAGAGCTTCCGCTGCGTGCAGCCGCTCGTTACGCGCCGCAAGTTCCGCCCGCCCCGCCGCCAATTCGTCTTGTTCCGTCTGCACCGATCCACGCAGCTCCGCCAATTCGTGCGCCAGCCTCGTGCTTTCCGCTTCCGCTTCCGCGCGGCTCGCCGCCGCAGTTGCGTGCTGATTCTTCGCCATCGTGGCGCGCCGTTCTGCGCCGGCTACTTCCTGCCGCAGTCGCGAAAGTTCGCTCTGGCAAACCGTCAGCTCCAGTCCCAGCCGCGCAAGCTCGCCATGCATTTGCTGATGCTTGTGCGTCGCGCTAATCACTTCGCGCTCAGCCTCTCGTTGCTGCGCCGTAACGCCCTCGATGCTCTGTTCAGTCTCGCGCAACGCCGCGGCCACGCGCTCCATCTCCGCCTGCATTTCTTCCATGCGCGATTCAAGCAGCATCACTTCCGCGTCTAGCGCTCGTAGTTCGCGCTTCATTCCGAGCGGTCCCGCCTCATCCGGCCGTCCGCCCGTCACCATGCGTCCCTGATAGCACGTCCCATCCGGAGTCACGAATGCATACTGCGGATTATCTTTCGCCAGTTTTTCTGCGGAGTTCACGCTGTTCGTCAAATACGCCGCGCGCAATCTCGGCAAAAATTGTTTCGCCGCCGGACCCAGCGGATCACGAAACTCCACCAGTTTGTCCATCCGCGAAACAACGCCGTCCTCCATACGGAACGGAATGATCGGTTCGTATTCCTCCACTTTCAGATTCTTCGTCGAATCTACGAAAAAGGTGGCGCGTCCGCCAACTTCCTCACGCAGCAGCGATACGCCTGCCCGCGCATGATCGAACGTCTCCACGACCACGTACTCCAATTCATCGCGCAAATACTGTTCGATCGGGCCTTCATGCTCTTCCGGAACTTCCGCGTAATCCGCCAGCACGCCCACCGCGCGAAAATCCTGCCCGCCGCCGCGCTCATTCGCCGCAAAAAGCTTTTGCACTGCATCCGCCGTGTACGAACGGTCATTCAAAATCTGCGTCAATGTCGCATGGCGCGCCCGCACTCCCGCCAGCGAATCGCGCGACGCCTCGGCTTGCCTCGCGGACGCTTCGCGTTCCGCGCGCAGACTCACCATCGTTGCCTGCAACTCGCTCACTTGCTGTTTCAGCACGTTTAACCGCGCGCTCCCCGCCTCTAGCTCATGCGCAGCTTCTTCCGCCTGACCACGCACACCAATCGAACTCTCGAGCAGTTCGTGTTCGTTCGCTTCGCGTCGCCGCAATGCTTCGCTCTGATGTACCAAGGCTTCTTCTGCTTGTTTCTGCTCGCCGTGCAATCGCAGCAAGCTGTCGCCCGCTTGCGACGCAGTCAGCCGCAGCGTTTCAATCCGCGTTTCAGCCTGGGCAATCTGTGTCGCACGTGTCTGTGCCCGCGTCGAAAGCTCTTCCACGCGCGCCGCAAGTCCCGTGGCCTCTTCTTTCAGCATCGCCACGGTCTGCTGCTGAGAAGTGCTCCGCGCCTGCCATTCGCCTGCCTGCGCGCTTACCTGATCCATGTCCACGTTCAACTGCCCTCGCCGCGCCGCCAGTTCCTCCGCGCGCTGCGTATTGAACGAAATTCGATTTTCCGCGCGGTCCGCTTCCAGCGCCGTCAAATTCAATTGATTCTGGTTCTGCCGGATTTCCGTATCCAGCTCGTACACGCGCTGATTCAGCCGGTCCTGCTCGCCTTCCTGCTGCTGAATCGCCGTCGCGTGCTGCAGTTCCGCCGCCGCAAACTCTTCGAGCTGTTTCGCAATCCGCGCTGCCGCCGTTTCCATTTCGCGCGCTTTGCCGGCCAGCATCTGCCGGACAATTCCACGCATCTGCTCGCGAATTTCCGAATACCGCCGCGCCTTCGCCGCTTGCCGCTTCAGCGAGCCAAGCTGCTTTTCCACTTCCACCACAATGTCGTTCACGCGAGACAAATTCAGCTTCGAAGACTCGAGCTTCGCTTCCGCAAGCCGCTTTTTCGTCTTGAATTTAGTCACACCCGCCGCTTCTTCGATAATCGCGCGCCGCTCCATCGGCTTCGTCGAAAGAATCTGCCCGATGCGTCCCTGTTCGATGATGGCGTAAGAATCCGGCCCCAGGCCGACGCCCATAAACATTTCCTGAATGTCGCGAAGCCGCGCCACACGACCATTAATCAGGTATTCGCTTTGCCCGCTGCGGTAAAGCCTCCGGCTCACCACCACTTCGCCCGGCTTCGTCACCAACTCTGGCTTCTCCGCTTTCTTTTTCCTCTTGCCCTTTAAAAACGCAGGATCTTCCGCAACTTCCGCCGCTTCCACAGGAACCGCTTCGACCTCTGCAATGGATCCGTCAGTCGCCGTCTCGGTCAGCGAAATCTCCTCGGTTACGAGCGATATCGCCGAAGCCTCCCCATTGCCTGCAGCGCTTTCCTCGCTCTTTTCCACACTCTCAATCACAAACCGCGCCGCCTCGGCCAGCTCCGGGTCTTCCATCGTAATCGTCACTTCCGCCAAACCCATCGGCGGCCGCTTTACCGTACCGTTGAAAATGCAATCGCTCATGCGCCCCGCGCGCAGGCTCTTATGGCTCTGCTCGCCCAGCACCCAGGAAATCGCGTCCACCACATTGGACTTCCCGCAGCCGTTCGGACCGACGATGCACGTCGTCCCCATTCCGCTGAACGTCACCACCGTCCGCTCGCAGAACGACTTGAACCCCGTAATCTCCACTTTTCTTAGCTTCAGCAAGGTATCCCCTTTGGTCTCTTCACGGCTTCCACGCGCTGCAAAGGGCCGGGCACACGACGCGCGAAGAGAGACAACTCAGTATTCCCCAATTGGAGGTGTCTTTTCGCAACATCCCAACCGGGTTCCGGTTGGGCGTCCGCTTCAACTCTAAATCGTTGAAGGGACACACGTTTGGCAGGTTCTCAGTCAGAGGCCCAGCCGCCTGGCGCATGGATGGCGGTACGGGAAGAAAATGTATCACTACGCACTAACCCTGTAAAGCCTTACTCAATCCCTTGTGGCAAACTTCTCACCGCCACAAGCCGCAACCTGCGGTAATCCAAAACCCAGTCCCCTTCGTGGAAGAGCAGTGGTCGGCACTGGCGCTCCACTTCCCGGATCCATTTGGCCGCGGCCGCTTCCCCCAGCTTTTCAATGTAGGTCTGCCGGAACACGCGGATCCAATTCTCCAGCCCTCGCGTACCATCCTCCAAAACTGTGGGCCGCTCGAAGAGGGAAGCTTGTCGAACTTCCAATCCGTGTTTTTCCAGCAAGCCTGAGTATTCGGCGATGCTCGGATAAAACCACGGGCTCACTCCCTCTGGCTCGCGGAGCCCCAGGGTGGCAAACGCGCGATGAAACGCCTTCACCAGTGTTTTGATGTTTCCCCTTCCTCCAAATTCCGCCACAAATCGCCCGCCCGGTTTCAAGGCACGTGCGAAGCCTCCAATCACTTTCTCCCCTTCCGGAATCCAGTGCAGCACCGCGTTTGAAAACACCGCGTCAAATTCTGCGTCGAACTTCAGTTGCGTCGCGTCCACCACTTCAAACTTCAGGGCGGGGAATTTGCTCCTCGCCTGCGCCACCATCTCTTCCGAGCGGTCGACTCCAAAAATCTCCGCGCCCCGCGCTGCAATCTCCGCCGTCAGCACTCCTGTCCCGCATCCCAAATCCAAAATTCGTTCGCCCGCTTTCGGCGCGAGCAAATCCACCAGCACCTTTGCCTTCTCATACACAAACGCATGCTTCGCGTCGTACTGCCCCGCATCCCATTGGTTCGTCATTATCTCCTCGATGTTTAACGCAAATCCTATGTGTCACCCATTTTCTCCGCGCTCCTTGCGAACTCTGCGCCTCTGAGCTATCTTTCCTCTTCCTCGCGCTCTCTGTGTCCTCTGTTTTAAAAATCCCGTTCTCTCCTTTCATCACTCATTGGCCCTCATTCCCACATCCACCATTTCCCAAACACCACTCTCCAAAACCTGTCCCCATATTTCACCGCTCCCGCCGCAAATCCAATCGCACACAAAACAATCGCCACCATAATCTCGATACCGCCTCCAAGGACATCCGCAGAGAACGCCAATCCAACAAACGCTCCGGAAATTGTTCCACAAACAATCCGCACCGTGTACTCAATCCGCTTCTCATTGAAAAACATCTTCGACAAATCCACTTCATTCACATTGCGAATCTTCGGCTCAGCCGTTCTTTTCTTTTCCGCCCTCGGCGGTGTCGCATCCCCTGAGTAATACCGCAGCGGAGCATTCTCGATCAGCGCATAAGCCTCATTGATCAACGTGGTCATCAACGCAGCTTCGGACGGGGCCGAAACGCCCGTCGCCGGCCGATCCGGATGCCACCGCTTAATCAGTTTTCGGTAGTTTGATTTGATCGCCAGCGCCGATGCCGTCGCGGGCACATCAAGCACCCGATATGCCTTCTTTAGTTTTTCTATCGGCTGTTCGTCAACCGCCATTCGCCCAGTGTGCCTTTTTTTGGGATGAGTACCGCCAAGAATCGCCAAGCGTTTGAATACTAATCAATTAACTATAGACATCAGCCAACAAACCTGTTACACCCTCCCGTGAATCGTCACTTCAATTCCGCTAAATCCTTCAGAATCTGCAGATGCGAAAATTGCGTCTCTATCTCCCGTAGAATCAGCAGTTACAAAACACTAGTCTTAAAGTCCTTTAGATTCTGCAATTACGCAAAAACCCCCTATATACCCACCCCTCCATGCACCAGCCATGACTCACTGCCCCCCGGCCACTGGCTTCTGACCGCTGCTTTTCACGTACTTCTCAAACCACGCAATCATCCGTTTTTGCATATCCAGGCGATGCTTCGCTTCCTGGAATCCATGTGGTTCGCGTGGGTACAGCACAAGGTCCGCCACAACTCCATAGCGTTTCAGTCCCCGATACAGCTCCTGGCTCTGACCGGCCGGATCCACGGTATCGTTCTCGCCTTGCAGAATCAGCGTCGGCGTTTTCGCCTTCTTCAAAAACAAAAAGGGCGAATGATTCAAGAATCCCTCGGGCTTTTCGTATGGTACGCCCCAGAACCATTCGTCGTAGGCCGGTCCGCGTTCCGTTCCAAATTCGGAAATCAAGTTCGCCATGCCCGCGCCGCTCACCGCGCCTTTGAACTCGTTCGTTTGCGTAATCGCCCACTCGCTCATGTAGCCGCCATACGACCATCCGCCAATTCCGAGTTGATTTGGATCGGCAATTCCGCGTTGCACCAGATCGTGCACGCCCGCCATCACATCCTTGTAGTCCCCGCCGCCCCAGTCGCCGCGGTTCATCTCGACAAATTTGTGGCCGTAGCCGATAGAACCGCGAATGTTTGGCAGGAACACGGCGAATCCGCGCGCCGCCAACAATTGCGACCACGCATCCACCGCGTCTTCCCACGCCCCGGTCGGCCCGCCGTGAACGTACGCGATCAGCGGCAACTTCGCTTTTCCATCCCAGTCCGCAGGTTTCACCAGCGCCGCTTCGACCTCCACTCCGTCAAACGATTTGTACTTGTAGATTTCCGGCTTCACCAGCGCGTGCTTTGTCCATGCGTCGTTCAAATGCGTCGCGCGTTCCGGCGCGTCTTTCCGGTCCCAGATCCAAAGCTCCGGCGCTTCCGTTGCGGTCTGGCCCATGAATGCGACAGTGCCAGTCGTGCTCACGGCCATGTTCTGGGGGTTGGTTACGAACAGTGGAACGTCCGTGCGGCTGCCGTCGCCGTTGTAAATCACAAAGCGCGAGCGAAATCCATCGAGCGCATTCATCAAAATGGCGCCATCGGGCAGCCAGCGGAAATCCTGCGCGAAGCGGTCCAGATTTGCGCCGGACAAATTTTGCGCGGCAGGCTCTCCCACGCGAAGCAGCATCAAATCATGCGGGCTCGGGCCGTCCTCGCGGCAACCGCGAAAGGCGATGGCGGTTCCCGTCGGTGCGATTTGAAGATCGCCAAATCCTCCGCGCGGCGCGAGGATTTGCTTCATCGTTCCGTCCACCACACTGACCCGAAACATGCGGCCCGTTTCGCTGTCGGATTCCGGCTTGTCCGTCGCAATAACGACAAGGAATTTTCCTTGCGGCGACCATTGCAGCTCTTTCACTTCCCAATTCGGCTGCGTGAGCGCGCGTTCCTGCTTGGTGGCAAGAACCAGAATTCGCAAACGCGCGTGTCGCTCGTCTTTGTCAGCAACACGCGAGTCGTCGTTCTCTTTTTCTTTCTTTTCTTGCTCTTCCGTCTTCGCGTCCGAAGCCAGAAACGCAATCTGCTTTCCGTCGGGAGCCCAGGCAAGCGCATTTACCCCGCTCTTGCCCTTCGTCAGCGCCGCAGCTTCGCCGCCGTCCGCGCGCATCACAAAAATTTGCTGCTCGTCACCGCCGCGGCTCGAAAGAAACGCCAGTTGCTTCCCATCCGGAGACCAGCGCGGGTTGGTCTCCGATTTTTCCGAGTAAGTAAATTGCCAGGCGGATTTGCTCTTCAGGTCGTACATCCAGATGTGCCGCGTGCGATGCTGCCCTTTAAGCGGATCGCTCACGACAAAGGCCACGCGCGTTCCATCGGGAGAAAAAGAGAGGTCCTGTATGCCCCGCAATTGCAGAAAATCCTCGGGCGCGAGGACGCTGCTGTCCTCGGCCACTTTCTTTTCCTGTCCGCCGAGCGAAACGCCCGCTGCAAAAAGAATGGCCAGTCCCGTCATCCAAATCTTGCGCTTCATCGCAATTTCTCCTGTTGGTTACCCGCAAGGACTCTAACCACGCGCCGCGGCAGCGTCAATTGCGCACACATTCCACAAATTGAGTTCAATTGGTTTGCCCCGCTTTGCGCGCGTCGGCTACAATCAACGCTTTGTTTCCATGCTTTGGGACGCGACAGACGGCGCATGAACGAGATTCGACTCCACAACACGTACAGCGGCAAAACCGAGGCCTTCGTTTCGCAGAAGTCCGGCGAAGTGAAGATGTACACCTGCGGGCCGACGGTATATGACTACGCGCACATCGGCAATTTTCGCACGTTCGTTTTTCAAGATATTTTGCGGCGTTTCTTGAAGCTCCGCGGCTTTCAGTTGACGCACGTGATGAATCTCACCGACGTGGACGACCGCATCATCGCCAATGCCGCTGCCGCAAAAATCGGTATCCGCGAATACACACAAAAATTCGCGCAGGCCTTTTTCGACGACTGCAGAACGCTGAATGTCGAGGCGCCGGAACACTGGATTCGCGCAACCGACCACATTCCAGACATGGTGAATCTGATCGAGCGCCTTCAGAAAAAATCTTTCACGTACGACAGCGAAGGCTCCATCTACTACCGTATCGCGAAATTTCCGGCGTACGGCAAACTTTCCAAAATTGATTTGACGGGCATTCAAGCCGGCGCGCGCGTGGACAACGACCGTTACGAAAAAGAAAGCGCGCGCGACTTTGCTCTTTGGAAGGCTCCAAAGCCTGGCGAACATTTCTGGGAAACGGAAATCGGCGCGGGACGTCCCGGCTGGCACATCGAATGTTCCGCAATGGCCATGAAATATCTTGGCGAAACGCTGGACATTCACACCGGCGGGATTGACCTTGCCTTCCCTCATCACGAAAACGAAATTGCGCAAAGCGAAGGCGCAACGGGAAAAACGTTCGCGCGTTACTGGTTGCATGCCGAGCATCTTCTCGTCGAAGGCGAGAAAATGTCCAAGTCGGCAGGGAATTTTTTTACGCTGCGCGATCTTTTTGAAAAAGGCTACAAGCCTTCGATGTTGCGCTTCGCGCTGGCGAGTGTTCCGTATCGCGGCAAACTCAATTTCACCTTCGATGGACTGCAGCAGGCCGCAAGTTCCGTCGAGCGCCTGCGCACCTTCGCCGACCGCCTGAAACAGGGGAAATTCCCGGGCGGAAACAATCCTGCAATGGCCGCGCGCACAGCTAAAGCCGCAAATGATTTCGATGCAGGCCTCGCCGACGACTTGAATACCGCCGTGGCCCTCGCCGCAATGTTCGATTTCGTCCGCGACGCGAACATCGCCATGGATAAGGGTGAATTCAAGCAGTTGGAAGTCGCCGCAGCGCAGAATTTCCTCTCGCAGTTCGATCAAGTCTTCGCCGTGATTCAGGATGATGACGCGGCGAAGCTCAAAGCCTTGGGATTTGGCGCCGCCCAAGGCGAACTCAGCGACGCCGACGTGGAAAAACTGATCGCAGAACGCAACGTTGCCCGCACTCGCCGCGACTTCGCCGCCAGCGATCGCATCCGCAAAGAACTTGCGGATCGTGGTATAATCCTTGAAGATTCTCGGGACGGCAGCGTCCGCTGGAAACGCAAATGACAGACCTCCACTGCCAACGCAACCACGCCTCTCCCGCCGAAGTACGTCCGAACCTCTACGGCGTAGATTAGGTCTCCTCCAACCGGCAGAGCGCAAAGGGGATACGTCCGCCCGCGTGCAAAAAATCTGCCCTGCGGCTCCTACACCACAATAACCGCTGACCAATCAACAACTTGGAGGATTTCATGATTACCTCAACGGAAACGAAAACGCCCCGGCTTATCACTGCTCTGCCCGGGCCAAAAGCAAGAGGAATTGTCGAGCGCGACGCGAAATTCATGTCGCCATCTTTCACGCGCGACTATCCGCTGGTGGCAAAAACCGGCCGCGGCGCGATGGTTGAAGACGTGGATGGAAATTTGTTCCTTGATTTTGCCGCGGGAATTGCGGTGTGTTCGACGGGACATTGCCATCCAACAGTAGTCGAAGCGATTCAGAAACAAGCCGCGGAATTGATTCACATGTCCGGCACGGATTTTTATTACGAGAGCTTGCCGTATCTGGCGGAGCGGCTCGCGAACTCCGTTGGTGGATCGGAAGACAAGAAGGTTTTCTTCTGCAATTCCGGAACGGAGGCGGTGGAAGGCGCAATTAAGCTCGCGCGCTACACCACGAAGCGCGACAAAATGATCGCGTTTTACGGGTGCTTCCACGGTCGCACGATGGGTTCGCTTTCGCTAACCGCGTCGAAGTCCACGCAACGCAAGAATTTCGGCGCGCTGTTGAGTGGCGTCGAGCACATTCCGTATCCTTACGCGTATCGCTGCGCGCACGGCCATGGTCCGGAAACTTGCGGCGAAGAGATTCTGGAGCAACTGGAAAATCAGATTTTCAAGCGGCTTTTTGATCCTTCGGAAGTTGCCGGAATTATCATCGAACCAATTCAAGGAGAAGGCGGTTACGTTCCCGCGCCGAAATTCTTCCTGCAGGAATTGCAGCGTATCTGCCGGCAATACGGAATCATGCTCATCCTGGACGAAGTGCAATCCGGCATGGGCCGCACGGGAAAAATGTGGGCGCACGAATATGCGGGCATCGAGCCGGACATTCTTTGCAGCGCGAAGGGAATTGCCAGCGGCATGCCGCTTGGCGCATTCATCGCGCGTTCGAGCGTAATGAACTGGAAGCCCGGCGCGCACGGCTCAACGTTCGGCGGGAATCCGGTTTGCCTCGCAGCCGCGATTGCCACGCTCGATTTGCTTGAGGGTGGCCTGACGGTGAATGCGAAGAAAATGGGCGACTACATTTTTCAAAAGATCGCCGATTGGACCAAAAAGTTCAAGATTGTCGGCGACGTTCGCGGACGCGGGCTGATGATTGGCATCGAAATCGTGCGCGATCAGCGGACCAAGGAACGCGCAGGAGATTTGCGCAACGCGATTGTGGATATGGCGTTCCACAAGGGCTTGCTCATACTCGGCGCGGGAGAAAATTCGCTCCGTCTTTCGCCGCCGCTCGTGATTGACGAAGAGCAGGCGGACTTTGCCGTGCGCACGCTCGAAGAGTGCATCCGCGAAGTACAGAAGAAAATATAACGCAGAGACACAGAGTTCGCTGAGAAGCGCAGAGAAAATCGTATCCCGTGGTTGCCGAAACGTAAGCTTGGCAGCCGCGGGATTTCGTTTATATTCCATTGAATTATTGGTAGGTAATTCCATTTGCCGATATTTTCGTCACTGGCCTACCAAATCGTGCGCTGGAAAGCGCGGCACGGCCTGCGCGACGAAAGTGAGAGTCTGGATTCGGCGAAGCGTACACGTAAGCAAAGGACCGGCGTGCGCGGCGAGACGTTCGCCTACTGGTATTTGAGGCAACTGGGATACGTCTTTGTTGCAAAGAATTACACGCCGCGAGGCGGCGCAAAGGGTGAGCTTGACCTGGTGGGCTACGACGGAGAAACACTCGCATTTGTGGAGGTGCGCACACGCACCCTTGGAGAGCAACTCACCGCGTTGCCGGAATTGAGCGTCACCTCATACATGCAACACATCGTAGCGCGCACCGCATAACGATTTCTGGCTGAGCGCCATGTCAAAGACATTCCGCTGCGGTTTGATGTCTTCGCGATTGATAACATCCCCGGCAGCCCGCCCGCAGTTCGCTTGCCTAAAGACGCCTTTGGTCCTCAAATCTGACGCGCTATCCTTGTGCGCATTCAAGATTCGGAAAGAGAAACAAATGAACAATGGAAGATTAGTGCGGGCGTTTTTGTGCTCGATGTCTCTAAGTAGCGTCTCGGTGATGACGTGCGTGGCGCAGGAGATGGCGGGGCCGCGCGAGGTCTTTGATGGGGCGATGACGCCGGATTTGGAAGTGAGGACGTTTTCGCACAGCGATGAGTTGTTTCCGGTGCGTGCGGTTGAACGCGGAAAGAATGTGCGGGAATTGCCGAAGGCGAAGATGCCGCTGAAGAATGTAAGGTTCGAAGCGGGTGGAAAACATTACGACCTTTTTGATTATCTAGCTCTGAATCGCGTGGCTGGACTCTTGATTCTGAAAAATGGAGAAGTGGTGCTGGAGGACTACGAACTTGGGATTGGGCCGGAGACGCACTGGCCGTCGTATTCGATGGCGAAGTCCGCAACCTCTACCCTGATTGGGGCCGCTTTGCTGGATGGATCGATCTCGAGTTTGGACGATCCGGTGACGCAATATGTGCCGGCTTTGAAAGGTGGAGCCTACGAAGGTGTGAGTGTGCGGAATGTGATCCAGATGGCGTCCGGAGTGAAATGGGACGAAACGTACACTGATCCGAGATCGGATCGGAGAAAACTTCTGGAGATTCAGCTCCAACAGAAGCCAGGGACGATTTTGCCTTTCATGAGTTCGCTGCCACGCGCGGGTGCGTCGGGAACAATCTGGAATTACAACACGGGAGAAACGTTCGTGGTGGGGGCGGTGTTGGAAGGAGCGACGCACAAACCGCTTGCGAAATATTTGTCCGAAAAGATTTGGGCGCCGTGGGGAATGGAGTCAGACGCGAGATGGTGGGTGGAATCGCCGAATGGAATGGGATGGGGCGGTGGAGGGCTGGCGGCAACGCTGCGCGATTTTGCACGAATCGGACTATTGGTACAGGCGGATGGAGTGATTGATGGAAAGAGGATTGTTCCGCAAGGATGGTTTGACGAAGCAGGAAGCGCAAAGCTAATCGGTGGAAAGACCGAAGAGTACGGCTATCTATGGTGGACGTTTCCGAAAGGAGATGCAGTGCATGATGGAGCGTTCCAGGCACAAGGAATTTTCGGACAGCACATGTACATTAACCGGAAAGAAAAAGTAGTCATTGTCGTGCTGAGTGCGCGGCCAAAGCCGACAGGTTCAACGGTGGTGGACGATGTGGCGTTCTTTGGCGCGGTGGCTAAGGCACTGCACTAAACGCAGACGCTTTTCATGAAGCCAATACGGGGTACAATATTGCAATTCACGTGGGCCGCAAATATTCGGTCAGTCACAAAACGATTTAGGAGGATGAGTTGCCGGAGTTAAGGAAAGATCCCATCACAGGACGGTGGGTGATTATTTCGACGGAGCGTGGAAAGCGCCCCATGGATTTTTTGCGCGACGCGGTTGAGCCGGGAGATCCGAAGAACTGTCCGTTTTGCCCGGGCAACGAATCGCGGACGCCTACTGAACTATTGGTCTATGGGCGAAATAGTGGCGGAGCGAACACGCCGGGTTGGTCCATTCGCGTGGTGCCAAATAAATTTCCCGCGTTGAAGATTGAAGGAGAGCTCGACCGGGAAGGCGAAGGGCTGTTCGACAAGATGAATGGCGTCGGCGCTCATGAAGTGATTATTGAGGCGCCCGACCACATGGCAACATTGGCGACAATTCCGGAGAGAGCTCTCGAAGACGTGCTTTGGGCGTATCGCGACCGGATGCTCGATTTGAAGAACGACAAGCGCTTCCGTTACGTATTGATTTTCAAGAATCACGGCGAGGCGGCAGGCGCGACGGCGGATCATCCGCATTCACAATTGATTGCGTTGCCGATCGTTCCGCGGCGCGTGCGCGAGGAAGTGGACAGCGCCTGGCATTATTATGATGAAAAAGAGCGCTGCATTTTCTGCGACATCATCCGGCAGGAAATGGACACGGGCGAAAGAGTGGTAGGGGAAAACGAGCACTTCATCACCATGACGCCGTACGCTTCGCGTTTTCCGTTTGAAATGTGGCTGCTGCCGAAAGTGCATGGGTCATCTTACGAGAATAATCAGAGCACCATGTATGCGAGCCTGGCGCGGATGCTGAAAGACGCGTTGATGCGGATGGAAGCGGCGCTGGACCGGCCGGCCTACAATTTCATGATTCACACCTCGCCGATCGGTGAAGAGATTAACGATCACTATCACTGGCACGTGGAGATTATTCCAAAACTCACGAAGGTGGCCGGGTTCGAGTGGGGAACGGGTTTCTATATCAATCCGACCCCGCCGGAAGAGGCAGCACGCTTCCTGCGCGAAGCGAGAATTGCGGAACCCGCGAAAAAGTAGAAAAAGCCGTGCGCCGCGCGGCTGACAGCTACCGGCAATTTGGCTATAATTTGCAGTGGATGGCGCGGTACCCAAGTGGTAAGGGAGAGGTCTGCAAAACCTTTATGCGTGGGTTCGATTCCCACCCGCGCCTCCAAGAAATCCCCTTTATTTATGCGGGTTTCAGAGAGTACCGAAACAAATTGTGCTCAAATTGGACCTGATGTTGTGGGGTGAACCCCTAAGATGGCACAGTTTTTTTGGACACAGCTTCCGCTTTCCTAAAAGCGTTCTTGCATCTCCTAGCAGGAGAAGGGGTCTGGGGAAGGGGACGGCATTTGAGTCCCT
>DATMPA010000046.1:0-62497 GCA_035567915.1 Candidatus Sulfotelmatobacter sp. | reverse complement strand
CGTGGTTTGTTGCGGCCATTCTGAGCCTTTTGATTTTCAGTATTTTGATGGCGTCGAGCGCGCTGCTTCTTTCGGATCGTCTGGTCGGCACACACTTTTTTTCAGGCACGTTACAGACGCCGAATGCGCTTCCCGTGCTTTGGCAGCGCTGGTTCTGGTTCTTTGCTCAAGCGGAAGTTTACGTGGCAATGCTGCCGTGCTTTGGCATTGTGACGCACTTGCTTTCTGTCTATTCGCGCAGGCCGTTGTGGAAGGAACGCGGTGCCGTGCTGGCATTGTGTGCCGTCGGATTATTTGGTTTCTGCATTTGGGGCGAGCATATGTTTGCGAGCGGATTGAATCCGTACACGCCGCTGGTATTTTCCATGCTCGCGTCCTCGCTCGGGGTTCCCGCGCTACTTCTCATCGTTTGTTGGTTCGGCACGTTACGTGGAGGCAAGATTCGCCTTACGACTGCGATGCTCTTCGCGCTTGGCTTTGTATCGCTGTTTTTGTCCGGCGGGCTATCTGGAATTTTTCTGGCGCGGCGTGAATTCTCCGGCGGCAGCGCGGGCGAGGCCTTTGTCACTGGCCACTTCCATCTGGTGATGGGTATCGCGGCGACTTTCGCGATTCTGGCGGCGCTGTTTTTCTGGTTTCCGAAAATGTTCGGCCGCCGCATGAATGAAACTCTGGGCAAGATTCATTTTTGGATCACTTTCGCGGGCGTGTACTGCCTCTTCATGACAATGCATTGGCTTGGTTTGTGGGAACGGACGCACGCCGGATCGAGCGGCAGTGATTTTCAAATCTTGCGCACAATTCTTACAACCGCGACGGTGGGCACCGTGTGTGCGCAGATTTTGTTCTTCTGCAATTTTTTTTGGAGCTTGCTGCGGGGCGAGACCGCCGGCAGTAAAAATCCGTGGCGCGCCACGACGCTAGAATGGTTTGTAGATTCTCCGCCGCCCAGCGAAAATTTCGGCGGAGGCATGCCGGTGGTGTATCGCGGCGCGTATGAATTCGGTGTGCCGCTGGCCGGTGAGGATTTTGTGCCGCAACATCTGGCTCCGGAACAAATGGCGAAATTGCGTTAGAAGCGAGAAAAGGATATGGCGGGAACATCCGTACTGGACGACATTGAACTGATCATCGAAGACATTGGTGGGGGTGGGGGACGGAAGCCGCCTTCCGGCGATGATGGCGAAGGCCCCGGTGGTGGCAAACGGCGCGCGCCGGGAAATTCTTCGGCTCGCAAATATGCAATTGCGATCGCTTTGGCGATGGCAGCCATTTTGATGTTCTTCATGGCCATTGTGGCTGCGTTTCTTTTTTTGCGCGCGACGAGCAACAAGTGGGTCAATTTTCGTGTGCCCAATCTGCTTTGGATTAACACGCTGGTCCTGCTCGCGAGCAGCGCAACGCTGGAATTCGCCCGCAAGCGGCTGGCAGTTTCCGACGAAAACGGTTTCAAGAAACTGTGGATGCTGACGACACTACTCGGCACAGTGTTTGTTCTCGGGCAGGTGATTGCGTGGCGCGAATTGGTCGCGGCAGGAACTTACGCCAGCTCGACGCTTGCGGCGGGATTCTTCTACGTTTTTACCGCAGCGCACGCCGCCCATCTCCTTGGAGGAATTTGCGCGCTGCTTTATGTGGGTTTTCGAAAATTCCGGCAATCGGAAATGACGCGCATGGCCGCCGCCGAAGTCACTTCCTATTACTGGCACTTCATGGACGGGCTTTGGGTTTTCTTACTGGCGCTGCTTTATTTCGGGAAATAGATCACTCTACTGGCGCGCGAATTCGGCGATAGTTGCGGCTACGCGCTCGATCTTGTCGCTGGTCAATTCCGGATACATGGGGAGCGAAAGAATTTCGTTCGCAACGTGCTCCGCATTCGGAAAATCACCGGCTTTGTGCCCAAGTCCGGCATAAAGCGGCTGCAAGTGTAGCGGCACAGGATAATAAATAGTGCTTCCGATTTTTCGTTCGCTCAGAAATTTCTGCAACGCGTCGCGGCGGTTCGAGCGAATCGTGTATTGATGGAAGACGTGTTCGTACCCTTGCGGCACGACTGGCGTTCCAATAGCTGAAATCCCAGACAGTAATTTCATGTATTTCGCGGCATTTTCGCGGCGCGCTTTCTGCCAATCCCGAAGATGCCGCAGCTTCACGCGCAAAACCGCTGCTTGAATTTCGTCGAGCCTGCTATTCCAGCCGGGTTCCGTGCTGATATACCGCGAGGACTGGCCGTGATTGCGCAAAATGCGCACCCGCGCGTCAAGCTCTGGGGAATTTGTGACAATCATTCCGCCATCGCCCGCGGCTCCCAGATTTTTCGTTGGATAAAAGCTTATGCAAGCAATGTCGCCGAGCGATCCGGTGCGGCGACCTTTGTACGTTGCGCCGATGGCTTGGGCATTATCCTCGATTAGCGGCAGACGGTGTTCTTTTGCGATTTCGCGCAACGCGTCCATGTCGGCGGCCAGGCCGTGCAGGTGCACTGCAATGATAGCTTTTGCGCGCGGAGTGATGCGGCGGCGAACATCGGCCATGTCCATGTTCAGCGTCACGCGATCCACGTCGGCAAAAACAGGCCGAGCGCCGAGTGCGCTTACGGCGCTGCCCGTCGCGACGAAGGTCAACGTCGGGATCAACACTTCGTCGCCCGCGTAAACGTTGCATGCGCGCAATGCGAGGATCAATGCGTCGGTTCCGGAGGCGACACCGATTCCGTGTGCTACACCGCAGAATTCAGCCAGCTCCCTCTCAAGGGCGGAGCCTTCCGAGCCAAGCACAAGCTGTTGCGAAGCGAGCACGCGCTCCACAGCCGCGCGAATTTCTCCGCCGATGGCGGCATACTGCCCGCTCAAATCAAACTGGCTGATGGGCTCCGAGGAAACCGCCGATGGTACGGGTGAAGTCATTTCCTTGTGAGTGCACCCAGTATACGACAGCGTTGTGGGATTCTACTGCGGTTCGCTATTCCACCTTGGATATGAGACGTAGCTGCGGAACGCTCAGTTTCAATGGAAAACCATTTTGGTTACTTTGTCTCCAGGCACCACCTAAATTTAAACATTCGTTTGAAACATCCTAAATTTAAGAGAGAGTATGCAAACCCAAATATAAATTCTGTATTTCCATTTTTGTCTTTGTGTCCAGCTCAATAACGTCTGCAATTTCAGGCAGATACCGTGGAAACTACAATTCAAATATTCGCCGTCATGGACGAATACTTGCACACATAGATTCCTGTAGTCAGTCAACAGTTCTCTAAACAAGGACATGTCTGGGGGATTCATGAAGAGATTCCTGTGGATGTTTGGTCTGTTTGTGTTTGCATTTGTATCGCTGGCCGTAGGCCACGCGAACGCTCAGCAGTATTCGGCAGTAAGCGGTGTTGCGTCGGATAAGAGTGGCGGCACGATCTCGGGAGTTACCGTCACTCTCGACAACGACAACACCGGTATCCACGCGACGACGACCACCAACGACACCGGGTATTACCAATTTCTGCGTGTGGCACCTGGCGAAGGTTATCGTCTGACATTTACCAAAGACGGATTTCGTAAGTTGGTTGTCGACAAAGTGGCGCTCGGTGTGGGCGTCGTGGAGAAGCGGGATGCCTCGCTAGAACTTGGTGTCGTCACACAAACAGTGGAAGTGCAGGCTGGTGGTGAAGCGACCCTGAACACTACCGATGCGACAGTTGGCAACGTGATCGGCTCGAAGCTGATCGAAAGTTTGCCCGTGCAATTGCGCGACTCTGCGGCTGCTCTTCTTGGGTTGCAGCCAGGTGTGGTCATCACCGACAACAACGATCCTTCCGGCAATCGCAACGGGGCGGTGACGGGTGCTCGCGCGGACCAGGGGAACATCACCATTGATGGCATTGATGCCAACGACCAAGCCACCGGGCAGGCGTTTGCTACTGTCGGAAATGAGCCGATTGACGCAGTACAGGAATTTCGCGGAATTACCATTGGAGACACTTCCGACCTCGGTCGCAGCAGCGGCGCGCAGATTCAGCTCGTGACCAAGAGCGGCACCAACAATTGGCACGGGAATGCGTACGAATATCATCGCAACACAATCACGGAAGCGAATAGCTTCTTTAACAACAAAAACGGTATTGATCGCCCGGCGCTGATTCGGAATCAGTTCGGTGGCAGCCTTGGTGGGCCGGTAAAGAAGGACAAGCTCTTTTTCTTTTTCAACTATGAAGGGCGGCGCGATGCCAGCCAAGATCAAGAGCTAAGAACCGTTCCACTGGATAACGTTCGCAATGGCATCATCAATTACATTAACAACGGGCCAGGCTGCGATGCGTCTGCGACGCTGCAAACGGCACCACAATGCATTAGCTCCACTCCGGCCACGGGGCCAAACTCTCTCGCGGTGCTAGACCCCGCCCACATAGGCACCAACGCAGCATTGCTGTCATTTGTGACCGGCAGATATCCGTCGGCTAACGATCTTTCGGCTGGGGATGGCATCAACACGGGTGGTTTTCGTTTCAATGCTCCCGTACGGCTTGCTTTCAATACCTACACGTCTCGCGTCGATTTCAACCTGACACCCAATCAACATTTGTTCGGCAGGTTCAACATAGTTCGTTCATCAAGGACGGACAACATCAACAACGTCGCGCAGCAGTTTCCGGGCGATCCGGCACCCGCTTCAGAAATCACGCAGCGTGATTATGGGTTCGCGATCGGGCATACATGGAACATCTCGAACACCAAGATTAACCAAGCTGTGTTCGGCATCACCTCATCGCGGCTCGGATTCCCATCTGTCTTCCAGCCTGCATTTCCGAATTCTTATACTCTGGCGTCTACGACGAATGGATCGCTCCTATCCGCGCCTTTTCCGACGTTACAAAGTCAGTTTCGCATCGTGCCCGTACCGACGATTCGCGACGACTTCAGTTGGACGAAGGGGCATCACCTGTTCCAGTTCGGTGGAACGTTCAAGCCACAGCACCAAACTTCGACGCAAATCAACGATTTCAATTTTGTCAGCATTGGGCTCGGCGGTTTGCTGAATAGCCTTAGTGCCGGCGAACGTCCGAACGATATTCTGGCGAGCACGGTCGCCAGCACGGAATGGGATCAAATGTTCCCGTTCCTGCTGGGACGCTTTGCTTCTGTTGACACAAACTTCAACTTGAACACCGATGGTTCCGCGCAGCCAGTAGGGTCTGCAAAGGTGCGCAACTATCGCTACTTCGAATACGAAGGCTATATCCAGGATTCCTGGCGTGTGACCAGCTCTCTAACCTTCACGTACGGCATGCGCTATCTCTATTTCTCAGTACCCTATGAGACGAATGGCCTGCAGTCAGTTTCCGACATCGGCTTTCAGACCTACTTGAATGACCGCGTGGCGGCGGCCGCGCAAGGGATCGGGGGAGATACCGCCATTCCTTTCCTTACCTACGACCTGGGTGGAAAGGCGAATAGCGGAGGGCGTGACATCTATCATTCTGACCCGACCAACTTTGCTCCGAGAATTGCGGTCGCCTATAACCCCACATTCCGCAACGGCTTGCTCGGAGGCATTTTTGGTGAGAGAAAGACCGTTATACGGGCCGGCGCTTCCATCGTTCACGATCGAGTGAATGCGAATACAATCAATTTTATCCAAGATCAGTTGTCCTACCTCTTCAACACGACATCGAATACGCTCTTTGGCAATCTAGCGACGGACCCGCGCTTCACGGCGCTTGGCAGTCTACCTGTGACCAACACTCCGCAGCCAGTCACACATCCACTAGCGCCATTTGTTGACAGTACTGGTGTTCCTTTCGGAAATGCGGAAGGGCAATTCAATTACACCGTGGACCACCGTTTCGACACTCCGTACGCATACACTTATACATTTGGCGTGCAAAGAGAAATTCCCGGCAACTTCATCCTCGAGGTGGATTACGTTGGCCGCCTCGGCCGGAAACTCTTTGCTCAGGCTGACGCGGGGCAAGTGCTTAATTTTAAAGACCCCACTCCGGGTTCGGGACAATTCTTGTTCTCGGCGTTTAATGCACTCAGTCAGGAAGTGCGCAACGGGCTAAGCACGGTGACACCACAACCGTGGTTTGAGAATCAGGTTTTCCCGGGCGCCACGCAGCTTATCGCCGATGCGCTTGGAAGCCTAGTGGTGAAGGGCGACTTGTCGGACACACTGCAAGCGCTCAACGGAGCCGGCTTGCTTGCAAACAACGTGGGTCTGCCTGGGCAGTTTTCTACAAACGCCTACATCGGCAACTTCGGCTCGTCCAGCTACAATGGCATGTTGGTGACGCTGCGGAAGAGACCGTCGCAAGGCTTGCAGTTTGACTTCAACTATACCTTCTCGCGGTCGATTGATAACGTTTCGAGCGTTGCGAATACCGTCATAGGTGGCCTCGTTTGCGATGCCACAAACTTCAAAGTATGCCGCGGACCCTCAGACTTCGACGCCACGCATTTCTTCACAGCCAACGCTGTGTACGATCTGCCATTTGGCAGAGGCAGAATGTTCGGCAGGAACGTCAACAAGGGCTGGAATACGCTCATTGGCGGCTGGCAGCTTTCCGGTATTTTTACCGCGCATTCTGGCTTCGCGTTCAGTACGAACACAGGCTCTTTCCCGGTCGGTTTCGTTTTTGACAGTCCGGCGGTTCTCACCGGATCGACCTCTGCATTGTCCACCCACATTCATGATGACGGCGGGAAAATTCAGTATTTCGCCGATCCGAACACAGCGCTTGGTGCGCTCAGCAATCCGTTCGGGGGAGAGATTGGCAACCGCAACAACCTTCGCGGTCCTGCATTTGTAAACTTTGATTTGGGCGTGGCGAAAAGATTCCAAATGCCATGGTCGGAAAGCCATGCCATTCAATTCCGGGCAGACGCATTCAACGCTCTCAACCATACGAACTTCTCCGATCCGTCCGCGAATATCAATTCGCCGACGTTTGGACAGATCACTGCACAAGCGAATGACAACCGCGTGATGCAGTTCTCGCTGCGGTATGAGTTCTAGCGAGAAACCCCCACATCAACAACGCTTGAACAAGAACGGGAGGCTGAAGTTCAGCCTCCCGTTCTTGTTGCATCGGTTTTTTGTGCAGAGCTTATGTTGTTTGCAGGCTCTTCAAATGCGCGAGGCGGAATGGGGAACCCAGGCTTTCGCGCAAATCGAGCCAATGCTGCTCTGGAATGGAAAGAAACACGTCCACTACTTTGGGGTCGAATTGCGTTCCGGCGCAGCGGCGAATCTCTTCGCGGGCATGGGTAATGGGCAAAGCCTTGCGGTAGGGTCGGTCGCTAATCATCGCGTCCAACGAATCTGCAACGGTAAATATGCGTGCGCCTAGAGGAATCTGCTCGCCCTTCAATCCGCGCGGATAGCCCGTACCATCAAAAAATTCCTGGTGCGCCAAGACGATTTCCGCAGCGTCACGCAAAAAAGGAATTCGAATCAGCATGTCGTAACCGATCTGGCAGTGCTTACGCATGACTTGTTTTTCGTCGTCGTTCAACGGACCAGGCTTACGCAAAATGCTGTCTGGAATCGCCATCTTGCCGATGTCATGCAAGAACGCCGCGCGTGCTAGCACGGGCAAATAGGGATTCGGCACGGGCATCGTCTTCGCGATGGAAATCGTAAACGCCGTGACCCGCTGGCAATGGCCTTCGGTCTCGGCATCCTTTAAGTCGAGCGCGCTGCCTAGAGCTTCGAGCGTATCGTCGTAGGATTGTTCGAGCTGCGCGAGTGTTCCGCTCAATTGCGCCGTACGTTCCTCGACGAGCTGCTCGAGGTTGCGCTGATAATTCCGGTTTTCCATGATGAGGCGGCGGTGTTGCAGCGCGCGCCCGACGCCCAGGAAGAGCTGATCCTTTTCGAATGGCTTTAGAATGTAGTCGTAGGCGCCCCGGCGAATCGCTTCGAGCGCCGTGGAAATATCATGAATCGCGGTGACCATAATTACGGGAACTTCAGGATCGTATTCGCGCAGCCAATCCAGCAACTTTATCCCGTCCATCTCCGGCATGATCATGTCACTGAGTACTAGGTCTGGGGTGACGCGTTTGACGTAGTCCTGGGCCGCGCGGCCATTGTTGACTGCAGCGCAGTCATAGCCTTTTGCCTGTAACATGGTCGAAACAACTTCTCGGATTGCTTCTTCGTCATCCACGACCAGTATTTTTTCGGTGTCCACGGTTGAGCGGCTCCCAGTCGTCATTATACGAGAGGTCACACAAGACATGGGGTACCCTTGCCCATTCAGAAAACAGCATGTTAGCGTCACGGATAACGGTTTTCTCTCTAAGCAACGCGCTTTGCAGCTTCGGTCCCGCTGGCAGAACGGCGCTTGCTCACAGCTGCTGAAACCGGGAGGCGTCGCATCGTGCTGCAAAATCAGGGCTTGCTCGCTATCGCTTTCTTCGAAGCGACCGCCTACGTCGTTCTCCTGGCGCTGTTTGCCCTTTTGAAGAGGGACCACAACTCTTCCTATTTTCGCCACTGGCTGACTGGGTGGCTGGCACTGACGGGGTCAGCGATTTCCAAGCTTTTCTTTCTTTCCTGGTCTTACCAGCCGCTAAACGGTTTGACGCTCGGGCTCAGCCTGGTCGGCCATTTCGCATTTCTAAGCGCTGTTCTGAATTTCCGAATCGGCACAAGAAAGCGTTTTCTCGCTATTTGGCCGCTTTCCGTGGTCTCGGTGATGACCCTGGTCTATCTGGGGCGCGCGTCCGCTGCCAGCCTCGGTTTTATCCGCTGGGAAAGCTCCATTCTTCTTTGCGTGCTGAGTCTGGCGTGTGGCTGGTTGCTTTGGCGTGTGGCGGGCAAAGGGTATGGCGCCAAAATTCTTGCTGGATTGTTTCTCTTGAGCGCCGTGCACGGCGTCGATCGCCCGTTTTGGCCAGCGAGCCCTTTCTTTTTGATGCGCATCGCGTTTGATGATCTGCTCGGCGTCGCGCTAGGCATCGCAATGATCGTTCTGGTCCTGGAAGGCGCTCGCTCCAGAAACGAAGAGCTGAACGCCAAGCTGCGCCGGCTGACTCTGCTTACCGCCGCCAGCACGCAGACTCTTTCGGCGAAAGAATTACTCGATAGCGTTCTGAAACAAGTTGTGGAGAGCGTTGGAGCGACTCACGGTTTGGTGCGCCTGCTGGAAGGCGAGGCCGGGAAAGCGAAACTCGCGATTCATGCCGCGGTCGGTTTCCCGGAAGCCTATCTCAAAAAAAACCACGCAATTTCCGTTGAAGAAAACTGGGCGAAACGCGTCCTGCAAAAGGAATACAGCGTTTTCCACTACGAAGACGAGCAGGACGAAAATGAGCGCCGAAGAATGTCCGAAAGCGCGGTGCAAGAGATCGTCACGCTTCCGCTGCGTGGGAAAGACGGCACGCTCGGCATCATTGCCCTTGGCTCGAGCAGCTTCATCAAGTATGAAGCGGACGAAATCGCCTATCTTACGAACATCGCAAACCTTCTTGGATTGACGCTGCAGAATGTGCGATTGTTCGAGCAAGTGGATAGCGTGCACCGGCAATGGGAGTACACGTTCGATTCCATCGGCGATCCGATTCTCGTTCACGACCAGCAATTTCGCGTCGTTCGCCTGAATCAACGATTGCGGCACATGACGGGGCGCGATGCGGCTGCTCACGTTGGCCGCAGCGTTCGTGATCTTTTTCCGCAAAAAAATCTCAGCTACGAAAATTGCCCGTACTGCGAGGGACGCGCCGGCGAAGGGGACGATCCGGATCCCTGGCTGCCAGGATATTTTCTGGCGTCGAATTCAACCTTTTCCGATCCGTCAGGACGCGCGCTCGGCACAGTGCATGTTCTGAAAGACATTACGGAACGCAAGCGCGCCGAAGAAAAATACCGTACGTTGGTTTCCAACGTTCAGGAAGGCGTCTTCATTTCCACGCCCCAGGGCCACTTTCTGGACTTCAACGAAGCGTTCCTGCGGATTTGTGGCTATCCCACAAGAGAGTCGCTTTTGGCGATTGAGATTCCTTCGCTCTACGTAAATCCGCAGGACCGCGATCGTTTGAAAAAACTCTTGGAAGATCACGGAACAGTGGCGGATTTTGAATTCGAGTTGCGTACGCAAGATGGAGAAGTGCGGACGGTAATGGAGTCCTCCATCGCGGTCAGGGAAGCGTCCGGCGCAGTCACGGCCTATCAGGGCTTTCTCCTCGACATCACCGAGCGCAAACGGGCGGAACACGAGATTCGCCGGCGCAACCGTGAACTCCTGGTTTTGAACTCCATCGCAAAAACGCTAACGGAATCGATGGACCTCTCAGATTCGTTGCACCGCACCCTGCGGCAGATAGCGGAGCTCTTCAATCTCGACGCTACTTCTCTTTACCTTTTTGACGAGAACGAAGAAACAATTCGACGCGTCGCCGCCGTTGGCCATCGTACGGAATACGCCCGCGCATTCCCGCCGTCAAAAGTTCCGCAGGAGTTGCTGCATCACATTAAAGCGGTCCACGCGACATTTCTTTCCGCGCAGGGATTGCCGCTGCCGCAAGTTTTTCGCGACGCGCAACGCAAGGAACAGATCGTAACTTCCTATGTGGTTATCCTTTGGTCGAAAGACCGCGTTATGGGCGCTCTCGTAATCGGCAGCCGTACGTCACGTGAATTCACTCCTTCCGATGTGAACCTGCTGATTGCCGTGGGAAGCCAGACGTCGAATGCCATCGAGCGCTCGCTACTTTATGAGCAGACGCGTCAAGCCTACGAAGACTTAAGAAAAACGCAGGAGCAACTCCTGCACAGCGAAAAAATGGCCGCGGTCGGCCAGCTCATTTCCGGTGTCGCGCACGAACTGAACAATCCACTAACCGCCATCCTTGGCTACAGCCAGCTTCTGACGTCAAGCGGCCAAATGAATGCACAAGGCGTTGAGTATTCGGAAAAGCTATACAAACAGGCGCAGCGCACGCATCGCATTGTGCAAAATCTTCTCAGCTTCGCGCGCCAGCACAAGCCGGAACGCATTCCTGTCTCGCTCAACAAGATTGTCGAAGATACGCTCGCGCTGCGCGATTATGATTTGCGCATGAACAATATCCGTGTGCACCTCGATCTGGCTTCCGATCTTCCGACGACCGCGGCAGACCCGCATCAGCTACAGCAAGTATTTCTGAATATGGTGAATAACGCCGTGGATGCGATTTTGGAAACATCCCCAGACGGAGACTTATGGGTTTCCACGGGAGGCAGAGAACAGAAATTATTCGTGGAATTTACGGACAGCGGACCCGGAGTGAAGGATCCAACGCGAGTGTTCGATCCGTTTTACACCACAAAACCGGTGGGCAAGGGCACAGGCCTCGGATTGAGCATCTGCTACGGAATCGTCACGGAGCACGGTGGGACGATTCGCGTAAAGAACGTACCGCCGAAGGGCGCTTCGTTCCTGATTGAAATTCCATGTCAGGACATAGTTGCCGTTAAGGAAGCAGAAGCGCTAAAGCCTTCCACGAATGGAGATCGCGCCAGAATTCTTTTGGTTGATCCGGAGACTTCGGTGCTGGAAGCTGTGCAGGCGATGCTGAGAAACCGCGATCACCAGGTATTTCCCGCGAGGAGTCTGGAAGAGGCGCAAGCTCTTCTCCGCATCCGAGAATTCGACCTTGTTCTAACGGACGTTGAAGTTGCCGGCCGTAAAGGGAGCAAAGGACTCCGCGAATGGATAGAACGCGAACGCCCCGCTTTCGCGGACCGCGTGATTGTCATGAGCGCGCTGGCAGAGAGTTCACAATCCAACCTGGTTGAGGGCACGGACGGAATCAAGCTCCAGAAGCCCTTTGACGCTCTCCAACTACTTGGTGCGATTGATTCCGTGCTGAGCCGGGCAAAACTTTCAACGATCCGCTGATGACGAAGGTTGGGACGTAAGGGCGGCTGCCTCGCCAATCTTGGCGACGGCTCTCTCAATATCCAGCGCCAAGGAGCTCACAAGAAGCGCGAGGCTGCTCAACCCCGCAAAAGCTGGGGTGCCAGTCGTGAACCTGGCGCGCACCAGCTGATACTTCCACCTGAATTCCAGAGTGAGCCAAAAGCGTTTCCATTCCTGCCCCGCTTCCACCTTTGGAGACAAAGAGGCAACAACCTGAGCTGCCTCAATTAATTGCTCGAAATCCTCCCGCAGCGATTCCAGGTACAGCGACGCAATGCGCCGACGCTCCTGGCGTACGGTTCTAGCAATTGCGCGGTTTGAGCGATTTGCAATGTAGGTAAGATCACCCGGTTCGAGCGCCTGTCGAATTTGAGGAAGGTTGGTCAGGTGCTTGCAAGCCAGGGAAAGACTCTCCCGTTGACTTGGTGGTGACTTGCCTGTTGCATTTTTTCTGCCTACTGACCACACCAATAGTCCCAGCAACGTAGCCACAAAAATTCCGAGTGTGATTAGTACCAGGTTCATGTTTTCAAAAACTGGCTCAATCGGTTATTCAGTGCAATAAGCCGGTCATTCACCTGCGGAATGAATTCCGCATATACCGCACTGGGGAGAAGTGCGACTTTTTGCACAGGCCTGGGCTGTAAGGCCAATACCGCGCTTGCAAGGAGCACCAAAGTAGCCAGATACGTCACTTCGTCAACGAGGTTCCAGGTAGCTGCATAGTTCCTTAGTAAAGTCTGCAGGAGCGTGTCATTAAGAGTTCTGAAGCAAGAGTAAAGACAAAACGCAATTCCAATGGATTGTAGGGATGGATGAATCAGAACTCGGTAGTACCGCGCAAAAAGGAAAAACACCACGAGCACGGTCGCCATCGAACATTCCAGTCCAAGGTCGAACGTGTTGATTATCAGCAAAAAGTCGTGGCGGCCGAGAAGCAAAGTGAGCAGGAGAACTATTCCTCCCGAAAGGGCAAGAGCTCTCCAGGTGATCCCCCAAATGCCGCGGAATTGCCCCAAAATCAAATGGCACAGTTCGCACACGGCGATCCATCTCATGATCGTGACGACGGCTTGTGAGATCCACCCGACTCGAAACGCCTGCCACGATTTATACCCCCAAGTGGAGTAAACCACGTAAACAACGGGGGATTGGAGAAGGCCAATCAGAAGATACGAAAATGTTGCAGGGAAGGTCTGATAATGCTTTTTCGCAACGATTAAGAGGAGAACAGACAACTGGAGTGCCAATGAACAACCCCACAAGATTTTCAAAACATTGGCCATGCTTGCCATTGCGAACCGCATCCTAGCACGCTCTTAGAATGTAGTAAATACCGAGGATGCACTTCGCAGTTTGATAGTTAGTACTGTAACCTGGGCAGCTAATACACTGCCAAGATAGGATAATTCTTATATATCGGCCCGCCGGGAGCGCCGCTTAAGCCGAGAGTTGAATGGCACGGCTGTTGCTGCCCTTTGGTGGAGGGAGCGGGTAGATCGGCGCGCCGTCAGCGACCAGAGTGGAGAAGCTATCCGCGTTCTTTGGCGAAGGCAGCGGAGGAATTGGCGCTCCATCGGCTAGGAGTGTGCCCTTCGGGGGCGGCAATGGGGGAATGGGTGCGCCATCGGCAACCAGCACTCCAGACTCAGCCAAAGAGCCCTTCGGCGGAGGGAGTGGAGGAATTGGTGCACCGTCTGCGACCAAAGACTTCTTGGGTGGAGGAAGCGGCGGAATTGGTGCACCGTCTGCTTGTAAACTCCGGGAGCTTATCTGTTCTTTAGAAATTCTCTTGAAGTGATTGACGCTACCAATGAGGGGAACTAGGATTGCTACGGACAGAAGCGAAAGACCGAGTCGGACGGAAACTTTTTTGTCTTGCATGATGGAACCCTCCTGGCGCCATCATGCGAGCGGGCTTTCCCGCCGAATCGATTTCCTGCAAAACGTTCTGCGTTCGGAACAATGAGCCTGTGAGCATTCACACTCAACTCGAACAGAATCGCCATATCATTCACGATTTTGCGGTGACCACTCTTGCTGCTATTCCAAATGATTTTGGACGTCTTACCTACATCGCATCGCTTCGGGATCTTTCCACTGGCCGTTACGAACATGCCGGCCTGGCTGCGCTCTATCCGGCGGATGCCATTCAGCAGGCGTTGAAGCAATGTCACGAGGAAGTGTTTCAGCGGATTCTGGAAACTCCGCTTGTTTTGCAGGAAGAGGATTTGAAGAACTGTCTGGATGGAATGGAAGGCCCGCTTCGCTCAACCGTAACGCACTGGCGGCAGATGGAAGCCTATCGAATCCTTATGCCGGAGGACTCGCCTGAGTACCTCAAAGAGCTCTTTTGCTCGAACCTCCGTGCGCTCCTTGGGATTCTGCAAACCTGAATTGCCAGGGTTCATTTAGCCGCATTACGACGCCAACCACACGCCCGACAATTTCCGCCTCATCCGGCATTTTCCAGGATTCCTGCAAACACCGCGAAAGCGTGTGCGGTTGCATCACCAGCCGCGAACCATCCTGATGGAACCAACCACAGCGATAACCACTTCGAATGTCAACGAAGTACATTGGCCTGTCATGCTCCGACGTCCACGAATCATCTTCCATTTGTCGCACGCCCGTATCCACCAAAACGACGCTGCCCGGCCGAAGCAAAGGCACCATCCGCCGATCTTCCAATCCCACAAAGCCATAACAATGCCGGCCGTTGCCGTTCGTAAGAGCGCCTTCGAAAAGCCCCCATCGCTCGACCATTCGTGAAAGATAGTCCGTGCGCCGCGGGTCAAACGCCGGATCAAATCGCAAAGGAACTTTCATCGAGGAAGGCGGGGCCATTTGGTGGGTTTGCGGGGAAGGGAAGTTCACGCCGTCTTCGAAGCACTCTTCGACGGGAACGTCATACCAGGAAAACAATTCGAGTGGTTTCAGGTGATAGGCCACCGCCAGCGTGTAGAGCTTGTGCAGACTTGGCACGACATTGTGATTTTCAATGTCGGCGAGCCGGCTCAAGTGGAGCACGAATTCCGGCCGTCCGCGACGCGCTGCAAGTTCGAAGCTGATGCGCTCCACGTCCCGGTAAGTCAGTCCTAAACGTTCGCGTACCTGTCGCAGACGAAGACCAGGAAGCATTTGTCCCTCGGAGACTCACCACCGCAGCCATAGGGTACACTGCGATTACCATTTTGTTAAGAATTCAGAACAGGCTACTGAAAGTTACGCCACTTCTGCGCGGCTTGTCGCAATTTTCTTCTATTTTGGTCGTGATATGCGTTTCGAAACGGCTTCGTTTGTTCCGCTCCGAAACTAATCGTGGGAACGCCTCTTCTGCTATCCTGCCAAAATGACAATACGCTCTTCCCGTAGCCATTTTTTCTACAGATTCTTGTCAGTTTTTTGTCTGGGAGTCTTTCTGCTGGCTGGTTCCTCGCCCGCTCAGACAGCCGCAACCGCGCCGCCGGCATCCGGCGGGGAGTCTTCCGCTGAGTTTGCCGCCGCAGCAGACGAAGTTCTCAAGCAAATGAGCGAAATCACGGGATTGAAGCTTCGCACACCCGTCAAGAATACACTCCGCTCCCGCGAGGACATTCGCGCGTACATCCTTCGTCAGATGGACGAAGACAAAAATCCGCGCGAGCGCTACGCCGATGCCCGCGCGGCGGAAGCCTTTGGCCTCCTGCCCAGGAATTTTGACATTGACACTTTTATGGTCGATCTCATGACCGAACAGATCGCGGGACTGTACGACCCCAAAACTCACGAATTCTATATAGCGGATTGGATTCCGCTGACGCAGCAAAAGCCCGTCATGGCTCATGAACTAACCCACGCGCTCGAAGACCAGTATTTTCGAATCGAGGAATGGTCCAAAGCCGTGCACACAAACGGCGACGCCACGCTCGCTCGAGATGCTGTTCTGGAAGGCAGCGCCATGGCGGCCATGGTGGACTACATGCTCTTGGGTACGGGTCAATCTTTAAAAGACCTCCCGGAATTTGATCCTTCCATGCTTATGGGAGATCTCGGTAGTGCTCCCAAGCTCAAGGACGCTCCGCCTTTCATCAAAGACACGCTGATGTTTCCGTATCTTACGGGCATGACTTTTACCGCGGCCATACTTAAGCCGGTGGGCTGGAGCGCGCTGCCCGCGGTGTTCAGCAATCCGCCGCTCTCCACGCAACAGATTCTGCATCCGGCGTTCTACAAATCGGGAAGAGTTCCGAAACGGGTTTCTGTTCCTGCGTTTGAAAAATCACTTGGGCCGGACTGGGTAAAGCTAGAAGACGACACGATGGGCGAATTTGGCTGGCGCGAGGTTTTGAAGCAATTTCTCGATTCGAAGCGCGCCATTTCCCTGGCTTCGGCTTGGGAAGGCGATCACTACACCGTTTACGAAAACAAGCAGACGAAGAAGCTGGTGCTGGCCACGCGAATTTCTCTCTCTAGCGAGGAAGCCGCCGCGCGATTCTTCGGTCAATACTCGGAAGCGCTAGAGAAAAAGTATTCTGAGCGCACGAATCTTCTCCGCCGCGCCGACTTTTTCTCCTTTGACACGCCAGACGGCGGCGTGTTTCTTCGTTGCGCTGGCATGGATTGCATCACGCTCGAAGGCGCGAACCGCGAAGTTTTCGTGCAGTGGAATAGCGACTTGAAGTGGCTGCCCGTTCCGGAGCAACCGCAGAAACCCGCAGCGGACCCTACAAAAGTCGCCCTGCTATGGCAGCGGTCGAGCGCTTCTGTTGCGCTAGTGGCGGAGCGGACTCACTAGAAAGTCGCTGCCGCAGCCGCGCCAGCCTTCGCAATAAGCTTTTTTCCTGCCGCACGGTGCGCGCTTCGGCGTAAGGATCTCGGAGACGTATTCCGCCCGAGCGCAGCTTGCTCAAGCCGAGTTGCGTGTACTCCACGGCCTGCCGGAAATCCTTTTCCCGCCGCTCGTGATGTATCGCGAGTTGTTCGCACGCCTCGATCGCACTTTGGCTGCCTTGCAGCAGGCTTCGCCACAATTCCGCGGCCAGCAGATGATCGCCGCGCCTCCTGGCCATCAGTGCTAGTTCGCGCGACGCCTGGTGCCGGTGTTCGGCTGGCAGTCCTGCCTCCAGTGCTTTCGTGCACATTTTTGCCGCGCGCGGAGCGTCCCCGCGGCGATGTAGAAACCGCGAAAGTCCGAAAAGGTCCCGCCCGTCAGTCTCCGCAAGTTCTTCATCCGCCAGCATCGTGTTGATTTTGCCGAAAAGCGCCGCGAGCCCGCGCAAATCCATCTGATTGTGCCGCACCACTCCCGCCAGCGGCCGCCCCGAGCCGCCGCGCAAATAGTCGAAATAAAATTGTGGAATGAAGGACGAAGGAACATCGTCCGTCCGATTCCATCCGAGCCGCTCCGCGTCCAGAACCTGTCGCTCGAGTTCAATCAATCGCACCGAACCTAATCGCAACTTCCATAGCGCTCGCGCCGGATGCAATAAATCGAGATGTGCCGCAAGCCGCGGCACGGCGATTTTTCGCGTCATCGTGAATCGGCTCTCGAGCAGCGGCCAATCAAATGTCTTTCCGTTGAATGTAACGAGTACGGGACGTTCCGCGACGCGTTCTGCCAATTCGCTGAGCACGGAATGTTCATCAGCGAAATCGCGCATGAAAAACTGCTCGACCTGAAAGCCGCCCGCGTCCCACCAGCCAATTCCGACTAGAAATGCGTATGTTCCAGTTCCGCCCGCAAGTCCGGTGGTTTCCGTGTCCAGAAAAAGCCACTTATCCGGATTGTCCAGTGCCGCACGAGTTCGCCGCGAGAGTGCTTCATCCTTATTTCGTGTTAGTAAATCCAGCGCCTGGCCCGCGGGTTCCGCAAATTCTGGCGTCGAATACCAATTCCGCACGGCCAGATGCTCGCCGAATCGCGTTTTCTGCGGTAAAGCGCCAAGCAACCGGGCAATTTCGTCCCCCTGTATCGGTTCGTTTGCCTGCTCCGCCGTCCGCTCGGTTTGCCTCACGGGCTTTAGCGCAGCGAGCCTGGAAAATTTGTCGAGAGAAAGCGGCATCTATGCGCAGATCCTTTGTAAGATTGCGAGTGCCGCTTCCTTCGCCCGCGGCACCAAATCCCCAGCCGGACCGACGCAGGACGGGCACCCGTCCTCGCACTCGCATCCAGAAATCAACTCGCGTGTTTTTTCCAACAACAATTCATGCGAACGATACAACGGCTCGCTGAATCCTATTCCGCCGGGGTACGCGTCATACAAATACAAATTCGGTTCGAAGAATTCTTTCATCTTTCCGGAGGCGTACTCTTCAAAACGCATCGGTGCAAACTCCACTTCTTGTGAACCCGCCGCCGGTGGCCGCTCTCCAATCGCTGTGCCCAAATCACGGCCATCGCACATCAAAAGCAGGGTTGCCACGGACTCCAGCGCGTGCAGCAGGCCGAACATGCCGCTCTGCCGCTCGCCAACGGAAAACGGAAGCGATTCCAGCAGCGCGCGTTCGAGCGTCATCCAGTAGGATGTCGTGTGCATTTCGTTTTCCGGCAGCTCGAGTTTTCCGTCGCCGATATTTTCGTTTGTAAAAAACTTGATTTTCTTGAATCCCACGACTTGCGACCGCACGAGCACGTCCCCATGGGAGCGCACATGCGAAATCACTGTTTCTCTTTGTAGTGGCGCAACTTGTTGCGCCAGAGCTTCCGAATGCCTCTGGCTCTGAATCCTTTCTTCGCCCGTAATTTCCAGCACCCGCACCTGCGTGTGCTTCACCGCATCGGTGTAGTAATCCGAATCCACTTCTTTCACGTATGCTTTGCGCTCTTTGAAATCAAGATGCTCGACGTGATACTGCTGCCCGTTGTGCAGGTAAATGGCCTTTTCGTGTACCGTCGCCAGCGCGCTCGGAAAATCCACTTCGCCAATCACTCGCGGTTCGCCCGTAATGTCCACAATGATGAAGTTGTCGCTCGTCACCGAACGCAAGCTCACCGTGTCCGCTGGGTACGCTTCCTGCGTCCAGTGATAAAAATCCCCTGCGCGGTGCAAATAACCCGCCTCCGCCAGCTTCGCCAGAATCTCCGGTAGATCCACGTCGCCGAAGCGGTCTTCCGGCGCAATCGGCAGTTCGAACGCCGCGCACTTCAAGTGATTCAGCAAAATCTCCAGATTGTCCGGCTGGATGAAGGCGTGCTCCGGCGTGTTTCCAAAAAAATAATCCGGATGTCGCACGATAAATTGATTCAGCGGCGAAGAAGACGCCACCATCACGGCGCATGAGCTTCCGCTGCGCCGCCCCGCTCGCCCCGCGCGTTGCCAAGTCGCCGCAATCGTGCCGGGATAACCTGCCAACACAACGCTATCCAACGAGCCGACGTCGATTCCCAATTCCAGCGCGCTCGTCGAAACCACGCCGCGAATTCGCCCCTCACGAATTCCGCACTCGATTTCGCGCCGCTCATTCGGTAAATATCCCCCGCGATAGCCGTGAATCGTTTCTGGTCCCCCCGGCCGCTGTGGATTCGCTTGTTGCAGATATGTCAGAAGCACCTCGGTATGCAACCGCGAATTCGCGAACACCATCGTCTGCATTTCGTGTTTCAAGAATTCCTGCGCCACGCGCGCTGATTCGTTGATGTAGCTCCTGCGAATGCCCAGCGCCTTGTTCACCACCGGCGGGTTGTAAAATACAAACGTCTTTTCGCCTGATGGCGCTCCATTCGCGCTCAATACGTTCACTTCGTCTTCAATCAGCCGCGAGGCCAGCTCGCCCGGATTCGCAATCGTCGCAGAGCAGCAGATGAACTGCGGCTCGCGTCCATAAAATTTCGCGATGCGCCGCAGCCGCCGCAGCACGTTGCACAAATGGCTGCCAAACACACCGCGATACGTGTGCAGCTCGTCGATCACAATGTACCGCAAATTTTCAAACAGCCGGGTCCACCGCGTGTGGTGCGGCAGGATTCCCGTGTGCAGCATGTCCGGATTCGTCAGGACAATGTGCCCGCGTTCGCGAATCGCTTTGCGCGCATCGCCAGGCGTGTCCCCATCGTAAGTAAACACTCCGATCTGTGTGTTCTTGCTGCTCTCCGTCTCTTCCTTTTGTAGCGGCCAGTCTTCAGACCGGTTTTTTTGCCGTGCTTCTAATTTCTGCGTAAGGTCATACAACTCCACAAGCTGATCCTGCGCCAGCGCCTTCGTCGGAAATAAGTACAACGCCCGCGTGTCGGAGTTTTCGAGAACCTGATTCAACACCGGCAGGTTGTAGCAAAGCGTTTTCCCGGAAGCCGTCGGCGTGACGATGACGATGTTTTTCCCCGCGTGAACTGCCTCAGCCGCCTCCGCCTGATGACTGTAAAGCCGCGAAATCCCTTTCTCGCCATACGCCGCACGCAAGTCCTCGTTCACCCAAGCGGGAAACTCCGCCCACAGCGCCTCGCGCCCAGGGAAATGCCGCACCGCGGTCAAAACCTCGCCGTCCCGATCGCGTTCCGCCAGCGCCTGTAGCGCTGTTCTCGCGCGCCCGTTGGCTTTGTCTATCGAGGCCCGGAGTTTGACGGCCGCAACTGAATGTTCTTCTGCTCGCCGAACTGCCAGCGAATCACCCATTTAAACCTCTTCCCCTAATTCGCCTTTTCTTCGCTCAGCCTAGCATCCGCGCTAACACAACGCAACCCGGCATTTTTCGTCATCAGCTGAAAGGAAACTAACTTCGTTGACATCCCAGACCGCCGCCGCTACACTCGCCTCAAGTAAAGCGTGCCCCGCGCGAATCTCTCCTTTCGTCTGACGGCTTCTCCCCCACTTTGCTAATTCGATCAGGAGTCCCCATGAGACGAACTGTCTTTCTCTTCGGTGTGTTTTTGTTCGCAGTCGCGGTTGGTTTTTTCATCAGCCTTCGCGCGCCCAAAACCGTAAATGCAAGCGCGATCGTTCTTTCGACAGGTGCAATCAATAATTACGGCGGCAACGGCGACCTTTTTCAGGATATCGCGGAAGCCAACGACTTTCGTGCCTGGTATATCATTGCCGGGAACAGTGTCTTCACTGCATGGACCGACGGTAACGTCTGGGGTTCCGATTTTCGCGATAAAGGCAGCCCCAACGATATGGACGCAAGCGGCGGCAGCGACAAGGCTCAGGTGTACTACTACACCGGCCATGGTTCCTGCCCCAGTTCTCAAACCACCACTTCACAAGTAGATTTTTTCATCACTCATGGCAATTTTGGAAAACCGGACACCACGCACATTCCGACTGCCTCCGTCTGGGGCAATAGCGGCGGCCGTTTGCAGTTCATGCTGATTGATGCAAGCTGCCCGACCGAACTCCCGGAAATCACGCAACTCTTCCCCATCTTCGGCGGTCTGCACATGGTCACCGGCAATTCCGGCGATGTGAATCACGACACGCAGGACAGCGAGGACCGCGGCAACGAATTCGGCGCTCAGACTGCCGGCACTCCCTTCTGGTTCCTTCCCCAGTTGCCCGTCGGTGACGCGTGGATGAATACTGGCCTCATCGATGTGCAAGATCAGGTTTGCGCCGTAGCCGCCGCAGCGGGCGACACGCGCGATGACGCCATCAATCGCCGCGAAAACGAACGCGTCACCAGCGGCTGGGGTAATCCTTCCAACAACTGGATGGCCTGGAAATGGGTCTGCAAATAATGCGCCCCCGCAAAGGAGACCGATGATGAACACGAATATCAAAAAGCTCGCATCCATTCTTGGCGCTGCCGTTCTTGCCGCTGCATTGACCTTCACACTCCTGGGCTGCAACAAACCATCCAATCCCGAAACTTCAAATAATTCCGGCCTTTCGCCCGAAGAGCAGGAAATCCAGAAGAAAACCAAACAGGCAGCGGTCGAATCCCTCGGCCTTAAGCTCGAGGGCGCCGTAGACGCGGGCCACAAGGATAATTTCTCCGGCCTTCGCACGGAGAACATCACCTTCACTCAGCGCCTCGATAGCCGTACCTATATCGCCTACGACAAGCGCTTTTCCAACACAAAGCAAACGGGAATTTACAAAGATGCCGACGAAATGCTTCTGAAACGCAGTCACGAACTTCTGGAGCGCCTCAAAATTCCCAGCGCAGAAATTGCCACTGAAAGAGTCGTTCAGGAGAAGACGCAGGTAGGCCAGCGCGAGTCCAAAACGGGGAAATTGAAGTTGGATCCGATCGAACCAGGGAAGAAATGGGCACTGACGTCACGCCAGATCGGCGGCGTTCCCGTTTTTTCTTCGCGCGCCACGATTGGCCTGGTTCCCAACGGTGACATCGGTTTTCTGGAGGTGCACTGGCCGGAAATTCCGGCAAAGGTCATCGAAGAAGCACGCCGCTATCGGGGCCTGGTCGAAAAAGGCTGGCACCCGCCAGAACAGAAGGGAACTCGCGTCGAATCCGTCACCGTCGGCATCCTGCACTCGCCCGCCTCCGCGACGGCACTGGACATCACTCCGGTCATTCGGGTTGTCTACGCGCCACTGGACAAGCACATCGGGAAAAAACCCGTCAGCTATTTCAACGCTGACGGCAAGCCAGTGACGATGCCTCGAGTTCTACTCCAACCGCCGCGCGAGGAACTGAAGACCGAACGCGTTACCCCGAAGGGCTAAGACGAGAGTGCCGGGACACGATATTCCATGTCCCGGCGCCACTTTTCTACCTCGATCTTCAGGTTTCCCACTAAGCTTTCATTTGGCCTGCGGCTCTACAACACCCACTTTGTTGACGCCGCTGCACGCAATATATATGCGCCCGTCGGCCGTTGCCGCCATGTTGCGCACTGTCCCTCCTCCGGACGGGATATTCGTTTTCGCAAACACCTCCGATTTAGGATCGAAGCGCACCAGCGTATTCGGTTTCACTCCCGATTCGCTGTACCAAACCATTCCGTCCGGCGTAACGACGATGCCGTAGGGATTCGCTTTCGCGCCGCCCGGCGAGTCCCATAACTTCACTTCGCCGCTCTTCGGATCGAGCCGACCCAAGTGCCCACCTTCGTAATCCGTAAAGTACACGCGGTCTTCGACGTCAATCGCAATTCTTCGCGGCCTCACGCCCTCGGGCAGCAGATACTCCCGTATGGCCATGGTCTTGGGATCGATACTCGCCATCTTGTTAGTAAAGAATTCGCAGAAGAACGGCACACCTTGACTGTTCACTTGAATTCCGTATGGGTGCGAGTCCGCCGTGGGAACAGCTCGTAGCTCAACCTTTCCGCTCTTGGGATCGAGACGCCCGACAAAATTGCCCGCTTGTACTGTGAACCAAAGAATGCCATTCGCATCAAAAACCGCCGTGTGCGGATCCTCGGCCTTCTCATCAGGCATTTTGTATTCCATCACCGCCCCAGTTTTCGGTTCAAGTTTGCCGATGTAGTGCGCAAAATTTCCTGTAAACCAGATATTCCCTTCGTGGTCGGCCACCAGTCCATGAGGCCCGGAGTCCTTTACCTTCAGCGGAAATTCTTTGAACTCTCCTTTGACCGGATCAACTCTCCCAATCTTGTTTTGCATCTGTTCGGTGAACCACAACGCGCCATCCGCGCCCACAGCCGGATCGTGCGGATGCGCGCCTTTGGTCGGCACATCCCACTCTCGTATCGTTACCTTCAGTTCGCCTACTTGGTTACCAGAGACCGCTTCATGTGTCGCGATCGCTGCGCTCAGCCCGCTCGCCAAGATCAATGCGCCAAAGACTGTGCTCCAATTTCTCTTCATGCGTGCCTCCCTACCTGAAACCTTAGCGAATCTTGCGATATAGCACAGCTTAACTCCACACCAATTCACGGAGAAGACCAATCGAGTGCGTTTCACCCGAACGTATAGATGGACTGCGACCCTGCTTATCTTGGGCGCAGCAGGCGGGGCGCCGCTTTTTCTGTATCGAAGCTTGACGCGTGGTTTGGGCTAGAAGCTAGGAGGAGGGTACCCCGTGGCAAGGGCTCTATGGTGTCACTCGCAGCACCAACGTCTCGTGCGACGCCACTTTTGCAGCGTACTTGCCCGTCACTTTGCCCAAATCTTTTCCCGCCCAAAGATCGCGCACGCTCGCCGAAACATGGTCTGGATATCCGAGCTCCGTCCAAGACACGGAGACTTCCGTCTCGCTCTTTCCGCGGTTAAACAAGATCACCGCGCGGCTGCCGTCTTTCAATTGCTTCATCCACACTTCCTTGTCTCCATCTTTACGGATGCGCCGCCCCTGCATCCCCAGCGTGTCCTGGTTCACTGCGATCACTTCCTTATTCGTCAGGATTGCCTGGATCTCCTGCGTCATCGAGCGCAAATCGTTTCCCGCAATCAATGGCGCCGCCAGCAAACACCAGAAGCTGAAATGCGAACGGTATTCCAGAGTCGTCATTCCGCCGTTGCCTACTTCCAGCATGTCCGGATCGTTCCAGTGGCCGGGACCGGCCGCGCCTTCGAGGCCGACTTGCTGATCCACAATGTCCATCACGCCGTTCGAGCAACAGCTTCCGTCCGGCCATTTCTGCCTGCCTTCCCAGTGATCTTGGATGTCGCCGGTTGTGCGCCACAAATTTCCAACGCTCTGCGCCCACTGCCAGGGTTTTGCCGTTCCCCATTCGCACATGCTGAAAACAATTGGCCGGTGCGTTGCCGCCAGCGCATCGCGCATCGTGGAGTATGCCTCTTGAGCATTGCGCGTATCCGTGTTGCACCAGTCGTACTTCAAATAGTCCACGCCCCAGCGCGCATATTGCAGCGCATCTTGAAATTCATGTCCCTGGCTTCCCGGCCGGCCTGCACAGGTTTTCTTTCCCGCGTCCGAATACAATCCGAATTTCAATCCCTTCGAGTGAACGTAATCGGCCAGCGCTTTCATCCCCGAAGGAAATCGCTGCGGGTCGGCGACGATGAATCCATTTTCGTCGCGGCTCACTTGCCAGCAATCGTCAATCACCACGTATTGATATCCCGCGTCCTTCATTCCGCTTGTGACCATCGCGTCGACCATGGACTTGATCATGTCCTCGCTCACGTTGCAGGCGAACTTGTTCCAACTGTTCCAGCCCATCGGAGGCGTCAGCGCGACCCCGTTGTCCCATGCGGTTGCGGGACTCGGGAAACACAACAGGGCGAGAAACGTGAACACGGAGAGAAAAGAAATGATTGCGGCAAATGCTTTGCGATTCATGACCGCCTCCGGAATCTTGTGCGGTGGCATCATACAAGATTTATTCCAGATTGTTCACGGAGAATGGGAGAAGCGCAGCCCTCTCGCGGTTACCGCTTTGCAGCGCGGTAGAGAATGACGCGCACTTTTTCGAGTGTGACGAGGCCGCCGTCCACCATTTCGTCCATGCGAGGCAAAATCTTTTCAATTTTCTCGGCGGTTTCGATCACTTCCACAATAATCGGCAGATCCTGTGAGAGCCGCAGGATTTTGTCCGTGTGATAGACGCTCGAGCCGCCATAGCCCGCGACTCCGCGCAAGACGGTAGCGCCGGAAAATCCTTCGCGGCGCAGCAATTCCACGAGCGCTTCGTGCAGTGGCTTTCCGTGCCATTTGTCCGATTCCCCGATGTGAATTCGCATCAGCGTTCGTTCGCCTTCAAATTTTTCGTGAGTCATAGCAATCTCCAGCAAATCCTAAAACCGGTTGGCCAGGCGAATCCCCGCAATCGAAAGCAACAATCCCGCAATCACACTCGCACCAATATATGTGGAAGCACGCAGCCATTCGCCGTCTTCCAGCATTTTCGCGGTCTCCCATCCGAAGCTGGAAAATGTCGTGTATCCGCCGAAAAATCCCACGGCTATCGCCATGCGGAAATCCGGAGAAATGACCATACGATTCAGTGTGAACTGGCCGATCAATCCAAGCAGAAAGCATCCGGTGAGATTGATGAGTAGCGTGCCGTAAGGAAAAGTCCCACCCATACGGATCTGCACCACGCCTTGCAAACCGTAGCGCGCGAGCGTGCCAATCGCGCCAAACAAGGCAATCAGGAAAATCTTCACTCGCTCACCTCTCGCGAAATTTCATTGGCGCCAACAAAAAACTCCTGGCGCCGCACGGCAGCCAGGAGTCATCAGTCCACCGATTCTGTCGCTGGACGGTTATGGCGAACTCCATCGCCTCTCAATTCCGCGAAAAGTGTAGCCTGCCGGAATCAAAAATGAAAGCGATAGCGGATGCCACCGGAAATCTGGCGCGGATAGTTCCAATGCGTTCCACCGAACGTGTTGGAACTATCGAGTTGGTAGCGCGAATCGCCGATGTTTTGGGCCGTGAAGTTCACGCTGAATTTTTCGCCGAAGGATTTTCCGAGCGAAAGCGAAAACTCCGTGTGGTCGGGAAGATGCTGCGGCCCGTCTCCATTCAGGAAGCCAGAACCGTAGCCCAGATTCCCGGAGACGTAAGTTTGCCAGGGCAGCGAGGCGTGGAATCCAGCCGCGAGCGTGTTGCGCTGATCGTGATCGAGATAACAGAAGCCGCCGCCGTCACAAAGCTGGCCGGGATCGGACAGCAGGCCACCGGTGACGACGCCCGCTCCTTCCACGGATTGATTGGAATAGGTCAGATAAACGTCAAAGCGTTTTGCAATGCGCGGAGAACGCACGGTCGTTTCCCAGCCGTGGATGCGCGCGCGTTCGATGGTGAGCGGAAGAAAAATGTTGGAATTGCCCAGCGCATCGTGATCGAAAAAGTTCAAGGCGTGGGTCTGAAAATTGCTGAAGTCAAACGTCCAGCCATGGAAAGGAATAGCGAGGCCAAATTCGCGCTGCTCGTCGCTTTCTCCATGAAGAGGAAGAAAACCGGAGCCGGTATTGGTAAGAAGTTCGCCGGAAATGGTTGTGAGCGGCGGCGCCTGGTAGTAGCGGCTGTAAGAAGCGCGGAAAACCCAATTCAGTTTTGGGATTCGCAATGCGGCGCCGAGGCGCGGGTCGGTCTTGTCTTCCGTCACGCCGCCAGAAAAATGCGTATAGCGAAGGCCGCCATTAAACGTGAGCCAGTTCGTGAGACGCAGTTGGTCTTCTGCAAATGCGCTGAAAAGCGAGCCGTGCGGTTGGCTCGATTGGGGAGAGGGAGAAGTCGAACCGTCCGTATTGATGACGCGGAAGAAGGAATCGTCCTGCTGCGCGAAGCCGTAAAAACCGAAGCGCGCGTTGTGACGTCCGCGCGCGACGCTGAGGCTTGCGAGGCCGCCTTCGTAGTGCGAGTCGTTGTGATCGGTGGTGATGGGTGCGTCATCAAGTGTTGCGCCGGAAGTGGGAAGGTAACCGTCGTAGGCCGCGCGGTTCCAGTGGAAAAATGGCGCGATCGTGAAAAGCACGCCGGGATTTACGGTGTGTACCCAGGAAAAATTACCGAAGACATCGCGCTCGCGTTCGATGTCGCGCATGCCGATTTCCTGCTGTTCGAGCGTATTCGGAATTTGAAAATAGTCGCCGCGCGCGGAGCCGACAAAACGCAACTGATCTTTCGGCGAAGCATTGAAGATGAGCGAAGTGAAAATGCCGAGCCCGCTCGTGTTGTCGTGAAATTCCTGCGGTTCGGGCGGCATCAAGCCGACGTCGGAGCGAGTGCCGCTGACACTGGCGTACCAGGCGAAGCGTTCGCTGTGATCACCGAAGCTGAGCTGGCTATCTGTCGAGTGATGGCTGCCGTAAGTTGCGATGAGTTCCGCTTCGCGGTCACGCTCGAATCCGGAACGCGGAATGACGTTGAACGCGCCATAGGTGCGGTCGCCGTATTCGGCGGAGTAGCCGCCGCGCTGAATTTCGACCACATCAATATCTTTGGGATCAAATTGCGCGCCGACGTTCGCGGCGATGTTCGTGTTGGGCACCGGAACGCCGTCCACGAGCCACGAAACCTGGTGGCCGCCTCGAATATGAAGCTGGTCATGCACCATGTACGCGCCGGGAGTGTAGCTCGTGATGAATTCGAGGCTGTTGGTACGCGATGCGCCGGGAAGTTCGGCAATTTCCGCGCGCGTAATCGTGGCGGAAGAGGTGGAGGAGGTTGGGTCCACGCGATCGGCTTCGGCGTGGACTTCCACTTTTTGGGTGACGCTCGCGATTTCCAGAGGGAAATGCCGCAGCGGCGCAGTGTCCGCTGCGACGCTAACCTCCTGTTCGAAATCGCGAAAGCCGTCGTGGGAAATAAGCAGTATGTAATTGCCCGCGGGAATGGCGTCCATTTGAAAACTGCCTTCGCCGTCGGTGATTGTGGAACGCTTCCAATCGGATTGCGCGGCGCGAAGTTCCACGTGCGCTCCCGGAATGGGACGATGCTGTACGTCGTGAACAATGCCGCGGACCGTGCCAAAAATGCTGGCTTGCGCTTGCGGCAACAGGAAACAAATAAAGAGAAAAAAACTCAAAAACAAAAAACAAAAGCCCAACTTGCGAGAACAGCGAAACATAGAAAGTTTTCTCCCGAATGGAATGAAGCCCGCGAGGGACATGCGCCGCAGGGTTGGCCAATTTAGAAAGACGGGGAGAAGCGCTTGCGTCTATGTGAGGGAGAATCGCGGAGGAGGAGACTGAGGCTTATCGTTACGAGAAATCATTTGTGGCGCGGATTGAGATATTTCCGGAGTCCCGGCGCGAAGGTCTATCGTGATTTGGAAATGCGGCATTACGAACGGATGCGAACTTACAGCAATTTCTTCGGTTGTCTTGCAGCAGGACATTTTGCAGTCGGACATTTGACTCATATTGTGGCCACACTGCATGGGCATTTCGTCCTGGGCTGCCGTAGGTTGGTGGTGGTGCCCGGGAATCGTGCAATGTCCGGAAGCGCAGCAGGCCATTTGGCGGGACGTCCAAGCCGCTTGGGCAAAAGGAGCTTCGAGTGTAACGACGGCAAGCAGGCAGAAGAGTGCTGCCCATCTGCGTGTCCGCCGCTCGCTTCGTTCCGACATTACTCTATTACCGTCTCCGAGTGATGCTCATTAAGGATACTCCAGTTTTGGCGATGCAGGAATTCTCTTAGCGCGCGTGGGTTTGCACCCAGGTTGCGAAAGTATGCCAAGCGGCGGTTTTACCGATATTGGAGTTTTTGGAGGGAAAATGAGCTACGTTTCTTGACTTGGGGCGGCGCGGGACGCAGACTTATTTTATGGCCCACATTTATTTGACGTTTGAGTTTGGCAGTGATGAAGAGAAGGCGCAGCAGGCACGGCACAAGCTCGAGTCGTGGAAGCAGGCGTTCCGGCTCGACAAGAAGATGCTCTATAAATTTGACCGGAAGGAAGACGGTGCTTCCGCTGAGGAAGCTGCGCCAAAGGAAACAGCCAGTAAGGCGGCGGACGCGAAAGGCGCGAAGGGCTCCAAAGAGAAGAAGAAGGCTAACCCCGAACCAGCCAAATTGGTATCTTCCAAGGCGGACATCAAACTGATTCTGCGGCTCGCATTGCCTAACCACGAGAAGCTCACGGAACAGCGTCTATTAAAGCGGTTTCCCGCTGAAGAGCCGTTCAAGAGCGCCTCCCCGAAGACGCTGCATGAAGCGGACGCAGGCTTCGCGGACGTTGAAACGCGGTTTGAAGATCTGGAACGGCACGGCGCAGGTTTTCAGCGCCAAAGCTGATTCCGGTATAATTAGAGACTGCAGGGGAATTCGCATCAACTCCTAGTCCGAGGGTCGTAGTTCGACGCCTACTTCGAGGTTGCACCGAATGGCCTTACAGACCCGCGTCAAGCCCAAGGTTGACGCTCCCAAAAATGACCGGCACGCAGGCCTGAGCCGGGACTCCCTCATAAAGATTTATCGCGCGATGTACATGTCGCGGCGACTGGACGACAAAGAGATCCAGCTGAAGAGGCAGAACAAGATCTATTTTCAGATTTCCAGCGCCGGGCATGAAGCGGTCACGGCGGTTATGGGGTTTCTTCTTCGTCCCGGCGTGGATTGGCTTTATCCGTACTATCGTGACCGCGCGTTTTGCCTGATGGTGGGCGTGACGCCGCTGGAAATGCTGCTGCAGGCAGTGGGCGCGAAAGACGATCCGAGCTCCGGTGGGCGGCAGATGCCGAGCCACTGGGGACATCCAAAACTCAACATTGTGAGCAAATCTTCGTGTACCGGGACGCAGTTTGTGCAAGCGGTGGGCGCGGCGGAAGCGACGCAGTATTACGAGGCGCATCCGAAGGCGGTGGCGCAGGCGAAAAAAGCGCCGCTCGGAGAACTGGCGCGGCACGAGAGCGATGAAATTGTTTACGTGTCTGCGGGCGATGGCGCGACGAGCGAAGGCGAGTTTTGGGAGTCGCTGAACGTTGCTTGTGCGAAAAAGCTGCCGATTGTTTATCTCGTGGAAGACAACGGTTATGCGATTTCTGTTCCGATTGAAGTGCAGACGGCGGGCGGGAACATTTCAAAGCTCGTGCAAAGTTTTCCCGGCTTGCATGTTGCGGAGTGCGATGGCACGGACCCGATCGAGAGCTACAGCGTTTGCAAGGAAGCGGTGGAATATGTTCGCGAACGCAAGGGGCCGGCGTTCATCCACGCGCATGTGACGCGGCCGTATTCGCATTCACTTTCCGACGACGAAAAGCTTTACAAGGTTCCGGAAGAGCGGGAAGAAGAAGCGCACCGCGATCCAGTCTCCAAATTTTCTTTGTTTTTGGTTCGCGAAGGAATTCTGGATCAAAAGCAAATTGAAGCGCTGGAATCGCAAGTTGACCACGAGATTCGCCATGCGGCGGATGAAGCGCTTGCGGCGGAAGTTCCTTCCGTTGATTCGATTTACGTGAACGTTTATTCGCCGGATGTAGATCCCACATCGAGCGCGTTTGAAGCGCAGCCGCAATTGCATGGCGCGCAGAAAACGATGGTGGAGATGGTCTCCGCGACGCTGAACGATGAAATGTCGCGCGACGAGCGGATTACGGTGTTTGGCGAAGACGTTGCCGATTGCAGCCGCGAAGAAAATTTAAAGGAAGTGAAAGGCAAAGGCGGAGTTTTCAAGGCGACGGCAGGATTGCAGCGGAAGTACGGGTCGTCACGCGTGTTCAACACTTCATTGGCCGAAGCGGCGATTGTAGGCCGCGCGATTGGAATGGCGACGCGGGGATTGAAGCCGGTGGCGGAGATTCAATTTTTCGACTACATCTGGCCGGCGATGATGCAGATTCGCGATGAACTTTGCGTGATGCGGTGGCGGTCGAATGGAGCGTTCAAGGCGCCGGCGGTTTTGCGCGTTGCGATTGGCGGATATTTGACGGGCGGCGCGGTGTACCACAGCCAGAGCGGCGAATCGATTTTCACGCACTGCCCCGGATTGCGCGTGGTGATGCCTTCGACGGCTCTGGATGTAGCGGGATTGCTGCGTACGGCGATTCACTGCGACGATCCGGTGATGTTCCTCGAGCACAAGCACCTTTACCGCCAGCCGTACAATCGTTCGGAATATCCTGGACCGGATTTCACGATTCCGTTCGGCAAAGCGCGGTTGGTGAAAGAAGGCGAGGAAATCAGCATCATTACATACGGGGCGTTTGTGCACCGAGCCGAAGTAGCGGCGGCGCAACTCGAACGCGAAGGCATTTCGGTAGAGATTATTGATTTGCGGTCGCTTTCACCATACGACTGGGAAGCCATTGCGGCGACCGTGCGCAAAACGCATCGCGTCATCGTGGCTTATGAAGACATGCAAAGCTGGGGCTATGGCGCGGAAATCGCGGCGCGGATTGCGGACGAGCTTTTTGAGGAGTTGGATGCGCCGGTGAAGCGCATTGCGGCGACGGATACGTTCTGTGCGTACCAGCCGAAGCTGGAAGACGCGATTTTGCCGCAGTCGGATGCCGTGGTTACTACGGTAAAGAAGCTGCTCGACTACTAATCCTGAATCGCTCCCAAAAACAGGAAACTTTTCTTTCCATTCCCACGTATCTATTATTGGAGACGGGCGAGGTTCGCCCGACGAGGAGTGACACCATGATCTGCACGGCTTGTCAGAGAGTTATCGCGGACGGCTCCAACTTTTGCTACAACTGCGGCGCAAGGCAGCCCAATGCAGGACCCGCTCAGGCGGCGCCTGCTCCGCGCGGGCAGAACAAGAAACTGATGCGCTCGAGCAGGGACAAGAAAATAGGCGGTGTTTGTGCCGGCTTGGGAGAATACTTTGAAGTGGATGTGACGCTGGTGCGCGTGCTCTGGCTGCTGGCCTTTTTCTGCGCGGGAACTGGATTGCTGGTTTACCTGATTTTGTGGATTGTTTTGCCGCTTGAGCCGCAATACGTGCAGGTGGTAACGCAAACGACGGCGGCGCCCTGAAATTAGAGGCGCGTTAGTCTTTAGGCTTTTTCGCCGCGCGGAATTTCTTCCCGCCGGAGCCCAGCAGACCTTCGTCAACGGAAAGCACGCCGGCCCCAACCGTAGTCAAAGCGAAGCACGCCGCTGCGAGGGCGAGCGGAAATTCATACAGGTGCACGGCCAGGATTCCGCCGCTGCTATGAACCTTCCAGATGGCCACTCCCATTTCGATAGCGAGCAGCAGCGCGGCTGGACGCGTGAAAAGGCCCAGCATCAACAATCCGCCACCGAACGCTTCGAGCACCCCGGCGACATAGACAAACTGCGCAGGTAGGCCGTGCTGCACGAACATGTGCTGCATGTCTGTGCTGGACTTTACCAGCTTGGGGTATCCGTGCGTGATAAAGATCACGCCTAACGCGATACGCAGAAGCAAAAGTCCGAGCGGTTGCAAACGATTCAGGAAATTCATTTTTGATTGGTCCTTAGAAGGCCAACGATTCAGAACATCCGGTATTTTACCAGACCGCGCGTCCGCACCAGGCCGCGACCCTCGGGATTCGGGTACAATCTTGTATTCACTATTCAATGCCCTGTGGAGAAAGATGAATCCTAGCCGAAACTACTTCAGCTCCGCTTTTGGACGCAGCGCCGGGTCTTTGCACGAAAAAAACGGTGAGTTCGAATGAAGCGCAAGCTGCTGGTTGCCATTCCATTATTAATTTTAGTTGTGATTGCGGCATGGATTGTGCGGCCGAAGCACGAGTACATCGGCGAAGCGTACGTCAGCACACGCAGCACTGCGTTGCTGAGTAGCGTGGCGCAAGTGCGGCAGGAGGTCGGCGAGCTGCACTACGGCGAGCACGTGGAAATGCTGGCGAAGCGGAATGAGTTCGTGAAAATTCGCACGACGGCGGGGACGATCGGCTGGGTGGACGCGCATCAATTGATGGACCCACAGCTTTGGCAGCGCAGCATTCTTCTTTTGAAAAACGCGCAGGGTTTGCCACCGCAGGCGCGCGGGCGGACAAAAGTTGCGACGAATCTTCGCGTGGAGCCAGGGCGGAGCGAAGCGCGGCTCTATCAATTTGGGAGGGGGATTCCGGTCGAAGTGGTGGGACGCGCGACGGCGGATTGGGTGCAGGTTTCGGACGAGAAAGACACGGCAACTCCACAGGAAACGAAAAAGGAAGATTGGTTTCTCGTGCGCGGTGAGGCCACGCGGCCACCGGGAGAGACGACGGCCCGGACGGGGAGCGCGATTCCTTCCACGACAACGGCGCCGGGCGATGGATCAGTTCCGATCGCGGGCTGGGTTGTGGCGCGATTCGTGGAGTTTGAAGTTCCCGACGCGGTGCGCGAAGGAGCGAGTTCGGCAAACGTTCGGCCCGTGGCCTGGTTTGAGTTGAATCGCGTACCGGATGAATCCGGCGAAAAGCCGCAGTATTTGCTGGCAGGAGCGCGAGGGCCGGAAGGACAAGCGTGCGATTTTACGAACTTGCGCGTGTTTACTTGGAACAAGAAAAAGACGCGCTATGAGACGGCGTTTATTGAAAACAATTTGTGCGGCGCGCTGCCGATTCTTTTGATGCAAGGGCCGAAGGGCGAGCCTGAGTTTCGTTTCAAGGTGATGGATGGCGACCGTGGCGAGCGGGGGTACCGGCTGATACAGACGGTTGTGCGTCGAGTGCGCAAACCCGAAGCTGGCGCGAAGCCTCCTGGAGCGGCTTCCGCTTCGAAGAAAGTAAAGTGAAGAAGAACCTGCCGAGGTTTTTCGAATGACGCTTCACATCAGCGAGAACGATGTTCGCGCAGTTTTCACGATGCCGATGGCGATTGAGGTCGTGGAAGAGATTTCGCGCAAACAGGCGTCCGGCGAAGTGATTGTGCATGCGCGCAGGAGGTTCGAATTTCCGGGCGGGCGATTTTTTCACCACATGGCCGCGGCGGACTACGCGTCGAATCTGGTTGCGACGAAGCAATATACGTATGTGAATGGCAGGCTAATTTTTGTTGTTTCGCTGTATTCAATGGAAACGGGCGAATTGCTGGCGTTTATTGAAGGAGATTATTTGGGCCAGCGACGCACGGGCGCGGCATCCGGTGTGGCGACGAAGTATCTTGCGCGCGCGGACGCGAATGTTGCGGCGATTATCGGTACCGGAGGGCAGGCGCGCACGCAGCTTGAAGCGATTGCGTTGGTTCGAAGGCTGGAGTCCGTCGCAGTGTATGGACGTGATCCTGGGCGGCGCGAAGCGTTTGCCGGTGAGATGTCTGAACGGTTGAAAATCCCCTTGAAGGCTGCGGCGAGTTCCGCGGAAGCGGTGCGCGGCGCGAGTATTGTTTGCATTGCGACCACTTCCAGCCAGCCGGTTCTTTTTGGCGCGGACTTAGCCTCCGGTGAGCACATCAATGCGATCGGCGCGAACCACATGCGAAAACGCGAACTAGACGAAGCTGCCGTGTTGAAGGCGGACTTGGTGGTGGTGGATTCCATCGAACAGTCGCGCCAGGAAGCGGGCGACCTGGTTCTGGGGTTTGCATCCGATGCTTCGCGGTGGGATCGAGTCGTTGAACTTTCGCAAATCGTTGCGGGGAAAATTCCCGCGCGAAGTTCGGATGGGCAAGTGACTCTGTTCAAATCCAACGGAATTGCCGCGTGGGACCTTGCAGCGGCTGCGCGCATTTACACGGAAGTGACAAAACGCAAGATAAGCCGCCCCTTGCCGCTTTGGCAGCCTACCTCTTAGAACACATATCCTTTCCACGCGGTAACCTGCGTTATTCTAAGAGGCGCTGAAGCTCCTCATGAAGACCCTGCCCGATTACCTACGCAAAGGCATGAAGCTCGTGATTGTGGGCTGCAATCCGAGCGAATCTTCCGTTCGTACCGGTCATTATTATTCCGGCCGGAATAATGTTTTCTGGCCGACGCTGCACAAGAGCAACGTAATTCCCGAGCCACTCGAATACGGGGACGACCGGCGCATCATCGAGTTTGGAATTGGGCTGACGGACCTTGTTAAGCGCCCGACGCACGGTGTGGAAGAGCTCACAAGGGAAGACTTCGCGGAGGGCCGCATCGTGCTTTCACAAAAGCTGGAGGAATTTGGGCCGCGCGTGATCGCTTTCAACGGAAAAGTCGTGTACGAACAGTTCGCGCAGCGCAAATGCAAGTTTGGCCTGCAGAAAGAGTTGCTTTATGGCGCACGCGTTTACGTGCTGCCCAGCAGCAGCGGCGCGAATGCCAACGCGCAGAAAGAACGGCTTCAGCATTTTCGAAAGCTTGCGCAGCTTGTTCGCAAGACGGAAAAAGCGCGCGATGCCGTGCAGGTCTGAGGGGAAACATTCATGAGTGAAGCTGCGTCCGCGCCTGCGTCCGTGCTGCTGGAGTCCGTGCATGACGGCATTGCCGTGCTGGTGATGAATCGGCCGGATCGCATGAACGCGCTGAACAATGAACTTGCGACGGCGTTGGACGGTTCGCTGCAGCGGATTGCGAAAGACGAAGCGATTCGCGTGGTTGTGTTGACCGGAGCAGGGCGCGCATTTTGCGCGGGTGGAGATTTGGGCGTTATCGGCAAAGGCAGGGAAGCCAACAACTCAAAACAACTGGAACCGCTTCTGCGCGCGGGAATGGCATCGGTGCTTACGATGAGGACGATGCCGCAGCCGGTGATCGCCGCGGTGAATGGAGCCGCTGCGGGAGCGGGGATGAACGTGGCGCTCGCTGCAGACATCCGTATTTCGGCGGAGGAAGCGGCGTTTGGGCAAAATTTTGCGAAGGTGGGATTGTTTCCGGATTACGGCGGAACATATTTCGTGCCGGAATTGGTCGGCCCTTCGAAAGCCGCGGAAATGTTTTATACAGGCGACATGATTGACGCGCAAACTGCTCTACGGCTGGGACTTGTGAGTCGCGTGGTTCCCGCGGCGCAGCTCGAAGCGGAAGCGAAGGTGTTGGCGCAGAAAATCGCTTCCGGGCCGCCGCTGGCGATTCGCGCCGTGAAGAAAATACTATTTGCGAGCCAGAAGGAAGCTTTAGAGCGCGCGCTTGAGCTTGAAGTGGAACATCAGATGAAATGTTTTGCTTCCGAGGATTGCCTCGAAGGCGTTCACGCATTTTTCGAAAAGCGCGTACCTCAATTCCGCGGCCGCTGAAGCCACAGGAAATCTCTCCCCATGAATGAGCTTGAAATCACTCCCGCTGAACTGAAGAAGCGCCTGGACGCGGGAGAAAAGCTTTTGTTGATTGACGTACGTGAACCGTGGGAGCACGAAATTTGCCGCATTGAAGGCGCGAAGCTGATTCCGATGAATACAATTCCCGCGAATTTGCAATCGCTCGACGTAGAAGAAGCCGTTATTTGTTATTGCCATCACGGAATGCGCAGCCTGGACGTTGCGGTGTGGCTGCAGCGCCAGGGCGTCGAATCGGCTAAGTCTCTGGCTGGTGGAATTGATAAATGGTCGGCAGAAATCGATCCGAAAGTTCCGCGCTACTAGTCCCCGCAAAAGCTTATGGCCGTTGCGTCGCGATCTCGGCCAATCGTGTAAAATCAGAGCAAGCAGACCAGGACTGCCCCGCGTGCCGAAACCGAAGGTTTTATTTTTTCAGAAGCTAACTTGAACCACGTGCCGCAAAGCAAGAGGTCTCTTGCTCCAGCTTGGCGCCGAGATCGAATCCCGTGATTTGGATAAAGAGCCGCTTTCGATTTCGGAACTACAGGCCCTAATCGGTGAGCGTGACTACAGAATGTTCCTGAGTACGCGGAATGAACTCTACCGCGAGCGCAAGATGGGAGAAAACCCTCCTTCGCTCAAGGATGCGATTGCGCTCATGTCCAAGAATCCGAATCTGATCAAGCGGCCGATTTTGCTGCGTGGCGGACAGATTCTTTTGGGCTTTGATGAAGATGCTTACCGTAAACTGCTAAAGTAAACTTCCAACGTACTTTTTTCTCGCTGCAATAAAACAACTGGAGAGTCTCGCATGAACATGAAAACCGTGGGCGTCATTGGCGCCGGAACCATGGGGCGCGGCGTCGCGTATGCCGCCGCGCTTGGCGGCTACAGAACCATTCTTGAGGATGTGATGCCTGAGACGCTGGCGAAAGGGACGGCGTGGATCCGGCAATCGCTCGACGAAGGAGTGCAGCGAGGCAAAGTGGAGGCGGACGCGCGTGACGCGGCACTGGCATTACTTGAGACGTCTTCTTCGGTGGAAGACGTTTGCCGCGAGGCGGATTTCTTGATTGAAGCGGTGCCGGAAGAGATGGAGTTGAAGCTCGAGCTTTTTACGTTGTTCGACAAATTCGCCAAACCCAAGGCAATTCTCGCCAGCAATACATCTTCGCTATCCGTCGCGGAGATGGCGGAGATGACGTACCGGCCCGAGCTCTGCGTGGGCATGCACTTTTTCAATCCTGTGCCGAAGATGCGGCTGATTGAAATCGTGAAAGCGCCGAAAACTTCCGACGAAACGATTGAAATCTGCCGTGAACTAGGTCGCCGTATGGGCAAAGAAGTTGTCGTGGTGAAAGAGTCGCCGGGATTCATCACCACGCGAGTGAATGCGCTGATTGGAAATGAGGCATTTGCGATGCTTGAGGCGGGAATTGCATCGGCGGAGGACATTGATAAGGCGCTGAAGCTGGGGCTGAATCATCCCATGGGGCCGTTTGAGCTGGTGGACCTGGTTGGGCTCGACGTGCGACTGAGCATTCTGGAATATCTTCATTCGACACTTGGCGAAAAGTATCGGCCGAATCCTTTGCTCAAGAAATTGGTCACGGAAGGCAGACTGGGACGCAAATCAGGCCGTGGCGTTTACGATTATTCTTCGCCTTTGGCTCTGAAGAAGTAGCCGGTTCACTGCGCAAGAAATGCAAACTCCATCGTTCTGACCATAGGCAGTGAGCTCGCGGTGAATCTGCATCCGCGCTCGCATCCCCGCAGGCCAATTTCGATTTTGGAGGCCGTTTTATGTGGCTTTCTCGCGCACTTGCATGGGTCGTTTGTGTCTCGATGGCAGTTCCGAGTCTTGCAATCCCGGCAGAGCAGGCACCTCTTCCTCAGCCTTTGCCAAGAACTGTAGCCGTTGCGGCGTTCAAGAATGGCCTGGCATTCGTCGTGCGGCAGGGAAACGTGCAACTTCAATCCGGAACGGGAAGAATCACGCCGATTCCGAACGCCACGCTGGGCACGCTTTGGCTTGCGCCCGGTGAACCAAATACCTCGCTCGATGAAGTTGTCGCTTATCGCTACAACGTCTCCTCCGAGCGTCAATTGCAGTCGCTCGCGGAAGTGCTGCAAGCGAATACGGGGAAAACGGTCACCGTCACATACAGCATGAATATGAAGGATTACACGGGCGAAATCGTTGGAGTGCGCGAATCGAAGCTAGCGGTGAGCGAGGCCAATCCCGAAGGCGCCGCAGAAATCGCTGTCGTGCCAACAAAGCCACAATACTTGCTGCTTCGCGTGGACAAAAAGTTGCTGGCTTTGCCCATCGGTTCCATCGCAAACGCCGTTCTTCCGGATGACACAATTTTTCACGAAAAAATCGAACAGCCACATTCGGCTCTGCGTTTCAAAATCAAAGGAGCCGGCGAAAAAACCGATTTGACGATGGGATACCTGGAGCACGGGCTAGGATGGACGCCGTCATACATGATTTCGCTGACCGACGACAAAACGGCGCAGATTACCATGCAGTCCGTTGTGGTGGATGACGCCGAGGACTTGAACAATTCGGACGTTTTCTTTGTTGTGGGCGTCCCAAATTTCGTTTACTCCGAAACGCCTTCTCCCATGAGTTTGCAGCAAAATCTACTTTCGTTCATGAGAGATGCAGGCAGGAAGGACGAAGCGAACTTCAGAATGTATTCGAATGCCATCTCGGGGCAATTGGTGGCAAGCGAAATGAAGGAGCTGGACGCGCGGAACGAACCGTCATTCTCGCAAACTGTTTCCGAACTGTCCGGCGCTCCGGAAGAAGATCTTTTTCTATACACGAGGTCTGGGGTGACGCTGGCTCGAGGAGAGCGCGCCACATACAATGTGTTTTCCAGCACGGTCGGCTATGAGCATATCTATGAGTGGGAAGTCGTAGACCCGCAGCGCGTGGACGGCTTTGGCAATGTGGTCCAGTACAACCCGAACTCGCCGGAGGCCGCGACGCGCAACAGCATTTGGCATTCGATTCGCCTGAAGAATACGACCAAATTTCCTTGGACGAGCGCGCCTACTATGGTCATCTCCGGCACAAAGCCGGTGTCGCAGGACACGCTGCCTTACACGCCGAAAGCGGCTTCTTCCAATTTGAAGATTACAATCGCGACGGATATTCGTTCCAGCCATGAAGAACGTGAAGTCGCGCGCCAGCAGAACGTTCAGCGGCGCCACGGCTATGAATTTGATCTGGTCACCGTGGAAGGCTCGATGAAGCTGAAGAACTATAAGTCAAAGGACGTGAAGCTGAACATCGGTAAGACCTTGCGTGGCGATGTGGAGACGCAATCCGATACTGGCAAAGCCGTGAAGCTGGGCGAAGCGATCCAGATGGATAATCCGCTGTCACGGCTTACGTGGGACATCACGTTGAAAGCCGGCGAAGAGCGCGTAATTACGTATCGTTACAAGATTTTTGTTCGCGGGTGATAGGCAGGCGCTTGCGCGCCGCGGATTCCTGTGAGAATCTGCGGCGCGTGGCGGACAAAAAGTCTCTTCGCGAGCGCATTCTCATCCAACAAGGCGATATTACGGAAATGGCGGTGGATGCCATCGTAAATGCGGCCAACAACGATTTGCTGCTCGGCGCGGGAGTTGCGGGAGCCATCGCGCGCAAGGGCGGCGAATCCATCCAGCAGGAATGCAACGAAATTGGCAGCATACCGGTGGGCTTTGCCGCGATTACCGCAGCAGGGAAGCTTAAAGCGAAGTATGTAATTCACGCGGCGAGCATGGGGCTTGGCGGTGTTCGGACCACGGCGAAATCGTTGCAGACTTCCACCGCGCATTCGCTGCGGCTTGCAGCCGAGCGAGGATTGAAGACAATCGCGTTCCCAGCAATTGGCACGGGTGTTTCCGGATTCCCCGTGGATCAGTGCGCGGAAATCATGCTGCGCGAAGCCGCTCAGCATCTGTCGAAAGAGACGTCACTCGAGTCTGTTTACTTTATCCTTTATGACAAAGCGGCACATGACATTTTCTCAGCCGCCTTCAACCATTTGCTTTCCCAAAGAACGTCTAGTGCTTGAGCGCATTCTTTCTGTGTTTCGGCTTCTCGCTATTTTCGTAACGAAAACATCATTCCCTTCACTATTAGTCACACCTCAATACGAAATGCTTTGCCAGGTTCTGTGCCACGGGAGCACTCATGCCCAAGAATATAGTCATCTGTTGCGATGGGACGGGAAACAGCTTTGAGACGCCGGAGAATGATTCGAACGTCATCAAGCTCTACAGCACGCTCATTTTCAATGGAAAGGATCAGGTCGGGTATTACCATCCCGGCGTGGGAACCTTGGGCGATCCCATGGCCCGAAACCGCATCAGCAGAGCATGGTCCAAGATTGTCGGATTAGCATTCGGGGGAGGACTCCTCGACAACGTGGGAGACGCCTATCGCTATCTGATGAACGCGTACGAGGAAGGCGACAAAGTATTTTTGTTTGGTTTTAGCCGCGGCGCTTATACGGTCCGCGCCCTGGCAGGTGTCCTGCATATGTTTGGAGTGCTCAATTCGGGCAACAACGATTTAGTCCGGTACATTTTGAGAATGTATGCGAAGCGAACTCGCGATGCGGAACGGATGACAAGTACATTTCATGCGGCCGACGAATTTAAGGCTACGTTTAGCCACCCCTGCCCGCTGCACTTTGTGGGGGTCTGGGACACGGTCAATTCGTATGGATGGATTTATAACCCCGTTCGCCTGCCCTATACGGCTCGAAACCCTGACATGAAAAACGGCCGCCACGCGATTTCGATCGACGAACGGCGTTGTTTCTTTCAGAAAAATTTATGGGGTGCGCCCTTGGAAGGCCAGACACTCAAGCAGGTGTGGTTTGCGGGCGTGCATTCCGATGTCGGCGGTTCCTATTCCGAATCCGAGAGCGGACTCTCAAAGATCGCATTGGAATGGATGATGGCCGAGGCGCTTCCTTTGGGCTTGAAGGTCGACGAAACCAGGGCGAAGACAATGCTTGGCCGTCCTCCCTCCTCCCCTCGCGTCGTCCCAGATCCGAAAGGCATCCTTCACAATTCGCTGACCCGGAACTGGTGGCTCGCGGAATTGCTGCCGCACCGATACTTCGACGACGCAACGAAGAAACCCAAGTGGCGTATTCCCATGGGAGCCAGCCGGGAAATTCCGGACGATTCCATTCTTCACGAGACGGTAAATCAGAAAAGGACCCTGGATGCGAAGTACAAGCCGCGGAACTTGAAAGCGGATGTGCAATATCCGGCCGAGCCACGGGTTCCGCCCGTTTTTCCTTCAAAATTGCAATGAGCGGTCTTGTCCGGCCACGACTCTGGTAAGATTTCCGTCATGAACAGACGAACCTTACTTCAATCGCTTCCTGCTGTATCGCTGCTGCCTCCTGCTGCCTGGGCAACTGGTTCAGGCGCCGACTCCTCCTCCGAACAACCGGCCACCACAGTTTACGAATTGCGTGTGTATCACTGCTATGAAGGCAAACTGCCCGATTTGCTCAAACGCTTTCGCGAGCACACGACGAAGCTGTTCGAAAAGCACGGCATCAAGAATATCGCGTACTGGACGCCGTTGGATGAGCCTGCGAAATCGAACATGTTGATTTACATCATTGCGCACCCCAGCCGGGAAGCGGCCGCCGCAAACTGGAAGGCGTTTCAGGACGATCCGGATTGGAAGGATGTACGCGACAAATCGGAAGCGAATGGAAAGATCGTCGAGAAAGTGGACTCGACGTACATGACGAAGACGGATTTTTCGAACTTCGGACTTTAGGCCGCTTTTTTGCGCTGGCTTACGCCGGCCAAGCGTTCATCGCCAAATCAATCACGCTCTGCAGATCCTTGCGTGTTGCACCGCCGGACGCTTCGACACTCATGCCGCGCAAGACAGTACTGTAGAAACGTGACAACGCCTCGGGGTCGGCTTCTGGCGGAAGCTCGCCTCCTGTTTGCGCGCGGAGCAGTCTATTGCGCAACAAATTTTCACTGCCAGAACGCTTCTCCGCAAGGTCACGCTTGATACCGTCCGTTTCGCCGCCGCAGGCGAGCGCTCCTTGCACCAACAGACAGCCATGGGGATTTAGAGGATGCGTGACGCTATCGGCCGCGCCATTTAGAACTCGCCGGATGCCATTTCGAGCGGAAGGATCCTCGAGCGCCTCTTGCATAAATGGCGTCTGAGTCTGGACATAACGTTCCACGACTTTGCGAAAAAGCTCCTGTTTGTCGCCAAACGTGGCGTAGAGGCTCGGTTTGTTAATCCCCATGGCTGCAGTGAGATCCGAAAGGGAAGCTCCGTCATAGCCCTTCTCCCAAAACACGCGTAGAGCGGCATTCAGGGCCCTGTCTGGGTCGAAGGCCCGAGGGCGGCCAGGCGGGAGAGGTTTCTTTTTGGCCTTTGTAACCTTTCCCATACTTCAGCATCTTACCATGTGTTTCGTACCGATTGGTACAAAAATAAAGCGAGACTTTAAAGGGGCTTAACATGGCAAAGAAACTCGAAGGGAAAGTAGCGGTAGTCACTGGCGCTTCGAAAGGCATTGGAGCGGAGATCGCCAAGCACTTTGCAGCGGAAGGAGCGTCGGTAGTCATTAATTACGCCTCCAGCAAAAGCGGCGCGGATGCTGTAGTGAATGACATTGCGAAGAAAGGCGGCAAAGCGGTCGCAGTTCAAGGCGACGTGGCCAAGCAGGCTGATGTTGAAAGGCTTCTCGCAGAAACAAAAAAGGCTTTTGGCAAGCTCGACATCCTGGTGAACAACGCCGGCATTTACGAATTTTCACCTCTGGGCGAAATCACGACGGAGCAATTCCGGAGGTTGTACGACACCAATGTTCTTGGTTTGCTGTCCGCTTCGCGGGAAGCTACCAAATACTTTGGCAAGGAAGGTGGGAGCATCATCAACATCAGCTCGCTGGTAAGCGTGATGGGCGTGCCCACTGCCTCTGCTTACAGCGGCACCAAGGGCGCTGTGGATTCCATTACGAGAGTGCTTGCGAAGGAACTTGGTCCCAATAAAATCCGGGTGAATTCCATCAATCCCGGAATGGTCATCACCGAGGGTGTGAAGACCGCGGGATTCGAAGGCAGCGATTTCCAGAAAGACATCGTTTCGCGCACTCCACTTGGACGCATCGGACAACCGGAAGACATCGCACCGGCGGCGGTATTCTTTGCTTCACAGGACTCGGCGTGGATTACTGGCGAAACACTCGTGATCGCCGGTGGTTTGCGCTAAACGAGAAGACAAAAACGGAAAATCAAAACGGCGCGGCTCATCTTGGAGCCGCGCCGTTTTTTTTGCGTCTTTTGTTTATTGAGGCTTTTTTAGTTTGGGGCGATCGTCGGTGGGCTCGACTGGCTTCGCCTCTCCGCTTGGTTTCGCAGCGTCCGCAGTTTGCGGATTGTCGCTGTACGGCTTCTTCAAATAACGGTCGGCAGCATCCTGCGCGCTGCCGGTATTGTCGTTGGTCTGTTTTGCGCGGCTGTATTCATTTACAGCGCGTTCGCGCTGGCCCAGCGAATCAAAAATCATGCCCAGATAAATGTGGCCCCATACTTCGGTCCACTTTTCGGAAGGCTCCGGCACGGCTTGCAGCGCTTCGCGAAAGGCGTTGGCCGCCGCCTGATAATTCCGTTGATAGAAAAACGCCTCGCCCATTCGGAAGTTCGCTAGCGGTCGTCCCGGCTGAATGGAAAGCGCCCTCTGGTATTCCTTGATTGCGTCGAAGTACCGGCCGGTCTCGGCGAGTTCTTCGCCACGCGCAATCGCGGCACGCGAGCGCAGGGAATTGTTGCCCTTCAAAATTACATTGCTTGGGTCAATGCGAATTCCGCCGGGTTTCGGACGGCCAAATGTTTCCACGGAGAAAGGCGTTTCGGTGCCTGTGACTTCAACAGTCTTGGTTTCAGGATTTCCTTCGGTGTCAATCCGCAAATCCACCGGCATCGCAAACGTATCGAGCGGTTGGGAAAGTTTTCCAACGACGCGGAAGCCTTTTGGCGTGCGGTAAATGACGTATTCAATTTTGAAGTCGGGGATACCTGTGGAATTTAGCCATTGCGCAAAGAAGCCGCGCAGATTCGGCGGCGCCTGCCCAGGTTTCACCGGATTCTTGCCGTGCTGTTCGGCCAGGGCTGTGAAGTCCGCGATAGATGCGTTTTTTTCGGCATAGCGCGTGTAAAAATCGTGCAGTAACGATTTGAATGCCACGTCGCCGAGCTGCGCGCGCAGCATGTGAAAAATCATCGCGCCTTTGTTCATCACCACCGAGCGATAGTCGCTGGAATACTGCGTCAAGCGCGCTGCCTGCCCTACGGGAGCTGCGTCGTCATACATCAACGCGCCGACCGCGAAATCGTCCACTGCTTTGAGTCCTGCCTCTTTGCCAGTCGTTTGTTCGGCGTAGAGCGCTTCGGAATAACGCGCCAGGCCGTCGCTAATCCATTCATCGCCGGTCGACGCGGGGAGCACCTGGTTCGCCCACCATTGCGACGCGACGAGCCGCGCGATGGTCCGCTCGTTCACTTTCGGATCCCACGCACGCTGGCTTAGAAGCAGCGCACCCGGCGCGGCATATTCGCGAAGAGTGTTGTCCGGAATCTGGATCAGCGTCATGTTTGCGTCGGGAATCGGGCCGAACATATCGCTGAAGGTGATGACGGCGCGCGCTACGTCCGCCGCGAAATCGCCGACTTTGGCTGAAGCCGAGTGCGGGGCGTAGACCGCAACATTGATGCCTTCGGCCTGTTTCGTATTTAACTCGAGATTGCCCGCGACAAACGTCCCATTCGGTGCCTGGCGCGTGCATTCAAAGACATATTGCAGACGTGAGCCTTCTGCCGCGGTTTTTCCGGCGACCGGCGCCGGTGCAAGCGCCTTTCCCGTGCCTGCCATCGCGAACGTGTCAGGCACGTTCAGGCGAAATGTTCCTGTGAAGCGGTTCGTCGGATATCCCGTGAGGGGAAACCACCGAGCAGGCAGCAGCAGGTAGGCGCCGTCTTTGTAAATAGAAGCGAGGCGCACACCGGGCAAAGGACTGTTTTCCTCGTTCGCTAGAATCCCCGAGTAGGTAAACGTGAGCGTCACTTTGCTGTTTGCAGCGACGGCCGCAGGCAGATTCACGCGAACCGCGAGTGGACTTGTGCCGTCGCGGTCGAATTTCAGGGAAGCACCCTGCTCCGACTTCACGTCCGTGACGGTCAGGTTGGGATGCAATTCAACATGTACCACGCCGGACGCTTCCAGTACGCGAAATCGTACTTTTGCGGTTGCAAAAATCGACTGACCATTAGGGTCGAGGGTCGCGGCGACGTCATAATGCTCCGCCAGAAAACTCGGCCGGGCGGCTGCCTGAACTTGCGCTTGCGACACGATGGGCAGAGCCAGAGCGGCTGCTGCCAGTACGAAGAGACCGCACAAACGGGGGGCATTTCGCAACTGGGCCACCAGATGCCTTTCGAAGAGTTTCATCACACAGGTACCGTATATAGGATAGCAGCGCCTCAGGAAGCGTTGCCAGAACCCTTGGCCTCGCCGGCCAGGAGAGCGAGAATCGCCTCCGCGGCGCGTTCGACGGCTCCGGGCGGGCCCAAACGCCGCCGAACTTCCGCCAAATCCGCGTGAGCTTTTGCGGAACGAGCCGGTTCCAAAAGCTGTTGAATTTCACGCGCAATCTTTTCGGATTGGAAATTGTCCTGGATCAGTTCCGGCGCAACTTCACGCTCGGCAATCAGGTTCACCATCCCGAAGTATTTTGTTCGAATTAGTGGTTTGGCGAGCAGCGCGGTCAGTTTCGAGACCCTATATACAACAACCATGGGCACATCAAGCAGCGCGGCTTCAACCGTAGCTGTGCCGCTACAAATCACCGCGGCGTCGGCGGCCGCGAGAGCATTGTAGGTGTCGCCCTGCACCAAAATTAGACGTACCGTTTGCGGGATTAGCTCCTTCACGCGATTGAGATCCATGTCCGCGGCGAGAGCCAAGATGAAATTGTGATTGCCTGGTTTTTGCCGTTCGAGTTCTCTTGCGGAGTCGAGCAGGGTAGGCAAGTGCCGCGCGATTTCACCCCAGCGGCTTCCTGGCAGAATCGTGATGGTCGCCTTAGCTGGATCGAAGCCATGCTTTGCAGCAAATTCTGCCCGCGTGCGCGTGGCGCGAACTTCGCCAACCAGCGGATGGCCGATGAATTTGACCGGCACTCCAGCGTCGCTGAAGAACTTTTCTTCAAAGGGGAAAATGCAAAGCGCCAAAGCAAAACGCCTGCGTACCAGATTTGCCCGCCACGGCCGCCAGGCCCAGAATTGCGGGCAAATGTAATAGATATTTTTCACGCCGAGCGGTTTCAGTTTTCGCGCGAGCCGCAGATGGAAGCCGGGAAAATCCGTGAGAATGGCGAGCGCCGGTTTTCGCGCACGCGCTTGTGAAACGAGATTGCGCATCGCGCGGCGCAACTGTGGCAGATGGCTGACGATTTCCGTGATGCCGAGGACGGATACTTCGGAATAGTCGGTGATGACGTCCACGCCAGCGGCGCGCATTTGCGCTCCGCCCATTCCAAAAATTTCCACATCCGTATGCTTTTTCAGCTCGGTGGCAAGCCGCGCGGCGTACATGTCCCCGCTCGCTTCGCCCGCGGAAAGGAGAATTTGTGTTGGCGGCATAAGGGATGAAGAAAACTCAGTCGCTCGCAGGCTGCGGGGAAGGCAAAGCCGAAAGGGGAGTCGCATCTGGCGCGCTTACGGGAACGTGTAGTTCCTGCTCCTTGTATTGGAGCTGATAGAGCCGGTAATAGATTCCGCGCTGCGTGAGAAGCTCCTGATGCGCGCCTTGCTCGCGCAGTCTGCCCTTGTGGAAGACGAGAATGCGGTCGGCATGTTGAATCGTGCTGAGCCGGTGCGCGATCACAAGCGCTGTGCGTCCGGTAAGCAGGCGGTCCAGAGCTTCGCGGATCAGCATTTCAGTTTTTGTGTCCACGCTGGACGTGGCCTCGTCCAGAATCAGGAAACGCGGATTGTGCGCCAGGGCACGCGCAAAATTAATGAGCTGTCGCTGACCCACAGAGAGCGTCGAGCCGCGTTCGTTAACGGGTGTGTCCGCGCCGTCGGAGAGAGAATGGACAAATTCCGCAAGGCCGACCTCATTTAGCGCGTGTTCCACGTCCTTGCGTTCAATTCCGGGCGTGCCAAGGCGAACGTTCGATTCGATTGTACCTGTAAAGAGAAATGGGTCCTGCAGAACGATTCCAAAATAGCGGCGCAAATCCTGCAGATTTAGCGTGCGAATATCTTTTCCGTCGAGCAGGATTTGCCCTTTTTGCACGTCGTAGAAACGAAGCAGCAATGAGATGAGCGTGGTTTTTCCCGCGCCCGTGTGTCCGACAATGGCAAACGTCTGTCCGGGCGCCATGCGGAAGGAAACATCGCGCAGGACCCAATCTTCTTCGCCCGGTTCGCCGCTGATTTTGTAGCTAAACCACACGTTGCGAAATTCAATTTCACCGCGCGGCGATTCCAGCCGGGCACAATTCGGCGAAGATTCGATGGTCACCGGCTCATCCAGCAATTTGAAAATACGCTCGCTGGCCGCCATTGCGGACTGCAAGATGTTGAATTTCTCGCTGAGGTCCTGAATCGGCCGGAAGAAACGCTGCGCATACATGGTGAACGCGGTCAACACGCCGAGGGTCAGCCCGCCGTGCAGGATGCGCACGCCGCCTGCCCAAAAGATCAGCGCGATCGTGGCAAAGCTCAAGAATTCCACCGCCGGATAAAACACAGCATAGGAGAGAATCGCGTCGCGCCACGCGAGCATGTTGTCGCGATTGCGCTTCTCGAATTCCTGCAATGCTTTCTGCTCGCGGTTGAAAAGCTGCACTACGCCCATGCCGGCAATGTACTCCTGGAGGAAGGCGTTGATGCGTGCAATGGCCGTGCGAATGCGGCGATTTGCGTCCCGCACGTATTTGCGAAAGACGAGCGTGACGAGCAGAATGCCGGGAAGAATCGCCAGCGTGTCGAGTCCAAGACGCCAATCTTTTGCGATCAACAGTGCCGCCAGAACCACCAGCAAGAAAAAATCGTTGATCATGGTGACGACACCGGCTGCAAACAAATCGTTCAACGCGTCCACATCGGTCGTCACGCGTGTCACCAGCCGTCCGACGGGATTGCGGTCGAAGTAGCTCATTGGCAACCGTTGCAGATGCGCGAAGATTCCTTTGCGCATGTCGTACATTGTTGCCTGGCCCACGCGCTGCATAATGCGGATTTGCAGGTATTGGGCCAAAAAGTCGGCCACGAGCACGCCCAGGAAAATCAGGCTGAGCCAGCCGATTCCGCGCCACGCCGCGCTCTCCGGCAAAACTTTGTTCATTGCCGGGACGAAATACTTGTCTATTGCGTGCTGGAAAAACCACGGCGGCGCCAGCTCCAGCGGCGTAACGATGGCCACCATGCCCAGCGCGAGCGCGACGCTCAAGCGATACGGCTTCATGTACTGCAAAAGCCGCCGCATCAGGCGCGAATCGTACGCTTTGCCGAGGGCCTCTTCTTCGTGAATGTTGCTCATGCGCGTTCGAGCTCTTCTTCCAACAGTTGCTTCTGATAAAGGTCCGCGTAATAACCGCCGCGTTCCAGCAATTCTTCGTGAGTACCGCGTTCGGCAATTCCGCCGTCCACCAGGACCACAATCTGGTCCGCGTCCTTCACCGTAGAAGTCCTGTGCGAAATCAGAATCGTCGTGCGGCCTTCCATCACGCCGCGCAGCCGCTGCAAGATGCGCTCTTCGGTCTGCGTGTCCACGCTGGAAAGCGAATCGTCCAGAATCAGGATGCGCGGATCGCGCGCCACGGCGCGGGCTATTGCGGTGCGCTGCTTTTGTCCGCCAGAAAGCGTAATGCCGCGCTCGCCGACCATGGTTTCGTATTTCTCAGCGAACGCCTGCACGTCGCCGTCGAGATTGGCGATCTCCGCCGCGTCGCGGATGCGCGTTTCGTCCAATTCCGAAAGGCCGAACGCGATATTGCCGCCGACCGTTTCGCCGAAAAGATAAGTGTCCTGCGGAACGAACCCGATGGCGCGGCGCAGCGTTGCCAGCGGCCATTCCCGCAGAGGCTTGCCGTCGAGCAACACGCAGCCTTCCGGCGCTTCCCAAAGACGCGCGACGAGTGCCGCGAGTGTCGTCTTACCGCTTCCCGTTGGCCCAACAATCGCCAGCGTGGAGCCAGCTGGCACGCACAAACTGATGTCGTGCAATACCGTGCGCTTTCCGCTTCCGTTGGCGGATGTCTTGCCATTCGTTGAGCCGCCTGCCAGCGTCGTCGGATACGTAAACGTCAAATCGCGAAATTCCAGTTCGCCTTTCGGCGTCACTTCGGCAGGAATTCTGGCCGCACGATCATCAATATTCGGCTGCGCGGTCAGGATGTAATTCATGCGGCCCATGGAAGCCGCGCCGCGCTGAAAAATGTTGGTCACCCAGCCGAGTGCGATCATCGGCCAGACAAGTTGTGCGAGGTAGCCGTTGAACGCGATTAGCGCGCCCAGCGAAATCTGTCCTCGCAGGAGTTGGTGCCCGCCCTGCCAGAGAACGATTAGAAACGTGGTGCCGATCATCGCCGTCAGCGACGGCATGAACATGCTCCATGTGCGAATCAATTTTATGTTGCGCGCAACGTATTCGCGGTTTGGTTCGTCGAAGCCACGAATCTCTGCATCTTCCTGGGCATACGCACGGATGATGCGTACGCCGGAAAGATTTTCCTGCACCTTCGCGGTCAGTGTGGCGAGCGCCCCCTGAATTTTTTCGTAGAGATCGTGAATGGTTTTACCAAAGAACCAGACAGCAACGGCGACAATCGGCGCGGGCAGGAGCACCCAGATTGTGAGCGAGCCGGAGAGCGTCACCATAACGCCGATCGCAAGAATCATGGTCACAATCGTCGTCGCGCTGTACATGATTCCCGGCCCAAGCACCATGCGCACTGCGTTTAAATCGTTGGTCGCCCGTGACATCAGCTCGCCAGTGCGGTTGCGGACGTAAAATTCCGGCTCGAGCAGCAGCAGCCGCTTTAGCAAATCGTTGCGAATGTCGAATTCAATGTCGCGCGAAACGCCGATGAGAACCCACCGCGCATAAAATGACAGCAGACCCTTGATGATTACGCACGCCACGATGAACAAGCAGTAGATTGCCAGCGTTCGTCGGCTGCTCGGCGCATAGTAGGGAATTAAGCGGCTTAACGTGGGGGTGCCTACCATTTCGGCTACGGCAGCGCGGCCCTGTGCCGCGTGCTGAAAAGGAAGTGGATCGCCGCGCAATGTGTCCGTGATGACGCCTGTTGCAAGCGGAATCAGGTTGCCGAGCAGGCTCATCAGCACGACGCTGACGAGGCCGAGAACAATGGCGCCGGGATAGCGCTTCAAATACGGTTTCAGGCCGCTCAAATCCTTTTTCGGTTTTGCTTGATTGGCGGCGCTCATTTCAGGTACGACCTCACCGCTCCGAGGGAAGGAGCCTCAGACAAGAAATGTTCGTAGTTGCGGTCGAGCGTTTGATACCGCTTCACCGCCGAATTCCAGCGCACAGCCAGCGGCAAAACGTGCGGGTCATCGTTAACTCTTATTGGCGTCAAATAAAGGTGAAAGCCTTCGACATCGTTTTTTTCAAACTGCACGCGCCAGCCCGCCACTGGGTCGATGGGCGATCCACCCAAATAGCCTTTTTCATTTTTCAGGTGCTCGTCGCAGCGCACAAGCTCGTGCCAGTTGCCGTCGGTTTCTTCGGCAAGCACAGCGCGCGTCACAATCGTTCCCGGAAGATTATTTTTCGGCGTTTTTGGAACCACATTGGCCGCAAGCAATTGCCTGTTTCCGGTTTTCGCCAGATCGCCGAACGTTAACACGGTAGTCTCTTTTCCTAGAAACGCGTCGGCAGCCGACTGGATATCGGGGGGAACGGCCAACTCCGCGGGTTTTGCCGCGGTTTCCGCTGACGGTGGTGTCGACGAGGAGCCGCAGCCCCCTGCATTTAACAACGCCGCCGCGACCAGGAATATTTCAGGAAACTTTAAGGAACTATTTCGCAATAGACGGGGCACTTTCCTCCCCTTACTACAGGACGGCGGAACTTCCTGCTCGTGAGCGTCCCCGGATTGGAGTTGCGAGAATTTCATCAGAGACTGCCTGCTGCCAGCGTGATTTCCACGACTTGGCCGGGCTTGCCTTCTTTCTCGGCGGTGCAAACCACTTCCATGACCTGAGGCACGTCCGGACCCGCCCAGTCGAAGGCGTAGTACAGCAATTCTAACGGTTGGCCGTTCTTCGTGCTAGGACTCCGCGAGTCGGGTTCCCCATAGAGCGCAATGACTTTGGATACAGAATCAAAAGTGGTTAGTCCAAGGCCGGTAGCCAATAGCGGTGGCCGCGTCGATCCTTTTTCATAGCAATCGACCATCGCATTAGAGCGATCATCCGCCAGCCGAATAGTTTTAATTCCTCCGGCCGAATCTGTTTCTAGGAAAAGATCGTTCCGATAGCACATGTTGTGCAGAACGAAAGCTCCTTTGTCATTAGGCTGTGGTTCAAGTCGTCTGTAAACTCTTTGCGCGCGTCTCAATGAATCCATACCCGGCCGAAGTTTGGCGAGCGTGAGCTCATTAGTTCTTTTCGGAGCCGCCTGCCTACCCGTTTGCGGTGCGGAGTGCGTGTTCAGAACAACGATGAGCGACGCAGTCGCGGCGCTAGCGCAGAGCCAGAATCGCGTCGAGACGCGCTTCAAAGTTTTCCTCCCCTTCGCTCCACAATTCACTCCGCTCCACCGGCAGCGCCAGTTGCACCGCTTCCACCCAATTCGTCAAATGTTGGATGTTCTCGCGCGTCTTTGCGGCGTATTCCTTGCGATTGGCCTCCACGCTCATCCAGCTGCGAAACGTTTTTTCGATGGGATGGTCCGAGCCATCGAAGGGATTCGATGCGGCAGCGGGCGCGAGCAGGCCGCCGTGTCCCGTAAACAGATGCTCAAAACCGAGATCGGCAAGAAAATGGCCGTCGGTTGCGGCCACGCCATTGTCATAATCCGGTCCGTGGCAGGTCAAAATCAGCGGCTGTGGACCGCGCTTCCATTTCACAGTGTCTATATCGAATGTCCAGAGATCCCACTTGGCGTGGGCGATGTACGCGGTGTCGGCATTCAGGTGTTGCACAGCAAGCGCCGCGATTTCCGGCGCGCCGTAGGTGCCGTCGTGTACGTCCCACTCGGCGGCAGGAGTTTCGGTGGGATCAATCGCCTGAACGATGAGTTCATCGAAATAAGGCCGCGATTCGGAGAGGGGCGCGGTCGTCAGAAACCGCGCGAACTCCGCAATCATCGTCGCTTCGGAAAAATCGCGCGTCCACACGCGCAGATACGCTCGGTTGGCCATGGATAATCAATTATACCGAGATTCGGTTTGCTGCGCAGGAAGCGCCGCTTTTTCAGGCGTGCGCGTCTTTTGCTTTTGACGGCGGGTCATCAGCAAGTTGCTTCAGGCGCTCCTTCAACGTGTCGCCGAGGCGTTCGAACACTTGTGAGCAGGTCTCGCGCATTTTGCCTTCGGCTTCGTGCGCAATGTTGTTCACCAGGTCGCGCGCTTGCTTGTCCAAAGTGGTTACCGTTGCGACCATCCAGGAGTTTGAAACATTTTCAAGCCGGCTGCGGTACTGCTCTGCCGCCTGATCGCTCAAGCGGGCGTAGTTCTGCAGCATTTCGGCTTGATGTGCTTCGGTCATCTGCTTCCACGATTCCAGCAGCGGCGCGAAGCCTGCCTGCACTTTTTCGCGCGCCTCGGAAATGCCGCCCTCCAGCGTCCCGGAAAGTGCACCGCGGAATCGTTGCAAGAATTCCTCCTGCTCGGCGGTCGTTTGCCGCGCGAGCTCTGCACGGCTAGCCTGCAAAAGGGCAAACGAAGCAGACGCAGTTTCCCGTACGGCGTTGCTGAAGCCGTCCAGCTCTTCGCGGCCGTGGCGCTGAATCTCATCGGTAAACGCGGCGGAAGTCGTGTCCGCAGCTTCCGCAAAAAGCGCCCGCGCGCGATCGAATGCATCGCGAACCACTTCTTCCATCTGCGTTTGCGTGTGTTGTACAAAGCTGCGGCTCGAATGATCCAGCTCGCTCGCGAACACGGCTGAGACTTCGCCCGCCTTTTCGCGCAGTTGATTGCCCGCGTGCTCCACCGCACGCTCGGTCAATCCAACAATCTGTGTTTGCACTTTCTTTTCGTACCATTCGGCGGACTTGTGCATTTCATCCACGGAATGATGGCGCACATCGCCGGCGCGGCCTTCCAGTTCGGTCAGGTTTTGCGCCGTGATTTTTTGCGCCGATTCGTGCAGAAGCTGTTCCACGCCACCAAGATTGTCGCGGAAGCGCGCGAGTGATTCCGCAAACGCTTCGTCAGCAGTGTTTCGAATGCGGTCCTGTTGTAGCGTCATTGCGGCGTCGAGCAACGAACGCCCGCCCGCCAGCCGGTGAATTGCTTCGTTCGTCGCGTGCACGTGCGGCTCGACCGCCGCGCGCACTTGCTCATCGAAACGCGTCAGTGCATCATGGCCCGCCGTTGCGAACGAGAGGTTCACACGCGTGCTTAGCTCTTCGTAGAGCGATTCGCTGCGCCGATGTAATTCATTCCGATGCAGGGTCAGCACGTCATCAAGCTGCGACTGAAATTCGTTCAGCGCCTGCTGCTGCAAACTCGCGACCCGCGGCAAAAATTGATCCAGTTGTTCGATGGTCGCATTAGCGTGCGCGATTGCCGTATCCAGTTGCCCGGTTTCTCCCTGCGCCGCTTCGCGCAACTGCGACAGCTTTTGCTCGACCTCCGCCGCCGCGCGAGCCGCTGCCTCTTGGATTCCGCCTGCGTGCCGCGCCGCTTCGCTTTCCAAATTCTCGTGAAGCTGTGCCAACACTCGATTTGAATGTTCCTGCAGACTCGCCGCAATACGTTCTTGCGCGGAAACCACTGCCGCATCCGCCGTGCCTTGCAGATGCGCCTGCGCGCCGCCGACCCGCTCTGCGACGTGTTGCTCCAGCGCCGACTTCGCCTCCGCAACAGCCGCGTGCAATTGCTCTCGCGCTTGACCCGTTTCCGCGCTCAAACTCTCTCGGTGCGCGCCCGTGCTTTCTTCTTTTTGCCGCGCAGTCTCTTCAATCGTACGCGCGGCGGATTCCGCCCGCTCCGCAAGCCGCACATCTGTTTCATTCGCGCGTTGATTCAGCCGCTCGCCGGTTTCTTCGAGCTGCTGCAGTAAGCCCGCCACGCGTTCGCTTAACTCTGCGAGTCGCTGATCCTGCTGCATAATTTGCGCTGTGCCGGCCTGCGCAATTCGGTTGGTCAGTTCCTGGGTCACATGTTCGAGCTGTGGCGCGACCCATCCGGGCAAATCGTTCTTTAATCCTTCCGCGGCAGCGGTGTGCGCCGCGCGCGTCCGCTCTTCGGTTTCCTTCTGAATGCGCTCCACGGCGCGGTCGGCTTCATTTGCAACTTCCGCGCGAGCTGCGGCAAATTTCTGTTCCCACTGTTCGAACGCGTCGCGCTGCTCCGCTGCAACGATTTGCGAAACCACTTCGCGCGCCGTCGAATGAATCTGCTGCTTCGCGTCCGCCACGAGCCGCGTTACTTGCCGCGCAAGCTGTAGCGAGGCATCTGTAGTGCTCGTTGGGGCAGGGAACACCCGCACGTTATCCACTCCCGTTCCAGGTCCCACTGCGGGCGGCGGCAGTTCCGTCGCGGGAATTCCCAACTCGTTCTGCAATGCGACGCTGGCTTCCAGGTCTTTCTCCACTGGCAGGTTCACCATGATTTGGTGCTCGCCCTGCGGATCGAATCCAAACCAGTCTTCCGGCGGAAACGCGATGCCCCACACATTGCCGGGAATTTCAAGCTCAAGCGCCACTTGGAAAAGCTGCCGCACTGTCCTCGGCCGCTGAATCCACGCCACGCGTCCCCGAACCGCTCGAGGTGCCTGGCCGGATTCCGGGTGCGGAATCTCCAGCGACACCCACATATTTTTCAGGACGTAATGTTTCGATTGGAAGCGGCAGCCGTGGCAATTGATGATCAAGCTCGACGTGCGTTCGACAAAGGGACGCCCGAGCGCATCCACGCCCGTCACCACGAGCGGGACGGCCTGGACGATGCGCGTGCTGCGTCGCTTTCGCAGTTCCGTGCTCGCGTTGATCATGCCCTCTGACACCATCTCAGGGGAATCATCGGCAAGATGGTTGCCAAATTCATCCATGGGGGGGTCGCCGTTATGTGAACTATCCTTCTCTTTTTCTATGGCTTACGAGGCCTGATTTTTCTCTTCTTTTGCCCCAGCGGCAGCCGACCCGGGGAATAGGAACGTCCATGCTTCTTTTGCTACCCAGATGGGTCCAACTAGGAGATAAATCGGACCTTGAAAGAACGCAGGCTTGTTGCCTTCAATACGATGGCCTAGGAATAATAGAACCCATCCTCCTAGGAAGCTTCCCGCGCCCCAACCCCAATGCCGCAGCACCAGCAACAACAGCCCCGCGAAAATCATCGGGATCCCAATCGCGTGAAGCAATTTGTTCCAACCTGAGTGATGTTCGTGGTCGTACTGACCCATGTAGTGCGCCAATCCGGCCATAGCGCACCTCCTTGCGGGGACACTCTTCGCAGTAATCGGACTCTATACCGAATTGCGCGAATTATCTAGTGGGGTGTCGGTGGACAAAATTTTGCGGACTTTTCAGCCTGTAACTTTTTTGCGGAGCCACTGCTCTTACAACTCACGGCGGCCTTCGAGCGCTTTGAGCATCGTCACTTCGTCAGCGTATTCCAGGTCTGCGCCAACGGGAATTCCCACGCCGATACGCGTGACCCGCACACCAAGCGGCTTCAGCAGCTTTGAAAGATAGACCGCAGTCGCCTCGCCTTCCGCGGTTGGGTTCGTCGCCATAATAATCTCTTCGATCGTTCCGCCCTTGAGCCGTTCGATCAGCGATTTGATCCTCAGTTGATCCGGCCCGCGCCCTTGCAGCGGCGAAAGCGATCCGCCGAGCACGTGATACATCCCGCTGAACGTCCGCGTCTTTTCAATCGCCATAATGTTGTGCGCTTCTTCCACCACGCAAATCAGGTGCTTGTTGCGGTGCGCTCCCGTGCAATAGAGGCAGGGGTCGGCATCCGTGATGTTGCTGCACACCGAGCATTCGCGGATTTTTTCTTTCGCGTCGCGAATCGCATCGGCAAGCCCAAGCGCGTCTTCCGATGCGGCCCGCAACAAATGGAACGCAAGCCGCTGCGCGGTTTTTTGGCCGATGCCGGGGAGATGTTTTAGCTCGTCAATGAGACGTTCTACAGGAGCGGCGAAATCAGGCATGTACTCTGTGTAGCACACCCGCGCACCCGGCGCAAACAGCGCTCAGCAGACAACGTACACTTGAATGACATCATTGAAATGGCCAAACTCGAGAAAATCTTTCTTTCAGCCGAATGGCTCCATCTGGCTATTCTGAATTACGTCGTTGATCCCTCTCTTTTGCGCCCTCACGTTCCTAATGGAACGACGCTCGATTCTTTTGATGGCAAAACTTATTTGAGTCTCGTCGGATTCTATTTCCATAAAACAAAGTTATTCGGAAAAATCTCCGTGCCTTTCCATTCTGAATTTGAGGAAGTGAATCTTCGCTTCTATGTTCGCCGCCAGGTGGACGAGGAAGTCCGCCGTGGCGTCGTCTTTATCAAGGAAATTGTTCCTAAGCCTGCCATCGCTCTTACCGCGCGAGTGATCTACGGCGAGAACTACGTGCCCCTTCCTATGAAACACAAAGTCGCTCTCGGCGTCGACAAAACGGAAGTTGTGTATTCGTGGAAACAGTATGGCCAGTGGTCTCGGCTTTTCGCCCGTTCCACAGGCGTGTCTAAACAGCCCGCTGAAAACAGCCTGGAGCAATACATCACCGAACACTATTGGGGTTACTCGCGCCAAAAGCTCGGGCGCACGCTCGAATACCATGTGACGCACATCCCATGGCGGGTATGGAGCACTTCCAGCGCCGGATTCGCAGGCAACGCCGCCGAACTCTATGGCAGCGAATTCGACGAAATCTTGCTGCGTCAGCCGGATTCTGCGTGCATTGCGGATGGGTCTCCAGTGAACGTATACACAGCAACGGAACTCAGATAACGACCAAATAGGCTGTCGAATCGCACACACAGAGTGGCGTCTGGCCCACAAACCAACAATCTGCCATCTCCGCTAAAATCCCTATTTTCAATGGGTTGGTTTCGGCGGGACATTTGCTCCTCGATTGACCAGCAGTTGCCGAGGAGCAAGGGTATGCACCGCAAATTGGATTGGAAAGCCGAACTGGACAAAAAAGAGCTGAAATACGGCGTCCTTCTTCTATTGCTATACCTCGCCGCCATCATGATGGCCACGGCGGGCTGCTCGCGCCACCCTCTGGCGCAGCCGGACCATGCCGCAGGAATCATTAAGCCAAAGTTGCCCATTACGAAGACAACAAACCCTGTGCCCGCTGCTCCTGACCTGTCCGCGCGTGTGTTTTCCGGTCGGCAGCTCACCATCGAAAAGCATGCACAAAGAAAAGAAACTTCGCGGCATTTTGACGACGACGTTTACGGCGTTTCCTTCGATTTTCCGAAAAGCTACGACTTGCACGAAGGCGATTTGCCGGACATGGATCGAGGCTTGGGCTATCTTGGCAAAATTCCCATGGAGTTTTCGGCGCCAGGCGGAGTGCGCCTCGCCACCATTGAAGTTCCGCGCAGCGCGCATCCCGGCACCGATTTTGTAAACGCGTTTTTCACCGTGAGCGTTTTTCCAAATGTCACCGCAGCGCAGTGCGCCGAATTTCGCTCAGCCGAAGACAGCGGCGCTCCAAGTCAAACCCGCAAAATTGACGGCATCGAATTTCGCGCGAAGAAAGAAAGCACCACTGCGAGCATGCATCAATATTCCGGCACGTATTTGCACGGCTATGCGGAAGAATCTTGCTACGAAATTGGCTACGGCATCGCCACGGCGGGCTACGGCGCAATGGATGGCATCAAGAAAGTGAACAACCAGGCCGCCCTGCAAAAGCTTGAAAAAATCCTCGATTCGTTAACGATCAATCCGCCGCAGAATGAAGTATCAGGGAACTGAAATAAGTTACGCAGTCGCAAGCCGCAACTGGTTTTCGAATTCCGAACACGCAGTGTATTCAATGTGCAGCACGCGCCGTGGGTGCGCCGATTGTGATTTCGAGGATGCGTGAGCAATGAGAGGTCGCATCGCCACAACTCCGCCTTTGCTCACCGCACATTCAATGGAATTGATCCGAGAATCGAGGTCCTGCAATTCCATATCGGTTAGCACTCCCTTCGTGTGCGTCCCAGGCAGGACACGGAGCGGTCCGTTCTCTTCAGTCGAGTCATCTAGGTGCATACGCAGCGCCAGAATTTGTTCCAGCGCGAGAGTAGGAGCGTGAGCATAGGTCACACCCTCTTTAACCGACCATGGTCCCCAGCCCAAAGTCTCGCGCTTCTCGCGAAGGGGCAGCGCCGTATCTTGGTGCCACACCACAAGCCAGTTTGAGTTAGCGGACTTGTCGAAGAGTGTCGCGCGAAAGGGAAGTGCTCCCTGCCCAAGAACTCCTTGAGCGAATCGAAGCACTCGTGCGTCGCGTGCAACGCGTTGCACACATGGTTGATTCAGGATGTGCCGGGCTCCAGCACGGCTCCGCTTCAATTCCGCGCCATTCAACTCAGCGAGAACGCAGTCCGCTTCTTCCGCAGCAATCACATTCGGAACAATTGCGTATCCGTGCTCTATGACCGAATGTCGAAATGCAGATTCAGAATGCAAACTGATTCTTGGCAGGGAACTAAAACAATCCGGGAATTTTCAATCCGGAGATGCCGGGCACATTGCCGGCAAGACTCTTCATTTGATTGGCGAGCTCTTCATCCACACGCCGCGAAGCTTCGTTCACCGCCGCGCGTACAAGGTCCTGCAACATCTCTTGATCTTTTTCCGCAAAGACCGCTGGCTCGATCTTCACTTCGAGCACTTGTTTCTGCCCGTTCATCTTTACGGTGACCATGCCGCCGCCGGCCGAAGCCTCAACCGCTACCTGGTTCACCTGCCGCTGCAAGTCTTCCTGCACCTGCCGCAATCGCGTGAGCATCTGCTGGAGAGCGCCGACTTCCATGGTTGATCACCCCTGCAGTCTTTAATTCACCGGCCGCTTTACTTCGGAAATTTTTCCTCCGAAGCGTTGCAGCATGGACTTCACCATCGGGTCGCGTTCAAATTGCGCTCGCAGTTCTTGCGTGTTTGCCGTTTGCGGCGCAACACTTCCCGCGACATTTTCGATCTTAGCACACACGCGAACCGACCGACCTAGTACTTTGCTCGATGCGATACGCACCCTCTCGAGCGATTCACGTCCCTCAATCATTTCCGCGAACGACCGTTTGTCCGTCGCAAAATAAATTCGCAATTCCGCGCCGTCGAGTTCCCAGCGATGTCCGTGCTCGACGAGCTCGCCCAAGAATTTCTGCTGCGCTTGAATGGTTGCGCGAATTTCCAGCACTTGCTCTTCACTCAAACCTAGCGCTGAAACTTTTGCGCTTTGTGTCTCAATACTCTTTGCTGGTACGCCGGCACTTTCGCGCACGGGCTCAGCCACTTCGCGCGATGGGGCAAAAGAGGGAACTGAGCTTTTTGGCGCGACGCTCTCCGGCTGTGCTGCCGAAAAAGATTCGGGTATCGCTGGTGCGCTCTCGCGAGGTGCAGGAGAAAACGCTCCCGCCGCAGCTGCATTGGCCATCTCGCGTTTTGCAGAAGCAACTGGTCCGGCAGAAACTGCGCTCCGCGCGGCGCTTACCGCGCCGCTCCCCGAGCCGCCGCGCAACTCCGCCATCAACTCTTCAAGCGGCGCCAGCCGTCCCGCATTGATCAATCGCAACAATCCCATCTCCAGATGCACGCGCGGGTCTGGTTTCCTCCGCAAATCATCATCCGTTTGCAGCAATATCTGAAAAAACCGCGTTAAGTCCTCTTCACTAAAGAGCGCAGCAGCTTTCGCAATCGCCGGCCGCTGATCCGGCGTTGTCGCGATCAAATCCGAATCCGCGCCGCTCACACGCGCAATCAACAAATTGCGAATGTGCCGCACCGCCTCTCGGCAAAAATGTTGCAGGTTGCGGCCTTCTTTTTGGAATGTGTGCACAAGCCCCAGTGCACGCTCCGCGGAGCCAGCCGCAATCGCCTCCACTAATTCGTTCAGAGCGTCTTCCGGCACAACGCCGAAAAGCTCGCGGACTGCTTTGTCTTCGATGGTGTCGCCACAATACGCGCGCGCCTGTTCCAGGAACGACAGCGCATCGCGCAAGCTGCCTTCCGCCATCCGCGCAATCACACTCACCGCACCGGCATCAATCTTCAAATTTTCTTTGCGTGCAATCTCTTCGATTCGCCCGGCAATTTCGTTGAACGTCAGCGCGCGAAAATGAAAGTGCTGCGAACGCGACCGGATCGTGTCCACTAAATCTTCCGGCTGCGTTGTCGCCATCACAAAAATCACGCGGTCGGGCGGTTCCTCGAGCGTCTTCAGTAGGGCGTTCGAAGCCTCACCCGTAAGCATGTGCGCTTCGTCCAGAATCACCACTTTGCTGCGCGCAGCCGCCGGCGCATAGCGCACCATGTCACGCAGCTCGCGAATCTGGTCAATGCCGCGATTCGAAGCCGCGTCAATTTCAATCACGTCAAGCGAACTCCCCCCTGCAATCTCTTTGCACGAATCGCACACTCCGCAGGGCTCGGCTGTCGGACCGTTTACGCAGTTCAGCGCTTTCGCAAGAATTCTCGCCGCGGTGGTTTTCCCTACGCCACGCGCTCCGGAAAAAATGTACGCATGCGCCACACGATTGTTTTTGATCGCGTTCGCCAGCGTTTCTGTTACGTGCTCTTGTCCGACAAGATCCTGAAATGTTTGTGGGCGGTATTTCCGTGCGATGACTTGATAGGCCATAGGTGGAGAGTGTGCAGTTCCTACCGACGACTGGCAACTGATTACTAAGAAAATGTTCGGTGCGAGGAACCTCGGGTGATCTGCGGCACCCGAGGCGTTCCCGGTACCGTTGCTCCCTTCCGGGCCTGGCGGGGTTCGCGGGACCTCGTTGCACAGAGCCCGAAGTTCCACGTTTCAACAGTCGCAAAATTTTTGCGTCTGCTAAACAAAAGTCTAGCACAGCATGGTGAGCGCAGCCAGATTGCCTGCGCTAGCCACAATTTTTCTTCCACGCAAAAAAAAATTAATCGGAAGCTTTGGCCGCCTTACCTGGATCGTCGGCCGGATTTACATAATTTATTTTGAATGGGCCCACACCGTGGACCTGTACCAGCGCGCCGCCCTTGGTTCCCGCGAAGTGATGCATGCGTCTGGGCATGAACACGTACGTTCCCACCGGAAGAGACATCATCTTCGACTCGTCATACGAGTCGCCCATGCCCGCCAGGAACGTCCCTGATATCACGGTTACATTTTCGTCGACGGGATGCCAGTGCGCAGGAATTTTCGCGCCGGCGGCAAATCGCAATTGAAACACACACGGAGCCCCAGGCTTGTCACAGTCGCCATGCACAGGTCCGTACTCGATGCCTGGCGCGAATTGCTCCCATTTGATTTTGTCCGGTGTTGCGATGAACGGTTCCGGTGCCGCAGGCTTGGCTGTTACCGGTGTTTCAGCTTTCTTCGGGGCGGGCTTTTTGGCGGTTTCCTGGGCTTTTGCTAAAGCCATACACAGCACTGCGCACATCGCCAGCGTAAAAAGCCTTGAAAAATGGTTTTTGAACACGACTCCTCCGTCGAAACGAAATTTGCGGCACGATATCACACCACTTCGGTTCGCGTAAATATTTCGGCCAGAAGCACGTTGACCGCCCTGACCTCGCGTGGCAGGCACAAATTGTGTCTAGTTGTGCAACACATCACTAGAACCTCGTATTTTCGTGCGGCGCCAGCGCAGTACACTACACGCGGATGGAGTTCCTCCCCATCCGCCTGCGTTTGTTTCGTTCGAACGCCGGGTCCGCGGCGCCAGCGGAAACGTTCCGGCAGAGTCGGAATCGCCC
>DATMPA010000045.1:0-132678 GCA_035567915.1 Candidatus Sulfotelmatobacter sp. | reverse complement strand
TCGTTATCATCCCGCAGACAACGCTGCTCTTTCAAACGGCGCTGAAGCGATATCAGGACATGACCGACAAGAACTGGAGTTTCACAGACCGCGCCAGTTTCTTAATCATGGAAGAGGAGCGACTTGCGGCTGCGCCCACTCACGACCGGCATTTCGCCCAGCAGGATCCAGACGCTGCTGCGCTAATCGACCGCAGAGCTGTGCCTCGCACAATTCAAAATGCCCTCAAAAATGAATGACATGTGGAGAGGTCCGTAACATTAGTTACGCGAACTAAATTTATGGTCTGGGACGGTTTGGAGAACAAGAGCTGCGGATGCAAATATTGGAAGGATCTTTGACGCTTGGTGACAGGGCAGCGTTCTAACCAACTGAACTACGTCCCCAACCGTGGAATCAACAACTTAGCGTAAAACCTTGCAAATAAAGCCTTTACAAGGTTTGCATACAGCGCACTCTTCGCTTACGGCGCATGCGGTAGCAGCTGTCCCTGCCAAAACCGCCCATAAAAATTAGCGCCCTCATGCGAGATTCATACTAGCACAGATGCCTCAAAGAGGCGAACCACCATGCTGATGCTCGTGGAGGCAGCGGATTCACAGCCCATGATTGGCCGACTTGCAACGCAAAAAGAACTCAAGTTGCCAGACCCAGCCAAAAGTCCCCTCGATCTGTCCGAAAAACTTGCCGCTCAGGAAGGATCATTGAAGCGGCACTGCGAGAAAGCCGAGGACAGGTATTCGGACCGTCTGGCGGGGCGACCAGGCTAGGTATGCCACGCTCCACACTCGAGTCGAAGATTCGGTCACTGAAGATCAATAAGAATCGTTTCAAAACTACTGCTTCTTCGAAAAGCAATTAGCCTCTTAAGGTCCAATAAGACGCGGCGACCTACTTCCGTTTCAAACAATGCTCTCACCCTCATGAAGATTTTCTGCCTGTAGTCGCCCGGTTACCCTGAATACCACCTCCCATTCGAGAACGTCTGAATCTTTAAGAACTGTCTGCTCCTGGAGGGAGCCTTCGGACCGTAAGTCATTTAGAAAGAACGCCTGGCACTTCTACTGTCTTCTTCTTGACGTGATTTTGTGTAAGACAAATTCCTGGAGGACGTTGATGACAGCAGTGGTCCCGAGGGCAATGGCGGCGTTCTCGAAGGTTAATGCGGCACCGTGATGGTCTCTTTCCGGAATGTACAAATTGGAAATGCCGCCAGCAGCGAGGTCGCCGAGAACCGAAGAATAGTTTGGCTGCCAGCGTTGATTGTCGCCCTTACAAATGACGGTACGGGAGATGGCATACAGGAAGCGTGAACGATTCGTGCCGGTCCCCTTGTAGAAATAGCGAGGATCCTGCTTGAGAATCGATGGCAGGATGGCACCTCCGATCCACAATCCTGAACTAAAGTTGGCATACGAAGCCCCGTAGCGCTTGCCATAACCTTGCGCCCCTTGGCCGTATCCGCTGAAGCGGTCGGCAGCCTGGTCCACTCCGGCAATAACGCTGACCGCGGCAACAGACACCGGATCCGTTGTGGCTTTCAAAGCGAGTAGAAATTTTTCCTTGGACGTTAGCGCGACAGGCTCGCTCGCGTAGCTAACATAAAAATTGGGGACAATGCCAAGAACGCGTTGCTTTTCCAGATTTTTGAATTCCTCTTGCGCGATTTCTTCCGTGGAAGGCGAGACGCGAATTTCGGTGATCTGCGTGGCTAAGGACAGCGTGATCCGAAAAAAGACGTAGTCCTCACCGGAACGCAGGGTGCTCGAGATCACTTTCGTGACGAAGCCCTCCGCAACGATGGTGAGTTGAAGTGGTCCGGGAGAGACGCGGGAAAAAGCAAATTGACCATCGTCATCGGACTGCACTTCCTGAATGCCCGATTCCTGATCGCGCATAAGTTTCACGTCGGCCCCAGCGACACCGGTGCCCGTCTGATCGACAACCTTGCCGCTGACAGTACCGTAAGTCTGTTGTGCGGGCTGTGCGGTGGCGGGTGATGATGGCTTGGGTTCGTCGGGAACATTGAGCTGTCCAGGCCGGTGGTCAGGAGGCTGCGATTGCGCTAGAGCTGGAGAGCAGAAGAAAAGTGGGAACATGAGACAGGACAAAATTGCTGCGAGTATAAGTGAGCGCGAGATCAAATGAGCTGAGGTTTTCCGGCGAGTGGCGCTCGGCAGGATGAGCGCTTGACCGACTTCGTTCGTCCCGAAGACAGCAGCCACATCGACGATTGCAAATATGACCTTCACGGTATCCCTCTTCTCAGCCATTTAATCAGAGCGCTCCAACGTGCCATTTGCTGGGGTGCAACTGCCTTGCCAACCTAGCTACCACGACACGCCTGCAAGGTGCTGAAAAGACAGATGTAGGTGGAAATCGAGTCCTTCCAAGTAGGCGACTGAAACGGTGGAGTTGACCCCTTGACGATTCCGCCACAAAGGTGACACTCGGCTGAACTCCGGACCGACAGACAAAAATGCAGACCCAAAAACCGGTCTGGAAGTGCCAGAGCCTCTGCGCTGTGTTTCCAAACATGCGGCGTAGCCGCCAGCCGCAGTTCGACTCAAGTGCAACCTCGTTCACATGCTTCGGATCAACGGTTTTTACAACATGGTTGGTATTCAACAGATCGCCAAGTACGGGCGATTGTCCGGCCTGGTAAGCTGCGCAATATTCCGGCTGTGCGCGATTTCAGTTTTACGGCCACTGGTTGCCCAAGTTGTGGGCGACCAGAGTCAGCCAAAGCCGCAGCTCGCCCGCATCAACTGCACCTCATGCCTTCCTTGATCCATTGGTTCGCCGTCATAGGCTTGTTTTAGGAGCGCACCACTACTCGCTGAGTGCGTCTATGCGTTGACGAAATCGTTACACTCGTATCCGAATGCCACCTCACTTCCCACCCTCCCGAATAAAACGAAGTACCTCTTTCCCGCTGACAACAATGGTAGATCCTGGCCGCTACGCGGAATGTTCTTCTTTGGAAAGACAAGTGCTTCCTTAAAACAACGTTGGTTAAGAGGATCACGGATGACGTTTTGGCGAAGGCTTAGGAACTTCACTCACCGCGCGTCGTTCACGCAACGTGCCAGCTGGGGATGGACTCTTTTCGCAATTCTTCTTGCCTTAGGCGCGCCTGCCGGGCGAGCGCAAAATCTAAACTGGGAAGGCCAGACCGGAGCCCTCGTAACGCCCTTCGCGTATACCAGTCCTTCGCCTGCGGGAGGCTTCGGACTTCCGGCTGTTAGTTTTCACTACCTGAATGGTGGTGATGTGCTCGGAGGGTTCTACGTAGTCTCGGGCACCGTCGGGTTCCTGAAAAGATTCGAAGCCGGGTACACTCGCGCGTTGAATTCGGATGGGTCGGCACCTGCGCTCAGCCCGCTATTCAATGGTGGTTTCAACATTTTCCATGGCAAAGCCAATCTGGTGGGCGAAAACGCGGGAAAGCACAACTATATTCCCGCGATCTCCTTGGGATTCGTGGCGCGCACCAATGTCCGCCGCGTGGGCGGAGTCCTCAACAGCTCAGACAAGCACAACGAAGACTTCTATCTGGTCGCTACCAAAACGATCACGCATTTCAAATTCCTACCGATCGTCGCCAGCCTCGGCTTCAAAGCCACCAACGCCAGCGTACTGGGCATAGCGGGGAACGCACCTGACTGGCAGGGCCGGCTGTTCGGCGCTGTTGGATTCGTGGTTCCTGGTCCGGTAAAGAGCAAGATCGTATTGGGTTCGGAATTTTGCAAGAGCCCCGCCGCATCCAAGGACTACCAGGAGCTGAGCTGCCGACGACGTTAACCTACTTTGCGCGGGTGATTCCGCGCGGAGAACTGCCTTTGAATGTCGATTTCGGTGTAGCGCAAGTGGCCAACAAAATCCTGCCCGGAGTCGATTTGCGCGCGCGATCGCAGTTCGCTGTGGGCGTTTCGTACCGGTTTTAGGCCATCACGAAGCGAAGAATCGAGCGTTTCAGGCTCAACGAACAGGCGGCGGCAAGAAGGAACGAAGAGCGCTGGAAAAAGGTTTTGGCATCACTTTGCGATTCGGCATCGGGGCTTTCGTCGGCGCGGAGCGTCAATGGTGGCAGCGCATGGCCGGCCTGCGCACAAACGCGTGGTCGCGGCGGGTGCCGCGATGTTTGTGATGCTTCCGCACTGGCGGCACGCCCGGACGACGGTTTTCACATCGCCGGGCAGGTGTTGTCGGGCATCGGCTTTCTGGGTGCAGGAGTGATTCTGCGAAACGGGCTGAACATCAGCGGGCTCAATACCGCTGCAACATTGTGGTATTCAGCGGCAATCGGGACGCTATCAGGTTACGGCATGTACGGATCGGCGATTAGCGGCGCGATCGCAGTCATTGCCGCAAATGTTGGTCTCCGCCCCATCGGAAAGCCCTAAATCGGGGGATGGGCGCTGCCGACGGAGAGATTACTTATCTGTTTCGCATTACGGCTCGTGCCGATCAGGAAGCCCATTTGCGTGCGTCCTTGCTGCAGTCTTTGAGCGGGCAGCCGCTGTTCATCAAGTCGCTGAAGCGCGACGACGTTGAGCATACCGACAAGGTCGAGGTGCGATTCTGAGCAGCACCGGCAGACAGAACTCGGTACTCGAGCAGATTGTCAGCCGATTAAGCCTGGAACCCGGCGTCAGCGTAGTTAGCTGGGAAATCCTTGCAGAGCACGAATAGGAGAAGGGCGAAACAATTTCACAATTACCGGTCTAGAAGAGTTCCACGCTGGCACGAAATCGTTCTCGCAGTCGAGTGTGCCAGCGGCATTTCGTACCGCTTTTTAGCCAGGGCGGCGAATCGCGACAGGAGGATAACGTATATGGAAGGTGCAATTGCGGAATTGGATTACCGGTTCGGAATTCCGGGCATTGCCCAGGTCGTGGAAGGAAACGGCGGACTGCCCAAGGTGCGCGTCACCTCACCTGAAGCGATAGGGGAGATGTACCTGCACGGTGCACACGTCACCTCCTGGAAGCCTGCGACGACAGAGGAAGTGCTGTTTCTCAGCTCCCAGTCTCGATGGGAACAAGGCCACGCAATTCGTGGAGGCGTGCCCATTTGTTTTCCCTGGTTTGGGGGCAAGGCGGACGATCCGCACGCGCCAGCGCACGGGTTCGTACGCACGAAGGCTTGGCAGTTGGAGTCGATAACCCAGGCCGGGGATGGCGTCACAGTAAGCATGTTCACCGAAAGCAACGAAGATACGAAGAGATGGTGGCCCGCCGAATTTCGTCTGGCCCATCGCGTCACGTTCGGGGCAGAGCTGAGGCACGAGCTAGTAGTAACGAATGTCGGGAGAACATCGCTGCGCTTTGAGGAAGCCCTGCATGCGTACTACAGAGTGGGGAATGTCGAAAAGACGGGAGTGCGCGGTCTCGATGCGGTTCATTATTTCGATAAGACCGATTCGAATCGGGAGAAGCTGCAGCAAGGTGAGATCGCGATCGTGTCCGAAACCGATCGCGTGTACCTCAACACCAGGGATGCGATCGAAATGGGAGATCCTGTGTTAGGTCGTCGCATCCTCGTTACAAAAGAGAATTCACGCACGACTGTTGTGTGGGACCCTTGGGTGCAAAAGGCACATTTATTGTCGGATTTTGCGGATGACGAGTGGAAGCAGATGATCTGCGTCGAAACCAGCAACGTCTCCGATTTTGCTGTGGATCTTGCGCCGGGTCAGCAACACAAAATAAAAGCTCTCGTCAGAGTTGCCGATTTCTGAATTCAACTGGCAAAAGTTCGGCTGCCCCCATCCGTTCGCGTGATTAGCAGGCGGCTTACCGCATAGCCTGAGCGTTTGAAAAAACCTCCCAGAAATCCAAGTCAAGGCCACCGCCGTCGGTGCGCAACACGCATGTCTACCAAACACTTAGCGGTCGTCGGCACCTGGTTAATCCGGCAAGCCACGTGCCATCCATTCCGAGGCACGCCACGCGCTAACGGAACTTAGCTTCAAGATACAGTGAGAGCATCTGGGTGAATTCCGCCGTCGCTGGCGCGCGTTGTCTTGGAGCAGCCGCGGCGATCACCGACAGAAAACCCTTTACCGTCTCCACGACGACGTTCGCAAAATTCCGCCCGCAACTGATGGCGCAACCATAAACGAATCACGTATCCAGGAGGTGAACGCCTGCCACCCTGCAAAACGTTTGCCACGGCATGCTTCAGCTCCGCTTGATGATGAACACGGTCTTATCGTCAATGCGGTCCGGTTCGCCAATCTGGCGGAGACGATCGTCTTTTTTCACCGCATATTCCAGCAGAGCGTTGCAGATTTCCTTTGCCGGTTGTCGATAGCGCTCACGCATCACCTCTTCAAGTTGCTGACGTTCTTCTTTGTCGCTGCCGTCGTAGACCCCGTCGGTATAAAGGAAGAAAATGTCCCCTGGACTCAGCAGCGTGAGCTCGGCCACATCGGAGGAATTCACCCTCCTCTCCCGGAATTCCAGTGACAAATACCTATTACGATCAGGATGATCTTCGGGGATCTGCAAGCCAAGCGGTAAGAATTGCACCATCCGGCTTTTGTCAATCTCCATGAACTTGCGAAATTCGGCGGAGAAGATGAGTGGCGGTACATGTCCGAAGTTCACGAATCGAAAGTAGCCATAAGGGTGCACTTCGCCGTAAAGCATGGTAGCTATCTCCTGGGCGCTCTCTTGCTCGCTTCTTCCGAGAGCATTTCGTGCGGTGACTGATAGGGCCAACCTCAGGTTCATCCTCTCGAATAACTCCGGTGTCGTTTTCCCTCGATGGTCGAGCTCGGAGAGCATGAGGGCATGAAACGTGTCGTGGACGGTCGAGGCGATTTTCGCTGAGATGATTCCGTGTCCTTGTGCGTCCACCATCAGAACTCCCGCCGTGCTACACAACTCGCGCAGGTCTTCGGCGACGCGCACCTGTTCCGAACTTCGCGCCTCTCTGTACGCGGATTCCATTTCGGTCTTGTAGCCCGACCTTGATTTCAGCCATTGCACATGATCGTCCACCGAATTACGCGGCATCGCGCCTGCCGGGAGCGGCTCTAAATACTGCTTCGATCGCTTCAGGGCCCGCTGAATCCGGGCATCGATGTCGTAACGCTGCTGAAAGTTTATGTACTCAAATAGGTCGCCGCCGACCGCTCCCGCGGGAATGGAGTTGCCGTACATCTCGATTCCTTCCAAATGCGGAATCATGCCTTCCACGGGCATTAGCCGCTTGAGCAAATATTCATCAATGCTTGGGGAAGTGTAGGTTCTTGCCATAAAAGAAACCCAGGTCGAGTGGCGCTCAGTCCTGTGGAAAGTGCTTACGTCGGCCTACGGCATAACGATATGCGACACCATGGGAGAGCGTCCATTGTACTTTGGTATTCGTCTGCGCCGGTGTCAATGCCCCGCCGCTCGTCAATAAAGAGAATTGTCCGTTGTAGCGGTGCAATTTTGACGCGTCCGCGGAGCCTGTTCGGGGTGTTCGTTGATATGTTGGTGCCCAGTCAGGAGAACATTCCAGCGCTGAAAATCGGCAATCAATACCAAAGCACAATATCCACGATGACCGCGGATGAATCATATCGGTAAGAGCGGAGAGACTAGGTCCGCTCGGCATTGGTGTTGCACCTTGTGGGGACATGCACCACACGTCTTGTAGTAGGAGGGAGTTGTTATGGCAGCCATGGCACAGACAGTCAGCAGATCGGAAACGGACTTATCACGGCAAGCCTATCAGATCCTGCATTTCGCCTTCACAGTCGCTCCAATTCTATTTGGACTCGATAAGTTTCTAAACCTGATGACGAACTGGGACAGATACGTCGCGCCGTGGATAGCCCGGATTGTGGGTAATGCCCACACATTCATGTATGCAATCGCCGCGGTGGAAATCATCGCGGGAATTGTGGTCGCCTTCAAACCCCGCTGGGAGCTTACATCGTAGCGTTATGGCTCGTTGGAATCATCGTCAATCTCTTGAGCTATCCAGGCTTCTATGACGTCGCTCTGCGTGATTTCGGATTGTTGCTGGGAGCGCTGGCTCTTGGGCGCCTTTCCGAGGTATATCAAAGGACCTAGGCCGAGCCACGGGGAATAAATGTCGACCACGAACTCACCACGAAGGGTCTGCAAAAGTTCGCGGAAGATTATCGCAAAACTCTAGGCGAATCGGCGGATTGAACACACAGAAGGAGCGTGGCTATGGCTTCGGCGGAAAAAATAGACACCCACCACAAAGCTCTCACCCTGAACCTCGATCCATCTACCTTCGGTTCTTTCGCCGAAATCGGCGCCGGACAGGAAGTCGCACGCTGGTTCCTTATAGTCGGCGGCGCCTCCGGCACCGTCGCAAAAACTATCTCGGCATACGACAAGGAAGTCAGCGACGATCTCTACGGCTCCGGTACGCGCTATGTTTCCAGGCAACGGCTTGAAGCCATGTTGGAGAACGAGTGGGCCCAGCTGCTTACGCAATTAGAAAGGACTCGCGGGTCGCAGACTCGCTTCTTTTCCTTTGTTGATACCGTCTCGGCGCGTAACTACGCCGGAACGAACGATCCCCACGGCTGGATTGGTTTGCGGTTTCAGATGCAGCCTGGAGGCCCACACAACGATATTCTGCTGCACATTAACATGCGAGATCCCTCGTATGTCCTTCAGCAGGAAGCCATCGGTATTCTGGGCGTCAATCTCATCTACGCCGCGTTCTATCAACTAGTGACGAAGGAATCGTTTTTCGTCGGCCTGGCACAGGATGTCTTAAAAGAACGAATCGAAATCGACTTTGTTGATTTTCGCGGCCCTGCGTTTGCCAGCTGGGATCGCCCCGCAATCCTGGCATATCTCGTGCAAGCAGGACTGGCCGAGGCTGTGTTCTTCTCCTCGACAGGCGGCACTGTTCCCCCCACTGAGGTCCTGTACAAGAAAGCCGTTGTGCTCGCGCCAGGATATTTCGGCCATGTGGACCCCGCTCATCGGCAGATTCATGCTCAAATGCTGGCGGCAGGCGTTCAGGAGCTTCAAAAGGAATTGGGGGAAACCAGCTCCGCACCGATTGGCATCTTTTCGCTCTCGGCGGCTCCAGTTAGGCCCGAAGCGTCAGTTCCAGAAATCCCCGACCTGCTGCGGCGTATTGATGCGCTTCTGGCGCAAGGCGGCAACGTGCTTCTATTTCGCCAACGCGAGCTCTACACCATGACGGCGCTCGTGAATCGCTACACAAATGCACCTGTGCGCTTCGTTGCAGGTCTTTCGCTCTTGATCCGAGCCTTTGATGATCCCTATTTCAAGCTAGAAGGCAGACGGCTGGAAGGTCTGTCTCGTCTCTTCGCGCAGAACGTGCGCATCTTCGGCTATCCCATGACCGTGGTGGATTTGCAGGAAGCGATCAAGAGTTTTTCGGCCACCGGTTTGGAATGGAACGAAACGAATGGTTGGGTCTCCGCCGAACAACTGCGTGTCCCGCCTCCACTCGGCCACCTCTACGCGTATCTTCTCGCAAGCAATTTCCTCGTCCCCATGCAAATTCCCGGAGCCCTTGCCGCCGAGGCTTGATCAGCGTGTGACGAAAGGAGACACCGCTGCCTGCGCTTGGCCTGAAACATATAATAATGTCGAGGGTCAGATTGGGATGCTGCCGTGACAGTGTAGGATTCTAACCAACTGAACTACGTCCCCGCTGAGGGATACTGCATGGATGGTGGGCAGTGCAGGGCTCGAACCTGCGACCTCCTGCTTGTAAGGCAGGCGCTCTAACCAACTGAGCTAACCGCCCGTACGACCGCGCTACAGCCCAACTTTTTAATCGTACAGGAAGAAGCAAAATGCGTCAACGCAGCGTGAGAATGAGTCTCTTGCTTGCGGCGCACCAAGTTGCAGTTTTGTGGAGCAGCCAGTAAACTCATTGTTTCTCCAAAGCACAAAGGACGCGCAAGGAATGCTGCTGAACCGGGACTTAGTGGGCCACATGGCCACGGAAACGCTGAAAAAACTGGTCGACGGGGAAATGGTGGAAGTAAAGGCGCCGGAAGCCATCGTTCCTCGTCTGCGCCAGGCGATGCTTGAGGAATTGACGGTCGAAGATCGCATCAACGATGAAGCGCGGCAGATCCTGATTCAGCACCAGGACCAGATGCGCAATTCGGGAATTTCTTATCAGGAAATGTTCAAGAAGGTGAAGGCGCAGTTGGCGCGCGACCGCAAGCTGGTCCTACGATAGGAAATCGGAAAAGGAATAATGCGACTGACGAGAGAAAAAATTGTTCGACTGTCTCACAAGATGATGGACGTGCTTGTTGCGAGCAATGACGTGGAATTCGTGGAGGACCGCGACACCATCCGGCAGAGCATCGTTACAATTTTGACGAACCAATTGCGCGAAGAAGAAAAGATGGACGCGGAAGTTCGCAAGAAAATTGGTTCGATGAAGAAAGAAATTCTGGAAGATAGCGAAGAGTGGAGCGTTCTCTATCGTAAGTATTACGCCGAAGAGTTGCGCCGAATGGGAATTGCGGCCGCACCCGAAGAACACCGCCGCAGCCAGGAATCGCATCGCTAGCCCAACGCGGATTCAAGCCCGCCAAATACAAAGTCCCGCACGACATTCCGTCGTGCGGGGCTTTTTTCTTTCAAGAAGTTACGATTGAGCTGATTTACGCCTGCTTCAACGACGCCATATCAATCGAGAAGCGATATTTTACGTCGCTCTTTAGCAGCCGCTCATACGCCTTGTTAACGTCCTGAATCCGGATCACCTCCACATCGGCTACGATATTATTGGCCGCGCAGAAATCCAGCATCTCCTGGGTCTCGCGAATTCCTCCGATCGCCGATCCCGCAAGTCGCTTCCGTCCCATCAACAAATTAAAGGCTGCAACCGGCGCCGGTTTTTCCGGCGCTCCAACCAGCGTCATCGTTCCGTCCAGCTTCAACAATTGCAAATATGCGTTGAGATCATGATCACCGGAGACCGTGTCTAAAATAAAGTTAAAGCTGTTCGCATGCTTCTGCATCTCGGCAGAGTCTTTCGAAATTACTACCTCATCGGCGCCAAGCCGCTTCGCATCTGCTGTTTTTCCCGCTGAGGTCGTGAAGAGCACCACATTTGCTCCAAACGCTTTCGCAAACTTCAAGCCCATATGACCCAATCCGCCGAGCCCCACGATGCCCACCTTTTGCCCCTTGCCCACATTCCAATGCCGCAGTGGTGAATACGTGGTGATGCCCGCGCAAAGTAGCGGCGCCACTCCAGCCAAATTCAATTTATCCGAAACGCGAAGCACGAAGGCTTCGTCCACGACGATTCCGTCCGAATAGCCACCGTAGGTAACGCCGCCAAGATGTTTGTCCGGGGCGTTATAGGTCAACGTCGGGAAGCTATTGCAGTACTGTTCCTCGCCGGCCAGGCAATTCGGACAGGTACGATCCGAATCGACCATGCAGCCGACGGCAGCAATATCACCAGCCTTGAATTTCTTCACGGCGCTTCCGACTTTCACGACGCGGCCAACGATTTCGTGTCCAGGAACGCAGGGATATACAGTCGGCATCACCTCTTGCCATTCATTCCGGACCTGATGCAGGTCGGAGTGGCACACACCGCAAAATAGGATTTCGATCTGCACGTCCGACGGCAGCGGCTCGCGTCGAACAATCGAATGTGCCGCGAGTCCCGAAGTGGCGCTTTGCGCGGCGAATGATTTTGCGGGGAATGTCTTGAGTTTGGTGGTCTGCGTTGCCGTGGCCTGTCCGGTGGATTCGGTCATTTTGGATCTCCTTCTGGATTTCTGGGTGGGAAAGCAAATTTTAGCGCGATGCGGTGGGAATGGAAGCAAATAAGGCCCGCTCGCCGCCGCGTAGATAGATGCAGCGGCGTCTGGAACTGTTACATCTTTTGCCAGAATCGCGGAGAAGACCTTTAGAGCTTCAGGCCCTTCAGGTAACTCCGAAAGGGGGCGCCAAATTCCGGATTCTGCAACGCTAACTCAACGGTCGCCTTCAGGAATCCGAGCTTGTCGCCCGCGTCATACGAAATTCCTTCATAAATGTATGCCCAAAGCCCTTGCTCCTTTGCAAGAATGCGCATGGCGTCGGTCAGTTGAATTTCATTGCCCGCGCCGGGTTTAGTGCGCTCCAGGCAATCAAAAATCGCCGACGGCAGTACGTAACGACCGGTAATCGCCAGGTTCGACGGCGCATTTTCCGGCTTCGGTTTTTCGACCAGGTCGTTGATGCGCAGCAGTCGTTCGCCAAACGGTGCCTGTGGCGCGGCTTTCCCGTCCACAATGCCATAGAGATGCGTCTTCTCTTTGGGGACTTCTTCTACCGCGATCGCGCCGATACCTGTGGCTTCATAAACCTTAATCAGTTGTTTCGTCGCGGGGTTTTCGCCGGGGATCAGGACGTCTCCCAGCAGAACAGCAAACGGTTCGTCGCCAACCAAATCTTTCGCAACCAGGACGGCATGTCCCAAACCCAGGGGCTCTTTTTGTCGCGTGTAACTCACCTGAACCATGTCGCTGATCCGGCGAACCAGCGCCGCTTGATCTTTTCTTCCTTTCTCTTCCAGGAACCTTTCAAGCGTTGGGTTGTAGTCGAAATGATCCTCGATCGAGTTCTTGCCTTTACCCGTCACAATAATGACGTGCTCGATACCGCTGGCTACGCACTCTTCGACGACATACTGAATTTGTGGCTTATCCACAACGGCCAGCATTTCCTTGGGTTGTGCTTTCGTCGCGGGCAGAAAGCGCGTACCGAGTCCTGCGGCGGGCAACACCGCTTTGCGCACTTTTCGTGTAACGCCACTTGGCGTATTTTCTTTTTCTTGTTGGCTCATGATTCCAGAGTGTAAGAAGATAACCCGATTTTCAATCGGTTTCTCACTGTAGAGTTCGGGCCGTGCATCGGGCGGCCTCGGGCATTTGTACGAAACCGCTGTGCTAGCATAAAAGGATGAGCGTCCGCATTCTCGGCATCGAATCGTCCTGTGACGAAACGGCCGCGGCCATCGTCGCTGACGGGCGCGAAATACTTTCGAGCGTTGTAGCCTCGCAGATTGATATCCATTGTAAATATGGCGGTGTCGTGCCGGAGCTGGCCTCGCGCGAACACCTTCGCCAGATCGTTCCAGTCGTCCGGGAAGCTCTTTCGCAGGCTGGCCTGAATTTCTCGGACTTGGACGCCATCGGTGTAACGCACGGCCCGGGCCTCGTTGGGTCGCTGCTGGTCGGAATCACTTACGGCAAGACACTGGCACACGCGCTGGGCAAACCGCTCGTGCCGGTGAATCACCTCGAAGGGCACGTTCACGCCGTCTTTCTGGAAGCACATAAGACCGGCCTCGTGCCGGAACTTCCCGCCCTTTGTCTCATCGTTTCCGGCGGTCACACTGTTTTGTACGGAGTCAGCGCGGAGCAGGGAAGCCGTGCGGAAGCCGCCGCTCAACTCCACTATCGCAAAATCGGGCAGACGCGGGACGACGCTGCCGGCGAAGCCTACGACAAAGTTTCAAAGCTCCTCGGTCTCGGCTATCCGGGCGGTCCCATTTTGGATCGCCTGGCCGCCGCCGCGGGCAATGTTACCGCTCCCATCAAATTCGGTCCCATCAAGATGAAGGGCAATGCGCTTGATTTCAGTTTCAGCGGACTCAAGACCGCGGTTCTCTATCATCTTCGCGAGCACCCCGAATATGCGCCGGAGATTGCGGCGCGCGAAGCGGCGCTAGCCCACGGTGAGCGCAAATTCGAACAGCTCTTGCCGCTTTGCTCGCCGCAAACGCTTGGGCTTGTGCGTGAATTTCAAAACACCGTCGTGCGCGATCTTCGCGAACGCACGTTTTCCGCAGCCGAACAAAACGGCGCAGCAACGATTCTCGTTTCGGGAGGCGTTGCGGCAAACGCCCAACTGCGGACGGCATTCGAAGAGCGCGGCAAGTCCACCGGTATCCAAACCTATTTCCCCAGTCGCGCGCTTTCCACGGACAATGCCGCCATGATTGCCGCCGCCGCGTATCCCCGCTTCCGCGGCGGCATCCTTGCCGGCACATCCCTAAACGCCACCGCTTCGTTGCCCCTCTCGTAGCCATCCTGAGCGCATCCACGAAGATGCGCGAAGGACCTCACCGTCTACTTCGGCCCGATCTCCAGGCGGCGCAGACTTCACTTCTTCCCAAAAAGGAAAGGGGACAAGCTCTTCGCTTGTCCCCTCAAAAAATGGCGTCCTTAAAATTATTGCTCGATTGCTTCCTGCATAACAGGGAACTGCAACTTAGCCTTTGCAAGGGACTTGACCACCAAAGTCTCGGCCAATTCCGAGGAAGTATTCCGAGCCGTCGCCATTTCGCTCACCAGCAGATACTTGGCGCGCTCCAGCATTTTCTTTTCGCGGAACGAGAGCGGCTTGCTGCGGCTCAACGACACCAGGCTCTTTAACACAACTGCAACTTCTAACAGTGAACCCGTGCGCATGCGTTCGGAATTCTCTTTGAAGCGGTGTTTCCAATCGTGGTGGCAGTTCAACTTGCCCTTTTCCAGGAAGCCCAAAACTTTGGTTGTATCGTTTGTTCGAATTACCGGCCGCAGACCAACTATTTCCGCGTTTGACTGGGGCACCATCACCCGCAATCCACTCGATACTACGCGAATCATGTAGTACCGCTCCGTTCTTCCGTTCAAAACTCCGTAGCTGACTTGCTCGATCATCCCAACGCCGTGGTTCGGGTACACAACTTTGTCGCCGATCTTATAGTCCATAGCTTCCGGTGCCCCCTTGTGGAACAGAATCAGTGTAGGGTCGTGTGAGCAAAGAGTCAAGATATATCGTTTGAAATGAAAGGGTTACCGACAGTGCGAATTGATTTTGGCAGTCAAATTGCTCAGCGTTTACGTCCACGTTACTGTAGAATCCCTTCGTGATCACCCTAGCCCTGGATACATGCGACGCGCGAGGCAGTATTGCATTGCTTGTGGGCCGCCGCATCGTTGCCGAAAACTCTCATCCGTCTGACGATGAATACTCTTCCTGGTTACTGCCGGCCGTGGATCGCCTGCTTGCCTCGAATCAAATAAGTCATGCCGATTTAGCAGGATACGCGGTTGCCAGCGGTCCCGGTTCGTTCACCGGAGTACGCATTGGACTGACTACTGTAAAGGCATGGTCGGAGGTCTATTCGAAGCCAATTGTTCCGGTTTCAAGGCTGGCAGTTCTGGCGGAGAAGGCTCCGAAGGAAGCCGCATTTGTTGCTGCGTTCATTGATGCGCAACGCAAACAAATCTTTGGCGCTCTTTACCGGCGGAATGGCGAAGCCCTCCTGCGGGTCGAGGAAGAGCGAGTTATCGATGCAAATGAGTTTTTTCTTTGGGTCGCTAAGCAAGCGAAGGGTGAGCCGCTGACGTGGGCTTCCCTCGACACGGCGATTCTTACCAGCAGCTCGTTCTGGGAGGCAAGGCGCTTCAAAGGTGAGCAAGTAATCTCGGTCGAGCCGCCTTTGGCTGCGGCCATCGGTTTTTCCGCTGCAGGCCTCTTCGGCAAGGCAAACGGCACGGATGCCCTTACTTTGGATGCCAACTACGTGCGCCGGTCAGATGCCGAAATCTTCGGCAAGAAAGCGGCCGAGAAGTGAGCCCTGATTCCGCCGCTCCTGCCGTCAGGCCGCTTGTATTTGATGACATTCCAGCTGTGGTGTCATTGGCTGCTTCCTGTCTGGAGGCTGCTCAGTGGACACCAAGCTCCTATGAAATGAACTTTGAAGACATCCGAGGCTGGGTCATCGCGGAGCAGGATCGCCTCATCGGCTTTTTGGCGCTTCGCGTCATCGTAACAGCGCATGAAGCAGAAATCCTGAATCTCGCCGTGGACGGAACCTGCCGGCGCAAAAAGATTGCCACGGCGTTGCTGGAGGCCGCTATTACCTATTGCGCTGGCCGCGGAGTGCAAGCCATGTTCCTCGAAGTGCGCGAAACCAACACGAGCGCCATTTCCTTCTACAAGAAACACGGTTTTGGAATTTCGGGCCGGCGTCCCGGCTACTATCGCAATCCGGACGAAGCGGCCGTCAGCATGGCCCGTTCTCTCATAAACTGATGTCTCTTGCAAACTGACACTACCCGCGGGCTAGGACCAATTTCCCACAGATACCCTCTTGACGTTTCTTTCCCTTGTGTTAACGTCCGTTGACAGAGGCCCTCACCTCGCAGCACAAGCCTCTGCAGTTCACAATTTGATCATGGCCGCCCGCGACGGCGGCTGTGAATAGAGGAGGAACGCATGGCAACATTGGCGCGGAACCCTCGGGACATACTCCTGGATATAGACGCCGACTACCGGCGTCTGTTCGAAGAGCACGAGAAATACGAAGCAGAACTTCAAAGCATCCTCAAATCACCCTACCTCAGTTCAGAAGACCTTCTCGAAGAAATAAAACTCAAGAAAATGAAGCTCCACTGCAAGGATGAGATGGAGCGGATTGCCTTGCGTATCCAAAAAACGCGCGCTGCCCACTCGCAATAGCGCGCCTCCCCGCCAATTTGTGCGTTGTGCCAACACAAACGGCATTAGTGTATTCGTGGGCATCGTTTGTGGCGGCCTCCCGCAAGACACGCTCGAAGCGCGCGTCCTCTGTGTTATCTTGATTTCTTGATGGTCAAAGAAGGCTACTACTTCGGTTTGCCTCCGCTCTTTTTTGGAGGAATCACCCTCGCGCTGCATTGGTGGGTCACTGCCGCAATCCTTATTGCGCTGGCCACTTTCATCTTTTCTTTTTTCCGAGACCCCGACCGCGCCGTCCCACCCGATCCTGACGCCGTAGTCTCTCCCGCCGATGGTCGCATCGTCGTCATCACCGAGGAAGAAAACGCCGGTCGCCCGGGCACTCGCATCAGCATCTTTCTCGCAATCTGGAACGTCCACATAAATCGCACGCCACTCTCCGGCACCGTAACCAAGATAGACTACCGCCCGGGAAAATTTCTCGCTGCCTGGCACGCCAAAGCCTCCACCCACAACGAACAAAACATCTTCACTCTCGCCACTCCCGGCGGTGACATCGAATTCAAGCAAATCGCCGGCTACATCGCCCGCCGCGTCGTTTCCTGGAAAAAGCCCGGCGAATCCGTCGTTCGCGGCGAGCGCATTGGCCTCGTGCGTTTCGGTTCACGCGTGGACATCTGGCTTCCCCAGGATGCACAAATCTCCGTCAAAACCGGCGAAACCGTCCACGGCGGCTCCAGCGTCCTCGCGCGATGGTCCGTGCAATCCTCGAACTCCGCCTCTGATGTTGCGCTTGCCGCCGCAGGCCGCTCCGGTTGATGATAGGAAACATGGATCAGCGCAATATCCCCTTCGCTGAGCGCCGCTTCCGCAACGCCAAACTGCGTCGCGGCATTTTTCTTTTGCCCGCGATGTTCACCTCCGCGAATCTTCTTTGCGGTTATTACGCCGTCGTTGCCGCACTCCACGGTTTTGCCGGACCCGCAGGAGACTTCCACGACTTCGACCACGCCGCGCGCGCCATCGGCTTCGCCATTCTTTTCGATTCCCTCGACGGCCGCATCGCCCGCCTCACCGGCACGAACACGGAATTCGGCGTGCAATTTGATTCGCTCGCGGACGTCGTCAGCTTCGGCATCGCCCCCGCCGTCCTCGCCTATGCGTGGGGCTTTCACAGCATTCCGCAGAGTTCCGGAATCAACGTGGAACAGCTCGGCCATCTAGGCTGGATCTTGTGCCTGGTCTTCCTGATTTGCTGCGCCTGGCGCTTGGCGCGTTTCAACGTGCAGGGAATGGCCCCCGGCAGCTCAAAAAATTTCGTTGGTATGCCCACTCCGGCCGCCGCCGGCGTCATCGCTTCCATCGTTCACGGCTTCAAAGTCCCTCTGCATGACTGGCGCTGGGCTATCTTGTGGTTCTTGCTCGCCGCTGTCCTCGGCACGCTGATGACCAGCACCATCCGTTACTACAGCTTCAAAGATATTCCCTGGACGCGAAAGCAGCCTTCTCTCGCCGTCATCGTTCTGCTCCTGATGATTGCCGTGATTTGGATGTACTCGGAAGTCGCCCTCGTCATGTTGGCTTGCACGTACGCGGCGGCGGGCGTCGCGGTTCATTTCGTGCGTTTCTTCCGCCACCGGCTCGTCTCCCGCCCGGCCGGCATTTCCTGACCGAACCCGCGCTCAAACATTTCCTCGCTTCCTTTATACTATTCGCTGACTCCATGGCCGCTCACCGCATCGTTATCGCCGGTGCCTCATCTCTGCTCGGCGCCGAACTTAAATCGCTACTTGAAGAAGGCCGCTTTGCTGCATCCGATTTTCGCCTCCTCGATGAAGAAATCGCCGCAGGCACTCTGACTGAAGCAGGCGGCGAAGCCGCTGTGATTCGCCCCGTTGAAGAAGACAGCTTCAACCGCGCCGATTTCATTTTCTTCACTGGTTCCGCCGCATTCACAAAAGCCAATCTCGACCTCGCCCGCCGCAGCGGAGCATTCATCGTTGATCTCAGCGGCGCAGCCGTCGCGGATTCCACGGCAACAATCTGGTTTTCAAATCTCGAACTGCTCCGGCCATCTGTCACGCCTTCCTCGCGAAATTTGTTTGCGATTCCCTCCGCCGCTGCAATCGCCGGAGCCACGCTTTCGCTCGCTCTAGCAAAATTCACTCCGGAATACTTGACGATGACGGCATTGCAACCCGTTTCTGAAAGCGGCCGCAAGGGAATCGAAGAACTCGAACAGCAAACCAGCCAGTTGCTGTCGTTTCAGTCCGTGGGCTCGCCCATCTTCGATACGCAAGTCGGATTTAACCTGCTCGACCGTTTCGGTTCCGCGAGTAATGAGAAGCTTTCCACTGCGCGCGAACGTCTTCGCCGCGAAATCAGCGCAATTCTCGGCACTTCCGCAAGAATTCCTGCCGTCCAGCTTGTTCACGCGCCAGTTTTTTACGGCGTTGCTTTCACGTTCGCCGCAAAACTCGGCGCACAGGGAAACTCCGACCAACTGGCCGCCGCCGCAAAATCCGCCGGCCTTTCCATCTCCGCCGACGCAGCGCCCAGCAACCTGAGTGCCGCCGGGGAATCCCTCATTCAAGTTGCCGTGCCCGAACCCGATCCAGGCCTTCCCGGCTTGTGGTGGTTTTGGGGAGCAGCGGATAATATCCGCGTGCCGGCCGTCAATGCCGTCAAGCTCGCGGAGAAACTTCTCGCATGAAACGCGTCTCGCTGGCCGTCACCGCCGTACTTTGTCTGTTCCTCTACGCCTGCGGCTATCACGTGGCCGGTCACGATTCTGCGATTCCCAAGACCATTCACGTCATCGCCGTTCCCGCTATCGAAAATAAGACCACCAGCTATCGCATCGAGCAGCGCCTTACTTCCGCCACGATTCACGAATTTCTCGCCAAGACGAACTACAAAATTGTTTCGAACGCCGCAAGCGGCGACGCCGTGCTTACCGGCAAGGTTCTCAGCGTGGAAGCGGCGCCCCTTCTCTTCGACACGACTACTGCTCGCGCCACGACCATGCTCGTCACTGTGAAGTGCGAAGTCACTCTCACCGAATCCGAAACACAAAAAGTTCTCTATCACACGGATAATTTTCTCTTCCGCAATGAATATGAACTTTCAACGGACGTAAAGAGCTTTTTCGAAGAGCAGGACCCCGCTCTCGACCGTCTCGCGCACGATTTCGCGCAAAAGCTCGTGGCCGCCGTTTTGGAGAACTTCTGATGGCGCAAATTTCCGCTGGTGAACTTCTCGCTCGCCTCGAAAAGGGAAAGCCCGTTCCCGCGATTCTTCTGCTCGGTGAAGAAACCTATCTTCGCGACACCTGCCGCGCGCAATTGATCGAGCGTTTCGTTCCCGAGGCCGCGCGCGCCTGGGCTGTCTCACGCTTTTCCGCGGACCGCGGCGAAGTGCAGGCCGCAGTGGATCAATCGCAAACGCTGCCCATGCTTTCTCCACAACAACTGGTTTTCCTGGAAGACGCCGAAGCCATAGAATCATTCGCCGAAAAGAAGCGCGAAGACGCCTTGAAACAACTGGAATCGTATTTGGAGAATCCGGCTTCGTTCACAATTCTCGTTCTGGAAGCCACCGGCCTCGATCAACGCATGCGCCTCGCAAAACTCCTCGCGGAAAAAGCTCTCGTCGTAGAGGTGGGTCTTGGCGAAAACCAGGGCGATCGCCAGTCGTCAGCGGTCGCGCTTGCAAAAGTCATGGGGAAGGACGAAGGAGTCGAATTCGAAAAAGGCGCCGCCGAAGATCTCGCCGAAGCCGTAGCCGCTGATTTGCAGCGTCTCAAAACAGAAATCTTCAAGCTCGCCACCTACGCGGGCGCACGAAAGCTGATTCGTCGGCAGGACGTAGCGGCCATGGTCATCTCCGAAAAAACCGCCACTGTTTGGGAACTCGCGGACATGCTCGCCACGCGCCAATCCAAGCGCGCGCTCGATTTTCTCGACCGCATTCTGCGCGAAGGCGAAGAGCCTCTGCAAATTCTCGGCGCCCTCACCTGGATGTATCGAAAATTAATGGAAGCAAGCGAAGTCCGCGGCGCATCAAACGGCTGGCAAGCAGCCCGCACGCTCGGCATGCGCCCCGAACAGGCCGAACTCGCCTTACAAAGCGCCCGCAAAATCTCCAAACCACGTCTGCTTGCCGGCCTCAAGGCCCTCCAAAAAGCCGACAACCGCCTCAAAGGAGGCGGCGAAACCGGCCGCACCATCCTCGAATTTCTTATCGCTGAACTAACCGCTCCCGATGCCAGGGCCGCAAGCAGATGATTGCTTTCGAAATTGGTTCCATGAAGTAGTGGCCGTTGCCAGGCGTGATCCGCACTTGCCAATTGGATTGCTATTGTTCGGATTGTATTCGGTGGGTTCATTTGAAATGCTTCGCATGGTCCACGCGGACGGCCATCGTTCATTTGTGTCGTTGTCGTACGTTACCGAATATGCTCGCAGTCGCAAGCACCGCGGTTGGCCTAGTTGGCCGCTCCACCTTTTCTGGCTTTGCCTGGCCACCGGCATCCCGTTGACCATTCTCCGCGTTTCTCGCCTTTAAGCATTTTCTGAAATCACGCCCAAAAAAAAACGGCGGGAATCTCCCGCCGCTTCGTAAATTCCAATCGTATTTCAGAGCCAGAGCTACTTCGCTGCCGCCTTCGCCTTCAGCCCGTTAAAAGCCAAATTCAGCCGCGACTTATAACGATTCGCGGTATTCTCGTGCAGCACGCCCTTCGTAATCGCCTGATCAATCGCGGACATCGTCGGATGCAATAAATTCCCTGCCGCCGTCGAATCGCCCGCCGTAATCGCTCCGCGCAGCTTCTTGATCAAGCTGCGAACCGCCGTCCGGTTCGCCCGGTTCACTTCCGCGCGTTGACGAGCTTGCGCCGCACGCTTTAAAACTGACTTTTTCTTCTTCTTAATTTTGGTAGCCTGTCCTTGGGCCATCTAGCTAGTGCTCCTTTGTGCATCGCTCAAACATTCAATTTTAGGGGACGCTCAGGGTGAAGTCAAACGTACTAATCGCGTCCTCGCGTGCCTGCCTTTTCTCTTTGCAGTGGCGATGCTAGCAGCGCCAGGCCGGCACTCAGCTTTAAGGTTTTACTCTAACGGGGACATCTTGGTCATTACAGCCCAACCCAAACCGAACAAACGTGATGAGCTACGGCTCCTGGTAAACTCGCACCACCCCATCATCACCGTCGAAACCACGGAAGAAGAGCGCGTCGAGCAGATGCTCGCGCAAATTGGCCTCGAGCTCGACGTACCCGTCTACAACTGGAGCGTCACCAAAGGCCTCGCCCGCTTCCACGGTGAACCGCTCTATCACACTGACGATCCCGACCAGGCCCTCGCCAACATCGCCATCATTGCGGGCGACGCGATTTTCCTTCTGAAAGACTTCGCGCGTTATTGCGAGAACGACAAAATATGCCGCCGCCTGCGCGAACTCGCGGAAAACTTTCGCAAAGCGCGCCGCTCCATCGTAATCACCGGCGCATCCGTGCAGGTGCCGCCGGACATTGATGGCGACGCGATTCCATTCCAGATCGGGCTACCGGACACGGAGGAATTACTCTCCGGCGTCCGCCAAACGTTGGCTGAATTGAATCGAGACAGCCACATCGTCGTCTCTCTCGACGCAATGGCTATGCAGCAAGCCGCGCAAGCCCTCGCCGGACTTACCAAAGAAGAAGCGATTCGCACACTCCGCATGTGCGTGCTCTCTCGCGGAAAGGGCGACGCCGGTGTGCTGGAGGATTTGCTCGAAGCGAAACGAAATGCATTGCGTGGCGAAGGATTACTGGAAACGGTGCGCCGCGACGCTTCATTTTCCGATATCGCCGGACTCCAGCGTTTGAAAGACTGGCTCGCGAAACGCAAATCGGCGCTTACCGCCGAAGGCCGGAAGTTCGGCCTCGAACCGCCGAAGGGAATTTTGATCACCGGCGTGCAAGGATGCGGCAAAAGTCTCGCCGCCAAAGCCGTAGCGGGAGAATGGGGATTCGAACTGGCCCGCCTCGATGCGGGTGCGCTCTACGACAAATTTGTCGGCGAAAGCGAAAAGAGATTGCGCAAGGGTCTGGAACTGGCGCAGAAGATGGCGCCCGTCGTTCTGTGGATTGATGAAATTGAAAAAGCGTTTGCATCCGCGGGGTCGAGCGGCGATGCAGATGCGGGGCTTTCGCAGAGACTCCTCGCGACTCTTTTGACCTGGATGCAAGACCGCGAGAGCGGCGTCTTTCTGGCCGCTACCTCCAACAATATTTCCGCCCTGCCACCCGAAATGCTGCGCAAGGGAAGATTCGATGAAATCTTCTTCGTGGACTTACCAAGCCAGGCCGTGCGGCAAGCGCTCTTCACATTGCACTTGAAAAAACGCGGTCGCGATCCGGCTGCATTTGATCTCGCAAAACTCGCCGCAGCCAGCGACGGTTTTTCCGGCGCAGAAATTGAGCAAGCCATTGCCTCCGGTTTGTACACCGCGTTCGCAGTGAAACAACAACTAACCACGGAAATCCTTCTCGGCGAACTGTCGTCCACGCAGCCCCTCAGCGTCACCCGTTCCGAAGACATCACCGCCATCCGCGAATGGGCCAAAACTCGCGCCGCCCGCGCCGACTAATTTCCCTTTGCCAATCCAATATTGTCGTAGCGTCCGCCCGGTCTACGGTCCGGTTGTTGGAGGGGCCGCTTTCCGAAGCGGCCCTCTTCCTGAAGTGGCGCGTTCGTAGCCCCAAAGTTGTCAGTCCGAACCCGCCGTATTTTTGCGGGTTCGGCATCTGCTTTTTCTTCGGTTTTGTAGCGCCGCCCTCTCTGCGCAGTTTTGCCCGGCATCTTCGATTATCCCAATGTCTCCATTTTCTGGTGGCCACAAGCCGCGAGATGCGTAAAATTCCGTCAGGAGAATTTAATGAAACCGAATCGAGTTCTGACCCTATCGCTGGCAGCTTCTTTGTCGTTTTGCGTGGCAGCATCGCGCGCCCAAACTCCGCCTGCACAAACTCCCGCCCCTCAAAAACCCGAAGTCGAAACTCCGCACGCACAGACGGCTTGCGATTGCCTCGATTTGGAAGCCGCGCAAACCAAGCTCACCAAATGGGACGCGATCTTGCACGATTGGGCGAATCTCGCGCGTTACCGGGATCTGAATTCTGCCCTCAGTCCTTCGACTCCGAACGAACCGCGCGTAGTCTTCATGGGTGATTCCATTACGGACAATTGGGCGCGGCCGCAATTCGCACCGTTTTTTCCGGGCAAGCCCTACATCGGCCGCGGCATCGGTGGCCAGACGACTGCTCAAATGCTTTTGCGCTTCCGTCCCGATGTCATCGCACTGCAGCCGAAGGTAGTCGTGATTCTCGCCGGAACAAACGACATCGCCGGAAACACCGGCCCGATGTCGCTCGAAGAAATTGAAGGCAACTTGGCTTCGATGTCCGAACTCGCACAACTTCACGGAATTGGCGTGGTGCTTTCCTCAGTGCTTCCAGTGTATGACGGAGGCCACAATCAAGAAGGGAAGCCTGTCGTCATGACCGACCGTCGCGCGCCCGAAAAAATCCTCGCGCTGAACGCATGGCTCAAAAAATATTCCGCCGAACACAAACTCATCTATCTCGATTATTTTTCCGCGATGGTGGACGAGCAAGGCTTCCTGAAAAAAGACCTGAGCGAAGATGGCCTACACCCCAACAAAAAAGGCTACGGCGTCATGGCCCCGCTAGCCGAAAAAACAATCCAACAGGCGTTAGCGCGATAATGCGGGAAGGGAACAGAGCCACAAGGCTTCGCTCTTTACTTGCTCCCGCCCATCTGCGGTATTTGTTCCCCGATCTTTCCAGAGTAAATGATGAATTTGAACGGATCGCTATTCTGGTGCTTCTCCATCAGCTTGAGGTATACAACCCGTTTCGCATTCGCTACGGAACTGCTGTGCTCGAACCTGTCTCCGGAAGATTCAAGAAGAGAAGCTGCGAGTTCGTACTTGCCATCCGCGGTCAAGCGTTCCACTGTCTTAACCATTTGTCTCTCCGATACACCGAGATAATCGACCAGCAGCTCTGCGTGGTCTGCGCGACTCAAATGTTCGAGCCCTTGCAAGTCCGCTTGCCAATAGCCGACGTTTTGGTCGTAGAGGCGGTCAATGACGTGTTCCCGCATGATTAGATAGGGCAGGTATAAGTCAGGATTCCCGCCGACCAAACCTGAAGGAGTCAGGTTCGCCTGGTGAATCAAAGCTCGCTCATCGCCCCGCCGGATCCCGCTCAACACCTGTTCGCGCAGCCAGACGAGATCCGTCTTGAGCTGCGCCAGCATAGCCGCTGATGCGAAATTCCGCGTAAGCGGCTCGTGGCCGTGCAGCAGATATCGCGGATGCTTTTGTAGGACGACGTCAATCGCATCGAATAGCCCCTGAAAATCTCCTTCCTCTACGAACGGCGCTCCCAGATAGGGCATGATGAAATCTCCCACGAAGAGTACGCCCTGGTCGGGCAAGTGAATGAACATGGCGTCGTGGGTTTCTCCCCCCTGCACAGGGATCAACTCGATGCGCGTTCCTCCAATCGTAAGTTCGGTGCGATGGTCTATCGTCAGGTCGGGCTTGAAGCTGCGTATCTCTTCGGGCTTGAAGCGTTCGCCAAAGAAGCGCTTGTCGAATACTCCGGGTGCCACAAGTTCGCGGTCGACTTCTTCTCGGTAGTTGGCTCTGGCATAGAATCGCAAGCGCGGATTCAGCCCGCGAAAATAGGCATGGCCTCCAATGTGATCCCAGTGGGAATGTGTAATGAAGACTGTCGTCAGCTCAGGCAAGTTGGGCGCATATGCTCGCAGCGCTTCATAGGCTGCCTTGGCAGAGTCGGGCCTTGTGCCAGCATCGATGCCGATTAGCTCCCGCCCATTGTTTGAGACCACGAAGTAGTATTCCGTGAACTCGAAACCAGAGAGCGCGTATACCTTGCCCGGCACGATCTCGGCAATTCGTCGCGGCGAAAAAGCGTGTCCGGACGAAACATCTTCTGAAAAGGGCGTAGTCAGCGTAATTGGCCTGTCAAAATCTCTGTATCCACTTCGCCGCAAATAGTCCTGCGCTTTGGCTTGGTCGCCGTCGGCGAGCGCAAGCTTTCCGAGGTGATAGTAAACTTCCCGCAACCACGCCGCGTGCGGTGCCTTGTCTTTGTTTTCCATGCACCACGTTAGTTCGCTCTGCGCTGCCTTCCTCTGACGGAAGAAGCTGGGAAGCTGCGCCTTCACAACGCCGTCAATCCAGTTCACCACGAAGATTTTCCCTCCGGAAAGCTGCTTGGCTTGGTCCAGCAGCCCGATCGTGTCTTTCACGTAGCCGACTCGGTGCAGCAAAGAGACAGATGACGCGTGCTGAGCTCGCAACAATCCTATAGCGCTCAGATACAGCGCCTTTTGTGTGTCCGTCAGGCCAGGCCCAAATTCTTTCAATCGCGCCGAAAAGAATTCTGCTCCCTCACCCTGCCTGTTAGCGTTCGAATACTCCGCCATCAAGAGAAACAGCAGCTGAGGATCTTTCGGTGGCGCCGCACTGTTTATGGCCCTCCAATACTCAAGCTCTGGGCGCGAGGTCGTGGATGGAGAGTTGATCTCGCCGACCTTGGCGGGCGTCCTTTGGCGTAACGTGACGAGGAGAGCGCCAAACAAAAGCGCGGCTAGCAAGTAGGTGAACATTCTCATGGTGACTTCCTTCCCGCAGACTGTAATCCGTCAGTTGTATATGCATCTATTTAGGTACAAAAAAGCTTAGGCCGCCATCGCGCTTTCCGTCATCCGCGATACGCTCTCTTTCATCATCTTCCATCCGGCATCCCCAAGTCCTTGTCGCAGCCTGTGTTCTGCCCGCTCCCAGTGTGCTTGAGCCTCCGCCAACTGAGCCTTTCCCGCCTGCGTCAACCCAATCAGCCGTTCCCGCCTGTCTTCTCCACGTCGCACGCGAACCCACCCTTGCTTGCGGATCAGGGCGAGCGTCCGCGTCAGGGTTGTGCTATCCATCGCCAGGCCGGCGCTCAGCCGTTTTTGATTCGTCTCGCCCGTCTGTGACAGCGCTGTGAGCACGCCGAATTGCGTCACCTCAAGCCCCGCCTTCCTCAGTTCCTGATCGTAAATTCTTGTTAGGATCCGCGTGAGGCGCCGCAGATTCTGGCACGCGCAAGGCAGCGCAAAAAGCGCGTCCACCGCCGGTCTTTTAATGCGTTCGTTTTCCATATTGTATGTATATGCATCTATTATTTGTAATTGTCAAGCCCTCCTGGCTATCGATGGCGTAGAAATGTGCAACTTCATGACGACTTGGGGAGATGGCGCTTTCGACGTATATCGCGATACCGGGAAGTCCGGGGAAGTCGTGCAAATCAGAATCGAACTTCAACCCAACCCGTCCGGCTAGCTAGAGCTTCGTGATGGTTGGTGTGCGGATTCAGAGCCTGACGACCTCAAACTCACACGCACTAACACAGTGTTAACTCTTAGCCTCGCCCTTGACCCCACACCCCTCCTGCGCTACGGTTAGTAAAGTTTCTCCGAGAAGTGGCTGTTCTTGGGCAGTTGCTGTTGAGGAGGAATCACAAACCTATGGGCGACCGCGAAGCGGTCAGAAGTCATTCGTACGTTGGAGCACAAGCCGCGCCGAAACCACCTGCCAGTCTGATGAAACGCAGCATCACCATCTCCGGAAAAATTGAACCGTTCTTTGGCACGCTCGATGAAAACGTGCGCCTGCTAGAGGATTCGCTAAGCGTCCGCACGCACTTGCAGGACATCAAGTTGACCATCGAAGGTTCGCACGAATCGGTGGACCGTGCCGTGAAAATCGTGGAGGAATACAATCACGCCACCAGGAACGGCCGCCATCTTTCCGGCGAAGAAGTAAAAAGTCTGATGCGTGTCGCGCTCGATGAACCGCATGCTGCTGCGAGCGAAATATTCGAGCATGGTAAGCCGCGTTCTTTCGGCAAGAAACAGGTCACACCAAAGAACGCAACGCAAAAACATTACATGGACCAGATCGAATCACACGACATGGTCTTCGGCATTGGTCCGGGCGGCACGGGGAAAACCTATCTCGCCGTTGCGATGGCCGTAAGCGCGCTCCTCACAAAACAGGTAAACCGCATCATCCTCGCGCGCCCCGCAGTCGAGGCCGGAGAAAAATTGGGTTTTCTACCAGGCACGTTGCAGGAAAAAGTCGATCCGTATATGCGGCCGCTGTACGACGCTCTTTACGAAATGCTCGACGCGGACAAACTCGAAGCGTTCGTGGAAAAGGGAATCATTGAAATTGCGCCGCTCGCCTTCATGCGCGGCCGCACGCTGAATGATTCGTTCGTGATTCTCGACGAAGCGCAAAACACCACCAGCGAACAGATGAAGATGTTTTTGACGCGCTTGGGTTTTAATTCCAAAGCCGTCATCACCGGCGATGTGACGCAAATTGATTTGCCTTCGGGCAAAAGAAGCGGCCTCATCGAAGCTCTGGAAATTTGCGGCAAAATCGAAGGAATCGGTTGCACGCAATTCGGCGAAAAAGATGTTGTACGCCACAACCTGGTGCAGCGCATTATCCGTGCGTACGAAGAATATGAGTCGGAGCATCCGCAGCGTGGCAACGCCAAAAGCGGAAATTGAGCCGGGCATTTGAACACCACTAAGTTTCTGAAGTGATGATTGTAAACAAACAGAAAAAAGTCAGGCTCGCGCCGCGGCCGTTGGAGGAGTTTTTTCGCAGGACATTGCGCGCCACGAGATTGAAACCTGACTCCGTGACCGTCGCGTTTGTGACGGACGCGGAAATCACTCGCTTGAACAAAACATACCGCAGGAAAAATCGCCCGACGGATGTTTTGTCCTTCCCCGCGCAATCTTCCGTAAAAGGGGCACGCAAAAACGGATTTCTTGGCGATATTGCCATCGCTCCGGAAACTGCCCGCCGCTATGCCGAGAAAAATGGCCGCTCGCTTCAGAGCGAAATTTGCGTGCTCATCCTGCACGGGATTTTGCACCTCTTGGGATATGATCACGAGACGGATCGGGGCCAGATGGACCGGATCGAACACAAATTGCGCCGCAAGCTGGGCCTCGAGTCATGAATTACACGTGGCTCTATGCAATCGGCGTTGTGCTGCTCGCGTTGTTTCTGCCCGTTTTGTCCTACCTCACTTTGATTTATCGCGAACTCGGCCGCATGACGACTGGCCCGGTGCACGCGCATCTGGATATTTTTGAAGCAGAAATCGAGCCTAAGCTAAGAATCAATCGCCGCAGCGGCGGCCGCGCGTTTCGCATCCTTGGCCATTTCTGGCTCGCGTTTTTGGTTTTGGAAACGACGCGCGGTGTTTTGTTTTTTGTGCCTGGAACATGGGAAGCGGTTCTGGAATTGAGCGTATTCATCGCGCTCGAGGTTGTCGTCGCGATGCATTTCATTCCCGATCTTTTGTTGTACCGCACAACCGGGCGCTGGCTTTTGCCGTTGCTGCCCGCAATTCGTATCAGCTTATGGATCGTGTGGCCATTCCGCGTTTTCGTGGAAGGCGCGGAAACGCTCGCGCGCATTTCCGAAAAAGAAATGGAAAAAACGGAAGAACAGCGTACGGAAGAAGGAATCGAAGCGCTCGTCGAAGCAGCAGAAGAAGAAGGAATCATCGAGCCGGACCAGGCGGACTTGATCGAGCAGGTTGTGGAATTCAGCGACAAGCGCGTGCGCGAGGTGATGACGCCGCGCCCGGACATCGTCGCCATTTCCGCCGAAGCAACACTCGAAGAGTTGCACGCGAAATTCGTGGAGACTGGATTGACCCGAATTCCTGCGTATGAAAGATCCATTGACGACATTGTCGGCGTCGCGCACTCGCAAGACATGCTGACCATCGCGGACACGGATTTGCCGCGCAGAAAAGTGCGTGAATTGATGAGGCCGGTTTTGTTCATCCCCGAAACCAAAGTTGGATCGGACCTTCTGAAAGAAATGCGACAGAAAGACCAGAGCATCGCCGTGGTGATTGACGAGCACGGGAACGTCGCGGGCATCGCAACGATGGAAGATTTGGTGGAAGAAATTGTTGGAGAAAGCGGCGACGACACGGCCAGCGCAATTTCGGAAATTGTGAAAGAGCCGGACGGGGCTGTGGTACTGCCGGGAGGGCTTTCCATCACGGAAGTGGAAGAGTTGCTTGGCGTACGATTCAGGGGGAATTCCGCCGAGACGGTGACGACGATCGCAGGATTGCTGAGCCACGTCAGCGGAAAAGTTCCGGCGCCTGGTGACAAGTTCGATCTCGAAGGGCACCGGTTCGAAGTTCTCGATGCGAATCAAACGAAAGTGCTGCGCGTGAGAATCCGGAAGCAAGTTGCCGCTGGTCCTCCGGAAGAGAAGAGAAAACATAAAGTAAAAAATGCAAAATAGCTTTCCGCTATTCGGATGGTTCTCCTTTGGCGCGTTCACGGACAGCTTGGTCTGCGCTGATTTCTTCAAGCTGGGTACGCCAGTCCAGTTCGTGGACGCGTTGGGGGTTTTCCCGCCAATCCGCGACCACCTTTACAAATAAGCCGAGATAGATTTTTGCGCCGAGAATTTCCTCGAGCTCCTTGCGGGCCTGCGTGCCGATTTTCTTCAGCATTTCGCCTTTGTGGCCGATCAAGATTTTCTTCTGCGAGTCACGTTCGACGTGCATCGTGACTTCAATGCGCACCAGATTTGGTTTTTCTTCCCATTTGTCAACGATAACAGCGAGGGCGTGCGGAACTTCGTGGTAAGTCAGCGCGATTGCTTTTTCGCGGATGATTTCGCTCGCGAGGAATCGCTCCGGCTGGTCGGTAACCTGGTCTTCGGGGAAATAAGGATCGGCTTCGGGAAGGACTTTTAGAATTTCTTCCATCAAAGCGTCACAGCCGTCGCCCTTCAATGCTGAGATGGGAACCATGGCCGAGAATTCAAATTCCTTGTTGAATGCATCAAGGAGGGGCAGGAGATTGGACTTGGGAAGCTTGTCCACTTTGTTGAGGGCGAGAATTACTTTTCCACGGAAACGTTTCGCGCGGTCGATTAGCAAATTGTCGGCATGTGGCTGCATTGCGATTGCGTCGGCCATGAGAAGAAGGACATCAATTCCTTCCACGGCTGCGGCGACTTCGCGCATCATCTGTTTGTTCAGGGCGGATTTCGCTTCGTGAATTCCAGGAGTATCAATGAAAACGATTTGTCCCTCGGGCCGCGTAACGATGCCCTGAATGCGGTTCCGCGTGGTCTGTGGCTTGGATGTGACGATGGCGACTTTCTGGCCGACGAGACGATTGAGCAGCGTGGATTTGCCGGCGTTTGGGCGGCCGACGATGGCGACGAATCCGGCGCGGTGTTTTATTTCTTCTTTTGTGGCTGGCTTTGTCATGAAATTAATCTGGCGCGGCGATGCCGAGCGACTTCATTTTGCGATAGAGATGAGAGCGCTCGAGGCCGAGGGCGCTGGCGGTTTGCGTCATGTTCCAGCGATTTTCCTGCAGCTTTCTCAAAATAAATTCGCGTTCGTAGGCGCTGCGCGCTTCGTGGAGTGTGCCGTAAGGCTGATGCAGGCTTTCCGAAACGCCGCGGAAAAGTTCGGGCGGCAAATGATGCGGCTCGATGCGAGCTTGCGGGCAGACGATGACGAGGCGCTCGACGAGATTGCGCAACTCTCGCACATTTCCGGGCCAGGGATAGCGCATCAGAATCTCCAGCGCGGTCTCGCTCAGCTCGCGCGTTTTCTTTCCGTATTCGGAGCTGAATTCATTCAAGAAGTGGCGAACAAGAATCGGAATGTCTGCGGTGCGGTCGCGCAGCGGCGGAACGAAAAAGGGAATTACGTTCAGGCGATAGAAAAGATCCTGGCGGAAGGTACCGCGCGCAATTTCTTTATCGAGGTCTTTGTTGGTGGCGGCGATGACGCGGACGTCCACGCGCACGGTTTGATTGGAGCCGACCGGTTCAAAGCGCTGCTCTTCGAGAACGCGGAGAACTTTCGCTTGCGTGCGTAGGCTCATGTCGCCGACTTCGTCCAGGAAAAGCGTGCCGCCGTCCGCAGATTGAAATTTTCCGGTTTTATCTTCGCTGGCTCCGGTGAAACTGCCCTTGATGTGGCCAAAAAGTTCGGATTCGATGAGCTCTTCCGGAATTGCCGCGCAATTCACTTCGACGAACGGGCCTTTGCTGCGAAGGCTCGCGGCGTGCAGCGCGCGCGCAACGAGCTCTTTACCGGTGCCGCTTTCGCCGTAAATGAGGACACGGCCGTTGGTAGGACCAGTGACGCCGATTTGCTGGCGCAATGCCTTCATCGGAACGCTGTCGCCGATAACTTGATAGCGATGACCTAGTTCGCTGCGCAGCGATTGATTTTCTTCCTCAAGGCGGCGTTGCTGCACGGCGTTGCGAACGAGGACAATGATTCTTTCGAGCGAGAGAGGCTTTTCGACGAAATCGAATGCACCGAGTTTGGTGGCGCGCACCGCGGTTTCAATGCTGCCGTGACCGGAAATCATGATGACCGCCGGAGGGTGAGGAATGGATTGCATGCGGCTGAGGGCTTCGAGACCGTCCATGCCGGGGAGCCACACGTCGAGAAGAATGACTTCGAGATCGCCGCGAGCGGCGCGTTCGAGCGCTTTTTCCGCGGACTCGGCGGATTCGACGTGATAGCCCTCGTCGCTGAGGATCGAAGAGAGCGATTCGCGAATGCCGGCTTCGTCGTCAACGACAAGAATGTGCGGGTGAGGAGGCATGAGAAAAGTTGTCGCATACAAGTTATCGCATTCGCGGTAGTGTGGCAAAGGCGAGACAAGGCTTGGAGAAACCGTTTTCGGTACAACTCAATGGGCGCAGCCGAAGCGAATGACTTCAACGGTCATCGATTGCAATCAGCACTACGTCACGCTGGAAAACATTGCGCAAAAAGGGGATCGGGCCTCGTACCCACTGCGAATCATCGAACTGAGTTTTGACAACGCCCGAGTTGGCCCATTGGACTCTAGCCTTCCGTCGAGTGTGTTCCATTGACTTAGATCGGGCAACAGCAGATTCCTCGCAAAGAACGCCTCCGGAATGACGGCCTGAGGGGCTCATTTGGCGATTCTGGTGTTATCCTTTCCCGCTGTGAAAGCAAAAGGGCTGACACCGATACTGAATGTGTCCGACATGGCCGCGAGCTTTGCGTGGTTTGCGAAGTGGGGCTGGTGGAAGTGCTGGGATTGGGGAACGCCGCCAACGTTTGGAGCGGTTGGGTCGGGTGAGTGCGAGATTTTTCTTTGCCACGGCGCGCAAGGCGGGCGCGGCAAGGGAACGAATACGACTACCTTTCAAGTGGATGACGACGAAGCAGCCGACAAGGGCGCGTGGATGTCTGTGTGGGTGGACGACGTGGACGAAGTTCACCGGGAATGTGTTGCTGCTGGACTTGACGTGACTTTTCCGCCGACGAACATGCCGTGGAATGTTCGGGAGATGCATTTGCGGCATCCAGATGGGCATGTGTTTCGAGTGAGCAAGGGGATTGGGGAAGAGAAGTAGGGAGATTGGATTGCACTGGAACCCGCGATCGAGGCCGAGTGTCGCGCCTCCGGCGCTGTGATTGGATTAGAAGCAAGAAATGGCGGCGTGAAGCCGCTTCTACAAAAGAAACCAAGAGAAAAGAACGGGTCTGAAGACCCGCGACTACAAAACGGAGGGTTTGACAGAGCAGGCACCGGTTTGTTTAATTGACGCGCCGGAACGTGGGCGCACCCTCCAACCATGAATTCCCGTCGTCAATTCCTGACCAAGACTGCGACTCTTGCTGCGGGAATTTCAGCAACTTCCAACGTCGCGTTGTCCGCCGAAAAGAATCTCCTAACATGCACAAGCGAAATCAACAGTCTTTGCGGCGAGTGGTTCTTCTCCACGGACCCGGACGATTCCGGAACTAAGCAACGCTGGTTTGAGTCTTCTTTTGCCGGGGCAAACTGGGGCAAAGTGACAGTTCCCCATACGTGGCAAATTGATCCGCGTTTCGCACAGTATTACGGGCCCGCATGGTACCGGCGCAGTTTCGATGTTCCTTCCTCGTGGGCGCACGCGGCGGTAAGGATTGAATTTGAAGGCGTGTTTCACACTGCAACGATATGGGTCAACGGCCAACTGGCTGGCGAACATGTCCGCAAGGGCTACACAGCTTTCAAAATCGACACTTCTCGGTTTCTGCAACCTGGGAAGGCAAATGCCATTGTGGTCCGCGCGGACAATGCATTTAACGAGCATATGCTGCCGCGAGGTCGCTCCAGCGACTGGGCACATGACGGCGGAATTTTTCGCCCGGTTCAACTGATCGTGACGCCGAAGACTTTTCTGGAGCAAATTCAGATTGATGCGTTTCCGGAGCTTGCCTCCGGTGAGGCAAATCTTGCCATCGTGGCGTTGTGCAGAAACACCAGTTCACAGCATTGGAAAGGCTCGGCGTCTTTTCGCGTGATTGAGGAGAATTCCGGAATGCAAGTTCTCGCCAACCCTAATGCGCGGGAGGTTGCGGTTGCTCCTGGCGCTACTCAAACACTGGCGGTGCAAGCGACTCTGGTAAACGCAAAGTTGTGGCACTTCGATCACCCAAATCTGTACCGGCTGGAGTTTTCGATCGCCGGCGAGAACGAATCTCATCAACTTGCCACCACATTCGGTGTACGAAACTTTGAGATCAAGGATGAGCAATTTTGCTTGAATGGCGAGCATGTTCGCCTGATGGGCGTGGAACGCATGGCAGGAAGTAATCCGGAGTTTGGGATGGCGGAACCGTCGTCATGGATCGCGCACGATCACGATGACCTGAAGAACCTGAATTGCATTTTTACTCGCGTGCACTGGCCGCAAGACAAACGCGTCCTCGATTATTGCGACCGGCATGGCATCTTGATGCAAAGCGAAATTCCCACCTGGGGTTGGGAGACGTTCCGAGGCATGGCCGGGGAACCGGATGCGGACATTCTGCAGAACGGGCTGGAACAGTTGCGTGAAATGATTGCGCGCGACCGGAACCATCCATCCGTTGTTGTATGGGGCTTGTGCAATGAAATCGGTGGTCAAAACCCGCCCGCGTTTCAATTCGCCAAGCGAATGCTTCAGGAAGCGAAAAAACTCGATCCGCATCGGCTTTGCTCGTACGCTTCGAATTCCCTGGGCGAAACCCCGGAACGCGACGTTGCCGGTCTGATGGATTTCATTGAGACGAACGAATATTTTGGCACTTGGGCCGCCGGAAATGCGGACTCAGCGGCAAAACATTTCGACGATCTGCACGCAGCATTTCCGGGAAAGCCCATCGTGATTTCCGAGTACGGATATTGCGCGTGCACGCCGGAGCGTCCGGAAGGCGATAAAGAGCGGATAGACGTTCTGCGTTCTCACGACAAAGCCATTCGCGCGAAGGAATTTGTCGGTGGCGCAATTTTTTTCTGCTACAACGACTATCGCACGCACGTTGGGGACCGTGGTGTCGGTGCGTTAATGCAAAGAGTGCACGGAGTCGTGGATGTTTACGGGAATCGGAAGGCTTCTTATGAGCCTCTTCGCGAAGAAGCAAGTCCGGTGGAATCACTGACGACTGAAAATGTTCTGAACCGTTTTCGCGTCCGGATTAAAGCGCGAAATACTGTCCCGATGCACGTCGTGAAAGGATATCGTCTGCGCGGAGTATTTTACGGACAAGGAGAAATTCCTACGGAAGAGCGGGAGGTGGACATCCCCGAAATTGCTCCTGGCACTGAGGCCCAGGTCGAACTTGCGTTTACTCAATCCAGCGCGCCGGTTTACATCAAATTTGATGTGCTGCGGCCTACGCGTTTCTCGGCGTTCTCGATTCTCTGGAAAGCGCAATGATCCTAATAGGGCATGACCAAGAGATTTCGGCGCGAGAATTCAGATGGAGCAGAGGAGGTAACGGACGGTTTTCTGGCCGCCGTGGATGGCTGCGCGCCCAACTTCGACGAAGCCGAGTGCGGCGTGAAACGCGTCCGAAGCAGGATTAGGCGGTACCAGGTTGACTTCGCAGACGATGCGGCAGTGGCCTGCCTTCTTTGCGCGTTGTAAGAGATCGGCATACAGAGCTTTTGCATAGCCTTTGCCGCGGGTGAGAGGTGACGTGACGACTCGATCGACGTAGACAAATCGATCGTAGTGCTCGCGAAACCAGAGAAAATTCGGGCTGTCGTAGTCGGCGTTTTGGTCGAACGAGAGGAGGAACGCTGACGCGTCTTCGAGAGTTCCGGCGAAGAAACTGTTCTGGATTAGGTGATTGAATTCGGCAAAGGTAAGGGGCGAGAGTTCCGTGGCGTGTGCGTTATTAAGTGCCAGCAGCGGAGCAGAAGCAGAAGTCAGCAACTGAATGGGAGAGTTTGCCGGGGCAGGAGCGGTCACAGGTTTGCCTTCCAGATGCGTTAGTCAATAGATGCGGAAACAGCTTGCGCGGTTACGGGGAAATTACGGAATGCCGGCTGGAGCCGGTTCTATCAGATCCCACTTATTGCCATATAGATCTTCGAAGACGGCGACTGTGCCGTAGGGTTCGAGGCGAGGAGATTCAAGGAAGCGGACGCCGTGGGCGGTCATCGCGGCATGGTCTCGTTGCAAGTTGTCTGTGTGAAGAAAAAGGAAGACGCGGCCGCCCGCCTGGTTGCCGATGCAGGCGGATTGATCGGTTGTCGCTGCGCGAGCCAGTAGAAGGGCGACACCGGAAGCATTTGGCGGGTGGACGACGACCCAACGTTTGCCAACGCCCATATCTGTGTCTTCGAGGAGCGAGAAACCAAGTTTTTGTGTGAAGAAAGCGATCGCTTCGTCGTACTCACGAACCAGGAAGGTGATTTGCGAGATCGATTGCCAGGCCGGGAGGTTCGATGGCGGCGAAGACATCGGTTCAGGCGAGCCCTTCGGACGCAGTGGAACGATCGAGGGCGGGCGCGACTTCGGCGGCGGGGAGTTCGAGGATGAAACGGGAGCCGACGGGGGAGTTGTCCTCGACGTGGAGGAGGCCGTTGTGCTCGGTGACGACGCGGGAAGCGATGGCGAGGCCGAGACCGGTGCCGCGATCTTTGGTGGAAAAGTGCGGAAGGAAGAGTTTGTCCTTGTCGGCTGGAGAGATGCCGTGACCGGTGTCTTCGACGGCGATTTCTACGGAGTCGGATTCGGAGTTGAAGCGCGTAATGACGCGGATGCTGCGAAGCGGCGCGGACTCGAGGGCTTCGGCGGCGTTGTCTATAAGATTGACGACGACACCGCGGAGAAGGCCGGCGTCGGCGCGAATTGTGGGAAGAGATTCCGCGAGTGAACTCGTGAGCATGACTCCGTCGAGACGGCCCGAGAAGACTTCGAGCGCTTCGCGGACGATGTCGTTGACGCTGGCGGGTTCCAGTTTTGCGGAAGGGAAGCGGACGAATTGGGAGAATTCGTTGACGAGAGCGGCGAGCGTGCCAACTTCGCGTTCGATGAGACGAGAGCATTCTTCGACCAGACGAGTGAGTTCAGGGTCGAGAGGCTCGGCGGTTTCCGATTCGGTGCGGCGATGGAGATGGCGAATGAGCCGCTGTGAAGAAAGTTGAATCGGCGTGAGCGGGTTTTTTATTTCGTGAGCGATGCGACGCGCGACTTCCTGCCACGCGGCGGCTTTTTGTGCGAGGAGAAGTTCGGTGAGGTCGTCCACAACGAGAACATAGCCGGTGTTGGCGCGGCGCGGGCCGAGTGAACTGATCGTGACGGCGGCGTGAAGGACGCGGCCGGCGACGACCATTTCCACCTCGCGCGAAACTACGCCGATGCGGAGAGAACGGCGCATCAGGGTTTGCACTACACGCGAGGATTCGAGGCCCAGTAGTGCATCGAGTGTGGAAGCTTCCTGGGCTGATGCGCCGAAAATGCGCGCGACGGCGGAATTGGTGCGAAGAATCCGAGCGTCCGCGTCCAGCGAAAGAACGGCGGTGGGGATGCTTTCGAGAACGGTTTCCATGAGCTGGCGGCGGCGCTCGAGTTCCTGAACGGCTTGCTGCAAATTGCGTGTGAACTGATCTATTTGCGAGCGGGAGTCGCGGAGTTGCGTGGTCATTGTGTTGAAGGAGCGGACGAGGACGCCGAGTTCGTCCTGCGCCTGTTCGGGGACTTGATATTCGAAATTGCCGCTGGAAACTTCGCGCGTCCCTTCGGCAAGCGCTTGAATGGGTACAGTGACTTGCTTCGCGAGATAGAGCGCGAGCCACATCAACGAGAAAAACAGTAGAACCGTAAAAAAGACAAGGATCAGAAGGAGCTGACGCTTGAGGGCGCGGAGGTGTTGCTTTTCCTGGTCGTAAGCCGCAGTTTGCAGCTGGATTTCGGCGAGCTTGAGCGCGAAATCCGTGGGAACCTGGCGTGCGGCATAGACGGCGCCCTCACCACTACTTAAGGGGGCGCTCGCGGCGAGAAAAAGTTCGCCTTGAGCGGACCAGAGTTCAGCGCCGCTGGGAAGTTTCTGTTTGAAGACAGGCGCGTTGGGAGCAGTTCCTAAAGATGGCTCAATGCGGCGTCCGTCTTTGTCCGGAGCGCAATATTGAAATGCAGTCAACGTTTTCGACTTTACTTGCCAGAAGGCGTCGGCAGCATCGCAGGAAGGTACGAAGCTGAAAACAGAGAGAGGCGTATTTTGCATGGAACGCGTACGGATTTGCGCCGCAAGTTTTGCAAGGCGCTGGTGTTCAACCGCGCCCATCTCGGAAAGAAGGCTGTTGCTCTGCTCTGCGGCGATTTCTAGCGGGCGAGGGAACCAGCGAGCGAGCGTACGATTGAGCAGCGAGTAGCTCACAAAAAACATGAACAGAACGGGAAGGAGCGAAATGGCCATTGCGCCGACAACCATTTTCGATTTGAAGCGCGCGCCGAGTTGTTCACGGCTGCGCTCAGCCCAGAGGCGCAGCGTGCTACGCACGAGGACGAGCGCGAAAACCATGAGGAGCGCGGTGATGAAGGAAGAAACGGCATAAAGAGTTAGGACGTCGCGCCAGGTACGTGGTTGGAAAGGCGCATCGAGTGAACCGAGCGTGAACACGGCGGCGAGAAGAAGTGTGACGACGATTCCGCCGATGATGAGGCGAAGCCGCTGGCGTGGAGTAGTGGAAGTCATTGGGTAGGGTCCAGCGGCCGATGACCAACGTCCGATGAAACGCCACGCGACATGAAGCTGGCTGGAAGGAAGGAACTGAGGCTGCACTCGGAACAACGAGGAACTGATTTGCGGCAGAAGTGTTTGCCGGTGTGGACGATGAGGGCGTGGAATTCGTTGAAGAGTTGTGGGTCGCGCGGAAGGCTGGATTCGAAAAGAGCGCGGAGTTCTTCGTAGGAATGTTTGGAAGTCGCAAGATTGTGGCGTTCGAGGATGCGGCGCGTGTAAGCGTCAATCACAAACACTGGATGATCGCCTGCGTAGAGGAGAATCGAATCCGCGGTTTCCGGACCGATGCCATGGACGGACAGAAGCCTTTCACGCAGAATTTGCGTTGGCGTGCGGAACATGTGAGCGAGCGAACCTGAGTAGCGCGAAAAGAGAAACGCCGTGAAAGACTTGAGCTTTTTTGCCTTTTGGCGAAAATAACCTGAAGGACGAATGAGCCGCGCGAGTTTGGTGACGGGAACCGCTTCGATGGCGGCTGGACTGACGAGTCGCGCGGCGCGAAGATTCCGGATGGCGGCTTCGACATTCGACCAGGAAGTATTTTGCGTAAGAATGGCGCCGACAATGACTTCGAAGCGAGTGCGTCCAGGCCACCAATGCTGCGGCCCGTGCGCATCAAATAGAGAGCGATAATAATTGTTAAGGATGGGAATCTGCGACTGCGGAAGTGCGCGCGGCGGGTGAGAGACACTTTTCGTCATACGCAAATTTGCATGGACAGATTTTGGCAAAGGAAGCAGCGAGGACATCTCAAAGCGAAGATAGCCAGCACGGTGAAGCAAGTCAAGAAATGCGGTAGTACCAAAGAACTATACGGGCCGCGGGGGCTGTCCATTGGGACAGGTATTAGCGAGTTTAGAACGACGAATGAATTTCGGACCGCCGTGGGCGCAGGAGTTTGTTAAGTTGAGCGCTGGGTCCTTTTCCGATTGGAGTGCCTTGGATGTCGGTCCGTCTTGGCGAAATACTAGTTAAAGAGAACCTAATCACGCAGGATCAACTCCAGAAGGCTTTGGAGTTCCAGCGTGCGAACGGCGGCAAACTCGGGAGCTGCCTGACGAAGCTTGGGTTCATCACCGACGATGACATTACGGGTGTGCTTTCGCGGCAATACGGCGTTCCCTCCATCAACCTGAAATATTACGAAATTGATCCGAATGTGATCCGGCTGATTCCGCAGGATACGGCGCTGCGTTATCAGGTGATTCCGCTATCGCGCGTGGGTTCCGTGCTGACGATTGCGATGACGGATCCGACGAACGTGTTCGCGATGGACGACGTGAAGTTCATGACCGGCTTCAATGTGGAACCAGTGGTCGCGTCAGAGTCGGCGATTGCGGAAGCGATTTCGCGGTTTTATGGCGGCGGGAGCAACGGCGAAGAGCTCAGCAACTTGATGAAGGACCTCGTTTCGGAAGACGAGGAACTGGAACTGGCGGCGGACGAAGCCGAAATGGACGCGGCCGCACTCGAGAAAGCAGCGGACGAAGCGCCGATCATCAAGCTGGTGAACCTGATTTTGACGGATTCGGTAAAGCGCGGCGCGAGCGATATTCACATGGAGCCGTATGAAACGGAAATGCGCGTGAGGTTCCGCGTTGACGGACAACTGCAGACGGTGATGAATCCGCCGCTGAAGTTGAAGGATGCCATCACGAGCCGCATGAAGATCATGGCGAAGCTGGACATCGCGGAAAAGCGGCTGCCGCAAGATGGCCGAATCATGATCAAGTACAGGGCCGATGGAAAACGCAAGGAACTGGACTTCCGCGTTTCGACGGTGCCGACGCTTTACGGCGAAAAAATCGTGCTGCGGCTGCTGGACAAGGAAAACCTGCGGCTGGACATGACGAAGCTCGGCTTCGAGCAGGAATCGCTGAAGAAATTCGAACGCAACATTTTGAAGCCGTACGGCATGGTGCTGGTGACGGGACCGACCGGTTCGGGAAAAACTAACACGCTTTATTCCTCGGTGGCGCGGTTGAACCAGGTGGATACGAACATCATGACCGCGGAAGACCCGGTCGAGTTTCAGTTGGGCGGAATCAACCAGGTTCAGATGAAAGAGCAAATCGGGTTGAATTTCGCCGCGGCGTTGCGCGCGTTCTTGCGGCAAGACCCGAACATCATTCTGGTCGGAGAGATTCGAGATTTTGAAACGGCGGAAATCGGCGTGAAGGCCGCGCTCACGGGCCACTTGGTGCTTTCGACGCTGCACACGAACGACGCGCCTTCCACGATCAGCCGTTTGATGAACATGGGTATCGAACCGTTCCTTGTCGCGACTTCGGTGAACTTGATTTGCGCGCAGCGTCTTGTACGGCGCATTTGCGTGAATTGCAAAGAACAACTCGAATTGCCCGAGCAGGCGTTGATTGATGCGGGCTATACACCGGAAGAAGTAAAGACGACAAAGATTTATCACGGCAAGGGCTGCACGACCTGCAACAAGGGCGGCTACAAGGGCCGGACGGGTTTGTATGAAGTAATGGAAATTAACGACGAACTGCGCGAATTGATTCTAGTGGGCGCGTCCGCGCTGGAGTTGAAGAAGAAAGCGATCGAGCAGGGAATGATTACGCTGCGTCGAAGCGGTCTGATCAAATGCGCGCTGGGCCAGACTACGCTGGACGAAGTTTTGCGCGAAACAGTCTTATAAGAAGAAGGTGCGAGCATGGCTGGTATCACGCTAAGCGAACTGTTGAAGAAGATGATCGAGATGGGCGGCTCGGACCTGCACATCACGACGAATAGCGCTCCGCGCGTTCGCGTGCATGGGCATTTGCGGCCTCTGGACATGCCGCCGCTGACCGCCGCGGATACTAAATCGCTTGCATACAGCGTGCTTACGGATGCGCAGAAGCACCGCTTTGAAGAGAATCTGGAGCTGGATTTTTCGTTCGGTTTGAAAAACCTGGCGCGTTTCCGCGGCAACGTTTTCAATCAGCGCGGCGCTGTGGGCGCGGTATTCAGAACGATTCCATGGGAAATCAAGGGATTCGACGCGCTTGGCCTGCCCGCTGTCGTGCGTGGGCTGTGCGACAAGCCGCGCGGACTCGTTCTTGTTACAGGGCCGACGGGTTCGGGTAAGTCCACCACTCTCGCCGCGATGCTGGACAAGATTAACGCCGAACGCGAAGAGCACATGATCACGATCGAGGACCCGATCGAGTTCCTGCACAATCACAAGAAATGCCTGGTGAACCAGCGCGAAGTGCACGCGGACACGCATTCGTTTGCGAATTCGCTGCGCGCGGCGTTGCGCGAAGACCCGGACGTAGTGCTCATCGGCGAAATGCGCGACCTGGAAACGATTGAATCGGCGCTGCGCATCGCGGAAACCGGCCACTTGACGTTCGCCACCCTGCACACGAACAGCGCAGCTTCCACCATCAACCGCATTATTGACGTATTCCCGGCACACCAGCAGCCGCAGATTCGCGCGCAGCTTTCGATGGTGCTGGAAGGGATTCTTTGCCAAGCGTTGCTGCCAAGAATTGATGGCCGCGGAAGAGCCATGGTGATGGAAGTTCTCATCCCCACGCCCGCCATTCGCAACCTGGTGCGCGAAGACAAAATTCACCAGATTTATTCTGCAATGCAGACGGGCACCGGGCAAACGGGTATGCAGACGTTCAACCAGGGGCTTGCGTCGGCATATTTTGCGAAGGCGATTTCGCTGGACGTGGCGCTCTCGCGCTCTTCGAATGCCGACGAGCTACAGGACATGATTAATCGCGGTGTTACGGCGCCGGCGGGCGGCGGCAAGGCTCCCGCGGGCAAGCGATAAGAGTTTTTGCGGGCCGCACGAAAGATGGCCCGTGGCAATAAGTGGCCGACTGAGGAGGTAAGTTATGCCGGTCTATACGTACAGAGGTACAAACCGCGCCGGTGCATCCGTAAGCGGTGAAATGACAGCGACGAGCAAGTCCGACTTGCAGAGTCTTCTGAAGAGGCAGCAAATCACGGCCTCGAAGATGAGCGAGAAGGGCCGGGAATTTAACATTCCCACTTTCGGCGGAGGCGTGGACTCCAAGGAGCTGGCGATCTTCACGCGCCAGTTCTCTGTGATGATTGACGCCGGCTTGCCGCTCGTCCAGTGCCTGGAGATTCTCGCTGGTCAGCAGGAAAACAAGACCTTTCAAAAGGTGCTGACCAATACCCGGGAAATGGTCGAAGGCGGCTCGACGTTGTCCGCCGCGATGAAGGCATCGCCCAAAGTGTTTGATCCACTCTACACGAACATGGTGGAAGCGGGCGAGACGGGCGGTATTCTCGACACCATTCTGCAAAGACTCTCCTCGTACATTGAAAAGAACGTGAAACTGCAGCGCGCCGTGAAGTCGGCAATGGTGTACCCGATCGGGGTTTTGACCGTTGCCGGCGGTGTTATCACGTTGCTTCTATGGAAGGTTGTTCCGATTTTCGCAACATTGTTCGCCGGCTTGGGCGTGGATCTGCCGCTTCCGACGAAGATCGTGATTGCGCTCAGCAACTTTATCGGGAGCTATTTCGGATTGTTGATTTTGGTGTCGATCGTCGGCGGTATTTTCGGGCTGAAAGCATGGTACGGAACTCCGCAAGGGCGGTTTGCGCTGGATTCACTCATCTTGAAACTGCCAGTCCTTGGAGTTTTGATGAGAAAGATCGCGGTTGCGCGATTTACACGCACACTTGGAACGCTGATCTCGAGCGGTGTGCCCATCCTGGAAGGGCTGGACATTACGGCAAGGACAGCCGGCAACGCCGTCGTGGAGCGGGCACTGATGAAGGTCCGCAGGGCGCTCGAAGAGGGAAAGTCGCTGACCGAGCCATTGCGCGAATCCGATGTGTTCCCCGGCATGGTGACGCAAATGATCGGCGTCGGCGAACAGACGGGCGCGATGGACGCCATGTTGCAGAAGATCGCGGACTTCTACGAAGAAGAAGTGGACGCAGCGGTCAAGGACTTGTTGACGGCTCTCGAACCGATCATGATCGTATTTCTCGGCGTGGTGGTCGGAGGCGTGGTTATTTCGATGTACTTGCCGTTGTTCACAGTTATCGGCAAGCTCAGCGATACGCACTAACCGGACAGCTCGTCCGGAAGTCGGGCAAGAACCGGGCGAGGGGAGGCCGCCGCAGAGGGCGGCCTCCCCTTGTTTCGCTTCATGGTGAGGGTGCGGCGCGATGGTGGACAAAAATCAGGCCATGCTGGAATGGCTGACTTGGCTAACGCGTGTCCGCCTGTTGTTTATCGTGTTGATCCTGGCGGTCGGCGTGGTTTGGCCGCAGTACTTTCCTACGTCTGAAGCCTACAGGTTGTTCCTCCCCATCATCGTTTTGTGGATCACGTTTGGAATCTTGGAACTGATCTTGGTTCGATGGATGCCGCATGCGACGTGGCAAGGCGGGATTCACCTTGCCTGCGATGCAGTGATGGTCACCGGCGTGGTGTATGCAACGGGGCTGCAGGATAGCTATTTCAATTCGCTGTACTTGCTTGTGATTATTGTTGCGACGATTCTTTTTTCGCGGCGCGCCGCGTACACCGCGGCAATCTTATGCCTGGTGTTGCTAGGCGGCATGACGGCACTGGTGTACGCCGGCAAACTGCCTGTTAGCTCCATGACGACGCTTTCCATTTCTGGAATTCGCGTCTGGTTTCTAAGTAATGCGCTCGGATTTCTGGTCGTAGCCTACCTGGGAAGCGTCCTTGCGCAGTCTCTGCGGAGCAAGGGAATCGAGCTGGAAGAAAAAAGGGAAGAGCTGCTCGACTTGCAGGATTTTACGGAAGACATTATCCATTCGATGCGGGGCGGCCTGCTGACGACGGACATACACGGGTCAATCACGCTTCTGAACCGGACCGGAGAGGAAATTCTGGGAAAGCGGTTCGCCGAGGTGCGCGGACTGAAGTTGCAGGATTGGAACGAGGAGTTTTGGCTGCCCGGACAAATGAATGGAGGAGAAAAAGCCGGGGCACGACGCGAGATTGAATTTCAGACGCAGAATGGCCAGCAGCGATATATCGGCATCAGCGTATCGCCGTTGCGGTCGCGGGACGTGGATCGCAGCGGGTATGTTTTTAATTTTCAGGATTTGACGGACCTGCGCAGGCTCGAGCAGGAGGTCGCAACGAAAGAGCGCATGGCGGCCTTGGGAAGGCTTTCTGCGGCCATCGCGCACGAAATTCGGCAGCCGCTGACGGCTATGGCGGGTGCGGTGCGTGAGTTGGGCCGGATGGTTCCCATGGAAGAGGACGAAAAGCATCTCGTGAATATCGTTGGCCGGGAATCGGAGCGGCTGAACCAGATCATTACGGACTTCCTGAACTATTCGCGCGAGAAGACGTATGAATTCAAAGAAGCGGACGTACGATCGCTGCTTGAAGAAACGTTGATGCTCATCGAGAAGAAACCGGAAGTGGGAACCAAATATCAGATCGAAAAAACGTACAACGGGAAGGAAATCAAGGCGCGTGTGGATGCGGGGCGAATCCGGCAGGTGTTCTGGAACCTGTGCGACAACGCGTTGCGCGCGATGCCGGATGGCGGCAAATTGACGGTGAGTGTAGATGAACGGCCGTTCTGGCTGCGTGTAGCGTTTCGTGATACGGGCGTGGGTCTTGACCCCAAACAGAAGGCGAAGATTTTTGAGCCGCTGCAGTCCGGGTTCGAAGGCGGAACAGGGTTGGGCCTTTCGATCGTTTATCAGATCGTGCAGGCACACAGCGGAAGAATTACGGTGATTTCTGAAAAGGACAAGGGAGCGGAATTCATCGTGGAGTTGCCACGAGTGGCGTGAGGATTTATGCAAGGAACAAAAACAGCCGCAAAAGAAACAGTTCGCGAGATGGCGCACATCCTGGTGGTGGACGATGAGCGTTCTATTTGCGAACTGCTGGAGATCACGTTTCGTAAGGAAGGGCATCGCGTCGAAGTGGCGAATACGGTGGACGCCGCCAAGAGAAAGCTGGAATCGCAGATTTTTGACATTGTCATTTCAGACGTGCGCATGCCGGGAGCGGACGGATTGGATTTGCTGAAATTTGTAAAGGAAGTTTCGCCCGCGTGCTTTTTCCTGCTGATCACCGGAGTTCCGACCGTGGAGACGGCGATTGCAGCGATCAATGCCGGAGCGGACCGGTATGTGATCAAGGATCACGATCTGGTGGATCAGCTGCGGCGCGCGGTAGTTGGAGTTTCCGAGAGCCTGAAGTGGAAGAAGGAAGCCGGGTATTTGCGGCGAGAGCTGCGAAGGCTGACAGGATTGGATAACATTCTTGGGCAAAGTCCCAAGATGCGTGCGATTTTCGAATTGATTCAGACCATTGCGCCGCAATCGAGCCGCGTGCTGATTACTGGTGAGAGCGGAACCGGTAAGGAACTGGTGGCGCGCGCGATTCACGAGAATAGCCAACGAGCGCAAGCGCCGTTTATCACGATTAATTGCGGCGCGTTCCCGGAGACACTGCTTGAGTCCGAATTGTTCGGCTACATGAAGGGTGCGTTTACGGGCGCGAACGAAAACCGGCAAGGACTCTTTCAGGCGGCCCACGGGGGAACGTTGTTCATGGATGAAATTGGAAACATGAGCCTGACGATGCAGGTAAAACTGTATCGCGTGCTGCAGGAAGGAAAGGTTCGGCCGCTCGGCAGCAACGAAGAGATTGACGTGGACGTGCGCGTGATTGCGGCGACAAACAAGGAGTTTGAAAAGGAAATCGCCGAAGGAAGATTCCGCGAAGACCTTTATTACCGGTTGAGTGTTATCCCCATCCAATTACCACCTTTGCGTGAGCGCCGCGAAGACATTCCTCTGCTGGCGCGGCATTTCCTGGAAGGCTTCCGGAAATCAATGGAGAAACCAGTGACCGGAATTTCTCCGGAGACGCTGCGGCGGCTGGAGGCGTACGACTGGCCGGGAAATGTCCGAGAGCTGGAAAATACGATGGAGCGTGCTGTAGCGCTCGAAAGCGGACCTGAGATTTCCGTAGGCTCGCTGCCGGACCGCATAGCGGGGTACGCAAGCTCGTCAACAATGGTGTCGAATAACGGGCATGGTTCCACGTTTCCGGTAGAGGGCGTGGACTTCGAAAAGGAAATTGCCGAAGCGGAGCGCAGATATATTTCCGCCGCGCTGGAAAGGGCGGACGGCGTGCGCACGAAGGCATCCGAATTGCTTCACATTACCTACCGGTCGTTCCGCCACTACGCGAAGAAGCACAATTTGTGAAGGGTTGGCGAGCGGACAGCAATTAGCGGCGAACGAAGACGACCGCTTGAGGGTCCGCGAAAACCTGTTTGAAACGAGAATCACAGCGCAAAAGGCCAGAGAGCGGAGACTTTGTTGGCCAGATTATTAGGTTTGCGCGTGCAAGATCCGGATCGTTTTCCCACCCTGGCCGACCTCGCAGAGAATCGTCATACGCTTTAACGCGATCGTCACCATGAACATTCGTGCGACCATCCATGGAAACCGGGATGGCTGGCAAACGCCAGATTAGGAAGCCTCCGCTCGTGAAATCGTTGTAGAGCGGTCCCCGCAGGTGATTCCTTTCAACGAAGCGCACGGCCGCTTCGGGATACCTGCCGGCTAGACCCATTTCTATCCATGAGTTGCTTGCGTCGTAACGACGCAATGCGACCGCCAACACCGCAACCACGCAGATCGCCAGCGCAAGTTGTTGTTTCGGCGCCAAACTGCGATGAGAGGCGGTTTCGGCCGCGTCGCGCACACTTACAGCAATCAACGCAACGGAGACTATAACGACCAGCCAAACATCCTTAATGGAGCGAAAGCCAATTACGGCGGAGAAAGCGAAGAGAAGTAAATATAGAGGCCGGGGGCTGCGGCTGCGGCCGAGAGTCATCGCCGTGCCAAGAACAAGAAAGAGAAGCGCGAAGTGAAATGGCTCACGAAAACTCAGGGCCAGCATCTCTGAAATGGCACCGTAGATGTTTTTCTGTCTGGCGTAGAGAACAACGGTGGAGTAGATATGCCAACCATAGGGTGTAATCAAGGTGGCTGCGATCGAAGCAAGCAGAAGCCAAGCAGATTTTGGCGGCAATGCGAAGGCTTGCATCCTGTGTCGGACGACCAAATTGAGAAGGGGCTCGCCTACGAACATGGCTAGGACAATCAGGCCATAAACGAATTGGATGTGAATGCAGGCCCAGACAAGGAAGAGAGGGGGGAGCCAAAGCAGTTTCGAAAACTCGCCCTTTAACGACGCGCCTAAGAGGAGCCGCAATTCAACCACAAAAAAGAGAATGGTGAACATTCCTGGGCGCGGCGCATATATCGAGTACATGGAATACACCGCAAGCGCTGACGTGATCGTGGAGAGCCAGAAACTAAGCTCTAGGTTGCGGACTAGGTGATAGATGATGACCGGAATAGCCACACGAAAGGCAAGCTCCAAGAACCCGAGGCCAAGCAGGCCGCCAAGACGGTAGATGAACGCAAAGAAGATGTCGAACAGCCAGCTGTAGTCACACCAGGGCTTTCCTGCCCCATAATTGGAAAACAGGTCAGCGCGAGGCACCGCGTGGTGCGAAAGAATCCATTCCCCTGTGCGAAGATGCCAGCCAAAATCCGGATCGGACATATAGAACTGACGAATATAGGTCACCGCCGCAAAGGTGAAGAGTGCTAGTAGAATGCAGAAGCGGACAGTCTCGTCTTCGAGAAACCGCCTCCGAAGACCAGAAGTTTGCCCTGATGGCGGGACGTTTCCCGGTTCGGGATGGGGGCTCGGTGGCGTTGTCATACGGTCGGGTCGTTTGGTTCTGCCGGGCAGCATCATGCATGTGAGCCACTAAACGGACCACCAATGGCTCATATGCGTGTCTGAGTACGTCCCCTTGCCGAAACAGGGTACATTGCAGGATGTACTGTGGATGCACGTCGAAGCTCGGGGTTTCCAGAACTGCATAGGGGAGAGCAGGAACCGGGGTGGCTCTTACGAAATGCCTGGGGTACTGCGGCTTGATTAGCGCCCAGCTTGGTGAGAGTGACGAAAAATGTCCAATCAACAAAGCAAAAAGCGTCTTCTCTGCGTCTTGAGAGGCTTCCGGGCGGGTATTTCAGCATCTTCCAGAGCCTCGTAGCGAGGTAAGTGCTGTATTATCAGCGTCAAAGGATTCTACCCTATTTTGGCTTACTGCGTGCATCATAGTTGGCTGTGCTCTGGCATCACAAAATCCTTAAGGAGATTGTATGAAGAAGCAGCAAAAGGGTTTCTCTCTTATCGAATTGCTGATCGTCGTGGCGATCATTCTGATCATCGCGGCTATCGCAATTCCGAACTTGATTAAGTCGAAGATGGCAGCGAACGAGTCTTCGGCTGTCGGTTCTTTGCGCACGCTGACGACTGCGGAAATCGCGTATGCGACGGCTTGCCCGAACCTCGGCTTTACGCACACGTTGACCGACATGGACAGCACCGGAGTTGCCTGCCCGGGTGGTAATAACCAGATTGACACCACACTGTCAGGCGCCAACAAGAGCGGCTATAAGTTCGCCAATCCTGGGCGCACGAGCGGCCTCGTTCCGGAAACGCAGTTTGCGTGGACGGCTGTGCGGCAATCGACGTCTTCGGGCACTCGCAGTTTCTACGTTGACGAAACGGGCGTGATTCGTTACGACGCGACCGGTGCAGCGGCTCCTACGAACGCTTCGAACGCTCTTCAGTAGAAATAGCTTCAGAGCGGGTTAAAAAGGGGAAGCCTTTGGCTTCCCTTTTTTTTTGTTTCGACCACGGATTCTCGAACGCGAATCTAGCAAGTCAAAATATGTCAAGCAAAGCGACGGAATTGGTCAAGCTCGGAGACCACAGGAAGGGCGACAGCGAGTAAATGGAGTGGGAAATAGGCCAAGTCTTATCATAGAATTGCGGACGCTCTTCGCGTGGGTAACGCCAAGGTCGCCCCAAGCTTGGCATCGAAAGTGCTCCACTAAGATGTAGTTCGAATGTTGGCACCATTCTGCAAACAAAGACATGGGCCTCTGCTTCATAGCTTCCTGTAGGGGAGACTTCGAGGGGAAAATGATTTGCGCATCCCAGGCCAAGCGCGGTAGGGCTAACGAACGAGGGTTTTCGTTGATTGAATTGTTGATCGTCGTGGCGATCATTCTGATTATTGCCGCGATTGCCATTCCGAACCTGTTAAAAGCAAAAATGTCGGCGAATGAATCGTCCGCAGTTTCCTGCATTCACGCGATCAACACTTCCGAAATAGCCTATTCGTCCGCGAATCCGCTGATCGGATACTCGGCGGCGCTGACAGACTTGGGGCCGACGGGAGGTGCCTATATTGATGGTCAACTCGCCAGCGGGACAAAGAGCGGGTATGTCTACACATACGTGCAAGGCGCCGCCAGCACGCCTTCCACTACGTATACCTTGAACATTGACCCGTTGACACGCGGGGTAACAGGTCAGCGCAGTTTCTTCTCGAGCGAAGTGAACGTCACTCGATACAGCCAAACCACAGCAGCGACTGCGAACGATAACGCGCTTCAGTAACGCAAAAAGAATTCCTACGGCAGATGCTAGACTAACTAGATGAAGTCAGCATTCGCCGTTTTGTTTTTTCTGGTCCCCGTATCCACGCTGACAGGGCAGGATTCACAAATTTACGTCAGAAAACTCGAAGCCGCCTACCGCCACGCCAAAACGTTGCAAGCCACGTTTTTCCAGGAGTACAGCGAGAGCGGCCGCGTCGAACGAACGGAAACGGGGACGGCGTATTTTCGGCGGCCGGGGAAAATGCGTTGGGAGTACGTATCTCCTGAGAAAAATCTGTTTATCGTTGACGGAAAATTCGCGTGGTTTTACGTTCCCACGGACCATACTGCATCGCGCGTGGCAGCGAAGGAAAGCGCCGATTGGCGCACGCCACTGGCGTTGCTGGCGGGAGAGATGAAAGTCAGCCGCGTTTGCACAAAAGTGGGCCTGACGACGGAGCAGCCTAAAGACGCAGCGCTGGTGCGGCTGGAGTGCGCCATGCGAGGAACGGAGAAGGACGCCAATGCGGGAAAGCCACACGAAGCAGCGTACTTCGAAGTTGTGAAGGAAACAGGCGAGCTGGCACGAGTTGTGATGACCAGCCCAGCAGGCTTGCGGATGGACATGCGGTTTTCAAACTGGAAGTTTGATCCACCTGCCGACGAGATCCTTTTTCACTTTCAGGCTCCAAAAGGCGTGGCGATTGTGGATGGCGATCAGCTGATGGCGGGGCCAGGAATGGGTTTGCGTTAGCCAGCCATTCGAATTCTCCCAATTAACTGATTACAGGCTGGTTAAAAATTCCCGCCCTTGCCTGTGGAGAACAGACAACTCTTCTGCGCTACCCTGCAACTGTTTGAGTTGAGGTAAACTGAGGGCTATGGGGGAATTTGTCTGCCGCGTTGCGGATGCCAACGGGCGTGTCTTTTCCCACGTCGAGGCGGCCGGAACATCAACGGAAGCGCGCCAGAAGCTGGCGGATAGAGGCCTGTACGTCTATTCGGTCCAGGCACGGAGCAGCTTGGTCAGCGGTCTGCTCAATCGCCAGAGCAGCCGGCAGGTAGGCGGTTCAGAATTTCTGATTCTCAATCAACAATTTAATACGCTGATTAAAGCGGGATTGCCTATTTTGCGGGCTTTGGATTTGCTGGCGGAGAGGGCAAGTTCGCCGAAATTGCGTCCCGTTGTTTCGCAGATACGCGACAGAGTGCGCGAAGGAAAATCGCTCTCCGAGGCGGTTGCGGAAGCTGGAGTTTTTTCAAAGGTGTACTCCACGGCAATCCTGGCGGGCGAAAAGAGCGGCAATCTATCGGGCGTACTGGATTATTACATCGCCTATCAGCGAGTGAGCACCGGCGTTCGAAAGAAGATTTTGGCGACGCTGGTGTATCCAGTTTTGCTGGTAACAGTGGCGTGCATCGTTGTGACTTATCTCGTCACTGTGGTGATTCCGAAATTCGCGATGTTGTATCAGGACATGAAAGTGCCACTACCCACGCCGACGCGGGTTTTAATCGCGCTCACAGTGGACTATCGTTATGCTGTGCTGGGTGCGATCGCAGCTGTCCTCCTGACCATCCTGGGGATATTTGCGTGGTCGCGTTCCGACGAGGGCGGCATGGCCGTTGACAGAATGAAGTTCAAGACGCCTGTGGTTGGGGACACAATTTTGAAGTTCCAGGTGGCGCAGTTTACAAGAACTCTCGCGACGCTGTTGACAGGCGGAACACCGCTTGTGGCTGGATTGCAGACGGCAGGGGACGCGATCACCAGCAGACTGTTGCGTGGAACGGTGGCGAGCGCGACTCAGAAGGTCCGCGAGGGTGAGTCGCTGCATGGAGCGCTGGAATCCACGGGAATCATGCCGGAATTGGCGCTGGACATGATTGAAGTGGGCGAATCGAGCGGTGCATTGGCGCCGATGCTCACCAGCGTGGCGGAGTTTTATGAAGATGAGGTGAACCTGCGGCTCGCGGCGATGGTCTCGTTGATTGAACCCGCGATTCTTATCTTTATGGGTTTGCTCGTTGCCTTCATCTTAATTTCACTTTATTTGCCTATATTCTCAATCTCAGTCACGGGAACGGGCGGCGCCAGCTAGAACGGAAATCATGGGAACCACAGAACAAAACGTAACAGTCGCCGGTGCAGTGAACTTGACGGCGGAAGAACAGCACGAGCGCGATCACGCCCGGCGTCTGGCGGAGCGGTATCGGTGCGGGTTCATTAATCTGCGTGAGCAGCGCATTGATCCGGAGCTCTTCCGGACAATTCCCGCGGATTTGATGTTCCGCTACAACTTTGTGCCGCTCGAAGTGCAGAACAACGCCCTGATGATCGCCGTGGCGGACCCGAGCCAGGTGCTCCTGAGCGATGAGCTGCCGCTGCTTTTGGGAAAAAAACTCGTCATCAAGGTCGCGACGGCGCGCGCCATTGGCGATTTGTTGAAACGGACTGAGCAGTCCCAGCGGGTTCTAGAACAAGCGACGGAAGCTTTTGCGCTGCAGGCCGGGAAGGCCGATGAAGATGGCGACGAAGCGCTTTCCGGTGACCGCGTAACCCGGGATACCACGGCAAGCCCCATCGTAAAGCTGGTGGAGACAGTAATCTTCACGGCTCTTGAGCGCCGCGCAAGCGACATTCACATTGAAGCGCGCGACGCGGAAGTCGCGGTGAAGTACAGAATTGACGGCGTGCTTCAACACGCGATGACGCCAATTTCAAAGGATTGGCACTCACCCGTAATTTCGCGCATCAAGGTGCTCAGCGATCTGGATATTGCCGAGCGGCGCGTGCCGCAGGACGGCAGATTTCGGGTGAAGTACAAGGGAAGATTCATTGACCTTCGTGTTTCCATTATGCCGGCCAGCCACGGCGAAGACGCCGTGTTGCGTGTATTGGACAAGGAAACGCTTTCGGAAAAGTTCCAGAGCCTGAGTCTGGACGTCGTGGGATTTTCCACGGATGAGATGCGGAGATTCCGGCGGTACATTCGTGAGCCGTACGGAATGGTGCTGGTAACGGGGCCGACGGGATCGGGCAAAACGACCACGCTCTATGCAGCCATCAACGAAATCAAGACGGATGAAGACAAAATCATCACGATTGAAGATCCAGTCGAATATCAACTTCGCGGAATTACGCAGATTCCGGTAAACGAAAAGAAGGGGCTGACGTTCGCCCGAGGCTTGCGTTCGATTTTGCGGCACGATCCGGACAAAATCATGGTCGGCGAAATTCGCGACCAGGAAACCGCGCAGATCGCGATTCAATCCGCACTAACGGGGCACCTGGTGTTCACTACGGTCCACGCAAACAACGTGACCGACGTGATCGGGCGATTTATCAACATGGGGGTTGAGCCGTACAATTTTGTGTCCGCCCTGAACTGTATTATGGCGCAGCGGCTCGTTCGCGTGATTTGCACCAACTGCAAGCAGCAGAAGAAATTGACCGCCGATGAGGCGCGCGAAGCAGGATTGAAGCCGGAAGAATGGACCGGGGTTCCGCTTTCGGAAGGTGCAGGATGCCTGGAATGTTCCGGCACGGGCTATCACGGCCGGACGGCAATCTGTGAATTGCTCGACCTTACAGACCGAATTCGCGAAATGATTATTGAGCGGCGGCCAACATCCGAGATCAAGCGCATCGCTCGCGAAGAGGGAATGATTACGCTGCGCGAGAGCGGGTTGAGCAAGATCAAGCAAGGACTGACGACGCTGCGGGAAATTAACAAGGTGACGTTCGTTGAGTGAAACCGTCACATTCCGGAAGGGCATTTACCAAAACGAACTGGTGCGCAAAGCCACCATGTGGCTCAATGCTTCGCCGCACCCTCCCTTGGCGATTGAGATTGCAACGGATCGTATTGCGGGAGCCAGGCTTTCACGCACAGGTGGTCTGGATGGTTTCGCTGTGGAGCCGTTGCCGCCCGGCGCTCTTACTCCCTCCGCGGTGGAAACGAACATCATCAACATCGTTGCGGTGAAGTCCGCATTCGAAAGCGTATGTAGCCGGCTCCGCGCAAGAAACGAGGATGTTGCGATTCTCTTGCCGGATCCCGTGATTCGTGTGTTCGTGCAGCACTTTGATGAATTTCCCCGGTCACCTCAGGAAGCGATTCCGATGCTGAAATGGAAGCTGAAGAAAAGCGTGCCATTTGAGGTGGACGAAACGCTGATCTCTTACATGCGGCAGGCGCCGAGAGAGGGCGGTGTGGATGTTGTGACCGCGCTCGGACGGCTGAGGATTATTCGCGAGTACGAGGCTCTGGCAGAGCATTTGGGTCTTACAGCCGGTGTTGTTCTGAGTTCGTCGTTGGCGGCGGTGTCGTTGCTCGATGATCGGCGCCCGACTCTGTTGGCTCGCGTTTCCGATACGGCGCTGACGACGGCGATTGTGCGCGATGGAGTTCTGTGCGGCTACCGTTGCACGGAGCTGCCCGCGAAAGGCGCGGCCCTCACTCCGCAGATGCTGTTGGAAGAGATTTATCCTGTGGCTGCGTATTACCAGGACACATGGCAGGAAGGAATCAAGGGAGTGCGCGTTGCTGGACTGGGATCGCGCCTGCCGGAATTTGTGCGGCCGCTCGAAGATGAATTTCATTGCGACGTTCGGTCGTTACTGCACACGGCGGTTTCAGAAGGGTGGCTCTCGGACGAGGCGAGGCCATTAGCCGACCGGGAACTCGAGGGGCTGGTTGGATGGATGTTGCAGCGAAAATAACGGAGACTGAGGACGCAGGATGAAGGTTCGGCTTAATCTCGCGACGAAACCGCTGGTTACGCACCGGCGGTTCCTGGTTGGCTCGGCAGTGATTGCCGGAGTGGCGGGAATCGTGTTCTTGGCGCTCGGATGGCACGTCTGGGCGGCGCGCAGTGCTCAGTCAAAAATGCTGGCGCGGATTGAAGAGATTCGCGTAGAGACCGCGGACCTGGAAGCGCGAAGGGCGAAACTGGAAAAGTTCTTTGGGCAGCCGGAAAATGCGAAACTGAGCGATCGAGCGGCATTTTTGAATTCGATTATTGACGAGAGCAGTTTCAGTTGGACACAAATGTTCATGGATCTGGAGCGCGTGAAGACTGGTGGTGTGCGGCTGCTGAGCGTTTCGCCGAAGATGGTTAAGGGCAACATGGAAGTGAAACTAAAAGTTGGCGCAACTTCGGACGAAGCAAAGCTGAAATTCCTGCGCGCCTTGGAAGGATCGAGGTCGTTCGGAAAAGTAGTCTTGCTTTCCAATCAGGTGGGGACACAGCCGGGCGGAGACCAGCAAGTGTTTGAGCTGTCGGTTGTTTATACGAGGGCATGATGAGCCGGGACTTCAAATTCGAGAAGCGCGCCATCATTGGCGGCCTCGCCTTGCTCATTCTTGCGGACGTTGGGCTTGGGTATTACAGCTGGCGCATCTCCAATTCGCCCAGTGCGCCGCCACAGCGGCTGGCGGAAGAAACCGGGAAATTGAAGTTATTGCGCGCGGACATTGAATACGCCGAAAAAATAGCCACCAATTTTCCAAAAACGGTGAAGGACTGTGATAAGTTTGAACGCGACTTACCTCCGGCATCGTCTGCATCCTCCACAATTTCCGCGGAACTGGGAGACGTTTCGAAAAAGTCAGGCGTTCAGATCCAAGGCATCACATTTAAAGACCGGGAAATTGCGGGCCGCAACATCACGGAACGCAACATGGACGCGAGTGTTTCCGGAGAATATGCAAACGTCGTGAAGTTTTTGAACGGATTGCAACGCTCGCCGAATTATTACGTAGTGGATTCCCTGGAGCTGGGCTCGGAGGCGGCAACGCCAAACTTGATTCGCGTGACCGTGCACATGAGAACGTTTTTCCGGACGGCGGGCGCATGAACCAGAAGAAACAAATCATCGCCTTGGTTGTACTGATTGCCGTCGCAGTCGGAGTCTGGGGCTGGCAATCGTGGACACCCACGGGCGAAACAAGCTCCCGAGCCGCGACGTTTCTGCAGAGCTACCAGCCGATGACCTTTGCAAATCCTGAAATTCGATGGTGGGAAGTAGAGAAGCGACGCAAGGCTGAATACAAAGCATCGGGCGTAGATCTATTCTCGCAAGTCGTGCCACCGAGCCCAGATGACGTAAGAAAGGCCGCTGCTGACGCGGCGAAAATTGCTGACGCGCACAAGAATGATCCGCCACTTCCTCCTCCTCCGCCGGAACTTCCGGGGAATTTGAAATTTTTTGGCTACGGCACTGTGCCTACGGGGACAGCACGGCGTGCGTTTCTGACGGATGGAGACGAAGTCTACATCGTCAGCGAAGGTGATACCTTGATGGGGCGTTATCGAATTTTGAAAATTAATAACGCCAGCCTGGAATTTGAAGAAGTAGGTTCGGGGCGGCGCGGACAGAAAATGCTTGAGGACCAGGGACCGACAGCGTGAAAGCGCGGCAAACAATTCGCACACGCAAACAAGAGCGAGGATTCGCTCTTCTCATGGTGGTTTTTGCTGTGACGTTGATGGTGCTTGTGGCGATGACCGCCGCACCGAATATACTTACCGAGGGTAAGCGCGAACAGGAAAAGGAAATGATTTGGCGCGGAAATCAATATGTCCGCGGAATCAAAATGTATTACCGCAAAACCGGAAAATTTCCGGCGTCTCTGGAAGATTTGACGAAACCGCAAATGGGGAATATTCGCTTCATGCGGCAGGCCTACAAAGATCCGATGAACAAAGAAGACGGATCCTGGCGGCTGATTTATGTGGGCCCCTCCGGGCAGCTGATCGGGAGTTTGAAGCCACGCCCCCTGCTGACCATGCCGACGGGGATTCCTGGCACAAGCCAGACTAGCACGCCTGCGGCAAACATGAATGGTCCGAGCATGAACGGTCAAACGGGCACAACGCAAGGTGCGGGCGGGACAACGATTGGCAATGCGCCTGGCAATGCGCAGAGCGGTACCGCAAATGGGGCGGTTTCTACAGATACGGACAGCTCCGGGAATACCGGGCAGCTTACAGCTTCGGAACCCACGACGATCATGGGGGGAAACATCATTGGCGTGGGAAGCAAGGTGAGTGGACGCTCGGTGGTGGTTTACGACAAGGCTACGAATTACCACCTGTTTGAATTTTATTGGGATCCGAGCAAGGACAGTATCGTCGTTGTGCCGCAGCAAAATATTCCGGGTACGGCTACGCCGGGAACGCCAGCGGGCGCGCCGGGCGCGTTTGGAACTCCGGGAACGGGCGGGATGAATCCGCAGGGCGGGCAAAATCCGCCGGACCCAAGCGGGCCGCCGACCCAGAGCAGTCCTCCGCAGAACTAGTCACGCCGAAAACGGAAACTGGAAAATCGAAAATGGAAGTTTGGGCGGCCAGCATTTTTCTGTCTTTCTGTTTCTATTAGCCGCCGGCTTTGGTATTGGGCGTCGCGTCGGACGTGGCGCTGGTGGAAGTGTGCGCTGGCGCGGCGGATTTGCGCGTTTTGTAGGTTTGCTCGACGCGGCGGACATAGGAGACGGTTTCGCGATACGGGGGAACTGTTTTGAATTGCTCGACGCGCTGAGGACCGGCGTTGTAGGCGGCTAGAGTGAGGGCGAGGTCGTTGTGGTAGCGGTCGAGGAGTTCACGTAGATATTTTGTGCCGGCTTCGATATTTTCCTGCGGGTCGAAAATGTTTTTCACGCCGAGGCGCGTGGCGGTTTGCGGAAGGAGTTGCATAAGGCCGCGGGCGTTTTTCCGGGAGATGGCTTTCGGATTGAACTTCGATTCCGCGGTGATGACGCTGACGATGAGATCGGCGTCCACTCCGTGATGCTGTGCCGCGTTCTTGATGAAATCGGCGTAAGGAATACCGGCGAGTGCGGGGCGCGGCTCGGCGTGGAAAATCTCTTCGGGTTCGATGGCTACGACTTCGCTGGCGGGGAGTTCGGCGGAGCCGCCGGAGAGTTGAAGTTTGTACTTGTCGCCGACGAGTTGATAGCCGGTGACGACGAGGCGCTGGCCGCTGCGGAGAACGACGTATTCGGCGCGAGCAGCTTGTGCGCACAGAAGTAGCGACGCAGTGACGAGAGTGAGCCGCGTTATGCGCATGCGGCCTCGCTCAGAGCGAAACGTTCGATAGCGGCGGCGACTCCGCTTTCGTCGTTGGAAAGAGTTTCGTGCCAGCCGAAGGTTTTTAGTTCGGCGACGCCGTTGCCCATGACGACGGGAATTCCCGCGAAGTGCAGCATTTCCAAATCATTGTGATTGTCGCCGACGGCAAGAATTTCGTCGCGGTGGAGTCCCTTGCGGGCGGCCCATTCGGCGAGGGAACTGCCTTTGGTGCAGTCGGCGGGGAGAACGTCAATCATGGCGAAGTTTTTCGAGTCGTAGAGAGTGAAGGAGAGGCCATAGCTGGAAGAGAAGTCTGCGTTGCGCAGAACGGATTCGGCGGCGCGCATTTCCGCGAGCGTGCCGGTGAACATGACCTGAATGGGATCTTCGGTGACGGAATTTTCTAGCGGGGAGACGATGCCAATGTGCTCGAGATTGCGTTTGTAGTAGGCGTAGCGGATGGTGTCGTCCGCGCGGAGCGATTCGAGAATGAGCTGATTTTCGCGAGGGCGATCGAAGATGACGGCGGCGCCTTCGCGCCAAGGTTTGGTGGCTTCAAGGACGCTGCGAGCAACGCGCTGGTCGAGCAAATGGCGGAGATGGGTTTCGCCATCGGCGGTGCGGATGAGAGCGCCATTATTGACGATCATAGTGAGCGGGCAGGAAAGCTGGTGTGCGACGGGCATGGCGAAGTCGTAGCGGCGGCCGGTGACGAGGGCGACTTCAATGCCGCGGCGTGTGGCCTCGGCGACGGCGGCGCGATTGGCTTCGGAAAGCTGCCAGCGGCTGTCGAGCAGAGTGCCGTCTATGTCCAGAGCGATGAGTCGGACAGGCATAGGCTTCATTCTACCGTGAAGAGGGCGGGGAATTCGCCTGTACTAAGGAGCAGTTCCAGATTGGGAATAGTTTGCTTATTTGGTCAATCGGCCATGCTCATGCTCTTGCTTGAACGCGCCGGCTTTTCTCGCAGGCTTGCGGCCAGGCACAACAACGCTCCGCTCAATACCAGAGTATCTGCCGGAACATTCAGTCCCCTTGAAATGTCAGAAGCGTACTGGAGCATGAACGGCAGGCAAAAAAAGATCACGGCAAAAAGAACAAACAACCCGGCCCATGTGGCCGCTAAACGTACTTTCTTGTTGATGAGCAGGCAGACGCCGGCAACCGCATAGACCGCACCTGTCAGATAGCCCCAGAGCGAATGGGCTGGAATGAAATTAGGCGTTAACTGGTTGAGGGGAACCCCCGGAAGAAGTTCGGGGTGAAGAAAGTATTCCACGGCGAAGAAAACTAAAGCAATTCCAAGAACAATGCGCGCAACAGAGATAAGCCAATGCGTACCTCTCGTTCTCCATTCTTGTGTATGCATTGCGGCAAACGACAGAGCACCCCAGCTGAAGGAAAACTCCCTTACGGCGAGCGACCAGATAATCCGGCTGTGAGGGAAGGCCACTACTCCGGGGATGTTCATGAGCGCCTCAAAACAAAGAAGCATGACTCCGAAAAGTCCGGCCGACAAGCCGGCGTATCTCTGGAACACGATGCCCAAGCCGCCCAGAATGAGACACGTTCCCACAAAATAGACCCAGAAGGTATGAGCCGGAATCCAGGCAGGTATGATCCGACCTATCTCTACGGGAAAGAAGTAGTGGTCCAAGCCGAACACAACCATGGGCATGGCGATGAACACAGGACCACAAAGGATGATTTTATCGAGCCAGTTTGCCTGCGGCGGGGCCTTCTTGGTCGCTATGTTCACGCCGATAACCAGCAGCACGACGGCGGCGAAATAGGATAACAACGGGTTCCATGAGAACCAGGCAGGCAGAGCCAACAAGACTGCGGGCGAAAACTGTAGAGACTCCGGCGCACGTTCCACTGGCAGCTGTGGAAGCTGAATCGCGCCACTGCAAAGTGTTTCAATCATTCGGTTGTACCCCTTTTTACTCGGACCCGCGCTATCTCGCAACGCGGCCCGTTGTATGGTAACCAAAACTTTCAAACTACCCACTACTCGATTGATTAGAGGTTGACAGATGGAACGCAGCAGAGCAGTATGGCGTTACGCGATATGTCGCGTGGTGACATATGGAACAACGAGCGCCTTTGACCGAGCCGGTGTTGCTAGTTTTATTGAGTCTGGCGGAACAGCCCCGGCACGGATACTCCATTCTGAAAGACGTGGAAAGGATGGGCCATGGTCGCGTGACGCTCAGCACAGGCACCCTCTACGGCGCGTTGCAGCGACTGCTTAAGCAGGGCTGGATCGAGCGATTCAAAGAGGACGAAGCTGCGCGCGAGCGACGAGCGTACCGGCTTACCGTGCAGGGGAAGAGGGTTTTGCAGGCAGAAGTTGAACGGATGAGGCATTTGACCAAACTGGCGAGCCTCCGCGCAGCGAGGAAGGAGGCGTGATGTTCATGCCAGCGTTGTACCGACGCTTGCTCTGTTTGTATCCCGCGGCGTACCGCCACGAGTACGGGGAAGAAATGGCGTGGGTATTTGAGCAGGTGCACGTTGAGGTTAAAAAGAAAAGAGTTCTTGCGCGCGCGGAGTTCTACGCGCGAGAAATGCGGGGACTGCTCTTCGGTTCTTTGCGGGAGCGGGTTCGCCGATTTTCCAATTCGTACGACTGGTTGCCAGGGAAAGGAGGAAGTATGGAGTCTAAATTTCGTTTTCCGCGTGCCACGGTGGTTCTGATGTTGTTGAGCCTGGTTGGCGTGGTGCTCGCGCTTGAGCAAGCCAGAGTCATTCAAATTCACTATGGAGGGAGCAACAGCGTCGCGCCCGCGTGGCCGGCGTTTCTGTGGGTATTTGGGCGGGTATTGCTGATTGCGGCGGCAACGGCCGCGAGCGTTTGGGGAATCTTTTTTGCATTGCGGCGCACTGGCGTTCATCGGCTCGCAGAGCTAAAGCCGTGGCGTGAACAGAAGTGACGGTGGCAGCGCGCGAACCGTAAGACCCAGGTTCAGGTTAACTCCCTTCACTCAAAATCTGGTTGTACGCAGGCACAGTAAGGAATTCGGTGAATTTCGACGCGCGGATCAACTCCCGCATCAATTGCGCTGATTTTTCATAAGCAACCGACCGCACCGCGTCCCCGCTTGGTTTAGCCTTCGCCAACTCTTCTTGAATCATCTGTTCGCACAAAGCCACATCTATCTTTCGCCCGTCCTGCAGTTGTGCGCCCTGATGGATCCACTGCCACAGTTGCGCCCGGCTGATCTCCGCGGTCGCAGCGTCTTCCATCAAATTAAACAGCGGAACGCAGCCGATCCCGCGCAGCCATGCTTCCAGATATCCCAGTCCCACGGCGATATTCTGCCGCACACCCGCTTCGGTGATCTGCCCTTGCGGAACCATCAGCAGATCCGCCGGGGTCGCATGAAAATCTTCTAGCTTCTTGCCGATTTGATTGGGTCCGGGCATCAGCCGATCGAAAATCTCCGTCGCAACCGGGACAAGTCCCGGATGCGCTACCCACGTGCCGTCATGGCCGTCTCCCGCCTCACGTTCCTTGTCCGCGCGCACCTGCGCCATCGCTTTCTCATTCGCCACTGGGTCGTTCTTGATCGGAATGAACGCGGCCATGCCGCCCATGGCGTGAATGTTCCGCCGGTGACATGTGCGGATCAGCAGCTTGCTGTACGAACGCAGGAAGTGCGCGGTCATGGTGACCTGTGCGCGGTCGGGCAGCACAGCGTGCGCATCGTTCGAAAATTTCTTGATAAAACTGAAAATATAATCCCACCGCCCGCAGTTCAACCCCGCGGAATGCGCCCGCAGCTCGTAGAGAATTTCATCCATTTCGAACGCGGCAAGAATCGTTTCGATTAGAACCGTCGCGCGGATGCTTCCTTGCGGAACTTCCAGCGCATCTTGCGCAAAAATAAAAACGTCATTCCACAAGCGCGCTTCCTTGTGACTTTCCATCTTCGGCAGATAGAAATAAGGACCACTGCCGGAATCCAGCAACGCTTTGGCGTTGTGAAAGAAATACAGGCCAAAATCAAAAAGGGAACCGGACATTGCCTGACCATCCACCAGAACGTGCCGCTCATCCAGATGCCACCCGCGCGGCCGCACGAACAACACCGCAGTCCGCTCGTTCAGCTTGTAACTCTTTCCGCTTGCCGGATCGTTGTACGTGATTGTTCGCCGCACAGCGTCCATCAAGTTGACCTGCCCATCCATCTGATTCGCCCACGTTGGAGTGTTGGAATCCTCGAAGTCCGCCATGAACACTTTCGCGCCGCAGTTCAGCGCATTGATGATCATCTTACGGTCCACCGGCCCGGTGATCTCCACTCTGCGATCCTGCAAATCCGCCGGAATCGCCGCCACGGTCCACTCCGCGTCGCGAATCTCAAGCGTTTCCGGCAGAAAGTCCGGCTTCTCTCCCGCGTCCAATCGCTTCTGCCTCTCGGCCCGCGCCGCGAGCAATTCCACGCGCCGCGCATTGAAATGTCGTTGCAACGTCACAATGAATTTCAGCGCGTCGGGAGTCAGCACGCGTTCGCGGCTGGGATGTTCCGGCGCCGCAATCTGCACTCCGCTTAAAGCATTCGTCGGGCTAGTCATAGTCCACCTCAACAAGCGCGGCACCCTTCGCCGCTCTGATCCTACCAATTCGCTCGGACTGCCTATCAGAGCAAAGTAAACCGCCCCCGCGGCCGATAGCAAGCATGACATGGCTGGCCAAAGCCCTGAGGAAGAATGCACTTTCCCAAAGCAGGGAAGCGGGTAACAGGCTCGTCAAGACTCCTTCCTTGACTTTGCACCGATAAGAATGTATTTCAAGCGCTGCATTGGGGCGTTGATCCGCTCATTGAACGAAATACTTCTTTGCTTGCCTCGCCGTGAAAACGGAGAGATTACGCTGGGGCGCCTTAGAATGACGCCTCCTCCGGAGGATTTCGCATGACTTGGACGCAAGTCTATGACCCTCTCCACCACCCGTGGCTCTCAACTCTTGTCGCCGCGCTTCCCGTTGTTGTTCTTCTCGGCCTGCTGGCTGGCTTCAAAGTTCGCGCGCATCTCTGCGCCGTCGCTGGCGCCGCAACCGCAATTCTTTGCGCCATTTTGGTGTTCCATATGCCGGCGCAGATGACTATCAGCAGCTTTGGTTATGGCGCCGCATACGGCCTCTTGAAAATTGTTTGGATCGTCATCGCCGCGGTTTTTCTCTACGACATCTCCGTCGAAACTGGCCAATTCGAAATCATGAAGCATTCTGTCGCCGCCATCACGCCCGATCGCCGTCTGCAACTTCTTCTCGTGGCTTTTTGCTTCGGCGCGTTCATTGAAGGCTGCGCCGGGTTCGGCTCGCCCGTCGCCATCGCCGGCGCTTTCATGATCGGACTCGGCTTCCGGCCGTTCCAAGCCGCTGCGCTGAACCTGATCGCGAATACCGCTCCCGTCGCTTGGGGGGCCATTGGTACTCCTGTGCACGCTCTCGCCTCCGTCACCGCGCTGAACGAAAGCGATCTCAGCGCCATGATTGGCCGCATTCTTCCTATTACCGCGCTCATCGTTCCGTTCTGGCTCGTTCGCGCCATGGTCAGTTGGGCCGAAACGTTTGAAGTCCTTCCTGCGATTCTGGTCGTCAGTATTTCGTTCGCGGGGACTCAATACTTTTGGTCCAATCACATGGACAGCAATCTGGTGGACATCGCTGCAGGCGTCGTTTCGCTACTAGCAACGATGCTGTTTCTGCGCGTCTGGCGTCCAAAACGGATTTGGCGTTTTGAAGAGGAACGCGAAGAAGACGCGGCCAAAATAGCTCGGCAGGATGTCGTCAAGCACTACACCACCGGCCAAATCGCCAAAGCCTGGCTGCCCTTCGCAATTCTTTCCATCTTCGTTCTCCTGTGGGGATTGCCGGCCATTAAGCTCGCCATGAACAAAGCAACCACACCCGCTTTCAAGGTCACCCTTGCTGACGGCAAACCTCGGCCCGGCCCCGCGGGATGGGATTGGCCCTACTTGCACAACAGAGTGTTTCGCACCACGCCCGTCGTAGCAAAACCCACCGCCGAAGCCGCGCGTTTCGATTTCAATTGGCTCACAGCGACGGGAACGGGCTGTTTCTTCGCGGCCATCTTTGCAGGCCTGATCCTCGGACTGCCTCCCTTGAAAATTATCCAAATCTTCGGCGGCACGCTGGTCCGGTTGCGCTTTGCTATCGTTGCGATGACCTGCATGCTCGGCTTGGGTTACGTCACGCGCTACTCGGGCATGGACGCGGTCCTCGGTCTCGCTTTCACTGGCACGGGCAGGCTCTTTCCCTTCTTCAGCGCATTCATTGGCTGGCTCGGCGTCGCGCTGACGGGAAGCGACACTTCTTCCAACGTTCTTTTTGGCGGCCTCCAGAAAATCACTGCTCAACAACTCAATCTCAGCCCTATTCTGATGTGCGCGACCAACAGCGCCGGCGGCGTGATGGGCAAAATGATCGACGCGCAATCCATCTGCATCGCTACCGCCGCGACGAATCAAGTCGGGCAGGAAGGCTCCATTTTCCGCTTCGTTTTCTGGCATTCCGTGGCTCTTGCTGCCATCGTCGGCGTCATCGTCATGCTCTACGCTTATGTGTTCCCTCAATTCATCCCGAATGGACTGAGTTTCATCCACTGACCCATGAGGAAGCCGCGCTAAAGGCCCGGCCCTACGCAAAGCAACGAAGAAGCGGCCCGCTCGGGAAACCATCCCGGAAAACGGGGACTCTTAGTTGTTCTATGTATAGAGGCGCGATGCGGAGGCCCATGTGAGTGACGATTCCTTACCCCTGGCGCTGCCGCTCCCGCGGATGGCCGCCGGCACCTCGGAGGTCACGGCTCTGTATCGCGAACTACGCAAGCCTTTGCTGCGCTACCTTGTCTGCCTTGGACTTACGAGTGACGAAGCGCAGGATGTGGTGCAAGACGCCTTTCTCAGCCTGCAACGGCACCTGGTTGCGGATGGAGCGCAGGAGAACATTCGCGGCTGGTTGTTTCGCGTCGCGCACAATCAGGCAAGGAATCGCCAGACGAGCTACCATCGGCGATTCGGCGAACCGCTCGACGGCGAGATGGATTTTCTGGCTGAGGACGCGACGCCAGAGCAAGCAGTGCTTGAGAAGGAGAAGTTCCGGCGTCTTGCGGCCGGAATTCGAATGTTGACGGAGTCCGAACGGGAGTGCCTTCTGCTGAGAGCGGGAGGATTGCGTTACCGTGAAATTGGAGAGGTCTTGGGAATAGCAACATCCACGGTGGGAGACACTGTGGAACGCGCGATCAAGAAGCTAGCGGAGAAATGCAATGTGTGACGTTCAAGGGAAATTAGTGGCCTGGCTCGACCGCGAACTCCCCTTAGAGGAAGCAGCGGGCGTGGAGCGCCATGTCAAAGGGTGCGAGGAATGCCGCAGCCAACTGGCAACGTACGAACAGGTAAGTGGGACCTTCGCTGTGTACTGTGACGCGGTAGTGGCGGCGAAGGCGGGTCATCGTGTTCCACGTTGGGTGCCTGTACTTGTGAGCGCCGTTGCGGCCACGGTCGTGGTGTATTTTGCTATTCCGCGGACTCGTACGGAAGCACCGCCGGCGTTCACTCCGACGATTACGAAAGTTTCTGTTCCTGTTCCAATTCCTGTTCCGGCGCCACGTGCGGCGGAGCCTGCTCCGCGCAAGACGATCCACAAGCGGCACGCGGTTCCTCCCCTCCAGAAGGAAGCTGTGAAATGGCAGCCGACAGAAACTGCGGTGCAAATCGCCATTCCGGCAGAAGCGATGTTTCCGCCGGGAGCGATGCCGAAAGGAATGAATTTCATCGCGGAATTGAGTATTGCCCCGGATGGTTCGGTCAAACAGGTTCGTCTGCGGCAGTGAGTTCGTTAAGTTAGAAAAGGAGATTCACCACCATGAAACGCGCATTGCTACTTGTTCTCGCAACCGCATCCTGCGCCTTCGCGCAAGAAAAGGGAAACGTGGTCTATCAGACCACTGGTGCCGTGGGTGCCGTTGCCGCAGGCGCATTCGACAAAACGGGTGGTCCTGTAGTGGGTGCGCCGTATTCGGCCACGATCACGAATGAATCCATCCAGACCCTCGCGGATGGGAATCGCCTCGTGCAGAAAAGCACGGGAATCACCGCGCGCGATTCGCAAGGGCGAACCCGTCAGGATACGGTTCTGCCGCCGATCGGGAATTTATCGGCAGCCAATGCGCCGCATCTGATTTTCATTCATGATCCGGTCGCGCAGACTTCCTACACTTTAAATCTGACGGAAAAGACAGCGCAGAAAATGCCTGCGTTACCCCCGCTTGGGGGGGTGCCTGGAGGAATAGGCACTGCTGGCGTGACGGGAGGAACGGTCACCATGAGAGTGGTCGAAGGGCATGGAGCGTCGTTGCCTCCACCCGATGTGGATGCAATGCCGGTCACCATCGCTGCTCCCGCAACGGGAGCATTCTTTGAGAAGCATCTGATTGCGACTGAACAGGATCAGGTGAACATGGAGGACCTGGGTTCTCAGACTATGGAAGGGGTCCTCGTGAACGGAGTGCGGACAACGCACACGATCCCGGCAGAACAAATCGGAAATGAACGACCCATCACGGTTGTTACGGAGGTCTGGACTTCGCCCGAGCTCAAGACGGTGGTTTACAGCAAGCGAAGCGATCCGCGGATGGGGGAGCAGACGTTCCGGCTGACGAATATCGTGCGCACGGAGCCGAGCGCGTCGTTGTTCACGGTGCCGGTGGATTTCAGAATCGTGGACGGCCCACAGACAATCTTCTATCGAACGAAACAGTAGGAAGGCGTGTCACGGCAACGGAAGAGTTGAACTACGGAAGTTTTTCTTTCTAGGCGATACTTGCAATGTGGCACTCTGAGCCCGCATACGCAAAAGCGCCGTGTGCGGCACCCGGCCAACCACTAGTCGGGATTTTTCGCTCCGAAGTGGTCGGCAAGTTCCTTCCCATCGAAGCTGTGCGTATTGCTTTCCTTGATTTCCGGCAGCATGGACGCGTTCCAGTCATCCCACTCCCGTACGAGCCGTTGGTAAACGTCTTTTTGGCGGTCTTTCAGGTTGGCGCGTTCGAGCGGGTCTTCCACGACGTTGAACAGGAATGTATTGTCCAGAATCTTTAGGAATTTGTAGTCGCCATCGCGGAGAGCGCGCTGCGCGTTGGCCTTGTAGCGCCAGAAGAGCTTGCGAGGGACCGGCGCGGCATTCTGAGTTAGCGCCGGCAAGAGATTCATGCCGTCGAGGGAATAGGACGGATCAGGTTCAGCGCCGGCGGCGGCGAGCAGCGTCGGCATCCAGTCCATGCTGATGGCGACTTGTTCGGTTGTCCGGCCCTTCGGGACGCGTGCGGGCCATGAAATCAAGGTCGGGATGCGCAAACCGCCTTCGAGTAATTCCGTCTTCTTGCCGGTGAACGGCCAGGTATCGGCAAAGCGCTCGCCGCCATTGTCGCTAGTGAAAATGATGATGGTGTTTTCCGTCAATCCATTCGCATCCAAGGTCTGAAGAACACGGCCAATCTGGCGGTCCATTTCTTCGATCATTTTCTGGTAGGTCTTTTGCGAGCCGCCGTCGAAGTCAAACAGACCGCCGCTTTCCGGTTGCCGCAAGCGTTCCGACTCTGCCTCATCGCCGGGGGCTTCCCAGGGCCAATGCGGGGCGCTGAAGTGCAGGCTCACAAGGAAAGGCTGTGCGGATTTCGCATAATTGTTCACCACTTCGACCGCACGATTGCCGAGCAAACCGGTCAGGTAGCCCACTTGATGGATCAAAACATCATCGTCCCAGAGATCTTCCTTGGCATTTCCGGTGGCGTGTGAAAAATAGTCCACCGCGCCGCCGCGAAATCCGTAGAAGTGATCGTAGCCGCTTTTCAGAGGACCAAACTTTGGCAGAACGCCTAGATGCCATTTGCCGACCAGCGTCGAGCTGTAGCCGGCCTTCTTCAACAGTGAGGGCAGCGTCGGATGTTCCGGAGGAAGGCCAACAGCGGCGTTACCTGCGAGAGGCTCTTCCAAGCCGAGGCGCAGGCGATACTGATAACGGCCTGTGATTAGCGCGGTGCGCGTAGCCGAACACACTGCCGAATTGGCATAGCCTTGCAAAAAGCGTATGCCCCGCGCGGCGATACGGTCAATGTTAGGCGTGTTCAGATCAGGGCGTCCGTAGCAAGACACATCGGCATAGCCGAGGTCATCGGCCAGAATAAAGAGAATGTTGGGAGGTTTTGAAGGCGGCTGCGCACCTGTGATGTCAGCGCGCATGGCCAAAGAAACAATGCCTGTTGCGGCGCCGCGAATCAGGTCGCGCCGCGTGATCGAGTGATTGCCTGCGAGCGGCATGAAGCCTCCTTCTTGGTTCTCCATCTGAGAGACAGTAGTGGCGTAGTCCTGGTTTTGCAAGCGTAGCGTCACCATACCACGGTCTCGTGAGTGTGGTCAGGGAGGTTCGAAAGGCGGAGTATATTGGGGGCATGACAACGAAGCGGATCTATTACGACGATGTGTTTGCGCGGGAGTTTGAGGCGCGCGTGGTTTCGTGCGAGTCCGACCGGGACAGCCTGGCTGGAGCATGGCGCGTAGTGCTGGAGCGGACGGCGTTCTATCCGACTTCGGGTGGGCAGCCGTACGACGTGGGACTGCTTGGTGAGTCGAGGGTGATAGATGTGTTGGATGAGGATGACGAGGTTGTGCATGTGGTAGACCGGCCAGTGGTGGCGGGAACGGTTACGGGGAAGATTGATTGGGAGCGGCGCTTCGATCATATGCAGCAGCATACGGGGCAGCACTTGTTGTCGGCAGTGTTAGAGGAGCGATTTGGGTTGCCTACGGTGTCGTTTCACGTTGGAGCAGAGGTATGCACGATTGATTTACGCGGGAGGGAGCCGGCCACGGCGATGCTTGTGGAAGCGGAACGTTCAGCAAATGGAATTATTTTTGAAGACAGACCTGTGAATGTGCGGTATGGGAGCTTGGAAGAGCTGCGGGCGCTGGGCGTGAGGAAGGAAGTTGAGCGAGAGGGAATGTTGCGCGCGATTGAGATTGAAGGCGTGGAGTTACAGCCGTGCGGTGGGACTCACGTAGCGCGAACGGGGCAGATTGGAATGATTCTGCTGCGGCGGTGCACGAAGATCCGGAACGATTGGCGACTGGAATTTTTGTGTGGAGACCGGGCCGCAGGAGCGGCGAGAGAGGATTATGAAGCGCGGAAATCAGTGGCGGAACAGTTGAAGTGTTCGAGCGGGGAAGTGGTTGGAGCGGTGGAGAAGGCGCTGGCGGAGAGGGAGGCGAGCTTCAAGAGCGCGCGGGAACGGGCGGAACGGGTTGCGGAAGTTGAGGCGGAGTTGATTGTGCGAGATACGCCCATTGATGCGAATGGCGTGCGGCTGATTGCGCGCGTATTTGAGGGAACCGAAGCGTTGCATGTGCAACTGCTGGCAACGGCGCTTGCGAAATATGAAAACGTCGTTGTGTTATTTGTGCGGAGAGAGTGCGGGCACGTGTTTCTTGGCCAACATCCCGGCGTTGGAAGGGACATGAATGCGATTTTGAAAAAGGTGTTTGAACAAGTCGGAGGAAAAGGCGGCGGGACCAAGGATTTTGTCCGCGGGGCGCTGAACGATCCCGCGTCAGCGCAAACGGCTATTGTTGTGGCGAAGAGTTTGATTTGAAGAGTGAATTGGTGGACGTGACAGGGATCGAACCTGCGACCTCGTCGTTGCGAACGACGCGCTCTCCCAGCTGAGCTACACGCCCACCGTATCAGCTTTGTAAACAACTATATCTCAACAGGTTAGGCTTCATCAAATGGGACGATTTGGGACGATGAGCGTCTTTATTTCATCCCATTCTTAGCAGCCTGCTTTCTGAATTCCGGCGTGAAGTGACTGTACTTGCTGGTCGTTCTCAGCGAAGTATGTCCAATCCACCGTTTAATCAGGTCCCCTGGAACGCTGTTCCACACGTTACTTGTCCCTTAGACTGCGGCGCTAAACGAGCAAAGCCTCGCCGGATCGCGAACGCCTTTTAGCCGCTGCCAAGCGCTCATCGCGCGCCTTGCTACGCTGGAGTTCGCAGAGCAGTTCACGCAGCCGCATCCGGGCCTTGTGTAACTGCGACTTCGAGTCACCTACCGAGCGTCCCAATATCTCCGCAATCTCGTTGTGTTGGTACCCCTGAATATCGTGCAAGACAAATATTGAACGGTACCCCACGGGCAACTGCCCAATACAACGTTGGAGATTTATTCGATCAACCGATCCCTCGAGTAACAAGTCGGACTCTCCGATATCGATACTTGGTGAGGCGGTTTCATCTTCTGGATCGGGAGCCGCTTCGATCGAGACGATTGGTGGAGACTTCTTGCGCAGGTGCATCAGCACGATGTTGACCGCTATTCTGTGCAGCCAAGTAGAGAAGGCTGATTCGCCACGAAATGTGTGAATTTTGCGGAACAAGAGCAAGAAGGCTTCTTGAGTCAGATCTTCTGCCTCCATCGTATTTCCTACCATGCGCAGGCATACCGCATACACACGCCGGCTATGCAACCGGTAAAGGTATTCAAATGCAGCCGCATCGCCATGCCCGGCTCGCTGGATGGCCTCTGCTTCGCTCAGCTTATCGCTGGCGATAGGAGAGACTGGCGGTGCAGCCTTCTTCGAGATGCATTCCGTGCTGGGACGCGCATCCCAGTTTAGGCGACGCCGCCTCCCTACAGCGTGCCTTGCCAAGGAGCCAATCACTTGCTTTCTGCACTCGACATTTGCGGTGATTTGCATGACTTCCTTCCTTAGCGACCCGCAGAGTGGACTTCGATGGATATTTTGTTTTCACTGACCTGCGATGCAGGCGCGGTCTGTGGCACCGTCTTTTGACGGGCTTCCTTGTGTCCCATGTGCTTTTGTGTGGGCGTCAAGTAGCTAAAGGTGACTCCTAGCTCCGGGGCGTCGAACGTCTGGACGGTGTACCCAACCGCGTTGTCCAGCAGGTTCAATTGCGGGCGCTCAGAAACCACTCCCTGATCGGCTGTAGTGGCCTGGATGATGGCACTAACTCCCTGTCCCTGGATGTAAAGTCTGTATGGAGCGCTGTTCGATGGCAGAGCGAAAGTGTAATCGCCAGCCGGCAGTGTGGCGCCTCCCCAGTGAGTCTCAAATGGCAGCGTGAACTTGCCCTGGTATGCATTCTGCGCGTTCCCGCTAGTCGCCAGAGCGCCCAGTGCAAGAGCAGCCGCGCCTAACTTTGTTAATAATTTCAAATGTCGAGCCCAGATCATTTCAAATCTCCTTGTTCGATGCAGTTTTGAATTGCGAGACATTTCATTGTCTTCATCGTGTAAGACTACACAGGCTCGCGGATAATTCCTCAATCAAGGGATATCTGGAGCGCGGGAATAAAATTGTAAGTATTTCGGTCCCCGAGTTATGACCATTTCTCTCAGAGCACCCACGCGGCGAAGGAACTGATGGAAACGACTCTATCCGTCCTTGCCATTCATCAAGCGTTCCAGCCACATCAATTCATGACCGAAAGGCAGATAAGCCTGAGGTTTGCCAGCACCGCCGCAACAATGACAAGAGGCCTGTAAGCTTTCGCTTGCGCCCACGCACTCATGCGTTCACAGCTGCTATTCGCCGTGAGGTTGGCACCGTGTCTCCGTTCATAAGAATTGTCAGAACTTGACGAAGGCGGCCCCGGGCACGCGACAAGCTCGACATCACGGTCCCCACAGGCATGCCGGTGATATCTGCGATCTCCTTGTAGGACATCCCGTCGAGTTCGCGCAGAATGAGGACTTCACGAGAATTCGGCGGCAGCTTCTCCAGGGCCTTTCGCAGCAGAGCGGCGCTGTCGTTTTGGAGTACAACTTCTTCTGGATTGGGAGCGCGAGAATCAGGGGGCAAGAAGTTCGCATCAAATTCGGCGGCGTCTTGCAGTGGCCGGTTTGCATTCAACCAGGTATAGCAAGTATTACGGACAATTTTCATGAGCCATGCGCGCGCGTCACCGCCGCGGAAACCGGGAAAGAATCGGAAAGCGCGTAAGTATGCTTCCTGGACAACGTCCTGTGCGTTCTGGTCATTACGAGTTAGCCAGCGCGCGAAGTTGTAAGCGGCATCAAGATGCGGTAAGACCTCGTGCTCAAACTTCGAAAGCTGATTGTGCTCGAGCATGGACGCCTCCCTGCGAGCGGCACCGTGCTATCCGTGCGCATGCGGGGCTCACTATGGTTTGCTCTTGAAATCCGTGCAATGGACGGCCAGTTCTTTTGTGCCGGAATAGGGATCCCCCGGTAACTGTCACTCAACAAAAGACATACAGGAATCTATCCCCGCCTCGAGTTCCCGGAGACTCTGACGGGTGGTACACTCGTTTTCGATCAAGGTTAACTTCTCTGTGCGCGAGGACGATCACGTTGGCGGGCGGCTCTGCTTTGGGGTTTTCGAACTGGATCTTCGCGCTGGCGAATTGCGCAAGCAGGGCCTACGAGTACGGCTTCAGGAACAGCCCTTCCAACTCCTGGCGATGCTGCTTGAGCACCCCGGCGAGGTCGTAACTCGCGAGGAGCTTCAGAAGAAACTGTGGCCCGCGGACACTTTCGTGGATTTCGACCACGGGCTCAACAAGGCGATCAGCAAAATCCGTGAGGCCCTCAGCGACTCCGCTGAGAGTCCCCGCTTTCTGGAAACCGTTGCTCGTCGCGGCTACCGCTTCCTTGCGGAGGTCAAAGTTGCAGACGCAGCCGCCGGGCGCAGCCCGGAACTCGCCGCTCTGCCTCATCCAGTGGCAGAAGTTGGTGATCGCCCGGATCTCGCTGGCAAACTTGCAATACCCAAACATCTTCTGTCGTCACTTGCGTGGAAGATATCGGCCTTCCTGCTCCTTCTACTGGTGGCTTCTCTTGCCGCCTGGAAGCTTCATTCCTGGAACCGCCCGTCCCTTGTCATTCGCTCCTTGGCCGTCCTTCCGCTCGAAAGCCTCTCGAACGATGCGTCTCAGGATTACTTCGCTGATGGAATGACCGACGAGTTGATTTCGGATCTCGGGCAGATCAGCGCTTTGCGCGTGATCTCGCGTACCTCAGTGATGGCTTACAAACACGCGCGCAAGCCCCTGCCGCAGATCGCTCGTGAACTGAACGTGGACGCCGTGGTGGAAGGCACCGTGCTCCGTTCCGGAGACGAAGTCCGCATCACGGCGCAGCTGATTGAAGCCTCTACTGACAAGCACTTATGGTCCCAGAGCTATCAGGGTGAATTGCGGGATACTTTGGCGCTCCAGAGCAAGGTGGCAAGAGCCATTGCAGATCAAATTCGGATCAATTTGAATCCACGGGAACAGGCTGCGCTGAAAAACGTAAAGGTTGTTAATCCGCAAGCTTACGAGTCCTTTCTCAAAGGGCGCTACTTCTGGAATAAGCGAACGGCAGATGGTTTGAAGGTTGCCCTAGCTTATTTCAATCAGGCAATCGACGAAGACCCGAAATACGCCCCAGCTTATTCTGGCTTAGCCGACACTTATGCTTTGTTGGGAGACTGGCAGTATGCGGTGATGACTCCCAAGGAGGCACTCCCAAAAGCGAAGGCCGCGGCGATCAAGGCACTGGAATTGGACAGCGCGCTCGGCGAAGCCCACAACTCGCTTGCGTTCTGCCTGGATGGCTTCGACTGGGATTTTGACTCTGCCGGGAAGGAATTCCGGCAGGCCATTGAACTGAACCCGGGCTACGCAACCGCTCACCATTGGTATGCCTGGCATTCGAGTCTATTGGGCCGGTATGACGAAGCGATCGCCGAAATGAGAAAAGCCGAGAGCCTCGATCCGCTATCTCTTATCATTAACGCCGATCTGGCAGAGCTTCTTGTCCTTGCGCATTCTTATGACGAATCGATACGACAGAGCCGCAAGACGATCGAAATGGATCCTAATTTTGCTCTCGCACATAATCAACTCGCCCAGGCATACCTCCAGAAACACATGAACGACGAAGCGGTCGCAGAACTGCAAAAAGCGGCGCAGCTTTCCGGGGGAAGCCCGACGGTCATGGCTAATCTTGCTCGCGCCTACGCCGCATCCGGCAAGAGGAGCGAAGCGATAAAGCTATTGAGTGATTTGAAGAAGCGATCAAACTCTATTTACTCGCATGGTTCGGAGATCGCCGTGATCTATGCGGCTCTCGGTGATACGGATCAGGCCATGAATTGGCTCGAAAAAGGCTACGAAGAGCGATTTAATCCGGGTGTCCTCCTGCGACCGGGCTTCGATCCCCTCCGCTCCGATCCGCGCTTTCAAGACCTTGTGCGCCGTATCGGCCTCCCGCGTTAGAGCAGGGAATTTGATGACAAGAACGAGGAAGAACGGGCGCGCTATTGACGCATTGTTCCGCCGCCACCAGGGCGCAAGCATTTGCGTGCTCATCCCAAGCTCTTCAGCTTGAAGGGGGAGGCTGAAAGGCAAAGCCGATAACGGTCTTAGACTTGATCGGTTTCCCATTGAGTGTTGCTGCTTCGAAACGCCACTTCTTTAACGCATCTGAAACAAAACGGTTAAAGATTTCCATTCCGTGAAGAAAGTCAACCCCCTTCACTTCACCCGAGCTATCCACTGTGAGCTGGACCACCACGGACCCCCAGGCGACACTGTTGACCGGATACTCGGATAAGCAAACGACAAAACCCCGACGGGCACGTAGTTACCATGATCAGAAGGCTCTGACTGATTGGGTGGCAACACAGGAGAAAAATGCTTCGGCGGAACCGGGCCTCCGATACCGTAATTCGACGGGCAGTAAACAAAGCTCACTGTCATGCGGGAAGGTGCTGACTTGCTCTCTACAGACGCCGGCTGGAATTTCCACTGGCGCACGGATCTCTTGGCAACATCGAGCATCGATCCGGGATCCCTCTGACCGTCGATTTCTTGTATCTTGCCATCGTCATCGAGGGACACATCGAGAACGAAAAGCCCATCAAGAACAACCTGGTAGGGAACATACACATCACCTGCCGAAGCGACTTCAGGTGGTTTATAGGTTTGTTGCACGGAGTTTGGCCGCGCGAGGCCGATAAAGAGAAGGAAGCCCATTACTAGACCCCTTTTCATGGCTTGATTGTGCACCTTTGCGCTGCTCGCTTTGCGAAAGACTTTCCCTGATCAGTGATGCTTCATGCGTAAGAACCAGAGAACCGGCGATTTTATTCTCGACGGGGGCTCTGTTTGTGATGGACATACAAAGAGAGACATGAACGCGGAGAATTTGGAATAAGAGAGGCGCTGCCTCGGTCTGGATAGACGCAAGCACGTTCAATGGCGGCGCGGGCAACCCCCAAAACAATCCCGCGCCGCCAGTCCCAACGGCACGCGTAGAGCTTAGAGACGGGACAAAAAAAGTAGGTATGGAGGGCTAGGATGTCCGAGAAGAAAAAAGATCAACTCTTGCACGACCACAACCACGACGGAATCGACCGGCGAGGCTTTCTGAAGTGCATGGCGTGGACGGGAACGGGCGCCTTTTGTGTGATGAAAGGTGGCGTGCTGAACTCGTACAGTTTGAGCCGAATTTCAGAGATTAGCACTTCGGACATGATGGGTGAGCTGAGCTTCGTGCAGATCAGCGACAGCCACATGGGATTCAACAAGCCGGCGAATCCGGACGTGGCAGGGACGCTGAAGGCGGCAGTGGAAAAGATTAATGGATTGTCAGCGGCGCCGGAATTCATGCTGCACACAGGCGACATTAGCCACCTCTCGAAACCGGAAGAGTTCGATACCGTCGGGCAAATCCTGAAGGGCGCGAAGCCGAAGGACGTTTTTTATGTGCCGGGCGAACACGATGTGCTGAATGACGACGGGAAGCAATTCCTTGAGCGCTACGGAAAAGGGAGCAAGGGAGCGGGCTGGTACAGCTTCGACAAAAAAGGCGTGCATTTCATCGGGCTAGTGAACGTGATGAATTTAAAGGCTGGCGGGCTGGGGACGCTGGGACACGAACAGCTCGAATGGATGGAAGACGACGTCAAGCTCCTGAAGCACAGCACGCCCATCGTGGTGTTCGCCCACATTCCACTCTGGTCGGTCTATCCGGAGTGGGGTTGGGGAACCGAAGACAGCGCCCAGGCATTGGCGTACCTGAAAAAATTCGGTTCCGTGACGGTGCTGAACGGACACATTCACCAAACGATGCAAAAGGTTGAAGGCAACGTGACATTTCACACCGCTGCGTCGACGGCGTTTCCACAGCCACAGCCGGGCAAAGCGGATTCTGCGGGCCCAATGAAGGTGCCCGCAGAGCAATTACGCAGCGTCTTGGGAATCACGGACGTAAACTACGTGCAAAGCCAACACGCGCTGGCGGTGGTGGATTCTTCGCTCGCGTGAGCAAGACGTAGCCAAACTCAAATCGATTCGAACTTAAAAAAGGAGAAAAAGCATGAGGAGAAGTGTGTCTATTGCAGGTCTAGCAGCGGCACTGGTGCTGGGAATCGGACTCTGGGGCACTGGTCAGAAGGGTTCTGTAACAAGCGCGCAGGAGAAGATGTCGACTATGGAAGTGAAGATCGACAACTTCAACTTCGGGCCGGTAACGCTAACAGTGCCGGTCGGAACCACAGTTACGTGGACCAACCGTGACGATATCCCTCACACGGTAGTCAGCACAGATGATCCGAAGACGTTCAAGTCCAAAGTGCTCGACACGGACGAGAAGTTCTCCTTCACCTTCAGCAAGGCGGGAACTTATCCGTACTTCTGCTCGATTCACCCGAAGATGACCGGCAAAGTCATCGTGCAGTGAGTGAGGAGCGACCTTGCATCCGTTCGACATAAAAACAGTTCTTTTCGCGAAGCATGCGCAACACGTCGTGCTGATTCACTTCCCGATCGCGCTGTTCATCATTGGTGTCCTCTTTGATTTTCTTGGGCAATGGAAGAAGCAGCGCCTGCTGGCTGCGGCGGCCTACTACAACTTGCTCGTCGCCGCGATCGCAACCATACCTGTGGTGGTCACCGGAATTCTCGCGTGGCAGTGGGAACTTGAGGGGCAGAAACTGAAAGGCATCCTTTTGATGCATCTGTTGATGGGATGCGTGTCAAGCGTCCTGATCTGTGTGGTGTGGTTCATCCACATGAGAACCCGACGGAAACAAGAAGAGGCCCTGCCAGGGTACCGCTTGCCGATCGAGGCTGTTGCCGTAGTCATCGTCGCACTGACGGGACACCTCGGCGGCTTTCTCAGCGGAGTGAATGGACCTGGATAGACGTTTTCCAACACCACTGAGACAAGGGATTGTCCAACAACTCAAAAGTGTGCAAGATCTTGATCATTTGTCGACGAAGACGCCATGTCCATCATGGCGGCGCAGGGAGCGGTTATGAGCAATCAAGTCCCGAAGTATGTGACACGGGCAAGGGCTTCTTTGATGCTCGGCATACCCGAGGCGGAACTCAGCCGTATTTCGAAGGAATCAGGATTAGGCCGCGTGGAGCGCGCCGGCAACCAGGAAGAAACTTACTTTACCTACGAGGAATTGCAGCGGATTTGCATGGTCGTGGCACAGCAGCTGCAGGCAGCCCACTAAATCAATGTCTGGAGCACCTTGATGGGCGGGGCATCTTAAGTTGACGCGGCGAGATGGGTAAGACAGAAACTCTGAAGACGTTTGCAAAGAAAGATTCGGCGAAATCCAATGACAAAAAGAGGAGCATGAAAAATGAAAACCAAAGTTCTGTTGGCGGTTGTGGCGCTGTCATACGCGCCGTTGGTGGTGGCCGGGAATGAGGCCGCATATCCCAAAGAGAAGGTGGCGGCGTTCGTGGTCGAGAAACTGGATTTGACTTCATTGCCATCCGCGTTCCGGCCGAAGAAGGAAAAAGGAAAGAAGACGCTTGCGGATTACGGTTTCACGGCGCAGAGGATGGACGAAAACGAAGCCATTATAGAGGCGGCGGATGGAGCGAGGAGGTTGGCGATCAAGGTCCTCGACCAGAAACCCTCGGGAATCTACGTGTGTGTCGCGGAACCCGGAGAAAACGGGGGCGATACAAAGGCGCAGAGCGTGGTACTGCTGAAAAGGAAGAATCCGAATGCGCGCTGCTGAAGGGGCGCGAGTCGTTTCGAGAATTTGCTGCATGTCCCGTGATTGGTGTGAATGACTCCGCGACGAACTCGTACGGAGACTGAGGAGTTTCGTCGAAATGCGGTGCATCCATCACGTTTGTGCTTTGAGCGTTGTCGCCCCGCGGACCCAAGGAGGTGTTCATGATCGACACCGATGTGCGGCCTTAGCACCTCCCTCCCAATTCCCGGAATGAATTCCGCCAATTCTGCCACGCGAGACTCTTATCTGAACCCAACCAAACGCAGTCTGTAGTTTGCGTGGAGACAATCTGTTGATAAAAGCATTTCTTGAAACGGCCGCCCCGCGTGCTGCCAATGTGGTTCTCGTCCTCGAAATCGCTATGGGGATAGGTCTTTTGCTTGGTGCTCGCCTTGCTCGCAAGAGGCGTTTTCGGCAACACGCCTGGTGCCAATCCGCCATCGTGCTTCTGAACTTGGCTGTCGTCGCGGTGATGATGATTCCTTCATTCCGCGTTCATGTGCTTCCCAGAGTTCCGGACAAGCTGGGTAAAGCTTACTACGCATTAGCCACGACGCACGGCGCGTTCGGGACAGTCACCGAACTCGCCGGACTGTATGTCTTGCTGTCCGCGGGCACAAGCCTCTTGCCGGACAAATTGCGAATCACCAAATACAAGGTGTGGATGCGAAGCGTCCTCGTCCTCTGGTGGATCGTGCTCTTACTGGGAATTGCGACATACACGCGCTGGTACGTGCCGCATTTGTTTCGGAAATAGATTTGCGCGTGGGATTCACATATCTACTGCCGCATCGCCTTTGGATGGTCCGTCCTGGATTGTGTCGAAACAAGAGCGGAATAAAGTGTGATCAATTTGGTCTATGCAGTTGAATGCGACGGCGCCCATAAGGGCCTTCGCAAAACTCAGACCGAGGAAGACTGATGGCTGAATATCTCATGACGCTGATGGATCGGCAGAGAATTGCCAGAGACACGCTGGCGTTCTGGTTTGACACAAATGGTGCCCGCTACGAATTCCGGGCTGGGCAGCATGCCGACTTTGCCTTCGGAAGCGACGGCGACAATTCCCGGACCTTTTCGTTTGCAAGCTCTTCCCTTAACAAAGAGCCAATCATGATCGCGATGCGCATGCGCAACACTGCCTTCAAGAGCGCGTTGAAGGCTGCCGCTCTTGGCACGAAGTTCATCGTGAGCCGTCCCCGGGGATCATTCACGCTGCATAAAGACATCACCCGGCCTGCGGTATTTCTCGCAGGTGGCATCGGGATTACGCCGATTCGCAGCATCCTTCAGTGTGTCACTCAGGAACGTCTGCCACATAAACTGTATTTGTTTTATTCAAACAGGGAAGCGGACGATGCCGCGTTCATCGAAGAACTTCAAAGCATGACCGTGCAGAATCCTAATTTCACCTTCGTACCAACGGTCACTGGCCATAAAACTGTGGCTTGGCCTTACGAAAAAGGTCACGTCAATCGCGAAATGCTCACGCGTTATCTGCGCGGACTAAATGGGCCTATCTACTACATCGCAGGCCCGTCGGGAATGGTCACTGCAATGACCGGCCTTCTCAAGGCTTCGGGCGTGAGCGATGACGATATGAAGACTGAAGAATTTGGAGACTACAAGCTTTATCAAGATCCTGTGCAAAGCGATCACGGAGCAGGCAACGATCACTCAGATTCAGCGCTATGACAGCTGGCACGATGGAGACCTTGTGAAAAGCAGTTTGGTTGCGACTAGCGTCTTCTTCGTTCCGTTCATTTCTCTTCTACTCTTTGGCATCGTCATCTGGAAATTACCAGCGTTCGCGGTCGCCCAATCCGTCGTCCTCGACGACGTAAAGCATGACACACCGCGCCAGGTCATTAAGCAGGGCCAATCCCTTCATATCGACGTGGACTTGGCACTTGTCAACGTTACCGTCACTGACCCTTATAACCGCCTAGTTACAGGACTTGAGACCGACAACTTCCGTATCTTCGAAAACAACGTCGAGCAGGAGATCCAGTATTTCTCTTCCGAAGACGTCCCCATTTCCATCGGCGTCATCTTCGACCTCAGCGGTAGCATGGCCAACAAAGTTGGTAAGGCCAAGGAAGCCGCCTTGCAGTTTTTCAAAACTGCCAATCAGCAAGACGAGTTCTTCCTAGTCAGTTTCAACGACCGCGCAGAAGTTTTGAGCGCCTTCACCAGCGATGTGGAAGACTTGCAGAGCCGCATACTCTCAGCATCTGCGAAGGGCCGCACTGCGCTACTCGATGCGATCTATCTGGGCCTAAGCGAAATGAGGACAGCTCGAAATGCCAAACGGGCCTTGCTCATCATATCCGACGGGGGAGACAACAATAGTCGGTACAACGAGAAGGATATCAAGCGGCTGGTCCGAGAGGTGGATACCCAGCTGTACTCGGTCGGCATATTTGACCCATTTGAGTATCGCAGCCGAACACCAGAGGAACTCAGTGGCCCCTCGCTGCTCACTGAAGTGACGGAACTGACCGGTGGACGCGCCTTTACAGTAGAGAATGTGAACGAGCTGCCGGACATCGCCACAAAAATTGGCTCGGAGTTGCGCAACCAATATATTCTGGGATACCGCCCGAGTAATAAATCGCACGATGCACGCTGGCGAAAGATCAAAGTCAAGCTGCGCGCCCCCAAGGGACTTCCGCCTCTCAGCGTCTACGCAAAGACTGGCTACTACGCGCCGAGTCTCTAGGCTACAAAGTGCTTCCGAATATAACGGTAAGCGCCACGCCACTCCATTCGAACGCGAGGCAGCAATATCTTGGCGTGAGCGACGGACTCGAACCCGCAACCTCCTGAGTGACAGATAGGTGTTTACATGAGTCAGCAAGCCTTATACCAGTGAGGATCGACCGCCAAGGGTTGCCGCTCGAAGGACGACTAAGCAGGAAGGGGACAGCGCTTCGGTTTATTTGCTATCGAACGCCGCGAAATACTTCGCGTAATCGTCAGGATAATTCGTCTTAACGTATGCCCGATCTTCCTCATCGAACTGGCCCCATTCCCGTGCAGGATCAGATTCGATATTGTCCCAATCGATGACCGTCCAAGTGCCGTTGGTCTCTTGCGGGACGATCACTTCATCCACTACTCCACCGGAGACGCAGACGAAGACTCGTTTGCTCATTGATGACCTCCCAAGACCATGCAGATCGCAGCGAAAGCCAGCAAGATGTAAAGAGCAATCTTGAAGGGCTTTCTGATCATCACTTTCTTTGGTTGCGAAGCACCGTAGTAGCCATCCCGAAAGGGTCGGACCACGTTCTGCTGGAAGTCCTGAATGATCAGGTCTCGCTCCTCCTCATATTCAGGATCTACTCAGATTTTCACTGCGTTGAACACACCACGAGCAAGGTTAATCCAAGCTACTCCATTCATATTTTCTCCTTTGAGGGATTGGGGCTAATTGTGGGACGAAAGTTGGGACGAACTTAAGGGGTTATTAGGTGCTGAAAGGTGGGTTAAGCGCCGTCTAATCAGTGTGAAACAACTATGCTACACGCCCACGAGCAGGAAAATCATTTTGCAATCTAGGAAATTGTTTCCAAATGCAGTCGTGCTGTGCCGACTGCGCAGTAGAACTCCAAGTAGCATCGGCCGGGGTGGACATTGGGCTCGCAATGCGGCGATAGACGCGAATGTGAGTTATGTGATACCAAAGCCGTTCGATACGGACTTACAACCCTCTCCCCTCTACGTCCGCACGCACAAGCCGAGGAGATCAAAAAAATGAATCGCCATTCAGGTTCAGTCCCCATTCCGGGGAGCACCCGTCCATTGCTGAAGAACGCAAAATTGATTGGAAAAAGTGAAGCAGAAAAAGTCATACGCGTCAGCATTTATGCGCGGCGCAATCCACAACACGCAATTGAGGCCGCTTCCGTTCCGGATGAATTGGGCAGCCAATTGCCGAAGCAGCGAGCACATCTAACGAACAGCCAATTTGAGGCGTTGTATGGAGCCGATAGCAGCGAGCTGGAGAGAATCAAGGATTGGACAAAACAATCGGGGCTGAAAGTGGTGGAAAGCAGCGTTCCGCACCGGCGAGTAATCGTCGAAGGCAAGACGAGCGATATCGAGAAGACGTTTGGACTGGAACTCAATGAGTACGAACACCCGCAGTTGGGGAAGTTCAGAGGGAGAGTGGGAGAGATTTGCGTGCCGGAAGATTTGGCGGGGATCGTTCAAGGCGTCTTTGGATTGGACACGCGTCCTGTTGGACGACCGAGACTTCGGAGAAGCCCGGCCGCGTCCATCGAATGGACTCCTGGCATGAACATTCATGGAACGGCGCGCGCTGCGGGAGCAGAGGCAAAGAAAGCAAAACTGACCAACAAGTGGCCTGGAACGTTTTTCCCAGGACAAGTTGCAGACCTTTATGACTACCCATCCACGCTGGATGGAAATGGCCAGAACATAACGGTGTTTGCATTCAATGGAGGCAATTCTCCGGATCCACGAGGCGGCTACAGACTTGCGTCGTTGAAAGCGTATTTTGAGCAGGTGTTGGGCGGGACGACTCCCGCGTTTACGGACGTGGTTGTGCACGGACCTGGCAATGATCCCGGCCCGGACACCAAGGCCTCATCGGACAACGGCGATTCCACGGGCGAAGTGATGCTCGACTTGTGCGTTGTTGGCGCGCTTTTGCCGAAGGCAAAAATATTCGTGTACTTCACTGAATTTACGACGCAAGGATGGGTTGATGCGCTGAACGACGCGATTGCCGGGAGTAATAACATCAGCGTCGTGTCGATCAGTTATGGCAATCCAGAGGATGACCCGCGAGGCGCCTGGACCGCGATGGGGGTGAAGACGGTGAATGAAATCTTCCAAGCGGCGGCAGCGAAAAACATAACGGTATGTGTTGCGTCAGGTGACGACGGTTCGAGCGATGAGCCCGGGGAAACAGTAACTCACGTTGATTTCCCGGCTTCGAGTCCGTATGTGCTGGGAGTGGGAGGCACGAAACTGGTCGCGACCTCGGGGAGCAAACCATCGATCGCGGAAGAAACCGTTTGGAACGAAATGATGATTGGCGAGGGCTCCGGCGGTGGCGGCGTGAGCGTGGTTTTCAGCAAGCCGACGTATCAGAACAATGTGGGGGTGCCGCCAGCGGCCAACACGCCGCACACAATTGGGCGAGGAGTACCTGATGTCGCGGCGGTCGCGGACCCGTTGACGGCTGTTGTTGTGATGCACGTCAGCGGGAAGAAACTTGAACCGATCGGCGGAACCAGCGCGTCAGCGCCTTTGTGGGCATCTTTGATTGGGCGGATCAATCAGGGATTGGGAACTCCGTGTGGATTCCTGAATCCGGTGCTTTACGAGCAGTTTCCTACGGGCGTGCTGCGAGACATCACAGTGGGGAATAATGGCGCATATGAAGCGGGAACCGGATGGGATGCCTGCACCGGACTTGGGGCGCCGGGAGGCGGAAGCTTGTTGAAGGCGTTGTCTGGGAAAACTAAGCCATCTGCGAAGAAGCCGAAGAAACAACATTAGTTGTATTGTTGGCTTGATTCGTGACCGGGACCGGCCTCAAGCGCGCACAAAAACTCGTGGCGGAAAACGCCGCGCGTTTCTCCAATTCGAAACCGAGAAAAATCAGGGTTGGTCGAGGGAGCCGCCGTTGCGTTGGGCGACGATTTTGCGAGCGTTTTGATAGAGCGCTCGAGCTTGCGGAATGGATTCCACAGCTTTTTGCACCTGCGGATCGGCTTCGAGCAGGACTTTGAAGCCGTCCTGCATGCCGAAGGTGGACATGAAAACTTCCTGCTTAATTTTGCGCTTGATCCAGTCCTGATTTTCGGCGATATCAGCTTCCGTGTAACGAACATTGTGTTTCGCGAGGAAATTACGAAGTTCGTGCATGACGTTGTCGTCCACGGTGAAGTCATGCGTGATAGTTGGCTTTTCGCCTAAGTAGAAGCGTGTAAAGCCGCCGACGCCCGCTTCCGCGGGATAGAACACATCGAAGCGGAAGAGTTCCTGCTGGAACTTGGTGAGCTTGGGTTCGGAGACGATGATGTCCGGAGTGATTCCTCCGCCGCCGGTTACCTGTCGGCCGCTGTCGGTGAGCTTGATCTCCGTGGGATGATCGGGAATCTTGCGCTCGTAGTGATATTCGTACAGCGAAATGGATTTGTAATCGCGCTGAATCAGGCGGCCGCTTGGCGTGTAATAGCGGGCCGTGGTGAGCGCGAGGCCGGTGTTTTCGCTGAGCGGCTGAACGGTCTGCACGAGGCCCTTGCCGAAGGTGGTTTCGCCGACGATGAGTCCGCGGTCGTGATCCTGCACGGCGCCGGAAACAATTTCCGTGGCAGAGGCGGAATTGTTGTTCACGAGAATGACGAGAGGAACGGTGTTGCCTTGGTTGCCCCGAAGGCTCTTGTAGACATGCTCTTGGGAAGCGCGGCCGTGGTGAGAAACTATAATCTGGTTTTTCTCGAGGAACATGTCGCTTACGGCAACCGCTTCATTGAGCAGGCCGCCGGGATTACCGCGCATGTCCAGCACAAGACCGTCGAGATTGGAAACGTTTAATCCCTTGAGAGCTTCGGCGATTTCATGGTCCGTTGTTTCATTGAAGGAAGAAAGGCGAACGTAGCCCACGTTGGGCTTGATGAGAAACGCGATGTCCACGGAGTGGCGGGGAATTTCGCCGCGAGTGACCGTGAAGGTAAGCGGGTCAGAGTAGCCTTCGCGCGTGACAACGATTTTTACGACAGTGCCTTTTTGACCCTTGAGCATGTCCGCGACTTCACTGGTGGTGAGGCCGTCGGTGGCTTTCTCGTCAACTTTCACGATGACGTCCCCCGGGCGCAGGCCGGCGTTGTACGCAGGCGCCCCAACGTAGGGAGCCATAACTACGGTGTGATTCTCGCGCGGGGCAACGATCATGCCGACGCCGTAATAACGGCCGCGCTGATCTTCGCGGAGCAGAGCAAACTGGCGAGCATCAAAGAAATTGGAGTGCGGGTCCAGAACGCGGAGCATGCCGGGAATGGCGCCCTGGTAAACTTCTTTGTCCACATCAACCGGCTCGGCGTAATTCGACTGAACGACATCCAAGACGCGAGTGAACTGCTTTACGGCGGTCTGGTAATCGTCCGCGCTTGAGGTGGTGGCACGAACGGACGGGCCGTAAACGCCACCCAAGACGGCAGATACCAGCAGTACCAAAACGATTAGAATCAGCCCACGACGCTCAGATTTCATTCTGACCTCACGCTAGCCAGGCTAGTTGCAAGTATAACATGCGAAAGTTCTCCATGGGAGAAGGAGGCAAAAGCGGAAACTCCGGTTTGACACGTCTCTGCACCCTTTCTATGATGCCATTGGCTTCGAAAAGGGTCATTCACCGGCATGTTCAGCATTCCCCACATGATTGTGTTGTTTGTCGTGGTCTTGGTTGTCTTTGGGCCGCACAAGCTGCCTGAATTGGCGCGCGGGCTGGGCAAGCTGATGGCGGAGTTCCGCAAGGCATCCACGGACTTCAAGCTGGCATTTGAGGAGGAGATGCGGAACGTGGAACGGCAGGCACGCGAGGCGGAGCGAAAGAAGGCCCAGGAGACGGGAGCGGCTTCTGCGGCTGCGGAAACCAGCGCCGCGACGCCGGTCGATACGGAAGCTCCTGCACAGCTTCCAGAGATTGAGCCGGTGGTTGAACCAGTGGCTGAAGCGGTTGCGAGAGGTACGGAGAGAGAAGAGTCCACGAATGAATTGGACGCAGTAGCTGCGGAAACTGCTCCTGAAGAGGACACTCCCGAGAAGGCAGCACTCCTTGACCACGGGGACCACGGGCGCCCTGCCTGAAGACATGGATACCGAAATCACAGCACAGGCCAAAGAAGAAGAAACCGGCGGTCAGATGACGTTTTTTGAGCATCTGATCGAGCTGCGCAAACGGATTATCAATTCGCTGATTGCAATCGCACTGGGCGCGGCGGCGGGCTGGTTCGTGGCGCCGAAATTCGTGAACGTGATCGCCAAGCCGATTCAGACAGTTCTGGCGGCGCATCACTACAATGCCCAGCTTTATTATACTGGGCCAACCGATTACCTTGGGCTGCTCATCAAATTGAGTATTTACATTGGGCTGGTGTTGGCATCGCCTGTGGTGCTGTATCAGGTTTGGATGTTTGTGGCGCCGGCTTTGTACAAACATGAGCGAAGTGCGGTAACCGGATTCGTATTTTCCACGGTGCTGCTTTTTTTGGGCGGGATTGCGTTTGGGTTTTTTCTGGCTCTGCCACACATCCTCGGATTCCTGGTGGGATTTCAAGGGCCGGTGGCGCCGCTCATTCGGATTAACGATTACTTTGATTTGGTGTTGCTCGTACTTGTGGCGCTGGGCCTGGTGTTCGAGTTGCCCGTGCTGATTTTTCTGCTGTGCTATTTCGGAATCGTGACGCCGAAGTTCCTTGTGCAGAACACGAAGTACGCAATTTTGGCGATCACCGTGGTTGCAGCGATTGTGACGCCTACGCCGGATGCCCTGACGATGCTTCTTGTGATGCTGGTGATGCTGGCCCTCTATTTTCTGGGCGTGGGAGTTGCCTGGATTGCATTGCGCAACCGGAACCGGCGAGTCGTGGCGGAAGCGGGGGGGACGTAAATGAGGCAAGCAGGAAGCTGTCGAATCTACGTCGTTCTTGCGGCGATTGTTTTCCTTTGTGGGACTGCAGGTTGCAAGAGCAAGTCCGAGGCGGAGAAGCAAACGAAGGCTGGATCGCCGCCGTTCATGAGCGCGGTTGCCGCCGAGCCGCCACAAATTGCGACGGACGCTCTGCCCGCAGAAAAAACGGGCGGGTTTGATGGAAAGGCGGCATTCGACCACGTTGCAAAAATGGTTTCGTTTGGGCCCCGACCGGCGGGTTCGCAAGCGATTGCGCAGGCGCAGGATTACATTTTGTCGCAGCTACAGAGCTTTGGGTGCACTGTGGAGACGGATGCTTTTTCCGCCGACACTCCGGCCGGCCGCCTGCCAATGAAAAATATTCTTGTGAAGATTCAAGGCGAGCGGCCCGGAGTGATTTTGCTCGGCACGCACTACGACACACTGAAAAAAGATAATTTTGTGGGAGCGGATGATGCTGGATCGTCCACAGGATTGATGCTGGAGTTGGCTCGGCAGCTTTGCCCGAAGCCCGGACGCTACGCGGTCTGGATTGCATTTTTTGACGGTGAGGAGGCAGTCGAGCACTGGAGCGATGCGGACAGCCGTTATGGAAGCAGGCAGATGGCGGCAAAGTTGGCGATTTCCGGAGATTTGCCCAAAGTTAAGGCTTTCTTACTGGCAGACATCGTTGGCGGAAAGACTGCGCGGATACCCAGAGAGGCGAATTCGACAAAGGCACTGAGCAACCTCGTCTATACGACCGCGAAGAGGCTGGGGTACGGCAATCTGTTTGTGGATGAAGAAAAAGGGGCGGAGGACGACCACGATTCGTTTCTGAAACGAAAAGTGCCTTCGGTGGATGTGATTGGAGATTTTATCAGCAACGGGTATTGGCACACTCCGCAGGACAATATGGAGCAGATCAGCGCGAAGACGCTGGGCATGGTTGGGCATGTATTTTTGGAGACGGTGAAAGAGTTGCAGGCGAAGTAAGAGGGCTATTTTTCGAACGTAACTTCCGCGTTTTTCGTCACCACTGAGTGTTTTTGAAAATCATCGTCATCCCGATAAGGAAAATCCGAACGATAGTGGCTGCCGCGGCTTTCTTCGCGGCCGATGGCGCTGCGCGTGATGAGTTTTGCGAGCGAGTGCAGATTTTTTAGCTCGTGATCGTCGCGGGTAGCCTGGCCGTTCAAAGGCACGTTGATGGAATCCAGGACCGTGAGGGCGGCTTTGAGTTCTTTGCCGCCGCGAAGGATGCCGACGTGCCGCCACATGAGATCTCGAATCTGAGCGCGTGCCGGAGCTTCGGGCGGTTTTGCGGAGGTGGGCGAAGATTTTTCCGTGCCGTGGGCATTTGGTTTCGGCGCCGGACTGCCCGGAAGCGCGGCTGAGCTACGTTTTTGAACTGGAGCGTCCTCTATCATGGCTTGGCCGCCGCGTGCGCCGAAGACGAGGCCCTCCAGAAGGGAATTGCTGGCGAGGCGGTTTGCGCCGTGAACGCCCGTCGCTGCGGTTTCGCCTGCGGCATATAAGCCTGCGACCGAGGTGCGTCCCCAAAGATCGGTTTTCACCCCGCCCATCATGTAATGCGCGGCGGGGCAAACCGGTGCGAGGTCCGTGGCGAGATCGAGACCGTAGCCGAGGCACGTTTCATAAATACGCGGGAAGCGCTTCTTCAGGAACTCTTCGCTCTTGGCGGTCATGTCTAGATAGACGTGCTGGCTGTTGGTGCGATGCATTTCGCTGACGATGGCGCGAGCGACGATGTCGCGTGGGGCGAGTTCTTGCGCTTCGTTGTAGCGCTTCATGAAGCGTTCGAGATTGATATTGCGGAGAATGCCGCCTTCGCCGCGCAGCGCTTCGGAAAGAAGAAAGCGTGGCGCTCCTTTGACGGCGAGAGCAGTCGGATGGAATTGGACAAATTCCATGTCGGAAAGGACGGCGCCGGCTTCGTAGGCGATGGCCATGCCGTCGCCTGTTGCAACTTCCGGGTTGGTGGTCTCGCGATAGATTTGTCCGAGGCCGCCGGTGGCGAGGAGAGTCGCGCCGGCGTGGACTTCGTGGAGGGAGCCATCGGTTTCGTCAATGAAACGGGCTCCGACGGCTTTGCCGTCTTCGAGAAGGAGGCCGGTCGTGAAAGCGTGCGCCCGCAAATGAAGATGTGGAATGGAATTGGCGCGGGCGAGAAGAGCGCGGCTGATTTCGCGGCCAGTGGAGTCGCCATGGGCGTGGAGAATGCGCGAGCGGCTGTGGGCGGCTTCGCGGGTGAAAGCGAGCTTTGTGCCGGCGCGGTCAAATTCGGTGCCCCATTCGATGAGCTGCGTGATGTACCTGGGCCCTTCCTCGACAAGGAGGGCTACGGCTTCCGGGCGGCAGAGGCCATCGCCCGCGTTGATCGTGTCCTGCTCGTGGAGGCCGATTTCGTCTTCGTCGCTGAGGGCTACGGCGATGCCACCTTGGGCCCATGCCGTGGCTGAATCGCTGAGATTGGATTTTGCGAGGACGAGGACACTGCCGGCCTCGCTGAGTTCGATGGCCGCGCGCAAGCCTGCGACACCAGAGCCGACGACGGTGTAGTCTGCGCGACAGGATTTTCCGGAATGTGCCATCGAAAGTGGGCGTTAACGGGCTGAATCGCTCCCAGAAATGGTATCACGAAGGAAATTGGATGGGGCGGCGCACATAATGCGGCTGATTGTGGTGCGACGTTATTCTTTGAACTACCCGCCAGAAGCGGACCTTCTAGCCTCAGATGCTGAGCAGTCCCAAGAATGGCTATGCTACTGGTATGTTAAAGTCGAAGGACCCAAATGAGAGCGCGGCGAATAAAAGTGAAAGCGTCCTCCGGGGCGTATGAGGTTGTGTGCGCCGCGGGTGCGCTCGCGCGTTTGGACGAAGAAATTCGGAAACTGGGGCGGTTTACGAGCGTGCATGTGGTTTCTTCGCCGAAGGTTTGGCGCGCGGTGGGGAAGACGATTTTGCGTGGACTGCGCAGGCATAAGCCTGATGAAGTTCATCTGTTCGATGACCGCGAGTCGAAAAAAGCGATGGGGAGCGTTGAGCAGATTTCGCGTTTGTTGGCCCGGGCCAAGGCGGATCGCGGGTCGTTGATCCTGGCGCTGGGCGGCGGCGTTGTTGGAGATGTGGTTGGATTTGCGGCGGCGAGTTATTTGCGGGGCGTGGCGCTAGTGCAGATCCCGACGACTCTGGTCGCGCAGACAGACAGCTCCGTGGGGGGCAAGACCGGCGTGAATTTGCCGGAAGGGAAGAATTTGGTGGGGGCGTTTTATCCGGCGCGGCTGGTGATTGTGGATCCGCTGGTGCTGAAGACTCTGAGCAAGAGGGAATTTCGCGGCGGGCTCGCGGAAGTGATTAAATATGGAATTATTGCGGATGCGGAGTTGTTTGCTTATCTCGAAAAAAATGTGGCGCGGCTCCTGCGGCGAGAGGAAGAAGCGTTGGATCACGTGATTCGCCGGTCGATTGAGATTAAGGCGCGGGTGGTGAGCAAGGATGAGCGGGAATCCGGGCTGCGAGAAATCTTGAATTACGGGCACACGTTTGGGCATGCGCTGGAAAGCGAGACGCGCTACCGGCGTTATCAGCATGGAGAAGCGGTGGCGTGGGGAATGAAAGCGGCAGCGCTGCTTGGGCACAAGATTGGTTTGACGAGAGCGCGCGATGTTTCGCGGATTGTGGCGTTGATCGAGAGATTGGGGCCGCTGCCGGATTGGCCGAAGATTTCTGATGCGAGCTTGATTGAGGCTATGCGGACGGATAAAAAGGCGCGAGGAAACAAATTGCGTTTTGTTCTGTCGAAGAGGATTGGAAAAGCGGCGACGTACGAGAACGTGCCACTGGATGCGGTGAAACATGCTCTGCATTTTGCGCCGAGGCTGAGTGCGCAGAAGGGAAGCGCGCGTGGTTGACACCTTGTTAACGGAGAAGGGTGCACCGAGCAAAGGTACGCGGCCCGAAGGCGCGACGACAGAAGCGGACGCCTCGCGAAAAGTGCGCGAGATGTTCACGCAAATCGCGCCGCGGTACGACCTGCTAAATCATTTGCTCTCGCTGCAACTGGATCGCGTGTGGCGCGCGCGCACTGCTCGGAAACTAAGAACGATCTTGAGCCGGCCTGACGCTGTGGTGCTGGATTTGTGTTGCGGGACGGGCGACCTTGCGTTTGCGATGGGGCGAAAGGGCAAAGCGCGAATCATCGGCGCGGACTTTGCGCATACGATGCTGGTTCGGGCGAGCGCCAAATCGGAAGCGGACACGGGCGGCAGAGTGCCGTTTTTGGAATCTGATGCGCTGAGCTTGCCCTTTGCGGATGAGTCGTTCGATTTGGTGACGGTGGCGTTTGGGTTTCGTAATCTGGCGAACTACGAAGCGGGACTGCGCGAAATGCAGCGGGTGCTGAAACCGGGCGGAACCATGGGAATCCTCGAATTTACGGAGCCGCCAGCGGGATTGTTTGGAGATTTTTACCGTTGGTATTTTCGGAAAATTCTGCCGAAGCTCGGCGGTGCGATTTCTGGCGACGTCGCAGCGTACAAATATTTGCCGTCGTCGGTCGCGAGGTTTTTTCTTCCGGCTGAGCTTTGCGCTTTGCTGCGTTCCGTCGGGCTGAAAAACGTGGAAGCCGCAGTGTGGACAGGTGGAACGGTGGCACTGCACACTGGCCTTCGGAGGAGTTAGTTTTCGAGGCCGGTGGATTTTAGTTTTGCTGCGAGAGTTTTTGGCGAAACGCCAAGTTTCTCCGCGGCGCGTGTCTTGTTCCAGCGGCAATCGCGCATCGTATTTTCCAGCAAGACACGTTCGGTGGACCGGACGGCGCGAGTGACCACTTCTTCGAAAGTACCTTCCCAAGAAAAATCCGGAGGCAGCATTCCGGCCGGCAGTGCTTGCGGCTCCGGCCGCTGGGCTTGCAGTTGAAGAGTTTCCGCGGAAATGACAGAGCCGTCGGAAAGAATCACCGCGCGTTCGATGGCGTTTTGCAGCTCTCGAACGTTGCCGGGCCAGCGGTATTCCAGGATACGGTTCTTCGCATCTTCGGAAAGCTGGATGGCTGGTTTCCGAAATTCGCGCGCGAACTTGCCGAGGAAATGTTCGGCGAGGAGAATCACGTCATTGCCGCGTTCGCGGAGCGGCGGAATCGTCAGCGGGACGGCGGAGATACGGAAGTAGAGATCTTCGCGGAAACTTTTTTCCGCGATGGCTTTCTGCAGGTCGCGATTTGTGGCGACGACGATGCGAACGTCCACGTCAATCGATTGTGTGCCGCCGACGCGCTCGAAACGGCGCTCTTCGAGTACGCGCAAGAGTTTCGCCTGAATGCCGATGGGGAGTTCGCCGATTTCGTCGAGAAAAAGCGTGCCGCGATGCGCAAGGTCCATCTTGCCGGCTTTGCGCGCGCCTGCTCCCGTGAAGGCGCCGCGTTCGTGGCCGAAAAGTTCGTTCTCAACGAGACCTTCGGGAATGGCCGCACAATTGAGCGCTACAAAGGGCAGTTCACGACGCGGGGAAAGATGATGGACCGCTCGAGCGAACAGCTCTTTGCCCGTGCCGCTTTCGCCGAGCAAAAGAACGGTCGAATCGGTTTGTGCGACGCGCTGTAACTGCTGGCTCAGTTCGCGGATGGACGCGTGCTCGCCCACGATGCGGGGAAAGCCATAGCGCGCGGCAAATTCCTCGCGCAGCAGAAGATTTTCTCGCAGCAGCTCCTGTTGTCGCGCAGCACGCTGGACGAGAACCTTCAGATGATCAAGGTCAACCGGCTTTTGCAGGAAGTCGAATGCGCCTTCCTTCATGGCGGTGACGGCTTCTTCCACGGAGCCAAACGCCGTGAGCAAAATGACGGGGATGGTCGCGTCGGCCTGTTTCGTTTCGCGCAGAACATCGAGACCTGATGCGCCGGGCATTTTTAGATCGGTCAGAACGAGCTGATAGCGGCGGCTGCGAAGTTTCTGAATCGCCGCGGAGCCGTCCGGAGCCTCGTCAACGGCGTAGCCGTTCCGCTCTAGCGCCTTGCGCAACATCGCGCGTAACTCGTTCTTATCTTCGACAAGAAGAAGGGGTTCCATCTCATTAGTTTTTAGCACGGTTCTTGCCGAGGTCAGGGAATGATCTCGGGGCAGTGTGCGGACAATAGAACAGTCACGAGCGCAGGATTAGCGCGCCCATCCAGGATCGCCACCGGCTTTGCGCAGCTCATCTTCCAGGTCATCGGTTTGTTGCTTCAGCGCGGCAATTTCCTTCTTCTTGGCTTCGATCTTGGCCGCCTTCAAGTTAATCTCGTTGCGCGTGAGCTGTTCCTTCATTGCTTTCGTCGGGTCGGAGTAATACTGCAGGCCTGCCTTGTTTTCTTCACGCTGCAGGACGTCTAATTCCTGCTCCGCCCGGGCGATCTTTGCGCGCTGGTCCGCGAAACGCTTGCGCCATTGCTGCTCGGGCGTCATGTTGCCTTGGGCAACGGGATTGGCAACCGTGGTCGAGGACGTTGCAGCTGCGTCGCCCTGAGGCGCGGGATTTCCCACGACGGAGATGTCGTTTTTCTTTGTGGAGATGTCGTCTTCGGTATAAACCTTTTTCGGCTTGGGGGTTTCTTTCTTTTCCTCGCGGGCTTTGCGGGCAGCGTCCGCGACGGGGTCGCCTGTGCCGGACTGTTGAGAATTCTGCTGCTGGGCGCGAGCCGGCACACAGATCAAAATGGTGAGAATTCCCAAGCCAGCTGCCTTGCGTAGATTTTTCCCGTGCATGGAGAGACCTCCGGTGGCCGTGCTTCCACTCATTTATCGTTGGATGCGCCTTGCTTTAATTCTACTGCATCTGGGGCGTGACGGCTAAGGGGTAGCGTAACAATAAATGCCGCGCCGCCTTCGTCGCGGTTTCGAGCTTCCACGTGCCCACCGTGTTGCAGGATGATTTTCTGGACGACAGCGAGACCCAGGCCGGTGCCACTTGGCTTGGTAGTGAAAAATGGACGAAACAGCTTGGGCAACACATCGCGGGAGATGCCTGGACCGTTATCAAAAATGGTGATGCGCTGGTAGCCGAGGCCTTCGCGCTTGAGATTCTCGCTGCGAATGAGGACTTTGCCGCCATTCGGCGCGGCGGAGCAGGCTTCGGCGGCGTTGCGCGTTAAGTTCAGAAAAGCCTGACGCAAGAAGCTTTCGTCGCCGGCGACCTCGCCAAACGGGCCTTCGAAACGCAGGCGGACGAGCGGTATCGCTTCGCCCACTTCCGAAACCACGCGCTCGATGACGGCTTCGAGCGCGACCTGTTCATCCGAAATTTCGAGCGGGCGAGCGTACTTCAGGAATTCGGTTACCACGCGTGTGATGTTGCGCGTTTGTTCGAGGATTTTTTCAGCGTTGTCCGCCGCCTCTGGATTGGAATTCTCCGATTGAATCATCTGGGCGTAGCCGGAAATTGTGGCGAGAGCATTTTTGAACTCATGCGCGATTCCGGCGGAGAGCTCGCCGAGCGCGGCGAGGTTTTCCTTAAGCTGCATCTGCTTTTGCAAGGACGCGAGTTCGGTGAGGTCGGTCAAGAGACAGATGACGCCGCTGACGTCGTCGCTGCCTTTGCGAATGGGAGAAATGGTGACGCCCAACTGGCGGATATCACCTGTGGCGTCGCGATGCTCGATCTGCTCGCGACGAAAGATCTTTCCGGTGCCGAGACATTCCGAAATAAGCTTCGAAAGGTCAGAGCGGTCGCCCAATGCTTCGCTGAAGCGGCGAAATCCAAGACCGCGTTGGCCGAGCGTCTGTTCCGCGGCGGGATTCGCGCTGGTGATGATGCTTTGCGCGTTCACGACGATTAGGCCGGCCGGCATGTTGCGCGTGACTTCTTCGCTAAGACGCTCGGTGAGGTCAGCGCGTTCGCGTTCTTCGTGATGAAGCCGTTCGAGTTCTTTTTCCTGTTCTTTCAGTTTTTGTATGACGGCTTGCATGGAAGCGGTCATGAATGCCGAAGCGTTTTCCGTGCGCGGGGGCGCGTTGAGGTTTCCTTTGCTCCGTTCGGGTGAACTCAAAAAAACTTTGCGCAGGAGCAGGATTGTTCCCACGAGGATGGCAAAAAGCGCGATGGCTGTGCCCGTCAGGACGGTCCAGGGAATTTCGACGGTTTTCGCCTGAAACACAGCGTTACCTCATGAACCGATAGGCCAGCGTATCAAGCCAGTGATTGAAGAAGACCACGAGCAGGGCGGCAATGCCAAGAAAAGTTCCGAGCGGAAGCTGGTAGCGGCTGGAAATGGTCCAGCGCAACCCGGAAATGGAGCCGAGGCCTTTGCGGTTCGCGCGTTCCGCGACTCGCGCTTTCCAGCCGCTCGCAAAAAGAATGAGGACGAGCAACAGGCCGACGATGCTGCCGAGCAGCGTGCCGAAAAGAAGAGTCAAGAATGTTCCTTGCACGCCGAGAAATGTACCCACCATGAGCATCATTTTGACGTCGCCCATGCCCATGCCTTCGCGGCCACGTACAAGTCGATAAAGCGTCGCGGCAACCAGAAGGAGCAAACTTCCCGCGGTGGCTCCCAAAAGCGCGCAAGTGACGCCCACGAGAATTGCGTTTTGCGCGATGAACGGGACGAGGTCAATCAGGCGCATGCACGCGGGATCGAGAGGCGGCACTCGAACGGCAAGCGCGAGGCCAAGACCGAAGCCGAACCAATTGATCGCGTCGGGCAAAATGCGTACGCGCACGTCGGTGATGATCAGAATAATCATCAAGCACGTGAAGAACAGCCACTTTACTGTTTCCGCGGTTAGGTCGAACGTGAGGTAGCAGGCGACAAAGAGAAACGCGGTAAGCAGCTCGATGGCGGGGTACATGGACGAAATTTTCTCGCCACAAGCGCGGCATTTTCCGCCCAGCCACAACCACGCGACGACTGGAATATTGTCGTAGGTTTTGATGGGTGTGCCGCACGCGGGGCAGCGCGAGCCGGGAGACACGATGGACACGCCATCTGGAATCCGCGTGATGCAGACGTTCAGAAAGCTGCCAATGATGAGGCCGAAAAGAAAAAAGAAGGCGATGACCACACTTTGACTTTGCCACAGGCCATGACGAGCCTCAATTACTGGTCTGTGCTGCGTGTCGGATGGCTAACAGGTGAGGGCCGGTTTGGCTCGATGTGGCTATGCCTGTAAACTATTCAGAGCTATGGTTTTGTGAGCCAATGAACTGGTTTGAGCAAAGAATTCGACGCTACGAGCACCGCCGTTGGACGACGGACGATAACCGCATGGTGCGGCCGTTTGAATGGGGCCTTGAGCATATCGGTGGGGACCTGAACGCGGATGAGCCGCGGGCATTCCTCCGCGACTATTCCGCGGCGGCGATTGAACACAGCAGGGAATGGTACGAACCCGCACCTGCGACAGATTACAATGTGGACGGTGAAGGAGTGCTGACGTTCACCAGCGCGGTTCGCTCGCCATTTCCTGAAAACAACACAGTTTACGGACAAATATTCCGCGGGAAGAAAAAAGCTCCCGCCGTGCTGCTGTTGCCGAATTGGAACGCCAAGTGGCATGGGCAACGCGGACTTTGCGAGTGGATTCAGCGCATGGGAATTACCGTGCTCAAGATGAGCATGCCGTATCACGACCGGCGCATGGCGAAAGGGCACGAGCGGGCAGATCAGCTCGTCGGCGCCAACATCGGGCTGACCCTGCAAGCGAACCGGCAAGCGGTGCAGGATGCAAAGATGTGTCTTCGCTGGCTCGAGCAACAGGGTTACACGAAGATTGGAATTTTGGGGACGAGTATCGGTTCTTCGATCGGCTATATCGCGATGATGCACGACGCTGGCGTGCATGCCGGTGGATTTTTTCACGTGTCCACCTATTTTGCCGACGTGGTGAGCGCGGGCATGACGACCAATCACGTCTGGGAAGGAATGCGCGAACACGTTTCGGTGGACGAGTTGCGCGACTATTGGGCGCCGATCAGCCCGATGCCATACGTCGAGCGAGGGTTCGGAGCAGGAAGAAAATCATTCATGGTGTATGGAAAATACGACCCGACATTTTTGCCGGAACTGACGGCGCAAATGGTCGATGCGCTGCACGAGCATGGAGCAAATCCGCAGACGCTGGAACTTGCGTGCGGGCACTATTCGCTGGAGCTAGCGCCGTTTTCGTATATTGCGGGGATCAAGATGCTGAGGTTTCTGCGAGGGGCATTGGCTTAGGAAAAGACCGCAAGGCTGCGCAGACTTCGCCCTGCGCTGCAGCGATTTATCAGCGGACCAGTTTTGCAAATTCCTCGGACGCGATTAATTCAGAGACAGAGTTGATTTCAGCGGCGAGAGGCCGGTCTTCGACGAGTTTTGGCGATTTGGAGCGGACTGCGTCGTACGCTTTTGTTGAAATGGTTCCGGTCTTCAGTGGGGCGAGAAGGTCCACCCCCTGGCACGCGCAAAGTAGTTCGATCGCTAGAATGTGGCGCAGATTTTGCAGCATGCGCTCCAGGCGGCGAGCGCCGCTCATGCCCATGGACACGTAATCTTCCTGATTGCCACTCGTCGAAATCGAATCCACAGAATGCGGCACAGCCAGCGCTTTGTTTTCGCTTGTCAGCGCGGCGGCGGTGACCTGGGCAATCATGAAACCGGAATTGAGGCCTGGTTCGGGAGTGAGAAACGCGGGGAGCATGCTCGTAAGCGGATTGGTCATCTGCTCGATGCGGCGTTCAGAAATTCCGCCCAGTGTAGCCAGAGCGATCGCTGCCTGGTCGGCCGCCATCGCGAGCGGCTGGCCATGAAAATTCCCGCCGCTGACGATGTCGCCCTCACCATTTTCTTTGACGAAGACGAGCGGGTTGTCCGTGGCACTATTCAATTCCACTTGCGCCATGGCGCGTGCTTGCAGCAGGGAATCGCGCACGGCGCCATGCACTTGCGGCGTGCAACGGAGGCTGTAAGCATCCTGGACGCGCGGATCTTTTTCCGACGAGCGATGTGACTCGCGAATTTGGCTGCCTTCGTTGAGATGTGCGAGGTTGCGGGCAGTGCGCGCTGCGCCGGGGTACGCGCGTGCAAGCATGATGCGCGCGTCGAAAGCGCCCGGACTGCCGCGAAGCGCGTCGAGCGAAAGAGCGGCGGCCACGTCGGCGGTATCCGCGAGTACATCGGCCTCGTACAGCGCGAGGCTGAGCAGCGAAAGCATGCCTTGCGTGCCGTTGAGAAGAGAGAGCCCCTCTTTGGCTTCGAGCGCGACAGCGGAAAGGGCGGCTTGCTTTAGAGCGTCGGCGCCCGCCAGGGTTTTGCCGCGAACCTCGGCTTGTCCTTCGCCCATGACGACTTGCGCGAGGTGAGCGAGAGGGGCGAGGTCACCGGACGCGCCAACAGATCCTTGCGAAGGAATCACCGGATGCACGCCGGCGTTCAACATGCCGCAAAGAGTTTGCACAACGATTGGCCGTACGCCACTCAGTCCTTTTGCAAGTGCATTCGCACGAAGCAAGATCATGCCGCGCGTTTCGGCACGGTTGAGCGGAGTGCCGACGCCGCAAGCATGAGAACGCACTAAATTGACTTGAAGTTGGCGGACTTGCTCTTGCGAAATGCGAACGCTCGAGAGTTTTCCGAATCCGGTGTTGATGCCGTAAGCAGTTTTGCCGGAAGCGACAAGCTGATCCACGACGGCGCGGGAAGAATTCATCCGTTCGATGGAGACGGGAGACAGCGCGACTTTTTCGTCGTGGAGAACGATCGCATAAAGCAGCTCGAAAGTGAGATCGTTGCCTGTAAGCGCGACGGTCATCACAAGTTGCTTTCCGCAGGCGAGTGCGCGGATTTCACGCCAAAAATCTCTCGATATTTTTCGGGCAGGCGCTTGGGTTTGCCGTTTCTTCCGCAAATCACGTGAGTCGTCTCTCCGGAGGCAAGTAAGGTATTGTTCGATTCGCAAAAAATTTCGTAGCCGAAGCGAATGACACGATTCTTAACCTCGGCAATGCGAGTACGGATGCGCAATAGCTCATCGTAGCGCGCCGGATGATGGTAGCGGCACTTTGCGTCTGCGACGACGATCTGGCAGTCGTCCTCAATTTCCATGCGTTTGTACTCGACGCCCAACGCGCGCATCAGCTCCACGCGGCCCACTTCAAACCAGATCAGATAGTTCGCATGATAGACGACGCCCATCTGATCGGTTTCCGCATAGCGAACGCGCACACTCGTATCGTGGTATTCAAGCATGGACTGGGCTAGTCCTCACCTTGCCAAACGGGTTTGCGTTTTTCCAGGAACGACGCGAGGCCTTCTTTGAAATCCGGCGTACAACGGATGCGCGCGTTTTCGAGCACGGCGCGTTCAAGGTCCGCGTCCAGACTGGCCGAGGCCGCGCATGTGAGCAATCTTTTCGAGCGCGTCAAGCTGCTCGGGCTTGCGGCAATCAGTTGCTCGGAGAGTTCTGCGGTTCGCGACACGAGTTTGTCGGCGGCAACGATTTCCGTAACCAGCCCGAACTCCTTCGCTTCACTGGCTTCGATGAGCCTTCCAGTCAGCAACAGATCGCGCGAACGCTTTTCTCCGATCTGCCGCGTCAGGAAAACGGAAACAATCGCCGGTAGGAATCCGATTTTCACTTCCGTGAAACCGAACTTTGCTTCAGGCACCGCGAGAGTGAAGTCGCAAAGCGTGGCGATGCCGCAGCCTCCGGCTAACGCATGACCGTTTACGGCCGCGATCAACGGCTTCGGAAAGCTCCAAATACGCCGGAATAAACGCGCAAGCCGTCGCGAATCCTCCTGATTTTCCTGGGGAGACTGCTGCGCCATGGCAGAGAGCGTTTCGAGATCCATGCCTGCGCAAAACACGTTGCCCGCGCCGGTGAGAATCGCCACGCGTGTGCGGTCCTTTTCAATTTCGTCGAGGGCGGACTGCAGGTCACACATCATTTTGGGAGAGATGGCGTTGCGCTTTTCCGGGCGATTGAAGGTTATGGTCGCTGTCGGTCCGTTGTGCTCCAGAAGCAGAGTTGAATACATAGCAAGCCCCTCCTAGTTCACCAGCGGCGCGTGGGCATAGGTCGCGCGAATCTCATTCGTCAGTTTTACGACTTTTTCGAGATGCAAGCCAGTTTCTTCCTGGCTGTAGCCGGCGAGGCGAAGCGTGGCGAGAACGTCCTCGGTCGCGACGTTGCCGACGAGTTCATCTCCGGCGAACGGGCAGCCGCCGAGGCCGGTGAGGGCGCTGTCAAACCTGCGGCAGCCTGCATTGTAGGCGGCGAGAATCTTATCCGCGGCGCCCATGGGTGTGCTGTGCAAGTGAGCACCGATTTCCATGCCCGCGACGTGATTGCTGGCGCGGCGAAAGACTTCGCTGACGGATTCGGCGGAAGCCGTGCCTGCAGTATCCGCGAGGGAAACAGTGCGGACGCGGACGTCCTTGAGCCACTCGAGAGTCTCTTCGACGATCTCCGGGCCCCAGGGTTCGTCGTAGGGATTGCCGAAGGCCATCGAGACATAAACCACGAGGTCGCGATTGGCGGCCTTGGTTTCTTTTTGGAGAAGTTCGACGAGTTTGCGGGATTCGTCGCGGGACATGTTGGCATTGGCGCGGCGGAAGTAGGCGGAGATGGAATAAGGGTAGCCTATAGTCGTCACGCCAGGAGTTGCTAAGGCACGTTTTAGGCCCTTTTCGTTGACGACGATGCCGATGATTTCGGGCCTTTCGATTTCGGGTGGAAGGGAATCGTTGAGACGGGCCATTACCTCTTCGCTGTCGGCCATTTGTTTGACGTGTTTTGGCGAGACGAAACTGACGGCGTCGATGTGTTTGAATCCAGCGAGCACAAGTTCTTCGAGATAGTTCGCCTTAAATTCAGTCGGAATGAAATCCGCAAGGCCTTGCCACGCGTCACGCGGGCATTCGATTAGCTTTATGGAATCCACCGGTACCCCAGTTGTTTTGATTTGTCGTCGGCCATCCAGGAATAGAAAGCGCCAACTTCGAGAACGGTCCCGACAAAAATAAGAGGGAATAGCATGTTTTCTTCCATCGAGAGTAGATCGTTTGGCATGAATGAATTTATGCTGTCAAAGTACACAAGGGTATAGCCCAAGCATCCGCCAACAACTCCCGGAATTCCTGCGTAGAAGAGCAGCCTTGTCCGCTTGCTTTGGGAATCAAGCCAGGTTCTTGCGCTCATGTTTGCAGCACTCCTGTCTTGAATTCGCGGATTTCGGGGTTTAGGGCGGCGGCTTCGAGTGCTGTAATTAGGGCGTCACGCGTATGGGTGGGATCAATGATGGCGTCTACCCAGAGACGTGCGGCAGCGTAGCGTGGATCCGTTTGATGCTCGTATGTCGCGCGAACAGATTCGTAGAGTTCTTTCTTCGCCTTTTCGTCCACTTTCTTGCCTTCGCGTTCGAGCTGCTTCAGTTTGATTTCGACAAGCGTTCCCGCTGCCGCATCGCCACTCATGACGGCATAGCGTGCCGTTGGCCATGCGAATATGAAACGTGGGTCGTAAGCTTTGCCGCACATCGCGTAGTGACCAGCGCCAAAACTGCCGCCGCAGATGACGGAAATTTTCGGCACCACACTGTTAGACACCGCGTTGACCATTTTTGCGCCCGCGCGAATGATGCCGCTCCATTCGGCGTCTTTGCCGACCATGAACCCATTCACGTCGTGCAAGAAAATCAGGGGAATTTTGTTTTGATTGCAGTCGAGGATGAACCGCGCCGCTTTTTCCGCGGCTTCGGTGTAAATGACGCCGCCAAATTCGATGCGTTTTTGGTCCGAGCCGCGAGCCTGCGTCTGCACATGCTTTTTTTGATTAGCGACAATGCCGACAGCCCAACCGCCGATGCGCGCGTAACCGCAAAGAACCGTTTCGCCGTATTCGGCGCGATATTCCTCGAATTCGCTGCCATCCACAATGCGCGCAATGATTTCGCGCATATCGTATTGCTTCCCAGGATCGCTGGAATAAATTCCGTAAATTTCGTCGGCAGGGAAGAGCGGATCGCGCGAAGGTGTTTTGCTGAAGATGGGCGAGGGAGCGTTGCCCATCTTGTCCACGAGCGCGCGAATTCGGGCGAGGCAGGCATCATCGTTTGGTTCGCGAAAGTCAACCGTTCCGCTGATTTGCGCGTGCATTTTTGCGCCGCCGAGATCTTCTGCTGACGTTTTCTGACCGATGGCAGCTTGCACGAGGGCCGGGCCGGCGAGAAAAAGCCCGGAGCCTTCCGTCATCAAAACGTGATCGGTCATGACAGGGAGATAGGCGCCACCCGCGACACACATTCCCATTACGGCCGTAAGTTGCGGAATGCCCATCGCGGACATGACCGCATTGTTTCGAAAGACCCGGCCGAAATCGTCGGTATCCGGAAAAACGTCTTCCTGCAGCGGCAAAAAAATGCCCGCTGAATCGACCAGATAAATAACCGGAATGCGGTTTTCGAGGGCAATATTCTGCGCGCGAATCACTTTCTTCGCAGTCATGGGAAAAAATGCCCCGGCTTTTACGGTCGCATCGTTCGCAATCACCATGAATCTGCGGCCACAAACAGTGGCGAGCCCGGTCACGGTTCCGGCGGAAGGAGCGCCGCCCCATTCCTCATACATTTCGTAGGCTGCGTAGAGTCCAAGTTCAAAAAAAGCCGAGCCCGGATCGATTAATTTCTCGATGCGTTCGCGAGCAGTCAGACGGCCCTTCTTGTGCTGTGACTCGATGGCTTTCGCACCGCCACCTTCGCGGATTTTCTGCTCTTCATTCTTGATTTGGGTCAGCAGGTCAATGATGCGCCGCGTGTTTTTCTCGAAGTCAGGGGATTTGCGATTGACGTTGGAGCTCAGAGTGGACGCAGGCACGCAGCTTCCTCGTGGCGTATGTTCGCCTGATTTGAGTATAAGGTTTCAGTGAAAAATCCGCGAGCGGCAGTGGAAGTAGTGCGCAAGGTCAGCTTGGCTGTGCGATTCTCTGATGAATGAAATCCACAATTTCCTGCGTGGACGTGCCCGGCAAAAAGATCTGCGCGATGCCTGCCAGTTTGAGCGCCGGAATATCAGCTTCCGGAATAATGCCGCCGACCAGCACAGTGACGTCATCCATGCCTTTTTCGCGGAGAAGGTTCATTAGCTGCGGACAAATGGTGCCATGCGCGCCCGAAAGAATCGAAAGCCCGATCACGTCCACGTCTTCCTGCACGGCGGCGGACGCGATCATCTCCGGCGTCTGCCGTAACCCCGTGTAAATCACTTCCATGCCTGCGTCGCGCAGCGCCCGAGCAATTACTTTCGCGCCGCGGTCATGCCCATCCAGCCCTGGCTTTGCAATTAGCACTCGAATTTTCTTCGTCATGAGGTTGTCGGCATCGATTCGATCAAGTAATTGCTACTTCCTCGTATGTGCCAAAAGTGTCTCGCATGGCGTCACAGATCTCCCCGAGCGTCGCGTACGCTTTCACCGCATCGAGAATAAATGGCATCAGGTTATCTTTGCCCTTGGAAGCGGTGCGCAAAGCCGAAAGCTGCCGCGCTACTTCGTCGTTCGAACGTTCCGCGCGCACCTTCCGCAGCCGTTCCGCCTGGCGATGCGCAACGCTTTCGTCAATCTGCAGAATCTCCAGCGGTTTTTCTTCGGAGACAAATGCATTCACCCCGACCATAAGCTTTTCTTTGTTGTCCAGTTCTCGCTGGTAGCGATACGACGCCTCAGCAATTTCCCGCTGCGGAAAGCCGCGCTCAATCGCCGCAACCATGCCGCCAAGCGCATCAATCTTCCGAATGTAATCCCACGCTCCGCGCTCCACTTCGTTCGTCAGCGCCTCAACAAAATACGACCCTCCGAGTGGATCAACGGTGTTCGTAACACCCGTCTCATGCGCGATGATTTGCTGCGTGCGTAGCGCAATCGTCGCCGCAAACTCCGTCGGCAGCGCCCACGCTTCGTCTAGCGAATTCGTATGTAGCGATTGTGTTCCGCCAAGAACCGCGGCCAGCGCTTGGAGAGCCGTCCGCACAACGTTGTTATACGGCTGCTGCGCGGTAAGCGAGCAACCTGCTGTTTGGGTGTGAAAGCGCAAGGCCCACGAGCGCGCGCTCTTCGCGCCATAACGTTCCGTCATGGCCTTGTGCCAGATGCGTCGAGCGGCACGATATTTGGCAATCTCTTCAAAAAAATCGCTGTGCGCGTTAAAGAAAAACGAAAGCTGCGGACTGAACTCATCAATCAGCAAGCCACGGCGCAAAGCCCATTCCACATACTCCATGCCATCGCGGAGCGTAAAAGCCAATTCTTGAATCGCCGTCGAGCCCGCCTCGCGAATGTGATAGCCGCTAATTGAAATCGTATTGAACTTCGGCGTGTGCTTCACGCCGAACTCGAACGTATCAATCACCAGCCGCATAGAAGGATCGGGCGGGTAGATGTATTCCTTCTGCGCGATATATTCCTTGAGAATGTCGTTTTGCAGCGTGCCGGAAATTTTCTTCCAATCGGCGCCTTGCTTTTCCGCCACGGCCAGATACATCGCCCAAATCACGGCGGCGGGCGAATTGATCGTCATCGAGGTCGTAACGTCTGCAAGCGGGATCTGGTCAAACAAAACTTCCATGTCGGCAAGGGAACTGATCGCGACGCCGCACTTCCCAACTTCACCTTCGGAAAGCGGATGATCCGAGTCGTACCCCATCAACGTAGGAAGATCGAACGCCGTCGAAAGTCCCGACTGCCCTTGCGCTAGCAAATAACGAAAGCGCTGATTGGTGTCTTCCGCGGCGCCAAAACCGGCAAACTGACGCATGGTCCAAAGCCGCCCGCGGTGCATGGTCGCGTGAATTCCGCGCGTGTAGGGAGGCTCGCCGGGCTGGCCCAGCTGCGTGTCCGGATTCCAACCAGCAAGGTCCGCCTCGGTATAAAGCCGCCGGATCGGATAACCGGAAATCGTGGTGAACTCAGCCTGCCGTTCCGGATTTTTTTGCAATGTAGGCTGTAACGTGTTTTTCTCCCAAGCCTTCTCGCGTTCGGAAGGTTTGCGTTGAGGAGTGGGTTCGGCGGGAGCGATGGTCTGCGTCTTGCCCTGATTGGGATCGCTCATGTGGTCGCCTTTGAATGCGATAACGCGTTGAACGCACAGCGCATAACTATTTCTAATGCTATGCGAAAGCACAGCTTAGGGCAAGAATTCGTCCGCTTGGGTAACAAGTCAGTTTCCGGTTGTGGCGTTCACTAAGAATTGATCCACCGTAAGATCACGGGCTCTGTTCATCCTGTCTCGGACTCTTCCTTAATCAGTCTGATTAATTCTTCTGCGTCGAATGGGAATCCTTGAAAGGGTTTGCCGATTTGCATTCGGGCCATTGGAATGGTTGCGACAACGTTAAAGACAGCATCGTCCGGCTTACTGTCATGCAGCCAAGGCGAGATCAGTCCTCCCGATCCACTCAACATTTGTAGCATCCGCAGCATGGATACTCGGAGGAATACTGCTTCAACATCTGCTTCAGAGCTGCATGCGTTCTTCCAGGAATCGATACTAATGGCAACCTGCTGGCCTGGAGAACGTGCTGCATTTCATCCTGCATTGCCCAGACGCTTTTAAGGTCCGAGGGGGCAACAGCCGCGACCATATTATTTCCCGAGCCTTCACCAAAAATATCGAGGGTCGAAGCCACTGGCTCACCTCTAGAACGAAAGGATACACCTCCTGAGCCTGAGATTGATCGGAACTGTGCTCCTAACTCTCGGTTAGTCGGTTGCTGCAAAAGAAAAGCCGGCCTGCACAGGGCAGACCGGCCGGCAAAAGTTTAGCAATTACTTCTCGCCGTTTTTGCTCTCGATTTCGCGATACACCTTGTCCATGCCGACAACCTGGCCGTGAAGCGTTCCTGGAATCAAAGAGGATTGCTCAACCTGACCAGTTTTTGCATTTGCGATAGTCACACGATTGACTTCCAGTGTGCGTCCGAGCGCGCGTTCGTAGTTGGCCTTCGCTTCGACCAAGTCCGTCAACGCGCGAAGTTCCGTGCCTTGCGCGGAGATCAAGTCACGTTGCGTCTGAATGACGAGGTAAACGGTGGACGCGCCAAGCTGATATTTTTTCTGCTCCGCATCGAACGTCTGCTGTTGCAGTTCGCGTGCTTTTGAAGCGGCTTCTACCCGCGCCCGGTCTTGCTCCAATGCGATAAACGTGTTGCGAACATCCAGAAGCGCAGCGTTCTTTATTTGCTGCATCTGCGCCTCCAGTTGCCGCTGAAAGAGGATCGCCCGCTGGTTATCTGCTTGCGCTGATCGGTTGCGAATCGGAACCTGCACGTTTAACTGAATGTTGAAGTCAGGAAAATTGCTGTGGAAAACGGAACTCATCGCATCGCCAAATCCGCCTTTCACCACCTGCGTGGTCACGGGAACGGTTTGCGGCAAAAAGGTGTCAATGGGAGTACCCGCTCCGTTGATGAGCTGCGTTCCAGGGACGACTTGCGAAGTCAGAACTTGAGTCTGGTTGCCCGCAAGTCCCACCGATCCGTATTGCGCCGTAAGAGTCGCCGTCGGCAGCAGGGCATTCCGTGTGGCGCTGACATCAATCTGTCCATTTTGAATATTGAACACTTGTTCCTGGACATCGGGCCGCTTCGCAAAAGCCTCAGCAACCGCCTGTTCAAAAGATGGCGCTTCGATCGCCTCGGGACGATTTGGCAGGTCCATTGGAATGATTTCCAAGTTAATCATGTTTGCGGCGAGCGGATTTTTCGTGATCGCGTTCTTCAGAATTTGCTGCTGCTGCAATTGGGCCGTCTGAGCCACGATGAGGTTCTGGCGGTCGGTGGCGAGTTCGGACTCGGCACGGGTTACGTCGAGCGGGGCCATGGTGCCGATTTCGAGCTGCTTTTTGTTGTCGTTGTAGAGTTTTTCCGCGACGGTGACGGCCTGCTGCTGCACTTTCACATTTTCGCGGGCGTAGACGAGTTCCCAATAGTCGGTGATGGTGTTTGTGATGGTCGTGATGGCCTGCTGCGCGAAAGCGAGGTCCGCAATTTTACGGTTGTTCTTTGCGATGCGAATGTTGCGCGTATTTACCGCTATGCCGAATCCGTTCAGCAGCTGCTGTTGGAAGCCGACGAAAATAGACGATTGAACGGATGGATTAAACAAGTTTGCGGGTGATGTGGACGAACTGCGCGTATTGTCCCAGGACGTGAAAAACGTGGTGCCGGTATGGAATCCCTGCGTGTACTGCGTATTGAAAATTGTTGTGTGAATCGTAAGAGCGGTGAGAGCCGAAAGGCCCGTTCCGGTTCCGGACGTCAACGGGTTGTTCACGGGAACATTGCGGTCGTCGATGCTGATCGTCGTCGTTACCGTGGGATCGAAATTGACAACCGGCGTGATTGCCGTTGACCCTGCAAATGCGCCGCCTGTAACTCCTTGACCAAAGCCGCCGGCTTCCGTTTTCAAAATCGCCGTGTCCGCGAACCAAGGATTGTAGCGTTGGACGATAATGTCGAGATTGTTCTGGAGAGCGAGTTCAACGGCGTCCTGCAGGCTTAAGTTGATCTTGCCGTCCTGAGTCATCTGATCGAGGCGGGGAGAATTTGTCATCGCAAAGGGCTCGACCTTGATGGGGGCATAAGGCGCGAGCAGGTTCGGGAATGGCTTCGGAGCGTGCGTATAGTGATACTTCGAAAGGCCGAGTGATATAGTCGTCGCGGTAGAGTTTGGAGCCGGCGTCTGGGCCGCTGAAGGCTCCTGCGCGTATGTCAACAGCACCGGGCTGAAAGCAAGCGTGCAGGCCAGAGCAGCGGCTAGCAGCGGTCGAACAAACGTCTTCATCATAATGTAGGCTTCCCCTCGCATTGGAGTCCCGCTTAGACAGATAAATTGTGTCTCAAATCTTTAGAACGCTTGCGGAGTCGAATTTGTTTCATGAAAAAGGACTTAGAGCTACCCCGCAAGCCCTGCTGACCTCGTGGCTGACGCCAGAACCACGGAAAAGGCAGTCTAGCAGGCGCTCCCATTCCTTGACAACGCACACTGCCACGGCTAGGCTGCTGACATTTCGACGGTTAGGAGCGCCCTGCGGTTAGCGAGGGCCAGAAAGGCTGGGGCAGATTTGGACTCCCGGCAAGAGTGGCTGAAACTATTTGAGACCGCTGGTGCGGTCCGTAAGGGGCATTTTGAGCTGTCCAGCGGTTTGCACAGCTCAACGTATGTGCAATGCGCGCTCGTGCTCCAGTATCCACGTTTTGCTGAGAAGCTGGGTCATGGATTGGCCGCGCTCTTTGCGAACGACCGTATCGAAGCTGTGGTTTCGCCTGCGATGGGAGGAGTGATCATCGGGCAGGAAGTAGCCCGAGCGCTGCCGGAACCCGCGGGATCGCCGAGTGGAGGTACTCCAGCTTTGTTTGTTGAACGCGATGCGAGCGGTAACATGACCATGCGGAGAGGGTTTCAACTGCGGCCAAATCAACGCGTGCTAGTGGTGGAAGATGTCTGGACCACGGGCGGCTCCACTCTGGAAGCGATTAATGTAGTGGAAGAAGCGGGCGGCTGCGTAGTCGCCGCGGGCGCATTGATTGACCGTAGCGGCGGCAAAATTGAGTTTCCCGTGGAAGCGCAGGCGTTACTCGACCTGCCCATGGCCAGCTATCAGCCGGAAGAATGCCCGCTCTGCCGCGAAGGCAGTGCCGCCGTAAAGCCGGGCAGTCGGTTTGTGCGAAGCGCGCTGTAAGTTAAGATTCCTTCCTCGTTCGAATGCGCCATTTCAAGCTCACCATCGCCTACGACGGCACGGATTTCCACGGCTGGCAGATTCAGGCGGACAAGCCGACAGTTCAGGGAGAAATCGTCAACGTTCTGCGGCGCATCACGCAGGAGGAAATTCACCTGCATGGTTCCGGCAGGACGGATGCGGGCGTGCACGCACTCGGTCAGGTCGGCAGCTTCAAAACGCAATCGGCGCTTTCTGCCGGAGAACTTCAGCGCGCGCTGAACGCAATCCTCCCGCCCACAATTCGCATCATGAATGCCGAGGAAGTTGGACCGGACTTTAATGCGCGATGGTCGGCTCGCGCAAAAATTTACCGGTACAGGATTTATCGGGGCAAAGTAGTCCCGCCGAGTGAGTGGCGCTACGTCCTGCACTATCCTTTTCCCCTCGATGAAGAAAAAATGGCCGCTGCTGCGGCGCGTTTTGTTGGCATACACGATTTTGCTTCGTTCGCGGCGTCCACCGGTTCCGAAGAAGACGACAAAGAGCGCAGCACCGAACGTGAAATCTATTCAGCGGAACTGACGCGCAGCTCAGACAACGAAGAGTTGATTTTCAACGTGCGCGGCCGGTCGTTTTTGCGCTACATGGTGCGGAAAATGGTCGGCACGCTCCTCGACGTAGGCCGCGGACGCCTCCAAGCAGAAGATATCGAAAGACTCTTTGTTTTACGGGACCGCTCGAAGTCCGGACCAACTGTTCCCCCGCAAGGTCTGTGCATGGTCAAAGTCGAGCACGAAGAAGCCTGGCGAGTAGGCAAGCCCTAGCTTTGGTAGTGCATCAATTTCCACTAAGGCGACCGACCGGGGATTAGCACGGTCGCCGCTTTTCCAAAAAATCTTCCTGCCATCTAACTAGGGTTTAATGTACTGGACGATTTGACTGTGCTAGCCTCTGGCGGAATTCGCTTTCTTTAGCAACGCAGCATTTACACGGCTCGACGATGGCCAATCTCTGACCTTATGACCACAGAAAGGAGTCCCAAATGACTCAAGCGCAACCAGCAAGAGAATCCTCGACAGCCCAGCCCGATGTCCGCAGTGTCGCCACGAAGCTCGAAGTGATCGTCATCCCCGTCTCGGATGTCGACCGCTCGAAGGAGTTCTACAGAAGGCTCGGGTGGCGGCTCGACGCCGACTACGACAGCGGCAAAGACTTCCGCGTTCTCCAGTTCACGCCGCCTGGCTCCGGGTGCTCGATCATCTTCGGCAAGAACGTCACTGCGGCCGTACCCGGCTCCGCACAGGGCTTGTACCTGATCGTCTCCGACATCGAGGCCGCTCGCGCGGAGTTGCTCGGTCGCGGCGTCGAGATCAGCGACGTGTTCCATGACGCCAGCGGCGTATACGCTGGCCCGGATGAGCCCTACCTGTTTGGGCGGCAACGGGTCAGCGGTCGGGATCCCGAGGCTCGCAGCTATCGCTCGTTCGCCTCGTTCCGTGATCCCGACGGCAACGGCTGGTTGTTCCAGGAGGTCACGACGCGACTGCCCGGTCGCATCGACGCAGCGACGACGACCTTCGCATCGGCGAACGATCTGGCGAGCGCGCTTCGGCGCGCCGCGGCTGCGCACGGGCAGCACGAGAAGAGCATCGGCGGGGCAGATGCGAACTGGCCCGACTGGTACGCCGAGTACATGGTGCGCGAGCAGGCCGGCAAAGAGCTGCCGCAATGAACGACTAAGACGTGATCGCCAGTCCAAAGGTGAAATGACCCACATTCTGCTGGAGGCGCTCAAGAGCGCCGCAGCCGCGCGGCGTGCGATATACTTTCGCCGCGATGTCGCGCCACATTCCGGAGAACTATCGTCTTCAGGTCGCGAGCGACCAGTCGTTGCTTGTCTATTTTGGCGAAAAGATCTCGCTCGAAACGCACCGGCAAATCATCCGATTCTTGAAATTGCTCGAAGCCGAGCCAGTCGGAGCGATTCTAAACATTCATCCCGCCTATTGCTCCGTACTCGTGAACTTTGACGCCCGGAAATTTACGCATAATGAAATCGAGTCTCAGCTGACGCCCTATCTCACGCGCTTGGACGAAGTCGAACTGCCAAAGCCTCGTCTCCGGACAATCCCCGTGTCTTACGGTGGGGAATTTGGGCCGGACATAGAAGCGCTTGCCTCGCTTCACAAAATTTCCGTCGAAGATGTAATCCGTTGGCATTCTTCCGCAACCTACACCGTTTATTTTCTCGGTTTCGTCCCCGGCTTCGCTTACCTCGGTGGCTTGCCGGAACAACTCACTACGCCGCGTCTCGCCACACCCCGAAAAAAAGTTCCGGCAGGTAGCGTTGCCATCGGCGGCGGTCAAACGGGGGTCTATCCAGTACCCACACCTGGCGGCTGGCGGTTGATTGGCCAGACGCCACTCCAACTCTTCCGTCCTGAGGCTAAAGAGCAAAGTTTCCTGGCAATCGGTGACCAGGTGCGCTTCGAGCCAATCACCAAAGAAAAATTCGCCGAGTGGGTAGAAGCATGAGGACGCTGCTTGTAAATAAACCCGGTGTGCTCACGACCGTGCAGGATTTGGGTCGTCCCGGATTTGGCGTGATGGGTATTTCCCCCTCCGGGGCCGCGGATTCTGTCTCGCTGCGGATTGGGAACAGGCTTGTGGGCAACCCGGAAAACGCCGCTGCACTCGAGATGACGCTCTTCGGAGGCGAATTCCAGTTTTCGGCGGGCACCGTAGTTGCCGTAACTGGTTCGAACTTTGGCCCGAGCCTGGGAAGCCATGGAATTCCTCTCTATCACTCCGTGTCAGTTCCGGCAGGGCAGAAAATAGAATTCGGTCTCACCCATTTAGGAGCAAGATGCTATCTCTGTGTGCAGGGCGGAATTGACGTGAAAGAATTTCTAGGCAGCCGCTCTACTCATCTACTGAGCGGTTTGGGCGGGCACGAAGGACGGGCTCTAAGGAAGGGCGATGTTCTGAACATTGGCAAGCCTCTCGAAAATTTCCGCCACAGAAGGTTGTCAGGGCAAGGGCATGCCAATCTCGTCCCAAGAAAGATTTTTCGCATCACGGAAGGCCCGCAGTGGGCTGTGTTCCCGGAAGCGGCGAAGAAACTCTTTTTCGAGCAGCCCTATCAGGTCACCGAAGAGACGAACCGCATGGGCATTCGCCTCCTCGGCCAACCACTCGATTCTAATTCTCAGGGTGAAATGATTACGGAGGGCGTCTCACTCGGCGCAATTCAGATTACGCCCAGCGGCCAGCCCGTCATTCTGTTTGTGGAACAGCAAACGACGGGCGGTTATCCAAAACTCGCGAATGTCATCGCCGCCGACTTAGCAAGGCTCGGTCAATTGAGGCCTCGTGACGAAATCTACTTCGAACTCGTAACACTGGACTCCGCGCGTGCATCTCTGCTGCGGCTGGAGCAGTATCTAACCTCATCGGACCTGATTCAGGAATGAAGCGCATCGACTTGAACTGCGACATGGGCGAACTGCCGGAAGCGATTGCCGATGGCACTCAGGAATCGCTCATGCCCTGGCTTACTTCCGCGAACATCGCATGTGGAGGCCACGCGGGCGACGCCCAAACGATGGAAGCAACAATCGCCCAGGCACAAAAACATAATCTCGCCATCGGCGCCCATCCAGGCTATCCCGACCGCGAAAATTTCGGCCGTTTCGAAATGAATCTCTCTTCCCAAGCGATTTCCGATTTCGTTTTCGAACAGGTGAAAGCGCTGGACGAAATCGCAAAACAACTCGGCGCAACAATCTGGCATGTAAAACCGCACGGCGCACTTTACAACCAGGCCGTTCGCAATCGCGAAATCGCGATGGCGATTGCCGACGGCGTCGCACGCTGGAAACGTGACGTAGTGCTGGTTGGCCTGGCCGATTCGCCAATGCTCGAAGTGTTCCGCGAGGCAGGATTTACGGCAGCCGCGGAGGCTTTCGCCGACCGTCGCTATGAGCCGGACGGCACCCTTCGTCTACGAAAGTTCCGCGATGCTTTGCTGCACGATCCCGCCGAAGCGGCAAAACAAGCTGTCAGCATTGCCACGCGCGGCAAACTCATCGCTCAAAACGGTTCGGAAATCTCCGTAACCGCCCAAACTCTCTGCATTCACGGTGACACTCCCGGAGCGACGAAAATTGCCGCAGCCGTTGCGCAAGCTCTCGCCACTGCAGGCGTCCCCGTCAAACCGTTGTAGGCAAACGCAGTTCGTCGCACACAGCCTCCTTGAGCTAGAATCCTCGCATGGCCACCCAAGCCATCTCTGCCGAAACGCTGCCCTCCTACAATCCCGCAACCGGAGAAATTTCTGAAAGCATTCCGAAAACGCAGCCGGAAGAAATTAGGGAGATCATTGCACGGGCCCGCGTCGCTCAAGAAAAATGGCGCGCCGCTTCCATTGCAGACCGTTGCGTTTTGTTCGAGCGCCTGCGTAAAGTGATCCTCTCCGCGCGCAATGAGCTGGCCGACACCGTTGTCCGCGAATCCGGCAAGCCCCGCGTGGAAGCGCTCTTTGCCGACGTCTTCGTCTCGCTCGACACTGCCACTTATTACGGAAAAAATTTATCAAAGCTGCTGCAACCCGAACGCATTCCGCATCACAGCTCCGCAGCCAAACTAAAATCCGGCCGCCTCTTCTACGAACCCATCGGCGTCATCGCCATCATAAGTTCCTGGAACTACCCGCTGGCCATTCCCATGGGACAAATCATTTGCGCCGTCGCCGCAGGAAACTCTGTCGTCTGCAAGACAAGCGAGTTCACGCCAAGATGCGGCGTGCTCATTCAAAAAACATTCACCGACGCCGGCTTCCCGGAAAATCTCATAAACATCGTCCTGGGCGGCGGTGAAATCGGCCAGGCGCTGATTGACGCGCAACCGAACAAAGTGCTCTTCACCGGCAGCGTCGCCACCGGCCGCCGTGTGGCCGAAGCCTGCGCCAAACATCTCATCCCCAGCGTTCTCGAACTCGGCGGCAAGGACGCCATGCTTGTCCTCGCCGACGCAAATCTCGAAGTCGCTTCAAGCGCCGCTCTTTGGGGCAGCTTCACGAATTGCGGCCAGGTCTGCCTTTCCGTCGAACGCCTCTTCGTCGAAAGCTCCATTGGCGAAAAATTCCTGGCGCTCTGCGCCGAAAAAACAAAATCACTCCGCCTCGGACCTGGCAACGATCCAAACACAGACCTCGGTCCGCTCATCCGTCCACAACACGTGCAACGAATGAAAGATCTACTCCACGACGCCACCTCCCGTGGCGCTCGCATTCTCTGCGGCGGCCACGCGCGCTCAGATCTCGGTCCTTGTTTTTTCGAACCAACCGTCATCGCCGACGTGAATGCAACGATGCGCCTCTTCCAGGAAGAAACTTTCGGCCCGATTCTGGCCGTGCAAACCGTCCGAGACGCCGAAGAAGCAATTCGCTTAGCGAACGATTCGCCCTTCGCCCTTTCAGCCAGCGTCTGGACTTCCAACAACGAACGCGGCCGCCAAATCGCTGCACGCCTTCGCGCCGGCGCCGTCATGGTCAACGATGCGGTCAGTTATTTCGCGATTGCGGAAGCTCCACACGGCGGTTGCGGCGCCAGCGGCTGGGGACGCACACATGGCCGCGCCGGATTTTTGGAAATGGTCCAATCGAAGTACGTGGACGTTGACGGCCTTTCGAGCAGAGAAAAGCCATGGTGGTATCACTACAACGCGCAACTAGGCACAGCCGCGGACGACTTTCTCAACTATGAATTTGGCGAAGGAATCGGCGCAAAGCTGCGCTACGCGCGCGGCGCGCTGAAAACTTTCTTTCGCGACCACGGCCTCGGCAAAAAATAGCAACCGCTTGCGCCGTTTCTCCGGCTGCGTTCTACTGAAGACTGAAAACTGACGACTGAGGACTTCTAACCGAGCACCCATGCAACTCAACGAATGGATCTATGACTGGAACGCCGCGTCAGCGCCTCTAATTCCTCCAGGCACGCCAATTCTTCTCAACGATGAAACGCTTCGCGACGGATTGCAGAACCCCTCCGTTTACGATCCCGGTCTCGACGAAAAAATAAAAATCCTGCACCTCATGGAATCTCTGGGAATAGATTCCGTGAACATCGGCCTTCCCGGCGCCGGCCAGCGCGCCTTTGAGCACACCGAAGCACTCGCCCGCGAAATCGCGGCCAATCGCATGCGCATCAAGCCAAATTGCGCGGCAAGAACTCACGAAAACGACATCCGCCCCGTTGTGGAAATTTCCCAGCGCGCGGGAATCCCCATCGAAGCCGCTACATTTCTGGGCTCAAGCACGATTCGCCGCCTCGTCGAAGACTGGACCGTGGATCATCTCGCGCGCACAACGGAAAACGCTGTCAAGTTTGCCGTGGACCACGGCCTTCCTTCGATGTACGTCACCGAAGACACGGTTCGCACCGACCCGGAAACCGTCAAGCGTCTCTATTCCACGGCAATTCGCAATGGCGCGCGCGCCGTCGTGCTCTGCGATACGGTTGGCCACGCGACGCCGCACGGCGCATACAACCTCGTAAAATTCGTGATTCGCGAAGTCGTCGAGCCAAGCGGCGAAAAAATCCGCGTGGATTGGCACGGCCACAACGACCGCGGACTCGCCGTCGCAAATTCTCTTTGGGCGCTTGCGGCCGGAGCGCACCAAGTTCACGCCGCCGCAAATTCTCTCGGCGAACGCGTGGGCAACACAGCAATGGAGTTAATGCTCGTCAATCTAACTCTGATGGGCCTAATCAACCGCGATCTCCACCGCCTGAAGGAATATTGCGACACCGTAGCCGCCGCCACGCACACCACCATCCCGCCGAACTATCCCGTCGTCGGCCACGACGCATTCCGCACCGCAACCGGGGTCCACGCAGCCGCCCTCATCAAAGCGTTCAAAAAAGGAGACGTTGCACTCGCAAATTCCGTTTACAGCGGAGTGCCGTCGCACCTCTTCGGTCTTGACCAAATCATTGAACTTGGCCCTATGAGCGGCAAATCCAACGTCCTGTTCTGGCTCGAGCGCCACAAAATTCCCGCGGACGAAGCGCTCGTCACCCGAATCTTCGACGCCGCCAAGCAATCCGCGCGCGTACTCACCGACGACGAAATCCTCTCGCTCTGCGCAGGGGCGCCCCAGCACTGATGCGCAAACGCGCGCTGCAACTCTTCGTGAATTGCGTGCTCCTTTCCGTTATTCTCTTGAGCATGCCGGCTCGTTCCGCCATTCCGTTTTCTTCCAATCGCGCCGCTCAATTCGCGCAGGTTTCGCAAAATCCGCAGGTTCGCGTCGCGCTCGATTGGTTCAAGCCGCATGTCGCCTGGATTAACGACGAGCAAGCGCGCCTCACCGAAATTCCCGCGCCTCCTTTTGGCGAAGCGCAGCGTGCCGATGCCGTAAAAGTTTTGCTCGCCGCGGTCGGCCTCGAAGTTCACCTCGATAAAGTTGGCAACGTGATCGGCGAACTTCGCGGCACAAATGACCGCGAAATCGTCCTTATCGCCGCGCATCTCGACACCGTTTTTCCCGCCGGCACGGACGTCAAAGTCCGTCGCGAAAAAGACCGCATGTATGCGCCGGGAATTTCCGACAACGGAACCGGCCTCATTTCTCTCGTAGCCATCGCGCGCGCTATGCACGAAGCACGGATCAAGCCTCAGCGCACGATTCTGTTCGTCGCGGATGTCGGAGAAGAAGGCGAAGGCAATCTCCGTGGCATGCGCACCCTCGTCGAAACCTATCGCGAAAAACTGAAAGCCGTGATCGTGCTCGATGGTTCCGGCACAGACCACGTCACAACCAAGGCCCTCGCCTCGCGCCGCATGGAAGCTGTCATTACCGGCCCGGGCGGTCACAGCTGGTCGGATTTTGGAATCCCGAATCCTATCAGCGCGCTCGTGCGCTCCTCCGTCCGTTTTCTCAACACGCGCGTTCCCGCAACTCCGCGAACCACATTTAATCTTGGCCAAATCGAGGGCGGTACGTCCGTGAATTCGATTCCACACGAAGCGCGGCTGAAAGTTGACGTTCGTTCCGAGAGCGAAGACGAATTGTTGCGTCTGGAAAATGCGCTCCGCGAGTGCATGGCCGCAGGAGTTCGCGACGAAATGGAAAATGCGCGCGACCGTTCCAAGGGAAAACTGGAATGGAAGGTCGAAACCCTGGGCAGCCGCCCAGGCGGAGAATTGCCGTCGGACTCCCCGCTTCTTGCCGCGTTACGAGCGGCAGATGACTTTACTGGCAATTCTTCACGTATCGAACGCGCTTCCACCGACGCAAACATTCCTCTGTCCCTGGGCATTGAAGCCATTGCCCTCGGCGCAGGTGGCAACGGCGGCGGCGCGCACTCCTTGCAAGAATGGTACGAGCCGAAGGGCCGCGAAGTTGGCCTCCAGCGCGCCCTCTTAACAGTTCTCGGTATCAGTGGGATTGCAACGGAGAAAGGGAAGTGATGAAGCGAAGCCTTTTTGTCCAGCTTAGGTTTAGTATTGGTCTCTCGGTTTTGGTTCTGCTCTCTACTTCGTCCCTCTCCGCACAGTCAATGAATCTGGACAAAGACTCGCCACTCACTCTCTACAAAAACGGGCACATTTATACGAATGACTCCGGTGCGCCATGGGCCGCAGCAATGCTAGTGCGTGGCGAAGAAATACTTGCGGTCGGTGACGAAGATGAAGTTGTTGCCCTAGCCGAAAAAGGCACACGCATCGTGGATCTTGAAGGCCGCTTCGTGATGCCCGGCTTCAACGACGCGCACGTTCATCTCGGGAGCGCCGGCCAGGATGCCCTCGCAGTTCGCTTGCAGGGCGCAGCGACAATCGATGAACTTCAAAAGCGTCTTATGAAAGCTCTCTCGCAAGCGAAAGAAGGCGAATGGATCACGGGCTTTGGCTGGGACCACACGTTGTGGCCCGAAAAGAGATTTCCTACGCGCAATGATTTGGACAAGGTCTCGCCACAGAATCCCGTCTTCCTCGTCCACATTTCCGGCCACGTCGCTGTGGCCAATTCGGCTGCTCTGAAAGTTGCCGGCATTACCGCCACAACTCCGAATCCAACGGGCGGTGAAGTCGAGCACGACGCAAAGGGCGCACCGGACGGTATGCTCAAGGAAGGCTCGGCGATGAGCCTTGTCGAATCCAAAATTCCGTCGCCGTCCAACGAACGCCGCAAGAAGGGAATTGAACTCGCCCTCGCCGACGTTGCAGCCAACGGCGTCACTTCCATTCAGGACAATTCTCTGGTTGACGCTCTTGGCAAGGGCGGTTCAGGCAGCGCAGGTAACGATACGTGGGACGACTTTCGCGTTTATCGCGAATTGAAGTCAGAAGGCAAACTTACCGTTCGCATCACCGAATGGCTTCCGTTCGCGGCTCCTCTCGAACGTTTGGAGCAGATGCGTCGCGAAGGCGGCACCACCGACCCGTGGCTTCGTACCGGGGCATTGAAAATGGTTACCGACGGCGCCCTCGGTTCTCGCACCGCTGCCATGCTTGCGCCCTACTCCGACGACGTCAAGACCAGCGGCATCCTCACGATGGAACCGGAAAAGCTTCGCTCCCTTGCCATCGAACGCGACAAAGCCGGTTTTCAGCTTAATTTCCACGCCATCGGCGACCGCGCCAATCGCGTCTCTCTCGACGTGTTCGAAGCCGTCGCAAAGGTGAATGGCCCCCGCGATCGCCGCGACCGCATCGAACACGCGCAAGTCGTTGCTCTTTCCGACATCCCGCGTTTCGCCAGCCTTCAAGTCATCGCTTCCATGCAGCCATCTCATCAAACGACTGACATGCGCTGGGCCGAAAGCCGCGTCGGTCCTGATCGAATCAAAGGCGCTTACGCCTGGGCTAGGATTCAGAAATTCGGCGCGCGTCTTGCTTTCGGCACGGACTACGACGTCGAAGTGATCAGCCCATTTCGCGGACTCTACGCATGCGTCACGCGCGAACTTCCTGACGGCGGCCCGGCTGGCGGGTGGCAACCACAGGAGAAGATCTCGCTCGGCGATTGCATTCGGGCTTATACATCGGGCTCGGCATACGCAGAATTTGAAGAAGGAAAGAAAGGCGAACTAAAAGCAGGCGAGTTCGCGGATTTCATCGTTCTTTCAGACGACTTAACGAAAATCCCTCCATCACAATACACAAAGGTAAAGGTCATCCTGACTATCGTTGGTGGCCGCACGGTTTACTCCGCGGAGCGATGATGGAACACCACAAAGGTGGTGCATGGAATTTTTTACTTTCACAAACCATATTTTTTGGATTGACACCCCGCTAAGGAGCGGAGTACGTTGCTCTCAACAGGGGCCATACGGCCTGTAGTTACTCTCTATTTAGTATTTAAGAGTGGAATTGCGTCGAGGCGTCCGAAATTCGGGCGAGTGAGTTTTATTTGGGGAAGTGGTCGGCTTCTTTAGGGGCCAGGATTGTGACTACTTACGCTAGGGGGCAGTCCATGAAACGATTGTTATTTGCATTATTCTTCACGCTCGTCTTCTCAGTCGTAGCAAACAGTCAAACTTTTCGAGGAGCCATCAACGGCACAGTGACCGATCCATCCGGCGCTGCAGTGCCGACTGCAACAGTGAAAGCTACCGAAGGGGCAACTGGCCTCGACCATACCACCGTTACGACTACGGAAGGCCAATTCTCATTCCAGGATATTCCGCTGGGGTTCTATAAGGTCCAGGTAACCGCGTCTGGATTTCCGACCTACACGATTGACAAAGTTGAAGTCATCGCCGGCACAATCTATACCCTCAATATTCAATTGAAAATGGGACAGCAGACGACAACCGTCGAAGTCTCTGCCGCGGCAGTGACGATGGACACCACTACGCAAACTCAGTCCATGACGATTGCTGAGGACGTCGTTCAAAACGTTCCGCTCAATGGTCGGGACTTTACCCAGTTGATTGCAGTGGCGCCCGGTTTCGGGGGTTACAACGTGGGTGGGTTCGGCTCCATGAATGGAACACGCGCGAATCAGATGAACTGGCAGATTGACGGCGTGGATAACAACGACTTCTGGCACAACATTCCTGCCGTCAACCAAGGCGGCGTCTCCGGTATCGCCGGCGTGGTTTTGCCAATGGACTCGATCGTGGAGTTCTCTTCTCAGACGCAGAGCGGACCGGAAGCGGGCCGCAACGCAGGCGGTACGGTTAACGTCATTACGAAGTCCGGAACCAACGATTTTCACGGCACTGTCTATTACTACAACCGGAACGAATACTACGCCGCGCATACACCCTTCTTGCCCGCCGGGACTAAGGCGCCTCCCCTGCGAAATGAGAACTATGGCGCATCCGGCGGCGGACCGATCTTGAAAAACAAATTGTTTTTCTTTGCAAATTATGAAAAGCAGGACTTCATCATCGGCCTTTCGGGCGTTGCTACGGAACCTTCGGCGGCGTGGGTTGCGAATGCCGGCGCCGTTTTGAAGGCGAATGGCGTGCCGGTGAGTTTGGCCTCGTGCAACGCGCTTGGCGATCTCACGAGCGTTCTTCCTGCCAGCCAAATCCCCGCTGGTTGTGCCAACACTGCCCGCGGCTTCTGGCCTACATCCGGTGCGGGCTCGATCAAGGATCTCCCGGCAACGTTGCACAACTTCTTCAGCCCGATTGCCGAATTCGGTTACAGCTACAACGGCGTTGGACGAATCGATTACCAAATTAATGATAAACACCATCTCTATGTTCGCGTGTACGGCGGACAAGGCAGTCAGGTTGCGCCTTTGGGAGGCAGCCCCGCTTTAGGAACGGCGAGTTCCAACCTGAAAGACTACTTTGAAGTCGCCCCGATTCACGTTTTCAACTACTCTGCAGTGCTCAACTCCACGTTCACGCCGAAACTGACCAATCAAGTTCTCTTTGGCGCGAACTATTTCAATCAGGTTTTTAGCGATTTCAACAGCGGCTTTAATACCAAGAGTATGGGAATCTTTCTCAGCCCCGACGCTGTAAACAAAGGGCAATACATCAATGGTGCGCCAAACATAGTCATCGGCCCAGGTGGCGGCAGCTTTGAGCAGATAGGGTTGACCCCGCCTGAAGGCCGGAACGACCTCACGTGGCACATCACCGACGTCGTTTCTCAATCGCACGGCGCTCACCAGTTGCGCTATGGCGCGGAGGTTCGCCAAGCGCATCTGAACGAGTTCTACCATCGCCGTGGTACCGGCAAGTTTACGTTTGATGGCACGCAGGGTCCGTGGGCTAGCAACGCATCTTTGGACGACGCGACCAAAGCCCTCGCGGATTTCCTCGCTGGCGATGTTGTCAGCTCCACAATTGCAGTCGGTGATCCGGAGCGCTTTGTCGTCGTGAACGCCTTCAACCTCTATGTTCAGGATAGCTGGCAGATCACGAAGCGCCTGAATCTGACCCTTGGAGCCCGCTACGAGTACTTCGGGCCTCTGCATAGCCAACACGAAGACATTGCCAATTTCTTGCCCGGAACTGGTTTTAAAGTGACTGGTACGGGACCCCTCTTTGAGTCGGACAAGAATAACTTTGCTCCGCGATTCGGATTCGCCTATCAAGCCAATCAAAAGGGCGATCTCGTCGTGCGCGGTGGAATTGGCATGTTTTACGATCAGATCAATCTGAATCCATTCCTCGACTTCCGCCCGCCAGTTGCGGCGCCTTCGGGAATTCAGGGGAATCCATTCGGCTCAACCCCGGTTTCTACCTACGCCCTGAACCGGTTGGGCCAGGCTTCTTACAATTGGGATGCCGTGCAGGCCGGTGGAAATTCCATTTTCTCTGGGGTCCAGGCTTGTATCGATCCCAATTGCGCCGGTGCCACAGATCCTCAAGGTCTGAGCGCATATTCCGTTAGCAAAAATTTCCGTACACCCTACAACTTCAACTACAGTTTGCAGGTTGAAAAGGGTTTCGGTAACGTCGGTATCTGGCAGATTGGCTACGTTGGTAGTCAGGGCCGGAAGCTGAATATCGTTTCAAACATCAACCAGAATGGGGATTTCACACACTTCACGAACATTCTGCAGCTCAATACGATCGGCACTTCCAATTACAATTCGCTGCAGACCGTATTTAGGACAAGAAACTGGCGCGGGCTGACCTCACAGGTTTCTTACACTTGGTCCCACGCGCTGGACCAGATCAGTCAGTATCGCGCTGCGATCTTGGATGACGCGTTCAACCGCAAGCTGGACTACGGCAACGGCGACTTCGATACACGTCAGCTCTTTACCATCAGCATGAACTATGACGTCCCGAAGGCAAAATGGGCCAACTCGGGTTGGTCAAAGATGATCTTCAACAACTGGCAGGTGAGCAGCATCATGAACTTCCACTCCGGCCAGCCGTATGACGAGTTGCTCTCAGGCCTGAACTTTCTCGGTGGTTCATTTAGCACTGGTTCCAACAAGTTTGATTCTGCGCTCCCCGGTCTTCAGTGGCTAAACCCGAGTGCGTTCTGCGCGCCGAGCGATCCTGGTTGTGGCGGAGCACCTGTCTCGCGCAACAAATTTCCCGGGCCGAACTTCAAAGATGTGGACGTTTCCGTGGTCAAGAACATACCGATTACGGAACGGTTCAATCTTCAGTTGCGAGCGGACATGTTTAACCTCTTCAACCGGAACAATTTTGCCTCTGGCGTCGGTGCGGTTAACATCTCCTGTGGCGAAGACACGGTCGCTCACCACTGCACGAGCGCAAATGGCTTCGGGCAGGTGAACGACACCATCGGCGACTTCAATGGTGCACCGGGCCTAGGTCCGGGTGAGCAATTCAATATGCAATTGGCCATCAAGCTCCGGTTCTAAAATCAGAACGAGCCTATTTCCCGGGAGGCGTCGTAAGGCGCTTCCCGGTTTTCTATGGTCAGGTACTTGCAGCGCGAATGGATCGCAAACCGTTCAGCTATTCGAGGTCGATCCGCTTTACTTCACCTTGGGCCGGCCCGTCCGCCGAGTGTTCATACAGAACGGAAGCTTTTCGATCGCGCCACTTTGTGCAGGGCATCGTCATCGCTGTAGAAGCCGCGCCGCCGTCGTAAATCTCGATCTTGCCAATGTCTCGCACGCGCAGAAGAGTCGATTCATTGCTGCCGCTGAGCGTGAACAGCACTTCCGGTGGGTGCCCACACAAGAGTTCTGAAATCTGGCCGTTCGCGTGAACGGCTTCTTTGGCGGGCTGTGCAGCCGCTGGTGCAGAACCGCTTTCGCCAGTTACCGGATCGCTCGCCTCTGCAAGAGTGGACGCTTGAGCCGATGGGTTTTGTTTGCCTTGAACCTGGCGTAAGAATGCATTCGCCATGTTGCGGTCGCGCGGAAGTGTCGCAACCTTCAGGGCTCGATCCGCAATCTTTTTTGCGTCCTCGTTTTGGCCATTCGCCAGGAAGGCCTTTCCTAGATCAATGTAGTAGGCAAGATTTCCTGGTTCAAGCTCCATTGCTCGTCTTGCCTCGACGGCCGCTTTTGGTTTTGTCTCCTGCATTTGCGAATACGCAATGCAAAGAAATGCATGCGCTGCGGCAAAGTCAGGCATCAATGCAATCGCTCTTTCCAGATCCGTGCGGATTTCAGGCGTCGTTTCCTGTGAGTAGCCTTTCTTCCTCAGCAGCATGAGCGCTCGGTAGAGATAGACAGGCGCGTCGCGCGGATTCGCCGCCAGCGCCCGGTCGAACTCCTTTCCCGCATTCTCATAATCGGCCCGTAGAAAGTGGTAATACCCCAGTGAATCGTGAAGTCCGGGCGTCTTGCCATCCAAACTTTCCGCCTCGTGCAGCAAAGTAAGTGCTTCCCCCTGGTGGCCGCTTCGCAACAAGTACTCTGCTTCCGCAATCATTCCTTCTGCGGGGCTCAATGCGCGTGCGGGAAAATCTTTTTCGGAAATAGTCAGTTTCAGCGCCACTCGCTGACCGGTATACACCTGCTGGCGGGCGTACAGATCCATATTTTCGTCCAACTTTTTCAAATCTCCAAAAGCTTGTTTCGCCGCTTCAATTGGATCGTCGCTCGTCTGAAGCGCGGCAAGGAATTTGTCCAACCCTCCTTTCCCGCGCTGTCCTTCCGAATTCTGAAAGTAATGCACCACCAGCCAGGACTCGGCATAGAACAGCCCTGCATGGTCCTGCGTGTTGTACAGAGGCGAAGTTCCGTCGAGCGTCACCAGCGTTTGGATGGGCAACAATCGGTTCTGCTGTAGGTATCGTATTTGTCGGACATCAACCAAACCAACGCGGGCTTCTTTGTTTTCGATCTGGGAATTGCCCCAGTATTCGGCCAGGCCTTCCTCCAGCCACAGCGGCATTCCGCGATAGTTCAAGCGGAAAATTCCGTGCGCATATTCGTGATATAGCGCGTGGAATTCATTCGCTCCCGTGCCGGTCACGTCTGTTCGGATGATGGCATAATTCTTGTCGTAGGCAACCTTGTAGAGCCCTGCGATTTTCATCGCGTTTTTGTTCTGCCCGTAACTGGGCATGAACAGCTTGAGGGAATCCTCGTTTTTCAACGCAAATACAATCGTTGGTTTGCCAAAGTCCACTCGCAGCTTGGGAAAACTCTGCTCGAACATGCCGCGTATGTCTTCGAACTGTCGCGCAACGCGCCGACCTTCGTGCTCCCCGGCGTTCGTGAGCACTGTAAAATGTGGTGCTCGAATCTCGATCCACGTGTCGCGATGCTCGGCGAAAACAGCCGTTCCGGCGAACAGCCAGTTGCTCGCGCTTGCCAATAACACGAAGAATGAAACTTTTAACGAGTGTCTCATGGTGCCTGCATGTTAACTCGCTCTTCTGGCCTGTCAAGAATTCCAGCGGAGGAATTTCACATGCTCTTGCGATAAGCTACAGGACTTCGCCGGCATGAATTCCATCGTCCAATCGAAGAAACGTTTGCGCGCCGACATTGGCCTCACCTTCTGCACGGTCCTGTGGGGTTCTACGTTTGTCGTCGTAAAGAACTCGCTCGACCATTCCTCCGTTTTTCTTTTTCTCGCGTTGCGTTTTTCTCTCGCCGGAATTCTGATGGCGTTGTGGCGCCCGCGCGTTTTCTTTTCCATCGAACGTGAAGAAATCTTTGCGGGTTTGCGTCTTGGTTTTTTCATGTTCGCGGGATACGCATTTCAAACAGCCGGCCTGCAGTACACCAGCGCGTCCAATTCCGGATTTGTCACCGGCTCCAGCGTTGTCCTCGTCCCGCTGCTCCTCGGAATCTTTTGGGGACATCGCTTAACCGCGTGGGTTTATGCGGGCGCTCTCGCCGCCGGATTTGGTCTTTATTACCTAACGATCCCTGTCGAAGGCGTTGCTCATCTCAACAAAGGCGACGTCCTCACTTTCGTTGCCGCTGCGTCGTATGCCGTGCATATCATTCTCGTCAGCGAATATACGAAGCAGCATTCCGTATCCGCGTTGAGTGTGCTGCAGGTGATCGCTTGCGCGGGCATGGCTTGGATCATGACGGGAATTGCGGCCGCGATTCGCTGGCAGCCTGTACGATTTGTTCCCAGTTGGTTTCTGGTCGTCGGCATTTCCATCTGCGCGGTGCTTGCCACGGCGGTTGCTTTCTCGATTCAGCTTTGGGCTCAGCAGTACACAACGCCGGGACATGCGGCGATTCTGTTTACGCTTGAGCCGGTTTTTGCGGTTCTTACTTCGTACTTCTTTCTTGGCGAGCGGCTCGCTTTGCGTGCGATTTTTGGCGCCGCGTTTGTGCTTGCGGGAATTTTGATTGCGGAGTTGCTCGGGCCTCCGGCTGCTCCCGAATCGCCGCAGCCGGCTCAGCCGTAATTTCTTACCTCAACGGGTTCGTTGCCCGGAAATCCATCGGGAGCAAGGTCCGCGCCTTGTCAAAGACCTAAACCGTCCTTTCATAACGTTTTGGTTGACAAACAGTAACTTTGGATGCTAAACGTCGCCTAAATTTAGATGGTCTTTAGCGATAGTTTATGCGAAGACCAAGTACAAATGTCCCGACGAGGCCGATCTTCAAGGGCCTTCGAAGGCAAAGGGTTGCCCGCTAATACGAGGAGGGTCGTTTATGCGACTAAGAGTGGTCAGTCGTGGTGTGTTCGTTGTCTGTTGGATTTCCTTTCTGTTGGGCCTTGCTTTGTTGCCGGCAAGCTCAGCGCAGGAAACAACCGCGGGAATTCAAGGATACGTGAAAGACCAGACGGGAGCAGTAGTAGTCGGCGCGTTCGTGGAGATTTGGGGCCCAGCGCTCGGCACCAAGAAGACAGAAACGGATACCACAGGCTTTTACCGTTTTTCTAGTCTTCCCCCTGGCACTTACAGGCTTACAGTGAGTGCGAGTGGCTTCCGCGTTGTAAAACGCGAAGGTATTGCCCTTGACGTGGGGCGCCTGCCAAACATCGACATTCAATTGGAAATCGGTGCCACCGCCGAGGTCATAGAAGTTCAAGGCCAATCGCCCGCCGTGGATGTAACCCAGAGCAAGGTGGCCGTTACGGTTACGCGCGATGACCTGTCGAGCATTCCAATAGGACGCTCCTTCCAATCGGTAATTCCTTTTGCTCCCGGTGCCCGGCAAGAACCCTTGCAAAGCGCCAGGAATAATCGCACGAACGGCTTTCAGATCGATGGCGCTAGCGACGGCGAGAACACTTATCTCATTGACGGCGTTAACACAACCAACGTGAACGTTGGAGGCGTGGGCAAGAACTTCCAGCCGGACTTCATCGAGTCGGTTCAGGTCAAATCGAGCAGCTACGAAGCCGAATTCGGAGGAGCTCTCGGCGGAGTTGTAAACGCAGTGCCCAAGCGTGGGACGCAAGATTGGCACGGCGAACTCAAGGTTTATTACCAGAGTTCGGATTTGGATGCGAATGACGCCTGCGCCAGCGGTTTTACCTCTGCTATAGGCGGGAGCTTGGTTTGTGGGCAGCGGCTTAACCCAGGCCTAGCGAGTCTTTCCACCAGCTCACGTCTAGACGGCACACCCGAGTACTACGTTCCCAAGAAAGATGACCGCAAGATAATTGAGCCAGGATACGAAATTGCGGGACCAGCACTTAAGGATCGGCTCTGGTTCTATAGCGCCTATATACCTTTGATTGATACTACCAATCGCACGACGACATTCGTCCGTGCCAACCCTGGTCCACGAAGGTTAACCAATACTTTCCTTCAACATAACGCATACAATCGATTAGACTTTCGCGCGGTCAATGCCTTGCGCTTGTTCGCGGACTGGAACTACGCCTATTCGCGTACGCAAGGACAGCTAGGCACGCCGGATAGCGCCTATGGTCAGGTGAACACCGGCGCAACAACGGATCCGGGCACGTTCCGTTCCGATAACGGCACCGTGAACCCGCTTTCCCTGTACACGTTTGGCGGGGATTGGACTCCCACACCAAAGACGGTAATTAGCGCCAGGTACGGCTACTTCTTCAGCAACAATGAAAGCCGCGGCGTTCCCCAAGGCACGCGCTATATTTACGATACAACGGTGAACGCGAGTAGCAAGGATCTGACTGGCCAGCCTTTTCCCAGCTCTACGTTCAATACCTCCGGCTTCTCCAACATCCCAAACAACTTTGCCACACTATTTGACGCCTTCAAGCGCAAGAGCTTCAACATCGACGCCTCGTACTACGTAGGGAAGTTCCTCGGCAGCCATACGTTTAAAGGCGGATATTTTTGGTCCACGCAGAGTAACGGCGTTCTCATCACCGCTAACACCAACGTCGTCGACCTGCAGTGGGGACAGCAGTATACCCCTCTAACGAGTACGAGCGCCTGCGATCAGATCATTGCACAGAACCAGGCGAAGTTCGGCACAGGCTTCTGTGGAGGTCAGTACGGCTTCTTTTTTGTGGGGAGCAATACCGTATCGAATACGGGAACCACCACTCAAACCGCCCAAGCTGTGTACTTTCAGGATTCTTGGACCGTGGGCCACGGTTTGACCCTTAACCTTGGACTTCGTTTCGATACGGAGACCTTGCCCCCTTACGATCCGGCGCGCTTCCCCTCGGTCGATTTCGGCTGGGGAGACAAGATCGCCCCCCGTATCGGCGGTGCTTATGACCTGCTTCACAATGGAAAGGTGAAAGTCTACGCCAGTTACGGCAAGTTCTTTGACATCATGAAGATGAATCTGGCCCGAGGCTCCTTTGGCTCGGACTATTGGCACCAGTGCGTGTACACGCTGGACTTCACGGATTACAACACGATTACGCCGACATTGGCGACAGGGGCGGGATGTCCCGCCAGCGGTCCGGCGCCCGGAGTGACAGTCGGACGTTTTATAGAGAACGTGGACTTCAGAGCCACCAAGGCCGATCCTCGCGACCCTGCCATCGATCCACACATGAAGCCCATGTCGCAGCATGAATTCGTCACTGGCGTGGACTGGGCTATTACTCCTAACTGGAGCCTTGAGACCCGGTACTCTCGCAAGCGCCTGGATAACGCCATTGAGGACATGTCTATTACGGACAACTTGGGCTTTTACATCGGTAACCCAGGCACGTCATTTGCCGACGTTCTACACCGCCCCGTTGTCATACCCGACGCCAGCGGCAACAACTACTTGAACACCACACCGTTTTGCGCGGAGTGCCCAGGCGCCGTGCCTGCGATTCGCCGCTACGATGGCGGCGAGTTTAGATTAACCCATCGAGGCGGCACGAAGTGGTACGGGTCCATCTCTTACACTTACAGTAAGCTCACGGGAAACTATCCCGGCTTGACGAACACGGACCCGACCGACGGTAACGGCGGTCGTCACAACCCTAACAATACCCGTCTCTTCGATTTACCGAACATGACATACTTGCCGAACGGCAAGATCGACGATGGCCCCCTTAGCACTGACCGTCCCAATACAGGCAAGGCCTATGGTTTCTATCGGCTGAAGTGGTTTAGGATGGAAACCAATATCGGTATCATCCAATCCGCCTTCCAGGGTACTCCGATCAACACCTGCTTGCCGGTCGTAGGTACATCATCGGCCTGTCAGTGGGCCGAGGGTCGTGGGAGCCTCGTCCACTTCAGCCGCACTCCTGGACTCTACCAGCCCGATTCCTCGAAGCCGAACTTCTGCACTGATTGCGGTAACTTCGTGGCGGATAGCGTAGACCGTAACGCACGTACCAATCCCTATTTTCAGACTGATCTTGTGCTTACGCACCAGTTCAAGCTGACCGAACGTTACGCGCTGAAGTTCGGCGTCAATGTGTATAACTTGTTAAACCAACACAACGCCGTGGCGTTGAACGAAAACGTGAACGCCTCTACCTCCCAACTGGTCAGCCCCACTAGGGCGTCGCGGTTCAGCGGCGATCCCGGTGTGAATTGGGGCCAGATCATGAGTTCCTACAATTACGTGGACGCCGTCAATCACACCGGGGCATTTGCGTCACCGGTGGAAACCGGCACGCCCATGACGCTTGCCAACCGCTATGGCTTGCCGACGGTTTTCCAGACGGCGCGCCAGCTACGTCTGGAGGTCCACTTCGTCTTCTAATTGATTGGTTGAACGTACTTCCGGGGCCAGGCGCTTTCACTGGCCCCTTTTTTTTGCGTTCCTCTTTAGCTTTTCAACCGCTGTGTTAACATTGCCTTCACCCCAGGTCCTTGCCGATGCAGCGCTTTCGTGAAATAGCAGTGATCGCTGTCCTTCTGTTGACCGGGCCCAGTGTGTGCGCTGCTCAAAAGCAACGGATGGAAGTTCCAAAGCTTGTGCTTTTGCGTCTGATCATCACTGTGGACGGTGACGTGGAAAAGGCCAGCTACGCAACCGTGGAATTGATGGACTCTGTCGGCTCCAGCAGTGCTACCGACCGCAAGATGACGGACAACGACGGTCGTGTGTCGTTCCAAGCGCTCACAGGTTTGCACCGCGTTCGAATTACCGGGCCGAATATTCAACCCTATGAGGGCGAGCTGGAAATCTTCCGGAACGAGGCATCGCACGTGGAAAGGATACGCGTTCGTCCGGCCCAAGATGCGCATCAACCGGGCGGAACCGCACTCCCCGCTGGCCTTGTTTCCGCGTCGCGACTGCGGATTCCGGATCGTGCTCATAAGGCTTTTGAGAAGGCTGCGGAGGCAATGCGTCGGCAGCACTGGCAAGAAAGCCGTACGCTGTTCGAAAGCGCCATCCGCGAATACCCGGAGTACGACCTCGCCTACAATGGTTTGGGAATGGTTCAAATGCAGCTGAATGAGTTGGAATCTGCGCGGAACTCATTTTCCAAAGCCATCGAATTGAACGCCGATTTCTCAGCTGCCTACAGAAATCTTGCGCGCATTTCCTTTGCGGAACGCAATTACGAGGAGGCCGACGCGCTATTGACTAAGTCTCTTGCGGGAGATCCCCTGAATGTTTGGGCCCTCAGCTCGGCTGCAAACGCTGAACTCTTGACGCACAAGTATTCTGAGGCAATCGCCCATGCGCAAAAAGCGCATTCCTGTCCACACGAGGGTCTTGCCGGTGTACACATCGTTGCTGCGTTGGCTCTCGAAGCTAGACAACAGCCCTCCGAGGCAATTCAAGAGTACCAACTCTACCTCGACGAAGAGCCTAACGGTCGCGACGCCGATCGGGCACAGAAAGCCATCACGCGGCTGAGCAGTCAAGCAGTCAAGTAAACGCCAAGGTTCTTCGCCTGCGCCAAGGATGAATCAAACCTAAGGGACCAAAAGCCTAGACAACCGTCAACGATAGTTCTTTACGTCAACGGGGTCGTACATGGTTGCCGTGGCGGCGTGTGATTTTTCGTAAGCATCAATATCGGTGACATGCTGGAGCGACGTGCCGATGTCATCGAGACCCTTCAACAAAACTTCTTTGCGCGAGGGCGCGATTTCAAATTTATGAACGAGGCCATAGCTGTCGCTTACGGTTTGATTCGGCAGATCAATGGAAAGAGAATACCCCTTCTCTCTCTCGGCGCGGCGGAAGAGTTCTTCGATTTGGGATTCGGTCAGCTCGGCGGGAAGAATTCCGTTTTTAAAACAATTATTGTAGAAAATGTCGGCGTAACTGGGCGCGATGATGACGCGAAATCCGTAATCGCCGATGGCCCAGGGAGCGTGTTCGCGGCTGGAGCCGCAGCCGAAATTCGCGCGCGTGAGTAGAACGCTTGCGCCTTTGTATTGCGCCTTGTTCAAAATAAAATCGGGATTCGGTTTTTCGCCCGGCTGCGTATAGCGCCAGTCGTAGAAAAGAATTCGGCCAAAGCCTTCGCGCGTGAGCGCTTTCAGGAATTGCTTGGGCACCATCTGGTCGGTGTCCACATTGACGCGGTCTAATGGAAGAACAAGGCCGCTGTGCGTAATAAAGGGTCTCATCTGGCTTAATTCTTCCTTTTCCAAAATATGATGCAAAATGCTAGCACCGCGATCGCAACCAGTAATGCCACAATGCTATTCCATGAAGTCCAATCCACGCCATAAACACCAAAGCGCCAAACAACGACAATCAGTACGAGGCTAACTAACCACTTTACCCAATTGTTGTGACGCCGAGCCCGGCTGAGAGCCATCGCGTTGCACTACTCCACGTGGGCGACGTCGAAGGAACGGACATCGACGAAGTGGCCGACTAGGGCGGCGGCGGCGGCCATTACGGGGCTGACGAGGTGCGTACGGCTGTCGCGGCCTTGGCGGCCTTCAAAATTACGATTGGAAGTGCTGGCGCTGCGCTCGTGCGGCGGGAGAACGTCGGCGTTCATGCCGATGCACATGCTGCAGCCCGCGTCGCGCCACTCGAATCCGGCATCAGTGAAAATTTTGTCGAGACCTTCTTTTTCGGCGGCTGCTTTGATTCCACGTGAGCCCGGAACGATGAGCGCCTGCTTGATTGATTTTGCAACGTGTTTTCCTTCGACGAGATGCGCGGCGGCGCGGAGATCGTCGAGGCGGGAATTCGTGCAGGAGCCGATGAAGACGCGGTCCACGGAAATATCCGTGATAGGCGTGCCGGGTTTGAGGCCCATGTATTTGAGCGCGCTTTCCGTGGCTTTCTGATCGTTGGGGTCTTTGAAATCGTGCGGGTCGGGTACGCGCGACGTGACGCTCGTGACCATGCCGGGATTTGTTCCCCAGGTAACTTGCGGCGCGATTTGTTCGGCTTGCAGTTCGACGGTCATGTCGAACTTGGCATTTTCATCGGAATGCAATTGTTTCCAGCGCTCGACGGCTTCCTGAAATTCCTTGCCGCGGGGAACGAAGGGCCGGCCTTCGAGGTAGGAGAACGTCGTGGCATCCGGCGCGACCATTCCGGCGCGCGCGCCGCCTTCGATGGTCATGTTGCACACGGTCATGCGGCCTTCCATGGAAAGTTCGCGAATGGCCTGACCCCCGTATTCCGCGACGTGTCCTGTGCCGCCGCCGATGCCAATTTTTCCGATGATGGCGAGAATGATGTCTTTCGCGGTGACGCCTTTCGGCCGCTTTCCATGAACGAGAATGTGAAGCGTTTTCGATTTCGACTGGACGAGGCACTGCGTCGCGAGAACGTGCTCGACTTCGCTCGTGCCGATGCCAAAAGCGAGCGTGCCGAACGCGCCGTGCGTGGACGTGTGGCTGTCGCCGCAGACGATGGTCTGTCCGGGCTGCGTGATGCCGAGTTCCGGGCCGATGATGTGCACGATGCCCTGATTCTTGCTGTTCATGTCAAACAAGCGAACACCGGTTTCACGACAATTTTTCTCGAGAGCTTCAAACTGGAGGCGCGCGTCGGTGTCCACGATGGGGAGCGTGCGGCTGGTGGTAGGGACGGAGTGATCCATCACAGCGAAGGTGAGATCGGGGCGGCGAACTTTGCGGCCTTCAGCTTTGAGTCCGGCGAAGGCTTGCGGGGAAGTGCCTTCGTGGATGAGGTGGCGGTCAATATAGATGAGCGCTGGTTTGCCGGGTTCTTGATGAACAAGGTGGGCATCCCAGATTTTTTCGTAGAGTGTTTTCGGTGACATAAGTGTTCTCGGAGGGAGTTTA
>DATMPA010000044.1:0-358625 GCA_035567915.1 Candidatus Sulfotelmatobacter sp. | reverse complement strand
GCTCGAAACGCCACCTTCGGGTTGTGCTTCGACAACACTTTCGTAATTGCTGCCGTGAGTGTCGTCTTGCCGTGATCAATGTGACCAATCGTCCCAATATTCACGTGCGGCTTGCTGCGCTCGAATTTCTCCTTGGCCATTGCGTCCTTCCTCGCGTCGATTCAACTCGAACATTCAACTCAAACGCTGGACTGCTCAAACTGCAAACTGCTCAGGGTAAATTGGAGCGGGGGACGGGATTTGAACCCGCAACCATCACCTTGGAAGAGTGAGACTCTACCGTTGAGTTACCCCCGCCCGGTGCTGCTCCAACCCCAACCACCGTTCAAAGTCTGGAGCCTGGGACCGGGATTGAACCGGTGACCTCGTCCTTACCAAGGACGCGCTCTACCAACTGAGCTACCCAGGCCAAACCCATTCCCCCAAAAATTGGCCCCACAACATTTGACCAAACTACGGGCTTCACGGCGCACTTTGCCTCGGCGACGTTTCCGCCGCAATTTAGACCGCCTACGAACATCGCTTCGTGCGATTGCCCTGCGGTTTGCAAACTAAGCCGCGCAACTACTTACGGCTGAGCGCCAGGAGCCTGGTGGACGGGGAAGGATTCGAACCTTCGTAGCCCGCAAGGAGCGGCAGATTTACAGTCTGCTGGTTTTAGCCACTCACCCACCCGTCCCAGAAACTGCATGGGACGCCAAAATCGTGTCCCGTAATTCGTTCGTGCGTCGCGAAGAGTAAATCAAGCGGAAACACAAAACGGACTCGTGTCAAAAGACACCAGCCCGTTCAATTTGAACTCTAGGATCCGCTCCGCCCTCAATCCCCTAAAACTCTGGGCCCCAATAAGATCTGGTGGAGCTGGCGGAGGGAATTGAACCCCCGACCCTCTGATTACAAATCAGATGCTCTACCAGCTGAGCTACGCCAGCGTCGCTCAAACCGCACAAGAATAGCAGAAGGGGCATAAGAATTGCAAGGGGCCCAGGGAAACGTTAGCAATCCCAACGCCAGGTCTGTGGAAAAACCGGGCGCAATGCTCTTCTCCTAAACACCATTAACTTCAATATCGGCAATATCTTACGGCCAATCCGCAAACCCAAACAGACGGATCAAGAAACTGTTGATAACTTGAAGAAAACAAGTGATTTGGACTTGACTGTTTGATGCTCGCCGAGGCTCTTTCGTTGCGCAAAGCAAAATGACGTAGGATAAGGTTTCTCAAGGAGCACCATGCAACGGAAGAAGCTGATTGCTCGAATCATCGCGGCGGCAGCATTCGGCGCCGGGCTCTATTTTGCCTACGCACATTGGATTGGTCCGAAGGGAAACTCGCGCGAGAGTTTGCTGCGCACGCTCCCTGTGGATGCAACCGCCGTGATTTACGTGGACATTGCGGAATTGCGACAAGGACCGATGCTCAAAAATATTTCTGTATGGAGCGCGGGCGCGACAATCGATCCGGAATACAAACAGTTCGTGAAAGAGACCGGCTTCGATTATGAGAAAGATTTGAGCCGAGTGGGAATCGCCGTGGAAAGTCATGGGGCGACGCGAAACTATTTTGCGTTGGCGGACGGAAATTTCGATCGCAAGAAAATCGAAGCATACTTGAGAAAAAACGGGAATGCTGAGCAAAAAGGAACGAGGGAAACTTTTCATCTGCCCGCCGGCAAACAGGGGCGGACGATCTCGGTCAGTTTTGTTTCGAATGAACGCGTTGCGCTGACGGACGGCGATGATTTGAGCGCAGAAATTGAAGCAGGCCGGCGCAGTACGGGACATGCAGAATGGATGGAGCGATTCGAACGCCTCGCGGGGACGCCGATGTTTGCACTGGTGCGGCAGGATACAGCGATTGGCTCGGCGTTCAATGAACAAGCTCCCGGCGGGCTGCGTTCGCCGCAACTAGCGCAACTACTGAATCAGTTGCTGTGGATTTCGATTGCAGGAAAGCCGGAAGGGGAAGAGTTTCGCACGGTAGTCGAAGGAGAATGCCCGAATGAAGCGTCCATGCGTCAGCTAGCGGATTTCCTGAACGGGATTGCGCTGATGGCGCAGGCGGGATTGAATGACCCGAAACTGCGGCAACAGATGGACCCGGCTCTACGGGAAGCGTACTTGCAGCTGTTGAATTCGGCAGATGTGGCGAAGCTCGACCGGGGTGACAGCAAGTCCGTACGCGTAGTGCTGGTGATCACGCCGGAGATTTGGGCGAAGCTCGCGTCAACGCAGCAGTTCGCGGAGCCTGCGGCTCAGCCGGAAAAGAAAGCGCCGGAGACGGCGGGAAAAGAATCCTCCCCAAAAAGAAAAAAAACTGGAACCCAAGTTCCAGCCAAGCATCTCTAAATTGTAGGGAAAAAGATCAGTCGCCTGCGGGATTGGTCTTCATGTAACGCCACGGATTGACTGGGGCGTTATTCATGCGGACTTCGTAGTGGACGTGCGGACCAGTCGAGCGGCCGCTGATGCCGCAATAGCCGATGACCTGGCCGCGCTTGACGCGTGAGCCGGCAATCGTTGCGAAAGCGGACATATGCGCGTACCAAGTGGTGATGCCGAAGCCGTGGTCAACGACGACCAAGCGGCCATAACCGGCGTGATTTTCGACGATGGTGACGACGCCGTCGGCAGTCGCGTGAACGGGGGCGCCGTAATCGGAAGCGACGTCAACGCCGGTGTGGAATGCTCCTTCGCCGCTGAACGGGTCAAGCCGTTCGCCGAAGCCGTCCGTGATGTGACCTAGCACCGGCCAAACGGCAGGTGTGTAGGTCGAATCCGCAAAACTAAATGAAGGAAGCAACCGCAAGCCACCAGCAGAAATGGCAATCGCGGCGGCGTTCTTTTTTAGAAAAGTGTACTGTTCGACGGATTGGTCGAAAGCGTCTTCGGGGGTGACAGGATTGTCTGAGACGTCGAAGGCCACCGGATGATAACGAAGGACGCCGTACGTCATGGCGACTTCGGTGGCGAGAGACTGCAAAGAGTCGAGTCGCTGGTTAGTGTTGTTTACGGTGGTCTGCAACTGGCGGGAGTGCTGCTTGACGGTTTCGAGCTCGTGGCGCATGGCGTTGTAATTGCCGACTTTCCAGAGCATGCGCGAGTAAGAACTGACGCCGATCACGATGGTGATCATGCCGACGACGGCGAGGGCGGCGACGCTGAGCAGGGCGTAGGCAGGCACGACCAGCTTCCGGAGGTTTCCCGGTGTGGACGCGACAAAAAATGTGTAACTTCTGCCCTTAATCACTGCTGAACCTCAGTCCTTGATTGCTATCTCGAACGCGGGTTCTTGCCGTGTACCCGCCTCTGAACCGCTAGAGCTTCTTAAACACCCGGCCGAATCACGACCGCTGGAAGGCCGTGCCTTGCACACTATCTGAACCGTGAGTTCGGTTCGCAACTGGGAACATATTAAATATTGTAAACAACGGGGTCAACCCTGCATTTGGGTCATTTTAGGACAGGCTGTGAATTCCTGTTCACTGGCCAATCGGACAGGGGAAGCGGCTTATACTTGCGGCGTGAGAGATAAGAGGGCAAATCAGGGCAAAACGCGAGGCGCCGAAGCCGGCGAGGACGCTTTGCTTCGAAAAATCAAGGATGCGGCGGGAGGAGGGGACACACATTCTGGAATTCGTCTGGGGGTGGGAGACGATGCGGCGTCCTGGCGACCAAGAAGTGGATTCGAAACCATTTTGACGTGCGATTGGTTCCTGGAAGGCAGTCATTTTCTGAGAGACGTTCACCCATCGGATGCGATTGGCTGGAAATGCCTAGCGCGGGCCGCGAGTGATGTTGCTGCCATGGGCGGGAAGCCGCGGTGCTTTCTGCTGAGCTTGGCTTTGCCGGAGAGTTGCGCGGGAGAATGGCTCTCGGGGTTCCTAGGCGGACTGAAGCGAGCTTCGCGAAAGCTCGGCTGCGTGCTCGCGGGGGGCGATACGACTCGGCGGCGGGAGATCCTTGTTAACGTGACGGTAATCGGTGAGGTAAGAAAAGGCCGAGCGGTGTTGCGGTCGGGGGCACGGCCGGGCGACCGGATTTTTGTTAGCGGAAAGTTGGGAGAAGCCGAGCTTGGCTTGAACCTGATTCGAAGAGGCGAGCGCGGCGGCAGACAATTAAGTCGGATGACGCAAAGACATCTCTATCCCGAACCACGGCTGGCTTTGGGGCAATGGCTTGGAGAGAAACGGATTGCCACTGCGATGATGGACCTATCGGATGGGCTTTCTTCTGACTTGGCGCGCCTGTGCGGGGCGAGCGGAGTTGGCGCGAGAGTGCTATCGGGGAAGATTCCTATGGCTTCGAACGATTTTTCGAAAAAATTCAGCGCGGCTGAACGATTGCGCGCGGGATTGCACGGCGGAGATGACTACGAACTGCTTTTTTGCGTTGCGAAATCCGACGCTGCGAAGATTGCCGGTAAATTCCTGGGAATTGAACTCACGGAAATCGGCGAAATCACGCTCGGCCACAAAGTTAAAATATTTGAGCCTTCCGGGGAATCTAGAGAACTCACAGCCGAAGGTTGGGATCCTTTTCGAAAATAGATTCCTGTCTAAAACAAAACGACCTGCTACAAGGGCGATATTGCTGGAAAGGGCAGGCATTGGTACAGGTCGTCGGCTGCCCTTTGAATTGTACATTTTTGGTTCCGCCGGACAGTTGTTGCGCTGCTCTGCTCTAAGTAAAGTGCACGTGGCAGTGCAAGCGGGTCTCTCCCCCCAGCGTTCGCCCCTCGCTCGCGTGCAGAAGACGAATCGAATTCAAAAAGCGGTGTTCCGAGGAGGCGGCGTGAAGAAATTCACTTTGGCAATTTTTCTACTTTTGGCGGCGGCATGTGAGCCCGTCGTGGCGCAAACGCAACAAGCCATACGCGTCAATTGCGGCGGGAGTGCGTACACGGACGCCAAGGCACAGGTCTGGCAGGCGGATTACGGATATAACAACGGCTATACGAGCAAGATCGCCGCAAACGTGACGGGCACCTTTGACCAGAAGTTATATCAGACTGCGCGCACAGGGCAGATAGGGGGAGGGGGAGGCGGAACCGCCAAACCGCTGATCTATTCCTTTCCAGTAAGTGCGGGCTCCTATCACGTGAATCTCTACTTCGCGGAAACGAATCCGACAACACAAAGAGTTGGCGCACGTATGTTTGATGTGAAGCTGCAGGGCAACACTACGTTTCCAAAGCTGGATGTATTTGCAGCAGCGGGTGCAAACACGGCACTTGTGAAGGGCGCGGATGTGATTGTAACTGATGGCAACATCACGGTGGAGCTAGACTCTGTCGTTCAAGCCGCAAAGATAAACGCAATCGAAATCACGCAAACCCTGGGGATGCCGCAATTGAACTTGAGCTTTGTGTATCCCGATGGAACGCCGGTGGCCGGGTCGTTGAATTACAACGTTTCTTCTGGCGTGCCAGGAGGGACGAACCTGAGCGGTAATCAGCCGCTGAATTCCGGACGTGCAACCTGCCTGCTCATCTCTTCGCCGCAGTTGTTGGGACTCGTGGGCACCATGAACGTGAACCTGAGTCTGACGGATACGGCCGGTCACTCGCTGTGGCAAATTGTGCTGTCGCTAAATCCGGCGAGCGCCAACTTTGCGGCGGTGCAGAGTTCCTCGTTAAGCGTGGTAGTGCAAAAACAATAGGAAATTCTCGGAGCAAGCTGCTCTTCAAAGCCAGAGCATCACGGGCGCAAGTCGCCGGTTGTATTTCCTGTCGCGACTGTCGCGGGAGGAGATGCAGCCGGCGGCTTTGCTTTTGGAGCGGCGGGTTCGTCTTCTGTCGGCGCAGTGTCTGGAGTATCCACACGGACCGGGTGATCGCCTACTTGCTGCTCGAGCGGCGTAACGTTTGCGAAATCGAGTGCAGGCTGTCCTGTAAGCGCGTTCTGCATGAATTGCGTCCAGATGGGCAAAGCGGCGCGCGCTCCAGTTTCCTTCTTGCCCAATGAATTTTGTTTGTCGTCAAATCCGACCCAAACGCCCGAGGTGATTTGCGGAGTGAAGCCGACAAACCAGGCATCGGTGTAGTCCTGCGTTGTTCCCGTTTTGCCCGCGGCGGGACGCTTGAGCACTTTTGCTTCGATGCCGGTGCCGAACTGAATGACTTCTTCGAGCATTGCGGTCATCGTGCGCGCAACCTCCGGTGAAACGACTTCATGAATGGAAGGATGCGCTTCTTCGAGCAGTGCGCCATCGTAGCTGGTTACGCGGCGAATCATGTGCGGGTCGATGCGAATGCCCTCGTCTGGAAAAACGGTAAAGGCGGAAACATGTTCGACGAGTTTCATGTCCGCGGCGCCTAGAGCAAGAGGTAGATACGGCGGCAAGGGCGTGCTGATGCCAAAGCGGCGCGCTTCATCCACGACAGTGCTGATGCCTACCTTTTCGGCGAGCTTTACGGCAGGCACGTTGCGCGAACCTGCGAGAGCGCGGCGCAGCGTGATGTTGCCTTCGAATTTTTCGTCGTAGTTGCGCGGAGAATAAGGCTGGCCGCCGCTGATGGTGGTGAAAGGCGCATCGAGAATCGTGTCAAAAGGAGTGAAGCCTTTTTCGAGGGCGTCGGCATAGACATAGACTTTGAATGAGCTGCCGACCTGGCGTACAGCCTGGGTCGCGCGATTGAATTTGGAGTCTTCAAAACTGTATCCGCCGACCATGGCTTTGATTTCACCGGTCGGATTATCAATAGCGATCATCGCGGCTTGCGGCGTAGGTTGCTGTTCGAGTTGAACACGAGCGGTCGTCTCGCGAAGCTCTTGAATGGAGAACTGCGCGAGGTCGCCGACTTTCAAAAGTTCACTTGGTTTTTTCCGGCCGACCCAGGCGATATCCTGCGAAGAAATCAGCGCCCGGTAGGGGCCAATTTTGATGGTGGCGGATTTGTCGTCCACGGCCATAACGAGACCGGTGACGTAACTTCCCTTTTCGATGGCGTGGCGCCAATCGTCGTCTTCGTAGGATTCCAGCTTGCCCAGATTGTCTTTGATGAGATTGGGCAAACCACCGCGCCAGCCATGGCGGCGGTCGTAGGAATGAAGTCCATCGCGGACGGACTGATTCGCGGCGCGCTGCATTTTTACGTTGAGCGTCGTATAGACACGCAAACCGCGCTCGTGAACCGCTTCCGTTCCGTAGGTGGATTCCAGATATTTTCGGATCTCTTCAAAGAAATACGGCGCGAGATCGTTGCGGGGATACTGGATGTGCAATCCGAGGGCAGTTTTCTTTGCGTTGTTGGCATCGGCGGCGGAGATTTTTCCTTCTCCTTCCATGCGGCGAAGAACAAGATTGCGGCGATTCAGTGCGGCATCCGGATTGGCGATGGGAGAAAACTTCGGGCCATTGACCATCCCGGCGAGCAGAGCCGCTTCCTGCAGATTCAGGTCGGTGACGGACTTCCCGAAATAAAACTGAGCGGCGGCGGCGAAACCATAGTTGCCATGCGCGAGATAGACCTGGTTCGCGTACATGGCGAAGATTTGCGGCTTGGTATAGCGGCGCTCAATTTGCAGCGCGAGAAGCATTTCCTGAATTTTTCGGCGGAAGGTACGGTCGCTGCGGTCGAGGAAGAGATTGCCGGCGAGTTGCATGGTGATGGTGCTGGCGCCCGCGGTGATGCGGCGATGAATAATGTTGCGGGCCGTGGCACCGGCGATGCGTGGGAAATCGATACCCCAGTGCTCTTCGAAGTGCTGGTCTTCAATCGAGGTAACGGCGTTGAAGAGAATCTTTGGGCACTGCTCATAAGTCATGAGGATGCGGCGCTGCAGCGCAAAGCTGCCTACGAGCTGGCCGTCATCCGCGTAGACTTCCGTGACTACGTTGGGGCGATACGTTTCAAGTGCGCGAATTTCAGGGAGATCGCTTGCGTAAACAAAGAGCAAGCCCGAAGCGCCGCCGAGCAAAATGGCGCAAAAAAGAAGAAAGGCGAGGGCAACGCGGTCAATTAGCTTCCAACCGCGAAGGCGCAAAGTGATGGGGGGGAGACTCAGCATGGAAAGAGAATTTTAGCGCAGAAAAAGTGCGGCGTAAGGAGGTTGAACAAAAACGTTTCCATTCGCGGCGCGGTCAGAAATTCGAAGGGGCGGACCACGGGTGCGGCTTGCGGGCCTCGATGACGGCGCAATAGGTGCAAAGAAGCGCGACGGCGACGAAAAGGCCGTCTCTGACCAGAGTCATGCCGGTCAGCGGCTCGGGCGTGGCGAAGCAGCCGCAATTTTTGATGTCCAGATGAAGAAGGAAGGCACGGGTGAGCACGGACAGAAAACCGACGAGTAGCAACGAGGCCGCGACGAGCCAAATGCGAACGCGCCAGCCGATCAGGAGGAGAAAGCCCAGCACGACTTCAAAAAAAGGCAGAGTGTGAGCCACAAATGCCGAGCCGGAAGCGGAGAGAACCTGAAACGTTTCGACTTCCGACGCGAAGTTGGCGAGATTTGCGGTGACGGCAAACTTGAGAGCAATCCAGGGATGAAGCAAAAAGGTGGGATGAAGAATTTTGGAGTAGCCCGCGTAGATAAATGTTGCACCAAGAAACAGGCGGCCGATCAAAATGATGGCGCGGCGAAGATTAAGAGGGCTGGATTGCATCATCGGCCGGGCCTCAGATTACTTTGAAGACAGAAGTTGGTCGAGGAACGGGCGAAGCACATCGTAGCCGACGACTCCAATGACTGGATATGTTTGGCCCTTGTAGTGAATCACGGTCGTGGGTGTTTGATTGACGTTGTAGGTTTTTCCGAGCGCAATGTCCTTTTCAATGGCGGCGTCGACGGAAGGATTATTCACGAGCGCGCGAACCTTAGTCATCAAAGCCGGGGTTAGAACCGAAGCGACCGTTCCGTCCACATCTCCTGACTTTTCCCATTTTTCCTGGTTCTGAAAAAGCACCTGTTCCACTTGCTCGAATTTGCCGAGCTGTGCGGCCGCGCGCGCGTATCGCGCGGCGATTCGGGAATAAGCATGCATGGGCAGGGGAAAATCACGATGAATCGAGAATACTTTTCCGGTGGAAACGTAGTTGTCGTTCAACTTCTGGAATGTGCTCACATAAAGCACCTTGCAGGATGGGCACTGAAAGTCGCTAAACGTCTCCATAACAATGGGAGCCGTTTTGGAGCCGCGAGTCTGGTGGAGATCAACATCCTGCAAATTGAAAGTTTGGGGCGGGACAGGAGACGCCAATGCGCTGCCATCGCCGAGCGACAAGTAGGCGCCTGCTGTTAGCAAGCCAATTCCTATGACACCCGCTCTAATCCTCTGCCAGCTCACGCAAACCTCCCGCACTTCGTCAGACAGTGGTCAAATGAAATTCTGACGCCCCGATTTTAACTCGAAAGCTGATAAAAGGCAGCCGTTCCTGCATTTCCGAGTTGCTTGGAAGTTGAGAACAACGGGCCTTGGGAGATAGGATGCAAGCGTCGTCATGAGGTTTGTTCGGAAGCGTGGAACAAAGGCAGAGGAATATAAAGGCAAGCAAATCATTTCCTTACAGACACTATAAGAAAACTTGACAAGGATACACTCAACCTCTATAATCGCACAGTCATTGAGCTTAAGTCTCTGAGCGTGCCGTGGAGGCCCTGCAGGCCGCACGCCGTTTGGGCTAGGCATGGGAGGAATCAGAATTTATGAGCAAGATCATTGGAATTGACCTGGGAACCACGAACTCGGTCGTAGCCGTGATGCAGGGCGGCGAACCGGTGGTCATCCCAAACCAAGAAGGGGCGCGGACGACGCCCTCTGTAGTCGCCATCACCAAGACTGGCGAGCGGCTGGTCGGGCAGGTGGCAAAGCGCCAGGCTGTCACGAACCCGGAAAACACGGTGTATTCGATCAAGCGGTTCATGGGCCGTCGTTTTGATGAAGTAGGGGAAGAGAGCCGGCGCGTTCCTTACCAGGTTGTAAAGGGACAGCACGACGATGCGCGCGTGGAGATCTCCGGAAAGGTGTACAGCCCGCCCGAAGTTTCCGCGATGATTCTCGGCAAACTGAAATCAGCGGCGGAAGATTTCCTTGGCGAGAAAGTCTCTAAGGCCGTCATCACCGTGCCGGCGTACTTCAACGATGCGCAACGGCAGGCGACGAAGCAGGCCGGCGAAATTGCTGGGCTGGAAGTGGTCCGCATCATCAACGAGCCGACCGCAGCTGCGCTGGCGTACGGGCTCGACAAGAAGAGCGATGAAACGATTGCTGTGTACGACTTGGGCGGCGGCACGTTCGACATTTCCGTTCTCGAAGTCGGGAGCGGCGTGGTCGAAGTGAAGTCCACGAACGGCGATACGCACCTGGGCGGCGACGACTTTGACCAACGGATCGTGGATTGGCTGATTGACGGCTTCAAGAAAGCAAACAACATTGATTTGAGCAAAGATCGCATGGCGTTGCAGCGATTGAAGGAAGCTGCGGAAAAAGCCAAAGTCGAGCTTTCTCAGATGATGGAAACGGAAATCAATCTGCCCTTTATCACGGCTGGCGCGAGCGGCCCGATTCACTTGCAGGAAAAGCTGACGCGGACTCGTCTAGAACAGCTGATAGGCGATTTGCTGGACCGTTCGATGAAACCGGTGCAGCAGGCGCTGGAAGACGCGAAGCTTTCGCCGAGCGACATTCAAGAAGTGGTGCTCGTCGGCGGTTCAACGCGTATTCCGAAAGTGCAATCGCTGGTGCGCAACTTCTTTGGCGGGAAAGAGCCACACAAAGGCGTGAACCCGGATGAAGTGGTTGCGGTCGGCGCGGCGGTGCAGGGAGCCGTCCTTGCGGGCGAAGTGAAAGACATTCTGTTGTTGGACGTTACGCCACTTTCTCTGGGCGTGGAAACGCTGGGTGGCGTGATGACGACGCAGATCGCGCGCAACACGACGATACCGACTCGCAAAGTGGAAACGTACTCGACAGCTTCAGACAACCAGTCCGGCGTGGAGATTCACGTTCTGCAGGGCGAGCGGAAATTCGCGAAGGACAATCGTTCGCTTGGAACGTTCAAGCTGGACGGGATTCCGCCCGCTCCACGCGGTACTCCGCAAATCGAGGTGACGTTTGACATTGATGCAAACGGTATCTTGAACGTATCCGCGAAAGATAAGGCGACCAACAAGGAACAAAAGATCACGATTCAGTCTTCGACCGGTCTGACCAAGGAAGAAGCGGAGAAGATGCGTCAAGAGGCCGAATCGCACGCTGAGGAAGATCGCCGGCGTATGGAAGAGGTTGAATCGCGCAATCGTTTGGACGGGTTAGTCTATCAAGCAGAAAAGACGATTCGCGAGAGCCGCGAGAAGCTGCCAGAGGCGGACGTAAAAGCCGCTGAGGAAGCCCTCGAAGACGCGAAGAAAGCAATCAACGAAGGCGGCACGGCGCGGCTGCGTACGGCCACGGAAAACGTGGAGCGCACTCTGCACAAGCTGGCGGAGACGCTCTACAAGACCAACGAGGCTGGGCAGCCGCAGCAAGCGGAAGCGGCTGGCGCAGGTGCTAGCGGCGGCTCGACGACCGGTGGCAGTGCGCAGGGCAACAAGCCCGGCGATGTGATTGACGCCGAGTATGTGGACGTGGACGAATCGAAACGTCCGAACTAAGTTGACGTAAAAACCGTAGGGGTACGCAGCCGCGTGCCCCTACATTTGTTTGATTGGATTGCGATGCCCACAACAAGCAAAACAGATTATTACGAACTGCTGGGAGTTCCGCGCAAGGCGAGCGCGAAAGATATTCGCACGGCGTTTCGAAAGCTCGCGCGCAAGTATCATCCTGACCTGAATCCGGGCGACAAAGCGGCGGAAGAGAAATTCAAGCAATTGCAGGAAGCATACGACGTTCTTTCCGATTCGAAAAAACGCCAGATGTACGATCAGTACGGCTTTTACAGCGAAAACGTTCCGCCTGGCGGATATGGCGGAGGGGCGGAAGGCGCGGGCGACGTAAATTTCGACTTCAGCGGCTTTGATTTTGGTGGCGGGACTGGAGCAGGGACAGGAGGCGGCAGTTTTCGTGACCTCTTCAGCCAGTTTTTTGGTGGGCGCGGTGGCAGCGCCGCACAGGAAGAAGCGGAAATCGGCGCGGACCTGGAATACAGGCTTGAGATTGATTTCTGGGATGCGGTGCGCGGCGCGGTAAAGAAAATCCAGATTACGCGGCTGGATGCCTGCCAGACGTGCCATGGAACGGGCGCGGTCGGAACGCCGCAGGTGTGCCCAACGTGTAATGGCAGCGGAACGATTCAGCAAGCGGCTGGAAAAATGCGCTTCAATGTTCCGTGCAATCGCTGCGGCGGAACCGGCAAACTGCGGACGGCTTGCAAAACGTGCGGGGGCGAAGGCCGCGTGCGGCATAACGAGACGATTGACGTGCGCATTCCCGCGGGTGTGGCAAACGGCGGGCGCGTGCGCGTGCCAGGCAAAGGCAATGCGGGAACGATGGGCGCTCCTGCGGGTGATCTTTATCTAACAGTGGAAGTGAAGCCGCACGCGTTTTTCGAACGGCGCGGCAACGACCTCTACACAAAAATTCCGGTGACTGTTTCTGAGGCGACGCTCGGCGCGAAGATTGAGGTGCCAACGATTGACGGACGGTCGCTGGTGCGAATTCCGCCGGGGACGAACAGCGGGAAGACGCTACGCCTGAAAGAAAAAGGCGTGCCGAGCGCGCGCAATGGCGAACGCGGCGATCAGTACGTGGAGATTCAAGTCGTGGTGCCGCCACCGACGGATGAGCGCGTGAGAAATTTGATGAAGGAGCTGGAAAGCGTCGCGCCGGAGGATCCGCGGAAGGATTTGTTCAGCAAAGCGGGAGTGTAAGTGAAATAGCTTTATGTCGCCACGCAGAAAAACCCGAGCGAAGGCCGGCTACATGATCAGCGCGGTGGCCGAGTTGTATAAATTGCATCCGCAGACGTTGCGGCTTTATGAGCGCGTCGGCTTGCTGAAGCCTTCGCGTTCGCAAGGCAACACGCGGCTTTACACGGATCAGGATTTGGAACGGCTGGAAGTGATCATCACTCTCGCGCGGGACATGGGCGTGAATCTGGCCGGCATCGAAATTATTTTGAACATGCGCGAGAAGATGGTTGAAATGGAGAAGCAGATGACGGAGTTCGCAACCGTCGTGCAGCAAGAGCTTTCGCGTGTGGCTTCGCTGAATGCAAACGAGAAACCTCCTCGCACCGCTATCGTCACGGCGCGTCACCGCTTTACGCGCTGATTCTTCCCTGCTCGGAAATCCACCCACAATAATCCACACTAGCGATGGCTTGCTGTTCGCGGCGCGCGCCCGTATGCTTTCTTCCGATGCCTCTTGAGAATTGCCAACTTTGCCGCGGCACAGGATGGAAGATGGTCGCGCGTCCCGACGGCGCGGGAACGATGGCCGCGGCGTGCGATTGCGGGATGGAGGAACGCGCCACACGCGTGATGGATCGTGCGCGGATTCCGAAGCGCTATGAGCATTGCGATTTCGAAAGTTACAGTACAGACGTGAGCGAAATTCCGCAGCATATGTCGTCATTGAAAGCGGTGAAGATGTTTGCGGAGAAATTCGTTGGCGAATTCCCGGGGAACAGCGAGAAAGGCTTGATGTTGATGGGACCGTCGGGTGTTGGCAAGACGCATCTTGCCGTGGCGTGCCTCAAGGAACTGATTCGCCGCGGGCACGAAGGGCTCTTCTGCGACTACCGCGAATTGCTAAAGGACATTCAAGCCAGCTACAACCCCGGAAGTGAATCAACCGAGCTGCGAATCCTCGAGCCCATTCGCACGGTGGGAATTCTTGTGCTGGATGATCTAGGCGCCAGCAAGCCTTCGGCGTGGGTGCTGGATACGATTGGGCTAGTGCTGAATGCGCGGTACAACGCGCGATTGACGACGCTCATTACAACGAACTACCTCGACGCGACGAAGCCGGAAGGGAAAGCGACGCGGACGCCGCAAGGTGACGCCCTAAGAGTGGTGCGAGAAGATACGCTTGCGGAACGAATCGGTGAGCGCATGCGTTCGAGGCTCTTCGAGATGTGCCGCACGATCGAAGTCAATTCCACGGATTTCCGACGCGAAGTGGGGCAATCCTCCCGCGCACGGGCCTAGTTTTGACAACGCGCCAACAGTGCCATAATCCGTCAAGGCGCTCTTCGCAATCTGACCAAAGACATCCACCGGCTGACGAAGGGCATCCTTGCTGGCATGAGTTCCAGTTTCCTTGAGAGCGATTGCCGAACCATTCTTGATAGCAAGCTCAGGGCTACGTCTGTGAAACTTTTGTTGTCGCCAAGAGCTGTTCACGGATTAGTTGGCGCTCTGCTCATGGTTTCTTGGGCATTTGCGAACTTCCTCTGTTATCAGCTAAAGGTTGAGGCCCAAGTTCCAGCTTCGAAGGGTTCGCAAGAAGAATCGAAGAATTCCCAAACCGGCAAGGCTAGTACGGCCATCCGGACTCAAGTTAGCGTCGCAGTGATTCCTGTAGTTGTTCGCGATTCTTCTGGGAAGTCTGTTGGCGGTCTTCAAGAAGAGAACTTCCAGGTTTTTGACAATGGCAAGCTCCAGGAAATCACGCAGTTCACTCTTGAAAAGGCCGAAGCCGGCGAGTCTCCAGAAAATTCAAGCGTGCAAAGCACAAAGAGATTCGCTGCTCCCTTTCGATTCACTGCAATGCTTTTCGACGATGTTCACTTGAAAAGTGACACTCTGCCGCAGCTGCGGGCTGCGAGCCTGCGTCGCTTTTCCAGTGGATTCGCTGCTTCAGAGCGCGTCGCGATCTTCACAACCTCCGGGAGACTAGCTCTGGATTTCACGGATGATCGGACCAAACTGGAAGACGGTCTCAAGCGCCTGCAATCAAATCCGCTCCCGGGAGCAACGATGCATGAGTGCCCGAACATCAGCTTCGAACAGGCGAACCAGATATTGAACAGGCTTGATCGCGCAGCGAAAGCGGATGCAATCGGTGAGACGCAAAGCGTATGTGGAATAAAAGACCCGCATATGGCTGAGGAAGTGGTGATGAGCACGTCTCAACGCGCGCTCGAATTGGGCGATATGGCAACAAATCTGGTCTTGAGGGCTCTGGTTGCAAGCTTGGAACGACTTTCCACTGTGCCTGGTCAGAGGAATCTCATTGTGCTTTCTCCTGGTTTTCTGATCAGCGATTTCGAACATGCGGAGTATCAAATCATTGATATCGCGGTTCGAAATCACGTGGTGATTAGCACTCTTGACGCGCGAGGCGTACTGACGGACGAGCACGAAAACGAGGAAACGAACCCGCTCGGAGAGCTGGCGGACGGGACGGGCGGCACTCTCTATCACAACAATAATAATCTTGAAGAAGGCATAAGGCGTATCACAGCAAATCCCGAATTCAGGTACTTACTTGTGTATTCGCCCAGCGATTTGAAGTACAACGGCGCATTTCACAAGATAAAAGTAAAAATAGTCGGCAGGGAAAAACTGACGGCAAGCTGGAGATTGGGCTACTTCGCGCCGAGGCAAACTTCGAATTCCATTGAGGCAGGCAAAAAAGACTTCAACGAGTCGCTCTTCTCTAGAGACAGTCTCCACGGGCTGCCTATCCAAATGCGGACGCAGTTCATTTCGGAAGACAAGCCGGTTGCAAAACTAAGCGTACTAACTCTTGTGGACTTGCGAGAACTGCCTCACCGTCAGAAGAATGGAGTAAATGAGAACGAATTGCGAATTGTCGCCGCGGTATTCGACCGCAACGGCCGGTACATGGGCTCCATTGATAGGAATGTGGCGGTCCAATGGCCTGACGACAAAGCGGAAATGAGAACGGCAGCGAAATACGACTTCATTCTGGATTCCGGAAGCTATCTTGTCCGTTTGGTGGTTCGCGACTCGGAAACTAGCCAGATTTCAGCCGAGGACGCAGTGGTCCAGATTCCGTAGCTTTGCCTCCAGTTTTTCGAACCCCGTTTTATTGACACACCCGCATTTTCGCGAGTATCCTTGCAGGGTTGCAGCGTTTTTCGCGCCCGCAGCATCTGTTTGTCCCATGAGCTGTTTCGAGGTCTGGTCCAGGGGTGGCCGGAGTTAGAAGCAGCGACCTTGCATCACCCCAACAGGGATTCCGCAAGGAATTAACTCGTCGAACTAGGGATACGTATCCCGGAGGCCAACAACCATGTCTTTTGACAACGATAATCTCGCATCAGCCGCAGCAGCCGCTCCGGCACCAGAAACACCCGCCGAAGAAGCAAAGCCCGTAGAAAACGCCGCTCATTCTGAATCAGCCACCAGCGCCGCACCGGCAGAAACTCCCGCCGCTCTGCATGCGCCTGATGCTGAGGCCGAAGCCGCAGCCGAAGAAGCCGCCGGCTCGGAAGAGATGAGCAAGATCATGGCGGAGTACGACGAGCAGCAGGAAGCTCACGCGCAGAACGAAATTATTGAAGTAAAGGTCGTGGCTTACACCGAGCACGGCGTGGTGGTGGATCTCGGCCAAAAGAATGAGGGCCTGATTCCCGCGGCAGAATTTGCGGACACGGAGATTCCGCGTCCCGACCCGAACGCGACAATTGAAGTGCAGCGCACGGGCGAGAAAAAAGATGGATACACGATCGTCAGCTACCAGAAGGTGCTGCGGCGCCGCACGTGGGAAAAGCTGGAAGCCGCATACAAGGCTAAGGAGACGCTAACGGGCAAAGTTGTGGACCGCATCAAGGGCGGCGTCGTTGTGGACGTGGGTGTTCGCGCGTTCCTGCCGGGTTCGCAGTATGACTTGCGCCCGACACAAAATCTGGACGCGCTGAATGGCCAGGAACTGCAAATACGCATCACGAAGCTGAACCGCCGCCGCGGGAACATTGTGGTCAGCCGACGCGCGCTGCTCGAAGAGGATTTGCACGCGAAGCGGGCTGAATTGCTCGAGAAATTGAGCGAAGGCCAGACGGTGCACGGCACCGTGAAGAACGTGACCGAATACGGCGCGTTCGTGGACATCGGCGGACTGGACGGTTTGCTGCACTTGACCGACTTGAGCTGGGGCCGCATCAAGCATCCTTCCGACGTGGTGAAGCCGGACCAGGAACTGGATGTGATGGTTCTGAAGTTCGATAAGGACAAGCAGCGCGTCTCGCTTGGCCTGAAGCAATTGATGAAGGATCCCTGGATTGACGCCACGGAAAAATATCCGGCGGGCGGAAAATTCAAGGGCAAGGTTGTGGGCGTTGTGGACTACGGCGCATTCGTTGAGCTGGAGCAAGGCATCGAAGGGCTGGTCCACGCGACGGAAATGAGCTGGACGAAGAAGTCCGTGCAACCTTCGAAAGTCGTCAAGGTAGGCGATGAAGTGGACGTCGTGGTACTGGACATCAAAGCCAGTGACCGCCGCGTTTCGCTGGGCATGAAACAGGCGCAACCGGATCCCTGGCTGCTCACGGCGGAAAAATATCCAGTGGGCACGATCGTTACAGGGAAGGTCCGCAACATCGTGGAATTCGGCGCGTTCATTGAAATCGAAGATGGATTCGATGGACTGGTTCACGTCGGCGATGTGAGCTGGACCGGCCGCGTAAGTAATCCGCATGAAGTATTTAAGAAGGGCGAGCCTGTTACGGCGAAGGTGCTGAAAGTGGATTCCGACGCGCGGCGTGTTTCCCTGGGCATCAAGCAAGTGGACGACAAGTTCGACGCGTGGGTAAAACAACACCGGGTGGGCGACCTTGTGAAAGGTAAAGTCTCTCGCATTGCGATGTTCGGCGCGTTTGTGGATTTCGGCGACAACATCGAAGGCCTTTGCCACAACACGGAGATTACCGACCGGCGCGGCCGTGACGAAGGTCCAGTTGCCCGCACAACCACGGGACCGCTCAAGAGCGCGGGACCACTGGAGCCGGGCAAGGAATACGATTTCAAAATCATTAAGATCAGCCGCGATACGCGCCGCATCGGCCTGAGCTACAAAGCTGCCGTGAAGCAGGTTGAGCGCCGCGAGATCGAGCAATACCGCACAAGCAAAACTTCGGCGACCGCGACCATCGGCGACGCGTTGAAACAGAAACTGGCATCGCGCGGTTAAGTCAACTGGGCCATCTTCCTTGCGGGGCTCCGCAAATCGCGGGGCCCCGTAAATTTTGTTTTACCTCCGGGGCAATTTAATGATAGGAAGGGGTGCAATCGGCGGGGTTTGTTCCCCCAGCTAAGCCCTTCCGCATCATGCATCTGCGGCGTATCATGTTCTGGCAATCTTGCGAGGCCTGTTCACGATGAGCAAGCAACCGACGCTGACGAAGGCGGACTTGATCGAGGAAGTGTTGCGGGTTACCGAACTGCCCCGCAAGGAGTCTGAGTCCATTGTTGAAACGATTTTTGACAGCATCATCGAATCGCTGCAAAAGGGCGACAAGATTGAGATTCGCGGTTTCGGCAGCTTCCGCACGCGGCAGCGGCGCGGGCGCACGGGCCGCAATCCGAAGACGGGCGAAAAAGTAGAAGTGCCGGCAAAGCGGATTCCCTTCTTCAAGCCGAGCAAAGAATTGAAAGACTTTGTGAACAGCGCGGAAGCGGCGGGAATGACTGCGGCGGCGGAAGCGGCAGCGGCGGGGGAACCTCCGCGAGGCTGATACTTTCCTTAAATTTTGTGAGTTGATGACGCCGGCGAGTTGCCGGCGTTTTGTTTTGCGCTATGCTTGCTGCTGTTCGAAATCGAGTGAGGCGAAAACTGCGATGGACTATATCTGGACGCCCTGGCGCTACCAATACATCACCAAGGCGATTGCCGGCACGCAGCCGGACTGCATCTTCTGCGACGCCGCGAAACGCGAGGATGACGCGACGACGCTGATCGTTCATCGTGGCGTTAGCTCTTTCGTAATTTTGAACCGCTTTCCTTACACTTCAGGCCACTTGATGATTGCGCCGTACAAACACACGGCGGAAATTTCCGGGCTCGATGCGGCAACGCTGACAGAAATGATGCTGCTCGCTCAGCGTGCGGAGGCCGCGTTCAAATCTCTCTACAAGCCGGATGGAATGAACTTCGGCATGAATCTTGGGCGTGCAGCCGGCGCGGGCGTCCTTGGGCATCTGCATTTACACGCGCTGCCGCGCTGGATTGGCGACGCAAGTTTTATGTCCGTTACAGCAGAGACGCGCGTTCTGCCGGAAGATCTTGCTACGACATATAAACGCGTGCGCGCTGCATTGACCTAGTGCGGCCTGGCGCGTTTCATACGCGCGCGATTCCTGCGTTACACTGTGCTGTAGACCGGGTGAAGCGCGCTTGAACCTCGAACTTACCGAAGAACAAAAACTGCTTCAGAAGAGTGTTCGTGAATTTGCGGAGTCGGAAGTAAAGCCGCGAGCACGCGAGAACGATGAAACCGGCCATTTCCCCCGCGATCTTTTCGCCAAAGCCGCGGAACTTGGCTTGACTGGCGTCGCGTTGCCGGAGAACGAGGGCGGCGCGGGCTTCGACCACATTTCCTACGCGATTGTCGTTGAGGAAATTTCGCGCTGCTGCGCCTCCATGGGCGTGATCCTCTCCGTGCAGAATTCGCTCTATTGCGACCCGATTCATCGTTTTGGAACTGACGAGCAGAAGAAGAAATTCCTTCTGCCCTTCGCTCGCGGTGAAAAAATCGGCTGCTATGCGCTGACCGAGCCGCAGGCAGGTTCGAACGCAGCGGCGCTGCAAACCAAGGCCGTGAAAAAAGGCGATGTGTATGTTTTGAATGGAACGAAAGCCTGGATCACAAATGGTGGTGCGGCCGATGCCGCGATTGTCTATGTGAATACAGAGCCGGCGAAAGGTGAAAAAGGAATTACGGCCCTGGTCGTGGAAAATGGAACGTCAGGATTCAAGGTTGGCAAGGAAGAAAAGAAGCTTGGCATCAACGCGACGGCTTGCAGCGAACTTGTGTTTACGGACTGCGAAGTGCCGTTGGCGAATCGCATCGGGAACGAAGGCGAAGGATACAAAGTGGCGCTTTCGACGCTCGACGGCGGACGAATTGGAATTGCCGCACAGGCAACGGGCATCGCGCAGGGGGCATTCGAAGCAGCTCTAAAGTATTCGCAGGAACGGCTGGCGTTCGGCCATCCGATCTCCCAATTTCAAGCGATTCAATTCATGCTCGCGGACATGGCGACGGAGCTCGATGCAGCGCGGCTTCTGATTCGCAAGGCGGCGTGGAAGCAGGATAGCGGTGCGCGCTTTAGCATGGACGCGGCGACGGCGAAGCTCTTTGCGAGCGAAATGGCGACACGTGTTACGCACAAAGCAATTCAGATTCATGGTGGCAATGGTTACAGCCGCGAATATCCCGTCGAGCGCAATTATCGCGATGCGCGCATCACCGAAATTTACGAAGGCACAAGCGAAATTCAGCGGCTCGTCATCGCTTCCTGGCTACTTCGCTCCTAGTGTACTCGGCTACAATCCGTACATGCTGACCTGTCGCCTTGCGGCCGCGGCCGTAATGGCCTGGATGTTGTTTCAGGCAAGCAACGCAACGGAGTTGATGCCCCGGATTACCAAGCCCTAGTTAGGACTCTTTTGCAGTCTGTGAGGCATAGTATTCTTGCTGTGTGCTGGAATTTGATTGCGGCCTCGAATTCAATCATGAACGCGACGCGGAATTTTTCTCCGCGCTCCCTCCATTTCCCGCTATTTGTCTGATTGAATCGCGGGAGGATAGGGCCGAACCGTATTTGATTCGAACGCAGGACTTGCGGCGACGCTTGCAGCGATTGCTGGGGCCACTCGATCCCGCGAGTAAACGGCTAAATTTGCGCGATTTTGCACACATGATTCACTACCGCGTGACGGCGTCGGCATTTGAGCAATCGCTGGCCTACTATCAGCGCGCAAAGCAAAGATTTCCGAAACGTTATCGCGCGATGATGCGTCTGCGTCCTCCGGCTGTGCTGAAAGTAAATTTGCGCAATGCCTATCCACGCTGTTACGCGACACGGAGAATCCCCGTGGACGCGGCCGGCATGCCGGCGGGTGGCTCTTACTATGGGCCGTTTGCTTCGCGAAAGTCGGCAGAGGCCTTTGCCGAAAGCGTTCTAGATCTTTTTAAAGTGCGCCGTTGTCAGATCAAAATTCGCCGCGACCCGACGTTCCCCGGCTGCATTTACTCCGAAATGAGAATGTGCCTCGCGCCGTGTTTTGCCGGGTGCAGCAAAGAGGAGTACGACGTTGAAGTGCAGCGGCTTGTGCAATTTTTGGAAACGAACGGCGATTCCCTTCGCTCCACTTACGAAGCCGAACGCGAGCATGCGAGCGAAGCTTTGGATTTCGAAAAAGCTAACAATTTTCACAAGAAACTGGAAAAGCTCGATGAGGCGTTGCGTGGCCAGCCGGAACTTCCGCGCCGATTGCAAGATTTGAATACTGTCATCTTTCAGCGTGCCGCCGCAAAACAAACGATTGCCGTATTCCCTGTTTTTGCGGGCCGCGTCGCGGAACCCTTTTTCGTTTCCTTTTCTCAATTCGCGGGAGAGCCGCGCTCCGCAGAGCAACTCTTGCGCGCGCGTCTCGAGGATCCCTCAGCGGAAGCGCTTTCCGGTGATCTGAGCGAAAACTTGTGGCTGCTGGCACGCTGGTTTTACAGCAATCCTCGCGAAGGCGAAATTTTCTTTCGTGAAAAAGACTGGCCGTATCGAAAAATGATGCGCGCATGCGCGAGGCTACTGGCTCCACCGGAACAAAGAACGCCAGAAGCGACTTCAATTCCGGCGAAAAACGCCGAAGGAGAACAACGCAAGACATGAGCGAACGAGCCACCATGGCAGGAACAAAGCGTTTTGCAAAAAGGTGGCGCGAGCGCGCCGCAGAGGAACATTTCCGCGAAGCAAGCGAACTCGTAGTCTCTTCGATTGGAATCGGCACCTATCTCGGACAGCCGGACCCGCACACGGACGCGGCGTACACGGAGGCGATTGTCATCGCAGTCGAAAACGGTATCAACTTCGTCGACTCCGCGATTAACTATCGCTTTCAGCGAAGCGAGCGCTCGATTGGCGCCGCTCTGCAACAACTCGCTGCCAAGGGAGTACCGCGCGAGGAAATCGTCGTATGCACGAAGGGTGGCTACCTGACCCCGGACGGCGCGATGCCCACCGACGCGAATCAATATTTTTTTCACGAGTACATTCAGCCAGGGATTTTTTCCGCAAAGGATATCGCAGGCGGCAGCCATTGTATGACGCCGCGGTTTCTGGAGAATCAGCTGGGGCGCAGTCTGAAGAATCTCGGCGTCGAATGTGTGGATGTCTATTACCTGCACAATCCGGAGTCACAACTCGGCGAAGTTACCAAAAACGAATTTGCGAAGCGCGTGCGCGACGCGTTTACTTGCATGGAGTACGCTGCGCAAGAAGGAAAAATTCAGTATTACGGAATGGCGACCTGGAACGGCTTCCGGCAGGACGAACGCGCGCGTGACTCCATCCAACTTGCGGAACTGGAGCTCATTGCGAAGGAAATCGCGGGAGACAAGCACCGCTTTCGCTTCGTGCAACTCCCATTCAATCTCGGGATGACCGAGGCGCTCACGCTCGGCAATCAAAAGATTGCTGGGAAACCTATGACCATCATGGAGGCTGCGAGCGAATTGGGCATCACGCTGGTGGCCAGTGCGTCCCTTCTGCAGGGCCAAGTCACGCGGAATCTCCCGTTGTTCGTTGCCCAGGCGCTGGGACTCGAAAACGATGCCGAACGCGCGCTACAGTTCGTCCGCTCGGCACCCGGAATCACAACGGCCCTCGTCGGAATGTCGCGGGCAAAGCACGCCCTCGCCAACGCGCGGCTGGTTTCCATTCCGCCAGCGACGCTAGACCAATTCAGCCAGCTCTTCTCTCGTGGCGAGTCTGCTTAACGAGACCGTGGTGAAGACTACGCGCCGGCCGGCCAGCCTGTCATCCACTCAGTAATCGCCTTGCCTAGTTCTTCGATTTTTCCAGTGAAGAAATGGTCCACGCCGTCCACGACGGCAAGTTCATTTTCCCCTGGTAACTCGCTCACGAGTTTTCGCAGTTTGCCCACATCGCCAAATTTGTCTTGCGATCCGTGCGCAAACAATTTTTGCTTGGCGCATTTATGGAGATAAGAAAAATCGGAGTCATTCACCGGTGCGCCGATTCCGATCAGCCGTTCGACGCGGGCGTCTTCACATCCAACGCGCAAGCCCACCCAGCAGCCAAAACTAAAACCCGCGAGCAAGGGCGGCTTGCCCGAAAATTCGGCCGCCAAGAAATCCAACGCCGCGCGCACATCATCCCGCTCACCAAGTCCGCGGTCGTGTGTGCCTTCACTCAACCCTGTACCGCGAAAATTGAAGCGCAGCACCGCGCCACCCTGCGCATCGAGCGCTTTGGCCGCTTGATACACAACTTTGTTGTGCAGCGTTCCGCCAAAAAGCGGATGCGGATGGCACACGACGGCCGCGAAGCGCGGCTGCACGCCAGCCGCGGGCATCCATAAAATGGCCTCGAGCTTCCCGGCAGGTCCCGCGAGAAATAGATTTTTGGATTCGTGGTTCGTGCTCATGACGGGCACGAACAGTGTAGCCGAAGTTTTCACGCGCCCGGAAACGCTATGGCGCGTCAGGCAGCCAATCGCTTTAGCGTGACTACAAGTGAAGTGCTCTGCGGCATTTTTTCCACGCTCACAATGCTGGCGGGAATGTCACCGTTTCCTTGCCACGGTCTTGTGTCGCCGGAAGCAAACGTAACCAGCAACGTTTGCCCGGGCTCATAGACGCGATTACTCACAAATCGCAATTTGTCCGCGGACACTTCTAGCGTCATTGCTTCTTCAAACCACGGCATGTGACGCGGCCGCACACGAATCGGCAACGCCAAGCATCGGTCCAAGCCGTTCTTTGGCGTGGGAATCTGTCCTTGTGAGGTGCTTACATTCGAATGCCGCGGCACGCCCTCAAAGTGCAGGGCGATTTCCTCTCCAGCGCCGGTTTCGCGCACCGGCTTGCAGCGCACAACGCGTGCCAAAACCTCTGGTTGGCCCTCCGCAACAATCGGGTCAAAGGGAAATGTGACCCATAGCGGAAAGCCCTCCGCGTGGTGCTCATGGCAGGCCACAAGCAGGCCGCCGCGCGAGACGTTCCGCGTCTCGCAAACCTCTGATTGTTGCCCCAAGGGCGCAACCCAACGAAGTCTTACCGGAAGGCGCAAACGTACCCGTGCATGCTGGCGAAGCTGCATTGTGGCGTCATTTCGGAGGATGAGCGGCAGGGTGATTCGAACTATACACCTGGGATACCAAAACTGCTATGACCTCGTACTAGGACAAAAATGATGGTTTTTCGGATTGCAGTTTGGTGAGGCGGGTGTTAGCGTTTTTTAGACTTTCACAGTCCCCACCGAGAGAGGATTCATGGGCGACGGATCCGAACGCCGCGAAGCACGGCGCTTCACGATGACCCTTCCTCTGCGGGTGTTTCCCCACGAAGCGAGCGGACTGGAACTCAAAGCACAAACACGGGATGTCAGTTATCGCGGCCTTTATTTTCTTGCCGATGCGAAATTCGATGTAGGCAGCGCGATCGAATTCGTAATCACTCTTCCCGAACAGGTGACCCAGTCCGGCGACGTGAACATACGGTGCCATGGTCAGGTCGTGCGTGTAGAGGACAGCGAGAATGGCCACATGGGCGTCGCCGCCAAGATCGAGCGCTACGAATTCGTTCACGCAACCGCGTAATCCTAACCCGTCCGACTTAAACCCGTCATAATAAGCAGGAACTTTAACAAGGAGTGCCTTCTTCGTGCGCCTCGCCAAGCACAGCGTGGCAATTGCAACGTGCCTGCTCGCCACTGTCATGTGCGGAGCTGCCGCTCGCGCTCAAACGAATCCAGCAGAGTCCTTGAGCAAAGTTCTACTCATCAAAGAACAATCCAAACAAAGTCCTCCTCCCGACATGGAGCTCATTCCCGGCGGCAAAATTGAGCTTGGCATAAACGCAACCGATGTTCCGCATTTTCAGGACATTTTCGGAATCAGTCACCGGGAATTGTTCAACGACGAAATTCCAAAACACGTTGTGAAATTGGATTCTTATTACCTGGATCGAACTCCGGTCACCAATGCGCAATTCTTTGCCTTTACCCGGCGTTTTTCTAATGAAGAGCCGGACGAAAAGCTCACCAGGCTCGATCCTCCATGGACGGAAATCGATCCTCGCACCAGATACGGCGATCGGAGGAATCTTAAGCACTGGGTGGATGGTCATGTTCCCAAGGGCTTCGAAAATCACCCCGTCACAAATGTCACCTGGCACGACGCCGTCGCCTATTGCCAATGCCAAGGCAAGCGTTTGCCGACAGAAGCAGAATGGGAGTATGCCGCTCGCGGCGGCGGCAATGGCCCCTTCCCCTGGGGAGACGCTCCTCCCGATCCCTCTCGCGCCAATTTTTCCGCAAGCGGTTTCGCGACAACTACCGAAGTCGGCAAATATGCGCCCAATGCTTACGGCCTTTTCGACATGGCCGGCAACATCTGGCAATTCACCTCAGATGAGTGGGCTCCTTATTCTTCTAAAGAAACCAAGAATCCTGTGGCGGGCGGAAATCTTTTCTCGACGGGATTTAATTTCCTCAGTGTAACGACCAGGCGTGTGATTCGCGGCGGCAGTTGGGGCGGCGCTCCCGTCAACATGTGGGTGGAATATCGCGACAGTCATCCGCCTGACGGGGCCCAACCGTTCGTTGGATTCCGTTGCGCAAAATCTGCAAATTAGCCAGTCACACGCTCCTACGGCTGTAACTCAGCAAGTTTATTCGCCGGTGTTTCGCGCGTACACTCTTGGTATAAGCAGAGTGCCAGGGGGATGGTATGTATCATTACAACGCTACGACCGCGCTGGAAGAGTTGCAGGAGGACGCGCTGCTGCCACATCCGGTGAAGTTGCGCGATATGATCCTGCGCACGGAACACGGGCCAGAAGAAGCGCAGCGACTTAATCAGGAGTTTCAAGACTATCTGACGCGATTCGGCGAAATTCAAAAACTTGCGCGCGGGATCCTGGAGAAGGTTGCTGCCGCCAAGAGTAAGTCAGCGTGAGCGCGTGCGTGAATTCCCTATCCACACTATGAAAGAAAAACCTCGGGTTCTTTTGCTTTCTGCATCCTCGGGGGCTGGGCATGTCCGTGCCGCGCAAGCTCTGGAGAAAGCCTTTGCAGCGCCTGGCGATTGTATCGTCGAGCATGTGGACGTGATTCAGCACGTCAGCAAAGTCTTTCAGCGCCTTTACGACAAGACTTACATCAGCATGGTGCGCCGTGCACCCGAATTGATGGGTGTGCTGTATGACCGTACCGACAAGCCCTGGGAAAAGATGAGGCAGCGCCTGGCGATTGACCGGCTGAATACACAGCCTATGATTCGGATGTTGAAACGCGTTCAACCGGACCTTTGCGTTGCCACGCACTTTCTGCCGGCGGAGATCATCGCCTGGCTCATCGCGAAGAAAAAACTGTGCGCGCATAACGCCATCGTCGTTACGGATTACGATGTTCACGCCATGTGGCTCTGCCGCACTGTGGATCGTTATTATGTGGCAATTCCGGAAGCGGCTGAATACTTGAATGGCATCGGCGTGCCCCGCGAAATTATTCGCGTTACTGGAATTCCCGTGGACCCCCTCTTTTCCGTTGCCGTGGATCGCGCTGCCGCGCGAAAGCATTTGAGTCTGGATGCAGACGCGCCGGTGATTCTGATCGCTGCAGGCGGATATGGAATCGGCCCTGTTGAACAGCTTGTGCGCGATCTACTGGCCCTACAAAAGCCGTGGCAAATCGCAGCGATCGCGGGTAAGTCCGAACAAGTGAAACAAAAGCTCGACGAAATTGCAGCACGCGCAGGCGACCTGCCGGGAGGAGCTCCGCGTCTGGTCCCCGTGGGCTTTACCAAAGAAATGGACCAGTACATGGCTGCGGCGGATTTGCTTGTGGGCAAGGCTGGGGGTCTGACAACTTCGGAAGCGCTGGCGCGTGCCCTGCCCATGGCGCTGATCGAACCGATCCCGGGCCAGGAGGAGCGCAACGCGGACCATCTGCTGGAAGAGGGCGCCGCGATCCGCTGCAACAATCTGCCCGCGGCTGCGTGGAAAATCGCGGGCCTGGTGGGCGATGCGGAGCGCCTGGTGCGCATGAAAGATGCAGCACGCAAGCTGGGGCGTTCGAATGCCGCCAGCGAAATCGCGGCGGACGCGCTGAAGCTGTTACACTAAAAATCGAAAGGCTCAGACCAGAAAAAGTCAGCTCATGCGACGAAATACTCTGCTCATTGACGCCGACGATACGCTCTGGGAGAACAATGTCTTCTTCGAGAAGCTGATCGAAGATTTCATCACGCTCGTTGAGCCAAGCGGATTTACCCGCGCATATATCCGCCACATTTTGAACGAAACCGAACGCAAAAACATACGACAATACGGCTACGGCGTGCGCAGCTTTGGCCGTTCGCTCGAAGAAACGTATATGAAGCTGGCCGAGCATCAAGCCAAGCGGGAAACTCTTGCAGAAATTCATAATCGCGTCGTGGATCTCGAACGCACCCCGCCGAAAATTCTCGATGGCGTGCCGGAAACACTCGCTTATCTCACAGAGCGCCACCGCCTGATTCTTTTCACAAAAGGTGAGCCTGCGGAACAATCCGCCAAAGTGCAACGATCAGGATTGCAGGGATTTTTCGAAGCGATTGAAATCGTGCACGAAAAAGACTCGGTCACCTATACGAGTCTGGTAAGCAAACACAAGATTGTGAAATCGCAAGGCTGGATGATCGGCAACAGCCCGAGGAGCGACATCAACCCGGCGCTGAAAGTCGGACTGAACGCTGTTTACATTCCGCACCAGCATACCTGGCACATGGAACACGAACCCGTCATGGCCGGCTCCGGCAAACTTGTCATCCTCCCTGGCTTCCGTGAGCTTCGCAGCCACTTTTAACTTCAACAGAGAGCTTTTCTGTTTTCAATCACTTACGCACTCTTTGCTAAGAAGAGCATCTTATCTTTTTCTTTTCCAATCGTTTCCGCACTCTTTATCAAAATGCCGGGGTGTGGGGTTATTCTTCCCATATTGGCACTTGTCTCCGGATGCGGGCGCATGAACCATAGACCTCTGAGGACACTCAAATGAGCACGGCAACCGCACCGCAAGCCACACCAACAACTGACTGGCGCCAGGAATGGTTCGAGTTTGAAAACGCCACGTACTTGAATCTCGCCGGCATGGCGCCTATGCCGAAAGTTTCACTGAAGGCCGTGCAGGCAGCGCTCGATGCGAAGAAATTTCCTCATCACAAGCCGGACTCCACTTTTTTTGAAGTGCCGAATCGCCTCCGGGCCAACCTCGCGCAAATGATCGGCGCAAAGCCCGACGAAATCGCGCTGACCACCGGCGCCAGCAACGGCGCAGCCGCCGTGGCTTACGCGATTACCTGGAAGCCCGGCGACGAGATTCTCACTTCCAAAGCGGAATTCCCGCTGCAGTACACCATCTGGAAGCCGATGGAAGAACGCGAAGGAATTTCCGTAAGAATCGTCGCGCCGAGCGGGAAATTTTTAGCAGCCGATGATCTAATCGCAGCGCTCACCCCGCGCACGAGGCTCGTTTCCATCAGCCACGTGCGATTCGACGACGGCTCGATGCTGGACGTGGCACGCCTCGCTGAGGCGTGCCACAAACAAGGCACGCTGCTGCTGCTTGACGTAAGTCAAAGCTGCGGCGCGGTTCCGATGGACGCCGCGAAACTCGGCGCGGACTTCCTCATCTGCGCGGGATACAAGTGGCTCCTCGGCGCCTTCGGAACCGGATTCTTCTGGATCAAGAGCGAGCTTCTCGCTTCCGTGCGCCCTGCGCCGTTTTACTGGATGGCCGTCGCGGGTTCGGACAATTTCGCAAAACTCGATTTCGCCAATCCAAAGCCGGCCGAAAGCGCGAGTCGCTGGGATGCTCCGGAATGGGCCAGCCATTTCAATTTCAACCTGGCCGCGCTTGATGCGTCGGTTGAATTTGTTTTGCGCGCTGGAGCGGAAACGGTGCGAGCACACAACCACGCGCTGATTGATTCTCTCCTGTCGCGTTTGCCAGCGGATCGCTGTGTCGCCGCGAGTCCACTCGATAAAAATCAGCGCGGACCCTACGGCTGCTTCGTCGCGCGAACGCCGGAAAAAACGGCGGAACTTTACGCGAAGCTGCGCGATGAAAATGTTTTCGTCAGCTTGCGCGAATCGAAAATTCGCGTGTCGCCCTATCTCTTCAACACGATTCAGGACATCGACCGCCTGATCTCCGTAATCACCACATGAGCCCGCATGAGTGAAAACAAATCCTGGCCAAAGATTGCGGTTGTAGGTGCGGGCGCTGTTGGCGGTTATTTTGGCGGACTGCTTGCTCGCGCTGGAGCACCTGTCGTTTTCATTGGGCGCCCTGCGTTTGTCGCGGCGGTGCAGAAGGACGGCTTGCTCCTGGACACCACACAATTCAAAGAGCGCGTGCCCGTTACTGCCTCCGCGGATCTCTCCGCCGCACGCGACGCTGAAGTCGTTTTGTTTTGCGTGAAAACGACGGACACGGCCACGACGTCGCAGGCACTTGCCAAAATTCTCGTGCCCGGGGCAGTTCTGGTAAGCATGCAAAACGGCGCGGACAACGCCGAGCAGATTCTCGCCGCTTCCGGCCTGGAGGCGCTCGGGGCTGCCGTTTATGTAGCTGCCTCCGTGCCCGCGCCTGGCACCGTGAAGCACGTTGGCCGTGGCGATATCGTCCTCGGACCAGAAAATGAGAAAACGCGCTCCATCGCAGAAATGTTCACGCGCGCGAAAGTTCCTTGCCGCATTTCTGAAAATTTGATCGGTGAACTTTGGACCAAACTCGTCTGGAATTGCGCGCTGAATGCACTTTCCGCGCTCGGCAAAGTGACGTACGGCGAAATCATTGCCAGCGCCGACGCAAAGCAACTGCTCGAAGGCACTGTTTACGAAGTGCTCGCGGTTGCTCGCGCGGCGGGAATTCAGCCGCCAGGACTGGAGGATCCAAAAGTGGCGCTCGCGGGCGCATACAAAATCGCGGAGCAGATGAGTGCAACGCGTAGCTCTACCGCACAGGACATGATGCGCGGCAAACGCACCGAAATCGATTCGCTAAACGGGTTTATTGCGCGCAAGGGCCGCGAACTCGGTGTGCCGACTCCTCTAAATCATGCCCTGTACGCGCTCGTGAAATTGGCGGAGGCCTCTTCGCAGCTATAGAATTTAACGGTCAGCTTCTTGCTGTTTCGTAAACCATCCGAACACGAATCCTTGACTGCTTTAGCGCCGCGAACTTAGTCTTATTTCAGGGTCCAGCTTAGCCCTAAGCGACTTTCGATACATGCAAACACGCAACTGCCCTTTTTGTGGAAAGCCTGTCGGGCCCACGCTCAATCATTGTCCGTTCTGTCGCGAAGCAATTCCACAGGCGATCGGTCTTAAGAATTTGCACGGCGCAGAAGGTAGAAAATACATGCGCCGCGGGTTCCTGTACGCACTACTGGCGGGAATTATTTATTACTTCGCTGGCGGATACAGCGGAATGAATTTGCCCGTTCCTATTCCTCCCGCAGTCTCGCAATATCTCGCTCCGCTTTTGTTTGTGGCTGGCCTGGGCTTGGTACTTTACGGCTTGTTTTTGTACATGCGAGGATGATGCCGCGCCGCCCTCTTCGTGCGCCACGAAATCCGCTCTCGCAAATGTCCGGCTTTCTCGGATAAACTCGCCGACTAGCCATGAGCAAACTTTCCCGCCGTTCTCTATTGAAAACCGCAATCTCCGGGGCCGCGGCCTTATCGCTGCCGGCACTCACCTCTTCGTCCGGTTTGTCCGCGATGCAGGACGTTCACGCAACGCCTCGCAAAGGCCGCATCAAGCAGTCCGCTTCGCGCTGGTGCTACAAAAATATTCTTCTCGATGAACTCTGCAAGCGCGGCGCGGAGATGGGCTTGAAAGCCATTGATCTGCTCGAACTCGCGGAATGGGACGTGCCTCGGCGCTACGGCCTGATTTGTAGCATGGCCTACGCCGGCGGCGGCGACATTCCACATGCGATGAACCGCGTGGAAAATCACGAAAAAATCGAGCGGTCCTTCCGAAAAAATATCCCTCTCGCTGCGAAAGCGGGAGTGACAAATGTGATTACGTTTTCGGGGAATCGCGCCGGAATGTCCGACGAAGAAGGTGCAAGAAACACTGTCGCCGGGCTGAATCGCGTAAAAAAAATCGCGGAAGACAACAGCGTGACGATTTGCCTGGAACTTCTCAACAGCAAAGTCGATCACAAGGATTACATGTGTGACCATACCGCCTGGGGCGTTCGTGTGATGGAAGCTGTGAACTCACCACGCGTAAAGCTTCTCTACGATATCTACCACATGCAAATTATGGAGGGAGATTTGATTCGAACGATCCAGCAGAACATTCAGTGGATCGGCCACTTCCACACAGGCGGCGTGCCTGGCCGGCACGAACTCGACGCAACCCAGGAAGTTCATTGGGACGCAGTGATGCGTGGAATCGCGGCCACGAACTACGCTGGGTACGTCGCGCACGAATTTGTTCCGACGCGCGATCCGCTTACGTCGCTGCGCGAGGCCGTTGATTTGTGTGATGTATAAACGAGAAGTTCTCGTGCGAGTTACCGGTATGATGGCGTTCGAAATGGAATGTGCACGATGGCTTCCAGGTCCACGGTCTCGCCTTGCTTTTCTGCCGGACGGAATTTCCATTGCGCGAATGCTCGCATCGCATTTTCATCGAGCTGCTCGTCCACGCCATTGACGAGTTGAATGCTGTCCACTGAACCGTCGCGCCGAATCACTGCGTAGAGAACGACTTCTCCTTCCACGTGCTCGGCAATAAGCGTCGGAGGATATTTCGGATCCACCTTCTTGATCGGCTGCGGCGCAACCAGATCCTCCGCCGCAACGACGCGGGGGCCAGAGGGGCTCACGTGTAATTCCGAAAAATTCAAGATCCAACTGCCCGTCGCGCTGTTCAGATTCGGCATGTTCATATGCAGTGTGTACACGCGCTTCGACGCGAAAATCGCTTCTGGTTTCGCGCCCGGCGCGAGATCGGCGAAATTGGGCGGCCCGGTGCGCGTGGGCGGTGCTTCGACGGATGCATCATGCGCCGAACGAGTGGGATTTGGCCGCGCAACGGAAAGATCCAGTTTCGCTTTCGCGCCGCCAAGGCTAGACGCGTTGCTGCTTGGATTTCCGCCGCTGATGCTCACGCCGACATCGCTCTTCCCCGCTCCGGTGCCCGTTCCTGAGCCTCCTGCGCTCGCGCGGTCCCCGTTCGCGCCGCCGTTTGAAGCCGTCGTGGCATTTGGGGACCCACCCGGTACGCCCCGCTGTTTTCCTTCCGGACTAATCGCAATGCGCGCCGCGAGATTACCCTGCGGCGGAGCCGCGGGCATAACTGGCCCGGGCGTCGCAGAGAGTGCAATCAAAGTGGATGCAGCGCCATTTGAAGCGGCCTGCGCGGGCGTCAATTCCGGCGCGGGTTCGGCATCTCCGTTTTGTTTGCGCTCCGCGGCCCGCGGCGCTGCTCCTGTGTTCAACTCAAGCTTCGGGCGAGCCGGCGCGTTTTGGCTTGCGGCAATTGGCAAATCCGCGGGATGCAATTCGTTGTTCTGCACTTCGGGAGCCAGCGTCACTATGTCCGTCGCGATGTGGCGGCGTTCGCGTGGACGCAAACTTTTCAGAACGCGTTCGCTGATTTCCAGATGCGGCCGAACAGGCGCAGCGCTAGGAGCAAGCTGCACAACATTGGGCATCGCCGGCATAAGCTTCGGCGCATCAGGTGGCGCTTGCGGATTGATTAGCGTTTGGCGCGGATGCGTAGGATGCACCGGATCGGTGAAAATCCGCTGGCGCGGATGAAACGCGTCAGCACCCTCGGCCGGCAATGGCTTTTGCGGCTCGCCACGCGGAGTCGGCTTCGGTTTGTTGCCCCGCGTTTTCAACAGCGGCAGATCTTCAATCGGCCCGGACCAAGTGAGGACTGTATTGTCAAAGGCGGAATAGTGGTTCGGGCCGGAAATTTGGGGCATGGGGAGCGCAAGAAAAACAAGGTGCCACAATGCGGCCGCCGCTACAGCGCGGCGCGGGAATTTTTTCTCGATCCAGGCATCCTTGAAAAAACTCGCCGAAAGGAATTTACGCGATGCAGCAGACCGGTTGAACGCAGCGGAAACGCCGCTCGAAAAACTTTGCCGGAACGCGCCCCAGCTGATTTCCAATTGCGGCTCAGCTGCGCCGGGAAGATGGACGACCGGCGGGGCCGCGCTGGCTTGGCCGAGAAGGTCGAACGCATTAGTAGCTTGGCTCGTGGACATGAATCTTTAAGTATATCGCGAGGGGGCTGGGTACCCAGAACATGCAAAAGAACATAGATGAGGGCTTCAAGCGCGGGGTTTGCTGCAAACAAAACTTTTTTATTTCGCGTCAGAGCCGGGGCGAAAGAAGCTCAGCGCCGCGTCGCCCTGCTTGAGGGTGCGGTAGCGTTGCAATGCCCCAAAAGATTCAATGAGTTCGAATGATTTTCGATGCTCCGCAATAACTATAGCGGCCGGGGAAAGCAGTTTCGACGCGCCGAGCGTGCCCAGCGTCTCTTCGTACTCGCGCTCCGCGGCGTAAGGTGGGTCCAGAAAGACAAAATCAAACGTTTGGCGCGGGCGCGCCGCCAATTTTGCGAGTGCTCGCGATGCGTCCTCCGCAATCACCTGGACTCCTGAAGCAATTTTCAGCGACGCGATGTTCTCTCGAATCAATTTCGACGCGGCTGCGTGATTTTCCACAAAAACGGATTCCACTGCTCCCCGGCTGAGCGCTTCGATGCCTACAGCGCCCGTTCCCGCATAGAGATCCAGAAAGTGCGAGCCCGCAACTGCCGGACCCAAAATATTGAACAAAGTTTCACGCAGCCAATCGCTGGTCGGGCGAAGCGCATGACCTTTAAGGCTTTTCAAAATGCGGCTGCGGTACGTTCCAGCAATGATGCGCATGTCTTATCCGATGCGCGCCAGATGATAGCGGCGCTGCCAATGCGCCGGAAGCGCGCGCAGAATTTGATTTAACTCGCCGCTCGCCGCGGAATCTTCCGCCAACGCAAACGCTTCGCGCCGCGCAAGGTCCAGAATCTGGCGGTCCCGCAAGGGATTCGCGATGTGAAAACCCAAGTCGCCCGATTGCCGCGTGCCGAAAAACTCACCCGGCCCGCGAAGCAGCAAATCAGTTTCGGCAATTTCAAAACCGTTTGACGTTCGCACCATCGTCTCCAACCTCGCTCTCGCGTTGTCATTCATACGCACTGGAGCAACAAGAATGCAATGCGACCTTTCTGCGCCGCGGCCAATGCGCCCGCGCAATTGATGCAGTTGCGATAGTCCAAAGCGCTCGGCGTGTTCAATCACCATAACGGTCGCGTTTCGAACATCCACCCCCACTTCGACCACTGTCGTCGCCACCAAAATCTGCGTTTCATTCCTGCGGAAGCTTTGCATCACTGCTTCTTTTTCTTCGCTCGAAAGCCGGCCATGAAGCAGGCCCAACTTCAATTTTGGAAAGACCTGTTTCGAAAGCCGCTCATACTCCTCCACCGCCGCTTTCAGTTCAAGTTTCGATTCTTCAATCACCGGGTAAACGATGTATGCCTGATGACCCGCCGTAACTTCTCGCCGCAGCGATTCCCACACGCCAGGCAAATGCGACTCACTAGTCATTCGCGTAATGATTGGCGTGCGTCCTGGCGGCAATTCATCAATCACGGAAACGTCCAGATCGCCGTAAAGCGTAAGTGAAAGCGTGCGTGGGATTGGTGTCGCGGTGAGGACAAGCACGTGCGGCGCGTGGCCATGCGAAGCAGCTTTATCCATCAGTCGCTTGCGCTGCAGTACGCCGAAGCGGTGTTGCTCATCAATCGCCACAAAGCCGAGCCGCGCGAACGTCACATTGTCTTCAATCAGCGCATGCGTTCCAATGACAAGCTGCGCTTCGCCTTTCGCAATTCGCGCAAGCGCTTGGGACTTCTCCGCGAATTTCATTCCACTGATGAGCAGCTCCACTTTGTATCCCGCTTTTTCCAAAATGCGACGCGCCGATAGAAAATGTTGCACCGCCAGAATTTCCGTCGGCGCCATCAAAACAGCTTGGCATCCGTTTTCCATGGCAATCACCGCGGCTTGCAACGCAACGATCGTCTTGCCGCTGCCGACGTCGCCCTGCAGCAAGCGATTCATCGGGGCCGCCTTCTCCAAATCCGCCGCAATCTCCGCGAGCACGCGCTTCTGAGCCGCCGTCGGCTTGAAAGGCAAAATACGTTTCAAGGCGTCCCGCACGCTGTCTTCCCGCACACGAAACGCAATCGCATTTTCTTTTCGCGTCGCTCGCCGGTCCAGAGCCAGACTCAACTGATACAAGAACAATTCTTCGAAAATGAGCCTTTGTTGCGCGGCAGAACGAAATTGATTCAGTGCATCCAGCGACTCGTCGGGCGGCGGAAAATGCGTCTGCACCACCGCGTCGCGGTGCGAAGGGAAATTCAACTTCGCGCGAAGTCCAGCAGGCAACACGTCCGGCATGCGGGGATCGAGCTGCTGCAGCGCGCCATAAATCGCGCGGCGAATCGCTCGAGAGCCAAACGTGCCGATAGCTTCATAAATCGGCACAATCCGTCCGGCCTCCGTCGAATCGAGCCCATCAGCGCTGATCAATTCCATCTGCGGATTGACCATCTCAATTCGCGCGGGCCGCTGTTTGTCCACATCGGCTTTACCGTGAAGAATCAGTTGCTGGCCCGGCTTCAATCGGCCTTCGAGATAGCCGCCATGAAAAAATTTGCAGGGCAGTGACCCAGTTTCGTCCTGCACCAGAAGGTGATAGATTGCGTCGCGCCCTCGCATCGTGCGGATAGCCTGTCCGCTTGCCACAGTGACCCGCAACGTGAACACGGCATTCGGCTTCACGTCGCGAACGTGCGAAAACCTGATGCGATCCTCATAACGGAATGGCAAATAAGAGAGCAAATCCTCAAGCGTGTGGATGCCACGCTTTGCGAGCAATTCCGCGCGTTGGGGGCCCACGCCCTTGATCATCTGCACCGGAGATTGCAGTCCGCTTGTCATAAACATCTTTTATATCATTACCGAACACGATGAGCCGGACGGCAGATAACTTGCGTCCAGGGGTTGCGTATTACTAGAGTGAATGCTCCGCAGGCCGGCTGTTCCAGGAGGACTTCTTGTCGAGCGTCAAATTGACTAGTTCGGAAAAACGGGCGCTTATCCTTTGGGTGCTCGCGGGAATTGCTGGCCTCTTTTTCGCACAACGTTATTTCTTCCGCGCTTTTCCAGAAGCCTCGGTAGATTTCAAGGTTTCGCGTCCGCAAGCGATGACCCGCGCAAAGGACTTCATCGCCAGCCTCGGCGAAAACGTGGCGGGTTATCGTACGTCCGTCGAGTTCGGCGTCGAAGAAGATGCAAAGGTCTATCTGGAACGCGAACTTGGACTCCGGCAAGCCAACCAGCTGATGTCTTCGCAGCTGAATCTCTGGTACTGGAATGTCCGGTTTTACAAACCTCTCGAGGAACGAGAATTTCGCGTTCAAGTCAGTCCCTCCGGAAAAATCTGCGGTTACACTCACGTCGTGCCGGAGGCAACTGCCGGAGCAACCCTAGACCGTGCCGCCGCTCAGAACACAGCGCAGGATTTCCTGACCAACAAGCTGGGGCAGAATCTCGGAGACTGGGATTTCTTGTCCGAACAGGCCGCCTCGAAAAAACTTCCCAATCGTCTTGACTGGGACTTTACCTGGGAAAAGCGTGGCTTTAAGGCCAAGGATGCCCCTTATCGCGAGACGATCCACATTGCGGGCGACAAGCCAACGTCTGCGTCGGAAGTCCTGCAAGTTCCGGAAGAATGGCGGCGCGGGTATGAACGCCTTCGCTCGGGAAATAACACGCTGGAAATTATTTTCCTCGTTCCCTATCTCTTGATTCTGGGGACGGCCGTGCGGATCTCCTTTGTTCTAACAAAGAGCGGGCAGACAAGATGGGGGTTGGCAATCAAGCTAGGCGCAGTCGCTGCGGGGCTGTTGTTCCTGCAGGAGCTGAATAATTGGCCGCTCTGGGGCGCGGCTTACGACACGAAAGAGTCCTATGTTGGTTTCTTTTTGTTGCAGGTTCTTCGCGCACTCGGTATGGCCATCGTCACGGTGTTGACGATCACTCTTGTGTTCCCCGCGGCGGAACCGCTCTATCGCGAATCGCAGCCGGACAAGCTGCGTTTGTCTTCCGCATTCACACTTCGTGGAATGAGGACGAAGGAATTTTTCTCAGCGGCCGTCGTCGGCATCTCCATGGCAGCGGCGCACATCGGGGCTCTCGTCGTGTTCTACATGATTGCCTCGCACTACGGAGCCTGGGCTCCGCAGGAAGTGAACTACTCGGACTCCGTCAACACGGCCTTCCCCTGGATCGCGGGCATCGCCATCGGCCTCTTGGCTTCGATGAACGAAGAGTTTACGTTCCGTCTTTTCGCAATTCCCTTTTTCACGCGCGTCACCAAGTTGCGCTGGATCGCCGTCGTCGTGCCCGCCTTTCTGTGGGGCTTTCTTCACAGCAACTATCCGCAGGAGCCCGCCTACATCCGTGGTCTCGAAGTTGGATTAATCGGTATCGTCGCTGGAATCGTGATGCTGCGCTGGGGCATTCTGGCGACTCTCATCTGGCACTACACAGTGGATGCATCACTGGTCGGTTTGCTCCTGATTCGCTCGGATAACCCTTACTTCAAGATTTCTGGAGTCATCGTTGGCCTCGCGGCTGCAGCGCCGTTGCTCTTCTCGCTCATTTCTTATCTAAGGAGCGGCCAATTTGAACCCGCCGAGGATTTACGAAACGATGCCGAACCGCAGCCGCCAATTTCCTTTGAAACGTCCGAACCGTCTGTTAGCCAACCAATTATAAGCGGGCGGTACCAACCGATTGCCGGTGGCGCAATCGCGGTATTTGGCATTTGTCTTGTCTTGGGTGTGGTCGCGTCGCTCAAGCTAAAACAGGAACGCATTGGTGATTACCTGAAGCTCTCCGTGAACGCAAAGCAAGCAACCACGCTTGCTGACAACACGCTGCGCGACCGACGGCTCAATCCGGACGCTTACATCCATGTGGCCTTGTTTTTGAACAATAGCGATCCTGCTGCAAACGAATTCTTGCGCGAACAAATCGGCGTGTCCGCCACGAACCGGATTTACGAAAACCAGATTCCGATTGCGTTGTGGGGCGTGCGCTATTTCAAGGATAGCGATCCCGAAGAATATTACGTTGTTCTGAAACCAGACGGTTCACTGCATTCCATTCATCACACGTTGCCCGAGAGCGCGCATGGTCCTTCGCTCAGCAAGGAAGAAGCAACCGCACTCGGCGAAAAATTCCTCAGGCAAGAAAAGAAAGTTGATCTCGCCGGCTGGCTACTCGTCGAATCCAAATCGAAAAAACAGCCACACCGAACAGACCACACGCTCACCTGGCAGCAAAGCGTCGCTCTCGATGCGGGCAAGAATTCTAACGGTCAGGCCTTCGCAAGAATGGAGCTACAGGTATTAGGCGACGAAGTGACCAGCTATCGAACGTACGTGAAAATTCCCGACGAGTGGATTCGCAAACAGGAGGAACAAGGGTTGTCGCGAACGCTTTATTTCGTCGGCACTCTTCTCGCGTATGTGGGTCTCGGGGCTGTGATGCTCGTCATTTACTTCAAGAACTTCCGGACCGAGGACGCACGCTCCATTCCGTGGAAAAGAATTTCGCGTTGGGCGCTGTGGTCGATCGCGGGATTCGTGCTCGTGATTACTTTCGGAGATCGTTTCGCGCAAATTCTGCAGCAATATCAAACCGCAATACCTCTGAAGGCCATGTACGTTTTGACCGCGATAAGCATAGTGCTGAGCGGCGCTTTTTCCGTTGCCGCGCTCATTTTCGTGTTCGGCCTTGCCTGGTTCTTCTGCAAGAAAGCCTTCGGCGAAGAACAATTGCCAAATTGGACGCAAATGCCCGGCGTGTACTATCGCGACGCGCTCCTGATCGGCACTGCCGGTGTGAGTTCGCTCCTTGGCCTTGAAAGTGCTATCGGCTGGGCGTCGGTACATTGGCCCACCGCGCACCGTTCGCTCCCGGCCGTGTTCGGCAATGATTTCAGTGCAAAGTTACCTGCTGGCTCCGTAGTTGGCGGTGCGATTTCCCACGCGTTGCTTTACTCTGCGTTGCTCGCAGCCATCGGTGGATTCATCGCGGCCTACGTAAGGCAATGGTGGCTGCGCGTGCTCCTCTTTCTCATCGGCATCGCAACCCTCGTTGGCGATTGGGGAAGCTCCGCCGATTTTGCAAAAAAATATTTGTTGAACGTCATCCTGGTTGGCGCAATTGTTTATGGCGTGCGCTGGATTGCAAAACTCAACTTACTCGGCATATTTCTGGTCATAGCTGCATCTTCGCTGCTGGGAAGCGCACTCGTTCTTCTGAAGCAGCCAAACGCCTTCTACCGTGGCAACGCTTACGTCATTCTGGCCGCGCTGGGGATTTTGTTCCTCTGGCCTCTGCTCAAATGGCAACTTAATGCGAAAAGGACGGACGCTTAGCCCTGCAACTACCGGAGGCAACCCGGGGCACTTATCAACAATCCGAAACAAAAACGCTCCTCCACTCGTTGTATGAGAAGGAGGTGGCTGCTCACCCGAGGTGTCGCGGTGCGTCCAAACGGGTGAGGTCGTGGTCCTCTACGTCTGGCGGTACGCGTCTATTTAGGCTAAATTGTTCCTGTTCAACAGGCAGGACAGCCGGACACGAAGAGAAAGCGAATATGCCACTGTTCCGATGGGGTTTGGCGTTGGCCGATAGCTCTGGCCGGACGGGCGGTTCCGATGCCGCTCTTGCGACGGTGACCTCCTTGCCCAGTCTCGACGAGCGGGTCCTTGTATCTGAGGCCCAGGCGGGCAATCGTGCCGCTTTTGAAGAACTGGTCCGCCGCTTTGACCGCGACGTCCTGCGCCTCGCTTTAAACCTGATGAAGCGCCCCGAAGACGCGCGCGACGTTTATCAGGAAGCCTTCCTTAAGGTTTATCGCAATCTCCACCGTTTTCGTTTCGAATGCAGTTTTTACACCTGGCTCTATCGCATCGTCACCAACGTTTGTCTGGATCATCTGCGCCGCCGCCAGGCCCGCCCCGAAGATCAGGCTCCTGAAATTCATCCGAACCGTATGGAAGAAGGTCCGCGCGATTTTTTCGACTATCAAAAGGAACATCGTCCCACGCTCGATCCCGAGCGCAGCTTGATGGGAAAAGAAATTCAGGCGCGCATCACCCGCGCTATGGAGCGCCTCTCGCCTCGCGAACGTGTAGTTTTTGAAATGAAACACTATCAGGGCCTGAAGCTTCGCGCGATTGGCGACGCACTCGGCACAACGGAAGAAACCGTGAAGAATTCTCTTTTTCGCGCTACACGCAAATTGCGCAGCGAACTGGCAGGTCTGCGATGAGCCGCGCGCCCAAACTCACTCGCTGCGAAGACGTGGCGCCGCTCCTGGTTTTTTACACCTGCGACGAACTGACTGCCGAAGAGCGCGAGCAGATTGTCTCGCACCTCGCGAATTGCGGCGATTGCCGCGCACAACTTTCAGAGGAAAACGCCCTCCAAACCGCCATCAATGGCATGCCGCAAACTGCCGAGCGATTCGAATCGTCCGGCGTTTTGCTTGCGCAGTGCCGCAGCGGACTCTCCGAATCACTCGATGAGCTCTCCGCGCCAAAAATGGACGAAGGTTGGCAGCCGTTCGGCTTTGTGCGTAAGTGGATGGCGTTGCGCCCGGGCTGGAGCGCTGCCGCGTTGCTCCTCGTCGGAGCGATTGTCGGGACTCAGGCATTCCAGTGGCTGCCCTTCAGTGCGGGTGGTGGCACAGGTTCCGCCGTTAACGTTCTCGCCGCGCCAAGAATTTCGGACGACCAGCTCAACAAGATGGAAGTTTCCAACGTGAATTTTTCGAGGCCCACGGGAAAAATCCAGGTTCAGCTCCAGGCGGAACAACCACTGACCCTTACGAGCGGCGAGGATGATATGGATGTACGGCGCGTCCTGACGTTCGTCATCGCCAACGGCAACCGTTTTGACGCCGGCGTGCGACTCGATTGTGTGGAAGCTCTGCGTGCCGCCGCGATGGACGTTCAAGCTCGCGGGGCCTTGCTCGCCGCTGCACGCAACGATCAGAATCCTGCAGTACGGCTGAAGGCGCTCGACGCTCTTCGCGATGTGGTTACAAATTCAGATGTGCGCGACGTTTTGCTGGAAACCTTGAAACACGATCCCAATCCGGGTGTTCGCGTCGAAGCCGTAAATCTTCTCGTCCGTTCGCTCGAATCCGGTGATGGCGCACCGGAAGCACTGCCGGAAGTCGCGGAATCGGAAACTCCGGTAGAGGGTGCTGCGCCGCCGGCTTGGCCGGCGAACGGCAAAGATTCCGAACAGCGTATTATTGGCGCATTGGACGAGCTCCGCCTGCACGACTCCAATCGCTATGTTCGTTTGCGGAGCGCCGCAGCTCTTCGCCAGATTGGTCTGCAGAATCTGCAGTAGTCAGGAATACGCTCGCTGGAGCGTCGCGGAAAGTTTCGAAATAAAATGATTCAAAGTAAGAAAATTAAATTGGAGTGGCGGAGCATCGTTTCGTTTCGCAAAGGCATTTGTGCTTTCGCGATTTTGCTTGTGCTGTCAGCTTTAGTGGCGAACGCCGGCTATCCAGCCAGCCAGCGCGCCGCTATTGACCGCAGCGGTGTTCTGAATACTCGCGAAGGGCTCACCCTCAAATTCATCGCCGATGAAGCCTCAGTAAAGATCATCACACTAGAGCGCGGTGCCACGCCTGTCGTCCGCTATTCGGTTCACGTAGAAACGGATCTAAAAATCAATCAGGCGCAGCAAATTCTCGAGCGTTATTCGGTGAGCGCGAGGAATTCCCCTTCTGGTGTGGAAATTGTCAGCGCTCTTCCTCCTCAGCCGCCGCACGGGGCGCAGTTTTCCGTCCATTTTGAAATTACCATGCCTGCGAATTACAACTTGGACGTGAACACCGAAGTCGGCGACATCGAGACGACGGACATCGGCGGAACAGCGTCGCTCGTCACACAAGGCGGAAATATCCGCACGATGCGCATCGGCAGGAACGGCGCCATGCTCGGCAAGCCCGTCGCGAAATTAATCACCGAAGGCGGACACATTCAATTTGGCGACGTGCTGGGTGACGTCTCCGCCTTTACCGCGGGCGGCCACATCATCGCTGGCTTTATTTCCGGCGAGGCAAATCTTCACACCGGCGGAGGCCACATTCGCGCGGCGGGAATCGGCGGACGCGCCGAGCTTGCAACCGAAGGCGGAAACATTTCGGTGGGGAAAGCCGCCAAGTTCGTCGCGGTAAAAACCGGCGGCGGTCAAATTGATTTCGGCGAAGTGGACGGTTCCGTGCACGCGCAAACAGGTGGCGGCGGCATCCGCGTGATGTACGTCGCGGGCCCCATGGAAGTGGAATCAAGCGGCGGAAGCATTTGCCTCACGCGCGTCGCCAGTTCTGTCAATGCTGCAACCGGCGACGGAACGATTACCGCGTGGATCAGTCCCGAAACTCAACATTCCGGCGCTGTTCACCTGGCGGGTGCTTCGCAGCTTTCTTCCGGCTCGGGTGACATTGTTGTCTTCCTGCCGCGGAATCTGGCCGCAAATATCGAAGCCATCGTGGAAACCGGCGGCGAAAAGCGAATCGAATCGGATCCCGCTCTCGTGATGCAGTTCAAGAATTCAGGACCCGGCGTGGTCAAAGGCTGGTTGACTCTCAACGGAGGCGGCGCTCCACTCAGGCTGAAAACGACAGCTGGCAGGATCAAACTTCAATTTATCGATTCAGAAACCGGCCTTCGCGATTCCCTGATTCGCGAGCAGCGCGAACGCCTCGCAATCGAAGCGCCTGTCGCTCCCGTCGCCTCTGTATCGCCTCTTCCCGCCCCGGCTCCATTGCGAGAAATTGAATACACATGGATCAGAAGATTCGAATTGCAGTTGCTTGGTGGCGTTCGCGAAGACGCTGATGATTTTCAACGCCGCCTGACGTATAAGCCCTATCCTGCCTATCCGCCATCCGCCAGAAAGGGTGGAGTGGAAGGAAGAGTGCGCCTGCAAATTCGCCTGACGCAAGACGGGCGCGTTCAGGTAGAAAAGGTCGTGGAAGGTTCTGAACCATCTCTCGTGGACGCTGCCATCGCCGGAATAAAGCTCTGGCGCGGCACACCGGCTTGGATGAACGGCAAAAAGGTGGATGTGATTTCTACGGTGACGATCAACTTTCACTTGCGCTGAAGTTTCGCATGCGCTGAGATTTCGTTTTTGTACCGGGTCCGGGGTCCGCAGTTGGTTTGCAGAATGTTCGCAGATTCGTTCTCGAAGGGGGTAATCGCAATGCTTCGAAAGAGCCTGTTTGTTTCTGCTTTGTTGGCGCTCGTACTCGCGGTGGCGGCTGTTCCTGGATTCGCCATCACGAAACAGTTCGATCAAACCTATCCGCTCCAGCCGGGTGGTTCGTTTGAATTGCAAAACGTAAATGGCACTGTGGAAGTGCAGGGCTGGGACCGCGACACCATCGAAGTTCACGCGGTGAAGACGGCCAAACACAAGGAATCGGACCTGGAACGCGTCACGATCGAAGTGGCCGCCAAGCCGAAAGCCGTTTCCGTGACTACGCACTATCCTCAGGACGAAGGCGTAGAGGTCGCCGTGGACTACGTCATCCACGTTCCCCACGGCGCGCACATCGAGCACATCGGCACGATCAACGGCTCGCTTCGCATAGCTGGTGTGCCCGCTGTGGAAGACTTGCACACCGTCAACGGCAACATTGACGTTTACGATGGCGGCGGGAACGTCCATGCGCACACCACCAACGGCAACGTTCATCTCGAACTTGCTCATTTCAGCGGCGGCGCCGGCGCATCCGCAGAGACAACCAATGGCTCGCTTGTCCTTGCGCTGCCAAGTGATACTCAGGCCGAACTCGAAACACGTTGCCTGAATGGAAACTTTCTTTCCGAGTTGCCCATTTCCATGGAAAGTACGCTCCGCCCGCGCGAAATGCACGGACGCTTCGGCGGCGGCGGCGCTCCCATCAAGCTCCGTACCATCAATGGCGGAATTCGAATCGTCACTTTACACGCGACGGTTTAGCCGCGCCTGCGTCTAAATCCCGCAGAAGGGAAACAACAATGACCAAACGAAATCTTCTAATTACGCTTGGAATCGCATCTCTGGGCCTTTCTCTTGCCGCATTGCCAACCGTTTCGGGCCAAACCCAATCTTCGCGGGACAATTCCGTTGCCTCGCTCAAGCGCGAAATTGCCCAATTGAAGGCGCAACTCGCCACGCAGGAAATGGCTTCAGACGGTGAACGCATCGAAATCTCCGGCCCGGAAGTCATCGAAATTCCGGAAGCTCCCCTTCTCGAAGCCCCACTCCTCGAAGTGGAAGACGAACTCCAAGAGCAGGAAGTTGCTCCTCCAGCAGCGCCCAACCTCAAGAATTTCGTCGTGTCTTTCGACGGGGATGGCAGTAGTTGGCTTGGAGTGGAAACACAGGAAGTCACTTCCGAAAAGGCCAAGGACCTTAAAGTTTCGGCGGACCACGGGGTCTTCGTCGGCAGAGTGCTTCCGGATAGCCCCGCTTCCAAAGCCGGATTGAAGGACAACGACGTCGTCACGGAAATCAATGGCCAACGCGTGGAAGGCACAGCGCAATTTCGCCGCATGATTCGGGAAATTCCCGCAGGCCGCGCCGTGCGGCTCTCCGTCTGGCGCGACGGCAAGCAACAGACGATTACTGCCACTCTTGGCAAAGCAGAAGAGCGCCACAACTCACTCATGAAGGCTTCCCCGCAAGCGTTCGCGTTCCGCGTTCCGCAAATGCCGAACATTCCCGACGTTCCCGGTTTCGAATGGAATGGAGGAATGCTCGCCGGCGGAAGAGGGCGGCTGGGCATTGACGCGGAAGATTTGAGCGGTCAGCTCGGAACTTATTTTGGCGCGCCGGAGGGCGAAGGCATTCTCGTTCGCAGCGTCAATTCTGATTCGCCGGCGGAAAAGGCTGGAGTCAAGGCGGGCGACGTAATCACTTCGTTCAACGGCGAGCGCATTCGCGGCGCGGGCGAGCTTCGAGAAAAACTTGCAGGCGTCGAATCTGGCAAAACCGCCAAGCTTGGCGTGCTGCGCAACAAGAGCAATGTCACGCTCACCGTGGAGTTGCCGACTCCTGTTTCGAAAGAAAAGAAAAAGACCTCATTTCGCACCAATATCTAATCAAGTTGCAGACCGAAAGGCGAAGGCCCCCGCGAAGCGCGGGGGCTTTTGCATTTGTGCGCTAAGCTTTTCCGTCTTGCCCATACTTCTTGATGAGCCGGATAGGTCTTCGCACGGCATCCCAAAACCACGAACGTTTTGTCTCCGCTCCCTCGACCCAGTCTTCTTCGGTGGGCGAAAGAGATAGTCGAAATAAATATCCAAACCCCGCAAACAAGCCTCCGCGCATTCCGATTCGAAAACGGGCTCGCTGTGAAAGACTTGGCGGCGCAAATCCTGCATACGGCAGCCATTTCTTGATTCGCTCGCATATCGCGATCGTTGCTCGGTCACGCGTCACTGCATCCGTGATCTCCGCAGGTATTTCCGTGCGCAGCAGCTCCTGTACCAGGCGCAGAGCCACATGCACCATCCGTTCCGCGCCCACAGCCTTCGCGGATTCCCTCACAATTTTCCAATCAAGCCGCGTGCCGCCCGAAGTCATGGCGGCCACGTCTGCAACCCACATCAGCCGTTCCCAAAAATGTTTCGCGCCGTGAATACAAATCAGAACGAATTCGTCTTCTGGAGAAAGCGCTGGTACTCGGTTGCCGTCCAGCGCGACCATTGTTCGCCGCGCGAAGTAATCTTCCATGGGAAGTGCCAGTGGAAAATAGCGGAAGGTATGTTCCGTGTGCAGTTCCACCAGTAAGCGCGTCCCGGGTCTCATAAAAAGATATTCGCCGGGAATCTTGCCCGCCTCGATGGTTTCGATGGGTACGTCCGGATCATAGCCTGCGTCGGCGAGTGCGCGTGTGGCTTCCAGCAAATCACCGGCTCGAATCAAGAAATCCAGATCCACATATTGCCGTAGTCCTGGATTGCCATAAGCCCGGGTGGAGAGTACGGGTCCCTTCACTACGATGACTTCCACTCTCGCGCCACGGAATCTATCCAGCAAGCGAAATAGCTCTGCGGTCATGCTCAGCGTGAATAAAAGTTGCGCGCGACGTCGTTCCCGCAGATTTTTCTCAAATTCTGGGGGGATCGTAGCGGTTTTTGTCGTTTTGAGTTGCGCGTGAAGTTGCGAAATGACGCCGTGTTCTTCCGCCAGCGAAAGCAGAACGCCCCAGTCCAGTTCTTTCGCAAGCAGCGCGCTAATTTGCTCCGTGTTTGGCTGAGGCGCGCAGCACGCAAGCAGCAGGGGCCACTCCACCGCCAAAGTTCCATTTCCAAACGGAGGGACTTCCCCCACGGTTCTCTCCCGAAAACATTGCGTTTAGTCTATTAGAGAATCGGCGAAGTGTTCAGCGCGAATAGCGGTCGGAAATCTCCCCCGCCCTGCGAAATGCGTCTTCCGCGCGTGAAAATGTATGTGGGAAGTGTTCGGCTGCTTTTTGTGCAATTTGATCCAACGGCGTTTTGCCGTCCATCGCGAGCAGTAGCCACCGTTCGGCCAGTCCCGCTTCCGAAAGAACAGGCACAAACTCAGCGGATCGCTTCCGCAGCGAAGAGGGCGTAATTCCGCCTCCCTGAAATGTGGAGTGGCGGTAACACACCACATCACGGCCTGGCCGCGCCGCGGCCTCAAATTCCCACCGCCAAATATAGTCGGTACCGATCAAATCAGCGTGCAGACCTGCACAAATCTCTTCCCCCTCAACAACTTCCACCGGCTTCAGCAAAGGCAAAAACACCTGGCCGTATACGTTATCTGTCGACCCTGGTTCGGTGCAAAACCCAATCTCACCGAGAAGCTTCGTCTCGAACCACACTGCAAATCCGTGAACAGTTCCAGCCCTCGTCGTTACATATCGCAGCGTGCCGCCTGCTCGCGGATTCGCACCGTTCATATAGTCCAAAACGTGCCATTCCTGCGAATTAGAAACTAACTGCTCTGGCTTGCACTGCCGTTTATACATTGTGTTCAGCACGACCGGCAAAGCCGCTTCAAGATTCAGCTCAGGAACGCGTTTCCACGGCGCAATGATCTGATCGTAAGTCTGCGGAACTTCTATCAATGCCGCCAACAATTTGTCGCGCTCCGGGATCATCCTGCCACCCTCGGCCAGATACCGCTTGCGCGCATCGTTCAGCGCATGGACTCCGTGCCCAAAAAGAGGCAGCGCCCCGCGCACATCGGAAACAATTACGTTCACGCGTTCGGGGAGCAAAATCTGCCGCGAGTCTCCGTGCAAGAACTCAATCTGATCGGAAAACCCATTTGCCACGGCAAACTGTCGCCCAAACTCGACCACGCTGTCCGTATCAATCGCGTAAACCTTCCGGGCGCCCGCCTTGCACGCGAGCAGGGCAAATATCCCCGGACCGGTTCCAATGTCCGCAACAGAATCACCCGCCCGTACCGCCTGCGCAATTGCTTTGCTGTATGGCGGAAACCGAAGGCTATCGCCTATCATTTCGCCGAATTCATCGAGCGAGTACATTTCAGTCTTGACGGATGGTCATCGGAGGCGCGGCCTGCGCAGCATTCGTCGCTGTATCCGACTCTAGCAATTCGCAGAGCGCATCAATTCGCTCCGCGTCTTTGTGAGGAATCACTCGCTTGCACGGGACTGAATTCACGAGCCGGCTCAATAATTCAAATTCCGCGGCCCGTTGCTCGCGTGTGAGTAGAACATTCATGTAGGTGTTTTGCACAAGTTCCAGCAGCGATTCCCGCGTCGTAATATCCTCCAGACGCGGCGCTGTGCCTTCATCTGTTCGCGGCCCAAGCAAATAAATTGCTCCCAGTGGCCTCATCCGTGTCTCGAACCTAGCTCGTTTTCCTTCCAGCTCCAGAAATTTCTTTTCCCAAGTGGGCGTCAGAAGAGGCAGCGCATCCTGTGAACCGAACAATTTCTCAACCGAATCAGGCCACAAGCAAATCCGCGGGTAGCCCGGTTGGACGTAGAATTCTCCTCCATACTCGTGCAGCGCCGTAATGTCTTCGCATAATGAAGGCGCGCCGCGGAGAGCCAGCGCCGCCGCTGTCGTTGATTTTCCCGCGGCAGCCGGCCCGGAAATCGCAACGGCAGCGCCGCCTATACACACTGCGCTTGCGTGCAGCGACGTCACACTTCTCCGTCGCAAGACGAATCCCATCACCGGCCCGACAAGATAGGTCGTTAAGTCTTCGACGGTCAAAGGAGCCGGGCATTCTCCCCAGAGCGCGGTGGCATCCGAGTCCACAAAAAATTGCGTCCCGTCACTATAAGAAAGCTGATAAAACCGTCCGCCGCAGTATTCGCGCACCAGAAATACGGGATCGCCCCATTCCGGCGTCGCGGGAACACAATAAATCACTTGCGAGGAAAGTTCGGAAGCCTCCTTGACCCAACTTGGCCTCAGCTTTGTTGCAAGAGAGACTGTGTCCGACGCGCCGCAACTGGCCGCCTCCTTAAGTCCGGGCAGCACTACGTCAGACCGTAGGAACAGTCCATAGAGGGTGTAGTCGTAGTTCACAAGAGAGGAGGGAGAGGGCTTGGTTTTTTCCCAGAAAGCTAGGCTCCCGTGCGCAGCATGCCCAACATCTTCCCGCCGTCAATCTGACCGCGCGGGCCCATGGATTTCGTCATTTCGGTCAAATCCCCATAAACGTGCAACTTCGGGGCCTGATACACCTTTTTCGGCGGCACAGTTGCCGGCGATTCCATGCGAGGTCTCCCTTAAGGACTCTACTGAATCCCTCAATTCATTTCAACGTTTTTTAGCCAGCGGTCCAGAGAAACCGGTCTGAGATTCGGGTAAAGCGATTCTCTTGTACTAACTCTGAGGCAATTTTCTAGCCGCGAGGCATCCACCAATTCCTTAGATGCTTCTGACAGGCTCCCAAGGGGCAGGGGGCTCCACTTTCTTTGTGAAACATGAAGTTCCAGGGGATCTTGAGCGAGGGGAGTTTTCGGCCTCTCGACCGTCTCTTTCGGCAATAAATCTTTCATCGCCAATCGAACCAGTTTCTTGTCCATGCACCAGGGCAGCGTTGGCAAACGAAGCAGAAACCGTATCAACCGCCTGTCCAGCAGCGGAGCCCGCGCTTCCAAGGCGACACCGCTCCAGGCTGCATCTTCTCCCTCCAGCACCTCGGGCCAGAATGGTCCCGCGAGCGTGGCGTAGGCAAAGGGATGCGTTGGGTGTTCTGAATCGGGTTTGGTTTGGAGTTCCTTAAAACGTTCAAGCAGGTTCAGACGTTTTTCGAACTCACTTGCAATCCACTCTGGAAATGGTTCAAGCGAGAGAGGCGCCCTAAATCGGTTCCAAATCCGCGAACGAATTCCCAATCCGAGGGCTGGCAGCGTTCGCGTCTTCCACATGTGGCTTGCCGCCGCGCCAATTGCCGTGAAAAGTCTGCCTTTGCGGATCAACAACCGCAGGTATGGCCACGCCTGTCCTAAAAGGACATCGTCGCCGCCGTAACCGGAAAGCGCCACGCGTGCTCTTCCCATTGCCACCTGATAACTTCTCACATGAAGCGCTTGAAATGGCTCATGCCGTGGCTCCGGCATCGGGAAGTCCGGTGCGTCCCATCCTGAAAATGGCTCGCATTCTCCGCCGTGCAAAAGCTCAAATGGGATTTGCAAATACTCCGCAACCCGCCGAGCTTCCTCGCCCTCCTGATCAGCAAACAATGGCCGGTAGTCAACCGCCTGCGCGCTTACGTCGCCCCCGCTCGCAGACTCTTTCAATATTCGATTCGCCTCCGCCGCCACCGCGGTCGAATCGAGTCCGCCGCTCATGAAAATAACGCAGTTGTTGTACGGCAGCCTGTCCTTCACCGCGCGATGCAGAAGCTCGCAGTAGTTCTCGATGTACTCTTCCTCGCGCTTGTAGCACAGAACCTCTTCCATCGGAAGCTGAGCAACGCAGCGGACAGATAACCCTTCCTCCGAAAACTCCAGCAAATGCCCCGGCGGCAGTCTTCGCACATCGCGATAAACCGCTCTCACCGGATCAGGGCACCACGACGTAAGCAGATAGTCGCCAAGAAAGTTCTCGTCCAGCACTCCTATAAATCCCGGCGCGGCGTGCAACGCATCCATCGTGTTGCTGAAGCTAACCACTCCCGGACTTGCAACGTAGAAAAACGGTTTCGACCCGGTCAAGTCGCGAAATCCGAGCAACCTCTTCCGAGCTCCGTCCCAGAGTACAAATGAATAGTCGCCATCGAGCTCGGCGACTCCGGATTCGCCAAACATTCGAAAGACGCGCAACACCAGTTCTTCATCAGAAATGGTTTTTTCGAATTCTTCGCCTTTTTGTTCAAAACTGCGAATTAACTCTTCGCGCCCATCCAGGCGCACGTCGCCCAGCAGCCAAATCCGGCCATCCAGAGAACATGGTTGTGAATGCGATTGCGGTGCGGGGCCAGTCTTTAGCAGCGAAAAACAGAAATGAACCACTTGCTGGGACCACAGGTTTTGCAAATCCGGCCCGCGAAACGCGATCGCGGCCATCATTTTCTCCGCGCGCCGGGCGTCTTCCTCCGCGCAATCGCCTGCGCCCCCGGTGCGCACGATCCCGGCGTATCCGCTCATGATTGCCCCGGCGGATTCGAAGAAAATTCCGCTTCGAAGGGCGCGTAGTGATCGTGCAACGCCTCGGACTCATTCAACGCCGCGCCTTCGCATTCCACCCAGGCGTGCGCTTCAAACTTCGGAATGTTTTTCTTCACCCCGATGCGCAATTGTGAAGCGATGCCCTGCTTGCGCAGCAGATGCACCAAGACAAGAGACTCCTCAAGGCACGAAGGATTGCCGACACCATGTCTCGCGGCGGCACGCACCATGCGCGCTGTTAATGCGGTACGCTTTGCCGTTTCGTTAGGATCAAGCAAGGTAGGCGAGGATTTTCCAGTAAGGTCTTGCAGTGAGTCTTTTGTGGCTTGAAAACCTTGCATTTTCAATCGCAGCGCCACCCATGGCAGCAGCGCCGCTGCGCGCAAAAATAATGCACGCGCTGGAGCCGGCAAATGCCTAAACTGTCGAAGCCGTTCCCACATCGGCGGGATGCAATGAAAGCAGGCCGTTTTCCACGAGCCGGCCCACAAGCTCGGTCAAGTTACTTTGCAGGAGCTCAGGTTGCGCGTCGTATTCGTCTTGCAATTGTCGGCACGCAGCGTCAACGCTTGGCGCGGACGTAACTATCTGCCACATGCGCGTGCCGGTCTCATCCAACCCGAAGTAACGCTCCGTCTCCAAATTCAAAAGCACAGACTCCCGGTCGAGAAAACGTACCAGCACGTGTTGAGGAACAACAACACGGTCAGCGAGTGAAACCATCTGGATTGCTGCCTCATTTCCGGGGGCTGGCCAAGGCCAGCGGTCTGGGTCCCACTTCAATAAGAACCGTCTGTTCCCATTCTAATGCCATAGACTGCATTCGGTCATCCTGCAATTCCGGTCCATGGGGCCGCAATCGATGGGTACAGGAGGAAGCAGCAGCCTTAGGTTGTTTCTCCTTCGCGGACGCGCTATAACTTCGCGGTGCCCGATACCGCAGTCTCTGTCGAATCTTTGGTAAAGTTCTTCCCGCCCGCGCGTACCGGCTGGCGCGCCTTTCTTCAGCCGTTCGAAAAGCCCTCCATTCCCGCTCTGCAAGATATCTCCTTCGAAGTCCACGAAGGCGAAGCCGTCGCGCTCCTTGGCGCCAATGGCGCCGGCAAGTCCACTCTTCTTCGTATTCTTTCGACTCTGCTTCTTCCCACGAGCGGCCAGGCGCGCGTCGGCGGCCACGATGCCGCGCAATCCCCGCGCGAAGTCCGCCGCAATCTCGGCTATCACGCTGGAAGCGACCTTGGTTTCTACGCGCGCCTCACCGGCCGCGAAAATCTTTTCTTCTTTGGCCGCCTTAATCACGTTCCGGCCGCGACCGCCCGCGATCGCATCGCTGAGTTGGCCGCCCAGTTCGAATTGTCCACCGCTCTGGATCGCCAGGTGCGTACACTCTCTTCCGGCACGATTCAGCGCCTGAGTCTGGCCCGCGCGCTTATGCACGCTCCGCGCGTTCTTCTCCTCGATGAACCCACACGCAGCCTCGACGCCATCGCCGCCGCTTCCTTCCGCCATTTTCTGAAATCCGAAATCCTGCAGCGTGGAACAACATCCCTTCTCTTTGCTTCACATTCCCTCCCCGAAATCGAATTGCTCGCGGGCCGCGTCGCCGTCTTGCAACAAGGCCGTCTCCTTGCGTTGGGCACTCCGTCCGCGCTCAAACAAAAAACCTCCTCGCAATCGCTCGAGGAGGCTTTCTTCCGTCTCACCGGTCATAGTTACGACCTGCTCGCCGGAGAGACGCATCCATGAATTCCTTCCTGCGTGAACTCTGGCTTTTCTTCCGCCGCGATCTTTACATTGCGAAGTCCTATCACAGCCCTTTCATCATGGAAATCATTCAGGCCCTTTTCGGTACGGCTATGTTTTATTACGTCGCCCGTTTCGTGGACAGTCCGGAACTTCGCCAAACGCTCCCGCAGAGCGGCGGCTACTTTGCGTTCGCTCTCATCGGTTTCGTTTTTCTCGACTATCTGAGCGCCGCTCTCGATACGTTTGACCGTAGCCTCGAAGAGGCCCGCGACACCGGCACGCTCGAGCACTTGCTCGTCACGCAAACCTCGCTCCCCGCGATTCTCGCTGGCTCTGCGCTCTATCCATTCGCCGCAACCACACTGCGGATCGCGGTCTACATAGCCTGGGGCGCTCTGCTGTTCGGATTTCCCCTGCATTCAGCGAACTGGCTCGCTGTTCTTCTGGTTCTTGTCGTTTCTCTTCTTGCCTTTTCCGGCCTTGGCATCTTGTCGGCCAGTTATCTTCTCCTTTTCAAGCGCGGCAACCCCGCTAAGTGGCTTCTGCTGGGAATTTCCAGCGTCGCGGGCGGCATGTTGTTTCCAGTCTCAATTCTTCCCGATTGGTTGCAATTTCTCGCGCGTCTAAATCCAATCACTTATGCCCTGGATGCCATGCGCGCTTCTCTTCTCGGCTCCGCTCGCTTACAAGACGTCTTGCGTCCCGTGGGAATTTTGCTGCTCTTTGCTCTTGTCTTGCTCCCGCTCAGCATGGCGGCATTTGCCGCTGCGCTTCGCCGGACAAAATCCACAGGAACTCTCGCGCACCGCTAGAGCAAAAAACAAAAAGCCGACGCTGCATAGCAACGTCGGCTTTCGTGTCAATTTTCTTGCGGTGCTTACGGCTTCTTTTTCTTTTCGTTAACTTTCGTAGCGATGCCGCCCATCATCTGCTTCAACTGGTCCAGGCCAGCCTTGGCTTCCTTCCCATAGGGCCCATTCGGATCCAGATCAATCGCATGCTGGAAAGCCTCAACTGTTCCGGGCTTCGGATTCACTTCGATCGAGCTTCCCGTTGTTTTGTAAATGCTTGGATCGGCGGTCATGCAGGTAGCCAGCAAATACCAGCCCTGCGCATTTTTCGGATCAAGCTCCGTGGATTTCTTCAGCGGCTCGATGGCCTCTTGCGTCTTTCCCACCTTGTACATGATGATGCCGTAGTTTCGCCAGGCCTGCGCGGCGTTCGCGGGATCAAGTTCCGCCGCTTTCTGGAATGATGCTGTTGCATCTTCCGTTTTTCCAGCGCGGCCCTGGATGCCGCCCAGGTTCATGTAAAAATTGGCCGCGGGCTTGATCTCAATCGCAGCCTTGTACGCCGCAATCGCATCATCTGCCCGCCCTGCTGCTTCGTACGCATCTCCCAGGCGGCTGTAGATAAGAGGCAGGTTCGGATCTTTTTCGGGTGCTGACGCTTTTGCCGCTTCAAATTCGGTAATGGCCCTTCCCGCCTCATCAGTCGCCTGCTGTTTGAGGGTATCTCGCTGGTCCGCTGGAGCCTTGGCTTGATCAGCTTTTGCCTGCTTTGCGGCATTGAGCGCGACGTCGCCTGCTTCAAAATGCGCCTTCATGCCTACCGTCTTTTTCCCTTCTTCGGCCTGCTTCTTTACCGCGGCCGCGTACTCAGGATTCTTCTTCGCCACCAACTCAAGCAGGTTCAAGTCCGCCGGAACTGTCTGGCCGCCGGAAACCTTTACCTGTCCCGCAACGTACGGCTCTTTCTGGTAAGGAAGCATCACGGAAAGTTTATAGGTGCCCATCTTGAGACCGGTAAAACTGTATTTACCGCTCTTATCCGTCTTTGTATCGGTCTTCGTTCCCTGCTCGCTTTCCAGTGTCACTGTGTAGTCCGGCCACGGTTTTCCTTCAAGGTCAAGCAGCGTTCCGGATATTCCAGAGTCCTGCGCTTTCGCGCGTGGCGGCGCCGCACAAACCATCAGTGCGACCACAGCGGCCGCCATCCAAGTCCTAACCCATAGCTTCATGCTCGATTCTCCTTTTGCGTACGAGCCGCTTTCGCAACCCAGCCATTTCTCGGGAAAGCCTCTCCACGACGTTTCCGGAGAGGACCACAGGTTGCGCCTTATTATCTTCCCAACCGCGCCGGATTCCAACCCCGTGAGTCAGGCTGGTTTGAATTTTGTAGATCGCCACATAAGAAGTCAAAATTCAGGCTGGCCCGACGTACAACGAAACACCTGCTAGCTCAAGCGCTGGCCACAGCATTTTTTCGATAGCGGATCGGGTCCGGTGTTCCCGCTTCCGCAAAAGCCTTCAAACGCAACAAACAGCTATCGCACACTCCGCACGCTTCCTGCTCGCTCTGATAGCACGACCAGGTTAGATGCAGTGGTGCGCTCAACTCGATGCCTTTGCGGACAATCTCGTTCTTCTTCATCGCGATCACCGGTGTCACGATTTCGATCTCCGTCTCAGGCCGCGTTCCCACGCGAATCAATTCCTGAAACACGCGATAATATTCCGGCCGGCAATCGGGATATCCGGAGCTGTCTTCCGACACCGCGCCAATGTAAATAAAATTTGCGCCAATGGCTTCCGCCCAACTCACAGCAACCGAAAGAAAATGAGCATTGCGAAAGGGCACGTAAGTCACTGGAATCGCGTTTCCGTGCGGATCAGCTTTGTCCAATTCGTTTTCGGGAACCGCAATCGTTGCGTCCGTCAGAGCCGATCCGCCAATCGCTCGAAAATGATCCAGCCGCACCATTAGGCGTTCCCGTACCTCAAGCCAATCGGCAATTTCCTCAAATGCACGCCGCTCACGTGCCTCAGTGCGTTGTCCATAACTTGCATGGAGCAAGGCCAGGTTCTCGTTGCCATGTTCCTCCAGCGCAATCGTCGAACACACGCACGAATCCATTCCACCACTCAGCAACACTACCGCTTTGCCCACATTGCTCATTTTCGCCACTCAAACGCCTTTCGTCGCTGGATGCCATACAAACTTGTGCAACTGCAATCCCAGCCTCACCGCCAACCCATCTTCCAGCATCCACTCCACCAACTGCCGTGGTTCCAACCCCTTCCACTTTCCTTCCGGATCATCGAACACCGGAGAAAACAGCACTTGCTTCACTTTCTCGCTCAAACCATGTTCCCGCGTAAACTCCCGCGCAAACTCATAGTCCTTCCGCGACGAAATCGCAAATTTAATCTCGTCCTTCTCGTCCACCGCATCCAGATTTTTCATCTCAAACGTATCCGCCTCGCCCGAATCAGGACACTTCACATCCACAATCTTGATAACTTCACGCGGCAGCCGTCCAACAAATTTTTCTCCGCTCGTTTCAATCATCACCGTATATCCTGCCGCCACCAGTTTCTCCGCCAACGGATAAATCTCTTCTTGCAAAAGCGGCTCCCCTCCCGTCAACTCCACCAGTGACACCGTAGCCGCGGCGCCAGAATCGTTCATTCCTCTTCGCGTCAATTCATCCACCCGCGCCATCACTTCATCCACACTCATCTTCTTGCCGCCGTGAAACGCATAAGCCGTATCGCACCACGTGCATCGCAGATTGCAGCCCGTAAGCCGCACAAACAGACAAGGCAATCCTGCCCGCGTCCCCTCACCCTGTATGGATTTAAATATTTCCGTTATGAACATTCCGGTTACCCGTAGGGGGCCAATAATTTGCGCCCCTTCTCGGCAAGATCGCTGCGTCTTGAGTCCGTCTTTCTTCGCCGCCCAAGTCTCAGTCTAAATGAAATGTTGTCATCCTGAGGGCGTCCAAGAAGATGCCCGAAGGATCTCAACCGCAAGAACTTGGTAACAACGCGGCTAAATTCACGCTTTCTTCCGCGCAATTCTCCCAATGCACCAAAACCCCAATCCCAACACCGCCAACGCCGCCGTCAATCTCAAATATCCCGGCTCCATCCCCATGGCGCGCAAAACCAAAACGTATCCAATCGCCACCAGCGCTGTCGGCCCAAGTACAATCAAAAACGCTCGATTCATCTCTCGTAACGGCGATCTTACATCGCCTCTTTCTTCCTCTTACGGTTTACGGCCGGTACACCGCGTGCGCCGTATCCGTCTCCCACACTATTGTTTCCGTCAGCCGCCCGCCCGCGGGCAATTCCTTCAATTGACCCGCGAGCTGATCGTAAAAATACTTCGCCATATTTTCCGCGGATGGATTCACTGTCTTGAACGCATCCAGATCATTCAGAAATCGATGATCCAGCCCCGCAATAATCCCGCGTAGCACCTGCTTCACATGCGAAAAATCCACGAGCAACCCGATATTGTCCAGTTGTGGCCCTTCAATCGACACCTGCACGCGATAGTTGTGGCCATGCACGTTCTCGCACTTGCCCTTGTACCCGCGCAGCGCGTGTCCCGACGAAAACGTCTCTTCCACACTCACTCGAAACATGATTCTCCCAAATCGCTCCAGCCTCTCGCACCTTGCTCCGGGGACTCTCTCGGCAACTTCAGGCGGGGCTCGGAGTCTCCATGAACTGGGCGACCGCAGACAACTCCTGGGTCTTCCTGTACGCCGGCAGCGACTCCAAGAAAATTTTACCATACGGCATCCGCTGGATTCGCGTGTCGAGCAGCGCCAAAATCCCGCGGTCGGTTTTCGCCCGAATCAACCGCCCGAATCCCTGTTTCAGTGCCAGCACCGCCTGTGGCACCTGATACTCCGCAAATGGATTCCTTCCGTCCTCCTGCAACGCCTTCACGCGTGCCGCCACGATCGGATCGCTCGGCACCGCGAAGGGCAGCCGGTCCACAATCACGCACGAAAGCTGCTCGCCTGGCACATCCACTCCCTGCCAGAAACTCGCCGTAGCAAACAGCACCGCCCCTGCCGTGTTCTTGAATCGCTCCAGCAGCACCGACCGCGGCGCGGTCCCTTGCAGCAAAAGCGGAAACTCCACTCGCGTTCGAATTCGCTCGTACAAATCGTTCATCTGCGAATAGCTCGTGAATAGGCAGAACGCGCGCCCCTGGCTGAGCTCCAGCAATTCCGTAATTTCATCGGCCGCTTTGCTCGCAAATCCTGCGTCGCGCACGTCCGGCATTTTCTTCGGCAAATAGAGCAGCGCCTGCTCACCGTAATCAAACTCCGGCGGCAAAGCCCTTTCCTTCGCATGATCTACCCCCAACCGCTGCCGGATGTAATCGAACCGCCCGCCCACCGTGAGCGTTGCCGAAGTCAAAATCACCGTATCGAACTGTTCGAACAACCGTTCGCGCAAAATCTGGCTGACGTCAATTGGCGTCGCTGCCAGAAACACTCCTTTATTCCTCCTCTCAAACCAATAAACAAAATTCCCCTCATTTGATTCGAACAAAAACGACAATTCCTGCCTCAGTTCAAAACTCCGCCGCGAAAGTCGCAACAACTCTTCCGGCTTCTGCGCCGTCGCCGCAAATTCCGTCTCCAAGCCTTTCAACGCATGCCCCAGTTCGTCATACGCTTCGCGGTTCTGCTCCAGAAACGCTTGCCGGTCGGGCTTCAAAAATGGAAACCGCCCGTCCCGCGACGGAAACGCTTCAAAAAATGTTCTGCTTCTCTCGCGAATCCTTTGCGTGCGGCGCAATAGCGACGGCGTCCCCAAATGCAACAACCGCAGCGCAATATCCGCGTCTCGCGCCAATTCTTCAAACCGGAAATTCGAAATCTGCCGCCCGAAATAATCGCTCGCCACGTCCTCAATCTCATGGGCTTCGTCAAACACCACCGCCGAATACTCCGGCAGGATGCTGCCGAAATCGTCCTGCTTCAGCGCCAAGTCCGCGAAAAACAAATGATGATTCACGATGATCAAATCCGCTTCCGTCGCGCGCTGGTGCATCTGCGTCACAAAGCATTGCCCGAACTCCGGGCACTTCTGACCAGTGCACGTCTCTCGCCGCGCGTCCAGCCGTGGCCACAATTCCGAATCGTCCGTCAAAAACGTCAGCTCCGCCCTATCGCCTGATTCCGTGAACTTGCTCCAATCGCGAATCTGACGGAACGCATCCATTTCCTCCATCCCGCGCAGCATAGTTTGGTCCGCCATCTGATGCAGTTTCACTTTGCACAAAAAATTCGAACGCCCCTTCATTACCGCCACTTTCAAATTCGGCGCAAAATGTTTCTGCAAAAACGGAATGTCCTTCTGATACAGCTGTTCTTGCAGCGATTTGGTCGCCGTCGAAATGACCACGCGTCGCCCGCTGCAAATTGCCGGCAGCAAATACGCCAGCGTCTTCCCCGTGCCCGTTCCCGCTTCCACAATCGCGTGCCGATGCGACTGAAAGGCGTCATGCACAAGTTCCGCCATCTCCAATTGCGCCGACCGGTGTTCGTAACCCGCCGTCATGCACCGTTCCAGCAATCCTCCCGGCCCAAACACTTCCCCCATGCTCGGCGTCTGCACTACCTCGCGTTCACATTTCCTTCGAACACCACTCCCGCGCTCTTCGCCTTCTTCGTGCATCCGCTCCTCTTCTTCGAGCGGCACATACACCTGTTCCCTCACTGCATCCACACCTGCGGCGGCAGCCCTCTTCTTAGGCTCTCGATCGCTCTTTTTCGTCCCCTTCGCCAATTTCCCTCAATCCCACGTGAAATCCGCCGCAAATTTCGCTTCGTCAACTTATCACAGCCGCCGCCACACACCCCAACTCCCCTCCGTTAGAACTTGGGCAACCCATCAGTCTTTACCTGCCCCAGCGCTCTCCAAGGCGCTAAAGTTTTCTTGTCATTCAGTTTACTGACAATCGCGGACGCGGGGCGCGCTGCGATGAAATTCTCTTTCCAACTAGCGTGGGGTGCCAATGAAACGCAATGTCTTCTCTCTTTCGTTCCTTCTCGTTGCCGCCGTGTTCGCTCTAACCTCCTGTAGCGGCCCTGCCGGCGGCGGAGTAACTCCTCCTCCCACCGGTAACGGAAATCTTTCCCTAGTTCTCAAAGTAATTCCACCCACGCCGACCTCGCGCCTTTCTCTCCTCTCCTTCGCCGGCAACATCACTGGTATCTCTCTTACGCCTTCGTCGGGTAGTCCCGTAAACGTCACCCTGAACGCCACCACGTTCACCACCGAATTTACACGTTTCACGAGTGACACCGGCTTTCTTGCTACAGTCTCGGCCCCTGCGGGCACATACACGGGCCTCACCATCGTCTTTGGCGCTCCCGTAGCCACGTTCTGCACACAACCAACGCCCGGTACCGTGGGCTGCGCGACCACTCCAGTTCAGGTGGTCGGCGCCGTCGGCTCCAATACTGCCACTACATCGCTTACCCTGGCCTCGAATCAGAACACCGGTATGGCCGTTAACGTTGACCTCAGCAAAGCCATCACCGCGAGCGGCCAGACCATCAGCGCAATCAACCTCGCCGCCACGGGAGCCTTTACGACCTCTACTATCCCAGGCATCTCGGACCTCACCGGCACCCATCTCGCGCATATTGACGACATCTTCGGTGTCGTCACCAGCCTCAATGCGTCTGCGAAGTCAGTGACCGTGCAGACGGCTACCCGCGGTTCCATCACTGCCACGGAAGGGTCAACCGCAATATACGATCCTGCTTGCAACGTTTTGAAAACTGGTACCACGTTTGCCGGCTGCGTCGCCGTCAATGAGGTTGTCAGCCTCGATGCCATCCTCAACTCCGATGGCACCTTCACCTACACTTACTACGACCCGCTTGACACCGCCGCCGAAGACCTCATCGAAGGCGTCGTCGTTACCCCTGGAGATTCCACAACCCAAAAATTCACTCTCATCACTACAGACGCTTCAATCGCCAACACGGCTAGCCTTCTCGGTGGCAAGCTGAGTCTTGGTGACCGGGTAATCGTAACGCTCTCAAACCCGAGTCCTTTCTTTGTTGATAACAAAGGCCTCTTTATTGCGAGCAATACTTTTGAACATTCTACCGATGCAAGCGCCGTTCTGCCCGGCCAAACCCTTCTCGTTCATTTGACCGCGTTCACCGCGGTAAGCGGCACTACGCCCGCTGCTGCTACATCCGATGGCCTTGCGCTTCGCTACACTCGGTTCACGAGCACCGTTGCCACCACAGGTTCTCCAGTTTTCAGCGTAAACAATCTGCCGGCCTTCGTCGGCACGTCAGCCACGTCTCAAGTCCAGCTTACTAACGGCTTCACTTCCTTCGAGGGCTATGTCACAGCCGGAGATATCAACCCCGGCGACACCATCTCCACCCGCACACTCTTTTTTGCGCCTAATATCACTTCCTCTATCGCCAACGTGCGAAAACACTAAGCCTCCTGGTTGAACCCTTTTTTCCGCCTCCGCAAAAGGCGCGGGCTCCCCAACTCATCGGGGAGCCCGTTTTTTTTTCTTTGGACTATTTTCTCTTACCCCAGCGCCGGTACCGGCGGCGGTATCGGTATACTCGGTGTTGCCGCAACTCTCTTGTACAGCGTCAGCGTAATCGCTCCAAATCCCCATGTCATCGCCGCAATCCGGAAGATCATGTCCAGCACTGGAACGAAATGAAGCACCGGCACAATCACTCCAATAATCCCCATCCCCAGCGCCATTCGTCCCACGCGGCCCCATTTATCTTCCGTAGGTCCCAGAATCCATCGCCCAATCAATCCGCCAACCACGATCTGCGCCGTAAACAACATCACCAGCCACAACATGAATGTCAGTATCCCGAGCGGAATTCCCACGAACGTTACGCACACGATTCCCGCTGCAATCGGCGCGCTGATTCCCACCAGCAATCCCAGCCCCAGTGACGCCCCTACATTCTCCGCGGACTTCACGCAATCTCCAGAAAATTTCGGCATCAGCAAAATCAGCACAAGCCCGTACAAAATGAACGACGCGCTCCACAACAATCTCCACAGATAGTAGTGCACCCCGCCTTCGCGGTGCTCTCCCTTCTCTACATGTTGGTACTCCACGGCCGACGCCAGTTTTGCTTGCGGCGACACCTCCGCCGGTTTCGCTCCTTTAAAGTGGATTGGCCCTCCTACTTGCGCCGTGCTGTCGATCGTAAAAACTTCTGCTCTCAACCGGATCTCGCCTTCTACTTGTCCTCGTAAATCCAGCCGTTCGTTCATTGTGAGCAGGTCCTGCCCCACGTGCCCGTCCATCAAAAACCGGTTCGTAAAACTCGTTATACTTCTTCCGACTTTTCCAGTTTTATCTATGGTCAGGTTTTCGCTGAAAATCGTGACACTTCGTCCCACCGTTCCGCTCACCGTCAAGTTGTTTGCAAACGTCCGTACGTTGCCATCAACTTGACCAGTAATGTGCACCGACTGCGCGAACACAATCACGTCTCCCAGCACATGCCCCGTCACGTCCAACGATCTTCCAAACGCAAACACATCTCCGTTCACCGTTCCATCAACACTCATCCGGTCGCCGTTCAAGCACACGTCGCCTTTGATCGTCTCTCCCGACGAAACTTCTGCGTTCTGTCCGCTCCGGAAATCCGTCGCGCTCGCCCCCGCCGGCAGCATCAGCGCTCCGCACATCCCCGCCAGCATCACCGCTAGCACCGATCCTCTCCTCAGTCTTCGCCGCAATATCATCGCCGCGAACGTTCCCAAGGTCACCAGCGCCAGCACTTCCACCAATGAAATCATCGATTGCCATCCCTTCCAGAAAGCGCCTTGGAAAATCAAAAGGCCGAGTAGATTTGTCCCGCCGAAGCCCGCGTCCTGCAAACGATTCTGCACGGGCTCGATGTAGCTTGTGTACAGCGAATAGATTCCTGTTGCTGCCAGTCCGAACGTCAACATCCAAATCCATTGCAGCGACCGCCGCGCCGCCTGCTGAAAGCCCGCCAGCCGTGCTGGCAAAGGCTCCTCTTCTTCCAGCATCGCGCGCGTCAACAGCCGCGACTCCCGCTCCAGCGCGCGCGACAACGTCCGGCACGCACCGCACTCTTGCATGTGTGCGGACACCTCCGCCGCTCTCTCGCGGTCAAGCTGCCGTTCGAGATAAAGCAAAAGTGTCATCTCGTCAAGGTGCTGCATATCGTTGCGCTGCAAATTGCTTCCTGGCGGTGAATTCATCCCGCACCTCCCACGGCCAAAGCGCCCGAACCTTCCAGCGCTTGCCGCAGCTCATGCCGCGCGCGCAGTAGCACCACGCCCACAAAGGCGCGACGCACTCCCAGCTCATCGGCAATCTCGTCGTAACTCATGTCCGAGTAATAGCGCAGCACCAGCGCCATGCGTGCTCGCGCAGGCAGCTTGTCCAGCGCTTTCCGCACATCTTCGCTCGTCCGCTTCTCGATCAGTTGTTCCAGTTGATCGGCGTCAGGATGTTCCAGCGGCAACGTATCCAAATCCTCCGTCTCTTTATCCTGCCGGATTTTTCGCCGCCGGAGCAAATCCCAGCAATGGTTTGCCGCCACTTTATACAGCCAGGAAGAGAACGGCCGCGTCGCGTCGTACTGGTGCAGCTTGTCTCGCACTTTCATGAACACTTCCATGGTTGCGTCTTCCGCGTCCTCTCGCGTGGGAAGCGCCCTCCGGCAGAAACGGAAAATGGCCGGCGCAAATGCTCGATAGAGGTCGCCCCAGGCCTCTGCATCTCCTGCCCTGGCCCGGGCTATTGCCTCTGCCGATTCTGCTGTTCCCGGCGCACTCATGCGGCCTGGTCTCGGTGCTTCCATATCTAATACGCTGCCATCCCCGCAAAAATTACACTACTCGTGGCGTAGGGTTCACCCCGCGCCCCATGACCCTGCCTAGCCCGATCTGTCGTAACCATCCACTTTGTAGCGCAGGGCGGAGGCTGCGGAGCCTTGCGGCCTTTTCTTCGCCTTTGCCTCAACTAACGCCTCAATCCGACGACCTTGCGCTCATTTACCGCTTCCAAGTCCCCCAACCCAGCCCCGGAGGAGTGGCATTAACTAAACCAGGCGTAAGGCCTGGGACATATCGCGAAAAGGAACGAGCGCCGTAGGCGCGGCACTCTGCCTTCAGAACCCGCCCGCCACTCTATCAGAATCCATCTATCCCGTTCCTCTTTGCCCTGAGAGCGGGAACCTACCTTGTCTCCCTTCCGTAGTAAGCTCGGAAGCTGAACCTCATGAAATTGCGCGCATCCATGATTGCCATCCTCCTTGCCACGTGCGCCCTCTCGGCAAATGGCCAGGGATCCTCGATAAAACGCCTCGACGGCTCCAAAATCACGCCCACAGAAATCGATGCCACCGTCGCGCGTCTCATGCGTGCCGCGGAAGTCACCGGCGCCGGCGTCGCCCTCTTCAACGATGGCAAAGTCGTCTACGCCAAGGGCTATGGTCTTCGCGACAAGGAAAAAAACCTGCCCTTCACTCCAGACACCGTCCTCACCGCCGCCTCTCTCACCAAATCCGCCTTCGCCTGCATGATCGTGCAACTCATTCAGGAAAAGCTCCTCGATCTCGATAAGCCCATCTATCTTTATCTCCTCAAACCTCTGCCTGAAAATCCTGATTACAAAGACCTCGCCACGGACCCCCGTTACAAGAAAATCACCGCGCGCATGATCCTGAGCCACACCACCGGATTCCCTAACTGGCGCTGGTTTCAAGAAGACCGGAAATTAAGCATCAATTTCGAACCTGGCTCGCGTTACGCCTATTCCGGCGAAGGTATCGTCCTCCTGCAACTCGTCGTCGAAACCATCACCGGCAAGCCAGTGCAGGAACTCATGCAAAAGCGAATCTTCGAACCGCTCGGCATGACGCGTTCCAGCATGATTTCCGAGGAAAGATTCGCAAACGACATCGCCACTCGTTACGACGAATACGGTCGCTCCCTCGGTACCGAGCAGCGTTCCAAAGCAAACGCTGCAGGCTCCCTGCAAACCACGCTCAACGACTACGCGAAACTCCTCGCCGCCATCATGCAAAACAAGGTTCTGAACAAAGAAACGCGCGACCTCATGCTCAGCCCACAAATCCAGATTTTCTCGCGCACGCAGTTCCCCACTTTCTCCAGCGAAACTACCTACGCCAATAAATCCATCCGCCTTAGCTACGGCCTCGGCTGGGGCCTCTACTGGACTCCGTACGGAAAAGCTTTTTTCAAGGAAGGGCACGACGAGGGCTGGCGCAACTATGCAGTCTGCTTCGAAAACGGAACCGGCATCCTGATTCTCTCCAATAGCTCCAACGGCGAAGGCATCTTCAAGGAACTTCTCGAAACTCTCCTGAAAAACACCTTCACACCCATCGAATGGGAGAGCTACACGCCCTACACTCAGCTTCCGCCACGCCCGCCGCTAAAAGAACACAAAATCGTCTCAGTCCCGCCAGAACTTCTGGATAAATACGCGGGCCGTTACGGCGACCCACCAAACCTCATCCTGACAGTGCGCCGTGAGGGGGATCATCTTTCCATCCAGGAAAATGACGAACCCAAACAGGAGCTCTTCCCGGAAACCCAGCACCGCTTCTTTTCGAAATCGAGCGACGACGTCTTCATGTTCCAACTCGACTCTACCGGCCGCGTCGCCTCCATGACCCTCCACGCCCCCGGCCGCGACATCCTAATCAAACGCGTCAATTGATCCTCACCTCTAGCGCAGGGCGAGCCTGCGCAACCCTGCGGCTTTAGGCTCGTTGTAGTGGCGAATCTTTAGATTCGCTCTTCTTGGTTTTTCTTTCCTTTCCTTATGGTCCTAGTTTCAAATCTAGTTACCATAGTCATAAAGTAGACTACCCACGCTATCGTTCGCAGTGTGTAGCCCATTCCATTTCGAACCAATCGCCGCGAACACGCTTCCATATCCCGTTTGTTTTGCTATTCATACAAAACCCTTTTCCCGCATCCCCTTTCTTTTGACATTCATGAAAAACCACCCGGGGTCGGGGTGTCCTGCCGTCACCTCCTATGGAGTAAGCGCGAATCGCCCCAATTCCGCGCCTCTAAGCCCTGTATTCGCCACTCTTACGAAAACAATCGGGGTGTACCCAAACTATTTTCAATCTGGGACTGTCTCCCGCTCATCCCTCTCCATTTCCATCTTCGACTTTCCCACTCCCCTCACGCTACACTGGAAGATTCCAATACCACTGCGGACTCGCACCGTGTGCTCCCGGACGAAACTTATGCCTGAAAAACTCCCATCCCTGGTCATCGTCGGACGCCCCAACGTGGGCAAGTCCACCCTTTTCAATCGCCTTACCGGAACTCGCCGTTCCATCGTCACCAATGAGCCGGGCATCACTCGCGATCGCATCTACGGCAAAGCCGAATGGCGCGGCCGCGCGTTCGAAATCGTGGACACTGGCGGCATCATCCCGGACGACAAAGCCCTCATCCCGCAGGAAATTCTGCGTCAGGCCCATGTCGCTATCGAAAAAGCCGCGCTCCTCGTTCTCGTCGTGGATTCGCACTCCGGCATCACTCCGCTCGATCAGGAACTCGCCCGCGTTCTTCGCGGCACCGGCAAACCGTTCGTTATCGCCGTCAACAAAATTGACGTTCCCTCACAGGAATCGCTCGCCGGAGAATTTCACTCTTTCGGCGTTCCCGTTTTTCCTATCGCTGCCGAGCACGGCGCTGGCATTGATGACCTGCTCGACGCCGCCCTCGCTCAGATGAAATCCGGTGACGCCAACGCGGAATCTCCCGCCGAACCGGAAACCACGGAAATCGCCATCATCGGCCGCCCCAACGTCGGCAAATCCACCCTGCTCAATCGCATGGCCGGCGAAGAACGCTCCATCGTTTCGCCCATCCCAGGCACGACCATGGATTCCGTGGACACGGACGTCAAACACGATGGCCGCTTCTACCGTTTCGTGGACACCGCCGGAATCCGCCGCAAGGGAAAAACGAAACTCGTCGCGGAAAAACTCAGCGTCGTCATGGCGCGCCGTGGACTCGAACGCGCCGACGTCGCTCTTCTCATCGTGGACGGCGAACAAGGCGTCACGCAGGGTGACGCCACCATCGCGATGTATGCGGAGCAATCCGGCCGCAGCGTCATTATCGTCGTGAACAAATGGGATCTCGCCGTCGAAGCCGCACAAAAAGCCGCCGATCGTGATTCCGCTTCCGCAAAAGGAAAAGCGAAACGCGCCGCGAATCTCAATCCTCCGCTTGAAAAAGTGGATCGCGGCAAACTGCTTTCCGAGTACGAAGAACTCGTTCACAAGAAACTCAAATTCCTCAGCTACGCTCCCGTCGTTTTTCTCTCCGCAAAAACGGGAGACCGCGCTCAGAAACTTTATCCACTCATTGACCAGGTCGCCGCTGCGCGCAAGAAAAAAGTGTCCACACCGGAGCTCAATCGCTGGCTCAAGACCGTGGACCTGCAGCGAGCAACCACGCCCAAGGCCCGCCCCGTGCGCATCTACTACGTCACCCAGGCTAAGACCTCTCCGCCCACGTTGGTCATTTTCACAAACCAGAAGACGCCGCTGCATTTCAGCTTTCAGCGCTTCCTCGAAAATCAGATCCGCGCGGAATTCGGCTTCATCGGCACGCCCATCCGTTTCGTCCAACGCCTCCGTAAAGCCGACCGCGACACCCGCTCCTCCAGCAAGGACGACGAATGACTTACGCGCGTACTCTAGATCGTTGTCATCCTGCTTGCCCCGAGGAAACTCGAGGGGAGCGCATCCACGAAGATGCGCGAAGGATCTCAGCGTTCACTTCAAGCGCGACTGACACGTTGGCAGCGGACCCCTACTTCTCAAGGCTTCAAACTGATAAAATCCCAGCGTCCTCTCCCTGGATTCAGGAACTTATGGCCAGCAACGGCGCAGCTACGCAAACCGAAAAAGATTTTTATCGCATCGGCGACGTCAGCAAAATCACCGCGCTCAAACCGTTCGTCCTGCGCTACTGGGAAACCGAATTCCCCATGCTCCAACCCATCAAGAGTCCCAGCGGCCACCGTCTCTACCGCCAGGAAGACGTGGACCTCGTTCTCAAAATCAAGCGTCTGCTCTACGACGAAGGCTTCACCATCGCCGGTGCTCGCCGCCATCTGCGAGAACACAATGGCGCTGCAGATTCCGATTCAGCCAATCCAATTCTGCCCGGCCACGGAGCAACGCAATTGCTAAATCGAAAAATGCTTTTGGATTTGCGCGACTCTCTCCGCGCTTTCTTGACCCTTCTCGAACGCAAGTGATAGCCTTATTTAGTCGCGTCGCAGCAAATTCTCCTTCGCTTTTCTCTCGAAGGATTACCAGTCGGGGCGTAGCGCAGCCTGGTAGCGCGCACGCTTGGGGTGCGTGAGGTCCCCGGTTCAAATCCGGGCGCCCCGACCATATCCATGCCCTCCTCGAAAAAATCGCCACACATATTGTTGACAAATGACGATGGATACGCCGCGGAAGGGCTGCGCGCCTTGGCGGGGGCGCTGGAGGATTTTGCTACGGTGAGTATTGTTGCACCGAATAGCGAAAAGAGCGGAGCGGCGCAATCGCTTACGCTGCGACAACCGATTGTGGTGCATGCCAAACAAGAACGGCATTGGGCCGTGGATGGGACTCCGGCGGATGCGGTGATTGTCGCGCTGCATCGTTTACTACCGGAAAAACCGGATTTGGTGATTTCCGGAATCAATCACGGCGCGAATATGGGAGAGAACGTTTATTACTCCGGAACGGTGGGCGCGGCGCGCGAAGCGGCGCTACATCATATTCCGGCGGTGGCGATGTCGCTCTGCGCGAAAAAAGACAATCAAAATTTTGCGAACTCAGCGCGGATCGCGCGTTCGATTGCGGAATTAATTTTGAAAGAAGGATTGCCGGATCAAGTTTTGCTGAACATCAACGTACCGGAACCTTGGACCGGCAATGTGCGCTTCACGCGACAATCGAAAAAAATTACGCGCAATCAACTTTCCGAGGGAAAAGATCCGAAAGGCCGTACGTACTACTGGATCTTCGAGCAGAAATTTGAAAAAGACGTGGAGCCGGATACGGACTATGCCGCAGTTTTCGCCGGCGACGTGAGCGTGACGCCGCTGCATCTCGATCCCACGGACGATGAATCGCTGAATCATCTTTCGCACTGGGCGAAAACTCTCGCCGGCGCATTCCGCAAATCATGAAGACGTACGATGTGGCCGTAATCGGCGCGGGAGTGTTTGGCGCGTGGACGGCACTGCAACTCGCGCGGCGCGGCAAGCGTGTGATTTTGCTCGAAGCCTATGGACCGGGCCATTCGCGCTCCAGCTCCGGCGATGAATCCCGCATCATCCGCATGGGTTACGGCAAGGACGAAATTTATACGCGCTGGTCGCAGCGTTCGCTCGCACAATGGAAAGAACTTTTTGCCGCGAATAATTTGCCGCTGTTTCATGAGACAGGCGTTTTGTGGCTTGCCGGTTCCAATGATGCGCGGATCGCGGAAACGCGCACGACGCTGCGGAAGTGCGGCGTTCCGTTCGAGGAATTGGACTCAACAGCGCTGCGCGCACGTTTTCCGCAGATCGGGCTTGATGGAATTCACGATGGAGTTCTGGAGCCGCACAGCGGCGTGATTGTTGCGAGGCTAGCGGTGGCTGCCACCGTTGCCGAAGCGATTCGCTTGGGCGTGACGTATGCGCATGCGCTCGTGGAAAATCCCAAAAGCAAGGGGACGTTACAGTCCGTCAAGACGAATAACGGCGAGGAAATTTTCTCGGGGCATTTTGTTTTTGCGTGCGGGGCATGGCTTGGAAAGCTCTTTCCAGAGATTCTGAAGCAAAGGATTTTTGTCACGCGGCAAGAAGTTTTTTATTTTGGATTGCCACCAGGAGATTCACGTTTCGCGGCGCCCGCGTTGCCGACATTTCTTTTTCAAAACGACGAAAGTTACGGAATGCCGGACATCGAGAATCGCGGATTGAAAATTGCGCTGGACGCGCACGGAGCAGCGGTTGATCCCGATACGCAATCCCGCGTCGTTTCTGAAAAATCCGCGCAACAAATGAGGGAATACGTTGCGCGCCGTTTTCCTGCACTAGGAAATGCGCCCATCGCGGAAACGCGAGTCTGCCAGTACGAGAATACCTCGAACGGCGATTTTCTGATCGACCGCCACCCGGAAGCGGAAAATGTGTGGTTAGCCGGCGGCGGCTCCGGCCACGGCTTCAAGCACGGACCCGCCCTCGGCGAATATGTGACGAGCCAGCTCTTTGGCGATGCCCCCGCCGAGCCGCGTTTCTCTCTGGCCACGAAAGAAACTGTTCAGCACCGCGCGGTGTATTAGCGGCGTGCAGGTCAGGCGATGAAATTATATTTGGCGCGTCATGCCGACGAGGACGCGAAGTTCGCCTAGAATTACGATGTCTATGTTTGAGACGAGGCCGTTGTGGACGAGGTGGGCATCGCGATCATTTTCCGTGGCGTAGCCTTCAATGTGGAGGACGACGTCTGTTTCGTGCTCGGCGCGAGCGGTGTTTTTCAGAGTGACGAGGAGTTTTCCCGAATCGAAATGGATACTCAACTGATGCGGCCGGCCGGCACAGCGGACTCTTAGGTCGCCCATAAAGGTTTCCTTGCAGGTGAGCGTTTCTTCCCCTGTGACCTGATTCCACTCCTTGCACTTTTCCAAAACGGCGGTGGCGACGCGCTTCCAAACAACGCGGCAGAAGCGGACGGCGGCTTCATGGTTCAGGCGTTTTTCCTGCGCTTCAAAATCCTCGGTCAGCTTTCCAGCAAGAAATTCCTGCGCCGATTGTTTGGTCCGATCGCTCGACATAGCCCCACCTGCCCCAAGTAGTTTACACAACGCCAATTATACGGGACTGACCTAAAAGACTAAATCGGTAACACCCCGGGCTACGGGTGAGGATCGAATAAGGAGCGAAATACGATTCATGCAGATTCGCGGGGCCAATCGCCGGTCGGCTAGTATTTTTCAATGATTGCGCGGCCTTAACTTTAGAGGAGTAGAATAGCCGACGCTATGAAAGCACACATTTTTCGCAGCTTCCTCTTTTTATCAATAGCCGCGGTTCCGGCCGTTTGGTTGCATTCCGACGCGCCGGGTGCGCCCGCGCCAAAACGCACGTTTGATTTGACCTATACGGCTGAAGTCCACGAAGTTCCTGCGGGCACGAAGCAAGTCGATCTTTGGCTGCCCTATCCGCAGAACGACGACTATCAAAAAATTCTGAAAGCGAATGTGACTTCACCGTTTGCGACAAGAATTGCGACAGAGAGCCAGTACGGAAACAAGATTGTGCACGTTGAAGTGAAAAACCCTGCAGCCGGCGCGATTCCGGTGACGATGGAGTTCACCGTGGAACGAAGCGAACGCGTGCAGAAGGATTTCAAGGAAGTAAAGGCAGCCGGTGGCGCGGCCCCGGCGAATTTGCAGCGGTGGCTGCAGCCGGATCATCTGGTGCCACTCGATCAGAGGATTCGCGAGATGTCTGCGGAGATAACCGCGGGCAGAAAGACCGATGTGGAAAAAGCGCGCGCGATCTACGACTACGTTCTGGCGAACATGAAGTACGACAAGAGCGGAACGGGTTGGGGCAACGGAGACATTTATTGGGCGTGCGATGCGAAGCGCGGCAACTGCACGGATTTTCACGCGCTTTTTATTGGACTGGCGCGGACGGCGGGAATCCCTGCGAAATTTGAAATTGGATTTCCACTGCCGGCAGATAAGCACGATGGCGAGATTGCGGGCTATCACTGCTGGGCTGAATTTTATTTGAATGGCTACGGATGGGTGCCAGTGGACATTTCCGAGGCATGGAAAGATCCCGCGCGACGCGAGTATTTTTTTGGCGCGCATGATGCGAACCGCGTGCAGTTCAGCATTGGGCGCGATGTGACGCTGGCTCCGCCGCAGGCAGGGCCACCGTTGAACTACTTCATTTATCCTTACGCGGAAGTGGATGGGAAGGCGTTCACACAGGTGAACAAGAAATTCGGCTTCCACGAACACGGAGCGATGCAAGCCGCGGCGGGAAAGTAAAGCATTCAAGCAGGGCACGAGCTGAGGCCGTGCCACGGGATGGTCCGGCGATATGGCGTGCAGCGAAGATGCCGCCCTAAAGGGACGGCTCTACAAACGCAGTTCCCATCAGTTTTCCCGGCAAACGAAACTTCTGACAGGGCGGTACGTCTGTATTAGGGTATGCGGGGGCAGGAGTGTGCCTGTGGCCCTTCCTTAGCAGGTTTACGGAGGAAATATGCGTTTTGGCATGAATCGAGCGGCGCGGAGCTTGCTTGCGCTGGCGGCATCAGTTTCGCTGGGCGTTTGCGCGGTAGCTCAGGAAAAGAAGCCTGCAAAGGCAAGCGGCGAAACGGGAGCGGCGGCGTTCCAGGTGCCGGTTGAATACTACAAGCTGCCGAACGGGTTGCGCGTGGTGCTCTCGCAGGACCATACGGCGCCGACGGTTTGTATAGCGGTTTATTACCGGATTGGGTTTCGTGTTGAGCCGAAAGATCGCACGGGATTCGCGCACCTTTTCGAACACATGATGTTTCAGGGTTCGCAAAATCTGGGAAAGATGGAGTTCATCAAGCTTGTGCAGCAGAACGGCGGGACGCTAAACGGCTCGACGCGCTTTGACTTTACGAACTACTTCGAGATTTTGCCGTCGAACAAACTGGAGACTGCGCTTTGGGCCGAAGCGGACCGCATGAATGGGCTTGCGGTGACGGAAGAAAACCTGAAGAACCAGCAAGGCGTGGTCGGTAACGAGGTGAAGGTAAACGTGCTGAACCGGCCTTATGGCGGATTTCCGTGGCTGGACATGCCGCAGTATGCGAACACGAACTGGTACAACGCGCACAATTTTTATGGCGAATTGAAGGACATTGAAGCGGCGACGATTCCGGATGTGCAGAGTTTCTTTAAGACGTACTACGCGCCCAACAATGCGGCGCTGGCGATTGTGGGGGATTTCGAGGCGCCACAGGCGAAACAGTGGGTGGAGAAATATTTTGCGGGGATTAAGGCTTCGCAACTGCCACCAGCGCCGGATTTGAGCGAGCCAAAGCAGGAAAAAGAAAAGCGCGCGACACAAGTTGACGCGCTGGCGAAACGGCCGGCGATGGCGTTTGCGTATCACATGCCGGAACGGAACACGCCGGAATACTATGCGATGGGATTGATTAACCAGATTTTGGTGGAGGGCGACGACAGTTCTCTTTATCAGGAACTCGTACAGAAGCGCGGGCTGACTGCTGGCGTGCAAGGCGGGATCAACTACCTGGGGAACATGTTCAATTACAAGGGGCCGATGGTGTGGATGGCGGATTTGCGGTACGACACTGCGACGAATCCGGACACGATTCTGCAAGCGGTGGACGGGGTGGTCGAGCCGCTGCGAACGAAGCCGGTGGACAAAGCGACACTGGATCGCGCGTTAGTGAAGCTGCGTTCGAGTTTGTACGACAGCATCGGACAATTTTCGGGATTTGGGCTGGCGGATTTGCTGGCGAGTTTTGCGCTGTTCGACGACGATCCGGCGCGCGTAAATACGCTAGTTGGGCAATTCGAAAAGGTAACGCCGGAATTGATTCAGAAGACGGCGCGGGAATATTTGCGGCCGGAGAATCGCACTGTGTTGATTCGTGAACCGAAGGCCGCGGAGGCGCCTGCGGCGCCCGCGAAAAACTAGTAAAGGAGAAAACGATGACGAGGAAACACAGCGCGAAAACTTTGCTGGCGGTTGGAACGATTCTATTGACGGCGATTCCCGCGAACGCGCAAAAGCAGACGCCGCCGCAAGGCAGCGCGCCGAAACCATTCACGGTACCGGCGCATGAAACGTATTCGCTGCCGAATGGGATGAAGGTGACGCTGGTGCCTTACGGCAATTTGCCGAAGGTCACAGTGAGCCTTGTGGTGAACAGCGGCAACCTGAATGAAGCGGCGGAACTGCCCGGGCTTGCGGATTTGACGGGGCACCTGATGAAGGAAGGCACGAAAACACGCAGCTCGAAGCGAGTTGCGGAAGAAGCCGCGGACATGGGCGGGACGCTGGATATTAATGTGGGGGCGGACGAAAGCGACGTTTCTACGGATGTGCTTTCAGAATTTGGGCCGAAGGGTGTGGCGCTGGTCGCTGACGTTACGCGGAATCCGCTTTTTCCGGAAAGCGAGTTGGCACGCATCAAGAACGATATGCTGCGGCAACTGACGATTCAGAAGTCGGTACCGCAGAACATCGCGCTCGAACGGTTTCGCAAGCTGCTGTACGGCGAGCATCCGTATGGAACGGTGTTTGCGACAGAGGACAGCATTCAGAAAAGCACGCTGGCCGACGTGAAGAAATATTACGACACGAATTTTGGCGCACAGCGGACGCATCTTTATGTGGCAGGGCGATTCAGCACGCCAGCGGTGAAAAAGGCGATTGCGGCGAATTTCGGAACATGGGCGAAGGGGCCCGCGCCGGCGCCTGATATACCGCAGGTGAAGCCGAATCATACGCTGGATTTGACGGACCGACCTGGAGCGGCGCAATCCACGTTGTACGTAGGCTTGCCGGCCCCGAACGCGACGAGCGAGGACAACATTTCGCTGCTGGTGACGAATGCGATTCTGGGTGGGTCGTTCGGATCGCGTATCACTTCTAACATTCGCGAGCAGAAAGGCTACACGTATTCTCCGTCGAGCCAGATTTCGAGACGGTACCATGATGCGTATTGGGCGGAAATTGCGGACGTGACCACGAAGTTTACGGGGCCCTCGTTGAAGGAGATTTTTGGAGAGATCGAACGGCTGCAGAAAGAACCACCAACCGTGGCGGAGTTGAAGGGCATCCAGAACTACCTTTCGGGAATATTCGTGATTCAGAATTCCTCGCGTGGCGCGCTGATCGCGCAACTGCGTTTCGCGAACCTGCAAGGGCTGGGCGATTCCTACCTGACAACTTACGTGCAAAGGGTGAACGCGGTTACGCCTAAGGACGTGCAGCGGATCACGGCGCAGTACATCAAACCAGAAGAGATGACGATCGTTGTGGTGGGTGACAAGGCGAGTGTTATGGAACAGCTTGCGCCGTATATGACCGGAAATTCGCAGACACATTAATACCACAGACGTAGCTGAAACTCAGGCAGGACCGGGGCGTTGTGCGCGACGGCGCTGCTGGATTGGCGTGACGCGCCGATTGCGCTTCGCCTTTTCTTCGTAAAGATGCTCGTCGGCTTCGGAGATAAGCCGTTCGATGCGCTCACCTGCTCCACGGTAGACGGAAATTCCAATGCTGGCGGAGAGGAGAGGCTGCTCCTTGTCCTGCTCCATCACGTTGTGAATACGCTCCGCAACGCGTTCCGCTTCTTCCCGTTCGGATTCCGGAAGGACGAGGGCAAATTCGTCGCCGCCGTAGCGGGCCGCGGTGTCAATCGCACGGCAGTTGATGCGGAGGGTATCCGCGACGCGGCAAATGGCGCGGCTACCGACAAGGTGGCCGTAGGTGTCGTTCACTTTTTTCAGGCCGTCGAGGTCGAGCAAAAGGAGCGCAAATGGGCGGCCGGTGCGGTTGGTGCGCTCGGTTTCGTTTTCGAGAACGTCGAGCAAGCGGCGGTAGTTGGCGAGGCCCGTGAGGGGGTCGCTTACGGCGAGATGACGGACCTGCTCGAAAAGCCGCGCGTTGTCCAAGAGAGCGCCGCCCAGCGCGACGGCATAGCCCATAACGCTCAAGCCTTGCGAAAGGACGAATGGTGAATCCATAAGCCGCGCGGACTGGCTGGCGGCGAGCTGCGCCGCAAAATTCAGCCAACTGGCCGCATAGACGGAGCGGTCAAACGCGGATGCGTTGAAGGCCAGACGGCGGCGATACCAAATCAGGGCGACCAGGTAGAAAGCCGCAGGAAGCAGCTGCTGCGGACTGGGGATGAACGCGTACTGATGCGGAGACATTTCCGTGGGAAGCTTCCGCACGGCCACGGTAATGAGATAGGTGAAGAGAACAACCGTGAAAAGCGCGCCGGCGATTTCACCTTTTGGGTGGCGCGAACGCGGGAGGAATTTTTCGACCAGAAGCGCGACGACAAGCAGCAGAGCAAGAATCATGCGGCCGAGCCAAAGTGCGACAGGCGCCCAATGAATCTTGAGGACCGGCTCGGCGGGAAGCTCAAAGAAAAAGAGGCTCGAAGCGACAAGAACGGAACCGGACAGCAGGAATCCGGAACCGAGAATGAGCGAAATGCGGTCCTGAGTGCCCTGGAAGCGAACTAGGGTAACGGCGGAAAAAACGAAAGCCAAAAGCCCCGTAACAATCTGGAGGTAGCCCTGAAGGGACGCATCCGCCTCAAGGGGGATGGGCCTGATCCAGAGAGCGAACAGTAGGATAGAGAGGAAGGCGACAACATGCCAAAAGGCAGGAGTCGCTCCACTGCGGCCGGTGTTGAGAGAGGCTTCGCCCATAAGTTTTCTTGGCCGGGCGGGCTCTTCTATTTGATTAGACCCTAAAACCTGGCACGTCGTTACTTACAACACGCAAAGCGTGTGAGAGAAAAGATACCGTCCTGTTAGGATATTGTCCGCTGTACGAAAGTACAGGGGGGTGCATTTCACGCAAATCGGCAAGGGCGAAGAGGGATGAACTTTGCGCTTGCGGGGAGGCGGAGGGATGCTGCACAATCAGGCGCTTAAAACGATTCAATACAGCATTTTGAAGTAGAGAGTAGCGTCTGGAGGAGAGCTGCTTGAGCACGGGGACTGCCGCGACACAACCGGGGCTGCGGAGAACGCTCACACTGTGGGATTTGATTTTGTACGGCATGATCGTGCTTCAACCGGTCGCGCCCATGTCCGCATTCGGCGCGCTTAGCGATCGCGGGCGTGGACACGTTGTAACGGCGGTGTTGATCGCGATGGTCGCGATGATGGCGACGGCGATTAGCTACGGACGGATGGCACAGGTATATCCGAGCGCCGGGTCCGCTTTCACATACGTTGCCCGAGAGATTCATCCCGCGGCCGGATACATCACCGGATGGAGCATGGTGATGGATTACATCGTGAATCCGCTAATTTGTACGGTGTGGTGCGCGGGGCAGGCGCACGAATTCGCGCCCGGCATCCCTGTATGGGGTTGGAAGATATTTTTTGCGGTGGTGTTTACCCTATTGAATTTGCAGGGGATCAAAACGTCGGCTCGAGTGAATGCCGGTCTGACGACTGCGATGAGCTTTGTCGTGGTTGTAGTTTTTGTTTCAGCAATTCGGTACATCGTAGGGCAGCCGCACAATGATCCTGCATTCTTTACACGACCGTTTTACGATCCGGCGACATTTTCGACCGATAATTTGTTTGGGTGCACTTCGTTGGCCGTGCTGACGTACATCGGTTTCGACGCTATATCCACGCTTTCCGAAGAGGCAGAAAATCCGAAGCGAAACATCCTTGTTGCGACGGTGATGACCTGCCTGGTCATCGGGATTCTGTCGGCATCGGAAGTCTACATCGCACAACTGATTTGGCCGGCGTCGCAGCCGTTTCCGAACCAGGATCTGGCGTATGTCTATGCCGCTGCAAAGACGTGGGCACCGCTATTTCAGGTTGTCGGACTAACGCTGCTGGTAGCGAACTTCGGCTCCGGCATGGGAGCGCAGATCGGGGCGGCGCGGTTGCTTTACGGGATGGGCCGAAGCAATGCGCTGCCAAAATCATTTTTCGGTGCGGTGGATCCCAAGCATAACATCCCGCGGAACAACGTGATTCTCATCGGCGTGATCGTGTTGATTGGCGCCTTTTTCCTCACCTTCGAGCAAGGCATCGGACTGCTGAACTTCGGCGCATTGATTGCGTTCATGGGTGTGAACGCGGCGGCATTCACGCGGTATTTCCTACACGCGCCGAAGAAAACGATTTTGAATTTTGTGCCGCCCGTCGTGGGCTTCCTTATTTGCCTTGCGTTGTGGTGGAACTTGAGCTTGCGGGCGAGAATCTTGGGGACCGTTTGGATGGCAGCGGGAATCGCGTTCGGCATCTGGAAGACAAAGTGGTTCCGCGAGCCGCTCTCTTTTGAAGCGCCGGCAGAATAAGTTGAGGACGCGGTTCCACGATGACACCGCCATTGCAATCAGAGCCGAAATTGCCGGATGATGCTGGCCACAGAGAAGCCAGCGTGAAACGAAGCGACACAGGCGTAACAGTTACGATGCGGGATGTGGCAAAGGCGAGCGGGTTTTCGCCTGCAACCGTTTCGATTGTGCTGAACAACGCGCCGCTCGCGCGCTACATCGCTCCCGCTACAAAGAAACGAATCGAAGAGACGGCGCGGAAGCTGGGCTACCGGCCGAACGCGATGGCGCGCTTCCTGCGCAGCAAAAGAACTCACAGCGTCGGCGTGATGCTCATTGACATCACGGACCCATACTGCACGCCGATCTTGCGGGGAATCGAAAATTCACTGTATCAGGCGTCTTACGCGCCAATTTTGGCGGACGCGCACAACCAGAAGAACAGGTTCGAGCGCTCGTTGGAAATGCTGCTCGAGAGGCACGTGGAAGCACTAATCGTGGTGGCAAACTGGACGTTCGTGGATATTCATCTGCTCGCGGACTTCAACAAGCGGAACATTCCCGTGGCGACGATCGGCTGGGAATTGCCTGGAGACACAACCAGTTCGGTGATGGTGGATAACGAAGCGGGTGGCCGTCTGGCGGTGGAACACTTGCACAAACTGGGACATCGAAAAATTGCGTTCATTCGCGGTCCGAAAATGCTGATTGATTCCGCGCCGCGCTGGAAAGGGATTCAGAAATTCGCAAATTCGGTGGGATTCGAGATTGACCAAAATCTCGTGGCGCAATTGCCGGATTCGCTCGACCCGAATTCGGGATTCGAAGGCGGTTTCCGCCTTACCGAGGAACTATTGCAACGACGAAAGAAATTCACAGCGTTGATGGCATTCGACGATTTGACGGCGTTGGGAGCAATTCGCGCGCTGACCAAGGCCGGCTTGAAGGTTCCCGAGCATTGCTCGGTGACGGGATTTGACGACGTGGCGCTCTCGGCAATGTCTGTGCCTTCGCTGACGACGGTGCGGCAACCACTGGAAACGATGGGAAATCTCGCGGTGAACAACATCCTGGAAGGGATTAACGCTGCGCAAGAAAAGCGAGACTGGGCGATTTCGCACCAGAGGACGAGTCCCGAGCTGGTGATTCGCGAATCCACGCGGGCGGTTTCTCTTTCTTCGGCAGACGACTAAATCAATCTGAAAATTCCAACCTAAACGCCGGGACAGCTGGACTCTATTTGGACCAAAGGCCAGTTCCCTGCCCCCATTCGCGCGCCTAGACTCGCGGCATCCAGCCAACTGAGGAGGGCCCATGAAACCCACGCGATGCTTGCTAGTTTCGGCTGCGGCACTAGCGATGATTCTTGCGGCAGCGGCGAACGCGGCCAATACTTCGTTGCCTACTTCGATTTTCGCGGCGAGAACAGTTTATGTGAACAATCAATCTGGATTCGCGGAGATTTACAACACCGCTTATTTGGAATTGGCACGGTGGGGAAGATTCGAACCGGTGGAATCCCCCTCGAAAGCGGATTTGGTGATTGTGCTGACGGGAAGCAGTTACGTGCGAATCGTGCCGAATGGCAAAGCTCCGTCCTACGATCCAAACAAGACGAGCGTACGGCCTGCCGACACGCCGGAGGCGGCTCCAGCGGGATACACGCGCGTGACACTGCAAGAGGTGAAGGGCGGAAGGACGCTATGGTCCGGGCTGGTGAAAACGGACGGACCGAGAGTGAAAGGCCGGCTCCTCGACGGGCTGCGAGAAGCGTACGACCAGGCTGATAAGATTCGTTACAAGAGATAGCATCGCGGCCAGGCGATATCTCAGTAAGAGACGTGGACGGTTACTGGCGCAAGATTGAAGCCGTCCACGATCAAGTCGGGTTGCGCAGAACCGAGATCGGTTTTGCGCAGGTGAACCTGGACTTCACGGCGCTCACCCGGCAAGAGTGAAATGTAATTGTCGTCCCAGAAGACGGGAAGAATTTCCGTAGCGTCGCTTCCCTTCACCAAACGCAAACGAAGAAGAAAAACCAGGCTGGAGCCCTTGTTTTCAAGCGTGACGTGATATTCGGTGTCGCGCTCACTCCCCGGCCCGTGTCTCCATGAAGCGGCAACAGTGGCGGTGGGAAGTGTTTGCAACGCCGAAAAATCTGCGAACGCGGTCTGCGGCGTGTAGTACCATTCCGTTTTTTCAAAATTCAAGACATCGGATTTCGTCGAGAGCCAGTAGAAATTTCTGCTGAGCAATTTGCCGGAAGGCGAGAAGAGCTGCAGGTTGAGGAAGTATGTTGGGGTGATGTCCGCAGGCTCTGGGATTGCGAAGGAGCGGGCGACTCCGTCGGCTGCCACGTCTACGTTTGCTTCGCGTGAGAATTTCTCGTTCATCGCGAGGTCGTAAACTTTCGCGACGACTTTCAATCCGTTTTGAGCGCTTTGCGTGCTGTTGACGATTGCTACCATGTGATCGTCATGCGCGAACTGAACATGGACGGGTTCGAGCGCTTTTTTGGAGCCGAAATAGCCGCCGGCGGGACGCAAATCGTAGCTGTAAAGATGCCAAATCAGGCTGGGCCAAGCATTGTTCAGCATCCACTGAATGATGCCGGTGGATTTGAATTTATTGCGGCCATAGGCCTCAAACATGGCGCGTTCACCTTCGTAAGTCATCGCTTGTGATTTCCAGGTGAAGTCCGAAACGTTTTTGGCTTCGCCGTAGCGCTTTTCCTGCGCGCTGGCGTAAATATTGATGTTCTTGAACTGGCTTCCGCCCGTGTGGAAATTCCAAAAGTCGTTGATTGGCCAGAGTTTGTCTTCGGGGATGAAGGTCTTTAGATCCTCGAGCGGGGGAACAGCGGGGCCCGGACTTGTTTCTGTATTGAAACCGTACGCGCCGCCGGCTTTGGTATCAATCGTCCAGTAATTTGCGGGGACATATTCGTATGGACCGCTCATTTTCACACCGGTTTTGCCGGTGACCTCCGTATCTTTTGCGGTTGCGGAGGAGATGACCGGTTTGGGCCAATGCGTTTCCTTTTCGACTTCGAGATAGGCGGTTTCACGATCTTGCGGGGGCGGATTGTCGCTTCCGTTGAGCCACATCAAGAGGCTTGGATGGGCGCGAAGGCGAAGCAGCTGATCACGCAACGAAGAGACCGAGACTTGCTTGTTTTCTTCGTTCCACTTGCCCCATTTTTCCCAGGCGTCGCAGCAGCACCAGCCGGCCATGACGAGAATTCCGTCACGATCAGCTCGCTCCATGAAGGATTCGTCTTCGAGCTTTCCCTCCAAGCGAATCGTGTTCAAGCCCATTTCCTTGACATAGCGAAATTCGGCTTCACGACGGGATTCGTCCACGCGAAGCAACATGTCCGGGGCCCAGCCGCCGCCGCGAATGAGAATTGGCTTTCCGTTGATTTTCAGGAGGCGATAGCCGTCCGGGGTCAACTCGGATTCGGTCTGCACTATGCCGAAGGAGATTTTTTTGGAGTCAGAGAGGTATCCCGTGGAGGTGCTGAACTCCAAAGTAAGCCTGTGAAGAAAAGACTCGCCTATTTGGTAAGGCCACCAGAGGCGAGGTTGCGAAACATTCAGCTCCGGATTTGATTCCGGCGTGAATGCGATTTCCTTCTTTTCATTGGGCGCGAGCTCAATGGCTTGCGAAAACTTGATATGTGAGCCTCCGTCCAGAATCGTGCCGTGCAGTGTGCCCTTCACGGCCATGCTGTCGTGATTGACAAGCTCGGCGCGCACGGTGAGGTGGGCGACGGCAGCAACGGGAAGATCGAGCTTCGAATCCACAAACGGATGATGAATGGACACCGGACCGCTCGTGGAAAGGACGACCTCCTGCCAGAGACCCATGTCCTTATCGGGAGGAGTGGGATTCCAGTCCACCCAGGTGATTCCGAGTTCGCCGGACCGGGGCGCGGAAACTTCCACGGCTACGACATTTTTCTCGCCGGGATGCACGAAGTCGGTTACGTCAAATTGATACCGGCGAAACGCTCCGACAACTTGATCCGAGCCGGCCAGTTTTTTTCCGTTGATCCAGATATTGGCGCGGTAATTGATTCCACGAAATTCCATGCTGTAGCGGAGTCTGGCTTTGGATTGTGGCGCATCGAATTCCTTGCGATACCACCAGGGGACAGCGTACGGATTGTTCGGTGCCATTTCTTCGTTGGCAAATTGGCCGCCGATTTTGTAGTCAACGCCGGGGATCGAACGCAGATTCATGCCGAAGAAGGGATCTTTGTAGACGCCGTTTTCTACTAGAACGGCAAAAACCGTCTTGGGCGCGGAGGTTGAGTACCAGCCGCCTGTGGAGAAGCCGGCAGCGGAAACTTGATCTCCAGTGGCGGAAACCTTGGCGGAGGACTGCACCTTCCAGCCATCGCGCAAGACGGTGCCGTTATCGGCAAGGGCCGCGGGAGCAATGAGAGCGACAAGCGCGAGGATCAATGGAAGACAAGAGAGAAAACGGGAAACGGCTGGAGTGGAAAATGACCGACGGGCTTGCATCGGAAGAGGCATGCGCGCTCCCTGGCGCCAAGAGATTCTGCGCCTTGCAGTTTAAATCGATTGAATAAAGGCCAAATCGCAAAAAAACAATACGGTTTGACGAGGCGTAGTTTAGCCGCAAGGGCCATTTAGCACAAGGCCAGTTGCGAAGAAAAAGCGCCCCGCCGGGGCGGAGCGCTTTTCAAATTGCGAATGGTTGAGAATCATTTCGCGGGAGGAAGCCACGCCTGATTCGCGTGCACAAATTCCGTCCCGGCGATTTCGGTCTTCAAACGTACTCCGACAAATTTTCCTTTTGGACCGCCGTCACCCGCAAAGGTGAGCAGGTATTGGTTGTTCAGGTGCATCTGAAGTTCGTCCAAATATGGTTTGAAGGAAACCGGCGCGCTGGTACCCAGATAAAACGATTCGCCACCGGTTTCATCGCTGAGTTTGCTCAGGTTGTTCTGCGCGGTGTTGAGCAGGAAGAAAGAGCGGCGGATGTGGCCGGCTCCCTCCGCGTAGATGCTCCAAATATTGATGTTGCCCTTTTCGGCGATGGAAATGCCGGTGTCCACGTCAGGATAGGTGGGGCCGAAGCCGCCGCGGAAATAATCTATGCCGGAAGAGATGAGGAGGAGCGAGCGGCGGTCACCGGTGGACGGCCAGCGCTTCATCCAATCAATGACGGAAAGATACGGACTGGAATAAGCCGCGGGGGAGCCCAAAGGAATGCGCAAGGCTTTTGCAGCGAGGTCGCGATCGGTGGTGAAGTCCTGCGCGACGCGGACCGTGCCGTTTGTGGCGTATCCGACGGCGATCGAAGTAGTTGCGGGCTGTGCGTTGATGAATTGTTTTACGTCATTCCACTGGCTGGCGACCTCGCTGTCCAATGAGTCGTCAATCAAAATGGCGAGGTAGAGCTTTTCAGCTTTGACCCAGTTTGAAATTTGCTTGCGTTCCTTGCCCACGGAGAGTTGGACGTCATCCTTTGCGACCATGGGCGGAGCGCCTTTCTTTGTAACCGCAGTGACCGTGAGCGTTGCGCTGCCGGGCTCGCCGGCGGGGCGTGCGGATGCAGGCACGGACGGCGCCAACAAGCTAATTCCAACAGCGAGTGCAGCAGTGGACAAAAGGGACTTTGCGTTCATAGCTTTCTTTGCTCCTAACTTCGTGTCTCCATAGGTTCCAAAAGGTTAGATGCGGGGAGAGGGGAAATGAGATATACCATTCCCCCGGTAAGATATCGCTTGGTCTCTCCGCGAACCCACTCGAATGAATTCTCGTTCACAGAAGATTGAAGAGGTCGCTGGCGCAGAGTTTGATGTGTGCGTCATCGGTGGTGGCGCTACGGGCGCGGGATGCGCTCTGGACGCGCAATTGCGTGGCCTGCGCACCGTGCTGGTAGACGCGGGGGACTTTGCTTCCGGGACGTCCAGCGCTTCGACGAAGCTGGTGCACGGCGGCGTGCGCTATCTGGAGCAGGCGGTCAAATCGTTCGACCTTTCGGAATACCGCATGGTGCAGCACGCGTTGCGGGAGCGAACGTACATGCTCGGCAATGCGCCGCATCTGGCGCACGCCGCGGAATTTCTGGTGCCCGTATATTCGTGGCTGCAGGCGGGTTATTTTCGAATCGGTCTGAAGATGTATGACCTGCTGGCGGGAAAGAAGAACCTATTCCCGAGCAGGTTTCTTTCGAAGAAGGAAGCGCTGGCGCGATTGCCCGGATTGAAGCCGGATGGGTTGCACGGAGCAGTGGCCTATGCAGATGGCCAGTTCGACGATGCGCGGTATGGATTGGCGCTGGTGAGATCGTTCGCTGAAGCTGGTGGGATGGCGATTAACTACGTGCGCGTAACGGATTTTTCGCGCGACACCGGCGAGAAGATTTCAGGCGTCGCGTTAACGGATTTGTTTGATGGTTCCTCGGCTGCATTGCGGACAAGGGTCGTCGTCAACGCGACTGGGCCGTTTTCCGACAAGATTCGGCAATTGGCAAATCCAAGTGCTGCGCCACGTTTGCGGCCGAGTAAAGGCGTGCATTTGCTGTTTCCAATGGAGCTGTTTCCGGGCAGGGACGCGCTACTGGTGCCGCAGACGGAAGATAAACGCGTGATATTTGCGGTGCCGTGGCAGGGGCGGCTCCTCGTGGGAACGACCGAGGATGAAGCGACACCGGCAACTCGGATGGTCGTGCAGCGCGATGAGGCGGACTATTTGATGCGGCAGTTGAATCCGTATTTGACGCGGCCGCTGCGTGTAGAAGAAGCAGTGAGCGGGATGGCCGGATTGAGGCCGCTGGTCGCGGCGGGGTCGAAGCACAACACTAAGGAATTGATTCGTGACCATGAAGTGGAAGTAGATGAAAAAAGCAAGTTGATCAGCATTTTGGGCGGAAAGTGGACGACGCATCGTTTGATGGCGGAAGACACTGTGGATTCGGTGCAGCGGGAATTGGGGATGCAAGTTTCGCCGTGCGTGACGAAACAGCATTCGCTGGACGGGGCGCGAGGATTTGCGGAGGATTACTGGCGCCAACTGGCAACCGAACACGGCCTGGCAGAAGCGACCGCGAAGCATCTTGCGAATAAGTTTGGAACGAATGCGCCGCGAGTGCTCGATTTGGTTCGCGGGGATGCGTCCCTGGGCGAACAGATTGCGCAAGGGTTTCCTGCGTTGCGGGCCGAAGTGGTTTACTGTGCGCGCGAGGAGATGGCGCAGAGGATCGAAGACGTTTTGGCGCGGCGGTTGGGATTGCAGATGTACGATTGGCGCGCTTCGATTGCGGCTGCGCCGGTTGCAGGTGAATTGCTGGCAGCGGAACTGGGATGGAGCGGAGAGCGAAAAACGCGGGAGATTTCTGACTACACTGCGAAGGTGCGGGAATTCTTGAGCGAACTTGGGCTGAGCGAGGCGTGAAGCCGTGAAAAGTTACATCGGAGCGATAGATCAAGGCACGACGAGCACGCGCTTCATCGTGTTCGACAAAGCGGGGCGCATTGTGAGCGTGGCCCAGAAAGAACACGAGCAGATTTTCCCGCAGCCGGGATGGGTGGAACACAATCCGAAAGAAATTTGGCAGAGGACGCAGGAAGTAATTGCTGAAGCGGTGGAGAGAAGCGGGCTGAGAGCCGAAGATTTCGCGGCAATCGGCATTACGAATCAGCGGGAGACGACGGTCGTTTGGGAAAAGGCAACGGGAAAGCCGGTGATGAACGCGATCGTGTGGCAAGACACGCGAGTCGGGCCGGACGTGGCGGAATTCAGCGCACAAGGCGGACAGGATCGCTTCCGTGCGAAAACGGGGTTGCCGCTGAGCACTTACTTTAGCGGGCTCAAACTGCGATGGATTTTGAAAAATGTTCGTGGGGCTCGAGCGCGGGCGGAAGGCGGAGAACTTCTCTTCGGAAACATTGACACTTTTCTGCTTTGGCATCTGACGGGCGGGCAAAGCGGCGGAGTACATGCTACTGACGTGACAAACGCGAGCCGCACGCAATTGCTGAATTTGAAGACGCTCAATTGGGATGAAGAGCTTTTGCGGGCGTTTGAAATTCCACGCGGGATTTTGCCTCAGGTCCGATCGAGCAGTGAGGTGTATGGCGCCGTTGCGTACGGGCCGATGAGCGGAGTACCGATCGCGGGGATTTTGGGGGATCAGCAAGCCGCGCTGGTGGGGCAAGCCTGTTTTCGCCCGGGTGAAGTGAAAAACACGTACGGCACTGGGTGTTTTTTGCTAATGAATACGGGCGAGCAGAGTGTGGCGTCACAGTTTGGGCTGCTGACGACCGTGGCTTACAAATTTGGCAATGCCGCGGCGCGCTACGCGCTGGAAGGTAGCGTGGCGATTACGGGCGCGCTGGTGCAATGGCTGCGCGACAATCTTGGGCTGATTGCGAAGAGCCCGGATGTAGAGACGCTGGCCAAAACGGTGAAAGACAATGGCGGAGTTTATTTTGTGCCGGCATTTTCGGGGCTTTATGCGCCGTACTGGAAGGAATCGGCGCGCGGGGTAATTGCGGGACTGACGCGGTTCGCGAACAAGGGGCATTTGGCGCGGGCGGTACTTGAGGCGACGGCGTTCCAGACACGCGAGGTCGTCGAAGCCATGGAAAAAGACGCGAAGATTCCGCTGGCGTCGCTGCGAGTGGATGGCGGAATGGTTTCGAACGAACTGCTGATGCAATTTCAGAGCGATATCTTGAACCGTGAAGTTGTCCGGCCGGTGGTTGCGGAAACGACGGCGCTGGGAGCGGCCTATGCGGCTGGGCTTGCCGTGGGCTTCTACAAAAACACCGATGAGCTGTTGACCAATTGGAAGGCTGACCGCACGTGGAAGCCTGCACTTGGCGAACAAGAACGCGAGAGGCTCTACCGCGAGTGGAACAAGGCCGTGACCAGATCGTTTGACTGGGCAGAAAACTAGAGGAGAACAACGAGAATGACCTCACCCTGGCTTGGTGAATTTCTTGGTACGTTCGTTTTGGTTTTTCTCGGAGACGGCGTGGTTGCGGCGGTGCTGCTGAAGCGTTCGAAAGCGGAAGGCAGCGGCTGGATTGTTATCACCGCGGGATGGGCGTTCGCGGTGATGTGCGGCGTGTTTGTTGCGATTGCGTGTGGCAGCAGCGATGCGCACTTGAATCCCGCAGTGACGCTAGGATTTGCGGTGCGCTCTGGTACGTATGGAAAATTTCTGCCGTATCTCACGGCGCAATTGTTGGGGGCGATCGCTGGGGCGGCATTCGTGTGGTTGCACTATCTGCCGCACTGGAAAGAGACACCGGATACCGGAGCGAAACTGGGAGTTTTCTGCACGGCGCCCGCGATTCGAAATGGGGTTGCGAATTTACTGAGCGAAATTATTGCGACGTTCGTGCTGGTATTTGTTGTTGGCGCCATTTTTTCGAAGAGTGTTTCCGCGAACGGGCTTGCGGCGGGAATCGGGCCGTACCTTGTGGCCAGTTTGGTGTGGGGCATCGGACTTTCACTGGGCGGTACGACGGGATATGCAATCAATCCCGCGCGTGACCTGGGGCCGCGGATTGCGCATGCAATTTTGCCGATTGCCGGCAAAGGCGGGTCGGACTGGAACTACGCGCCGATTCCGATTGTAGGGCCGCTCCTAGGGGGCGTGCTTGCCGGCTGTCTTCTGAAATTTCTCGCCATCAACTGAATGCCAGGGCCGTAACACTTTCTTCATTGGGTTCTTTGCCCGGACACACGGAACGCGCGGCGTGCGTTACTCTGCTTTGTGATGAGCGGCGCTTCCCTTCCCTTACAAGACGCGACACAGAGGGCTCGCAGTCCGTGGGTTTACGGGCCTTGGCTCGACTTGATTGTCGGCTGCGGCGCCTGGTCGGCTCCCTTCCTGCTTCTTGCTTATTTTGTGGGACAGGGCAGCCCGGGACTGTGGCCGGTGCCATTCGCCAAGCTAAGAGCGAAGTTGAGGCAAGCGTGGGTTCCAAAGCGGCTGCGCAGCTTGCGCGGGATTTCACACGACCGCTACAAGAGGCTTTGCGGCTGACACCAGAAAAACTCACTTCAAAATCATAACTTATTCGGTAAACCGGACTGCCTAGTCTAAAATAGCGGCTGCGTTCGAATCGAATTTCATCAGACATTCGAGGAAATGCATGAGCATGACGCGGTCGCTTCTGCTTGCTGCATCACAAAATGTATGGCTGCGCGAACGCGCGGCGCGTTACAAATTTGTGCGACGTAGCGTCGCACGATTCATGCCAGGCGAAGAGATCGACGATGCTCTGGCTGCTGCAAAAGCATTGGAAGGGAAAAAAATCTCGGGAGTGCTAACGCATCTGGGTGAAAACATCCGGGACGCGCGGGAGGCGAGCGAAGTTACGAATCACTATCTGGACGTCTTGCGGAAAATTCGCCCCGGTGGGATGCAAACGGAAGTCTCGGTGAAACTGACGCAGCTAGGGCTGGATCAATCGGCTGAACTTTGTTTTTCCAACCTGAAGCAAATCCTGGAACACGAAGACGCGGCGAAAACTGTCTGGATTGACATGGAAGCAAGTTCTTATGTCGATGCGACCCTGGCGGTATATAGAAGGGCCGTTGAACGGTTCCCGAGGACCGGCATCTGCCTGCAGGCATATTTGTATCGGACCAAAGACGATTTGGATAGTTTGTTTGCGCTGAAGCCATCGGTGCGGCTTGTGAAGGGCGCGTACAAAGAAGCCGCGGACGTGGCCTATCCGGCGAAGAAGGATGTGGACGAAAGCTACTTTTCGCTGGGGCAGGAGATGTTGCGCGCCCAACGCGACGGGCGAATGTTACGAGCAGCGTTTGGAACGCACGATGTGGCGCTCATTCGACGGCTACAGGATCTTATCGCGGAGGAAGACATGCCAAAGAACGCGCTGGAAATTCAGATGCTATACGGCATACAGCGCGCTGAACAGGAACGGCTGGCGGCGGAAGGCTATCGCTTTGCCGTATTGATAGCATATGGAAATTATTGGTATCCGTGGTTCGTGCGACGACTCGCGGAGCGGCCTGCGAATTTGTGGTTCATGGTGAGGAATTTGTTTGCGGGATGATCGGTACACCGTGCGTTTGTAGACGATTAAAATTGCCTACGTCCATTTATCTGAACCTTCTGTAATTGTGATGTAGCAATCCAGGGGCAAATTTGTGAAGCGTTGCGTATTCCCGCCAGGTAGCGGCCACTTCACCTCCAGCAAATCGATTTTTTTGCGTTTGCCGATGCCCAAAACCATTCTGGGATCATGGGACGAAAGAAAGCTGCCGCCACCGACCCTCATGCGGCTTCTTTTTAGGTCTCCAGCCTGGTAAGAAACTCGGGCGCCAACGGCATCTGGATTTGATTTGCGCCCCACCAGGTGAATTCCCAGCCAGTGATTTCCCTTGGCAGCGTTGTTGCGGAGCAAGACCGGCGCTGCGTCATTGACCGAGATGAGCACGTCTATCGCGCCATCGTTGTTGAAATCGCCGATGGCCATACCGCGCGCGGAGAAGGACTGCGAAAAAACCGGGCCGCTCTGCGCGCTTACATTGCGAAAGGATTTTCCTTCCTTGTGAAACAGCAGTGGCGGCTCCTTGTAAGTCACCAGATGCGAGTACTGTTCTACGAGGTCGTCCGGGAAACCATTTGTGAGGAGAAGATCCAGGTCGCCGTCATTGTCGTAGTCGAAAAACTTCAGGCCCCAGCCGCTCATCCAGCGCGTGTCCATTCCAATGCCCACCGGAATGGAGACGTCCTCGAACGTTCCATCATGCAAATTGTGATAAAGCGAAAAAACTTCCTGATCAATGTTGGCAACAAATAGATCCATCCAGCCATCTTCATCGAAGTCAGCGGAGTCCACACCCATGCCGGAGCGAGCGCGTCCTTCTGCACTATAGGCAATTTCCGAGGCGAGGCCGACTTCTTCAAACTTTCCGCCGCGATTCACGAAAAGAAAATTTGCGACGGTATCGTTGGCAACAAAGAGATCCATCTTGCCGTCGTTGTTGATGTCCGTTGCGACGACGCCCCATGCTTTGCCGAGATGCTGGGCAATGCCGGTTTCTTTGCTGACGTCAGTGAAAGTACCGTCGCCGTTATTGTGAAACAACCAGCTTGGACGCGGCTTGAAGATCCGCGGGATGCAGTAATGGTGAGTCCCATCGCGATCCACGCCACAACTTAGCGTGTTGTTGAATTCGACGAACTGGCAGACGAAGAGATCGAGACGACCGTCATTGTCGTAGTCAAACCAGACAGCGCTGGAATTCCATCCAGGCGCTGCGACACCGGCTTTTTCCGTCACGTCGGTGAAGGTGCCATCTCCATTGTTGTGGTAGAGAATGCTGCGGCCATACTGGGTAACGTAGAGGTCAGGAAACCCATCGCCGTTGTAATCGCCGACGGCCACACCCATACCGTAGCCTCCGCCGAGGACACCCGCCTCTTCCGTGACGTCGGCAAAAGTGCCATCTCGATTGTTGCGATAGAGCGCGTTGCGAAGTGGCTTAGCGGGAGTAAAGAAATCTGCCTTGCCGCTGTTAACGAGGTAAATGTCCATCCAGCCGTCGTTGTCGTAGTCAAGGAATGCACAGCCTGCTCCAGAGGTCTCCGGGAGAAATTTTTGAGGCGATTTTCCGGCGGTGTGGACGAAATGGATTCCGCTCTTTGCCCCGGGAATCTCTTCAAACGCGGGCAGCGTATCGGGCGGCTGTGGAAAATCAAAAGGACTGTGAAGTAACGCAGCGCTGCCACCGAAGGCTGCAAGCTGCTCAAGGAAAATCCGTCTGGAGGTCCGGCGCGGAAAGAGGCGCCGCAGGAGACCGAATGACGACATGCAGTTACGATAGCACGGCGGCGCAAAAGTCCAAGTGAGACAAAAGAACTGCCGGGGGAATTGTGCTAATCTGCGCGAGGAGCAAGCTCGACGCCCATTCTGCCATGCGGTTCACGCCATTTTCCTTCCGATCACCGGCCAAAGGCATCTCTTTGTACGTGGTAGTTTTTGTGTCAGCCGTGTTTTTTGTGACCGGTCCTGGATTCTGCCAGACCGGTTCGCCGGGATTCGGCAGCACAGCCCAGGCGGCCACAAAAGCACGAGAAGCCGGCAAGACTGCAGAGGCGCTTCAGCTCTACAAGAAATCTGTCGAGCTGAAGCCAGACTGGGCGGAGGGCTGGTGGTATCTGGGTACGATGCAGTACGACACGGATCAATTCGCCGCCGCGATTCTCGCGTTCGGCGTGGTAACGAAACTTGCGCCCCAAGTGAGCGCGGCATGGAATTACCTCGGGCTCTGCGAATTTGAGACCGCGGACTATAACTCGGCAAAGAATGATTTGGAAAAGGGACTTGCGGCGGGGAAAGCTGGCGAGGAAGACACCGGGCGCGTCGCCCGCTATCACCTAGCATTGCTGAGAAATCGCTCAGGCGAATTCGAAAAAAGCGCCGAGCTGCTTGGCCAGGAATTCGCAAACGGCCCGTTTCCGAATGATGCGAAGTTTGCGCTGGGATTGGCGACGCTGCACGTTGGTCTGCTGCCACGGGAGGTTGACCCTTCGAAGGACGCTTTGGTGAGCGATGTGGGGGAAGCGGCGGCGTTGCTTGCGCAGGGGCGGGTGCAAGATGCCATTCGGGCGTTCGACGAGGCGGCGACAAAATATCCAGATACGCCATTTCTAAATTATGGGTATGGCTCAGCGCTGACGGCTTCTAGCAATGAGGAACGAGCGCTGGTACGGTTTCGAGAAGAACTGAAAATATTCCCGCACAACGTGCTGGCGCAAATCGCAATCAGCCGAATTGAAATAAAGAAGGGAAAAGCTTCCGCTTCGCAAGAACTGCAAGCCGCGGAAAAGCTCCTAGCTAGCGCAACTTCACCTGAACCACAGATTGCGAAGCTGTATGCGCGCACTACGTCGAGAGCTATTTCAAACGTGCCTGTTGCAGCATCGTCGGCAAACGATGTTGCTTTTGAAGAATTGGCTCGTGCGGCCGCCGCACGTCAGGCGGAAGGCAAGATGTCAGAAGCGATAGCTAATTATGAAAAGGCACTGCAGATTCGGCCGAACTGGGATAACGGGCTCTGGAGTCTTGCGATGCTCGATTATTCGCAGGGGCGGCCCGCTGAATCCGTTGCAGCACTGAAGTCATGGACGGCCCGCAACTCGAATTTTGGAGCGGCGTGGGCTGTTATGGGGCTGTGCGAATTCGCATTGAAGGACTACAACAACAGCCTGATCCATTTGGGACGAGGAGAGGAGCTTGGATTGAGTGGTACTCAAGAGTCAGTACACACGGCGCACTATCACTATGCCATGCTGTTAACCCGCGCGGGCCAATTTCAAAAAGCATCGCAAGTATTGGCGAATCACGCGCTAAATGTGGAATCGGATAAGGAGCTGCAGTTTGCACTGGGGCTTGCGTCTCTGCGTATCGCAAAGCTCCCCGGCGAAGTGACGGATTCACTGAATTCTCTTGTGGCGCGAACAGGGGAAGCGGTGGCGCTGCTAAATGAAAGCAAGTACGACCTCGGTATTCCAAAAGTGAAGCAGCTGATCGCAGACTACCCGGGAACGCCGATGCTGCACTTTATTTGTGGAAAGGCACTTTCCGCTCTTTCTAATTATGATGCAGCCGCAGAGCAATTCGAATTCGAAGCAAAACTATCTCCAAAAGATCCTTCGCCCCTTGTGGATCTGGCGCTGACTCGCCTGCAGCAGCATCGCGCCAGTGATGCCCTTGCGCCCGCGGAGCATGCGACGCAATTGGCGCCGGACTCGGCAGAAGCGCACTACGCTCTTGGTCGAGTGTATTTGGAGCTGAAACGGTTTGATCCCGCCGTCACACAATTGGAGTTTGCCGCGCGGCTTGCTCCTTCAAGTCCGGAGGTGCATTTCAATCTTGCCAAGGCTTATGCCAGACAGAATCAACCGGAAAAGGCAGAGGCGGAGCGGACAGTTTTTGCGCGGCTAAATGCGCTGGCTGAGCAAAGACGGAGTGGACAAGGCAATCAAGCCTATGGTGCCACCCGTGCGGAAGATGCACTTTCGTCGACTTCTCCTGCAAACGGCCAGACCACGCCTCAAAATCAAGACTGATTCTTGCGATTTATGAGCTGGCGATGGCAGCGTCCGCGATAGAAAGAGCCGCGTCCAGCGCAGCCACGCCGGCATCAACTTCAGATTCTTCGATGATGAGCGGCGGGGCGATTACAAAATGACTGACCCATGCCTGAAGCGCGACACCGCGCTTCATCGCTTCAGCGGCGACCTGATCCACGACGAGCGGCTTGCCTTCGACTTTATCGCGCATCGTGTTTAGCGGCTGCTTGGTTTCCTTGTTCTTGACCAGTTCGACGGCCCAGAAAAGGCCGATGCCGCGGACGTCGCCGATGGACGGATGTCGCGCCGGCAGGGCTTTAAGTTTTTCACCGAGATAGGCGCCGATTTTGTTGGCGCGCTCAACGAGGCCGAGGCGCTGCATTTCATGAATCGTGGCGACTGCAGGAGCTAGCGTCATGGGATGCGCTTCATACGTATGGCCATGCGCAAAATAGTGGTCGTCGAAGTGCGCGGCAATTTTTGCGGTAGTGGCGCAAAGGCCGAGGGGGACGTAGGCCGAGGTTATACCCTTGGCAGTCACGAGAATGTCGGGTTGTACGTTCCAGTGATTCATCGCGAACCATTCGCCGGTGCGGCCCCAGCCGGTCATGACTTCGTCGGCTATAAGCAAGACTCCGTGCGCATCGCAGATTTTCCGCAACTTCGGGAAATACTCAGCGGGCGGAATCAAGACGCCATTCGTCCCCGTCACCGGTTCGACCACGACGGCGGCAACGTTGCACTCGTTTACGATCATGTGTTCGACATAATCGGCGCACGCGATTCCGCAGGACGGATAAGTATGCTTAATCGGGCAGTCGTAGCAATTCACTTCCGGGGCAAAGATAAAACCTTGTGCCTTGCCGGCAGGCTCCATGGCCCAGCGGCGCGGGTCGCCAGTAGCAGCAATAGAGGCTGTCGTCGAACCGTGATAGGAGCGATAACGCGCGATGATTTTTGTTTTGCCGGTGTACATGCGGGCAATTTTGAAGGCGGCTTCGTTCGCGTCCGTGCCGGAGGTCGTAAAGAAGAATTTCTCCAGGCCTTTCGGCAAGACATCGAGAAGAAGATTGCTGAGTTTTGCGCGCGCATCGGATGCGTACGACGGCGCGATGTACGGAAGAGTCCTCGCCTGTTCTTCAATTGCGCGAATCACTGCGGGATTTTTGTGCCCGAGGTTCACGCACATGAGCTGAGAAGAAAAATCCAAGTAGCGCTTGCCGCTGGCATCGATGAAATAGCAGCCTTCGGCGTCCACGACGTGCAGAGGGTTCCAGCTTTTCTGAAAACGCCAGGTGCCATAGTTCAGCTTTTTTGTCGATTCGACGACCTGGGCGGACGTAAGCGATTCACTCATACGAAAGACTCCTGATCGTCTTTTCCCGTTTCTTGTTCGAAGCGGCCGTGCAGAAATCTCAGGATTCAGTGACACCGGCCTGCGCGGCCTGCACTTCCAAACGCGGCGCTTTGCCCATCAGAACGCAATACGTGGCCGCCGAGACGAAGAAACCGACGAACCACGCATAATCATACAGCCATCGCAAATAAGACACACGCAAACCGATCAACGCGACGCAAACGCCCAGCGCGAGTGCGACGAGCGCTTTATAGTTGAAACCGCGGGAGTATTCGTATATTCCGCCGCGGCGATAGAGCGCATCAAGCTGCAACGTGCGTCCGCGAACCACGAAATAATCCGCAATCATGATTCCCGCGATTGGTCCCAGGAGGCCCGAATAGCCAACCAGCCATCCGTTGATGTACCTGTCCGCATTGGCGAGCAGCTTCCACGGCATCATCAGGATGCCGATCACGCCAGTGATGAGACCACCGGTGCGAAACGAAATGAGGCGTGGATTGAGATTCGAGAAATCGTTGGACGGAGAGACGACGTTGGCGGCGACGTTTGTGTTCAACGTTGCGATGAGCAGCGCAACGAGAGCGATCGAAGCGATTACCGGTTCATGAAAGCGGCCAAGCAGAGCGACGGGATCCCAGATCGCCTGGCCGAAGATCACCACAGATGCGGAAGTGACCGCGACTCCGATGAACGAATACAAAGTCATTGCGGTCGGCAGTCCGAGCGCCTGACCGGTCATTTGTGCTTTTTGTGACTTTGCGTAACGCGTGAAGTCCGGAATGTTTAGCGCGACCGTGGCCCAGAAACCAACCATCGCTGTGAGCGAAGGAACGAAGACGTGCAAAAATTCAGCGGTCGTCTTGAATTTGCTGGGAGTGCTTAGGACGGGACCGAGGCCACCGGCTTTTCTGGTGATCCACCACAAAAGAAGAAGCCCGACGCCAAGCATGAAAGGCGCGCCGATTCCTTCCAAAAACTTGATCGTTTCGATGCCGCGCCAGATCACTAGCATGTTGAGGAACCAAAACGCCAAGAAGCACGCCCACGACACGCCAGCGTGGCCAGTCACGCTTGGCCAGAGCACGCCCAGCATGGAATAGATTGCCTGACCGCCTATCCAGCTTTGTATGCCGAACCAGCCGCATGCCACGAGCGCACGCAAGACGGCGGGAACGTTCGCGCCGCGAACTCCAAACGACGCGCGCACGTAAACCGGAAACGGGATTCCGTATTTGGTGCCCGCGTGCGCATTCAAAATCATGGGGACAAGCACGATCAAATTCCCGAGAAGAATCGTTCCGATGGCTTGCTTCCAACTCATGCCGGCGGCAATCAAACCGGACGCCAGCATGTAGGTCGGAATGCAGACGCTCATCGCAACCCACAGCGATGCGTAATTGTATGTGCTCCACGTGCGGCGTTCTGATGGAATGGGGGCGAGGTCTTCGTTGTAAAGGCTTGCGTCGTGGCTGGCGCTCATGCCCAGGCACCGCCGTGCGCCGTGCGTCGCAAATAGGAACCGCGGCCTGCTTTGCCGAGGTATTTTCCATTTTCGACGATCAGTTCACCGCGGGAAAACACCTGCCGCGCGTTGCCCCGTACGCGGAAGCCTTCAAACATCGAATAATCCACCCGCATGTTGTGCGTTTTGGCGCTGATCACGTGTTCGGCGCGCGGATCCCAAACAACAATGTCTGCGTCGCTGCCCGGCGCGAGCGTTCCTTTTTTTGGATACATACCGAAAATGCGCGCGGGCGCGGTCGAAACGATTTCCACGAAACGATTCAGCGAAAGTTTACCTTCGTTCACACCGTGATGATGAAGAAGCTGCAGGCGATTTTCGATTCCCGGGCCGCCGTTAGGGATTTTTGTGAAGTCATTTTGGCCGAGAATTTTTTGGTCCTCGAAACAGAAAGGGCAGTGGTCGGTGGAAACCACCTGGAGGTTGTCGTCTTTCAAGCCGTCCCACAATTTCGGAAGATTTTCTTTTTCGCGGAGTGGAGGCGTGAAGACGTATTTCGCGCTTTCGAAACCGGGCCGCCTCATTTCGTCAATGGACAGCAGAAGATACTGCGGGCAGGTTTCCGCGAACGCCGGAACGCCGCGGCTGCGCGCCTCGCGCACCCGGTTGAGCGCGTCTTCGGACGAAAGGTGGACGATGTACACGGGCGCGTGTGCGATTTCCGCCAGCGCTATCGCGCGATTCACGGCTTCAGCTTCCGCAATCGTTGGCCGCGTGAGCGCGTGATAGACGGGCGCAGTTTTGCCTTCGGCCAACGCTTGCTGAACGATAACGTCAATGACGCTCCCATTTTCCGCGTGCATGCAAATCAGCGCGCCATTTTTTGACGTTTGTTTCAGCGCTTTGAAAATCGTGGCGTCGTCAACCATCAAAACATTCGGATAAGCCATGAAGAGTTTGAAGCTTGCGACGCCCTCTTTAACCATTTCGTCCATGTCTTCGAGGCCCGCGCCGGCAAGATCGGTGACGATCATGTGCAGGCCGTAGTCAATGCAGGCTTTGCCTTGAGCTTTTTTCGACCACTCGTCTAGAGCGTTACGCATGCGCGTTCCGCGGCCCTGAATCGCAAAATCGACGATCGAGGTGGTCCCGCCAATGGCCGCCGCGCGCGTGCCCGTTTCAAAATCGTCGCTGGACGTCGTGCCGCCGAAGGGCATGTCGAGATGCGTGTGCGCGTCAATTCCACCGGGCAGGAGCAACATACCGGTCGCGTCCAATGTCTTGTGCGCAGGAGCCGTCGCGATACCTGCGCGAATTTCCTTAACGGTTTCTCCTTCGACCAAAATATCCGCGGCGAAGGTTTTTTCCGCCGTTACGATCGTGCCATTCTGAATGAGAAGTCCCATCAATCACACTTCCTTGCTGGATTTGCAGGATTTCCCGTGCGTTCCTCCCAGGATTGCGAAGGTAGATGCGTGTCCACTTGTTCCATCGCGATGCAGCCCTCCACTGGACAGACAAGCGCGCATAGATTGCAACCGACGCACTCTGCTTCGTCTACGCGTGGAATGCGTGCGAGCGGGGTGGGGTAAGGCTCTTTGCCGGCTGAGGACGAAGTGTGATCCAGTTTGGGAATCGGCGTCATCGCGATGCTCTGCTTGCTGAGCGTTTCTCGCATCGCTGGCGTCGCGTGCCGGCCACTGTTCGGGCCGACGCGATCGAGATGGATGCATTGGTGCGCGCCGTCCCAACAAGCCGTGTAGCAAAGCTCGCAGCCGATGCATTTTTCTTCGTGGATGCGGGCGACGATTTTATAATTGAGATTGAGGTGCTTCCAATCTTGCACGCGAGCGAGGCTTAGCGATTGGAAGTCGGAAATAGTTGCAAAGCCTTTTTCGCGCATCCAGTTTGCAAGGCCGTCAGCCATGTCTTCTACGATGCGATAGCCGTAGTGCATCACTGCGGTGCAGACTTGCACGGTGCCGCATCCGAGCAAGATAAATTCCACGGCGTCGCGCCAATCGGAAATTCCACCGATGCCGCTCAGGGGCAGACACGATTCAGGATCGCTCTGCACTTGCTGAACCATGTTGAGCGCGATCGGCTTGACCGCCGGCCCGCAATAACCGCCATGTGAAGATTTGCCGTCCACGTTGGGCCGTGGAATAAACGTGTCGAGATCGATTCCCGTGATCGAGTTGATGGTGTTTATTGCAGAAAGGCCGTCGGCACCTCCCCGTTTTGCTGCGCGCGCAACCGATCGGATGTCCGTAATATTTGGCGTCAGCTTGACCAGAACTGGAGTGCGGGCTTTTTCCTTCACCCAGGACGTAATCATTTCCGCATAGTCTGGCACCTGTCCAACGGCGCTGCCCATGCCGCGTTCACTCATGCCATGAGGGCATCCAAAATTTAGCTCCAGGCCATCCGCCCCCGCGTCCTCCGACTGCTGCACGATGAGATGCCATGCTTCGCGCTTCGATTCCACCATGAGCGATGCAATCACCGCTTGCCGCGGATAGCGTTTCTTCACTTCCGTGATTTCGTGAAGATTTACCTCCAACGGGCGATCGGAAATGAGCTCGATGTTGTTGAGGCCCATCATTCGCTGGCCGTTCCAATCCAATGAGGAATAGCGCGATGAAACGTTTGTGATGGGATCCCCAATCGTTTTCCAGACGGCACCGCCCCAGCCCGCGTCGAATGCGCGCATTACTTGCTCGCCGCAATTCGTCGGCGGGGCGGATGCCAGCCAAAACGGATTTGGCGAGGAGATTCCGGCGAACTTAACGGAGATATCTGGAGTCAGATTTCGTTCAGGCATGCTTGTTCTCCAGCAACTTTGCCACAGCCAGCGCGGTGCGTTTGCCGTCGGCCACGGCGTCAACGACTTCCCGGCCGCCATTCACGCAATCACCACCGGCGAAGTATTTCGGATGTGACGTTTGGCCAGTGGTCCGATCCACCTGAATGCGACCGTTCTCCGTTCGAACGCCGCGGCACGCTTCGAGAAATTCGAACAAAGGCGATTGTCCGATAGCGGGAATCACCATGTCACAAGGAATGCGGAATTCTGAATCTGACAATTTCACTAGCGAACCATTCAACCCAGCCTGAACCCGGATGCATTCGATCGCTTCAATGCCTGAATGATTTTGCGATTGCAGAATCGCCACCGGTTGCGTCCACCAGTGAAACTTTACTCTTTCTTCCTTGGCATGCTCATATTCAAACAAAAACGCAGACATGCTCGGTTCGTCTCGCCGGTAGAGAATCTGCACGTCCTCGGCGCCGAGCCGTACGGCGGCGCGAGCGGCGTCAATCGCGGTGTTGCCCGCGCCAACGACTGCAACCCGGCGGCCTACCGCGAGCTTTCCTCCAGTCTTGTAGCCCTCGATGAACTTCAAAGCATCAATTACGCCGGGGAGGTGTTCTCCAGGAATCTTGAGCGTATGCATTGCGCCAAGCCCGATTCCGAGAAAAACAAAATCATATTCCCGCTCCAATTGGGCAAACGCGGCTTCGCCACCAATTTCGGCTCCGAAACGGAAATCCACGCCCAACGCGCGAATCATTTCTATTTCGCGGAGGCTGTCGCTCGAGCGAAGCTTGTACTCCGCGACACCATACGTATTCAACCCGCCGGGAAGAGGCTTACGCTCAAAAATTGTTACCGCAAAACCGCGCTGGCGCAGTTCGGCGGCAAGGGCGAGTGATGCAGGCCCCGCGCCGATACATGCCACCCGTCCTGCGCGCTGTTCATGAGCTTTTTGTGCAAGTGCGGAGCCATTTCGAAAAAAAGCATCCATCGCATGCCGCTGCAGACGGCCAATTTCGATGGGCTGCTTGTTATATCGGTGATAAACGCACGCGCCCTCGCAGAGGACGTCCACGGGGCAGACGCGCGAACAGCTCGCGCCGAGAATATTTGCGTCGAGAATCATAAGCGCTGAACCTCGCAAATTATTCTGGGCGATTTTCTTGATAAACCGCGGAACATCAATGTGAGTAGGGCACGCAGCAATGCAAGGGGCATCAAAACAGTACAAACAGCGATTCGCTTCGATGACGGCCGCAACTTCGTCGAAGGGCGGATGAATTTCGGGAAATCGCGCGACGAGTTCCGGGTTCACTTGCTGTGTGTTGATCGTAGACACACCACCTCCTGGCGATGGAAACCTTTTTTCAGAACTTCTTCCGCTGTGCTATGCCGTTTATGGCTTTACCAGCGCTTCATACATATCCGGCCGGCGGTCGCGGAAAAATTGCCAAGTCTTGCGCACTTGCGAAATCATTTCCAAATCCAGGTCGGCGGTTAACACTTCATCATTGTCGCGCGAGGCTTGCGCGAAAATCTGGCCGCGCGGATCGCAGAAATAGCTGGAGCCGTAAAATTCCCCGATATTCCAGGGAGATTCTGTGCCAACGCGATTGATGGCAGCGATAAAGTATCCGTTCGCGGCCGCGTGCGCGGGCTGCTCCAGCTTCCACAAATACTCGCTCAAACCCGCGACGGTTGCGGACGGATTGAAAACGATTTCCGCGCCGTTCAATCCCAACGCTCTTGCGCCTTCCGGGAAATGGCGGTCGTAGCAGATGTACACGCCAATTTTTGCGAAGCCCAAATCGAAAACGGGATAGCCCAGATTCCCCGGACGGAAATAAAACTTTTCCCAGAAGCCGGGAGCGACGTGCGGGATGTGCGTTTTGCGGTATTTTCCGAGGTATGAGCCGTCGTTATGGATTACGGCGGCCGTGTTGTAATAAATTCCCTCGCCATCAATTTCGTAGATCGGAACGATGATCACCACGCGCAGTTCCGCGGCGAGCTTCTGCATCAATTGAATAGTTAGGCCGCCTGGAACCGGTTCCGTCATGTCATACCAGCGCGTGGATTGCTCGGCGCAAAAATAAGGACCGTTAAAAATTTCCTGCAGGCAGATGATTTGCGCGCCTGCTGCGGCCGCTTGCCGGATCATCACCACGTGCTTGTCCGTCATCACTTTCTTGATTTTCTCGAGCGCGCTCTCCGGCGACTCCGCATTCTTAGCTTGGATCAGCGAGCAACGAATAATCCGGGGCATGTTTCTCCTTCAAGAGCGGTTTCATCTGCTGATACTATAGCGCCGCGGCATCCGAAAGAGTGAGAACGTTCCATGCCGCGAACTGTTGCGGTTCCCGCGGAACTTTCAATACGGCGTTTTGTCCGATTTCGCCAGCCACTCCTGAAAAATGACGAGCGCCTCCGCCCGGTTTAGTTCCTCCATCGGGATACGCCGCTCGTTCGCAGGTACTTGCAGCTCGTCATATATGAATGCGTCGTCGAAACCCGCAGCGGCGGCGTCCGATGCAGTTCCGGCGTAATAAACTCGCGCCGGCCGAGCCCAATAAATCGCGCCGAGGCACATGGGACATGGCTCACAAGTTGTATAAAGCTCGCAATCTGGGAGCTGAAAAGATTCGAGGTTCCGGCACGCTTCGCGGATGGCAACTATTTCCGCGTGCGCCGTGGGATCGTTCGTCGTTGTGACGCGATTTACGCCGGTTGCGACAATGGCGCCGTTCTTCACCATGACTGCGGCAAAGGGGCCTCCTCCTTTGCGAATATTTTCGAGGGCCAAAGCAATAGCTTGGCGCATGAAATCGGAGGACATGGGAATCTATTTGGCACTCTGCCCGTTTTGCGGACGCACTGCAAGACCCAGTTTCCAGCAACAGGAAATCAGGCGAATCGAATGAGATTTTCGACACGGTAGCCTTACGGCGAATCGAAATCGCGCCTAGCCGGCCAATTTTGCGAGTGTTTCCGCCAGAATCAAGGCGCCTCGGGCAATGTCTTCGGGCGAGGCGTACTCATCGGGGCGATGGCTGTAGCCGTTGCGGCAGGGAATAAATAGCATGCCCGTGGGAGCGATTCGAGAAATGAAAAGCGAATCATGATAGGCGCGGCTGACCATCGGCAAGAATTTCAGCTGGTGTTTGCGGCAGGAATCCGCCAAAGCCTCGACGACTTCCGGCGCGCAGTCTGCGGGCGCATCAGAGTTCAGAAGCTCAGTTTGAATAGTGACTTGTCGTTTCCTGGAAATTGCGTCCGACGCACGTGTGATTTCGTCGATTACGCCATCTCGTCGGGAAAGGTCCGTATCGCGCACGTCCAGACTCACGCGCACCCGACTAGGAATGCTATTCACTGCGCCTGGGAAAACTTCACAAATGCCGACAGTCGCTACGGTATCGATTGCGCCGGTCGAACGCGCCGCCCTTTCCACTTCGAGAACAAGCTCCGCCGCCGCGCAGAGTGCGTCCCTTCGATCCGGCATCAAGACTCCACCTGCGTGCCCGCCACTACCTTCCACAATGATCCTCGCGCTGGCAGGAGCTGCAATTCGCTCGACAATTCCCAACGGAATCTTTTCTAGCTCAAGCAACGGTCCTTGCTCGATGTGCAGCTCAACAAACGCATGATAGTGCCCGGTCGGCAGCTTCACGTCGCGAAGTTCTCCTTCAAATCCTGTTTTGCGGCGGATATCTTCGAGAGATTCTCCGTTCGCGTCGCGCAAATTTGCGGCAGACTCTGCGGACAAGACACCTGAGAGTAGCCTGCTTCCGAGGCAGCCGACTGCGAACCGCGTCGGCTCTTCCGAAGTGAAAATCAGGAGTTCAATCGAACGCTTCGGATGGAATCCGCCGCGCTGCAGCGCACGAACCGCTTCCAGTCCTCCGAGCACGCCGACCACTCCATCGAATTTGCCTGCATTTGGAATCGCGTCAATGTGCGAGCCAGTGCCGACCGCCGGCGCCGACGGGTCGCTTCCCTTCCATCGCGCGAAGGTATTTCCGACGGCGTCTTGCCGCACGTCGAGCCCCGCCTCTTTGCACCTTGCGGCAACCCACGCGCGCGCCCGAAGATCGGCTGGCGTGAAAACAATTCTGGTGACGACAGGCGGTTCAGTTTCGGAAATCTGCCCAAGCGCCTCGATTTCCAAGCACAATCGTTCCTGATCGATGACGATTTTCATATTCAGCGAGACGCGAGTGGGTGCCGGTTCCAATCCTTATAGATAAGGTATTTCGCCGGTTTCTTGCCGATAGCGCCGAACCATTGCGGGCACCACGGGCCCATCCAAATGAAATCTCCCGCCGTGACCGGATACCACGCATCGCCCAGCCGGTAGATTCCGCCGCCTTCGAGCATGATGAGCCCATGCTCCATAACGTGCATTTCGACCATGGAAAGTGCGGCGCCGGGCTGATATGTCATCGTGTTTACGGCAAAATCGAAACTTGGATGATCGGGCAGCAAGCATTTCACCTGCAGATCAACGTCGCCGTTCAGTGCTTGGCTTTTCACATCGTCTTCGTTGGAAATAATCAATCGCGGTGGAGCAGTTTGATCGAGCGCTTGATAGTTTTTTTCGATAACGGCAACGCAGCCGGCATTTTTTGCGCTTATACGATGAACGAATCCCTGCGGGATATATGCATAGCCATTTGGACCGAACTGATGTTCTTTTTCTCCGGCTTCAAAAGAAATGGTCCCCTCGATCACATAAACAAAACGTTGCGCCGTCGTGCCGCCCAATTCGCCGCCCGCTTCGAATTCCGCGGTGTATTCGGTAAAGCCCGCGCCGAGCGCAGGGCTAATGTGCACTGCCGCCGATGCTTTTTTCATCCCTGGCAACGCAGCGCGCACGAAAGTGTCGGGAGTCAGCAGCAAATGATTGCGTTGATGAACACTGCGCGTTTCGCCAAGATTATGCACGGCATATCCTTCCCAAAAATTCCCGCGTTTGAGCAAGTTGTTTCAGCAAGTGAACGCCGCAATCAATTGCGCACGCAACGTCTTCCAGCAAAACGGACTCCGCGGGGTCGTGACTGACACCACCGGGGCTCCGCAGGAAAACCATCGCCGAAGGAATTCGCTCCGCCAAAATCATTGCGTCGTGGCCCGCGCCGCTGGTCATTCGATGTGGCTCGCAGCCACTCTTTCGAACCGCTTCCTCAATCTGATCGGCCAGAAAACTATTGAGCACGATCGCGTTTTGCTCCAGCAGCGTGTTCCTTTGTAAGAAGAGGCCACGTTTTTCGGCGATTTCCTCGGCGAATCCTGTGAACTCGCGGATTGCGACAGATCTTGTCTCATCGAAACGATGCCGCGTATCCAGGGTAAGCCGGACTTCTCCGGGAATCACATTCGTCGCGCCCGGCTTTGCTTCAATAAAACCGACGGTAGCAACCAAACCTGGAATCACCTTTGCCCGCGCCTCGACCGCGACCATCCATTCCGCGGCGCCGGCTAGTGCATCGTGGCGCGTGTCCATTGGCGTGGTGCCAGAGTGATTTGCTTTTCCACAAAATCGCAGTACCAGCCGCGTTTGTCCAACAATCGCTTCGACGACACCGAGCTGTCGTTCCAGTTTTTCGAGCACCGGCCCCTGCTCGATGTGAAATTCTACGTAGCTCAGCACGTCATCTCCAAGCGCGGCTTCATTGATTCGTTTATCATCGAGCCCGAATTTCTGAATCGCTCCGCGCACAGTTATTCCGTTTCTGTCTTGGTGGCCAAGCAATTCCTCATCAATACGACCAACCAGCGCCCGGCTGCCTATGAATGGAACGCCAAAACGCACCCCTTCTTCCTCCGAAAATCCGACTACTTCGATTCCAAAAGGCAGACGTTTGCCATCGAGTTCTTCAAGCAACGCAATCGCCAGAACCACGCCGAGCATCCCATCGTAAAAGCCCGCGTTGGGAACCGTGTCCAGGTGCGAGCCAATCAAAAGGCGTGGCGCGGCTGAGTCGGCACCAGGATAAAATCCACGCAGATTTCCAGCGCTGTCAATCGTTGCGGAAATACCCAGTGGTTTGAGCCAGCCGGCAATCGCGGCATGGCAATCATGCATGGACTCGGAGAGAAAGGTCCGGCGCAGCGAGTTTGCGTCCTCGCTGAACTTTGCAAGGGCGCGGCAACGCGCAATCACTTCCTGCGCGCGCTCCGTTCTATTTTTGGTAGTCGCGGGCACTTTCATCACTCTCGGCAGACGCGCGCCTCAATGTACCCGTGCGGCTCGTCGGTCGGGACGAAGATTTCGTTCGCATTTTCCTGCCCGAATCGCGAAAGATCCACGAGCAAGCAATGTTTGTTCGGCATGCTGAGTTCGACGTCTTTGACTTCCGGCACGGATCCCAGAACATTCGCCGCCATATCGTAGAGCGTGTGCTGCACGGACTTGCTCTGATGCTCTGCAAATGCCATTAACAATGTTTCTCTGATCTTTCTACGCAAACTCGCAAAAGGCAGTTTCGGGGCGCTATACGTCCAGTTCGCGCGCAAAGCGGTGCCAAACAGACGGTCATTCGTTTCGCGAAGCGTAGTCAGCGAATCCTTCATATAGCCCTCGAACGCTGAGCCAGCCGTCTTTAGAATGATCAGGTTATCCAGGCCAGAAGCCACGGAGAATTCAGCCCCGCGCTCCTTTTTGATGCTCGTCGTCTGGCTCTCTCCACCCGCTTGCACAAACGTCGTCGGGTGAACGACGCTGCCGACCTTAAGGTGATTCCACGCCGCTTCAGAGACATTTATTTCGGCGGCTGAAATCTGCGAATTCCTGCTTAGCAAAAATTCAATCATCTCCTTCGCGAAATCTTCAATGCAACCGGCGGAAGAATCTTTCGCCAGTGAGTACACCGTATTTTTCATCGTATCCGTCGGCAGGATTTTGCTGTTGTCTCCTTCGGTGAAGCAACTTTCGAAATCGCCCTGAAGCAACACTTGTATGGTCCACTCATGCAGTTCGTGGCCATTCTTGCCGCGCTTCACGCGTACCAGCCGCACGCGGGATTTTCCGTATTTGTTTTCGGCCAGTTTTGCCATGCGCTCAGCTTCCCCGGTAGGTTGTGTAGCCGTTCGGACTCAGCAACAGCGGAATATGAAAATGCGATTCTCCGCCGCGCATTTGAAACGTGATCTCAACAACCGGATACAGGCCTTGCGCGCCTTGCGCCGAGAAATACGCCGCTGTTTCGAAAGATAGCCGGTAGATTCCTTCGACTAAATCGGCTCCCTCTGGCAAGAGTTGCGCGCATCTTCCATCCTGATCAGTCTTGCCGGAAGAAAGTTGGTCCCATTTTCCTTGCGCGCTGCGCCACTCCAGCCGTACAGAAACCCCGGCGGCCGGTTTGCCTCGCGTTGTGTCCAGAACATGCGTCGAAATGCGCTTCATATCTCCAGCCATTTTTTCAGCCGCAGTTGCGTGATTTGCCGCTGCTCTTCCGCCGCTTCCCGTAGCTCCGCTTCTTTTCCATTCTGCAGCCGGCGTTGAAGAATCGCCAGAATTTCAGCAGCGGACTTGCCTATGGCGCACACGATGAAGATGTAGCCGAATTTTTCTTCGAACGCCCGGTTGCCCTCCGCCAGCCTGTGTTTTACGTCGTCCTGTGCAACGGCTACATCTTTTTGTTCTTGCTCGGACCAATTTGCCGAGCGCGCTCCTGTGGAAACACGCGCGCGCGATTCGCCGATGCGCGGATGGCTCTTGAATGCTTCCAGCCAGTCGGAGGAGCGAAGATTGCGCCAAACTTCATCGGAAGAGATGAGCAAAGAATCCTCGTCGTCGAACGGCCGCCTGCTCGTCATTCCCTCCACCCATGCTGGTGACCCGCAGCAAGGCAAAATCTCTTTCGCAGCCTCTGAAGGTTCCAACTTGTTCCATCGTGCCAGGGCTTCGTTCACGCCCGTCCCGCTCCCGCGCAAAGTTTTTCAACAAATTCAGCGATGAGATTCGATGCGACTGCAGCGCGATATTGCAGTGTAGAACGAATGTCGTCAATCGGCTGAATTTGCCGCGCGACCGTGCGCCGCACAACATCCACCAACGCCAGCTCCGCTTTCTGGCCGATCAGCGCGCGTTCCGTTTCCCTGAGTCGCAGCGGCACAGGCGCGACGCTCCCCAAACCAATGCGCACATCTTCGACCGTGCCGTTTGTCACTCTGCCTAACGCTGCTATACATACCTTGGAGATGGCCTGCGCGTTGCGCGCGCCAACTTTGCGGCCATAAGAAACGTAGCCTTCGCATTTCCTGGGCAAACAAATAACGCGAATCAATTCATCCACAGCAAGCGCATGTTTCTTGTAACCAAGATGAAACTCTGTATATGGAACCCGTCTCTCTCCGCGAGTGGAATAAAGGACGAGGTCCGCTTCGTAAGCTAACAGGGCAGGCAAGGAATCCGCCGCGGGCGACGCATTTGCAATGTTTCCGCCCAGTGTGCCGCGATTTTGATTTGCAATTCCGCCCGTCCATGAGGCCGCACTGGCTAACAACGGAAATTCACGCGCGATTGTTTCGTTCCTCCGCATATCGCTGTACGTGCAAACAGCCCCAATTCGCACTTCCTCCGGCGTCACTTCAATGCGGCGCAGCTCGGGCAAATCCCAAACACTGATCAGTTTTCGCGCGGTTAGCTTCCCGGCAGCGTACAAAACCATCACGTCCGTTCCACCTGCAATCGGAAGCCATTCGCCTGGTTCGCGGGCCATCAATGCAGCAACTGCCTGCAAGCTGCTGGGAGCGACGAGTTCGTAATCCCTTGGGTCCGCTCTCATCGCGGCAAATTCTCCCGCGCCACTCTGCTTACCGCTTCGAGAATCTGCATGTAGCCCGTGCAACGGCACAAATTGCCCGAAAGTCCTTCCTTGATTTGCTCCAGCGTTGGCCGAGGACACCTGTCGAGCAAATGCACCGCCGCCAGAATCATACCCGGCGTACAAATGCCGCATTGTGCGCCCCCGCACGCAAGAAACGATTCCTGTAGCGGGTGCAATCTCCCATCTTTTGCAAGACCTTCGATCGTTGTGACCTGCACGCCGCTCGCTTGCGCAATCGGAACGAGACAACTGTTCACCAATTCGCCGTTCATCAACACGGCGCACGAACCGCATTCACCTTCGCCGCAGCCCTCTTTTACGCCGTTGAGCCCAAGCTCGTGGCGCAGCACGTCAAGCAAGCGTTCCATCGGATACGCACGAACGCTCACCACTTCTCCATTAACCGTGAGATGGATTTTCTGTGCGCCGGTCGTTTCGCCAGAAGCACTCATCAAGTTTGCCGCGCCACCGCTGCTCGATAAATGTCCTCTGGCAGCAGCGGAATCGAGACGAAGCGCATTCCAGTTGCATCTTCCACAGCGTTGATAATTGCGGGCGCAGGCCCATCCATAGGTAGCTCGCCGATTCCCTTTGCGCCGTATGCGCCATGAACGTTTCCCATCTCTTCAAAAAACACGCGGATCGGAGGCAAATCAACCGAAGTCGGCATAATGTAATTGGTCATTTGATTGTTCGACATCCGGCCGTCCCGCCAGACAACTTTCTCATAGAGCGCAAAGCCGATTGCCTGCGCTACCCCGCCCGTGATTTGTCCTTCCGCGAGAAGCGGATGCAAGACTTTTCCGATTTCCTGCAGCGCGACAAAATCATCCACGGTCACACTGTACGTTGCGGGATCAACCGTGACTTCCGCGATGTATACGGCCCACGCAAACGCCGCGTACGCTTCGCCGCGATACTTAGCGTCGTCCCAAAAGACTCCGGGTGGCGCATCGTAACGCGAATAGGATCTGAGTGGCCCGCGCGCCGAAACACAGTTTTGGCACGCAGCGCTGAATTGCTCCGGGGTGTAGGTCGCGCTCAACAATCCAGATGCCACAAGCGTTTGTTTAACTCCCCTGGCAGCTGATTGCACCAGCTTGCCGACAATCATCGCGGTGCGCGAAGCAACCGTCGGTCCACTATTGGGAACTGTAGTCGTGTCCGGTTGCGCGATCGAGATGTTCTCGTACGGAATTCCGAGTTCTTCCGCTGCTACCTGGCAAAGCACGGTATTGGTTCCCTGCCCAAATTCCGTGCTGGAGACGAGCACGCGCACAGAACCATCCGCGAGCCCCTCGACACCGACAACGGAACTTAAATAGCGCTCACCGGACCCCGTAAATCCAGCGCCGTGCAAAAATGCCGCGATTCCCATTCCTTTCCTGAGCTTTTCGTTTTTGTTGGAAATTTCAAAGCGCTCTCTTTTTTCTTGATAGCGCGAAAGCTCTAGCGCGCGGTCAAGCAAATGGCACAGATCAATCTGTTCGCGCACTGCCTGTTCGGTCGTCGTCGTCATTCCTGGTTTCAGAAAATTTCGCTTTCGAATTTCCACCGGCGTGACGCCCACCACTTGCGCGATGCGGTCCATGTGCCGTTCCATTGCGAAAAGGCTCTGCGGCGCGCCAAATCCGCGAAACGCGCCGTGTGGCGGAGCGTTCGTAGCTACGGCTTTTGCACGAATCCTGACGCTTGGCCAATAATAGGGACCGCCCGCATGAATTGTTCCACGCGAGAGCACAACGGACGAAAGCGTCGCGTAAGCTCCGCCGTCCAGCACAAATTCAATTTCACCTCCAAGAATTTTCCCATTCGCATCCACGGCAGTGCGATGCCGCGTTCTCGACGGATGCCGCTTGGTCGTCGCGACCATGTCCTCCGCGCGGTCATAAATAATTTTCACTGGCCTCCCGGATTTCATCGCCAGCAAGGCCGCGTGTCCCGCAATCATCGAGGGATATTCTTCCTTGCCGCCAAATGCACCGCCGGTTTCCATCTGCACCACGCGAATTTGTTCCTCAGGCAAACCGAAAAGCACCATCATCGCCTTGTTCACGTAGTAAGGACACTGCAGCGAGCCCCACACCGTGACTCCTGCTTCTGAGTTAAACGACGCGATGACTCCATTATTTTCGATGTACAACTGCTCCTGCGCGCCCGTGAAGTATTCCCCCTCGATGATGTGCGTGGCGCCTTCCCAAATGGAATCCGCTTCGCCTTTTTCAACCAGGTAGCTCTTGAAAACGTTATCCGTGCCCCAAATGATTTCGGTTTGCCGTTCGCTTTCTTCCATCGTGAGCAAAGCTGGCATCTCATCGTATTCAATGGAAACCGCATCCACCGCTTTTCGCAAAAGGTGCTGGTCCGGATGCGCCAGCAGCAGAATCGGCTCCTCCGGATGATTGACCACGCCATCGGCGAGACACGGCTGGTCGTCCAAAATAAGCGCGATACAATTTCGCCCGGGGATGTCTTTGGCGCTGACAATTACAAATTCGCCCCAGGCAATGCCCGATCCGAACGAAATCTTGCGGATCGTGCCTCGCGGGATGTTGCTACGAACCGTCGCGCCATAAATCATCTCGGGCAATGACATGTCGTCCACGTACCGCGCGCGGCCCGTAACTTTGTCTCGCCCTTCCTTGCGCGGAACCGATGCTCCGATGATGTGATTTTCCGTCAAGGCCAGCGTCACCCTTACTCAGAACGGTCGATTTCCACCGCGTATTGTGAACGAATGAGCCGGTGTTTTGAATGCTGAATTATTGCTAGGGCAAATAGAGCGGCTAAAAGCGATATTCTTTGCCCGACGGCTCGCCCGGAAACTTACCTCCTGAAAAAACGCATTGGCCGCGCAGGTATGTCGCTTTGACGATTCCGGCCAGCTTCGCGCCCAAATAAGGGGAAATACGGTGACGATAGTGCAGTCGTTCCGCACCCAACACAAATTCCGTTTCAGGGTCGAACACTACGAAATCCGCGTCATACCCTGCTTCGATTTTTCCTTTTCGTTTATGAAAACCGGCCAGCTTGGCGGGCCCTTCCCCCATCCAGAGCGCAATATCTTCCAGCGAGAAGCCGCGCTTCTTTGCTTCCGTCCACATCACGGGCAACGCAACGGAAAGGCTTGCGACTCCTCCCCATGCCGTGCGGAAATTCCCTTCATCGAGCTTTTTCATTTTCGGAGGGCAAGGCGAGTGGTCGGTCGCTACGAGCTCAATCAATCCCTCTCGCAGTCCCTGCCATAATTTTTCGCGATTTTCATACGTTCGAATCGGCGGCGCGCATTTGAATAGCGTCGCGCCTTCCGGAATCCGTTCAGCCGAAAAGAACAAGTAATGCGGACACGTCTCAACAGTAACCGCTAGCCCTTCCGATTTCGCCGCTCGCAACAAATCGAGCGCTTTGCTCGTCGCAAGATGCACAACGTGCAACCGGAAGCGATATTCGCGGCAAAGCGTGAGTAGCAGTTCAATCGCTACGAGTTCCGCTTCATCAGGGCGCGATCGCAAATACGTCTCGTAGCGCCGCCAATCCGTGTTCACAAGCCCGCGCGAAGCCGCTTCGATTGGTCCGCCCAACTCCGCATGCACCAGTAGCGGAAGCCCTGTTTTGGCGACATGCGGCAACGCAGCGCGAAGTTCCTGCTCGGATGCCATCGTAAAACCGTCAATTCCGGGATCAACGAGAAAACATTTGAACCCCGGAACTCCCGCCTTCGCCAAAGCGGCAATATGATCTTGGTTGTTACTCTCGACCCCGCCCCAAAGCGCCCAATCCACGCGACTTGAGGGCCTAGCGCATGCCCGTTTCTGTTCTAGCGCCGCCACCGTCGTCGTCGCGGGCAGGCAATTCAGCGGCATGTCCACAATCAGCGTGTACCCTCCCGCCGCCGCCGCCCGTGTCGCGGTTTCGAATCCTTCCCACTCCGTGCGCCCCGGTTCGTTCACGTGAACGTGCGAATCCACCAGCCCGGGCAAAATCGCCATCTCACCGAAATCTTTCACTGAAATATTTGCAGGAATTTCTCCGTGCGAAACAACTCCGCGTATCGTTTCGCCTTCAACGAGAATCGTCGCGGGCCGCTCACCCTCCGGCGTAACGACTCGATTCGATCGGAATGCGTGCAAGCTCATTTTCGACAGCCTAGCACAACCCGTTTTGCAAACGCCTCTTGTGACCTATTTCATGGATATTGCATCTTCGTGTTTCTTGCGCTCCCGGTATAATGCCCGCATGAACGTGTCCCTCGATTATTCATCACTCCTCGCCGTCGCCATCGCGCAAGCCCGTAAAGGCCTCGCCGAAGGCGGCATACCCATCGGCGCCGCAATTTTCAGTGTTGAAGGAATACTCATCGGTGCGGGCCACAACCGCCGCGTCCAGCTTGGCGATCCCTCCCTTCACGGCGAGACAGACGCTTTTCGCAACGCCGGCCGCCAGCGCAATTATCGCAACCTCATTATGGTCACCACGCTCGCTCCCTGCTGGTATTGCAGCGGCCTCGTTCGTCAATTTGCATTTCGAACGGTCGTTGTCGGGGAAAGCCGCAACTTTAGAGGCGGCATGGACTGGCTTCGTTCGCTCGGCATTGAAGTGATTGATCTCAATTCCAACGAGTGCTTCTCGCTTCTATCCGATTACATTCAAGCCAATCCCGGCATCTGGAACGAAGATATCGGCGCAGAGCCAACCGCCTAAGGCGACGCTCTGTGCTCCAGGAATTCTTCCAGCTTCAGGAAAATAGCACAACGGTTCGCCGCGAACTGCTCGCGGGTCTAACCACATTCATGGCGATGGCCTATGTGGTCGTCGTAAACCCGCGCATTCTTTCCGAGGCCGGAATGCCCGCGGACGGCGTCCTCTTTGCGACGTGTATCTCGGCGGCGCTCGCAACTCTCGTAATGGGTTTGTGGGCCAATTACCCCATCGCCCTCGCGCCGGGAATGTCCCTGAACGCGTACTTCACCTATTCCGTCGTCATTGGACGCGGCATTCCCTGGCAAACCGCGCTCGGCGTCGTGTTTCTCTCCGGCCTGGTTTTCCTGCTCCTCACACTCACCAAAATCCGCGAGCACATCGTCAACGACATTCCCGATTGCCTGAAACACGGCACCGCCGCCGGCATCGGACTCTTCATCGCCTTCATCGGCCTACGCAACGCAAAAATAATCGTCGCCAATCCAGACACATTCGTCGGTCTGGGCCATATCGGTGACCGGGAAGTGCTTCTCGCCGCCGCCGGGCTGCTGCTCATCGCCGTTCTCATGGCGCGCAAAGTAACCGGAGCGATTTTGCTCGGAATTCTGGTCATCGCGGTTGCTGGCATTCCTTTAGGTCTCTCGCAGTGGCCCGAACACATGTTTTCCTGGCCTCATCCTTCCGGAACTTTTTTGAAACTGGATTTTCATTCGGCGGCAAAACTTGGCCTAGCCGAACTCATCTTCGTTTTCTTCTTCGTGGATCTCTTCGATAACGTTGGCACACTCGTCGGCGTGTGTGAACAAGGTGGCTTTCTTCGCGACGGCAAACTCCCCCGCGCCAGTCGAGCACTTCTTGCGGACGCGTTCGGCACCATTGCCGGCGCATTGACCGGCACGTCCACTGTCACCAGCTACATCGAAAGCGCGGCGGGAGTCGCCGCCGGAGGCCGCACCGGACTCGGCAACATCGTCATCGCCGCACTATTTCTTGCTGCTGCATTTTGTGCGCCGCTCGTCGCCGCGGTTCCCTCTTACGCCACTGCGCCTGCTCTGGTCCTCGTCGGTGCGCTCATGTGCGGCTCGGTTGCACGAGTGCAATGGAATGACTTCACCGAAGCCTTCCCCGCCTTCCTCACAATTGTCGCTACGCCTTTGACGTTCAGCATCGCCACAGGATTGAGCCTCGGCCTGCTTTCCTTCACTTTCTTGAAAGTAGGCTCGGGCAAGTACCGCGAAATCAGCCCACTCATTTGGGTTCTTTCCGCACTTTTTCTGTGCCGTTACGCCTTCCTCGGCAAAGAGTAATCGCTAGTGTCTGGAGGGCGGGGCAAATTGGGAAGAATTGCGTTGTAAAGGATGGCCGGGACCAGCGGGATTTAAGCCACCGACCTCTCGGTCCCGAACCACTTTCCATGCCTTATTGAAATCCATGAAATTCTGTTTCCCGCAAGACATTCATTGCAAACCAGTTGCGGTACGTTTCTTTGGAACAAGTGGAAACGCCATAGTTACAAATTCAGGTACAGAAAGACTTGGCGGTTCGGCACTATTCGGCACGGTTTGATCGGGATTGGTCGACCACCGGGGCTCATCACCTCGATGGTTAGGGTAATTTCCCTTGCTGAAATTGGGTGATTCACCGGATTGAGTTTCTTTGCCAAAGAGCTATGTTGCGTGCAGGAGGTTGGCCCGCCTCCGTAGACAGGGCCCCACCTCCACAATCACCCCGAAACACCGAACAGCACTGATACGGAGGTGGGCCACTTCAAGATCACGAAGGTTCGAGCAAATGGACAACGCGCAGAGCACGAACATTCTGAGAACCACGAAGAAGCCAGTCAAAGACGAGGCCAGAGACATAGGGCGGAAAGGGCGGGAGCATGATTAGTGATGTTCCGAGATTCGTTACGCAAGCAAGAGCTTCGCATCTGCTTGGCATTCCGGAGGCGGAACTCCGGCGCATTTCCGAAGAATCCGGATTGGGCCGCTTGGAACGCGCCGGAGATGAAGAAGAGATCTACTTCACCTACGAGGAATTGCGGCAGGTGTTGATGTTTTCACTGTACCAGAAACAGACGAGACACTAGATTTGTCGGGCGTCGGAGAGTAGATTGGCATTCCGGAGAGTCGTGGGCAACGCGAGCTTAGGCGACGCGGCCTATAAAGGACTCTTGCCGATGCATTGCAACACATTACATTAATTCCTGCGGTCTTTCAGCTCCCCCAGCCCAGCGCGACGGTACCGAAGGAGGTTTGGAAAGGGAGTCATCAAATGCCGATGCGCTCTGGACGCCTTGAGAAACGAACGAGACTGGCGATCCCGGTGCGGATTTGCAGTCTCCAGGAGCAGGAGCCAACTGCGGCCGAGCGGACAATCACCGAAAATGTATGTTCCTTGGGCATACGAGTTCTGGCGAGTCGCCCCCGAGAGTTGAATGAACGACTGCTGATTAATTCCGCGGATGGAGATTTACAAACGCAGGCCCGCGTGATTTATTGCCAGACGCTCGCAGACGGGCGATTTGCGATGGGGTTAGAGTTTCCGAAAGAAACAACGATGTGGGTGAACAAAACATTAAGTTACGGAAATTGAGCCGGGGCGTTGAGCAACCTCCGTTGTGGTCAGCGAGCAATCGAAGAGACTTTTGATTTTTTCCGCATCAAGCCGCGTAGGATGAGGTCATTGCCCGATGAAGTGATCAAGTGGTGTGGGCAGATGAGAAATGGATGGCGAGAAAACCGAAGTACACCGGCGAACTGGCACGCACAATTGGACGCAGTCGCAGTCAGGCTCGGCTACTGCATTCCAGGTTTTGGCGGAGTTTCCTTGGCCTTGAGCGATTGGAATCGCTCCATCTCCAATTTTGCTTTGCTAAGTTGTCCTTCTTTTCGGTAAATCTGCCCCAGCAAATAATGGAGCGCCGGTAAGTCAGGGTCAATAGAAACCGCCGCTTCCAATTCGTGTTGCGCTTCCGCGAAGCGGTTCAGGTTCAAGTAGGTTTTACCAAGCACTTCGTGCGCCCTGATGTTTCGCGGAGCAATCGCCACAGCTTGCTGCAAAAAAGATAACGCCTCCTCGAAACGAGCCTGTTGGTTCAGCAGATCACCCAGATCAATGTATGGCTCGGGAGTCTTTTGGGCGAAGCTCACCTGCATGGTTATCGCTCTCCGCAGAGATGATATTGCATCCGCGGTGTGCCCGAGGCCTGCATGGGAAAGCCCCAAGCCGTCAGCGGCAAGCACGAAGTTAGGACGAAGATCGAGGCATTTCTGGAAAGCTTGGATTGCTTCTTCGAAGCGGGTCTCGTTGTACTTTGTTCTCCCTAAGTAATACCAGGCTTCCACGTCGCTAGGATCCCACTGAAGAGAGAGCGTCAACCATTTATCGGCGCTGGAATAATCTGCAAGGAGAACGTAGTCCAACGATACAATCTTCAAATCGAAGGCGGAAGGCCGTCCAAATTTGCCGCCCTCCGTAAAAGCGGCAAGCGAAGCGCGAACTTTTGCATCGCGCGCACCCGCATCAATGGCGCTCGAAGGAAGCTCACCCGGAGCCAGATACATTCCACTTGAACGGGCTTGTGACTGAACCTGCCGGAAGTAAATGAATCCAAGTAGAAAATGACCTTCGGGCGATTGCGGATGCCGCACGATATACTGACGCGCCGCGCCTTCGGCCGCATCGAGCTCTACCCTTTCGACTAGCTCCCTCGCTTTGGCAAGCTCAGGATCTGACGGCAACTTTTCCGCGCTTGCGTTTTGCTGCGATCGAAGCTCGCGAGTAAGTGCAGTGCGAGAGTTTGCACCCAATAAGAAGATCGAAATCAACGCAATGGTGAATCGCATGGCTCAGGTCAAAGAGTGTATTGCACTGTCCTCAGGGCACAATGCCCTTCCCCTCAACCACTGTAAAAATTCGGTCGACTGACGGAGCAGTAAGTTCCTGCTTCAAACCGCTTGGCCAATGAATTTCGATCTTGTCGATCTTATGGCTCTGGCCCAAACCAAAATGAACTCGCTGATCGGAACTGGAACCGTAACTGCCGCCAGAAAAAACGTCCGCACGCTGACGAATAGCTCCTGTCGTCACAAAGACTTTCGCGCCGATTGCGTCACGCGGACTTTTTGGCCCGCCGATCAAGCGAAGGGCAATCCAGTGATTGTTATTCTTCACCACATTTCGTAGCAGTGCGGGACTGGAGTCCATATTGTTAATGACAACATCCAGATGACCGTCGTTGAAGAGATCACCGACGGCTGCACCCCGCCCCGCCAGCAATTCCGCCAGCCCGCTCCCCGTGGATGGCGGTACCTCTGCGAATTTCTTCCCGTCAAGATTGCGAAATAGCTGCGGGCGCTGCAACCAGGTCGTGCCCCAATCCTGCTGGTCAACAGCGGGATAGACGTGCCCATTGGCGACGAAAAGATCCGTCAGAGCATCATTATCAAAATCCAGCGCAACGACGCCCCAACCCAGAAACGGAATGGTTGGGTCGCCGAGACCCGCCGGATACGTCTTGTCCGTAAAGTTTCCATCGCCATCGTTAATATATAGAGTGTTGTAATCGTCTGAAAAAGATGTGACGTAGAAATCCACTTTACCATCGCGATTGAAATCACCGACCGCGATGCCCATGGAAGCCTGCTCGCGACCGTCCTCGCTCAACGCAAAGCCCGACAGATAGCTTACGTCTTCAAATGTTCCGTCATGACGGTTCTTGTAAAGATAGTTCGGTGTGGAATCGTTGGCGACAAGAAGATCAACCCAACCGTCGTCGTCAACATCGACGAATACGGAAGCGAGGCCATAGTAGGCGTGGGGATCGGAGACACCGGCCCTTTCACTGACGTCGGTGAAGGTGCCGTCGCCGTTGTTGTGAAAGAGGTGATCGCGCTCTCCGGGAAGTCCACGCGGTCCGCACATAACTTTTATGCCGCGGAATTGACAGTCGCTGGCCGGGCCTGGACGCGACTCAGGCGGATGATCGGGATCGTACTTGACGTAACCCGGGACGAAGAGATCGAGCAGTCCATCGTGGTCGTAATCGCCCCATGTGGCGCCAGCAGACCAGCCTCCAAGAGTGACGCCAGCTTTTTCCGCCACATCAGTGAAAGTGCCGTCATGATTGTTGTGGTAGAGGCGATTCTTCCCGAAATTAGACACGTAAATATCGGGCCAGCCGTCGTTGTCGTAGTCTCCTACCGCCACGCCAAATCCCCACCGTTCATTGGCGACACCTGCTTTGTCCGTGACGTCTGTGAATGTTCCGTCGTGGTTATTGTGAAAAAGCATCGCCCGAGGAGCGGGTTCCTTGCCCAGCAATGCCGGTACCGTTGAGCCGTTCAAAATGTATATGTCGAGCCAGCCGTCATTGTCGTAGTCCAGCAGCGCAACTCCCGAGCCAGGAGTCTCGATGATTGTGTTTTTTTCCGGATTACCGGACCGATGACGAAATTTAGTAAGCCCCGCCTGCTTTGCGATATCAATGAACACAACCGGAGCCCCGTCAACGAAACCTCCGGCAGTGATCGGGCGTGATTTGGAATCCTTGACGGGTGCATGAGCAGCCCCGGTGGACACACCTGAGGAAGGAGTCGGTTGTGGCTGCTGAGATTGAGTCGTTCCCGAGGTTTGCGCCATGGCAGGGGCACTACAGAAAAGTGCGAAACAAACGGCGAGCCAACGCGAGCGGGCCAGAAACCTCCCCAAACCAATAAGAGACGGATGCGCTGTGCTCACGCTCACTTTGGGGAATCCTTTCCGTTCTGACTTGTCAGAGGTTCATCGATTTGAACGATCTGATCCACGGAGACGTCACGGAGTGTTTGCACAATCCCGCTCGGCCAATGAATCTCGATGCTCGCACCTTTTGTATCTGTGCCCAGACCAAAGTGGACGCGTTTGTCGCTCGATGAAAGATAACTGCCGCCGGTGGAAACAGTCTGCACTTGTAAGCCCGCCGATGTCTTCATTCGCACCTCGGCACCAATTGCATCGCGATTACTCTTGTGCCCAACGAGTTTCAGAGTTAGCCAATGATTCGACGTTGTTGTCTCGTTGCGCAAAACATGAAGCCCGTCGTCGTTTGTGGTGACAACCGCATCCACACGGCCATCATTGTCAATATCGCCTATCGCGAGCCCGCGCGCGACCCACGGTTGTTGAAAAACACTCCCAGAGTCCGCCGACTCATCCACAAAACCTGTCCCCGTATTACGCGCCAGAATCATCGGCTCACGATAGCGAAGATTAGGTGATGTCAGTTCGACCGTATCGAGGTCGTGCCCCTGCACGATCAACAAATCCTTCCACCCATCATTGTCGAAATCGAAGAATCGGACGCCCCAGCCGGAGTGCTGCATAGACATCTGCCCGAGTCCCGACGTAATCGTGACGTAAGAAAATAATCCGTCACCATCGTTCTTGTAGAGCGCATAACGTTGATTGGCAAGATTAGTGACAACAATATCCGGCAAGCCGTCATTGTTGTAATCGGCAAAGTCCACGCCCATTCCCGCATACGTCCGGCCGTCTCCGTCTACCGCAACCTGTGAGAGCAGCCCCATCTCTTCAAACGTTCCGTCGCCCCTGTTGTGGTAGAGAAACTCGAGCGTCGAGTCGTTAGCGACAAATAAATCCACTTTTCCATCTCGATCATAGTCCGCGATCGCAATGCCCAAGCCCTTGCCGGGCTTTGCGAGACCCATTTTTTCGGCTACTTCGGTAAAATGTCCGTTGCCATCGTTGTGATACACGAGTGGCGCAATCGGTTTGAAGTAATCTGGATGGCAATAAGCGCGGTAGCCTTCCTTGTGCTCGCCGCACCAAACGTCGTCGAAGTCCCATTGCAAATATCGAAGTACGACAAGATCAAGCAATCCGTCATTGTCCAGGTCCACCCAAATCGCGCTCGTGGACCATCCACTTCCCGCAACGCCCGCCTTTTCGGTCACGTCGGTGAAAGTTCCATCTCCATTATTGTGATAGAGCTTGTTGCCGCCATATGCAGTGACGTATAAATCTTCGAATCCGTCGTTGTCATAATCTCCGACAGCCACACCCATGCCGTAACCGGCGCCCTGTAAGCCGGCCTTCTCCGTCACATCCTCGAAGGTTCCATCTTTTTTCTGATGGTAGAGACGATTCCAATATTTTGGGCCCGTCTTCTGCGGAATGGCGCCCTTACGCATCGGATCAGACAGTGGTGCACCATTGACGACGAAGATGTCCAACCGTCCGTCATTGTCATAGTCAAACAATGCAACGCCCGGCCCCATTGTTTCCAAAAGATATTTCTTCGATGTGTGCGACGCTTGATATTGAAAATCGATTCCGCTCGCCCGCGTAATATCAACAAACTTCCCCGCCTGATTTGTCGAACGATGCGCGGCCAGTTGTTTCTCCTGCGCAAAAGCTGCCATTCCCAATAACAAAACACACAGCGCGTTCAACGCTACAGCACAGCGGTTAGAAAATACGAAGGATTTAGGCAAGTTGTCGTCGTCCGTTAATGCGTCCGCCGGAAGTCCACGCTTCCATCATTTTGTTGTGGACGCCGGCCAGCAAAACGTCGCCACAGCGCCGGCGGGCAATTTATAGGATGCGAATTCTCCTCTCCACGCGATGTTGAACGGGAGAGGCGAGCCGCTGCCATTGAGCACCAGGAGAACAACGGAACCATCCGGGTTTTGAAACGCAACGTCTTCCAGGCTGCCCTGGTCAAAGGAGTTCGAAGCGATGCGGCGCACGCCCGGCCTCAAGAATTTGCTGACGTGCGCTAGTGCCGTAAAGTCCACGGTGCGCACTACCTGTGTTGGAGAAGCAGAGTGATTCACGGTGACAACCCCACGGCAAGTGGTGCATCCTCCAAGATATGGCTCGTGATTCTGATCGAGAGCGAGATTCCACAAGACCACCGTCTTCGCCCAGTTGCGCGTCGAGTTAATGATCAATCGCACCTGCTGTTCGAGCAGATTCCCCTTTTGCCATTCGCCGCCAGAACACTCCGTCATCCAGATCTCTTTCTCCGGAAAGCGCTCGTGCAACTCCATCTGAGCGGTTGCTACCCCGCCGTAACAATGCGTCGCCGTGCCGGCTGCGTACGCAGCAGCTTTCGGATCGCTCAGCACTTGAATCGGATATTCAATCAGGTCCCAGTTATGATCGAAGACGAAGACTTTGGTCGTGAGCCCGGCATCCTTGAGCGCGGGTCCAAGATGGTCGCGCAGGAATGCAGTCTGCTCGATGGCCGTCATTCCCATCCCCGGATAATTGCCGGGAATGTGGAGCGGTTCGTTCTGCATGGTGATGGCGTAGATTGGAACGCCCGCATCCGCGTAGGCCTTGATAAACCTCACAAAGTAATTCGCAAACGCCGGATATGCCTCGGGAAGCAGAGCCCCTTGAATCATGGACTGCGAAGTCTTCATCCATCCAGGCGGACTCCACGGAGAGGCAATAATCTTCAGATTCGGATTCAACGCCATCGCTTCTTTGAGTAAAGGAATGATGTACGCGCGATCGTGCTCAATCGAAAATTTCGCCAGCTGTGCATCCTTCTCCCCAACTGCCACGTCGTCGTAGCTGTAATCTGCCAGCGCAAAATCGCTCGCACCCATGGGCTGTCTTAGGACACTCAACCCAATCCCCTTTTTCGCGTCAAACAACGTTTCCAGCAATTCTTTCCGCTGCTCCTTAGTCAGTTTTCGGTCGAACAGCCACGCCGATGAATCCGTCAGCGACGCGCCGAAGCCGTCTATGGTTTGGTATTGAACGGATTCATCCACTCGGATGGTAAGCGTGGTGGAACGGGCCTTTCCAAATTGCACCGCTGGTTTGCTGACCAAGACTGGCGACTGATTCTCGAGCGACTCCACAACTTCAATTTGCGTTCCAGGGGGTTTCTGCGGCGAGGCTGATGCCTTGGTTTGTAGCGCAAGGGCGACGCACACAACAAAGAAAGAGCGCAAAGCATTGGGACGATTCTTCAAAGGTTCCTCCACGCATAAGGCAGGATTATTCCGGTTTCGAGCCCGTGTCGGTTGGCTGCGCGACTTCCGGATCCTGCTGCACTTTGAATCTCTTCAATTGCTCCTGCGATTTCTCCGCTTCTTCACTCTTCAGCCTTTGAAAGGTCGCAATCGCTTGTTGCGCTTCGGTCATGCGGCGCAGCCGGCGATAGACAATGCCAAGTTGAAACCAGGACTGCTCTAGGACTTCCGGATCTGTCTCCGTGGTAGTTGCCTGCAGCAAATGCTTCAAAGCGCTCTCGTCTTGATTCAAAAGCATTTCCGCGCGGCCCAAATTGTAATCGGAGTGCCGCAGACCAGGTTTTTGCCGCAGCGCCGCTTCAATTAACTCTTTAGCCCGTGCCCCGTCGTTCCGCTCAATCGCCAGAACGCCCAGCTTATAGCGCGCCAGTACGTTGTACGGATCAATTTCCAGCTCGCGCTCGAACGCTGCTTCCGCTTCCTGAGGTTTGCCGGCGTTGCGGAATTCCGATCCGAGTTCTTCATGCAAACCTGGTTGTGTGGGAGCCAGCTTGATTGCTTCCTGATACTCAGCGATGGCGTCCAAATGGCGTTCCGCATCCGCATTGGCCTCGGCCAGCACCTGCCGAACCCGCCACGATTTGGGGTCCGCCTTAAACATTCTTCCGTAGCTGTTTTTGGAAACAAGCAAGTGCGCCTGCCCGCGGTGATACAACACATCCACGTTATCGGGTGCCAGGCTTGCTGCCTTATCGAGCGACGCGGCGGCGTCTTCGGGGCGATCCATGGCCAATTGAATGACGCCTTCCCACATCCAGGCCGCCGCATCTTTTGGATACGCGGCAGTCTCCTTGCGCACCGCAGCAAGCGCCTGATCGAAGTGATTCTGCTTGTACCGGGCGACGCCGAGAAACAGATTTGCGCCATGTAGGCGGGGCTTCAGGGTAAGTGCCTTCTCGAAGCTGGCGACGGCCTCGTCAAGACGCCCTTGTTCTTCGCGAACAAGCCCAAGGTTGAAATGGGCTTCGGCAAACGATGGAGCCGCCCTCACAACCGCTAGAAACCCATCACCCGCGGATTCTAAGTCTCCGCTCCGCATCGCCTCGGAAGCTTCGCGGAATTTTGCCGACGTCTCCGGTTCGACCTGAGCATGGGATGGCGTAATCGCACAGAGGACGAGCGCCGCTACGGATAAACCCGCTAGGGGAACCCGGCTGCTCCTTACATGCAATTTCGCGCTCACGATGAAAGTCTATACCGGGTTTCAGCGATGTGCGAAGCGCTCGTCGAATGAAATTCCTCCTGCGCGAAGATGGAACGCAGGAGGAATTTCATTCGCCACGCAACTCGCGTTTCAGAACTGGTACCGCAAGGTGATCTGAAGCTGCCGAGCCGCATTGAGTACGCTGTGGTTTCCGCCGCCGGGCACACCAAACGTGCTGCTGGTGGGATTGCCGTCGATTCCACCAAACACATGGCGATTGAAGGCGTTGGGAATGTCCAGTTTGAAGATGATGCTCTGCCCTTCCGTGATGTAAGTGCGTTTTATGATCGCGAAGTCCTCGTTGATGTAGCCCGGGCTGCGAATGTTGCTGAACGCCACCGGCAAATTTCCGAAGACATAGCCTTGTTGGGCAACCAGGGTTGCCGATGCGTTCGGGTCCAGGAGAGCCGCGCAATTGAAGAAATTATTTGTGCTTCTGGCAGTGAATGTCCCGTTGGTATTCGCTTTGCAGCCGCTGTCCGCGCCGAAGGCATTGAACGACGATGCGTTCGGGCTGATGAGGGGCGCGCCGGGGATAATGCTGAATCGGTAGTTGCCGCCCGTGAAGTTCGGAGAAGTTGCGAACTCGTTGATGACCAGCGGCGAGCCGTTCTGATAGCGATGCACCCCGCTCACTTGCCAACCACCGAGAACCTTGCTGCCGACTCCATGATTGAAGTACTTCTTGCCAGGGCCAGCCGGGAGTTCATAGAGGTAGCTGAGCACGAAGGTGTGAGGAATGTCTTGGAAGCTCACGCTCTTTTCGGCTTTCAAATTGTAGGGGTTCTGTGCACCGAAGACATTGGAGTTAAACCCCGTGAACGTCGGAAAGCTGCTGTCGGCATCGGTCAGAGTTTTGGAGTACGTATAGGAAGCGAGAATGTTCAGCCCGTTGCGGAAGCGTCGCTCGAGTTTCATCTGGAGCGCGTTGTAGGTGGACTGCCCGAGATTTTCCAGGCAGCAATTGGTGCCGATGCTCTGGAAATTTGGGTGCGGCCTCAGCAACTGGCCCACCAGGTCATTTCCCGACGGACCATACAGCGGCTCGAACCAGGAGGGTACGGTCACGCCCAAGCTTGCCAAGGTAGCCTGCCCCGCGGCGCTGAGCACAGGATCGTTCAGCTTGGTGCCGAGGGAAAGAAATTGCGGATTAATAGTGTTGATCTGTGCAAGGTTTGAATGCAGCCGCGTCGAATGCGATCCGACATATGCGACGCTGAGAATCAGATCCGTTGCCAACTGGTGCTGTACTTCAAGGCTCCAGTTCTGAACCATACCGGGCCGTCCATAATCAGGAGCCACATAGTCTGGGAACTTCCCGTTGTTCAAAGTGGGGTCCTGGGCGTTGGACGGTGGAGGGAAGCTCGGAAAACCCTGATCAAGCGCCTGCACTGGAGTGAACTTGTCCGGCGAAACGAAATCCGGCCGGGCAGACGTGCCGCTTGTCAGATTGTTGCCGAAATCTGAGTAGCTTAGCGCGGCATAATAAATGCTATATCCGCCCCGCAACACGGTGTTATCGAACCATCCGAAGAGCTTGGAAGGGGCGTAGGCAAAGCCGACGCGCGGCCCAATGTTCCTGTAATAAGTGTCGGCCCCAGAGGCACCACTCCCGTAGATCATCGCGCCGGGAGTTCCCGGTGTTCCGGGATTGTTGGCCGTCAAATCGAGAACGGACTGCGCGTCGTGAGCTTCGTGTCGCGGAGTTTCCACTTCATAACGCAACCCGAGGTTCAGCGTCAGATTCTTGCGAAACTTGAAATCATCCTGAACGTAACCGGCATAATAGTTCGAGGCCCAGCGCGGAAACACGGAGTTCACTTGCAGGGATTCCTCGTGAGGGACTCCAATCAGGAAACTGGCAAACGGGTCGCCCGTTTGGCTGTTGTTCGGAGTGTAGGCGGTCTGAAAATTTTGGAACGTATAGCTGGGAGATTGATTCGCCAGACTCAGGCGGGAAAACTGGTAGGATCTCCAGTCGAATCCAAAGTTGAGCGTGTGCCGGCCTTTCACCCATGCGAAACCGTCGGCAACAATCAGGCCATTCGGAAGATTGCCATCAGCGTTAGCCGTGCTAAACCCTTGATAGCCAATGGAGAGCGGGCTGCCTTGAAAACTGAATTGCGGGAAGACAGGGCCGCTGGCGCCGGTAATGCCAAGGACAGAATTCCACTCCGGCCCCGTAACGCTCTCGCCTTTGCTGAAATTGTTGAGCCGATTGAGGCCGATATTGAAGTGGTTGACCATTGTGGAGCCGATGGTGCGGTCCCAGCCGAAGCGGGTGTAGTGCGTGAAGTTGGAATTGAAAAAGTTGGGGTCCATAGGCGGAGGAATGGCCGGCGTCCCGTTCAGAACTTCCTGGTCGCGACTGCTATAGGAAAAGAAGAACTTGTTGCGGGTTCCCCAGTTCTGGTCAATCCGGAAGGTCATCGTCGTGTCCCGGATAGGCTTGCTCGCTGTAAAGAGAAAGTTGTTGACCAGCCCATTCTGCTGACCCGGAAGATTGGGATGCACGTCGAGAAAGCTCAAGACGTTCTGCGCGACAGAGCTCAGTGGCGTAGTGATTTTGTTGCCGGGAAACGCCGTGCGGCATTGTGTGCCATTGACCGTTTTCGTAGTGGAAGGGTCAAAAATCTGGCCGGTCAAGACGGGAGAATTATCGCAGGGATTGATTGCCCCCGTTGGCCCTCCCAGTAGCGCCGAGAAATCGCCCGCGCGTTCAGCATCGGTTGGCAGCGTGGTGACATTCGACGTGCCCTGATTATTCCGGTATTGTTCATACGAGAAGAAGAAGAATGTTTTGTCGTGGCCGTTGTAAAGCTTAGGAATCCGCACTGGCCCGCCGAGGCTGCCGCCAAAATCGTTTTGATGATCCCGCGGCTTTGGTGCCCCATGAAAATTGTTGGTCCACGAATTGGCGTTGAGTTTATCGTTGCGCAGTAGATCAAATGCCGTTCCATGATAGGCATTGGTGCCTGATTTCGTGGAGAAGCTCTGAACGCCACCGGAAGTCCGGCCGTAAGCGGAGGAGTACGTCGAGGTTGAGACTTTGAATTCGCTGATCGCTTCGACGGATGGAGCATTCTGATCGAACGCCGACCCGCTATCCGGCCGGGCGGTGCTTGCCCCGTCGAGCAAGACTTCGGTGCTGAAGTTTTGTCCACCAGCGATTTTCGACTCAAAAATTCCGGAAGAAGACGAATCGCTGTTCGTGCCCGGACCTGCCGTACCGGGCGTCAGGAACACGAATGACTGCACGGACCGCAGGAAGCTCTGCCCGTTTGCATTCAGTGCTAAAGGCAAATCCTGAATTTGGCGAGTGCTGACGACCGTGCCGATCTCGGAATTTTCGGTCTGCAGTGACGGAGCATCCGCGATGACCGTCGTGGTCTCCTTTACGTCTCCAGGTTGCAACGTGTACTCGAGCGAGGAGACCGAGTTGACCTGCACGACTACTCCTGTCTTCTCTGCGGTCTTGAAGCTTGGGGTCGCGACCGTAACGCGGTAAATGCCGATGCGGACGTCCCCGATGCGGAAGCCGCCGGTCGGGCCGGTCGTCGCAGTATAGACATTTCCCGTTTGCTCACCGGTCGCCGTCACCTGGGCGCCCTCGACGGCGCCACCGCTGGAATCCAAAACCGTACCAGCAATGGTGCCTCGATCGGACTGCGCGAAAGTGGTCGCTGCCGTACCAAGGAAGAAGAGAACAAAAAGAAGAAGTCTCGAGAGACTTAAAGTGACGCGCATACCGCCTCCTAGCCGACGTACGAAAATGGACCGAGCATTCCCAAAACAACCACTAGCACCGGACCACTCCGTAACGCGCGGCGGAACCGCCGTTCGCGTCGCGATCTGCATATACTGGAATCCGGCTAAGAAGCCAACCCAGCATCCTCGAGTAGATCGCGAAGGGGCTAAGAAAATCGTTCGTTTGCGAACCTATTCGGCCGCACCCCTCAATCAATGCACGTTAATTTGGGCTATCGAAGATATGCTTGTCAAGAAGAAATATTTTTAATACTCTCCAGACAATCGTTTGTCTAGTGCATTTTGTGCGCTTTTTGTATTGGTTTTTCGTTTGCAATATCGTTATTTCTCACCAGTCACACTTGAGGGCCTATGCAGCCGTCGCAACCCGGAGTTATCCTCAAGGCCGCAAAAGGTGGCCCTGACGCCTCGAGACTGGGAGCTAAGTCTGGCGATTCTATGGTTCAAAACAAAAAGGACCAAAAGCGTTCGGACAAGCCCGTCAGCCTCAAGATCCTTGCCGACTACCTCGGTCTCTGTCCGGCCACAGTTTCCTTGGTTTTGAACAATGTCCCGGGACGCTCTATTCCGCAGGAGACCCGCGAGCGCGTTCGTGCCGCTGCGCGTAAGTTCAATTACCAGCCGAGTCTCTTGGCCCGTTCCTTGCGCAAGCAAAGAACATTTACCGTTGGAGTTCTAGTTCCGGAATTAAGCGACGGGTACCACACGATGGTGATGAGCGGCATCGGCGACCACTTGATGCAGGAAGGCTACTTCTACTTCAGCGCGCACCATCGCCACAAGCCAGACTTGGTGGAGGAATATCCCAGACTCTTGATGGGCCGCGGAGCCGAGGGAATCATCGCAATCGACACGGCCTTGGAGCACGAACTAGCGGTCCCGGTCGTTGCAGTCGCGGGACACAAGAAAATCTCCGGAGTGACGAATGTTGTGCTCGATCACCGGCACGCTGCGGAACTCGCTTTGCGGCATCTCCATCAACTCGGCCATCGCCACATCGCGTTCATGCGCGGACAGCCATTCAGCTCCGATTCCGATCATCGCTGGCGAAGCATCGTTGCCGTCGCGCGCGAACTCAACATCGAGATTCGGCCGGAGCTCACCATTCAATTGGAGAAAGACCTTACGTCTCCGGAGCTCGGCTATCCCGTTGTGCAGCAACTCCTCCAACTGAAACGCCGCTTCACAGCCCTGATCTCCTTCAACGATATCGCTGCCATTGGAGCGATTCGGGCATTGCGCGACGCGAATCTTTTAGTGCCCGATGATGTGTCCGTTGTCGGCTTCGACGACATCAAGGCAGCGGCCTATCACAACCCAAGCCTCACCACCATTCGCCAGCCATTGCACGACATGGGGCAAAGTGCGGCTCGCATTTTGTTGCAAAGGATTCAGGGGTTTAAGGACTATCCGAAAGAATGCGCGGTGCCTCCCGAATTGATTATTCGCGAATCCACTGCCCCCGTCAGTGGGCGCTCCCGCTAACGCAAATCACAAAACGGGGATCATCGACCTAACCTGCCCACCTTGTTAGAACATCCGGCCAGCCTACCCGTCCGCCCACTCCACAGGAGATCACAGATAAGAAGTAACAAAGCCTAGTGACAGGGTTTACCTTGTTCGACGACGTTCCAAATGAGGGGAAATGGCCTTGTTAGGGCTTTGTAGGCTTCCTAGTTTGGGCTTGGTTGGTGGCGTTCACGTCCAAGATTACCGCACCCAAACTTTTTACCTGAGCGGTTTCGTTGCCACTTGATTTCATAACAATGCTGCCTCAGCGCCCGAGGAAAAGCAGCCATGGCGTTCCAATAGCCAAAAACACGAGCAGACAGAACACTGTTGTAAGCAAGCCGAGCCGATAGAGCTCGCCTTGAGTGAGGTAGCCGCTCCCAACAAAGATGACGTTTTGGCTTCCTCCTTGTGGGGTGATTGTTGAGAAGTAGCTACTGGCAAAGAGCAGAGCAAAAGCCATGAGGAATGCGGGAACGCCAGCTTTCACGGCGACTCCCAGGAAGACGTCGAAGAGAGCCAGTATTTGCGCCGTCTGGCTGACGAACATGTAGTGCATCAATATGTAGAGCACGAGCAGAATGACATAAGCAATGGGCCAAGAAATGCCTCCCAGAAGCGACGTCAGCCGACCTCCGACATAACCCATGAAACCGTCTTCGTTCAACTGCCCGCTCAACGCAAAGAGCACCGCGAGCCAGATGAAAGTGACGAGTGTACCGCCCTGCAAACTGATGTCGTCGAGCGTGAGGACATTGGTGGCAAGAAGGGCGCCCAAGCCTGCGAAAGCCACAGCGGCGAGGTTCAAGTTGAGCGTCGCCGCCATCACCCATCCTGTCACCATGAATCCAAACGCAACGGCAACAATCCACTCGTTCCGCGTGAGGGGCCCCATGGTGCGCAAGGCCTCGCGCGCAGCTTTCGGCGCATCTGGGGTCTTGGTCACACCTGGCGGAAATAGTTTGTAAAGAACCATGGGAAGCAACGCGATCATTGCCAACACTGGAATCGACGACGCAATCATCCATGAGCCGAAACTGATTTTCACTCCATAGTTCTGCGCCAAGTTGACTGCTATAGGGTTACCGGAGGTGGCAGTGAGCCAGAGTGCTGAAGAGACGCTGAGGCTGGCCATCCCGCAGAACATAAGGTAGCCACCCATGCGGCGGTTCTTCTCATGGTCCGGCATGGAGCCGGAATCCTGAGCGAGAGAAAGAATTATGGGGTACAGCACGCCGCCTCGCGCGGTGTTGCTCGGAAACGCCGGTGCGATCATGGCATCGGTAAGAAAGATGCTGTAACCCAACCCGAGCGTGGAGCGCCCGAACAAACTCACAACCAGGAGGCTGATGCGCCGCCCAAGTCCTGATTTCACGACGGCGTTGGCGACGAGGAAGGCGACGACAACCAGGAGCACGGTCGCATTGCCAAACCCGGCAAAGGCCTTACCAGGGTCAACGGTGCGAGTAAGAACTGCAGCCGACACGGCCAAGACCGAGGCCGTCAAGAGAGGAAATGAGTTCAGAATGACGGCGAAGATCGCCGACAAAAAAATGGCAAAAAGATGCCACGGTTCTTTTGTCAGTCCAGCTGGTATCGGCGAGAACCAAATGCCCAACGCGAGCGCGAACGGCAGGGCAGGTTTGAGCAGGCTGCGGAATCCCGTAGTGGGAGCGCTCATTGGCCACGTCCTTCCCTAGGCGAGGTGGTGGTCGCGTTTAATCGCGCGCTGCCCTTCAAGTCAACAGCTCGCCCACTAACGTTGCCATCCTCGGACTCAACAACGTACAGCCATTGAAAGGAATACTCGCCGGTTATCCCGACGTAACGTCCCGTCCCTCCGGAGAATGTGCCCACGATACGGTTCCCGGTTGCCACGAATTCACCCTTCAATTCGCTGTAGACCTTATCGCCGCGTTCGTCAGTCCAAACACACCGACCCTGCATCCCGGTGAGACTGTCGGTGAAGCCGATGGCATGCGCCTGAAAACCGACTCCTAGCCTGTGATTCCCAATGAGGAGCAACGACCCAGTTAGATCGAAGATAGAGGCGCGCTGATTCGAAGCGAGGTTGAGTGTTTGCCGGGTGCCTGAGGCCGACCAAGTGCCTTCGAATGTGTACAACTCTCCGGCGGCCGGAATTGCCGGAGAGGGTTGTGTCGGTTGGGTGCAGCCAACCGCGAACAGCAGCGGAGCGAGTAGCATCCATCGCCGTCTGAGCGAAAACACCGAGCCTCCTCGAGAATTGCCACAAGATCGGACTTGATTCAACGTGTTGCAAAGGCTGCTGTCAAGAAACTTCAGACTCATGCTAGTCGGCCATATATTGGGAAAGCGTGGCATCTGTCAGAATCAACAGTCTCGGATTCGCGCGCACGGGCGCGAGAACGAATTTTTCATTCGCAAAATCGCACGGACTAAGCCTGAACAGATTCTTCTATCGGGGTATGTTTTGTCGGGGGGGCTGTTTTGCGCGGTAGAATTCTTGAATTGTAGTTCCTTCTAGCTGGGCCTGTAGCTCACGAGTCTGTTGTTGATTCGACGCTACGTAGGCCCAGAAAACAGGTTCGAAAAATCGCCTTCCTTGTACTCATTTGTCCTCAGATTTGTACTCAACCGAATTAAGGTGTTACCAGCCGCCAGAACCGCCAAATGTTAGAAATGTTAGCGGCACCGCACAGAGTGCGTTTCTAAGCGCACAAGATCAAATATCGAGTTGTTGGCGGCTAGTTCACTCTTAGCGCTTACTGACGGACTTTTCAGAAGGATCGATCTACTCCGTTATCAAACGAGTATGCGGCTCGGACCAATGATTCGAGCCGCTATTTAATCTGATCATCAGCGGTTGCTGCTAAATGGTCAATCGCAGCCAGCGGCTTTCCTTTCTTCACTGCCTGAGATTGAGAAACACCTACGAGTGCTTCAAAATCAGGCGAACCTAAAGTCGAATCTGAGGCAATTGCTGTAAGTGCTTAACTGTGAGGGAGAAATGGTCGGGGCGAGTGGATTTGAACCACCGGCCTCCTGGTCCCGAACCAGGCGCGCTAGCCAGGCTGCGCTACGCCCCGAAAAACCGTCACAGCAAGGCAGAAAACCTCACTGCGGGAATCTTCAGAGTAGCACACCAATTCGCTCTGGCCAATAACGCGCGTTTCGAAGCTTTGGTATGCCCGCCGTGTCAAGAAAAGTTCTTTTGATTGAATGAGTTTGTTTTGCTTATGCTCGAATTACGTCGAGCTGACTCAAGAGTTACCTAAACGCAATAATTTTGCGCCAGTGATCGCTTTGATGCTGCCAATGGGTTCCAAAATAGAGGCGGGAACATCACCATCCAAACGCACAAGAGACACCGCCTCCGCTCCGCGCGAAGCATCGCGCCGCCCCAGCGCAAAAGTCGCAATGTTTACGCCAAGTTTGCCCAGCGTGCTCCCCACCATTCCGATCACACCCGGCTCGTCACGATTGCGCAAGTAGAGAATCGTCCCTTCCAATCGTGCTTCCAATGCAATCCCGTCAATTGCGAGGACACGTGGCGATCCGTCGTACAAGACCGTTCCTTCCGCAGTGAAGCTTGGCGAAGAGCCCTTCTCTGGGAGCGCGGAAACCTCAAGCGTGTTCGGAAAGCCGTGTTCTCGCCGTCGAGTTTCTTCCTCAACAGCGATACCGCGGGCCGCAGCAACTGCTGGCGCGTTCACCACGTTCACCTTTTCATCTAGCACCGCGTTCAACACGCCAGCCAGCACCGCGCTGCGTAAAAGGTGCGTCCCCACTTCCGCCACTTCTCCCGCGTAACGAATTCGAATTCGTCCAGGCCGTGTCTCCGAAGCCTGGGACACGAGCGAGCCCAAACGTTCTGCTAACTCCAAGTACGGACGCACGCGTCGGTATTGATCTGCCGAAAGCGCGGGCAGATTAACCGCGTTTCGAATGATTCCTTCCGCCAGATAATCCCGCACCTGAACTGCGACCTGCGTGCCGACCTCTTCTTGTGCCTCTTGCGTTGAACCCGCAATGTGCGGCGTGCCAATCACGTTCGGCAAGCCAATCAGCGGCGAATTCTTCGGCGGCTCCTCCACGAACACGTCCAGCGCCGCGCCTCCGAGGCGTCCACTCTTCAGCGCCTCCGCCAGAGCGCCTTCGTCAATCAATTCCCCGCGAGCGGCGTTCACGATCCGCGCGCCCTTCTTCATCTTTTCGATAGACGCGGCATTAATCATGTTCGTCGTCGCCGGACTCAACGCCGTGTGCAGCGAAATGAAATCGCTTTCCGCATAAAGCCTGTCCAGTGGCACAAGCTCCACTTGCAGCTCTTTCGCGGCCGCTTCGCTGATGTACGGATCGTAGGCGATCACACGCATGTCGAACGCTTCCGCGCGCGACGCCACTTCGCTGCCGATTCGCCCCAGGCCAATCAATCCCAGCGTTTTGCCGCGCACTTCCGTGCCGGAGGAAGACTTTTCCCAGCGCCCTTCGCGCAGCGCCGCATCGAGCCGTGGCACTTGCCGCGCCAGCGCCAAGAGCAACGCAAACGTGTGCTCGGCTACGCTCACCGCGTTTCCGCCCGGCGTGCTCATCACCAGGACACCGAGCCGCGTCGCTTCTTGCAGATCAATGTTGTCCACGCCAACGCCCGCTCGTCCCACCGCCCGCAGCTTCGGAGCCTTCGAAAGCAATTCAGGCGTCACACGCGTGGCGCTGCGCACAATCAGCGCATCCGCGTCCTTCAGTTCCGCGGCGATTGTGTCCTTGGTCGTCAGGACAACGGTCAGCCCAGGTGTTTTCTTAAGGAGCTCCACCCCCCTCTCGCTAATCTTGTCCGCTACGATGACTTTCATGAGTCCTCTTCGGTTTTTGGCTGCAAGCCGCCCTGTGTACGAGTGGTCTCGCGCTTCCATCTGAAACTAACCAAATTAAAGGCCGAAGCCAAGAGTGTCAAATTAGAAGAAGAAATAGACCTGCCTTCGCTCTGTTATAGTTTCACCAGGAGAGCGCTACCGATGAGTCTCAGCGAGACCATTCAAAAAGACATTGTGACCGCGATGAAGGCTAAGGACGAAATGAAGCTGGGCGTCCTCCGCATGGTGAAAGCCGCTTTTCAGCTTAAGGAAGTGGAAAAGCTCCGCAAGCTCGATGACCAGGAGTCCATCCAGCTATTGCAAACACTCGTGAAGCAGCGCAAGGAATCCATAGATCAATTCACCAAAGGCGGCAGGCAGGATCTTGTCGAAAAGGAAGTCAAGGAACTTTCAATTCTGGAGCAATATCTTCCCGCCGGTGCTTCTCAGGCGGAAATGGACGCCGCCATCGCCAAGGCTGTCACGGAAACTGGAGCAAGCTCGATTAAGCAGATGGGAGCAGTCGTAAAAGCCGCAAAATCCGCTCTCGAAGGCAAAACCGTTGACGGCAAAGCCCTCAGCGATCTCGTCCGTGAGCGTCTCTCAAAATTAAGCTGAGATCAGTCTTTCCAAAGTGTCCGCTTCCACGCACAAACTAGACCGTAACGCACTTGCGCTTGCCGTTTTGCGCGTTTCCATTGGCATTCTCTTTTTGATTTTTGCTGAGTACAAAGTCTTTGGCACGCAGTTCACACTGCATGGCGGCTTTCAATTCTGGATCAACCGTTTCCTCGAAGACGGCGCTTACCCCTTCATGAAACCCGTTCTTAAGAATTTCGCCCTCGTGCACGCCACCCCGATTGCGTTTCTTGTCGCGTACGGTGAATTAGCCATCGGTCTCTCGCTCGTTTTTGGGGTTCTCGTCCGGTTCGCCAGCTTCTTTGGCCTGATTTTCATGCTGAGCCTTTTGTTTTCCTCGAACTATCCGGGCCCAAACGCGCCCTTCTGGCAATACTTCGGCGCTTCCCTCGATCACTCCGTGCTGGCTCTTTGTTTTTTTGTTTTTCTCATCGGCCGCGCCGATGCAGTCTTGTCTCTCAAACTCGCGCGCCGCAAACAAAAACCACCATTGTTCTAAGTCCAGGACGTAACATCCCAGTGAAAGTTTCTCAGGGCTTCGGCTTCAATACTGCTGTATTCCGCTCATCGCTCGCAATCACGCGATAAAATTTCTTGAGTTCATCCATCTTGCTCATTGGTACGCTCAATTCCTTGATTTCGTACGTCCGCGTGTATCGCAACGTGTTTCCTGCAAGTTCTGTCTTGCTGTGGTAACTCCCAAAGCTGTAGTCCACATCCGTCGGCGGTGGTAAGTCGTCCACCTCATAGCCTGTGGGCAACTCGACCTCGAACGTATCCTTGTCCCGCACCGGGCCTTCAAATTCCACGGGATTCTTGCGCGCTTCTTTGGTTTCCAGCAAGCCACTGGATTTGTTCCCGAGCAGCCTCGGGCGAATCAGCAATAAATTGCCGGCGCGCTTTGCATAATCGGGCGCGGTCAGTGAATAGTTGAATTCGAGCGGAGAATTCGTATCTTTTAAATTAGCTACCGTTGCTTTAGTCAGGCGATAGCTCGCCAGTGAAGATGCAAGAAGAGTTTCGATAGGCTTGATGCGGTCTGCATCGCTGGTCACATTTCTCAGGCGCCAGCGCTGCTCTGCGGCGCGGTCTCCGGTCCTAACGTCCTTGATATCGCCTTGAACCGTGCCGTCTGCGCCGAGCTTGAGTCTAGCCGTTCGAACAATACCGTTCGTTGCAGGCGCAAGCTGAGGCAACTTTAGGAGTTCTCCGCCATCGTTTGTTACCAGCAAGCCGTAATTCGCCTGCAATTCTCCTCGCAGTTCTCCAAATGCCGTCAGTTCATCGGTGGGATCGAAGATCAGCAGTTTTCCCAGCTGAGCATGCTCCGTGGCCGAGATGAGGGAGGCATCCTTCACGTCATCAGGCAACTTGATGGCGAGAATCAGGTGGTTAAACCAATACATCATCGGCGGCGTTTGCGGCGTCACTCCGCCCCGAGTCGTGTTGATAGCGATGTAGTACGAATCGATGCCCATCTCCCTGAGCATCGAACTCATCAACGTTGCTTTGTCCTTGCAATCACCATAGCGATGCTTAAATATGTCGTTCGCGGCATGAGGCTGCCATCCCCCAATTCCCAATTCGATTGCTACGTAGCGAATATCATGCTGAAGAAACAATGCCGCTGCCCTCATTCTTCCTAAGTTGCTTGGCTCCGCCGCTGCTATCGCTGCTACTTTTTGCTTTATTTCCGGGGATGCATCTCTTCGCCCTCTCGCCAGCTCTGCCTGCCATTTCCCCATCTCGCCCCAGTTGACAAAGCCCTTGTTCTGCATCCCTCCGGGTGGTAGAAACGAAATCACGAGTTGCGCCGCCACGCCGCGAAACGGTGGCATCTCCTCCTCGACACGGATTTCTGGCACATCCCTCACTACCCACTGCCACCGGTTGCCACCCGTGGACGTCGGCGCTACTTCAGCGTGGTTCAGCCAAACCGCCTTGTATTCCCATCCCGGTGGAAGCTCCAGCGTGTACCTTGCTTCCACGACCGGGATAGATTTCTGAAAGGCCCACCAGTCTTGCAGAATGTAAGGTCTTTCCTCAGTCTCAATCTCAAATCCGATGGTATTGCCTGGTTCCGCCGCGGGAATCCTCACCACTTTTTCACGGATGTCGCTCACCAGCTCAGAACCTTGCACGCCGGCCAGCGAAATCTCCATTGCTTCCTTGTCCTTGATTTCGTAATCCTTGCCCTGTTGGGGGACGCACCAACCTCGCATTCCCGTGATTCTACGATTGCCGTCAAAATAGGTGTGCGCATACGCGTATTCGCGCCCGCCGGGCCTCAGGATTCGGTAGACCTTGCGCTCGACGGACTTCACCTTCCCGTCCGACTGCACGCTCGTAACATCTTCCGAGTATAGCAAGATCGCGTCCGCTTTTTCGTCGTGCTGCGGTATCGGGACCCCCGCCGACGCGCGCACCCACGCGGGCGCGTCCGCCGCGGCCATCCCTGCGAACACCGTTGCACCAATCGTTACGAACACTCCAATTGCGGCGATCCAGATCCTTTTCATAGTTCCTCAATTACTCGCTGCAGCGCCTCCGGGTTGCAAGACAACCTGCTGGTCATCCTCTGTCCGGACCGCCGAGAAAAAATTGCGCAGAACGGGATAGCTGTCCTTCGGAATCAGCATCAAATCGGATCGTAGGATCCGCTCAATGTGAAGCACACCATTCTTGTTTTCGACTTTCAGCGTGTACTGTGCTGCCTTCGCGTCCTGATTGCTTTCTTTCGGCAGGCTTCCGACTTGCCAGCCAAGAGGAAGCTCGATATTTAGAGTGTCAATTCTTTTGAACGGGAATTCGAAATAGACGGGCCAAGTCCGGTCTCCATGCTCAAACAGATGCTTCTCCGTGTTGCCGAACAATTCCACGGGCAACAACGCTTTTCTTCCAGCCGCGGAAGCCCATCCTGGCACTTTCAGGTCGAACTCCGCAACCAGCGGTGCGTCGGAGTTCTTCCAATCCGGTTTGTTGGTCAGCTCTACTTCGATCCCTGTTGGAATGTACCCCTTGATTTGCTCTTCCAGATATTTCTTCCGCTCTGTATCGTCTTCGTTCCGCTCCTCCAGCCTCCGCGAACTCGCTTCCAACCCAGTACAGGTTAGCTTCAATTTCCCCGTGAGTTCACCTTCACTGGTCAATTTCACATCCGCGGCGCGTTCGACACGGGATTCATCGCTATTGGGCAATCCGGTCTGAATCCAAGTCCCCCCATCTTTGTCGAGCTTCAGCCCGGGTACGGCAGTTTTCCACCACGGGAGAAGACCATACGGCGTGTACAGCGCACCGGGATCGAAATACATCTCTTTCCCGTTTAGCTTTACGAGCACTAGGTTTGAATCCAACTCCTTGATGTTCATCCTGACTTTGTTGAAGAAATACTCGTTCCTCGTGGAGACGAAGACCGGATAAGCTTCCATCCCCGCGGCTCGCGCCAATCCCAGAAACAACCACGTGATTTGCGAGCCGTATCCATACTTGTTCTTCCACACGTCCTCAACGCTTTTTGTTTCTTTCAGCTTTTCCCGTTTTTCTTCCTGTTCTGTTTTGCTCGTTTCGTAGCTCAGATTCCGGAGACTCTGCGTCTTGGCGTAGATCTTCTGCAGTTTCACTTGCGGCGAGTCTCCCGGGGCCACAATCTCGGAAACCGCCTGTTCCATGGCCTTCTTCTTATTTACAAAGTCTTCCGCCCGGCCATTCGCTTTCTTCCCAAACTGTCTCCAGAATTTCTCCACGTCCCTTTCCGGAATCTCCTCGTGATAGATAAAAACAACGCGGAATTTCACTTCGTTCTCCGGCGGCATGTAGTCTTCGATTTTGAACGCCGGAATATTGTTTGCCGTCATTCGGACGATCCCGTCGGTTCCTTCCTTGGGTGGCTCGGTTCCGGTCGGCAATCCTGCAGGCCATGCCCACTGCACCGTCCACGCTTCGCGCGCATACGGTTTCAGCGTAAACTGCGCATGCTTCGTGAAGAGTTCTTCGCTTAACCCCCAGTACGACGAAAAAATGTAGTTGTCTTCAAAATCGTAGTTGTAGTGATATTCGATAATCCCACCTACTTGCACATCGGGCATCGTGAACGTTTTCGCGAGATATTTCAGCCTCTTGGATTTGACGATCGTGTTTTCGTACACCTTCCCGTCAAAGTTCACTACGCTACCGTCCGGCCGGATCGTTCGCGCCCGGATCGTGCCCACGCTGTACTGTCCCCTTTCAAAGGGAATCTCCACGTTGGCGTACTTGCGCCCTTCTTCCGTAAGGATCTTGATTCGAACGTAGTTGTATTCCGTTGAGGCCCGGTTGCTATCGTTCCGGTCCACTTGCCGGTACAAGTAAACCGCCGGCGCGCCGGGCGCTTCCGGCAGGCTGGTCATCTTCAATTCTTCCTGCGAAATGGGCTGCCACTCGTCTCCAATCACTGGTCGGACGCCCCAGGACACAGCACCCATTCCAAGCACTACCAACAACACCACTCGCCGACGGCGCATCAACATGTGGCTTCTCCTTGGAAACAAATGTAATTCTTATCACTTCGCAACTGCGTGTCGTGGGACCCGGAACACTGCTTTTCAGTGGGACTCGCCGGGGCCTGGTGCACGGCTGCCAACCCTTTTCCTCTTATTGTTTGCCAAACTACAGATACGTCACTCACCTGTCAAGAGAACCAGTTGAAACAACGTTACCTCGCACGACAATTACCCAAGTTCCTCTAAAATTGCCTCTCCACTCGCTAATTCCCTCAGGATTCTCTTTCCCCCTGCCTCGCCCTGCGGCATAATCCCCGCGCACCTTTCCAACTCATTCCCGCTGTGCCGCGAGGGAGGATCACGTGAGCAACCGCCCCTGGAGTTCCACTGCGCCCCCAGGAGAATTTCGCACCTACGTCGCTCCGGAAGAATCGCTCAAGGAATTCACCTTGCGCGCGGTCATTCTCGGTGCGCTCTTCGGTCTGCTCTTTGGTGCTGTAACGGTTTACGTCGGCCTCCGTGCCGGTCTTACTGTCTCTGCTTCCATTCCCATCTCGGTTCTCTCCATCAGCATTCTCCGCGCTTTCGGCCGCTCCACCATTCTCGAAAACAACATCGTTCAAACCACTGGTTCCGCAGGCGAATCGCTCGCCGCGGGCGTCATGTTCACGATTCCCGCGCTCATCTTTCTAGGCTTCGGCAAGGAATTCACCTTCTGGCGCATTTTTCCGCTCGCGCTTCTCGGCGGATGGCTCGGCGTCCTCTTCATGGTTCCGCTGCGCCGCCAGCTCATCGTTAAAGAACACGGCAATCTTTCGTTCCCAGAAGGCACTGCCTGCGCTGACGTTCTCGTCGCCGGCGAACGCGGCGGTTCCTTCGCCGGGCGCGTCTTCTGGGGACTCGGCCTCGGCGGCGTGTACACCTTCCTCATGAACACCGTCCAAGCCTGGACGGCGCAACCGGAATCACGTCCGAGCTGGTTCCCAGGCGCTTCCTTCCGCGCCGCCATCACTTCCGAATATCTCGGCGTCGGATACATCATCGGCCCGCGCGTTTCCGGAATTCTTTTCGCAGGCGGAATTATTTCCTGGCTCGTCATCATGCCCGCCATCAAGTTTTACGGTCAGCTCGCCAACGGCGTGCCCATCTATCCTTCCACCGTTCCGATTCCACAAATGTCTCCTGATCAAATCTGGGGCACATATATTCGTCCAATGGGCGCAGGCGCGGTCGCTGCGGCCGGTCTCATCACTCTTCTTCGCACAATGCCTACAATCATTTCTGCCTTGCGTGCCGGTCTAAAAGACGTCCGCGCAGAAGGCGCGGGGCAAGCGACATCCACAAGCCGCATCGATCGCGAAGTTCCGATGCGGACTGTCGTCTTAGGCTCTATCGTTATCGTCGCCATGATCTGGGTGCTCCTTACCTTCCACCCAATTCGCGGAGCCGAAACGCACTGGTACCAAAACTTATTCGCGGGAGTTTTCGTCGTAGTCTTTGGCTTTCTCTTCGTCACTGTCGCGGGACGCATTAGCGGCCTTCTCGGCAACTCTTCCAACCCCATCAGCGGCATGAGCATTGCCACCCTCATGGCCACCTGCGCCATCTTCTTCGTCGCAGGATGGACCGCGCCAAACTATCAAGTTCTTGCGCTCATGATCGGTGGAGTCGTCTGCATCGCCGCGGCAATCGCAGGCGCAACCTCACAGGACCTAAAGACCGGCTATCTCGTCGGCGCCACTCCCTACTGGCAGCAGATGGGCCTGCTCGTCGGCGTAACCATCTCCACGTTCGCCATCGGCACCACGCTCAACCTGATGAATCAGGGCCTGCAAAAATATATCCCCACGCAAATTCCCGTCGCAATTCAGTCTTTACCCGCAGGCGTAAAAATTGAGCAGGACACGTTCGCTTATCAAGGCAAGAACTATGTCCTGCTCAACTCCCTCGGCTCGCACGAAGTCCCCGACGGCGAATATCTCTTCGACAACGCGTCGAAACAAATTGAATACCAATGGGCGCAAGGCATCGGCAGCGACAAAGCGCCTGCCCCACAAGCGCGCCTCATGGCCACAGTCATCAGCGGCATCTTGAATCAGCGCCTTCCCTGGCGCCTTGTTCTAATGGGGGTCGCCCTAGTCATCGCCGTGGAAATCCTCGGCGTGCGCTCTTTGGCCTTCGCCACCGGCTCGTATCTTCCTCTCGGCACCACCGCCGCAATGTTTGCCGGCGGCCTCATCCGCGCACTTATCGAATCCACCACCAAGAAAAAAGACGAAAGCGAAGCCAGCCCCGGCGCGCTCTACTCCAGCGGACTCATTGCCGCCGGAGGTGTCTTCGGCCTCCTCGGCATCGTCATCAATCTCTTCCAGGACCCTGAAATATCCAGCCGCGTCCCCGGTTGGGTAACCACTCTTCTGCGCCTGCCCTGGCGCGCGGACCTCTTTGCTTTTGGCCCAAAATTCATGGGCCATCTCGCAACCAGCAATCTCTTTGGCATCTTCATGTTCGCGCTTCTCGGCGCATCACTCTTCTATTTCGCCCGCAAGAAACTTGACTAGCTCTGGCGCAATCCGGCCGCTCTGCTGCTTACGAACCTTGGAGTGCTGACGGTGAAAATTAGTATTTCTGAAGACAAGAATTCTTTGGGCAGCGCTGCAGCCGGCCATGCAGCGCGAACTCTCCGCAAGGCACTTCAAGAGCAGGAACATGCACGGCTGATCGCGGCCACCGGCACGTCGCAGTTTGAGTTTCTGGATGTCTTGACGTCCACTCCAGGCATTGATTGGTCATGCGTGGAGATGTTTCATTTGGATGAGTATCTCGGTCTACCCATAACGCATCCCGCAAGTTTTCGGAAGTATCTTTTGGAACGCCTCATTAACAAAACGCAAATCAGAAACTATCACTTGTTGAACGGTGAGGGAGGCCCGAGCGAGGTGGCCCTTCGAATTGGAAAAGAACTCAGCGCGGCTCCCATTGACGTCGCGTTCGTCGGAATTGGTGAGAACGGGCACTTGGCGTTCAACGATCCTCCCGCTGATTTTCAAGTTGAGGTGCCCTACATCGTCGTCGAATTAGACGAAACGTGCCGGCGCCAGCAAGTGAATGAAGGATGGTTTGCCACATTGGCGGACGTTCCAAAGCGCGCCATCTCCATGACGGTAAGGCAAATCTTGAAATCGAAGGAAATTATTGCCGTCGTACCAGATATTCGAAAGGCGCAAGCCGTGAAAGCATGTTTGCAGGGCGAAATCAGCCCCATGTTGCCCGCTTCTATTTTGCGGCAGCATGCAAACGCAACTCTTTATTTGGATAAAGATTCGGCGTCGCTGCTCGATGCGCAAACAGTCGCAGGTTTGTAAATCCGCCAAACACAAATGTCATCTTCACTCCCAGCCATCTCGCGTTTGCAGCCGATTCGAAATCTGCGTTGGTGGATTGGCGGCTTGCTGTTTGCATCAACCGTCATCAATTACATCGACCGGCAATCGTTGTCCCTTCTTGCGCCTTATCTGAAGACGGACTATCACTGGACGAATACGGACTACGCGAACATTTTGATCTGCTTTCGCTTGGCGTACTCGTTCGGGCAAAGTATCTGCGGAAGAGCGATCGATCGCATTGGCACAAAACGTGGCCTGAGTATTTCGGTCTTGTGGTATTCCATTGTTTCCATTTGTACTTCGCTGGCGAGTGGTTTCTATAGCTTCGCGGCATTCCGGTTTCTGCTTGGAGCTGGAGAATCAGCCAACTGGCCGGGCGCCACGAAAGCCGTTTCAGAGTGGTTTCCGAAAAGCGAGCGCGGACTCGCTGCAGCCCTCTTTGACAGCGGATCGTCCGTCGGCGGCGCCGTCGCTCCGTTTCTGGTTCTTCCGATTTATTTTCGCTGGGGATGGCGGCCGGCATTTATTTTGCCGGGTCTGCTGGGTTTCTTGTGGCTGGTTGTCTGGCGAAAAATGTATTTCTCGCCGGCAGATCATCCGCGTATCAGCGTTGAAGAGCGGGAGTTGATTGCTTCGGAGACAGCCGATCTGCAACCTCCTGCCGAACGGCCCCGTCCGCGCTGGAGGGACTTGCTGAAACTCCCCCAGACTTGGGGCGCCATCATTTCTAAAACACTTACTGACCCAGTCTGGTTTTTCATCACAGATTGGTTCCCGATTTACCTCGTTGCAAAGGGAATTTCTCTCAAAAGCGGGCTTGTCGCGGTATGGATTCCATTTATCGCGGCCGATCTTGGAAATTTCTTTGGCGGGCTTGCATCCGGATTCTTGATCAGGCACGGCTGGTCGCTCGGCGCTGCACGAAAAGCTTTGGTTATTTTTGGCGGAATTGGCGTGACGTTGCTGATCCCCACAATCGCTACCGTAAATCTCGCGGCGATCACAACCCTCTTTGCGTTGGCTACGTTTTGCTACGCCGCATTCTCCACCATCGCAAATGTGCTGCCTTCCGACCTCTTTCATAGCGATTCGGTAGCTTCCGTAAGCGGGCTGAGTGGCACGGGAGCGGGCATCGGCACGATCATTGCTTTCAAATTAGTGGGCTATTTTTCCGACGCGAATCAATCCATGGCCACGCATTCTTTTGACAGGATCATTCTTGTTGCAGGATTGGTCCCGTTCGTAGGCATGATCTTGGTCCTATCGCTAGTTCGCAACACCCCAGCAACCGAAAAGGGCTTGGTGCGGCAAATCTAGTTCCGCAATGCCGATTTTGACTGGTCCCGATTGATGCCTCCGGCTCGTCACATCGTGTTTTTTCGCCATTTGAGGGAGCAAAACCACGCCACTTGTAAGCAGCATTCCCGCACCGTAAACTAATCTTTCCCGGGCGCATTTTGCGCGGGTCCACGATATGGCTACACGCTCTGGCGTAAAAAACTATCGCGTCAGTTTCGATTTCTACATCACTAGCGCGGTGAAATATCTCCTCATCGCCAATTTCGCGGTTTTTGTTCTGCAGGAGTTCATTCACGTTTACGCTGGTGCCATCGCCGAACACAAATTCGAGATGTGGTTTGGCCTTGTCCCGAGTGGATGGAAGGCGTTGCGCATCTGGCAACCCTTCACCTACATGTTTCTGCATTCCACTCAAGACATTTTACACATCATCATGAACATGCTGATGCTCTGGATGTTCGGCCGTGAGCTCGAACTTGTCTGGGGCCGCAATCGCTTCCTGCACTACTACTTTCTGACCGGCGTTGGTGCAGGCATCTTGAATCTCGTCGTGAAAAATGTACCGCTCTTGTGGGGTCGCGCCACCCAGGAGATTCCCACTATCGGCGCTTCCGGAGCGATCTTCGGTATTCTCATTGCCTGCGCCGTCCTCTTTCCCGACCGCCGCGTTTACGTCATTCCCATCCCCGTACCTATCAAAATGCGCACCGTTGTGGCCATCATGGCACTCATTACATTTCTTGGGACCTTCGGTATAGGCGAAGGAAGCGTGAGCCATATCTGTCATCTCGGCGGCATGGTCATTGGTTATCTCTATCTGCGCCGCGATTCGTATCTCTACCGTTTGCGCAACGAAGTTTCGGACTGGAAATACGAGCGCAATCGCAAGCGCTTCGAGGTGTACATCAATAAACACAAGGGCGACCCGCCCTCGCGCCCCGATCGCTGGGTCAACTAATTTCAGCCAACAAGATTTCAAGAATTATTTGAACTTCGCTCGGAGACTTACTTCGTCCCGCCGATGACGTGAAACTTCATGAAGTTCGTCGTCCCGCGCACGCCCATGGGCGTTCCTGCGACAATTCCGATGACGTCGCCCCTGCGCACCAGGCGTTCCTGCAAGAGTTTTTTCTCCGTCATCTCCGCCAGCGTATCAATGCGCTGCTGGTCGCGCGTATTCAGCGGCAACACGCCCCAAATCAGTGCCATTCTCCGCAGCGTTTCCGGCTCCGGCGTCAACGCAACGATCGGCACTTGAGGCCGGTACCGCGAAATCAACCGCGCCGTAAATCCACTATGCGTGAAAACGACGATCAGTCTCATGTGCAGTTCGCGCGAAGCGTGGCACACCAGCTCCGCCACCGTCTCCGCCACTTTTAGCCGTTCGTGCGACGCCGGCCGCGAAAATTCACGGATGCTTCCTTCTGCCGCTTCAATAATCCGCGCCATCATGCTTACAGCTTCCACCGGATACTTTCCACTCGCCGTTTCCGCGGAAAGCATCACCGCATCCGATCCATCAAAAATTGCATTCGCCACGTCGGACGCTTCCGCGCGCGTCGGCCGCGGATTTTCGGTCATGGATTCCAGCATTTGCGTCGCGGTAATCACTGGCCTGCGAAATTCCCGCGCGCGCTGAATAATCTGTTTTTGCACCACCGGAACTCGTTCCGGATTCATCTCCACTCCTAAATCGCCGCGCGCCACCATGACGCCGTCCGCCACTCGCAAAATCGCTTCGAGATTTTCAATCGCCTCCGGCTTTTCGAGTTTCGCAATCACCGGGGTGTCTTTCTTCGCGCGACGAATCAACTCCTTCGCCAACGCAACATCTTCCGGCTGTCGCACAAAACTCACCGCGATGTAATCCGCCCCGTGCGCCAGCGCGAAACGTAAGTCCTTCTTATCTTTTTCCGTCAGAGCCGGCACGCGCAATTTCACTCCCGGCAGATTGATTCCCTTGTTTTCGCCGAGCGCGCCACCGTTCACGACTTCGCAAATCACTTCGGACTTCTTAACTTGCCGCACGCGCAATTCGATTAGTCCGTCCGAAAGCAATATTCTGTTGCCCGGTTTCACTTCCCTCGGCAGCGGCTCAAACACAGTGCTTACGCGCGTCGAATCGCCCAGCACCTTCGCCGTCGTGATCGTAAATTCCTGTCCGGTCCGCAGCAGAACCGGTCCACCGCCGGCAAGCACACCCGTGCGAATTTTCGGTCCCTGTAAGTCCGCCAGAATCGCGATTGTCTTTTTCAATCCCGCCGCAGTGCTGCGCAGCAAAGAAATATTCTTGGCGTGCTCTTCATGTGTACCGTGGGAAAAATTCAGGCGAGCAACGTCCATTCCCGCCTGCAACAATTTCTTGATTACTCGCGGCGAACAACTCGCCGGCCCAATCGTGCAAACTATTTTGGAGTGTCGGAATGAATTCACTTCTCGTCTCGATGTTCAGGGTCCAAGGAACAGTTAAAGCGTAACTCATCCGGCCGTATTTCGACGTGAAGAGCTCGATTTATTTTTTGCGTAGTTCGGATACGGATGGCCCAGTCGGCGTATCCATTACTTCGTTACGGCAAACTCGTCCACAATTTTCACCATCAAGTCCACGCCCTTGGCAAATGCGGCCACAGGAATTCGCTCGTCATTCCCGTGCATGCGCTTGAGGTCCTCTTCCGAAAGCGGAAACGGCACAAGCCCGTACGCTTGCACGTTGTGCAGCCGGAGTTGCGAGGAATCCGTTCCCCACGTGGATTGGTACGGCAAAACCGGCGCGCCATTAAACTCCCGCGCCGACACTTTCACAATCGCGTTGTAAAAATCATTTTCCAGCGAGGATGTCGGCGCCGCGAGTCCCGCGTTCGTCTGAATTTCGAACTTTACTTGGGAATCGTTCACCAATTTGTTCAGTTCCGCGAGCAACGCATCAATCGTATCGCCGGGGAGCAAACGAATATTCAGCGTAGCGCGCGCTTCGGCGGGAATCACGTTGGCACGGACGCCCGCGGAAAGCATCGTCGGCGAAATCGTGTCCCGCAACATCGCGTTCCATGTGGGGTTCGTATCGGAAATGACTCGCGCCGCATGCTCGCCGCGGTCGGGAGTATCGATTGAACGAATCCACTTTCCGACTTCATCATCTTGCAGCGGAGCAAGCCCCTCAAAATACCGCCGCGTTACCGCGGTTAGGTGCACTGGCGCCGAATAATTTGCAATTTTCGCAATCGCAGCAGCTAAATGCGCTACAGGGTTGTCCTTCAGCGGAATGGAGGCGTGGCCAGAAGTGCCGCGCGCGACCACGTCCACGTTGTAAGTAACTTTTTCGCTGGCTTGAACGGCGGTGTACTGCACCTTGCCGTCTTTCGCAATCACCACGCCGCCTTCGTTGATCGCGAATCCTGCCGCGAACTTATCCCAGTTCTTGGCGATTAGCGCTTTGATGCTCGCGTCTCCAAATGCTTCTTCGTCGCAAGTCGCCAGAAAAATCACATCGCGGTTCAGCCGCGCGTTGCTCCGCTTTAACCGGACAAACGCCGCAAGATTCGCCGCCAGCATCCCTTTGTCGTCCACCGCACCGCGCCCGTAAAGATAGCCATCCTTCATCACCGCCGCGAATGGGTCCACCGTCCACTTGGATCTATCCACTCCGACCACATCCATGTGTGCTACTAGCAGCAGCGCTCGAGAAGGATCTGCAACCGCCGAACTCTTCAGCCGCGCAACCACGGCACTGCGTCCCGGCGTAATGGGCAAAATTTCTGGCGTGATTCCCTCTTTTTGTAAAATCCCCGCTAGATACTTCGCCGCTGCTTCCTCATTTCCCGGAGGGTTGGCCGTGTTGATCTTGATCAAGTCCGCCAACCAGCCCAGTGCTTCCTGACCTAGCGCAGTTGTGCTCTGCGCTGCAGGCGCTTGCGCGGGAGTCACCGGCAAGCCGGGCGCGCTTTGCGCGCTCAAGGTTTTCGCGCCGCACAATGCCAGCCCAGCCGCCAGAATTCCTGCAAAAATCTTCTGTTTCCCGATCACCAGACTTCCTCCTTCATCAAATCTATCATTTTCCTCGCGACAACCGTTTTGCCGGGAAAGTGCTTCATACTAACATGCACAGGCGGACGCTCAGCCCGTGCTGCCGCGAGTAAGTTTCCTAAGCTCCAAGGTCTATATCGTTCGTCGGGCGCCGGTTTTCAGTCGAGAATGGGGGAAAGAATGAAGAGGATTGCAGCAGGAGTGCTGTCTGCAAGTTTGTTTTTGGCGCTGAGCCAAAGGCCCGCTGAGGCGCAGGCTCCCCCGAGCCCCCAACCAGGCCAATCTCCGCAGCAAAATCCACCGCCGCAATCAGCGCCACAGCAGCCCGGCCAGCAGCCACCGAGTGGCGGCGTCTCAATCTCAGTTGAGGTTCCCCTCGTCACCATCGAAGCGGGAGCCACCACTGCGAACGGCGACCTTATTACCGGCCTGAAGCGGGAAAATTTTCGTGTTTACGAAGACGGCGTGCCGCAGCAGATTACGAACTTTGGCCCCAGCGATTCGCCAATTACGATGGTCCTGGTTCTGGAGTTCGGCAGCAGGGGCTCTGGAGGCCTTTTTGCCTATTTGGCGAAGTACTGGTCGCAATACCTTTTCTCCAATCTTAAGCAGCAGGATTGGATTGCCCTCGAAACTTTTGACATGCGGACTCGAATTGAGCAGGACTTTACACAAAACAAGGAAGAAGTTATTTCTGCCATTAGCCGTCTCTATTTCCCCGGCTTCACGGAATCGAACGTCTATGACACCTTGCTGGAAACGACTGACCGCCTGAAAGACGTAAAAGGCAAGAAGTCCATTGTAATTCTCGCAAGCGGCGTGGATACGTTTTCAAAACACACTCTTGACCAGACGATGAAGCAACTCCGCCAATCCGACGTCCCGATTTTTTGCGTGGGTCTCGGCAAAGTCTATCGGAACTTCCGGGACACGCGCGGCGGTATGGGAAGCCTTCAGGAGATGGATTACCTTCAGGCCGAAAACCAATTGAAAACTTTTTCAAAAGAGACGGGCGGTTACGCCTGGTTTCCTCAATTCGAGGGCGAAATGCCGGACATCTTCCGCGCGATCGCCGCTTTTTTGCGCAACCAGTACAGCATTTCCTATTCGCCGAGTAATCGCACGCGCGATGGAAAATTCCGCAAAGTAAAACTCGAACTTGTTGCGCCGGATGGCTCACCGCTTACCGTCCTCGATCAAAAGGGCAAAAAGCAGAAGTACGTTGTCTACGCGCGCGAAGGCTATAACGCGCCGAAGGGCGCGGATTGAGTCTCAATACCCGCGGGCGAGGTCCACAATATTTTTCATTTCGCGCCCGCCAAACCATCTGTCCAGTAAATCCGCCAGTAACTCTGTTTCGCGCTGCCACAATCGGTCGCTCACCGCGCTCGTATGCGGCGTGATAAAAAGATTCGGCGCTTTCCAGAGCGGCGATTCCGCAGGCAGCGGCTCAATGCTTGCGACATCCAGCGCCGCACCACCCAAGTGTTCGCTTTCGAGCGCCGCAATCAGCGCCGCTTCATCAACCAGCGATCCACGGCCGACATTTATCAATCGCGCTCCGCGCTTCATCCTCGAAATCTCCGCGGCTCCGATCAAGTGCTTCGTTTCCGCAGTCTCTGGGGTCGCAATCACCACGTAATCCGCCTCCGGCAAGACTACTTTCAATTCCGAGACAGGAACAATCTTCTCCGCCACCGATTCATCGCCCTTGCCTGATCGCGTCACTCCCCATACTCGCATCACAAACGCCTTTGCACGCTTCGCTAGCTCTTCCCCAATCGAACCTAATCCCACAATTAGCAAGGTTTTCCCATTCAGTTCGGTCAGCCGCTGCGGCATATCCCAAAGAGCCTGTTGTCCCCAGGTGGAATGGTCTTGAAAACGTACGGAGTCCGGAAAATTTCGCGCCATCGCCACCATCATTCCCAAAGTATGTTCCGCCATCGGCACGGAAAAAACTCCGCGCGGATTCGTCACCAGAATTCCGGAGTCGCGCAATTCCGGATACATCAATTGCGCGACTCCAGCTGCCGTCGAGTGAATCCACTTCAGTTTCTTCGCGTCTTTCAATTGCTCCGCGCGCAACGAATACCCGATAAAAATGTCCGTATCCGGTAATTCCTTCGGCAAAGTGTCGTAGTTCGGCAGGTGAACAACGCGCATCTCCGGCCATCGCGCCCGCAGCGTTTCCGCCATGATTGGCTGCGGCCTCCAATATCGAAAAGGATGCCACACGCAAATCGTCAGCTTCGTCTCACCCGGCTGTGTGCGATTCATTTTCGCGGCCATCGAACGTGGCCTACGGCAAAATCCGCAAATCGCTGCCGGTCATTTCGCCGGGGGATTTTTCTCCAATCACTCCGAGCAGCGTCGGCGCAATATCCCGCAGCGCGCCTCCCGGCCGCAGCTTCAGCTTGTCATTTTCTGTGACCAGCACAAACGGCACTGGATTCGTCGTGTGATACGTGTGCGGCCCGCCCGTTTTCGGGTCAATCATCGTTTCCGCATTTCCATGATCCGCCGTGATAATCCACGCGCCGCCGCGCTGCTTCAGCGCCTTGTAAATTTCTCCAAGTCCTGCGTCTACGGCTTCCACCGCTTTAATCGCTGCTTCCAGTTTTCCGGAGTGCCCCACCATGTCCGCGTTCGCATAGTTCATGATGATGGCGTCAAACTCGCCCTTCTCAATCGCTTTCACCACCGTATCCGTAATTCCCTGCGCGGACATTTCCGGCTTCAAGTCGTAAGTCGCCACTTTCGGTGACGGCACCAGAATGCGTTCTTCCCCCTCGAACGGTTTCTCCACGCCGCCATTAAAAAAGTAAGTAACGTGCGCATACTTTTCCGTCTCCGCCGTGCGCAAATTCTTGTAATTCAGTCCGGCGAACACCTGCGCCAAAATGTGCTCCAGCTTCTCCGGCTTGATCACCGACTGCAGCCAAGGCCAGTTCTTGTCGTACTGTGTCATCGCCACGTAGAAAAGATTCTTCGGCCGCTTTGGGTCTGCAAATTTATCGAAGCCCGGTGCGGCCAACGCGTAGGTCATCTGCCGTGCCCGATCCGCGCGGAAATTGTAAAAAATCACCGCATCGTCATCACGGATCATGCCCACTGGCGCCGCCGAAGCGCCGCTACCCTTCGTAATCACGATCGGTTTTACGAATTCATCCGTCACCCCGCTTTCGTAACTCTTTTCCAGTGCCGCCACCGGATCGTTCGTCTTTGTTTCCGCCTCGCCGTGCGCCATCGCGCGATACGCAAGTTCAATTCGCTCCCAGCGATTGTCGCGATCCATCGCGTAATACCGTCCAACGACGGTTGCGATCTCCCCCACGCCGAGTTCACGCAATTTCTGCTGCAAGCGCTGCACAAACTCGCGGCCGCTGTGCGGAGGCGTATCGCGCCCATCCATAAAGCAATGCACAAAAACTTTTTCAACTTTGTGGCGCTTTGCCATCTCCAGCAGCGCAAAAAGATGCTCGATATGCGAATGCACGCCGCCATCGCTCAGCAATCCGAGGAAATGCAGTTGGCGCTGCCGCCCGCGTTCCATCGCTTGTTTGAAGAGCGGCACTTCATCCAGCTGCTTGTTCGCCACAAGCACGTCAATTTTCGTGATGTCCATCCGCACCATGCGGCCCGCGCCAATGTTCATGTGTCCGACTTCGCTATTGCCCATCTGCCCTTCGGGCAATCCCACTGCAGGACCAGACGTGCTGATCAACGTATTCGGAAATTTCCGCAGCAATTCGTCATAGACAGGCTTCCGAGCCAGCGCGATAGCATTCCCCTCCGCCTCCGCACGGTATCCCCACCCATCCAGCACAGTCAACACAATCGGCTTCGGTCGCGATCCCATGGTCCTTTTTTCTGGCTCCCTTTTAGGATATCCCGCAGCGCTCGAATACTACTTCGCCGCAAACTCGTGCAACGCCTCGAGCAGCCGATCCACTTCTTGCGCTGTGTTGTAATGGACGAGTCCCACGCGCAACACCCCGCCCTTTTGCTCGACGCCCAACCGTTCAGACAGATTGAGCGCATAGAAATTTCCGTCCCAAGTGAAAATGCCACGGTCTCCAAGAAATCCCGCAATCTCCGTGGGATTGTGCTCGCCAATTCGAAACGATACCGTCGAGCATCGCTCATCAAATCTCGCGCGATCCGTAATTCCAAACACATGAATTCCCGGCAGTTTTTCCAATCCGTCCAGCAGTTTCACGAGCAACGTGTGTTCATACGGCACCGTCGTTCGATACGCCGCCACCAGCGCTTCCCGCCGTGTTTTCGCGGTGGGACTGCACCATCGCCCTAACTCCGCGATGTAATCCACCGCTGCGCCAATCCCCGCAATCAATTCGTGCACCTGCGTTCCCGTTTCCCAGCACTCCGGCGAAACATTTGTCGCGGGACGCATTTTGTATGGCTTGAACCGCTCCAGATGTTCTCTTTTTCCGTAGAGGGTCCCCATATGTGGCCCAAAAAACTTATACGGCGAACACGCAAGAAAATCGCAATCGAGCGCTTTCACATCAACCAATCCATGCGGCGCGTAGTGCACCGCGTCAACGAACATCAGCGCTCCGGCGTCATGGGCCATTCTTGTAATCTGCGCCACCGGATTGATCGTGCCCACCATGTTCGACGCATACCCAACCGCCACAACCTTTGTCTTCACCGTAATTTTCTTCGCCAAATCCTCCAAGTCCAGCGTGCAGTCGGCTTCGCGAATATCAACCTGCCGCACAACGACGCCTTTCTCCTCCAGCGCGCGCCACGGACCCACGTTTGCATCATGGTCCAGCGTCGTCACCACAATTTCGTCGCCTGCCTTCAACTCGCGCCCAATCGCGCGCGCCAGCCCCAGCGTAATCGTCGTCATGTTCTGTCCGAACACGACCTCTTCCGTCGCACAATTTAAAAAATCCGCCATCGCCCCGCGCGCGGCAAGAATCATTTCATTCGTTCGCCGGCTCGTGGCAAATGTGCCGTACGTATTCGCGTTCGCATTTGTCAAATAATTCTGAATCGCATCCATCACCTGCCGCGGCACCTGCGTTCCGGCAGGCCCATCCAAAAACGCAGCGGGCTTTCCGCCCACTTCCACTTTCAACGAAGGAAATTGCTCGCGTACCCACGCAATATCGAGCGGCCTGTTCCCCGCTCCGTGCATCACTGGTGTGCTCATGCTCTTCTCCATAACAATTCGAGTGCGCTAGTTTCTCACACTCGCAGCCGCAGGAGCGATTCCGCGTTCGTGTTAGCATGGTCGCAGCGTTTCCCACTCATGCCGCGGGCGCCGGCTATCAACTCAGCGCTTGGTTTCACCCACGGTGTCCAAATGCCGGATTCCATCGCACCCACGGAGCGCACGCGCATCGTGCGCGAACCGCAGCGCGCCGTTTACGATCCCGCTGCTATCTATGAAATTCTCGATGAAGGCTTCGTCTGCCACGTCGGTTTCACTGCTAACGAACAAACGTACGTCATTCCCACAATGTATGCGCGCGTCGACGATTTTCTTTATTTCCACGGCTCCGCCGCAAGCCGCACGTTGCGCAATCTTTCGGATGGCCTTTCCGTCTGCATCACCGTCACGCTCACCGACGGCCTCGTCCTCGCGCGTTCCGTCTTCAATCACTCCATGAACTACCGCTCCGTAGTCGCCCTTGGCAAGGCGATTCTCGTGGACGATCCTGTCGAAAAACTCAACGCACTCCATGCCTTCACCGAAAAAATTCTTCCCGGCCGGTGGAACGACGCGCGCCGGCCCAACGAAAAAGAGCTGAAAGCCACGAGCATTCTTCGCCTACCACTCACGGAAATCTCCGCGAAAGTCCGTGTTGGTCCCGTCGAAGACGACTCCGACGATTATGCGCTGAAAGTCTGGGCCGGTATCGTGCCGCTGCGCCTCGTCGCAGACGCGCCCATCCGCGATGAGCGCTGCGACAGTTCCCTCCCTGTTCCCGCTTACGCCACAAATTTCCGGAGATAATTCATGTTCGACTTTCATCCTGCGCGCATAAAACCTCTCGTCGTATTTGATGTTCTGGAGTCTCTCGATATTCGTGTCGGCACCATCGAGCGCGTCGAAGACGTCGCGCGCTCCGAAAAACTCCTCAAACTCATCGTCAATTTCGGCGATCACTCGCGCTCCATCCTCGCCGGAATGAAAAAGGAGCGCGCCAACCCGCGCGAAATCGAAGGCAAGCAAGCGCTCTTCGTCGTCAATCTGGAACCGCGCAAAATGGCTGGAGAAATTTCCGAAGGAATGCTTTTCGATATCGGCTACGCGGACGGCGTCACGCCCGTTCTCGCGACGCCCGAAAACCCGGTACCCAACGGCACGCGCGCCGGCTAACCCGTCGCAGCCGCTCTCACAAAATCCGCGAGCAACCCATACGCCGTCGCCTCAATCCCTGGATTTTGCTCCACGATGGACAACCCAAACATGTCCAAATCAAATCGTATCGCCGAACTCGTACCTTCCAACCCCGCCAGCGGATCCACCGCCAGCAAAAGTTCCGGCTGCACGCAGCATTGCACCGCGTCGCCGCGCCGTTCCGCCCTGCACACCAGCTTGTAGCGCATTCCCGCCGCCCGCACCGACCGGATTTTCTCCTCGCTCAGATCGCGAATTCCCGTGCGCTGCACCTGCTCGAGCTTCACGTCCGCGCCCATCAACACAATCGCCAGCGCTGCCAGCTTCACCGCCGCATCCCAGCCGTCCAAATCCGCCGCAGGGTCCGTCTCCGCAATTCCGAGCGACTGCGCTCTCTGCACTGCGTCCGCAAACGTTCGACCTTTTTCGATTTCGGTGAGCACCACGTTCGTAGTCGAATTCAACACCCCGGAAAATCCTCGAAGCTCCGTCGCAGGCAGTCCCAGCGGAAAAAGCGAAAAAATCGGCACTCCATCCATCACCGTCGATTCAAACAAAAATTGCCGGTTCTTTTCTTTCGCGAGCGCTGCAAGCTCGCGATACGCATGAACGATTGGCCCCTTATTCGCAGAAATCGCGTGCGCGCCGCCCTCAAGCGCCGCTTTCAAATGCTCGATGGCAGGTTGCCCGGTTTGCGGGTCCAGCGAGCTCGTCTCGAACAACACATCCGCCTTCGCACGCTCCAGCCACTCGCGAACATTTCGCGGCTGCGCCACGTTGCCAACCTGCGCAGGCCAATGACCGTTCAACAACGCAATGGGATTAAAACCATCCGCGTCCGCAAACCATCCCACGCGCCGGGAAGCCACTCCCGTCAGCCGCCAGCGGACATCGTATTTCCGCCGCAGCTCGATCTCTTTGGCAATCAGCAGGCGCAAGAGCGCCTTACCAACGTTGCCGAATCCGACGATGGCGAGGTTGTAGGAAGGCACCCGTAGTCCGTTTCAGTTCGTTTGTGTTTGCGCGCGCAGTTTCGCCGCAGCTTCGGAGATCAGGCCGGCTTCCGCTTCGAGCACACGGGCCACGCGCGCCGCAGCGTCTTCCGCCTGTTTCCACTTCTTCTGTTCGAGTGCTTCGCGCACGGCCGGAATGGCTTTCGCCGCGTAACCAGTGTAGGCGCCCGGTGCATACAACTCGTGTTTGTACCAGAATCGCCCTGGCAATCCTTCCGGCGTCGTCAGCTTGTGCTCGCTCTGCATCAACATTTCGTTGACCTCTTTCAGCGAAGCCTTTGCTATCAGCGCGCCGCCATTGGCACTCGCTGCGCTCAGCGCTTTCTTGTATTCCTCCGCGCTGTGGTTCAATTTATCCACCGCATTGTCCAGTGGCGCAAAATTGAGGAACGGCGGCACTTCTTCCTTCGACGGCGGCACGTATTTCTGCTTAGGATCGGTGGTCGCCGTAAAAACGCCCTCCTCAATTTCGAGATTGCGTTCCTTGATTTCTTCCTGCTGCTGCGCCCCGAACTTCTTCACTTCGCGCACGTACATCTGCACGTCGTCGGCGAAATCTCCAAATTCAAATGGCAGCAAGTCCGCGTCCGCCAGCCGCATCATCGCCGTCCCGCCGATTTGCGAAAGCGCCTTCCCGTACGCAAAATCTGTATCCGCAAAATGTGTGTACCAGTAGAAATCATCGTAAATAGAGTGATAAATTCCGCCGCCGTCCTCTCCGCCAAATCCGATGCCCAGCGCCGCCACTCCGGCAAAATTGTTGAATGGCGCGTGATCCGAGCCGCCTCCCAGCATGTCCAGACGCAAATCACCACGGCTGCGCGCTTCGCGGCGATCGTCCGCAGAACTCGCTATTTTAATCGTGCCGAGTTGCGCCCGCTTCCAAACCGAAAGTTTTGTCTCGGGATCCTGGATATCCCGCGCAACATCATTCATGAATTTCTCCAGCGTCTGCGAACCTTCCAGTCCCAGATAACCGCGTGAATTGCTGTCCGAATTGATGTAAGCAACCGCATGCTTCTTCAAATCGTCCACGTGCGTTTCCACCCATTCCGTAGACCCGAGTAGTCCCGGCTCTTCGCCGTCCCACGCGCAATAAATCATCGTGCGCTTCGGTTTCCAGCCCTGTTTCACGAGGTCGCCCATGGCGCGGGCTTCTTCCATCACCGTCACCATTCCGGAAATGGGATCTTCCGCGCCATTCACCCATGCGTCGTGATGATTCCCCCGAATCACCCATTCATCCGGGTACGTTGACCCAGGGATTTTTCCGATCACGTCATACAACCGCTTGATATCCCAGTTCGACGCCACCTTCAGGTGAACTTTCCCCGTTCCCGGCCCGAGGTGATACGTAATCGGCAATCCGCCGCGCCACGCTCGTGGAGCAATAGCTCCAGTGATGGATTCCAGCAGCGGTTGCGCGTCCGCATAAGAAATCGGCAGCACGGGAATCTTCGTCAACGTTTGCGCATCCTTGATCGCCACGCGCTTCGCGTCCGGTGTCGCTCCCACTCCCGGCGTCAGCGGGTCGCCCATGAACACCGCGCTGTCCTGCACGCTGCCTCGTTGCACTCCATCTTTCGGTCGGTACGCGCCCTTCGGAAAAGTATCTCCGCTGGAATACCCATCGTCGCGCGGATCGGAATAAATAATGCAGCCAATCGCGCCGTGCTCTCCCGCAACAAGCGGTTTGATCCCGCGCCAAGCGTGCCCATAGCGCGCAATTACGATCGCTCCTTTTACCGAAACGCCGCGGCGATCCAGCTCTTCGTAGTCCTCCGGGATGCCGTAATTCACATACACCAGTGGCCCCGTTACATCTCCATCAATCGAATATGCGTTGTAGGTCGGCAATTGCTCCGCGGTCTGATTGGAGGTGGGGTCCTCAGGAAGCGCCGGCTCTTGCAGCTTGGCTTTGAAACGCGGCCCTCCATCTACGAGCTCCACCACTCGTTCTTTTGGTGTTGGGTAAAGCACGTCGAAATTTTCGATCTGCGTTTCCAGGCCAAATTCCTTGAATTTCGCCGCGATCCATTCGGCATTATCCCTGTCATATGGCGAACCGACGTTGTGCGGCCGTGCGGAGAGCCTTTGCATGTAGGCGCGCAGATTTTCTTGGCTGGGAATTGCCTTGAACTTTTCTTCCCATTGCCGCTCCGTGCGCGACGATTCTGCCGAAAAACCAAAAAGCGGCGTTTCGTCTCCAGTCGTGGATCGCAAAAAAGGAACACAAGCCGCCAGCACAAGCAGAGTAACAGCGAATAGAAATGCGCGTTTCATCGGCCCCCCGAAAAAAAGTATGAAGTCAGCCCGCGATTACCTTGTTTAAAACCCAGCGGCCAATCAGCGGAAATGTGGCCCATTCGCCGTTGTGCGCCTTAATCCCATAAACAATCGCCAGAATCATGTTCGTGATTCCGCCGCCCATTGCGAAAAGCCACACAAATCCGAAAAATCCGAAAAACGCCACCGGCAGTGGATTGCTGTGCTGCGGAGGAGGAAAACCGATGCTTGCGAAAAGCGACACAAACGCAATGATCATGCCGCAGAAAAGAACCACGAAATAGATGATGTGCCACGCCAGCGCCTGCAGTGCGTGGAACGAGACAAATTTGGAGTCACGTTTGACCAGAAAGAAAATAAGAGGCGCAATGAATCCGGAAAAAATTCCCAAAACGTGCGTCAGCAGCGCGAATGTCCTTTCGTCGCGCGAAGGAGCGTAGAGGTGCGCGTTCGCTGGGTCCGTGCTCAAGCAAGTCTCCTTGCACAAAGTGAGGCGCGGAGGATTATTCCGCGATTGCCAACTCGCCGCAAGTGCGGAATTTCACGCAGAGTGAAATCAACTCTTTTCACCGTCCTTTTTCTTGTGCGTGGTGTTCAGAATCTCATCCGGAATGCGCAGCCTCTCCACCGGGCGGTTTCCGATGATGTGCGACTCGATAATTTCGTCCACGTCTTCCGGTTTCACGCCCCCGTACCAGACGCCTTCCGGATACACAACAACGTTGGGCCCAAGTTCGCATTGATCGAGGCAGCCGGATTTGTTGGCGCGCACAAGTTTGATGCCGCGCTCCGCGAGCTTCGTTTTGAAAAGGCGCTGCAGCTCGCCCTGCCCGCTCGGATCGCAACACGGACGCGGATGGCCCGGTTCTCGTTGATTCATGCAAATAAAAAGGTGTTTCGTAAATTTCGGCATGGGGCCTTAGCGAAAGGAAAAATTACGGCTTCGGATTCGGTACAAATTCATAGCCGACCCCGCGCACCGTCAACAAATGCTTCGGCTGCGATGGTTCCTTCTCGATGTATTTTCTAAGCCGCACGATGAAATTATCGATCGCTCGCGTGTCGGTGTCTTCGCGCAAATCCCACACGTCTTCGAGAATCGCCTTGCGGGAAACTGGATGCCCCGCATTGCGAATCAAATAGCGAAACAGATCCGTCTCCATCAGTGTGAGCTGCACCGTCTTGCCGCCCGCATGCAGTTTAAGGCTTTGAAAATCAATCTTCTTGCCCGCAAATTCATACAAATCAGACAAGTCGGATTCCGCGGGTGCCGCGTCGCCTTTTTTTGCGGGCTTGCCCCATTGTTTGCGGCGCAGCATGCTGTCCACGCGCGCCAGCAGGATCGACAAGTTGAAAGGCTTCGGCAAATAATCGTCCGCGCCGGATTCAAAACCCTGCAAAATATCCTCTTGCCGCCCGCGCGCCGTAAGCATGAGCAGCGGAATAAAATTTTGCGCTTCGCGCAATTCCCGCGCGACAGTAAACCCGTCTTTCCCGGGCAGCATTACGTCAAGCACAAGCGCGTCGAATTCCTGCTTTTCCTTCAGCAAGCGATTCAAGGCATCCTCGCCCTTGTCCGTCACTTCAACCGAATGCCCCTCTTCTTCCAGATTGAACCGCAATCCCTGCGCCAGATGCTTTTCGTCCTCGACAATCAAGATTCGGCTCATGCCCGGTACACCCGGGGCAGGCGCACAAAAAATGTGCTGCCCTGCCCTTCCCCCGCGCTCTCTGCATATGCGTCGCCGCCATAGCGTCGCGCGACAGAACGTACGATAAATAATCCCAAACCGGTTCCCTTCACTTGTTTCGTCTTTGCAGATTGCGCACGATAAAACCTTTTAAAAATTCTCTTCAATTCGCCCTTCGGAATTCCCGTGCCATTGTCGTGCACGCTCAGCGAGATCGTGTCGAGCGTCGGCGTTTTGATTTCGACCGCGATATCTTTTCTTTCGTCGGAATATTTCACCGCGTTATCGAACAAATTGTGCACCAGTGTCTTCAACTCTTCTGCATTCCCCAAAACAAGCATTTCATCGGCTGAATAATTCAGCAGATGCAGCTCTTCCGCTCGCAAGCGGTGCCGCGATCGAGTAACTTCCACTGCCTCGTGCACTAATTTTCCGAAATCTACTTCCGTCCAGTTTTTTCGTGTGCTGCGTTGCCGCACTTCGCTCGCCTTCAAAACTTGTTCCACCGTGCCGAGCAGCCGGTCCGTATCCTCCAGCATGTTGTGATAGAACTCGCGGCGCTTCGTTTCGTCCAACTGTCTGCTGTCCAGCGTTTCCAGATACAAACGCAAAGAAGCAATCGGAGTTTTCAATTCGTGCGTAACCGCGTTCAGAAAACTGTCGTGCTGTTCGTTTCTCCGGATTTCGCGTACAAGGAAAATCGTATTGACCACCACGCCCGCTGTGATGAAGCCGATCAAAATCACTCCCAGAACAAGCGGAACCACTTCGCGCCAGTTGAGCACGATCCAACTGACGTTCAGTGCGATCGTCAGCGCGACAAGGCAGGCGCCCAGCGTGATGAAAAATGCGGTCGCTTTTGCGCGGCTCGTGATTTTCATGAAAGTTGCTTCGCGCGAAGCAACTCTAATCATAGATGAGAATGGGGAGTAAGTCTTAGTCGCCGGAGATTGCGGTGGTCATTTCTTGGGGTTCCCGAGCAACAACAGGAAGCGCTGCCAAGTCGGCTGCCGTTTGCTTCGCCTTCTGTAATTTTATGTCCCATGCAAGGCCAAGCGCCTTCAGCGTGCGAATGCCGTACCAATTGATGTCGAACTCATACCACGCCAGTCCGTGCTTTGCAGCTTGCGGCGATGCGTGATGATTGTTGTGCCAGCCTTCTCCGAACGTAAGCATGGCAACCCAAAAACTATTCGTCGAAGTGTCTCCCGTAAGAAACCGCTGCGAACCCCACATGTGCGTCGCGGAATTTACAAGCCACGTGGAATGGAGTCCAACCACCGTGCGGAGAAACATTGCCCAGAGAAGACAAGACCATCCGAACGCGGCATAAATAATCACGGCAAGCGCCACGGGAGGAACCCAGTGATACTTGCTGATCCAAACGTAAAATTTGTCTTTGCGCAAATCAGGAACGAACGGAAGCAATTCCTCCGCGCGCGCATGCATCGCTTTTCCGGTGATGATCCATCCCATGTGCGCGAAAAATCCGCCGTCGTTCGGTGAATGCGGATCGCCTTCCTTATCCGTATTCTGATGATGCACGCGATGCGTGGCCACCCAGGCAATCGGCCCGCCTTCGATCGCGAGCGTGCCGCAGGTCGTCAGAATATATTCGACCCATTTCGGAGTTTTGTACCCGCGATGCGTCAGCAAGCGGTGATAGCCCATGCCGATGCCGAGACTGCCGGCCATCCAATACGTGATAACAGCGAGAATGAGAGCTTTCCAAGAGAAGAAGAAAAGTGCCACAACCGCCATGACGTGCAGAGCTACAAAGAATGTGGTGACTCCCCAAATTACCGGGCGCTTGAACGTCTTATCTGTTTGGAAAAAGCTCATGGGTCCCCTGTCACGTGAAATATCTGGCTGACTTTCTGAAACTATCACGAAGGGGAGAAGCGCTCTGTAATACCTGTGTAATCCTTGCGAAAGGGGCAGTACCTGGTCGGAACGCGCGCGATACCTGTACTAAAGGTCAGGAAGATTTCTGGCGCGCATGTCTTTGGGATGAAAATCCACGCGAATCGCAATTACGGTTTCGCGGCTTGGCATTTCTTTTTTCGCGGTGGCGCGGCAGTGAAAGATAACACGCTCGCTGTCCGGATCGATCGCGGGCTTGCCTTCAATCTGGCGCGGAAAATGAAATTCAGTGCGCATCGGATCAGCGTCCGCGCCATCGAGAAATTGCACACTGGCGAGGTCGAGCGTGAAGCCGTTGTCGAGCTCGATAAAAACGGTGTCGTGCAAATCCTCTTTGGCATCGCGCAAAATACGCATCGGTTCGTCGCCTTCAATCGCAACGACATAATCCGGCGAGTCCTCGACTTTCAGCGGAGGCTGCGCGCCGCCCGTAACGTTCCATCGCATGCGATGTATTTTCTCGAGCGCGAGACGCATGGTCTTTGCGGACATCCACTTCACGTAGTAGGCGGGGGTGCTGCCGCGGCTGATTTCCACTCCGGGCACTGGGTTCGTGTTTTGCGCGTTTATTCCGGAAGTGTTGACAATGCCCGTGAGGGGATCGGTGTAACGCTGAGTGTACTTTGTTTCGATGACGACTTTGGAGGGGGCCCAAGGAGAATCTTCCAGAATCTTGTTTATATCGCCAGCGGTCCACTGGTCGGCGGGTTTATCCCAAGGAGCGTTCGCGGGAAACGGAAACGCAAGAATTGCGGCGAGTGCGAAACAAGAAGTGAGCGTGGGCTGTGGCATAGGCTACCTGCTGCGATGCGCGGCGCTGGGGCCGAGTTGCACTTTCGTTTTGGTGTTTGCTGAAATCACAACTCCATCGTGGCCAAGTTATTTCTGTGGCGGCTTCAGAGGTGCAAAGGGATCCTTCGTCGGCACAAATTCGATGGGCACTTCGCTGATAAAAGTCTTAAGCCACTTTGCGCACTCGTCCATTCCAAACTGCTCGGATGGCACGTGACTCAGCATGATTAGTGCTTTGTGGCGACCCTCGGCGATGGCGTCCGCGACGTACTCAACGGTTTCCCATTCGCGTGATTCGCCGGTCATCAAGAGTTCGATATCCGGCATTTCCAGAGCGCCTGCCTCGCGACGAAATCCGGAGGCTCCGGGACTGTAGGCGACGCGTTTCACCTTCATGTCGCGATCTCCTACGACGCGCATCACGTAGATTCCGAGTTTCTTTTGGATGTCGTCGGAGAGTTTGCCAACTGTGGTTTCCGGAATAGTGAACAGATAAGGATTCGCTGCGTCCTGATATTTTTCCCAGCCAAGAGCGTGCACCTGGCCGGCTAGAATTCCGTCGCGTGTGTTGCGATGCCAGTGATCGTGGAATCTCCAAATGATCAGTTGATGGTCCTCGATAAACTTGCGCTTTTCTGCGAGCACAGGATCGTTTTCGCCCATCGGCAACTCCTTGGAGGTGTCCATATGGTCGTAGAAGGTGGGTTCGTGCGTGATGATGAGGTTGTCACCTTTTGCCGCAGCACGTTGAAGGACGTCGAGCGTGGTCATCATCGCGGTGGCGATGCCAGTGACTTTGGCATTCGGGTCGCCGGACTTGAACGTGTCCACAGTTTCGTTCTTCCATTCGACGCCAAGGTTTTTCTTAATGCGGTCAATGACTTCATTGGCCGTGATTTCTTTCGGCGCTTGCGCGAAGGCGGAAGCACTCGCAAAGATGCAGATGACTATTGAAAGAAAATGTTTCATCGAGCGCTCCTTGCCTTTTGCAGCGGTTTCGACATGTGAATGAAGCGAGCGGGAACTTTCATCACAGCATCCGCTGGCATGGGAGAAATTCCGGTAACTGTGTAACCCAAATGCTCGTAGAACGGCTGGATGTCCGTGCGCGGACTGATCGTGCGTAAGTCCATGGCTAGACAGCCAGAATTTCGCGCGTACTCTTCGGCTTCCGCCATCAATTTGCGGCCGAGACCTTTTCCTTGTTGAGAGGGTTCGATGCTGAGCAAGCCGAGATACATACGATCCGTTTGTTTCTCGAGATAGACACAACCGACGAGAGCATTGCTTTCTTCGAGAAGCAGGAACTGGCCGGTACCGAGGTATTGCAGCACGCCCTCGCGGTCGACGCGGTCGCCCCCGATGAAGGGACGTTCGACCACAAACGCTGCATTGATGAGTTGCGTCAGCGCGTCAGCATCGGAGATTTGTGCAAAGCGAATAGCGTTCTCCTCAAGAGAAAAGCGAACGGCCTGGGAATTTCGCGGAGGCGCCTAGTTCTTCTTCTATGCGCAGGAGCTGGTTGTATTTAGCGATGCGGTCGGTGCGGGACGCGGAGCCGGTTTTGATCTGACCTGCGCCGGTGGCGACGGCGAGGTCGGCGATGAAGGTGTCTTCGGTTTCGCCGGAACGATGCGAAATGATGGAGTTGTATCCGGCTTTGCGCGCGAGTTCGATAGCGTCAATGGTTTCCGTGACGCTGCCGATTTGATTCAACTTGATGAGAATGGCGTTGGCGATGCCTTCGTTGATGCCGCGCGAGAGGCGCTCTGTGTTGGTGACGAAGAGGTCGTCGCCGACGAGCTGGATTTTTTTCTTGGAAGATTTTGTGCCGACGGAATTGGTGAGAGTCTTCCAACCTACCCAATCGTCTTCGGCCATGCCGTCTTCGATGGAAACGATGGGATATTTTTCGACCCAGTTTGTCCAGTAGGCGGCCATCTGGTCAGATGAATGTTCGCTCTTATCCGATTTTTTGAAAATGTATTTGCCGGCCGATTTGTCGAAGAATTCGCTGGAAGCGGGATCGAGTGCGATAGAAACCTGTTCGCCGGGTTTGTAACCGGCGGCGGAAATGGCTTCGAGAACGATTTGAATCGCTTCTTCGTTGGATTTGCAGCTCGGAGCGAAACCGCCTTCGTCGCCGACGGCGGTGTTGTAGCCGCGCTTCTTCAATGAGGATTTTAGCGCGTGAAAGATTTCGACGCCCCAGCGCAATGCTTCTGAAAAATTCGGAGCGCCGACGGGCATGACCATGAATTCCTGAAAATCCACGGAGCTATCCGCGTGCGCGCCGCCGTTCAAAATGTTCATCATCGGAACGGGAAGGATGGAGGCGGATTTTTCACTGGAGTAGCGGGAAAGATATTTATAGAGCGGCTGCTTGAGGGCTCCTGCGGCGGCGCGCGCGGCGGCCATGGAGACGGCGAGGATGGCGTTTGCTCCGAGGCGGGATTTGGTGGGCGTGCCATCGAGCGAAATCATTTTGTGGTCGAGGCCGCGCTGATCGGCGGCGTCAAATCCGGCGATGGCTTTGGCAATTTCGTTGTTGGCGTTGGCGACGGCTTTCAGCACGCCTTTGCCGAGATATTTGGATTTGTCGGCGTCGCGGAGTTCGAGGGCTTCGTGTTCGCCGGTTGAGGCGCCGCTTGGAACGGCGGCGCGGCCGAGAAAGCCGGAGTCAACGACAACGTCGGCTTCTACGGTGGGATTGCCGCGCGAATCGAGGACCTGGCGGGCGTGGACTTTGGTGATCTTCGTGGACATTGCTATGGGTTCTCCTCAGTGGAAATGAACTGAAGATTGTAGCAGAGGGTGGCGGGGGGCTGAGAAACGAGGGTTATGGACAATAGCGCGTTCCCGTTTTGGCCCCTCGGAAATGGACCTCGGGTAAGGAAGAGTTTAGGTACACGCCGGTTGTTTTCGTAAGAGTGGCAAATGAAGAGGTTAGGACGCGAATTGTTCTCTTTGCTGCAAGACGAAATCCCAGTTGTCGAGCAGGGAGGGGGTGTATACCCCGTCTTTTTCGGATCTGCGGAAACCAAAGGAGTTGCAGGAAAGGGATTTTGGAAGTGCAGAAACTACGGGACTTAGGTTGCCGCGATTTGCGGCTAAAGCGCGGAGGTTTTTGTAAGTGCAGAAACGGCGGGAGTTAAAGTGGCTTTGTTTGCAACCGGTGCGAGAGGGTGGGGCCAGTTGCAAATGGAGCGGATGGTTACTGCAGAACGGGCGGGGGCGAGCTGTGACTTCCAAAGGGCATACCCGTTATCACTTGTTATTTTATACTTACTTGGTATTCGAATGGCGATGAATGAGAAGAAAAAACGCCCCTGCAAGAAGATGCCGCCCATGGTGCAAAAATACAGACTTCAGAGCGGCGCTACCTTTGCACCTTGCCACGTATTTCCGGGGCTGAAGCGCCTGGGCTACACAAGCAGCGCTACCGATAATGAGGATGCAGGGGCTGTTGACTGAATTGGAATGACTCCTAGGCGGGAAAAGCCCGGCCGAACTTCGATTTGGTATGCTGACGGCAGGTTTTCCATACCCGGCAGAGGAGATCCCCCGATGAAAGCATTGATAGCGATTGCAGTCGTGTTGTTTGTGCCTGCGTGCAGTTATGCGCAAGGAGCCAAGGCTTGCGAAGAGTTGAAGACTGAAATTGCGGCTAAGCTCGACGCGAAAGGCGTGAAGTCCTACACGCTGGAGATTGTGGCGAAAGATAAGGACGCGGAAGGAAAAGTTGTTGGGACGTGTGACGGCGGGACGAAGAAGATTGTGTACAGCAAGGGGGAAGCTGCGGCCAAGAGCCCCGCGAAGGAACCAAGTAAACCGTAAGTTGAGTCGGTTACCCTCAAATCGGAACGCGGCTCAGGGGCGTGATGAACTGGATGCCGTCCACCTTTTTTCCGTGAAGTCGTTCATCGTTGGTGATAAAGAGATCGACTCCGAAGGAAGCGGCGCAGGCGAGTTGAATAGCGTCTGGCGCACGCAACGCGGCGTCACAGCGAAGCCTGGCATAGAGCAGGGCGGCCTTTTCGTCAAACTGCAGAAGGGTGGCCGTCCCGGGAATTGCGCGCCGATATTCGCTCGCAAGTAGGGTATCGCCCACCTTCATTGGCTTTACGAGCACTTCGCCAAGAGTGAGCGTCGACGTCAATAACTCGTCTCCGCGTTTGAGCATCTTCTGTCTGAGCGCGATGACTTGCGGTCCAAACGTAGGAGAGCCTTCGAACAAGTAGATGAAAAGATTCGTGTCCCAAAAGACGCGGCTCACTGCCATCCCTCGCGGAGGTGTTCCACATATTCGTCGGCATGTTCGTCCGTCCAGATGCGCTTTCCCGAACCAGCTAACAGCAAGAGAGGATCACCGACAGATTGACTCTGCGCTGTGCGCTCCGACCAATTCGCATACCAAAGCAGGAGTTTTTGGTACTCGACGGGAATATCTCCCTGCTCAGGAGCGATTTTTGAGCCCGCGCGCGCTGGGTGAAAGGGATCCGATTTTCTGTAGAGCCTGCGGCGACCTTCTGCGGTCTCAAAGAGTATCCGGGATTTTCCAGGATTTGGAGGGCGGTTAGCGACGCAGTGCTGAATGACGTGAACGTAGACCCCCGGCCGACTCGAATCCGGACGCTCAAATTTTTCTGCGCGCCTGACAATCTCGTCCACTGAGAAATCCTTGGCTTCGGGATGTTCCTTGTGTAGGAGCGCAGCCGCAAGCCAAACCTCGTCGGCAATCTTCATCCGCTCCTTAACCGGCATCAGTCCTCCTTGAATGTAGGTATTTAACTTGTTACAAGTTATTATGAGAAATACAAGAATTCTTGTCAAGCCTTTTGAAACTCGGTGTCTAGCCGCGCTGTAATGACACCGGTAAGGTTGGCGGACAGTGTCGTGTTCTCCTGACTCGCGCGAGATCAAAGATTGTCTCTGGAGATGGACATTGAGTGACTGGCCACGCTCGTAAAGCGTGCTGGAACAATAGACATCAAAATCGGACGCACCGATTGTTGCGCGGTGGAAATCGACTTGCAGGAATCCTTCATTGATTCCTGAGGTATCCTTTTTCCCCAGGAACTTATCCCGGGAATTTCTTTGACGAAACGCTCCAAATAGAATTTGGGACCTCGCGGAGCGGGAGGTCACCATGAAAGAATCTTCACTGTTGAGAGTCTCCCTTTTGGTGTGCTTATCCGCACCAAGCCTCGCAGCGCAAACATTTATCCCGCATCCCCCCAAGCCACCACAATACGTTGTGCTGGACGTGAGGCGTATATCCATCTTGAGACAGGAGTTGACGCTAACGGCGATGCAAGGCTATCGCGCCGCTTTTGTCGCGCCGCGACCGGGAGGAAGCCTCCTGCCCGCGGGTATGACCATCATCCTGGAGAGGCTGGAATCAGGAGTAGCTGCACCCGAATACTTGATTGTTGAAGATGGGAATGGATTTGTCTGCGACAGGCTGCTCTCCTCGGCGAACACCGGATTTCGTTATGTGCGAAACTCCGCGTTCGAACATAGAGGTCACGATTTCTGGGGCGATTTCTTCTCGACGATGGTTTGGGGTGGAAAGCACGTTGACCACACCAAGTACGACACCATAACAGGGTATATGTTGCTCGAGAAGGCTCGGAGCCCGGAAGCTCCTTGCGCGTACCGGTTCCAGCATGCGGATTCGGGGAAGGGATTTCGAACCACGAGGACTTATCTGGCAGGTGGTTTTCATGTGGTCGGAGACTTGAACGAGAATCTATTCCTCGAAAGGTGCTCTTCGACCGCTCCGCCTGCTTGGGGATCTGCAGACGAAAAAGTCAGTGACGAATTGATTGAGAAATATCGCTTCATCGCGACAAACGACGCCAAGAAGAGGCAGAAAGAGCTGGCGGAAGCCGTTGTCAAGGGATTTCACCTTTCGCACACAAATGGAAAATGGATAGCCCTGTCAGCAGGGAGTTCCACCGACGCTAAGCCAAACTATAGAGTTCTTGCCGCGAAAACGGAACCGGAGCTGGAGCGGCAATTGAATTCTTCCAGGGGCTTCCGCGTTGTTCCTGATTCCCTGGTGCGAAGAAACAACTTTTGGAATGGCGTGGAATATCAAATCGTGCAAGAAGAAGACCCGGAACGAGGGCCAAGTTATCGGTACAGGGTTCTCCGAGAGAAAAATGGGCAAGACCTGCAGGACAGGATTAATTTGGCGGCAGAAAAGGGCTACAAGGTTCGGGAAATGCGAAGAGACGCCATGGGCATCACCGTAATTCTGGAGAGAGTTGCGGAACCAATGCCCTTTCCGGGCCAGCTCGAACAAATTCCAGAGCGCTCACCTGAGAAGCTGGAATTGCCGGAAGAACTTTGAGCGATTTGTCCCCCTAAACGTGAGTGAGATCGTCCTCAGTTAGATGGAGCCAGCTCGCGAACCCAAACGTTGCGGAAGCGGACCGGATGATTGTGGTCCTGCAAAGCTAGCGGGAGTTTGTCGGCGTGGGGTTTGTCGGGTTCACCGGTTACGGTGGGGCCCTGAATTTCTACGTTGTCCTGAACGAGAACGCCGTTGTGGAAGAGGGTGACGCGGCCGAGGCGGATGAGTTTGCCGTCTTTATCGAATTTGGAGGGATGGAAGACAATGTCGTAGCTCTGCCACTGGCCGGGAGGGCGCGACGCGTTGACTAGCGGAGGGTATTGGCCGTACAGGGCGCCGGCCTGGCCATCGGCGTAGGTTTTGTTGTTGTAGGAATCGAGGACCTGGATTTCGTAGACGCCCATGAGAAAGACACCGCTATTGCCGCGGTCCTGATCCTGGCCTTCGGCGGGCGAGGGCGTAGCGAATTCGACGTGAAGTTGCATGTCGCCGAAGGGCTGCTTGGTGTACATGTAGCCGGACTTGGGAACAGTTTCGAAATAGCCGGTGCCGACCTTCCATTTTGCGGGCTGGCCGTCTTTGGTGGACCAAGCGGAGAGGTCTTTGCCATCGAAGAGCACAATCGCGTCGGAGGGCGCCTTTCCTGGAGTGTCCTGCGTGGAAGAGACACCGGGCTCAATGACGGGCGGAACGGGACGATTGCGGTCATGGGGTTTCCATTGCGTGGGAGTTTGCGCGCAACCAACAGAGCAAAGGAAAAAGCCACAAATCAATATTGAGTTGAAGCGGAATCGCATGTTCATAGAAAGCTCCTGCGCGAGATATCGGCGGCGAACAATACCTTACACCGGAGCATCACTGAAAATCGAGAACAAGAATTGTGATGTCGTCTTCTTGCGTGCGTCCGGAAGCGTGTCCTGAAAAGGCCGCAATGGAATCAAGCAGGCGGTCGGCAAAGTCGGCAGTGGAAAGATTTCCATGATCCTGCAAAAGCCGCTTGCAACGCTCTTTTCCAAATTCCTCCCGCTGCACATTGCTGGACTCGATGAGGCCGTCCGTATAAAGCAGGGATCGGGTCCCGGAAACGACCGGGAGTTCCACAAAGGAGTAGGCCGCTTCGGGAAAAAGGCCCAGCATGAGGCCATTTTCCTGGAGTTCGACGACCGAACTCGATTCCTTCGAAATCAGTAGCAGCGGAGGATGGCCCGCAGCCGCATACCGCAGAAGACGCCTCTCCAAATCCACAAAGAGATAGGCGGCAGTGACGAAATGCTCCTCGAATTTCCCGCACAGAGCCCGGTTGATGTCCACAAGAACCTGCGCGGGATCGTGGACGTGCGCGATTTGTCCAGCGAACGCAACTTTCAGCATGGACGCGATCAAGGCCGCGGGAACGCCGTGCCCTGTGACGTCCGCCACAAGAATGCCGAGGCGCTTTTCATCAACAGGGAGGAAATCATAGAAGTCGCCGGCAACGGCGCTCATGGGAGCGTAACGAGCTGCAATTTCGAGCCCTGCGCAGGCTGGCACACTTCGGGGAAGAATGGAGGCTTGGATGCTGCGCGCAATCTCGAGCTCTTTATTTAGGGCAAGCAACCGTTGTTCATTGGCGAAAACGCGGTTCAAGGAAATATACGCGAGACAACAAACGAAAATGAAGAAGCCGACAAATTCCAGGTTGCGGCCGGGAAGAATTCCGAGGTGAAGAAGATTTACATGAATGATGAACAGAGCCCAAACAAGAAAACCTCCGACAAACACGCGGACTTCGCGGCTTGAGCGCGAAGCCGAATCTCTGGAGCCAACGAAAAAGAGCAACGCGCCTGTAACGACCGTGGCAAGGACAACGACATTGTTTACGAGATCCAGCACGGAGAGACGCTTTCCTGACGCGGCGGCGATGATTCCAAAGATTGCGAAAACGGATTGTGCGTAAACCATCCAGCGGACGAACTTCTTCAGGTTTTCCGGCATGACCTGATGAAAAAAGAGACTAAAGGGCACCAAGATCGTGCAGGTGATGAACCAATTGACATGCGCCCAAAACGCATCCGGTTGATGGAAAAGTGAGCGGACAAGGCTACCGCTCGCGAGCATTCTGACCGCATAGAGAAAACAGAAGAGGGCGAAGTAGAGCAGCATCAGTTCACGCGCTCTTCTGCGGAACAAAAAGAGTGCGATGGCGGCAAAGGAGGACGTCAGGAGCGCCGAGGCTACAGCAATGTTGGCGAGTTCCAACAGGAACTGCGAATGCGGAAGAGAAAAGTGTGTCAGTTGCGATTGTGCCGCGTAGAGCAGATAAACCATGTCAAAGAGAAAACTCGCTTAGGCGGTCTCGGGTTCTTCGATCAGCGATTCCTGGCGGACAACGACGATGATGCCGGAGTCGGTGACGTGGTAGCGGCGCTTGTCGGCTTCGAGGTCGTAGCCGATTTCGGTGCGCTCCGGCAAACTGACGTGACGGTCAATGATGGCGCGGCGAATGCGCGAGTGGCGGCCGATGTTGACGTGATTATAGAGGATGGATTCGCTGACTTCGCTGAAACTGTTCACGCGAACGTTGTTGCCGAGGACGGAATGCTGCACGCGCCCACCGGAAACGATGGAGCCGCCGGCGACGATGGAATCAATCGCAACGCCCATGCGGTCCGGATCGCCGAAGACGAATTTGGCTGGCGGATACTGGTGCTGCCAGGTGCGCAGGGGCCAGGCGTCATCGTACAAGTTGAAGACGGGCGAGACACTGACGAGATCCATGTTGGCTTCGTAGTAGGCATCGAGCGTGCCAACGTCGCGCCAATATTGTGAAGTCTTGCTGTTTTCGTCCACGAAGTTGTAGGCGAAGACGCGATGCTTGGAGATGATGCGCGGAATAATATCTTTGCCGAAATCGTGATGAGACTTGGGATCTTCGGCGTCGGCGATCAAAATCGGGATTAGCAACTGCGTATTGAAAATGTAGATGCCCATGGAGGCGTTGCACTGGCCGGGCGTGTGCGGTGATTCCTTGGGTTGCGCGGGCTTTTCTTCGAAGCCGACGAGGCGCCAGTCCTTATCCACTTCAATGACGCCGAACTGGTGAGCGGCTTCTCTAACGGGAATTTGAATCGTGCCGACGGTGACGTCCGCAGCGGAGTCTATATGCTGCTGGAGCATTTTGGCGTAGTTCATTTTGTAAATGTGATCGCCGCTCAGAATGAAGACGTGCTGCGAGCGTTCGCTGCCGATGGAATAAATGTTTTGATAAACGGCGTCCGCGGTGCCGCGATACCACTCTTTGCTGACGCGCATTTGCGGCGGAAGAATTTCGATGAATTCGCCGAGGCCGACGATGGAAGACCATCCGGCGCGGACGTGACGGCTGAGGCTGAGCGCCTTGTACTGCGTGAGAACGAAAACGCGGCGGAGATGCGAGTTGATGCAATTGGAGAGAGTGATGTCAATGATGCGGTACGCGGCGCCGAAAGGAACGGCGGGCTTGGCGCGGTCGCGCGTAAGCGGCCAGAGGCGCTCGCCTTGACCACCCGCGAGAAGAACGACGATGGCATCGCGCATTTCCGTCATGGAGAGACCTCCGGGCGGGAAGCTTAGCGGCGCGGGCCATTCTGCGCCAGAAGAGGGATGGGAAGCAAGAGAGAGAAGTGGTAGGAGGCAGTATTTTTTGACTTAGCGAGGGGGCAACCGAAGAGAGATTTCTCTCTCCGCAAGCCGACCGATTCATCGGAATGAATCGGGAAGAAAAAGCGTCGGCTTGTTCCGGTCGAAATGACAGGTTAGCGAGAAGAAAACAAAAAAACACGGGCCAAACCCGTCCTGCGGTAGAGGTAATTAGATGGGTAAGAGGATAGCGAGAAGGTTAAGAGCACCGGCCTGAGAGAGGAAAAACGGGGAAATTCGCAAAGATTGCTTGACAGGGCTGCCTGAATTGAATAGAAGTTGCCCATAAACCGCAACAGGGTGCGAAGACAAGCGTAAAAATCAGGCAGCAAGCCAGACGCGAAGATGTGACCACGCGCGGCTAGGCATGCGATAATTGAAGTGGGCAAAGCCCGCAAAGGCGAGGCTTTGTAACGTAGCCAATCCGAACCGGATTGGGGGTGAAGGCAAAAGTGGCAGAAGTCATCATTCAAGAGAGTGAGTCTCTGGAAAATGCACTGCGGCGTTTCAAGCGCAAGGTGCAACAGGAAGACATCATCAAGGAAATCAAGAAGCACAGCTTCTATATGAAGCCCGGTGAGAAGCGCCGGGCCAAGGAAGCGCTTTCGCGGAAGCGTTTGCGCAAAAAGCAGCGGCGCGAACAGGAGTAATCCTGTTCGTACTGCGGCTCGGCGCCGCCTCCGTGATTCAGACCCCGGTCAGGTAGAGACGTTTGGAAGTAGCTAGCACTTTCCGTGCCCGCAGGCTCAAGGGACCCGGCCCGGTTTCCTACGGCTACAGGTATCCCAGATTTCCAAAGCCTATCGTGCAAACTGTGCGCGTCCCCCGGATCGAGGTCAAGGGGGAAGCGGCACATGGAATTCCATGACAAGGTCCTGAAGTGTTCGGAGTGTGGCGCCGAGTTTGTATTTACGTCCGGGGAGCAGATGTTTTTCGCGGACAAAGGTTTCAAGAACGAACCAAAGCGATGTAAAGGCTGCAAAGCGAAGCGAGCGGAAGGCGGCGGTGGTGGTAACGGCGGGCAGATGAGGTCGGAAACCAAGACGACCTGCTCGCAATGCGGAAAGGAAACGACAGTTCCCTTCCGGCCAACGCAGGGACGTCCGGTGTTTTGCAGGGAATGCTTCCAGCAGCGACGAGCGTTGGGAGCGGCGTAAGCCGCGGGCTCAGATTCCAGCCGATTTACCGCAGTGAAGTGTCATTTTCACAAATGCAGGGGTATGATACCCGGCGAAGTCCCCAGTTCAGCCTAACGACCCGGAGGGCCACCCCATGGCTCACCGCTTTACCATCGGTGTCGAAGAAGAATTCCAAATCATTGACCCAGCTACGTGCGAGCTGCGTTCGCATGTAATGCAACTGGTGTCCGCGGCTTCACCTTCGATCGTGGATCAGGTAAAGCATGAGATGCACCAGTCCATCGTGGAGACTGGAACGAATATTTGCGAGAACGTGGCGGATTTGCGCGTTGAAATGCACCGGACGCGCGGCGAACTGGTGGCGGCAGCGGAACGCGCGGGGCTGCAGGTGGCGGCGGCGGGGACGCATCCCTTTTCGAGCTGGATTGATCAGGTGATTTCGCCGGGCGAGCGATACCAGAATATTGTGGAAGAGTTGCAGCAACTGGCGAGGTCGCTGCTGATTTTCGGCATGCACATTCACGTGGCGATGCCGGACAAGCAAACGACCATCGACATGATGAATATGGTGCGGTACTTCCTGCCGCACTTGCTGGCGCTTTCTACGAGTTCGCCATTCTGGATGGGACGGAATACAGGATTGAAGTCATTTCGAACGACGGTTTTTCGCAGATTTCCGCGTACGGGCATACCGGAGCAATTTGAATCATGGAGCGCGTACGAAAATTTCGTGAATTTGCTGGTGAAACTGAATTGCATTGATACGGGCAAGAAAATTTGGTGGGACGTGCGGCCGCATCCGACGTTTGGAACACTGGAATTCCGGATGTGCGACGTGACGACGAAAGTTGAAGAGGCCGTAGCGATTGCGGCGTTGACGCAAGCGCTGGTTGTGAAACTGCACCGCTTGTACAAGAGCAATCAGAGCTGGAGACTCTACCGGCGGGCGCTGATCGAGGAGAACAAGTGGCGGGCGGCGCGGTACGGAATCGAAGGAAAATTGATTGATTTGGGAAAAGAAGAAGAAGTGCCAATGCGGTCGCTGATGCCGGAATTGCTCGAGCTTGTGGACGACGTGGTGGACGATTTGGGAAGCCGCAGCGCCGTGGAATACGTGAACACGATTATGAGCGAAGGGACGAGCGCGGAGCGGCAACTGCGGGTCTTCGAACAGACGGGAGATTTGAAAGCGGTGGTGAAACATATCGTAGCGGAAACGCGCGGCGGAGTGATTGAGCCGAGACAAGCGTCGGCGCGCGCAGTGAACTGAACTTTCTATAGAAAGTTCGGGCAGAAGTTTCCTCAGGAGCAAGAAAATGAAAAAAGTGGGACTGCTGTGCGGACGGGAGTACGCGTTTCCTCCGGCGTTTTTGGCGCGCGTGAATCAGGCGGGGAAAGAAGACGGAGTGGCAGCGGAGTTTGTGAAGCTTGGCGGAACAAAAATGAACGAGCCGGCCGAGTACAGCGTGATTGTGGACCGGATTTCACACGAAGTGGAGTATTACCGCGGATACTTGAAGCACGCGGTGCTGCAAGGGACGTACGTTATCAACAATCCGTTCTGGTGGACGGCGGATGACAAATATTTCAACTATTCGTTGGCGGCGAAGCTGGGGATTGCCATTCCGAAAACGGTGCTGCTGCCGCAAAAGGGCTATCCGAGCAACGTGGACATCACTTCTGAATCGCTGCACAACCTGGAGTTTCCGATTGATTGGGATGGATTGCTCGATTACGTGGGGCGGCCAGCGATTTTGAAGCCGTTTTCGGGCGGAGGATGGAAGCACGTCTATAAGGTGAACAATAAAGAAGAGTTGTGGGCTGCATACGACCAGACTTCACCGGTCTGCATGACTCTACAGGAATTCATTGATTTCGATAAGTATGTGAGGTGCTTTACCTTTGGGAAGATGGACATTGTGCCGGTGCACTACGATCCGAAAGAGCGAAAGTATCTGGTGGAGCATGATTATTTGCCTTCGGGACTTACGCAGCGCGTGGTGAAAGATGCACAGACGATTAATCAAGCGCTGGGCTACGAAATGAATACGATCGAATTTGCCGTAAAGGGCGACGTGCCGTACGCGATTGATTTTCTGAATCCAGCGCCAGATTTTGAGCGCGACCGAATTACGGAATATTACTTTGAGATGGTGCTGGACAAGATGTCGCGACTGGTGATTGACCGAGCGCTGAACGGGAAACCATCGAATCCCTGGCCGAGATGGGAAGAGATGCTCGGCGTTGGAGCGGCTGGTGGATTCATGGGCGCGCCCAGGGCGGCGGCACAAACCGCGGGAGCGCAGACGGCAAGCGCGCACGTAAAGGCGATTGTTCCCGATGCAAAGGCAAGATGAGTAGCGGAACGTCACCTATGGCCAGCGCGAAAGATCCCGCGGAGCATTGGCACGCGTTATTGAAGCCGCAGGTCGCGGAATCGCGCAGGTTCACGGAACATTTTTATGCGAAGTTGCGCGCGGAAAAGCTGACGTTTGGAAACCGCGTGCACTGCCCTTTCCTGAGGCCGTTCTTTCTTTCGCCGGAGGATGAGCAGCTCGTGCGAACCGTGGCCGAGAAGATGGCGGAACTCGGCGAACGCGTGGCCGCCGCTGCGCTAAGCGAGCCGGCTCTGTTCAAACAATTTCACCTGCGCGAGGCGGAAGAGCGGCTGGCGCGAATGCACACCGCATACGGCCCGGCGAGCACGGCTTCGCGGCTCGATGCGTTCCTGCTGCCGGACTCGCTGAAATTCGCGGAGTACAACGGGGAGTCCCCCGCGGGTTCGGGATACACGGAGACGCTTTCCGAAATTTTTCGCGACCTGCCGGTGATGAAAGAGTTTGCGAAAAGTTTTGAGATTCACAGTTATCCGCTGAGCGCGAAACTGCTGGATGCGTTGATCGCGACGTATCTGGATTGGGGCGGGACATCGAAACGGCCGCAGATGCTGATTACGGATTGGCGCGAAGTACCGACCTGGAGCGAGTTTGAGATCTTGAAGGCGCGGTTCGAAAAGATGGGCGTTCCGGTGGAGATTGCCGATCCGCGCGATTTGGTGTTTGACGGAAAGACACTGACAGCGAACGGGAAGAAGATCGATCTGGTTTACCGACGCGTGCTGATCAACGACATCATCGCGCGGCCTGCCGAATGCAAGGCGCTGGTGGACGCGTACGCGGCGAATGCAGTATGCGTGGCAAACAATTTCCGTTGCAAGATTCCGCATGTGAAAGCGTTTTTCGCGGTTCTGACCGACGAGCAGAACGCGGGGATGTTTTCGTTTGGCGAGCGGGCGATGATTCGGGCGCACGTTCCATGGACGCGTGTGGTGGCGGATGCACAGACTGCCCATTACGGCGAACATATTGAGCTGTTGCCATTCCTTCGGCGCGAGCGCAAAAACTTGGTGTTGAAGCCGAGTGATGAATACGGTGGGGCGGGAGTGACGCTTGGTTGGGAAACGGACGAGAGTGCGTGGGATGTGGCTATTGAAAAAGCAATTTCACCCAACGGTGGGGCGTGGATAGTGCAGGAGCGGATTCCCATCCGACGAGAAGTGTATCCGTGGGTGAAGCCGGATGGCGAAGTGGAATTCCGCGACATGCTGGTGGATTTTGCGCCGTACCTGTTCCGCGGCAAGCTCTGTGGATTCTTGACTCGATTGAGCGCGACGGGGCTCGCGAACGTGACCAGCGGCGGCGGGCAGGTGCCGGCATTCCGCGTGAGCGCGAAGAATTGACGAATCCGCCCGAAGAGAGCGCAACAAATTTAGGCTCAAGTATTGAGCCATCGCGAATTTCCCATTAAAATATTGAGAATGCCTTTCGGACCCGTACAACCAGAATTGATGCCGGGCGCGAAGAACGCCGTGGAAACGTGTCTCGCGGTGCGTCCGGAAGAGCATGTGGCATTGATTGCCGATGAGGCGAGCGCGGCCGTGGCGGCGAGTCTTGCCGCAGCGCTCGATGAGCGCAAGGCGGCGTACACAGGATTGTTGCTGGAAGATTTTGGGCCGCGGCCGATGAATGGCGCGCCGAAACCAGTGCTGGATGCATTGGAAACGGCGGACGTGGGGATTCTGTGCATGAATCCGCGGCCCGGAGAACTTTCGGCGCGGATGGCCATTGTGCAAGTGGTCGAGCGGCGAAGAATCCGCTACGCGCACATGGTGGGCGTCACGCCTCAAATCATGCAGCAGGGAATGCGCACAGACTATAAAAAGGTGGACCAACTGAGCGACCGCTTGCGCGAGCGGATGTTGCGCGCTGAAACACTGACGGTGAAGACCGAAGCGGGGACTTCGTTTGCAGCGCACTTCGATCGCGGGCTGGACTGGGTGAAGACGAGCGGATTGATCAGTCCGCGGTATTGGTCGAACTTGCCCGCGGGTGAAGTTTTTACCACGCCCGCGACCGTGGACGGAACATTTGTGTGCGATGCGACTGCAGGCGACTACTTCAACGGCAAGTACGGCGACTTGCAGGCAACGCCGATGAAGCTGACGATTGAAGGTGCGCGGCTGACGAAAGTGGAATGCGAGCGTAAGGATTTAGAGAAAGAATTCTGGGACTATTGCCATACGGATGAGAACAGCGACCGCATCGGCGAACTGGCGTTTGGAACAAACCTCGGCCTTTCGGAAATGATTGGCATTCTGTTGCAGGATGAAAAATTTCCTGGAGTGCACATCGCATTCGGCGACCCGTACGGGAGCCAAACGCACGCAAACTGGAAATCGAAAACGCACGTGGACGTGCTGACGCGCGAGTGCGACGTCTGGATTGATCAAGACCAGATTATTGAGAAGGGAAAATACCAGCTGGACCATCTTGGATTGGCTTGAAATCAGAAATTTGAAAATGAAGTAATGCCGCCGCCGGCAAAATAGGCGGTTGTTTCTTTTTTGAGAACATTATTTTGCGTCGTGGTAGATGAGGCCGAGCGTGTAGCGCGTGCCGCGGCGGACCCGGCTAACACCGTGGCGAATGGATACGCGGTAGTTGCCGCGTGAGCCTTTCACGGGACGGTAACGCGTCGTGAAGACAATTCCGTGGCCCTGATCCACGGTGATGACTTCGGCGCGAGACTGGGCGCGAGGAACATTTTCCACTAGAACGAATTCCCCGCCTTCCCAATCCCGCCCTTGCTGGCCGAGCATGACCACTAGTTGCAGCGGAAAAGCGATCTCTCCGTATAAATCCTGATGCAAACAGTTGTATCCGCCTGTTTCGTAGTGGAGGATGAGCGGCGTCGGATTTTTCTGGCCCGCGCGATGGCATCGTTTCAGGAAGTCCTTGTGATCGAGAGGAAAAGGTTCTCGGGTGGAACCTAATTCTTCAGACCATTGATTCGCGATTTTGGCGAGATGAGGATAGGTTGCGGTGCGAAGACGCTCGATAATGTCTGGCAGTGGATATCGGAGATATTTGTAGTCGCCCTTGCCAAAGCGGTAGCGCTCCATGACAACGTGGCTGCGAAAGCAATTCTCTTGAGAAAAGAGAGCTGCGAGAGAAGCGCATTCTGTCCGGGTGAGAATCGAACCCGTCAGTGCATAGCCAGTTTCTGAAAGTTGCGATGCTATGTCTCCCCAGAGAATTTCGTTAACGCGGTCTTGAATCGAATCGTTCATTGTGGCGAGGAACCACAGTATCTGGCTGTTCTAGGACGATCTATCCGGTTTCGTTCGGTAAATTGGCCTACATGAGTCAATAGAGATGCGAGATGTATTCGCGCATCTGGTGCTTCCAGTAGGGCCATTCGTGACCGCCCATGGGCCCCCAATTATCCAGCGAGTGGCGAATGCCTTTGTTCGCGAGAATTCCCGAGAAATGGTAGGTAGGCCCGGAGTTCTCCCAAGGACCAGTGCCAGTGGATAGATGAATGTCGCAAGACAAAAGCTGCTCGTAAACCCACGGGTCGGAAAGATTGGAGATGTAGTCCACGGGATTGTTGAAATAGAAATTGTCGTCGTACATGCCGTCCATGAAATTGCGCAAATCATAGACGCCGGACATGGCGAAGCAGCGCTTGATGACGTCCGGATGCTTGAAGAGCGAATTGGCGGCGTGATACGCGCCGAACGATGCACCCATCGTGGCGATAGGAGGTTGCGACTTGCAATTGTCCCAGATGAACGGAACGACTTCTTCGCGCAGATAGGAATCAAACTTGGACTGCATGTAGCTGCGATGAAAGGGGTGCGCACCCTTGTTGTAAAAACTGCTCCCGTTGACGGAGTTGATGGAGTAAAACTTGATGCGGCCGGCGTCAATGAAATCGGTGAGGGCCCCGATCATTCCCTGTCCTTCAAGTTCCCATTCGTCGCCAGCGCTGGTGGGGAAACCAAGAATGGGCGGGCCCCAGTGGCCATAAACGACGACACCAAGTTCCATGCCGAGGCGATGCGAATACCAGCGGTGATAATCGCGTTGCATGAAGGTAGCCTTTCGTATGCCAGCAAGCTGAAACCAGGCAGGCGAAAGTATGCCAGCCGAGCCGTGCGAGGGCAACGGCGCGCAAATTAACAAGTTGGCTACCACGGAGACGGGCGAGGCATATACTTATGCTGAGTTGGGCGGCCCGTTCCGCAGGGTAGGATTCACAAAAGCGACAGCGAACGCAGTGCCCCAGATGCCCCAAACGGTTCTGATTTCGGAGAAGGCTCATTGAAAAAAACGTTGAAGAAAAAAACCAGCGGGAATGAAAAAAATCAGGACAAAGTACTGCGCGAGCATCTTGGCTATTTGCTGAAAGGGGGCGGGGCGCACGTGCATTTTGAAGATGCGCTGATGGGATTTCCAAAAAGCAAGCAGGGCGTGTTCGCGAAAGGGCTGCCCCACACCGGCTGGCAATTGCTGGAGCACGTACGAATCGCGCAGTGGGACATTTTGGAATTCAGCCGCAATGCAAAGCACGTGTCGCCGGATTTTCCCGGAGGTTACTGGCCAAAGACGCCGCTTCCATCAAATGGTGCCGTGTGGGAAAAAAGCGCGAAGAGTTTTCTGCGCGATTTGAAAGAAATGATCGCGCTTGTGAAAAATCCGAAAGCGGATCTCTTTGCGAAAATCCCTCACGGGAGCGGGCAGACGATTCTGCGCGAAGCCTTGCTTCTGGCGGACCACAATGCGTACCACCTGGGGCAGCTTGTGGATTTGAGGAGAGCCCTGGGGGCATGGCCAGAAGAATAAGTGTTCAGTACCCTGAGATCCGTGAAGAGTTTTGAGAGAAGTCATCTGCCCGTTTTCGACCTAATCTAGCGAAGATAAAGCTTGTTGTTCGTTGCATGTGGGGGAGAAGTGCGCTTGCGCAATGGCGGGCTTGCAAGAATACGGAATCGCGCTAGGATTAGGGCTGGAAATCGCCGAAAAATCGGAGGACGCATGGTGCATATTGTCGTCGAAGACGTAACGCGTCGTGGATTCCTGAAGGGAATGCTCGGAGCGGGCGCGTTCGTGTTGAGTTTGCGAATGATGTCGGGGAATACGCTGGCGGCGAGCCTGACGGAAGAGATGGCGAGCGGAGGATTGAAGGGCCCGCTTTCGCCGAACGTGTGGCTCGCGATTGATACGGATGGCTCCGTGTACATCATCGCGCACCGCAGCGAAATGGGGAGCGGAAGCCGGACGGCGGTACCGCGAATTGCCGCGGACGAACTCGACGCGGATTGGAACCGAGTAAAGATTGTGCAGGCAATCGGCGATGAAAAATATGGAGACCAGGACACGGACGGGTCGCACTCCGTGCGCGGATCATTTGATGCAATGCGCGAAGCGGGCGCGACCGCGCGGTTGATGCTCGTGCGCGCGGCGGCGAAACAATGGGGCGTGCCGGAAAGCGAGTGCTCGACGGATTTGCATGTGGTCGTCCATAAGGCGAGCGGGAAAAAACTCGGATACGGCGAACTGGCGACGGCAGCATCGAAACAGAATGTTCCAAAAAAAGAAGACTTGAAGCTGAAAGCAAGAACCGAGTGGCGGTACATCGGAAAAGGAACTTCGAGCTACGACTTGAAGGATATGGTGACGGGCAAGGCGGGATACGGAATTGACGGATGGATGGAGGGCATGTTGTACGCCAACGTGGCGCATCCGCCGGTGCTCGGGAGCACGGTGAAATCGGTGGACGACAAAGAAGCGCTGGCCGTAAAGGGCGTGAGGCAGACGGCGATGATTGAGCCGTGGAAAGCTCCGATCACGTTTCAGGCGCTGGGCGGCGTGGCCGTGGTGGCGGACAGCACCTGGGCTGCGATCGAAGGAAAGAAGAAACTGAAAATTGAATGGAACGAGTCCGAGCACAAAAACTATTCGTCGGACACGTACCGAAAAGAATTGGAAGCAACTTCGCGGAAACCCGCCAAAGTGGTGCGGGAAGTGGGAAACGTGGACGCAGCGTTCGCGAAGGGCGGAAAGATTTTGGAGGCGGAGTATTACGCGCCGATGCTGGCACATGCGTCCATGGAACCGCCGGCGGCGTTGGCTCACTACAAAGATGGAAAGGTGGAATTGTGGGCCGCGACGCAGAATCCGCAAGGAACACGCGACGCGGTGAAGGACGCGCTGGGGCTGAAGAAAGAAGACGTCACGGTAAATGTGACGCTGCTCGGCGGCGGCTTTGGGCGTAAGTCGTTTCCGGATTACGCCGTGGAAGCGGCAGTGCTTTCCAAACAAACCGGAAAGCCGGTGAAGGTGGTGTGGTCGCGCGAAGATGACATCAAGTTCGACTCGTTTCACTCGTGCGCGGCGATGTATTTGAAGGCGGCGCTAGATGCGGACGGAAAACCAGTCGCGTGGCTGCAGCGAAGCACTTTTCCACCGATTGCCTCGACGTTTGACGCGAAAGGAGTGTACGCAGACGCCGGAGAAATTGGACTGGGCTGGAGTGATCTGCCATATGCCATTCCGAATCATCGCGCGGAAAACGGCGCTGCAGCCGCTCATGTTCGCATCGGCTGGTTGCGTAGCGTTTGCAACGTGTTTCACGCGTTCGCCGAGCATTCGTTTGCCGATGAATTGGCGCACACGGCGGGAAAAGATTCGCGCGAGTACATGCTAGCGCTGCTCGGGCCAGATCGCGTGATTCCGAAGGAACAGCTCGCCAAGGATTATCCGAACTACGACGGCGACTATGCTCAATATCCAATTGACACCGCGCGATTCCGGCGTGTGGTGGAAATCGCCACGGAAAAAGCAGGCTGGGGCAAAAAGAAGAACGGAAACGGCTTTGGCATGGGTCTCGCCATGCACCGCAGCTTCCTGACGTACGTCGCCACTGTCGTGCAAGTGCAAATGGACAAAGACGGAAAAGTCCAAATCCAGCGTGTGGACACCGCTGTGGACGCGGGGACAATTGTGAATCCGGAAATGGCGCGGCAACAATATGAAGGCGCGGCCGCGTTTAGCACGAGCTTGGCGTTTTACGGCGAAATTACCGCGCAAAACGGTGTGATCCAGCAATCGAACTTCGACGGCTATCCGATGGCGCGCATGAACGTTGCGCCACGCGAAACGCGCGTCTATTTGGTGGAAAGCGACGCGCCGCCTGCAGGAATTGGCGAGCCGGGTGTGCCACCGTTTACTCCCGCGCTATGCAATGCGATTTTTGCAGCTACTGGAAAGCGGTACCGCGAATTGCCGCTGTCAAAGTCGGGGCTGGTATAAGGACCTTTGCCAGAGGCAGTAATTGTAGGCTGCCTCACAAGTCGCTGACACAGACATTATATCAATTAGATAATTTATATCCGGCGCAAAGTAACTTCGTGGCATAACCTACCCAATTAGTTCAACACGAGCAAATCCGTCGTGTAACACTACAAATAGAGCGATTCTAACTTTTGCGGTATTCCAATGCGCCAGTCTCGCATTTTGCTAGTGGCCGCCCTGGTCCTATTGGCGGCTCATGTAATAGTGATCGCCACCCTGGGGAATAAACCGCCCGGGCCAATTCTTTCCGACACGATTCAACTTTTCCTGGGAGCACTCGCAACGCTAGCTGCATTTCAAGCGGCGAAGCGAAGCGGCACTTTCGGGCGCGTTTTCTGGAGGCTGGCTGCCTCGGCGTTCGTAGTGTGGTGTGTCGGCCAAATCCTGGGCGGCTACTACGGCAGTATACAAAATAAAGACACCCAACTCTTGTGGCACGTGCAGCTGTTCTATTCCGCGTGGCCAGCGCCACTCGCCATGTGCATCTTTCTTGACGTTAAGGAAGAAAAAGAAGGAATCGATTGGGAACGGATCCTGGACTTCGGCCAAGTGGGGATTGTTTTCGTTCTGCTCTACTTCTACTTTTCCAATCTTCCGACACACGGGTCTCAGTTGGGCGCCTGGAGGCTTTCGATCACCACGGACGGATTGCTGACGACGGGATTTTTTTTGCGCTCAATCGTGGAACGAAAAAATCCAACACGACGGCTCTTTTGGAGCTTTGGGTGCTATCGCCTTGTAGCGCTGATGACGGACCTCTACTTTGTTGCCGGTTTGCCAGAACCGATCAATGGAGCATGGTTCGATCTGATTTGGAGCACACCATGGCTCATTCCGATCGTCACGGCCACCCAGTGGGGCGAGGAAAATAGAGCGGAAACAAGACCAAGGGGAGGGGTACTGCGCCGGCGACTGCAGATTACGCAGTTTTTGCCGCTGATTTTTCCCGTATTGGTTATTTTGATGGCCGCCGAAATTGCGCGTGGCCAGCTTGTGGTGGCTGGAATTGCGGTCCTGCTTTCACTGGGCACTTCCTATGGACGGCTGATTCTCACGTCTCGCGAACAGCAACGCTCAGCGGAAGCGTTAGCAGAAAGCGAAGAGAGATTCCGGACGGTTTTCGATGGGTCGCCGGTAGGAATGGCTGTAATCGGAATGGATGGACGAGTCATCGCAAGCAACGTGGCATGCAAAACGATGCTTGGAATCGGAGAACACGAAGAGATGACGACGGAGATTTTTGACGATCTTACTCATCCAGAGCATCGCGAGCAGGACGCGGCGCGTTATCAGAGTTTGGCGAAAGGAGAGACCGGGCAGATTCGCCAAGAGAAACGCTACGTTCTAAGAGATGGGCGGACAGCCTGGGCCGATTTGCATTTGTATCTCTTGCGGGGAAGGAAAGGTGAGCCGCGGTTCATCATCGGCATGGCGGTAGATATCTCCGAGCAAAAAATGCTCGAATCTCAGCTGCGGCAAGCGCAGCGCATGGAAACTATTGGGCGATTGGCTGGAGGCGTGGCGCACGATTTCAATAATTTGTTGACGGTCATCAAGGGGTATAGCGATCTGGTTTTGGAGAAGACGCAGAAGGAACCGACCATCCAAAGCCACATGGAACACATTGACCGGGCGACGGATCAAGCGGCTTCCTTGACGAGACAGTTGCTGGCATTCAGCAGGCAACAGGTGTTGCAGCCAAAAGTTTTCAATTTGAATGCGCTGGTGCTGAACACGAAGAAAATGCTACAGCGACTGATTGGCGAAGACGTTGAAATGATCACAATCACGCAGCCGGACCTTGGCTCCGTGAAAGCAGATCCTGGGCAAATTGAGCAAGTAATCCTGAATCTGGTTGTGAACGCGCGAGATGCAATGCCCGACGGAGGAAAGCTTACGCTCGAGACAGCAAACGCAGAGCTGGACGAGGCGTTCGTTCACGTGCATTGGGGCGCCAGGGCCGGGCGGTTCGTACTGCTTACCGTGATGGACACGGGCACAGGCATGAGTGAAGAAATCCTGGCGCATATTTTCGAGCCATTCTTCACGACCAAAGAGTTAGGAAAGGGTACGGGGCTGGGACTCTCGATGGTGTACGGAATTGTGAAACAGAGCGGCGGATATATTTGGGTTAACAGCAGACCTGGAGAGGGTACAAGTTTTAGGATTTATCTGCCAAGAGTCGAAGAACCACCGGAAGACATGACGAGAACCGCACGGCCGATCGAAACGGTTCGAGGAAGCGAGACCGTTCTTCTGGTGGAAGATGATGCATCGGTACGCGAACTGACATGCGATATTTTGCAAGCCCGCGGCTACGAGGTTCTTGTCGCGAATGGCCCAAGCCAGGCGCTGGATCTGTGCAATCGTTACGAAAAGCAAATGCATCTTGTTTTGACGGACCTAGTGATGCCGGGAATGAACGGAGCAGAAATGGCGGACTTAATCGTAAAGTTGCGGCCGGGCATCCAAGTATTATTCATGTCGGGGTACAGCGACAATGCGTTGTTGCAGGATGGGGCTCAGGGCAAGAAGTTGAATTTTCTGCAGAAACCATTCACAGCGGGCGTTCTTCACAAAATGGTGAGAGAAATTCTGGATGGCGGAGCGAAATAACAGCTGGTAGACAAAACTTGCATACGTACCACAGCTGAATTACGTTTTGCTCCGGCTTTCTTGTGCCAATGGCTGGAGGAATGCTTGCGAAAGTTCCTTTTTGCATTTTCGATTGCTTGTATGTGGGCCTTGCCAAGTGATGGACAACGTCGGCCGGTGCTGCCGCAGATTGATCTGCCTCATCCTTATTACTACCGCGAACTTTATTTGCCGCAGTTGACGAGTGGGCCGAGCAGCCTTGCGTGGGCGCCCGATTCGAAGGAACTCGTCTATTCGATGGCAGGTTCGCTATGGAGGCAAAAGCTTGATTCGAAAATGGCAGTGCAACTGACAGATGGACCCGGTTACGACTACCAGCCGGATTGGTCACCGGATGGAAAAGCCATTGTGTACACGTCGTACCAAAAAGACGCGATGGAATTGTGGCTGCTGGATGTGGCGAGCGGGAAAACCACGCAACTCACGAGCGGCGGCGCAGTCAACGTCGAGCCGCGATGGTCACCGGATGGAAAGCGAATCGTTTTTGTTTCGACGCAGTACAACAGGCGATTTCATATTTTTCGCGCGGACGTAGCCAACGGAAAACTCGAAAATGTGGTGCGGCTGACAGGCGAAACGAAGAGTTCCCTGCCCCGCTACTACTACAGCGCCTTCGACATGGAGATCAGTCCCGTGTGGACGCGCAACGGCCAGGAAATTCTTTTCGTTTCGAATCGCAGCCACATTCACGGTACAGGCGGATTCTGGCGCATGAAAGCGGAGCCTGGCGCGGAGGCCCGCGAAATTCATTACGAAGAAACAAACTGGAAAGCGCGCCCAGATTTTTCTCCTGATGGCTCGCGCATGGTGTACAGCTCGTATCTCGGCCGCCAGTGGCACAACCTGTGGCTCATGCCCGCAAACGGCGGCGATGCGTTTCCCCTATCCTACGGCGATTGGGACGAGACGAATGTGCGTTGGTCGCTAGATGGAAAATACATCGCGGCTATCTCCAATGAAACTGGAAATACCTCTCTGACCTATCAAGCAGTTTCGGGAGGAAGCCGGCTAAGACTGCCGGTAGAAAAGCGCCAGTATTTGCGCCCGCACAGCTCGTTTCAGCTGAGTGTTTCGAGTGACGATGCGATGCCTGTACGAATGTCTGTGGTCGATGCCTCGGGAAAATTCTATGCGCCGCCCGAAGCCTGGATCCATGCTGATGACGGATTCGACCGCCAACAACAACCTTTTGAAAGCCACTATTTCCATATGGATTCTCAGGCGACTGTCGAGGTTCCTGCAGGGAAAATTACGGTAGAGCTGACGCATGGGTTCGAATACGAAACCGTGAAGCAGGTTGTCGATGTTAAGCCGGGAGAGAGATCGGGCGTTCTGCTGAATGGCCCGTCGAAGATATGGGAATCAACCCACAATGATAGGCGCTGGATCAGCGGTGACCTCCATGCCCATATGAATTATGGAGGGACATACCGAAATACCGCAGCACATCTTGCTAAACAGGCGGAGGCAGAAGATCTTCAGATTGTAAACAATCTGGTAGTGAACAAGGAGCAAAGGTTTCCGGATATCGCGGTCAGCGGGAAGGGATTTGATGTAGCTGGGCCCTTGGTCATTCATGGACAAGAGTTTCACACAAGCTACTGGGGACATCGTGGTTTGTTGAGCGCGAGAGAACGCTTGCCGTTGCTGTTGCCTGGGTACGCCGGGTATCCAAACACGGCGGCGGCGAGTTTGTTTCCGATGAATGCAGACGTATATGACATGGCGCATGACCTGGGAGCACTAGTGGGAGCAGTGCACCCGTTTGATGAAGCCCCCGATCCCTTTGCGAATCCACAGCAAAGGATTACAGATGAGGTGCCGGTGGATGTTGCGCTAAAGAAACTGGATTACATGGAGATTGTGGGATTCAGCGATCACAAAGCAACTGCTTCTGTGTGGTACCGATTTCTGAACCTGGGATTCCGAATTCCCGCTGGAGCGGGAACAGACGCAACGGCAAATTACGCAGCGCCAATTCGTGGGATGGTCGGCATGGATCGTGTGTACGGATTGGTGCCTGGCGGGCCCGTTGATGTCAGCGCAGTAGGTCCGTGGTTCGACGCAGTGAAATATGGCCGGACGTTTGTGACAAATGGCCCGTTGCTTGAATTTAGTATTCCGGATGCCACTATCGGCGATGATTTACATCTCAAGACCCCGCAAACGGTAAGTTTTTTCGCAATGCTGCGGTCCAATGCGCCGGTCGATCATCTGGAAGTGGTGTGTAATGGAAAGGTTGTGCGAAGTTTGCTGCGCGGTGGTCCCAAAAAGACAGCGGATGTGGAGGGGACGATCACATTGAACGACAGTGGATGGTGCGTGTTGCGAGCCTGGAGCGAAAAGGCGGTGCATCCCGTAATGGACAACTACGCGTATGCGACAACGAGTCCAATTTACGTGACGATTGCAGATCGGAAGCCACACTCGCCGGAGGATGCGAAATATTTTGCCGCGTGGATTCAGCGCACCATCGAAGTGACGGAAAAATATCCGGATTGGAACTCGGCGGAAGAAAAAGAAGGCGTTATGAAGAAATTAAGAGAAGCGCAGAAGATTTATGAGGGGATGGAATAGAAATAGTTGTGTTGGACTTTCCAGAGATTGGCGATAGACTCTCTGGACGGGGAAGCAGTTAACGGGACACACGTGCTTCGTCCGCAACGAAAGATTGGTTCTTTCCTGAAAGATCGAAACGCACCGCAGGCAGAAACGAAGCGCGGCGCGCAACCTGCCCTGTTTTTAGATAAATCGATTTATTACTGGCGATTGTTTGCGTCCGGGAGGGCGTCCCGATGATTCTGGGTGTGCCAAAAGAAATTTATCCCGGCGAGCGAAGAGTGGCAATCGTGCCGGGAGTGATCCCCACGCTCGCAAAAGCGGGCCTTGAGGTCATCGTGGAAGCGGGGGCCGGAATCGAAGCCGGATATCCGGACCGCGAATACACCGAAAAAGGCGCGAAGCTAGTGGCGGATCGCGCCGAGGTTTTCCGGACTGCGGACATTGTGGTGCAGGTTTTGTGCTATGGGTCGAACGACGTAAATGGCAAAGCGGATTTGCCATTGATGCGAAGCGGTCAAGTGATTGTCGGCTTCCTGCGGCCGATGGGAAAACTGGAAGAATTGCAAGAACTGGCGAAAACCGGAGTGACTTCTTTTGCCGTGGAGTTGATGCCGCGGACGACACGCGCGCAAAGCATGGATGCGCTCTCTTCCATGGGCACAATTTGCGGGTACAAAGCGGTAGTGATGGCGGCAGACACGTTGCCGCGAATTTTTCCGATGCTTACGACCGCGGCGGGAACGATTACGCCTGGGCGAGTTTTCATCATCGGAGCCGGCGTGGCCGGACTGCAGGCCATCGCCACGGCGCGGCGGTTGGGCGCTGTGGCCTCGGCTTATGACATGCGGCCCGCGGCGAAGGAACAGGTGCAAAGCTTAGGCGGGCGATTTGTGGAATTACCCATCGAAGCAAAAGATGCGCAGGACGCGCGCGGCTATGCTACAGCGCAAGGCGAAGAGTTCTACAAGAAGCAACGTGAACTGCTCGGTGCCGCCGTGGCGGAAAGCGACGTCGTGATTACGGCGGCCGTCATCCCCGGAAAAACATCGCCCGTCCTCGTGACGAAAGAAATGGTCGCGCGCATGGCGCCCGGCTCTGTAATCGTGGACCTTGCTTCCGAGCGCGGCGGGAATTGCGAATTGACGCAAGCCGGAAAAACGGTGAAAGAACACGGTGTGACCATCATCGGAGTATTCAATCTCGCGAGTTCGGTTCCCTATCATGCAAGCCAGATGTACGCGAAGAATCTTTCAGCATTTCTGCTGAATCTAGTGAAAGACGGAAAATTGCAGCTTAACGAGAAAGACGAAATTCATCGCGAGACGCTGCTGATGCGGGAAGGCGAAATCGTCAACGCGCGCGTGCGGGAATTCGTGGGATTGAAGCCGCTAGGCGCCCAGGTAGAGGTGAAACAAGGATGAAGATGGATTTGCTCACAAGTCTGTACGTATTCATGCTGGCGGCATTCATTGGATTTCAAGTAATTAAGAGAATTACGCCGCTACTGCATACGCCGCTGATGTCCTTGACCAATGCGCTCGATGCCATCGCGGTTGTCGGCGCAATTATCTTGGCCGGCGAGCACAAAACTAAATTGGCGGCCATTCTAGGGGCAATCGCGATAGTTTCCGCAACAAGCAATATCGTCGGTGGATTTTTGATTACGGACCGCATGCTGAAAATGTTCAAGCCCAGCGGGGCGAAAAAAGCATGAACGGAATCCTCGCCAACGACCTACTAATCGAAACCACATATCTGATCGCTACGGCCCTTTTTGTTTTTTCGTTGATGTGGATGAGCTCGCCGACCACGGCGCGGCGCGGTGTCTTTGCCGGCGAAATCGGCATGGTTCTGGCGATTGCTGGCACCCTGCTGCACAGCGGTCTTGATTACACCTGGATCTTAATTCCGCTAGTCCTCGGAACCATCATCGGCATTCCGCTGGGCCGCGTGCAGATGACTGCCGTGCCGCAGCGAACCGCGCTGAGCCACTCCTTTGGCGCTCTTTGCGTCATGCTGGTGGGAACGGCTGAATTTTATCTGCCGCGCGAAGTGCCGATGACACGTTTCATGATGGCTGTGCTCTGCATGGAGGTAATCCTAGGCGCGCTCACCATCACCGGCAGTTTAATGGCCGCCGGAAAACTGCAGGAATGGCTGCCTCAGCGTCCCATCACTTACAAAGGACAAAACTTCGTCAATCTGGGATTGCTTGGTGTGGCCATCGTTGTGGCAATCATTCTGGTGATTCATCCAGAGCGCACGCAGTTGTTCCCGGCCATTGTGGCAATTCCGCTGGTCTTTGGCGTGATGATGATTGTTCCCATCGGCGGAGCGGACATGCCGACGGTGATCTCGCTCCTGAATTCCTACGCAGGACTTTCGGCGGCCGCGATGGGGTTTGTGCTGAACAGCAAACTACTTATCGTCGCAGGCGCGCTGGATGGCGCATCGGGATTCATCCTGTCCATGAACATGTCGAAAGCGATGAACCGCTCATTTTCGAACGTGCTCTTCGGCGCATTTGGTCAGGAGCAAACTTCCGCGGCCGGCGCGGCCGAAGCGAAACCCGTTCGCAGTGCGACCGCGGGAGAAGCCGCGTCAATTCTGTCGGCGGCAAATAAGGTTGTGATTGTGCCCGGCTACGGAATGGCCGTAGCTCAAGCGCAGCACAAAGTCCGCGAACTTTTTGACAGCTTAACAAAGCGCGGCGTGGACGTGAAATTCGGAATTCATCCGGTTGCGGGACGCATGCCCGGTCACATGAACGTGCTGCTCGCCGAAGCGGATATTCCCTACGACAAGCTTCTCGACATGGACGAAATCAACGGCGATTTTGCGCAGACCGATGTGGCGCTGATCATCGGCGCAAATGATGTGACGAATCCCGCCGCGCGCAACGATCCCGGCAGCCCCATTTACGGCATGCCGATTCTTGACGTGGACAAAGCACGCACCGTGATGGTGATCAAACGCGGCATGGGCGCAGGTTTTGCCGGAATTGAAAACCCGCTGTATTTTCTGGATCGCACCCTGATGCTGTTCGGCGATGCCAAAGGCTTCGTCGGAAATATCGTGCGCGAATTGAGCGGCGGCAGTGGTCACAGCTGAGCCAAAATTTCTCTCCCAATTTCACTCCAAAAACTTACGGCTTTTGGACTCCTCAAATCACAACTAAGTACTTTCCTTTTCAATAAGTTGGCGCTATTCTAGCCTGCAATGGGTGCGCCCATTGGGAAGGCACTTTTTCATGCTCAAAATGACGGAGTTTGCGAGAGCCGGACGTAGTTTTGCGTTCGCCGTCTCGACCCTGTTTTTCACTGCTGCCACGTGCTCGGCGCAGTCCACCCCGATGAAAACCTCCGCGCCCGAAGGGCTCGCGCCGATTCGCGACTACATCTACAAGAGCTGGGACACGCTGACCCGTTCGATGGAAGATTGCAGCACGGTTGTAGATCCAAAGCTTGCCGAAAATTCCGTCTTGTATCTTCCCGCGGAACTCGCAACGCCCGCGAACGTTGAAGAATTGCAAAAGCGCTGCCACATCCAGACAAAAAAGCTTCCGGAGAAAATCGAGCGGCCCGGGCAAGTGGACACGACGGCGCTCACCCCGCACGGTCTGCTCTATCTGGAGCACAAATACGTGGTGCCGGGCGGAAGATTCAACGAAATGTATGGATGGGACAGCTACTTTATTGTGCGCGGACTGTTGCAAGATGGAAAAACTGAGCTGGCAAAAGGAATGGTCGAGAATTTTTTCTTTGAGATCGAACACTACGGCAGCATTCTGAATGCCAACCGCAGCTATTACTTGAGCCGGTCGCAGCCGCCGTTTTTGACCTCGATGATTCTCGGAGTGTACGAAGCAGAAAAATCCGCAGGACACGAAGATAAGAAATGGCTCGCGCGGGCGTACGAGTTTGCGAAAAAAGATCATGCAATGTGGGTGCGCGAGCCGCACACCGCGGGGGACACGGGGCTTTCGCGCTACTACGATTTCGGCGATGTTCCAGCACCAGAGAGCCTGAAAGACGAAACGGATCACTACCGCAAAGTCGCCGCGTATTTTTTGAATCATCCCGACCAGGATCGCAGTTATTTAGTGAGAAAAGGCATTGCTGGTTCCGAAGCGCCTGCGGGCAAAACCTATTCGGTGCAAATTTGCGATGCCGCCCGCACGATGGAACGGACTGGCTGCGAAGAAGCGGAAAAAATTTCGCTGGGCCGCGATTTTTACCGCGCGGACCGTTCCATGCGCGAATCGGGATTTGATGTTTCGTTTCGATTTGGACCTCACGGCGCAGCCACCCATCATTTCGCTCCTGTTTGTCTGAATAGCCTCCTATACAAAACCGAAAAAGACTTGGAAACGCTTGCGAAATTGATCGGCCGGACGAATGAGGCGGAAGAATGGGTGAAACGCGCAGAGGCAAGAAAGCAGAGTATCCAGGAATATCTTTGGGACGCGCAAAGTGGATTTTATTTTGATTACAACCTGGACAAAAAAGAGCGGTCTTCTTACGTATATATCACGGCGTATTACCCACTCTGGGCGGGCCTCGCGACGCAGCAACAGGCGCAAGCATTAGTGAAGAATCTTGCGAAGCTTGAGCAACCTGGCGGACTCGTGATGAGCCCCTACGAAACGGAAGGACAGTGGGATTTTCCGTACGCTTGGGCGCCGACGCAAATGATCGCAATGGAAGGATTGCGCCGATATGGATTTAATAAAGATGCGGACCGCATCTCTTACAACTTTGCTGGCATGATTGCGGAGAATTTCCGCCGCGACGGAACTATTCGAGAAAAGTACAACGCAGTCACGCGCTCTTCGGAAACGGCGGTGAAAGCCGGATATAACATCAATGTCGTTGGATTCGGCTGGACGAACGCAGCGGTCGTCGTTTTCCTTCACGAATTACCGAAAGAGCTTGCTGATAAACTTGCGCGCGAACAAACCGCAACAGTCGCGAAGTAATTTTCCTTTGGTGCCCAAAATTATCTAACTGCGGACAGTACGGCCTTATCCGCGGAGGGCATGGCGCCTTCTTGCGACGCAACCCACGCTCCCAGGCGGTTCGCGGCTAGATTTATTGCAGGCAACGGCGCCTTTCGCAGCCAGTGATGCACGAGCGCCGCAGTAAACGCGTCACCGGCCCCGACCGTATCCGCTACTTTTATCGTGAAACCGGGGTGTTCATCCGTTTCATCCCCACACACGAGCAAACTGCCTCGATGCCCGCGCGTCACACACACGAGCTTGACGCCAAACTCCTCAGCCAGCCAACAGGCGGCATCACGTTCTCCGCCGAAGTTCTCCCCAAACAACTCAACAATGCGCGGCAACTCTTCGTGGTTCACCTTCATGATGTTCGCGTGCAACAGGGCGACGCGCAAGACTTCCCCCGAGTAGAACGCCTGACGCAAATTCACGTCGAAGACTCGCGCCGCGTCGGCTCGCACCGACTGAAGAAATTTCCGAATCGTGGAGCGCGACACCTCAGACCGTTGCGCAAGAGAGCCGAAACAGACGGCATCAGTCGATTTTGCCAGCGCTTCCCACTCCGGCGTCCAGGCCAAATGATCCCAGGCAACATCTTCGGTGATTCTGTATTCGGGCTGACCCTTCGAATCGACTTGAACTTGTACCGTGCCCGTTGCGTGAACCGGATCCGTCTGGATTAGCGAAGTATCGAGACCCGAAGATTTGAGCTGCCAAATGGCTTCCTGGCCGAGGCGGTCCTGCCCAACGCGACTCGCAACGATCCCGCGATCCCCAAGCAAAGCCGTCATATACGCAAAATTCGCGGGAGCGCCGCCAAGCTGTTTGCCGTGCGGGAACATGTCCCACAAAAGTTCGCCAAGACCCACGACCGTGAAGGACGCGCTCATGGCTTGGTGTCGTCGCGAGACTGCAATTGTTCCGCCAGCTTCAATTCCCTCTCGGCGTCTTCATTGCGGCCGAGATCGCGATAGGCCTGGCCGAGAAGGTGATGTGGAATCGCGTTGTTCGGATCCATGGCGATAGCGCGCTGCAGAGAACGCACAGCAAGAAGCGGTTCTCCTTTTTTCTGAAGAACTTTCCCCATAAGGATGTACGGGCCCGTGGAAGTAGCATCCAGCCAAATAGAACGCTGCAATAGTTTTTCGGCCTCATCGAATTTTTGAACGCGCGAATAAGCGTCGGCAAGTTTGTAGTAAGAAGCAGCGTGCCCGGGGTTGATTGCAAGCTCCTGCTGAAACTGCGCGATGGCATCCGGAATCTTCGACTGAAAAAGATAGAGTTCTCCGAGCAGGTAATGAGCGAGGGGCAGTTTGGGATCAATCGAAACCGCTTTTTGTCCGTACTCCTCTGCGACTGGACCGAACTCCAGACGGAGCAACATCCTCGCCGTGAAAAGATAGCTGGCCGCGGAATCGGGCGGTACGCCAAACATTTTCGAAAATGCCACCCGCGCCTGTGGGTAATTTTTCGTTTGAATGTATGAAACGCCAAGAATGTAAGCCGCATCCACATTGGCGCTCGGATACCAAGACTGAACCTTCTCTAGATACGGAATCGCCTCCGCCAACCTCCCAGCCATGTAGTTGGAAAGCCCGAGCAGTTGCACTGCCTCCCCATCGTCCGGATTTTCCTTGATTGCTCGCTGCAAATACGCGATTGAATTGATGTAGTCGCCCTTTCGATAAAACGCGATGCCCAGTTCCCGCGAGAGTCCTTTGAGATTTGGATTGGATTTGCCCAAGTCTTCCAGAGAGGCAATGGCTTCCGTGAACTTGCCTTGCTCGAGCAGACGGCGAGCGGCGGCAAACGGCGGGTCTGTTTGCTGCGCTAAAAGTATAAAAGTGCAGGATAGGAAAAGAATCGCAAGGGCCGGGATGCGAACAACTGCCGATGAGCCAAGTCTGCGCATGAACGAACTGTGAACCGGAGAAGATTAGAGCATAAAAAACGGGGAGCCCGCGAGGGGCTCCCCGTTTTTGGGGTGTAGCAGGGTTAAAAAGTGAGCTTGACTCCGTACGTCAAGGAGCGCAATTGAGAGTTGGCTGCGATACCGGTAATTTTGCCGCCTGAACCGCAGTCGACGCACCCGTCTGGATTCGCGAGATTCACATGGTTAAAGATGTTGTAGAACTGGAATTGGAATTGAGCCTTTGCTCTTTCGGTGATGGTAAAGTTCTTGAACAAAGACAGGTCGGAATCGAAGTACCTAGGCCCACGAAGCGAGTTGCGACCGATGTTCCCGAATGTATCCACGGCAGGCTGCGCCCATGGACCGTTCGACTGCCCGGCTGTTACGAGCGGTACCGCGCTGGTTTGGAACCAGTACCCAGGGATGTTCGGGTCCCCTGAGCGCGGGCCGTCCTTGATCGAGCCAACTTTATCTGGCCGGCATGGCCCCGTATCGCTGGAAGCATGGCAGGAGCTCAAGCCGGGTGTGAATGGCAACCCACTCGAGAAGTTTGTGGTGCCATTCAACTCCCAACCCCCGATGAGCAAATCGCCCACACGGCCAACATCTCCACCCCATCTCTTTCCTTTACCAAAGGGCAGCTGGTAGACCTGGGTGAAAATGAATACGTGGTTCCGGTAATTGTCGTTCGGACCGTAATTAGCAGCAGGATCGTAAGCGTGCGTTCCGCCATCGAGGTCTGCTACGGCATGCTGAAAAGTGTAATTGGTATTGAAGGACAACCCATTCGCAAAACGCTTCTCTACGATTACCTGTAACGCGTTGTATTTGTTGTTGAAGTCGTTTCCGAAATAACGGAAGCCCGACGTCCAGCCATACTTGAGATAAAACGGCTTACGCGCATTGTTGGCATCGGTAGCAGCCTGTCCGGTGAGCGTGGGATCATAGCCCGCCAGCTTTGCATTGTTAAATGGATAGTCCGGGCCACCACCAATGGTGTGCGTCCCTTTGTTGCCTACATAGGAGATCGTAGCGCTAATGGTCGGGGTCAGCTGCCGCTGCACGGTGGCGTTCCAGGCGTCCACGGTCGGAAGCCGGTTATTGAACGGGCGAACAAAGGCGTTGAGACCAGCCGGCAAGAGCGGCATGCCATTGGCGCCAACGCATTGCGCTTTGGTAGGCGTGTACTTTTTGGTGACAGGATTTACGCCAGCTGGATCTGTGATTGCGTTGCAATTACTCGTCGCCAAAGTCCCGCCGAGTGCTGTGGCCGGATCTAACGCAAACGGCCCGTTCTTAAGGAAAAAGGCCGTATTGAAGTCCTGCCCATTTGACGTATCTATTTCCTGGCTCGCGAGGACCGGCACGTTCTGCGTAACGGCATGGCCGAAGACCGTGCCAAAGACGCCGATGTCATAGCTACGACCATAGCCGAGCCGAACTACGGTCTTGGGATTAACCTGATAGGCGATACCTACGCGAGGAGCGAAGTGTTTATAGTCGGTTGACGTGTTGCCCGTAAGGTCCACACCTTGCTGCCCGGCAACGCGAACCTCGCCAGTGGTCGGGTCCACCCAGCCGCCCTGACCAGTGCCGCGAACCGATTCGGGCTTATAGATTTCCCAGCGAAGTCCGAGGTTAACGGTCAGTTTGTTAGTGACCCGTATGGTGTCTTGTCCAAAGAAGAAGAAACGCGGCTGAGTTTCGTTAGCGTTGGTAGAAGCGCTAACGTAGCGCCCGAAAGAAGTCACGTCACCCAGGAGAAAAGCTGCCAAGCCTGATCCCCCAACCCCACCCGGACCCTGGGTCTGGTCTTGGGAGAAATTAAGCTCACCAGCGCGGTGAACGTCGCTGGGGACACGCAAATTGTAGGCATAGCGGATATCCGCACCAAATTTGATGGTGTGATTGCCATGAATCTTGGTCCAGTTATTCACAAACTGGTATTGGTGCTCGCTCTCAAGGAGCGGACAGTTGCACTGATTCGCTCCGAGGGAGTATCCGAAATTGAAGTCCGGCAATCCACTGGTCGTGATATGGAAATATGGCATCCCTGTGGTGTACAGGGTGTCAATGTTCAATCCAGGAATGCCAGCATCTTGCGCAGGCGTCGTGCCCACGCCGCCCGGCGCTGTCTGGACATGGTAACGCATATATCCGAAGCGGAAGTCGGTGAGTAAGGTTGGGCCGAACGTGTAGTCGAAACCTGTAGCGAGGCTCTGGTTTCTCACGTTGGAGGTTCCGGCAAATTGGCCACCTGAGTCAGCAGGAAGTGCCGGACCGCCGGCAATCTCTCCGAATAGGCCGGGTCCAGAACGAAGGAACTTCTGGTAGCTGTAGCGCCCAAAGACTTGTGTCTTTGAATTGAGCACGTAGTCAGAGCGCACGTCAAAATTGTCAGAATCCAAAACGTTGCTGCCCGAACCAGAAAAGTTATTCAAAGTTGGATCCGACAGGGTGGCACCAACGGGAAGCAACTTCAGAAGATTTTGAGTTTGCTGAGACAATCGCGACGCGGGGATCACGTTTCCGGGAAACTGAGTGCGGCTCGCAATGCCCACTGGGATTGGTTGGCCTTTTGCGTCTAACACCAGGGTCTGATGAGTCGCATCCGTCGTTTGATACGGGTCGTAAATGGGCTTTCCCAAATCGCTCAAATTGCCGCCCTGTTCCGCTTGTGTCAGGATTCGATCAGAAGCGGATCCGCCCACATGGGCCCGCTGGCCCTGGTAGTCTGCGAAAAAGAAGATTTTGTTCTTCCGAATCGGGCCACCAAAAGTGGCACCAAATTGGTTCCAATTTCCGCTGGGTACGCCTATTTTACTTTGCGTAAACGGGTCGCTCGCGAAATTGGAGTTAGAACGCTCAAAATCGAAGAACGAGCCGTGAAATTCGTTGGTGCCAGATTTGGTCTGGGAAGTGACGATAGCGCCGATAGCCTTGCCGAATTCGGCGTCGTAGTCCTGCGAAGTAATCTTCACTTCATTGATGGAATCGAGGTTCGGATTGATTACGATGATTCCGAGGATGGGATCCTGGTTGTCGGTTCCGTCCAATTCGAAGCCGGTCCCCGCAAAATGCTGTCCGTTCGTCAAGATTTGCCGCGAACCCTGTGGGTTTTCGCTGGCCGCGTGACCCCAACCCTGAAGTTGCGCGCCCGGCGACAGTAGTTGAAATGTGGTGAAATTCCGATTGTAGATGGGAACCGACTCGATGGTCTGGCTGGTAAAGGATGTGGCGACGTCAGACCTGTCCACCTTTAGCTGCGGAATCTCGCCAGTCACTTCGATCGACTGAGTAACCGAACCAACGTCCAGTTTGGCATCAACGTTTGTGCTCGTGTCAGCAGAAACCTGAACGCCCTTGACATCGTAAGACTTGAAACCGGCAGCTTCAACACGGATGTTGTAAACGTCTGGAATCAAGTGGGAAATAGTGTAATTGCCGCTATCATTGGTCGTCGTTTCTCCGCTTGAACCCTTGGCAATCGACGTAACGGTGATCTTGGCTCCGACGACCGCCGAACCTTGCGAATCCGTCACCGAACCGAGAATGCTGCCATAAACTGCCTGACCAGATGATTTTGGTACGGAAAATCCTGCAACGAGACAAAGTACTGCGAAACACGCGAAAAGCGAACGCTTTTTCATCACCCCTCCTGAGCATGCCCTACAGCGCCTGCCACTAGAAGCTACCCCAGCCCATTGGCCGACCGTCACGTTCGAATTGGATTTGCAGTAGCCGGCAGAGATGAACTCTGCCTGCCCCCACCTCTGCTCAACCACGCTGCGAGAGAAAGCCGGCCTCGCTGAACTGCATCGCTACAGTTCCTGACCGGACCCGTGCCAGTGAAAAAGACACCCCTCGCAAGACTTCGAACGAGACAAATTTATGCTGCAAGTTATCGTTCTTTTTGCTAGGTGAGGTAAGTCTCAGAGCGTCTGATACTGTTACAGCCGATAAATCTATTTATTGCAAGCAGATGCAGAAGTTGGTAGGCTCATGTTACATTCGTGTCACCGGAGTCACTTTGGCCGACAGGGCGCAATTCATGGCGGAAGTTGAGCGTTTGGTGGCGAGCCATACTCTCCACAGCTCCGAGTCCTTGTGTAAGCTATTGCGTTACCTAGCGAAGCAGGCGATGGAGCACCCCGGCGTTCCCGTCAAGGAATATCAAATCGCGACAGAAGTTTTTGGCAGACAGACGGATTTCGATCCGCAACTGGACTCCATGGTACGAGTCCAGGTGGGCAGGCTGCGTTCCAAGCTATCCGAATACTACGGCGGCGAAGGCGCGAACGACACAACAGGGGTTGAGATACCAAAGGGAAGCTATGCGGTCGTCATCCACGACAGGGCAACCAACTCGTCGAACAACGGGCACGTTGACATGCTGCATAACGGCGCCAATGAGCAGCCCATGCTTCCCAGAAATTGGGTGATCGCCACGGTGGGGCTGAGCGTGGCGTTTGTGATCGCTTCTGCCTTGGCCGTACATTTTTATATGGCACGGCGCGCGGATCTGCCTACTCCGGAACAAACGGCGCAAGCTGCTCTCCCATTTCGAATCTTTTGGCGGGGCGTCCTCACCGGACCCGAGGAGCCATGGGTAATTTTCAGCAATGCGGCGTTTGTCGGAATGCCCAGCACTGGCATGCGCTACTACGACGCGGCGAAAGACAGCCACACCCCGATTCTCGACCACTACACGGGAGTGGGGGAGGTCATCGCGGTACACAATCTGGATATTGTGTTCGCTGCTCTGCGCCAATCGCTCCGCGTGAAGCGTGGCAGTCTTTTTTCGCTCGACGACGCGAAAAATAACGACCTGATTTTTATCGGTTCGCCTTCCGAGAACCTTACACTGCAGGATATTCCAAGCACCCGTGAATTCATCTTTCAACCGATCAAAACCGGCGAGCATGCGGGAAACGTGGCGATTATCAACACGAAGCCACAACCTGGCGAAGCATCCCAGTACGTGGCGAATCCATCCAACGTGCATCTGACGGAGGATTTCGCAATTGTGGCCTTCGTTCACGGAATAAATCCTGAACATTCGGAGTTGATCCTCGCTGGAACCACAACAATTGGAACACAGGCGGCGGTAGAGTACGTCACACGTGAAAATTATCTAGCGGCGCTTCTCCAAAAAATGAATGTGAGCGAGGCGAGCCACCTGACACCGTTTGAGGCGGTGATACGGGTGAAAGTGGCGAAGGGTGTGCCGGTGGAATGCGACATTGTGGCATTCCGAAAATTAAAGAGTTAGACGTCTTCAGTCTACGGGCGGAACGAGTTTCGGGTCCAACGATTTCGCTTTCTCGAATTCATTCGCAGCTTCTTCTTTTTTGCCCTGCTGAAGAAGCGCCAATCCTAACTCGTAATGTGCAGGGGCGAAATCCTGCGACGCGTTGATTGCGAAGCGAAATTGCGAAATCGCGCCATCGAGATCGCCTGCCCTGCGTAAGCGTTTGCCGGAATTCGTGGCGAAAAGAGCGGCTTGTAAATCGGTTTTTTGTTTGGCGAGTTCGATTCCCGCGCGAGCTTCGGCCGCAGCTCCTTCCACATCTCCCAGCTGCCGAAGAGCCGCGGCAAGAGTGGTATGCGCACCAGCAAAATCGGGTTGGAGACGCAGTGCTTCGCGAAGCGCTGCTACGGATTCCTGTAATTTTCCCTGCTGCTTGAGGACGGTGCCCAAGGTGTAAAAGGCTTCGGCATAGTCCGGTTTCGCGCGGATGGCCGCGCGCAGTTCTGCTGCGGAGTCATCGAACTCTCCTTGTTGCCAGAGGGTCACACCGAGCGTGTAAGGCGCGTCCGGCTGCGTTGGGTCCAGCGATTCGGCTTTGCGCAGCTCGACAATCGCTTCGGAAAGTTTGTCCTGAAGTTTCAAGGCAAGCCCGAGGTTATAGTGCAGGGTTGCGTTGCTTGGCGCGTTCTTCAGCGCGGACTCAAACTGCCGCACGGCTTCGGCGAAATCGGCTTTCTGAAGGTAGGCAGCGCCAAGATTTCCCTGAAAGCCGGTGTCATTGGGGCGCAAGCGCAAAGCCTCTCGAAATTGGGCAATCGAGCCGTTCGCGTCGCCCGTTTGCATGAGAGCGAGCCCGAGATTGTTGTGGCCTTCGGGGTTTTCCGGTTGCAAGCGGATCAGTTCCCGGAATGCCAAGGCTCCTTCCTCGGGGCGGCCAGCATGTTGAAGAAGGAGACCCAGCTGATTCTGCACTTCCGGCTGGTCCGCCTGGAGTTTGACAGATTCTTGCAGCGCCGCGATAGCTTTGCCAGAGTCACTTTGATCCCGGTAAGCGAGGCCGAGGAAATAGAGAGCTTGAGCATTTTGGGGGGCAAGCTGAACTGCTGTCTCCAGTTCTCGAACCGCGGCTTCGTTTACTTTCTTTCCGTGGAGCAGAACGCCGAGATGGAGATGGGCCTGCGCCATTTCTGGTGAAATACGGATCGCTTCTCGAAATTCCGCTTCTGCCTTGTCAGCCTGCGATAGCCGCACCAGCACGGATCCCAATTCGTCATGAACATCGGCGCGCGACGGTTCGAGTTCCAGCGCTTTGCGAAGCGCATCAGCGGCGGCTTGCGTTTGGCCGCCGAAATCCAACGCGTGAGCCAGCGTACGCTGCGATTCCGAGTTTTCCGGAGCGAGCCGCACCGATTCGCGGCCTTCTTTTAACGCCTGCTGCGCGTCACCCTTCCGGATAAGCGCATTGGCAAGATTGATGTGCGCTTGCACAAATTCCGGCTTTGAGCGAAGCGCCACATGAAATTGTGAAATTGCGGAATCGATCTCACCTTGTGCTAAGAGTACCCAGCCGAGCGAATTGTGAGCTTCCGCGCTTTGCGGAACCAACTGCACAACGTTTTGGAATTTCAACCTGGCCGTTTTGAGGTCACCCTGCTGCAGTGCTGCAACGCCCGCTGCGTAAACTTCATTCGCTCGCTCGGAAGCGGATTTTGTAGTTTGCTGCGAAAATAGGGAGATATCTGCAAGTAAGTACATGAAAATGATGAGTGCATAGCGCCAGACTACGTTCCAGAAATTTTGTTTGAAGCGCGAATGCAAGAAGCCGAGCCTTTCCAGAGCAGCGAGAAAGTTCATACTAGCATCAGATGCAGACAAGAATCGCGAGCGCTGCCGGAATGCTTGACCTGGCGCTTCGTGGGTTCTACGATTTTGTGTACTCCATGAATCCTTCCCTTTCGTTTGCCCAACGATGTTTTCGTTTTGCGGCACCATTTCTTGTTTGCGTATTTCTTGTAATGCCACAGTCCACCGCGCAAGAGCAAAAATCAGCCGGCACAAACAGCATTGCCTATTTTACTGACGAAGCCGTGAAGCGCGGACTGGCGGAGCCCAATGTGTTCGGCGGTGTGGACACGAAAAAATACATCATCGAAACAACCGGGACAGGGGTGGCGATTTTCGATTACGACAACGACGGATGGCCGGATATTTTTGTGGTGAACGGCACTACCCTGGAACCACTGGCCGGCAAGAGACCACCGACGAACCATCTCTATCACAACAATCACAACGGAACGTTTACCGATGTGACCGAAAAGGCTGGGCTGGCGCGCACGGGCTGGGGACAAGGGGTATGCGTCGGCGATTACGACAACGACGGGTTTGACGATATTTACGTGACGTACTACGGGAAGAACGTTTTGTACCACAACAACGGAAACGGAACGTTTACGGATGTGAGCGAGACGGCGCATGTTGCGGGAAGCGGAAAAACGTGGGGCACCGGGTGCGCGTTCGTGGATTACGACCGCGACGGCAAGCTGGATTTGTTCGTGGCGACATACGTGGATTTTGATGTGACGTCGGCGCCGGCACCGGGTGAACGCGCATCCTGCATGTGGAAAGGCGTGCCGGTGATGTGCGGGCCACGTGGGCTGCCGTGGGGGAAAAACATTTTGTATCACAACAAGGGTGACGGAACGTTCGAGGACGTAACAACGAAAGCAAAGATTGATCAAACGAATGGGCACTATGGATTCAGCGTTTCGACGCTGGATTTTGATGACGACGGCTGGCCGGATATTTACGTCGCCTGCGACAGCACGCCGAGCATTCTTTACCACAACAACCGCGACGGTACGTTCACCGACGTAGCGGTGGTGGCCGGCGCTGCGTTCAACGAAGATGGAAAAGAACAAGCGGGGATGGGCTCGACGATTGGTGACTACAACGGCGACGGCCGGATGGACATTTTCAAGACAAATTTCTCGGACGATACGGCAACGCTTTATCGCAACAACGGCGACGGAACATTTGACGACGTAACGTTTGCGGCCGGGCTCGGGCTTTATACAAAATATCTTGGCTGGGGAACGATGTTTGTGGACGTGGACAACGACGGCTGGCCCGATTTGCTGCTGGTGAATGGGCACGTTTATCCGGAAGTCACGAAGCAGCATTTGGGGAGCGACTACGAAGAGCCGCGCGTGCTCTATCACAACTTGGGAAATGGAAAGTTTGCAGATATTTCCGAGACTTCCGGTCCGGGGATTACCACGGAGCGCTCTTCGCGCGGGCTGGCGGTGGGAGATTTGTGGAATGACGGACGAATGTCCGCGGTCGTGAGCAACATGAATGAGCCGCTGAGCCTGCTGGTGAATCAGGTGAAGACGGAGAATCATTGGATCGGAATCAAAACGGTTGGGACGAAATCGAATCGCGACGGAATCGGGGCGAAGATTCGCGTGCAGGCCGGCGGGCGTTTGCACGTGGATGAGGTGCGGAGCGGGTCGAGCTTTGACTCAAACAACGATATGCGTGTGCATTTCGGTCTGGGGAAAGTGGCGAAAATCGATTGGATTGAGATTCGCTGGCCGAGCGGGTTGATGGAGAGATTTGAGGGCTTGGCTTTGGATAAGATCCATGTGTTGAAGGAAGGAAGTGGTAAGGCGAGTGAAGTAAAGAAGTAGCGAACACTACCGTCATGGTAGCGCAGGTAAGGAGCGGGACGCGTCGGTGAGGATTATCGGCGATGAATTGGCCAAGCGGGAGCGGATGTTGGCCGACTGGGCCGGAGTGAAGAAGAGCGCGGCTCTTGCTGCGGCGTGGAGCGCGGGGGCGCGCCATTGGGCTTGCATGACGCCGGAATCGGAATGGGAGTGGGAGCCGAGGAGCAGGTGGCCAAGTTCGTGAGCTATTACATAGCCAAGCATTTCTCCGTCAGTGAGTTCGGGATGGTCGGGGCTGGCGGCGAGATTTTGATAGTAGACGTTCGAATAAACTCCACAGCCTGACTCGTCCAGGAATGCCTGCCCAAAGGTGTCCGCGCCAACAGTGATGCCGCGTTTGATGATGCGAACCGATAGATGACGCGGCCAGAAGACCGCCGAACAAGGAGTGGCGGCTGGGGCAAAGTCCAAGGGATTGGCAGGCGGGCAGTCGAGCCACTCCACTTCAATGCCTGCTTGGCTGAGGACAGCGGAAGCTCGAGATTGAGCCTGGGCCAGAACTGCTGGCGGGACGGCGGCGTCATTGAATAGCGAGACCTGGACACGGGAAACGAAATCTGGGGTCCGGGCGACGGCAGGTGTCGAAAAAGGAACACCCCAAACGATGACAAAGAGAGAGAAGCGTCTAAGTAGGTGCATGGCCGGACCTCGTGAAACCAGGCAAGAAGGCAGGTTCCGAGGCCAACTGTGGAGGGAGCGACGGGGTACCTCAATGCACGAGGACTAAAAAAGGAGCGATTTGGGTATAACTATCTAAATTGTCTGCTTTCTGAGGGATGCGCGCGCGAATCACTCAATAATTCTTGTTATCAGCATCAAACTTTCTACGACGGCCTTCGTATAGTTATTAAGGTGACTTATGGTGACTCAAGCCAGCACGAACGGAAGTGTTCGATTCGGGGTGTTCGAGTTCAGCCCTCACTCATGTGAGCTCCGAAAAAATGGCTCTAAGGTCAAGCTGCAGGACCAACCTGGGCAGATTTTGTCAGCCCTGCTGGAAGTACCAGGTGATGTCGTGTCGCGCGAAGAGCTACGGAAGCGGCTTTGGCCTGCGGACACGTTTGTAGATTTCGACCACAGCCTCAATACGGCGATCAAGCGTCTGCGGGATACACTAGGCGATTCCGCGGACAATCCCATTTTCATTGAGACTCTATCCCGACGTGGGTATCGCTTCATGGCTCCGCTATATGGGCCTTCGAACGGCCACATGAATGGGAATGGAAGAGCTCCGCACTCAACGATTCCCATGGCCGCCGCAGGCAGGTTCAGTTTGAGGACTGCACTCTGGGCACTAGCGGGGCTATTGGCAACCACGGGAGCGGTTTCCGCGGGTTGGCATGTAGGGCATAGAGCTGTGCGGCCGGTTCAGCCGCGGGAGATCCGGCTTACGACGAATTCACCGGACGCTCCCGTGGAAGGCGGCGCAATTTCGCCTGACGGGCGGATGCTCATTTATACGGACAAGCTCGGGCTCCACGTGAAGGACACGTCCAGCGGGGAAATTCACCACGTGGCGCTGCCGGCGGAATTCAAAGTCACCTGGGCGAGCTGGTTTCCGGACCAGAGCCACATTCTGGCGTCGGCGGTGCCGAGTGCGAAAGACCGCTCGGCACTTTGGAAGATTTCGCTTTTAGGGGGGGCGCCCCAGAAATTGGTGGATGACGGCGAGTTTGCGCGGCTATCGCCCGACGGCAAGACGGTTGCGTTCTTGCGCGGCGAGTATCCGAGGCGCGAAATCTGGACGATGAACCTTGATGGCGGCGAAGTGCACAAAGAAGTGGACTCGAGCGGATCGATTTATGGCGTGCCGGTGTGGTCGCCGGACAGCCGGATCCTGGCGTTCCTGTGCGTCATCTATTTTCCAAACTGGAATGACGAAGACGTGCAAATAGAGACGCACGTGATCGGGGGCGGGCAGAATCAGATAGTGGTGAAGGACCGCCAACTGAGCGGCGGTCTAGCGTGGCTTGCGGATGGGCGGCTTTTCTTCTCGCTGGCAGAGCCTCCGCCCGTGCAGGGAGATACAAACGTCTGGGCGATGCCGCTGGACGCAAAGACCGGGCTTGCAAGTGGAGAACGAGTGCGGATTACGAACGGGCCGGATCACAAGCCGGTGATGGATGCTTCCGCGGATGGGAAAAAGATTTTGTTCATGCGAACAAACATTCAGCCTGCCGTTTACGTGGCCCAGATCGACAAGAAAACAAAAACAGTGGGACGGCCAGAACGATTGACGCTGGATGACCGAAGGAATCTGCCTTACGAGTGGACTCCAGACGGGAACTCCGTCCTTTATATTTCCAATCGCGAAGGAAAGTTTCATATCTACAAGCAAGCTGTGGGGCAAGGGACGCCGGAGTTGCTGGATACAGGCGGGAGCGAACCGAATATTTTGCGGTTGAATCCCGACAGAACAAAAGTTTTGTATTCGACTTTGAAGCATAGCGATGCGGGCGAACAGGGGTTTCCACACGACGCTGCGGCGGAAGCAAAGCTGCAGGGAAAGAACATCGCCAACAGCGGGCAGAATCTGCAAATCTACCGGATACTGCGAGTGCCCCTGAACGGAGGCGAATCGCAACAGGTGCTCGAGTGGCCGGAGATTAATAATTTTCAGTGCGCGAGGCTGCCATCGCGCGAGTGCATTTTCAGCAGTTATGCGAATGAAGCACTGGAATTCTATGAGTTTGACGCGGAAACGGGGAAAAACAGCCTGATGTTCAAGATTTCCGATCCCGAATGGCAGCTTTATAACTGGACGCTATCGCCGGATGGGGGGCTGCTGGCGCTGGCAAAGAAACTTCGCGCGCAAGAAGAGGCGGAGATTCAAATCATGTCTTTGCGCGGCGGTTCGACACGAAAGATCGCGCTGAAAGAATGGCGCAGCGTGCGAGCGATTGACTGGGCCGCGGATGGAAAAAGCATCTGGACGTGCGCGTCACCGAGAGAAGGCGAGGAAGTGGTTATCAACGTAGATTTGCAGGGCCGCGTGAAACCGGCGGTGAGAGAGCCGAGCCCGTATATTGGCTGGGCGATTCCTTCGCAGGATGGCAAGCGGCTGGCGATTTGGGAAGCGAGCGGGGCTTCTAACGTCTGGATGCTGGAAGGGTTTTAGAAAACATTTGCGCAGAAGGTTAAGTTCGCGCGTTGCGGACACTTTGTGAGGCGGCGTGTCAGTTGAGGTCTTTCAGCGAACTTCATGGTTCGCTTCAAGATGACAGACACTCGTTAAGAGCGTTTGAGTTTGGAAAAAGTTTCGGTGCGGGTGAGTCCCTTTCCTTCGGTGACGTAATAGAGGCAATTTGCTTTGAGATCTTTTAGTGCGTCCGTTTGGCCACTGGGCCAGCGGACTTCGAGAAGTTCCACCCTTTCGGCTTCGCCGATTCCGAAGTGCACGCGCAAGTCATTTTGCGAATAGTAGCCGCCCCCGCTGCGGACTTCGTCTATTTGGGTGTGCGGTTTTTCCTGTTTGGGAACTCGCGTAACGCAGGTGATTCGGGCGCCGATGCCGCTGCGGTTGGATTTCGTTCCAATCGTGCGAATTTTGATCCAATTGTTTTTGTTGCTCGAATCGCAGCGGATTAACTGTGGCGGCGCGTTGACGCAGTTGACGACGAAATCTAGGTCGCCGTCATTATCGAAGTCGCCAAAGGCGCAGCCGCGTGAAGCGGTCGGCGCAGAAATTCCCGAACCGGCGGAGAGCGAAACTTCTTCGAAATGGCCATTGCGTAGATTGCGATAGAGCAGTTTGCGTTGAGCGTAACCCGCTTCTGTTGTGAGCTGTTCGACTTCCGGATAGACATGGCCGTTGCAGAGAAGAATGTCCGGCCAGCCGTCGTTGTCGAAATCAAAAAAACCGCAGCCCCAGCCGAGATACTGCGTGTGCTTCCCGAGACCGGCGGGGAAAGTTGCGTCTTCAAAATTTGCCCCACCGAGGTTGTGATAAAGAGACGGCGTATCTCCAGCGAAATTCGTCTTTACTATGTCGAGGTTGCCGTCCATGTCGTAGTCTGCGGCGGAAACGCCCATGCCGGCTTGCGGTTTGCCATCGGCGCTCAGCGCACAACCTGCTTCCATGGCGATGTCGGTGAATTTGCCGTTCTTCTTGTTTTGATAGAGCGCGCTTGCCGTGGAATCGTTGGCGACGTAGATATCCGGCCAGCCGTCGTTATCAAAATCCGCAGTGAGGACTCCGAGGCCATAGGTGCCATTGGCGCTGAGGATGCCCGTGGATTCAGAAACGTCGGTGAAAGTGCCGTCTCCATTGTTGTGAAAGAGAACATTTTTTCCGCCGAGAAGACCGGGCGGTCCACACGCAACCATCACACCTTTATATAAGCAGGGGCCGGACTCGGGCACAGGCGCGGTGGCAAGATCCATATCAATGTAATTGGCGACGAAGAGATCGAGTTTGCCGTCGCGGTCGTAGTCCACGAACGCGCAGCCACTGTTCCAACGTTTGCCGCTTCCTGCAACGCCGGATTTCTCGGAGACGTCAGTGAAGGTGCCGTTGCCGTTGTTGTGATAGAGAACGTTTTTGCCAAAGTAGCTGACGAAGAGATCATCGTTGCCGTCGTTGTCGTAATCACCGACGCAGCAGCCTTGTCCCCAGCCGGAATGAGCGACACCGGCTTTGAGAGTGACGTCCGTGAACGTGCCATCGCGATTGTTTTTGAAGAGGCGGGAGATGGGTTCCTGGCCCTTGGGAAAACCTTCGAGGCGCCAGCCGTTTACGAGGAAAATGTCGAGCCAGCCGTCGTTGTCGTAGTCGTAGAAGGCGACGCCGCAGCCGGTGGTTTCCAAAAGAAATCTATTTTTGTGCTCGCCACCGTAGATTGTCTTGGCGTTGAGGCCGGATTCTTTCGCGACGTCGAGGAAATTCACGCCGAGCGGAAGGGTTTCCGGCCGGGCGTTCGAAGCGACGGCGCGCGCGAAAGGTGCGCGAACGAGCGAAAAAACATTCTCCAAAGAGAGGACCAGAGCGGAACGGCTGAGAGACTTCAGAAATCCGCGGCGTGAAGAAAACAAGTTGACCCGTACCTTCCCGTGAAAACGCGTGTTACACTCTGGCCGTTTCTTTTATAGACAGGGCTGCAGGCGTTTGCAAGTTTCGAGGCATTGCAGAGGCCACTATGACCGCTTCCACTCGCAAAAAATTCCTTCTAAAGATTAACCGAAAGACGATACGCCTTCTTTCTTCGTGCGTGTTAGTTGTTGCCTTTGTTGGTTTCATTGCGCTCGATGCGAAGGCACAGGCTGAGATAAGCAATCCGGCTAAACCACTTCTGATTCAGAGAACCGCACGTTCTTGGGAATTTTTATGTGCTGTGGGGAAACGCGCGGGAATTTTTGGAAACGAATCGGGCAAGGTCGAGGCGTGGGTTTATCCATTGAAGGTGATGCGCGATTTTCACGTGACGATTCACCACGATGGCAAAGCGCTGCCCGCGGAATCATTGGTGCGAACAATAGAGGCGCGGCCAGAATCGACGACTCTAATTTATGCAGGCGATACGTTCAGTGTGCGGGAGAAGTTTTTTGTGCCGGTGGACGAACCGGGAGCGGTGATTACGTTTGAAGTGGAGACTGAACAACCGCTGGAGCTGGAGGTTGCGTTTCACCGCGATTTTCAACTGGAATGGCCCGCAGCGATTGGCGGGACGTATGAGAACTGGGACGCGGGGCTGAATGCATTTACTTTTGGCGAAGAAAGCCGCAAGTTTACGGCCATTTTGGGATCGCCTACGGCGAGAGAGCCGCACCTTGAGTACGAGACGAATTATTCGAGCACGCATGAAAACTCGGTTCGGCTTGGCGTAACAGCGAAGGGCCGCGAAACGAAACTGGTGATGCTGGCGGGATCGGTTCACGGCGCAGCGGAAGCGGAGAAAACGTACAAGACGCTGAGTGCAGCTTACGCGGAACTTGAGAAACAATCTGCAGCGTACTACGCCGAATATTTAAAGAAGACGGTGAGCGTGGATCTGCCCGACGCGCAACTGCAGCATGCGTACGACTGGTCGCGCGTGAGTCTGCTGCAAGGGATGGTGGCGAATCCGACGATGGGCACGGGATTGGTCGCGGGGTACAGGACCTCAGGCGAGAGCCAGCGGCCAGGGTTTGCCTGGTTTTTTGGACGAGACGCGTTTTGGTCCACGCTTGCGCTGAACTGCGAAGGCGATTTTGCGAATGCGCGGACGGCGCTGGCGTTTGTGGCGCGATTTCAGCGCGAGGACGGAAAGATTCCGCACGAGATTGCACAGGGCGCGAGCTTTGTGAATTGGTTTAAGGATTATCCGTACGGATTCGCATCGGCGGATGCAACACCACTTTATATCATTGGGATGAATGATTACGTACAGGCGAGCGGAGACGCGGAGTTCGCGAGAGAACAATGGGCGAGCCTACAAAAGGCTTATGAGTTTTTGAAATCGACCTACGACTCGCGCGGGCTGCCCCAAAATTTGGGAGTCGGCCATGGATGGGTGGAAGGCGGCCCACTGCTGCCGGTAAAGAGCGAGTTCTACCAAAGCGGACTGGGAGCGGAAGCGGTGCGGGCGCTTTCGAATCTGGCGTTGCTTACGGGGCAAAAAGAATTAAGCGAAACGCTTCGGAAAGAAGCCGAGAAACAATGGGAACTGGTGCACGTGAGTTTCTGGATGCCGGACAAAAAACGGTTTGCATTCGCCATCAGCAAAGATGACAAGCAGATCGATGAGCTGAACATACTTGCCACTGTGCCTATGTGGTTTGGCTCAACAGCAGACATGCTCGCTTCGCGCATGGAAGAGAATTTGAAACAACTGACGAATTTCGACATTCAAACCGATTGGGGAACCAGAATTATTTCAAACCTGTCTCCGGTGTTTAGCGGCGGAGGGTATCACTACGGCTCGGTGTGGCCGCTTTTTACCGGATGGGCTTCCGTGGCCGAGTATCGCCATCATCAGGAATTTGCTGCGTATCAGAATTTGCGGGCAAATGCATTGCTGGCGCTCGATGGTTCGCAGGGACATGTGACGGAAGTGCTTTCTGGCGACTATTACCAGCCGCTTTCGACGAGTTCGCCGCACCAGATTTGGTCGGCGGCTATGGTCATCAGCCCGGTGCTAAAAGGCATGTTCGGGCTGGAACGAGACGCGGGGGGCAAGACTTTGACTTTCATCCCGCACGTTCCGGCCAACTGGACTGACTTCAAAATCGACAACGTTCGGATCGGTGAAAGTGCGATCGCGCTCAGCTACCACAAGGCTCCCGGAGAAATTACACTGGAGATATTCCGGAATGGAGGCGAGTGCACGTTTGATTTTGAGCCGGCGATGGCGGGACCGGCTATGGAGGTCCGTGCGGAGATCAATGGGCGGCAAACGCCCGTGGACTATGTGTTTGGTTCGGAACACCACCACGTAAAGTTGAGATTCGCGCTGCAGGAGGGAAAGAACGTAGTTCGCCTGCATGTGAAGAATGATTTTGGGCTTGCGTACGACTTCCGGTTGCCGGAGCTTGGCAACAAAAGTTCAGATCTGCGCGTGCTGACGCAAACAGGGGATCAATATGCCACGCTGCTGACGCTCGCGGGACGTGCGGGAGCGACCTACGATTTTGACGTGTGGAATCCGGGCATCATTGAATCAGTGGACGGAGCCGAGATCGTGAAGCAGCCGAACGGAGCCACGAAATTGCGGATTCGTTTTGATGTAAGAAGCAACGAGGAATATTCTCGCCAGCAAGTTGCCATTCATTTTCGCCAGCCCAAGGTGGGCAAAAAAGCGAAATTGAGAGAGTGAATGATTCACGCAATGCCGAGCTTTTTCTGCATTTCCTCGAGAGAAACCCCTTTGGTCTCCGGGTAAATGAAGAGTACGACCAAGAATTGAATGATGGTCATTACCGAAAAAAAGATAAAGGGATAGCCGCCGGATTTTGCCGCAAGCGGCGGGAATCCGAGTGAAATTACTCCGGCCATGAACCAGTGCGAAAAACTGCCGAGGCTCTGTCCTTGTGCGCGCACACGGTTGGGAAAAACTTCTCCGATATAAACCCAAATTACAGCACCCTGGGAAAACGCGAAAAACGCTATGTACGTGACGAGCAGCCAGACCAGATACTCCCCATGCTGATGCGCAAGAAAAATCCACGCAATGCCGGCCAAACAGGACGCGGTGCCAATCGCGCCGATTAAAAGCAATTTCTTGCGGCCGACGCGGTCGATCAAAGTCATGGCAATCATGGTGAAGATGAGATTGGTAGCTCCAATGGCGACTGCCTGCAAATCCGCGGAGACCTTGTTAAACCCGGCATCCGCAAAAATCTGATTCAAGTAGTAGAGGATGGCATTGATTCCGGAGAGTTGGTTGAACATACCGATGGTGACGGCGAGGAAAATGGGAAGCCGGTATTGAGGGTTGAAAAGTGAATCGTGCTGGTGGTGCTCCGCGTCAATCGAGGCGATGATTTCCTGCAGTTCGGTTTCGTAATCCTGCTCACCGATTAAGCGCAGGACATCGCGGGCCTCTTCCGTGCGACCTTTTTTTGCCAGCCAGCGCGGGCTGCGCGGTATGCCAAAAAGCATCACGAGAAAAAATATGGCTGGAATCGCGGAGATGCCAAGCTTCCAACGCCACTCTGCAGGGCCGAGTTGAAGAATGCCGATGATGTAATTGGAAAGATAGGCGAGGAGAATTCCCAGCACGACGTTGAATTGGAAAAATCCAACTAAACGGCCTCGCCATTTTGCGGGAGAAATTTCCGCGATGTACATTGGGCCGAGCACGGAGGAACCACCGATACCGAGGCCACCAATAAAGCGAAAAGTGACAAGGGCAGTCCAGTTCCAAGCGAATGCGCAACCAATTGCTGAGATTACGTACAGCACGGCCATGAAGCGAAGGCTATCTCTTCGGCCAATAGCATCGCCTGGAATTCCGGCGGTAAGCGAGCCGACGATTGTGCCAATCAACGCGCTGGTGACGGTGACGCCCAAAGCAAACGGCGAAAGGTGATAGAGCTCCGTGAGAGCCTGCGTCGTGCCGGAAATCACAACTGTATCGAAGCCAAACAGCAAACCACCTAAAGCAGCAACAACCGTGCTCTTTAGCAGCGATGAATTGAGCATCTTGGCACCTACGCAGGCTAAATAGGACTTCGGAAGGTGTTTGTTCCCCCTTGCCGACAACGCGCCGCGGGGCATTGTATTGGATTCGAGCCACGAAGGAAGACTTATTTGGAGCGGCTGAGATCAAGCGGAGTTTTTGCGGGCAAGGATATGAAAGATGAGCTTAAGCTTGTCCTTTACGCGAACCGTTCCGCCGGCGACCTTGATCGGCGTGATGCCGTATTCGCTTTGTAAAAGTGAGACTTCCGCGTCGGCGGTGAGAGTGCCATCGGTCGCGACCTGCACGCGGACCGGTATCGTCACCGGTCTTTTCACTCCGTGCAAGATCAGCGCGCCTTGGACTTGAAGTTCGAAGGCATCTCCCTTTTTCGAGGCGGACTTGACGCTGGAAGACGCAAATTCAATTTGCGGATAACGCGCAACGTCGAGAACTTGTTCGCCAAGCATCGTCGCCTGGACTTCTTTTCGGTCTTTTTCAGATTCGCCCGGATCCAGCACAACGAGCGATCTGGCATCTACGACAAAAGACACGGCGGAATCCGGCACATTTGATTCCGAGAGCTGCACCTCGCCGGAGAATTTGGTCGCAGAAACCAGGTGATCGTGACCAAACGCCTTGAAGAAACCCTCGCGGGCGACTTGAATTTCGATTTTGCTCCTCTGCGCGTCCACGACGTAACTCGCCCGCGTGTCTGCGCTGGGTGCGGCTGAAAGACCCGCGACAAAAACCACTGGTAGCACTGCGACTTTCTTCATGGCTGCCGACTGAACTCCCCAGGAGACTAGTCTCATAGAAGTGCCTTTATTCACAAGATCAAGAGCTCGACGTTCCTTTGTAAATTCTCTTTGACAATCAGATGCTAGAATGACGAATTGAGTCGCATCCATTAGCGAGCTCATTTGCTGATTCCAAAACAACTCATTTGTGGTTCCTATTTCGCGGCGGTCACAGCGAGTCTCGTTGTGTGCTTTTTACTCTGCGCAAGCGGCACAGCGCAGTGCCCCGGCCAACCGACCAGCGGAATCGTCGCCAATCCCAACCGTCCGACCGTAGCCGATCCGGCGGACATAACGCAATACGGTGTGCTCGAAGTCGAATACGGCTACGACCACGTCATGGGACTGCAACGGGAACGCGAGAACAATCTTGCAGGCCTTTTCAAATTTGCGGCCACTTGCAACCTGGAAATTCGCTGGGATACAAGTACATTTCTGCGGCAAACAATTAACGGTGAGACGCAAACGGGATTCGGAGACAACGCGCTCGGTTTTGAATACCGGTTCCATCGCCAGTCGAAACTGATCCCCACACTTTCCATCGGCTATTCCCTGAAATTCCCGAGTGCGAGCGTGGCAAAAGGATTGGGAACAGGAAAATACGATCACGAAATCCGTTTTTATGCGAGCAAGGACATTCTGGGGACGCATTTCGATTTCAATACCGCGTACATTTTTCAAGGCAGGCCATCAGCCGGTGGAACCGATCAATTCACGCAAATGAATCTGGCGTTTTCTCATCCCATCTATAAGAAACTGCTATTCACAGGCGAGTTCTACGGGAACATGTTCTTTAACAATTCCGATCCTGCTTTCGCGGATGGCCTATGGGCGTTTACTTGCGCTATTACGCCGCGTTTGGTGGTTGATGCGGGAATTGACCACGCATTGAACTCCGCTGCTCCGTTTCACCGCCGCTATTTCGTGGGAGTGACATACTCCATCGCGGACGTTTACCGCGCACTTCGTCATCATCCTTGAGGGTGAGCGACCTGAGACATAGGTAACCGGAGTTGGAAAAGACGTTGGCGGTGCGGTTGCCGCTTGCGGCGCTCAACCAGGCTCTGGTTGAGAGGAAACCGCGACCAGGCGCTTGGTGCACCATTCCGACCGTGGTCTGCCGCCCCCTTCCCCAGACCCAACCCTTGCTAGGAGATGCAAAGACGTTGAAATAGAGTCGGAGACTGTGCCCAAAGATTTTGTGACAGTTGAGGGGGTCACCTCAGGTTTTGAGAACAAAATGAAAACAACGATACGATAACCAAATCAGATCGACTCGGGACGCTCTCCGCCGAATAGTTCCTGTGGCCTTGCCTTCAGAGATTCAGAATGTCGGCGTAAACGAGCCGCTTTTGCCGTGCTCCGGACGAATCCCTGGTGAAGGTCTCAAACTCTTCGATCACTAGACGGAACGGCCTCGCGCCGCGAGCGGCCGGCAGCTTGATCTGTGCGGTCCATAGAGTTGCGGGACCAAATCCAACATTCGGCGTCAGCGAGATCAACGCTACAGGAACCCACGCCTGTTCTCCTCCACCGGCCGGCTGAGTTTCAAGCAAGGCTGTCATGCTGACTGCGCCCGGCCCTTGGTAGGTCTTGCCCGTAACCGCCACTTCCAGCGAGGTCGTCTCGATCGGGTCGAATGTGATGGAAGCCGATCGATCCGGCAGAAGCTGGATGAAGTCGGCCAGCACCACACGCGAAAGATGCGCGTCGGAGATCGACTCCGGCTGATATGCCGCCAGCGCCAAGCGCACGAATGGGAAGTACGCATCGCCGGAGTCCATCTCGATATCGCAATACCAGAGCTTGCGCGTGTTGTCGTATAGCACTTCATGACCTGCCACGGAGAAGGAGAGATTGGGAAACCGCACCATTTCATCCAGGCTCAGCCCATGCCCAAACGCCGCAGCGTTGCGAAAGTGCTCCTCGCGCGGCACCGCTTCTGATGGCAATGCCGGTGCGTTCCAAATCGGATCCATGCCCCACTGCGTGACATAGCTCCGCAGAGTCTCCGGCACCTCAAACGGTGCAAAAACCTGATGCTGAGGCGGCGGACAGCCCCACAACACAGCTCCCAGCAATTCGCCTTCCCCGGACGAAAACCAGGGACGATCCAGATAAATGCGCAGCCCGCCGCCCCCACGGCGGCTAAAATTCCACGCGTCCTCAACTTTCGCATGCCATGCAAACGTGGGAAGTACGTATAACACTTTAGGAGCGGCTGGCCGCGCAGAGTTCAGGATCGACATGGCCTGAGGTAGCGATTTGCGCGTGAGGTTGTCCGCGTCGGCGGTGACAGCCGCTGGGAAATACTCGCGGAAGCGAGTTGTCGCCACCGCGGTGTAGTTCACCTTGCGATGCTTGGTGTCGTGGAATTCGTGTTTGTTCTGGATCTGCGCAAAGGCGATGCTCGATTCGATCGCTGTACTAAACGCAGTGGTCGAGCCATTCAGCAACACCGGCTGCGGATTGTCACTCAAGTCGTCCACCGGCTCTTGCCAGTCTGCCTGCATATCCACTTTGATGGTGCTCTTGCCGCTAATCGGAAATTCGTCGGAAATCGTGGCGAAGGTTTCCCCGAGCGAACGGGTGCTGGTCAGGTTCTGGAATTGCGGCTCGATCAGGGGTTGCTGGACGGCGTGCACTAGCGTCAACGCCCGTGGCGGCGTAAGCATCCAATGGCCGCCATTGAGCGCGAGTTGCTTCAAGTCCGCCAGGTTTGCCGGGTTAGCTTCGGTTATCCATGCCCAGATCTTCATGGTCGACAGCATGCGCGGCGGTTGGGTGGCGTCGTCATCGGAGAGGAAACAACTCATGGCGACCGTAACCATCTCGGCTTTGGGAAGATGAACGGTGAGCACCCGCTCGGTGGGGGTCTCGACGAGCGTTGGCGGTGCGCTGCCTTCGTCGAGCGCCAGGCGGAAGGGTCGCGGATCTGGCCACGGCCCGCTGAACGGAATCTTCCACACTGAATTCGCCGGTGTGCCGGGCAGTGTGCGGAACGCCGCCCCGGGAGCAAATGGATCGGGGAGGTAGGGCAGGGCGAGCTCGGCTTCCGGGTGGGGAACGGGCTGGTCCGGGTGCGCCGGGTCGATGTTGAACGAGCCGTCGCGATTGGCCAGTAACGCATATTGAGCCTTGTCCGGAGGGCCTGCCGCAGTGTCTAACATACCGTGGAGCTCCACCATTTCGTGTGTCGCTTTTGGCGGCGCCATGTGACGTTCGGAAATCGCGGCGATATGCGTGTCGAAATTGCTGCGAATCACCATGCGCTCTACGGACTCTCCAGGGGTGGTGTCAGGGCCGAGCGCTTCGCGCAGCACCAGAACGGGCGGAGGCACAGGCTCGTAACGCAAGTACGGCATCGGTTGTGGTGGCAGGTTGAAGATGTCGTCGAGCACGGTATCGTGTGGAATGCTGTTGGCAGCAAGGTCCGCGGCGCGCGCACGAAATTGGTAGAGAGCACCGAAGCGCAAACGTGGCAATGTGCCTTTTGTGACCGTAAAATTCGTTTCGAGTTTGAACGCGGTCGTAGCAGGGTTTGCCGGACTCGCCGGTGTGGAATCGGAGCCGATGGTTCGGCCCGGCCGGCGCGCGCACAGGCTCCAGCCCGCCCAGCGGAACAGAGACTCAGGTAGCCGTAGGTCGGGAGACGAGCCATCCGCCGACTGTGACGTCGCTACAGTCACGAAACCCTCGTCGGAAAACTGCCGCGTCAGAAGACCATTCAGGAAGTTGTACTCGCCATCGCGAAAACACAGCGAGTGCCATTGGCCTGTTAACGAGGTCCAGACGTCCACGCGATAGCCGCGCGTCACGTCGTCGGCTACCAGCACGACCGCAGGACTCTGCGGGTTGGCCACGATATTGGTGTTGTTCTGCGTGGCGCTGCGGAACGTCGCTACTAGCCGTTGCGCGCGTCCGGTCCGCGCACAAGAGAATCCCGCCGACCGCAGCGACGGCACCCCGTAGTTCTGGGGCGTGTCGATGGTGGACTTAGCTTCGCCAAACGCGATGCGCCGCAGGTTCGACGCGAAATCGAGCACCTTCTCGGCCGCTCCGTCCACGTCCGCCTCGACGACCTCATACTGGTCGGTGCCGGAGAGCAACAGCATTCCTGTTGTTACGTCGGAGGCTACACCTGGCGCCGCAAAAAACTGTTTTCCACTCGCGTTCATTTGATACGCGGTCCACGGTGTCATGGGCGCCACACCGTCAAGATTCGGCGTAACGCGCACCGTCGATGCCGAGGGCACTTTCGCGACCGGAATTTCCAGATCGATGACGATACCCAGAGCGCGCATTAGCTTTTGGTATTGGCCGAGAGACGCGATCGCGCGATGGAAGTCGAGTTCCGTGGGCTTCTGCGGCGGCAGCGGTTCCAGAGTACCGTCCGGCTTCGGCACCCGCTTGGACAGAAACTGGTGGACGATCTGCACCTGGTAGAAATCTAGAGCAGGCGAGCCGGCTTCGGCGGGCACGGCATGACCCTCTTTTAGCAGGGCACTCAACTCCGCATCGAGATGTTCCTTCTGCCGTTGATCGATGACCACTTGCCCGAAACCTGTGTCACCTGGGGTATTCGGGCCGATGCCAAGTTGGGTCAGGCTGGGTTTGCTGCCGGGAGAAGTGACCGCGATGTTCCGATATTGCGCTTTCAAGAACGAAAATACTTTCTTCACTGGAAATGAGAGGACGTTCAACCCGACTTTGTTTTCGTAGGCATACGACGTCACTGCTGTGCGTTTGTCAAATAACGCACCCCACGCGGGTGAATCAAGCGCGGGGAAACTAGGCTCAACAACCGGACTAACCGTGACCGATGGACCACCCTGAAATTCGACGTTGAACCGTAGCGCGCCGACAGTCGATGGCCAATCCAGGAAGTCAGGGAATTCGGCGAGGGTGCCCGTCGGAGCATTGGTAACCAGTCGCGGCGATATGAGAACGGAGAGCTTTAGAGCGTCGCCCGCAGCGGTGAAGCCGTTGGGTAACGCCGTCCACATAATGTTTCGGATACTCATTTCGTTGCCTTTCAGGCCGCGAACGAATCGCAGTAATAATTCCAGTCGGCTGGTGCGATTAAGTCGGCGAAGGAAATCTGCGGATCGCTGAACTCGCGGCGCAGCGACGCGTGCACCGAGGCGCTGAAGAACAGCACATGCACCTCGATGGTAATCGTAGCTTCGCCCGCGATCTTGCAGGGCGGACCGAAGTAGTAGGTGAATCCAAGGTAGAACTCGACGGATGCGCTGATCAGACCGAGAACATCCAGGCTTCCCCCGGCACGCAGATAGCCGGTGAGTTGGCTCTCATTGCTGACGAGATCGATCTTCAGATAGACACCCGCCATGATATGGACGCTGCCGGTGGCCACGACAACGTCGATCGAGCATTGCGCACCGATCTCAAAGGACGCTTCCAGCATCTCCACGCCGTCCGGACCGACGGCGATGCCGAAGAAACCACCGCCGCCGAGCAGTGAAACGGTGATGATGAAAGGCGACTCGCGCTCCGCGAACGCGAAACGAAATCGTAATGGCGCCGGTGGCAGGAATGGCAGTGTAAGCGCCGCGCTGAGCTTGATGTTCTCCAGGCTAAACACGCCGATGCCGATCGAAGGGATTGCCAGCGAGTAGCCCGCGGTGACTCCTTCCGTTGTAACCTCTAAGCTGGGTGGATCCTGGAAGCCGTCGCTGGGTATGATCTTTCGCAGTTCGTTCAAGAAACTCAGATCGCCGAGGAACTGCAGGCCATCGCCCTCGATCTCGGCGGCAACGTCCAGCTTCTTGCCCGCTGAAGCGTTGAAATTCAGCGACTTGAACTTGATACCGATGACGCCGCCCAGCGTGAGCGCAAAGCCTGTAAGCGCGCCAGATACCGACACTTGAGGTGTGCCCCCGGTGAGCGGAGTCTCGATCAGCGCATCGAGAGTAAGAGCCGCATCCAGGTTGTCAAACTCCAGAGATACAACCAACACGGTTACGTTCTGAACTTTCGGCGCCCAGTGCAACTTCGTGCGGATCATGTTCGGCAACCGTTCGGTCAGTAGCTTAGGGACGGTTTCGTCTCCGAAGACCGCTTGAATAATCTTTTGTAGGGGAATCACACCGAACAGGGTGGCTTTGACGTCTCCGAAATACTCGACAGGGTCCAGGTTTCCGGACGCGATCTTTGCCAGCGCACCGCTGACGGTACCGAATTGCCGAGACAGACCGGAGACCTGCAAATTCGGCGTCGCCACGCCGCCCGACTGATCGCCGCTAAAGCCTATAGTCAACGGAGAGCCGGCATTCTGGACGAAAACGCCGCCTGGGCCGAACCCACTGGCAACGTAAGCCGGGAAATATTTGATCGAAATGCCGCCGGGCTGACCCGTGATTTGCTGGATCGCAGGCACGGTCACCGCCGCGCCGTCCATTTGCGGAAAGAATGGCGGATCTCCCCCAGGGCGGGCCGTGGCGACGAAGGTCATGTTTGACGTGTGCAGGGTAGTGTCGCCAGGCTTGCTGCTGTCGGCGAACGCTACTTTCTGGCCCGCGAAGTCGCGCGTGGTCTCGCTCGACGTGTTCCAATTGTTCACTGCTGTGGCGTAATCGCCTTCACCCGCCAATTCCACGAAATACAGCGGAGAGGTGAATTCCGTCGTCTGCCCGTCGGCATCCGTGCCCACCAGGTGAAACGGGAAGAGCTTTCCTCCCACTGACGGGAAAAACGACAATTTTCCGGCAACGGTTCCAGGCGTATCCAGATTCGGCGTGACCAATGTCGTAATGCGGAGCGTCTTAAAAGGAAATGCTCGCTGTTGTTCCGGCGTAAGGAAACTATAGTTTTTCACCGGCTCCTTCACGACGATGATGAAGCGCTGCCGGAGGTAGGCGGTGGTCCGGCCGGAGGGATTGCGCTGGAATTTCCGCTCGGTAATCTTGATGACCACGGCGCGATTTCCTGGATGGCAGAGATACCCGGCAGTTACTACGCGAACGTACGAGTCCCGCCCCATGCCAGCAATGTGCCGCCACTGCAGCAGGCTGAACCGATTTCGTTCGGGAGTCGAAAATGGATCGAAATCGCCGAGCACGTCCATCCACGCACCGAGTGCGGTAAGAAATAGCTTATTCGCGTGAATGGCAGGCGGCCGGTATTGCGGGATCGTGAAGTCGCTGGACAGTCGCACAATTTGATCGCGATCGTTTGGGTCAAGAGACATACGGAAAGGGACGTTGCCGTGCGCGGGAGTAACAACCGGCGAGTAATCGGGTGACCATACGGCACGGATCTGGCGAGGCGCGTTCTCATCGGCCGAGGCGATTCCACCACTCTCGACTCGCACGGCGAGTCGTGTGTGCCAAAGTTCAGTTCGATCGCCTTGCGTGACTGGAAGTGCGGCATGTGTCCAGGTCTCGTTCGGCTCGGGAGAAAGAAAGAGGTGCCAAGGAGCTTCAATTGAAGTCTCCGTCGGAAGCGGAGGACGTAGGACCTTCAATCCCTTGGTATCGATCACGCTTTGCGGCAGCTTCACCCAATCGAGTAAAGCGTCGAGCGCGTACGGCAGAGATGTCATGCCAGTTGGCAGTTGAAACGCCAGATGGCTCGGACCTGCGGCCAACGCCTGCACCGGAGCAGGGGTAGGGTCTTCGTTTGCCGGTGGGTCGGCTTCTAGAAACGCCTGCTCGGCAATGTTCTGCGGAGCATTGAATCGGGCCACGAGGTACGCGGGCTGGTCGGCATCCTTTATCTTGAGTTGCGGCGTCTGGCCTCCACCGCCCTCCAGCGCCAAGTTGAAAAAGAGAAAATCGAGCGAGAATAGATCGTCGCGGCGAAGCACCGTGACCGCAAAATCGGGCAACGAGATGCGAGGCTGCCCTTCAAGGACTCCGGCGATCACGCCCCATCCTGGGTTCGGTCCGGCCGCGTTCACAATGGGCAGAACGGGTCCGGAACTTAGCGGCAGCGGTCGCGTGGCTACACCAGCACCGCTGGCGGCAGCCAGCGGTGCCGCAGCCAAGAGTAGGCCCGGCTCGCAGCGGACCGACGTCTCTACGCCGTTTGACGCGTCCACCTCGAATCCTGGAGTACCGGAGTGATCGCCCAAGGCCATGGCGAAGCCGTCGACAACCATCCATTGGGGGCTCGAGGCAAAGCGAGCGGTGATTGTTGTTTCATCACCCTTCGAATGGTCGAGCGTGACATCGAACGCGATGGCATAGCTCGGCAAGATGAGTGCCAGATCGAAAGTGCCGCCGTCGAGATTGGTGACTCCAGCCACTCGAAGCGCGAGACCGTCCGGGCGGGTCGATGAGGCGACCAACACACGCGCAACGTCTCCTGCCGGACTCTCCCCGGTTTCAATATCGATCCGATCGAAGAGCCCATCCGCCGCCTTGAGCGTGCCGATCGAGAGGTCGAGCGGCGCAGGTCTCAATTGCCATATCGCCGTTCCCGCGGCAAGACTCAGCAACGTGCGTCTTGATTTGGGGCTGGAACTCAGGCTTGGGTCTCCCGGAAACAACAGCTTCATTTGAAAGAGGTCGCTCGGTATGTCCGGCCCAAGGCCCGTGATCGTCGCCAGTTTCGTACCGCCGATCGAGAACAACCAGTTCGGCGCAAATCGCGCTTCGGCCGTGCCGGCAACAGCAAGCTTCGAAGTGTCGCCAAGCGCGCAGACATCAGAATCCAGCGTCACTGAGGATTGCAGCACCTGCGTTCCCGCAAGCCATCGCTCGAAGACCGCCTGGCCATGGAAGCCGCCGAGAACGAAGGTCAGATCCATGGGTGTGCCCAGAAACCCTCTCGGCCCCAACACGCACACAAAATCGGCGGAAAGTTCAGTTCCAGGAAACCGCGCACCCTTCAGTTGGATCCGCAAACCGTGTTGCGGCGTGGGCTTGGACGTAAGCGTTGGATTCCCGGCGAACAACTTGACATCGATATGCCAAACCAGCGTGCCGTTCAGCTTGAATCCAATCTGGCCTGGACCTTGTACGGTCGTAACCGGGCCAGGCGGTAGCCCCAGGGGCGGGAAGACGAGACCACCTCCATGGAGTAGCAGTTTCTCAAGGACGGATGCGACACCGCTTTGTAGGACAAGGCGATTGATCGGCATGGGGGACTCCTGCTACGAACTCGGGCGAGTCACGCGGCAACTTTCCGACGGGACATGCGCAGCAGCGCACCGTGTCCGAGGTTATTCAGTGCGTGTACGCCGTGGAGGGCAGTAGGTGAAACACAAGCTACAATGCAACCAATTTGCCGTCAAGTAACAACAGAATAAATTTGATTGAAGAGAGAAATTACTGCATTTTGAAATGTTGGTGGGCCCGCCAGGATTTGAACCTGGGACCAACGGATTATGAGTCCGCTGCTCTAACCGCTGAGCTACGGGCCCCACGCTGCTACAACATCTTAACCTGAAAGACCTTAGAAGGGATGACCGGCCTGGTCGACTTCCCGCTGTACACCGTCGGTGCTAGTTGTAGTGCCAGTTGAACTGACTGAGCTACTCGCTCCCAGCAGTTCAACAGCAGCAAGAGTGTGCTTAGGTGCAAGATGAGAATAGCGCACCGTCATTTGGATGCTCTTGTGGCCCATCAGCTCCTGGACCGTGCGCAGGTCAACTCCCACCATAACAAGGCGACTGGCGAATGTGTGTCTCAGGCAATGCCAGGTAAAATTTCTGATTTTGGCTTTCGGGATCGCCGGTTCAAACCAAAAGCGCGGACCGACCAAGGGCCTGCCCTTCAAATCCGTCACCACAGGACCCGTGCCACTGCTGCGCTTCCGAAGCAAGGCCAGCGCGGACAATGCGGCACGGTTTAGAGGCACATGACGGATTTCGCCATTTTTTGATCTCGGAATGGTTAGTACCCTCCGGGATGTGTTTACGTTGTCCCAAGTGAGAGAATACATCTCTCCCAATCGCATACCCGTGTTCAATGCGAGGTCGAGTTCAGGCAAGTGCTCTGGGCAGGTCTCCTCAAGATAAGTTCGAAGCCGCACTTCCTCGTCCCCAGATAACCACCTGACTCTGCCGTTGTTCTCCAGACGGTGTTTTACAAATTTGGCAGGATTCTCCTTGACCTTGCCATTCAGTATGCCAAGGCGGTACACAAGGGAAATAAGAGCCCGATAGCGGTTCGCAGTTGCGGGAGCCCACTCGTTCTCGTCGGCGCTTTTCGAAAGGCTGCGCTCAATGTCTTGAGGAGTAATCGAGTCTGCTGCTCGCCCTCGAAATGAGGCAAGCAACTTCTCCATGCGAATTTCATCATCGCCATAGCTCCGCTTGTGTGCCTTCGAGTAGGCGAGCGCGTCCTTGGCCAGGTCATCGAAGCTGACAAGCGGGGCTCGGAGGTTTTCGGGGAGCTTCTTGCCTTGAAGAACTTCCATTTTTCTTTTTTGGTAGAGCTTGATTGCGGTACCCTTCGTTCCCGCTTTTTCACGCCGAATCCGCCCAGTCGAATCGGCATAGCGAATCCACCAAATCCTGGATCCGGAATCACGTTCGTATATTCCGCGTAACTTCTTGTCTTCACACGCTCCCGTTTTTTCGAGGTTGAAAGTCGGATTCTCCATCATTTTCTTTCTCCTACCACTTCACCAGCTAGAAACTCGTCATTCGAATGACCCATTGCCGCTCGCGATTCGGGCCTTTGGCAGTTCGCTCATTGGTTCATCTCCTCACCGGCGGGCATTTTTGAAAGTCTTTTCGTCGGCAAGGCGCAGCAACGTAGCGCGTTTTGCCAAAGCCGCAAAGCTCAACGTTGTTTGAGTCTTTCGCTTCAGTTCCCTGAGTAGTTCAGGAGTGACACTCTGTGGCATTCCTCGAAGCAAGCGAAAGAGGTCATATACGAAATCCTTTTCTGGGTAGATAAGCTCCGCAGCAAATACCTCAGCGCCAATCTCAACCCGCCGCATTTGGTTGTCAGTGACGCAAAGAACAGATTCAGATTTAGAATCCACGAGATGGTGTTTAAGTTCGTGAGCCATCGTGAAGATCGTTGGCTCGTCCGGCAATCCGCCGGCCAACATAACCGTTACTCCGTGTTCGTCGTTGAAATACGCGCCTCTCAGCTGCCTGAAGCCGTGCCGAAAATACAATTCCTCGATACCCTCTGAACGATAGACCTTCCACATCTCGCGCATGGAAACATCCGGCCCCTCGATCGCATTTCTGGCTCGGACTTCTTGCGCAAGTTCGCGCATCTCGTAGTAGTAGCCTGTATCTTTCACTTTTTTTCACTTCTTTGCTTTGCGTCCCGGAGTTCTCTTGGTGTAAACACTTTGCGCTCGTCTGAATTCTGCGAAGCGCCTTAGCTCCTCCACGTCGTCATCATTGAGTTGCTTTGCAGCGCGTAGGAGCGCGTCAATCTTCCCATCGCGTTCGGTACGTACATCCTCGCCAGGGAAAAACTCCAAAATGGATTTGCCGAAAAATCGAGCAAGCCTGTCAAGATCCTCAATGGTTGGTTTGTAAGTGCCGGTTTCCCAGCGCGAGACGGTGTTGCTCGCAACTCCCAATGCCTTCGCAAGAGCTTCCTGCGAAATACCTGTGCCACCGCCATAACCTGTACGGAACTCTCTAATGCGTTGGCCAATGTGCTCGATTAATGCCATAAATTGTTTCCTTTAACTCCTCCTGTTATGGGACACCGTATTACTTTCTTTGTGGGCAGTCAAGAGAAAAGTCCTATATCGGGATGTGCGCCTCCTGATTAAGGACAGTTACATTTAGGAGCCAGTCAGATTTCAGCGGAGAGTGAGATCGCAGGCACGATCTTCTGCCGGTTCACCGAAGGAGGCGTTGCGAAACGACTGGTGTACGCATTCTTCGTAAATATTTACGCAGAATGCGTAAGCCCATCAATCAGAGGCATGCTGAATGAGCGCACGGTTTTGTAACTCTTGTCTTCGTCCATCAAGCCCTATACTCAGTCAGTTCGCGGAGTGACACCCGTATGTTGTCATGGGGCATTCGATCAATTTCCAGTTTCCCAATGAGACCGCGCCGGATGGCTTCATAAACCGCCTGCTTGAGCAGGCTGCGATCAATGTGCTCAGTTTGTAGCAAATCGATGATCGTTCGTAGCGGGCGTGTAACGTGCATGCCGTGTATTTCCTGGATGTCATGAGGATCGATCTGCGCTCGGTGCAGGACGAGAATCGCCGGAATCTCGCTCATCCGGCGAAACGATTTCGGTACAGTCATATGCAGCTTCGATGGCATGAGATCAGAAAGCTCATGCAGGCTGAGCGCCGTGTGGTGGCTATAAGTCCCTTCCGGAATTTCCCCTCGATTCCGCGACCAGAGATACCAGCACATTAGGTCCGGACGCTCGACCGTCGAAAAATCCGCAAGCCTGTAGATGCCCCGGTGCTCGCGAATCCAGTTTCGTACATTGACGTGGTAGGAGTGCGTCTTCTCCCCGAACCCAGCCCGAATTGCTTGCTTGGACGTGAAGAATCCCTGCTGCGATCGAGCTACCCGGTTTAGCCGTCGCTCGGCTTCTTTACGTCGACCGACCATGGCATAATCCCCCAACTTAGTTGGGTAAATATACGAGCTGTCGCCATCAAGGGCAAGAAGTCATCCAAGCGATGCTGGCTTGATGCCGGATCGCACGCATTCGGTGACGGCCTGCGCGAAGCGCACAGGGAAAAACAAGAGGCCTGGTTCAGAGGCCTCCTGTTTCAGCGCGACTAGTCGTTGGCAATGGCGGTCAAAATTTCGGAGCTTACACGCTGTACATGCTCGAGCGATTCAGCGAGCGGAACCTCTTTGCGTTGGGGAGTCACAGACACATAGTATCGATGCTTCTAATCGCGAGGATTCCCTTTAATGGATATGTGCGCCGGTCAGAGAATTGATGTTTGAACGCTGGTTGGTGGGAACTAAAGCCCTGGCAAGACACAGATCGGCTCCACTCGCACAATCTCGCGCGCGGTTCTTAGATCACCTTCAAAATCTTGGCATGGCACACACAAATCTAAGGTCCGTTGCAGGGTATTTACTGCAAATTGTAGCCCTTCTTAAATTATCAGAATGGCGCGACGTTACTCTGAGTGAGCTCGAAGTTGCGGCAATCGAATGGTCTAAGAATCGGAGTGCCTATAGCGGCCATCCCGCACAAAGCTTATCGACGCCATTCTTCATGTGGGTTTCAAAGAAGTGGCTCAATTTCGAAGAGCGCTTAGTCGTGCCTGAGAAACCAAAAGTGTGGTTTGCCACTGAAATTGCCGACTACACAGACAGAATGAAAGTCGAACTTGGGCTCTCGACAGTCACGATACATGAACGAATGTTGCGGGCAACTGAATTTCTTCGTTGGTTTTCGCACAAGAGCCAGATCTTTGGAGAAATACGACTTCAGGATGTGGACGCCTACTTAGCTGAAAAATCTAAACGCTGGAAAACAATCACACTCATAGGCGAATGCCATTTTCTAAAGGCATTCTTCCGACATGCCCATCATCGTGGCTGGTGCGGCAACAACATTGCCGAGGGTATTAAGGCACCTCCGAACCGGAGAGAGATTTTCGCGCCGCAAGGACCTAAGTGGAGCGCCGTACTAAAGCTTCTCAGATGCACAGATGGGGAGGACCCTGCAAGCATTCGGGCAAAGGCGCTGCTGTCGCTCTACGCGGTCTATGCATTGAGAAGCGGCGAAGCGCTGCGCCTCCGTTTGACGGACATAAATTGGGAACGAAATTGCTTCACTATAAGACGCGGAAAACGTGGCGGCTTCCAAGAATTCCCGATTCGTCCAGACGTTCGAGTCGCTCTCCGCAAATATATCGATACAATAAGACCGCAGTGCCAATTTGCCGACGTTTTTATCACGAACAAAAGGCCGCATCGCCCTCTGCGAAGCGGCACGATGCGAAGTCTCATTGGTAAGCGTATGAAAAAAATGGGGATTGTATCTCCACATTTTGGACCCCAGTCGCTCCGCCACGCCTGCGCGACGCAATTACTTCATAAAGGAATGCACTTACAAGACATCGCGGACTTCCTCGGCCATAGGTCTTGTGAGTCCGTCAGGACTTATGCCAAATTTTCGGCAAAGGCACTTAGAGCTGTCGTCGCAACAGATCTGACTACCGGTCTATGAGATTTTCCACAGCAATTCGCGCCTACGTTGAATGGAAGCGTGCGCGAGGAATTCTATTCAAAAAGGCCGAACCGTTTTTCCATTCTCTATTGAAACAAACCGGCGATTGCGCGTTGAACTCCATTACTCCTGAACAAGTGCTCTCATATCTTGATGGGCAAAAGCTTTCACCCGCAACGTGGTGGCAACGATACAAGCTGTTCCATGGCTTTTTTAATTTCTGGATTCTCCGAGGGGAAATTACTCTCATTCCGATGCCAAGGCCCAGAGCAGCATGGCCGCTGCCGTTTAAACCCTATATATATTCGAGAGAAGAAATCACAAAGCTTATTCGTGCAGTCGATCACACACAGACTGGTAGATCTTGCAATCTCAAACCGCTAACAATGCGAACACTTTTATTGTTCATCTATGGCACCGGTGCAAGATTCAGCGAGGCCATTTCCTGCCGTTTCGAAGACTTTGATTCTAAGCGCCGATTGATTACTCTCGGCCACGGCGAGTCAAGCCGGAAGAGAAGAATCCCAATTGGTGTGAATCTTACAAAACTTCTCAATGTCTTTGTCGACTTTCGAAAAGCCCGCAACGTAAATTGCGAAACCCTATTTTTTGATCGGCACGGCAAGCGCATCGGAGGTCCAACCTTTCGCGGCAATTTCCAAAGAGTTAGAAAATTCGCGGGGATCACAAGGCAAGCTGACATTGGCACGATGCCTGGTATCCGTGATCTCAGGCACACGTTCGCCGTCCATCGGCTAGCTGCTTGGCTAAAGCAGGGAAAGCATTCTCGTAGCATGCTGCCGCTGCTTTCCGCATATATGGGCCACGTAAAGTGGATATGGGCTGAACAGTATTTGTCATTGACGCCTGAACGCTTCTGGGACCATTTGGGGCGATTGAAGCCAGAGCAACCATGGCGACCCGGCCCAAAGAAACCAACAAACCAACGCAACGCATCTGGAGAACTGCCAGCGCGTCTTCGTTGGCCACACTGAATGTCGCAAAAGAGAACAAAACCTCTTTTCACTTGACAGTCATCGCTTGCTAAAAATGCCCATTGTATGCGGCTTTTTTCGATACGACCCCGCAAAAGAGAATATTTCGCCGAGTATGTTGCGATTGCACCCCTTCCCCTCTAACGTTGCGGCGAGGAAGGTTTATCCATGTTTACGGAGCAAAAGCGCTATCCCGGGGTTGAAGGAAAAACTGTCGAGTATGTTCAGACTCGCAACGAAGGAGACACGCTCTATTTCCACATTCGTTTCACGGACAAGACCTTCTTAGGAATTTCGGTTGCGCCCAGTGTTCGCGTGCACTCCGCGGATCTCTATGCCGAATTCTCCGGCGACTACGAAGTGTTGAAAGATTATGTCCACGGTAGACAACCGGGAAAGAAGGCTAAGAAATGATTCCCCAGAAGGACCCGTCGGGATATCCCGGCGACGAAGCAGTACGGAAAGCATTCGGTCAGACTCTGAAAAAGGCCCGACTCGAATGCGGGCTAACAATCGAACAAGCCGAAGTCCTCCTCAGTGAAGCACTCTCTCCAAATGCAAATCACAACAGGACCGTGCGTTTTGGTAGAACGCTGGGAATAGTTGTGCGCAGGATACGGGAAAGCAAGGGCATGACCCGCATTCAACTCGCAGGCGATTCAGGCTTGCCGCTTCGGTTCATCATTTCGGTGGAGCGCGGAAAGGTAGCTAGCGGAGGCGATCTTTGTCAACTTGTTCGTCTCGCCTGCGGCCTGAAATATCCTGTTGGGAGATTCTTTGACGAACTTACCGATCTGAATGAGGACCTTGCAGGAGGCGCGTCCAGATGAAAATTACCCACACAACGTATTGCATCGAGGTCTGGTGCAAGAAATCGACTCGGGCAGCTGCTCGGCGGCACGGGAAGCAATTTAATCGCCGCGTTGAGCGAGCAATCGGCGAGGCCATCCTTCAAGCAGCGCGTCTGAAAATCCGTGAGTACATCCGGTCGAGCAAATTGGACAAGGATTTTGGAGTCGAGCTGGAATCATGAGAACGCACCTGACCCGACATCTTGCCTCCGCTCTCGCTGCCTTATGGTTTGAGCACAAAACAGTTCGGCGAGAATATTCCCTTCTAATTTCGAGAGGCGATAGAAAACTCGCTCGGCGTCTGTATCGTACTCGTGAAAACAATGCGCATTTTTCCGAATGTATTGAACTAGAGCGAAGACTCAACAAAGTTGATAGGCGCTATGCAGTGAGTTTGAATAGATACGGACTCAAAGTTGGGGAGATCATCGACGAAATGGACCGACTGCTTAAGCGCGGTATTCGGCGAAAATGAGTTGGCTCGGAGATTCGCTTTTTCTTTGCTGGCGCGTTACAATCGTCTCAGTAAGCGGCCCCTTTTCTGATTATCGGTCCAGGAATTTGCTGTGGGTCAAGAAAACGAGAAAATCGGAGCGAATGACATCCGCGTGTCGATGACCTGCCTGGCGGATTTCATAACCAAGTCTGGTCGCTCTGCGGAATCACGTTTGCGACCCTTCAAATTCAGCAATCGGGGAGAGGGCTTCGCACGCAGTGTCTACTACCAGACAGCTCTCAAAGCCATTCGCGCTTATCATTCGCAGGAAAACAATCCAGCCATTCTTGAACAAGCCCTGGCAGAGCTTCGAACTTTAGCTGACACGGCCGAGAAAAACCGGGACCGAACAAGATGCGAGCACAACGTTGACGCCATAGTTGCCTACCGAAAACTCTATGGAAAACGAAAGTTTAAGATTCTTCCAAATCGCCGCCTTGAATATCGTATCGGCTCGATTGTCGTGAAGGCCCAACCCGATCTCTGGGCGGAGGAAGACAGAGCGCAGGTCCTATTGAAAATCGGCATCCCGCGCCACGGCACCTCTTACATAGATATAGTTCTGACCGTTCTTCGAAAGGCGGCGGCGAGCCGACACTTAAGAATTCGGGCAAAGAATTTTGTCTATTTGAATGTGTCTAGCGGACGGGAAATGATTAGTTCTGGCGCTTTGACTCGCTTCAACCGAACGTTTCGAGAGGCGGCGAGAGATATCGCCAGTGTCTGGCCCAAAATAACCGAATCCTCATCTTAAGTAGGTTTCACAACTTTAGCTCCGTCCGTCGCTCCTTTGGCTCATTCCCTGCTTGACGGCCTGGCTGGGTTCCGCTCCCTGTCCGGCTGTCTGCTGTGCGACGAACTGCTGATTACCTCCATGATTAAGCTGAGCCTCAACCTGCAAGGCTACAGTCTTCGAAACGTTCCTGCTGAGAGCATCACGGAGTTCAAGCGCATCGTTCGTATAGATTTGGGCGTCGTACCGCCCTCGCGACACTGCAACATAGGCCAAGCGCTGATTGACCAGCTTTTCGCCAGCTTGGCTTGTATCGATGTGGATTAGCACACGATCTGCGGTCTGTCCCTGGCTGCTGTGACTGGTCACTGCGTAACCATGGTCCAGATGCGGATTCTTGTTCACGTCGAATTGAGTGACTCGACCTGAATCGAGACGCAAACGAATGCCTCCGTCGTCGTTGATTCGCTCTATTGTGCCTAGCTCTCGATTCGCAACTGCAAGTTCTCTATTGGGCGCAGTAAATTGGACGCGGTCGCCTTCGCTAAACGTGCGTTCCGCTTCGCGATAAATCGTGACGCCATGCAATCGGCGCGGGTCGTAGCTCACCTGCTCACCGCTCCCTCGTCGAACGGTTACTACATTTTCTTTTTCGTTTGATTTCTCCACACGCGCGTACTCGCCTGGCTTGATTCCGTGGGAGCGGCTGCCTTTCGTATAGCGCACGACATCGCCAGGATCATATTGTCCAGCCCAGCGTCTGTCGGCCCCAGTTATCTCTTGTCTTGGTACCAACACAGTTTGCTTTTGCTCTCGTGTCGCCACTTGACCGGTTTTCTGCATCGTCCGGTGAATCATGTCGTTGAGTTCCCTGCGAGATTGGTTGTCCGGGGATACGACGAGTGTTCCTTCGGGTCTTTTCGCGTAGCTATCGGCAATCTCTTGCATTCGTTCGTTGCGGTCCCCAATTTCATGCACTCGGCCTTGAGAGCGGAGATTGTCGATTGCTTCCTTGACCGAGCCGCGCGCGAGCTGCTCGACTGCCTCTTTGAGTGCCGGTTCCTTTTGGCGAACGATCTCGTCCAGGCGTGCTGTCTCAACGCCTGCTTCCCTGAGTTGCTGGTAAGGGCGGCCAGCTTCAACAGCTTGGTGTTGGCGTGTGTCTCCAACGAGCAAGGCCCGATCTGCTCCGCTCATTCGATGGAGAAATTCATTCATTTGCTTCGTACTGGCGAGGCTCGATTCGTCGAGAACGTACAGTCTTTTCCCAGTGGCCTGGGATTCTTCGTTGGACGACAAATGCCTTTGTAATGTGCGGGACTCGATCCCCGACTCGCTGAGTTTTTGCGCCGCTCGTGACGTGGGCGCGAATCCCTCGACCTTATAGCCGTGACGTTCGGCCATTTCCCGAATTGCCGCCAATGAAGTTGTCTTACCGCCTCCGGCTATTCCTTCCAAGGCCATCACTCGATCCCGGCTCGATAGAATTTGCATTACCGCTTGTCGTTGCTTTTCGTTCAGATGTGGATAATTTCTCTCGATTGAATCTCGGCAACGTTGACTTGCGATTTCGGAAAACTTGTTGCGCCCTTCTCGCATTCCTTGAATGGTTTCCAACTCGTATGACTGCATCTCCATCGTCGTGAATGCTCGACCTGGCGAACTTGAATGTTCCTGTACCTCCGTAAGTTCTCCGAATTGCGATTTTCTTTCGAGGCCTGCTTTGACCTCTGCAAACGTTGCCTGGCCCATGGAGCGACTCAGGGCGTCGCGCAATAGCGCTCGTTCATCGACTACCGCTTCCCTTTCCAGATTCCTTTCGCTCGAATAGGCGAGGGCCTGCCCAACAATTCGTTCGCCTGGTTCTGCCTCGTGCTGGTTACCTCGTCGCCGCGCGGTGTCAACAACGTGTTCTGGCTGACCGCCAAATTTGGTGGCTAAGTCCCTATGCCTCTCCCGCATTTCTTCATGTGGAGTCTCAAGTTTTCTTTCCCGCGTCTGGTGGGCCGCGATCTGGGCCGCGCCGGCTCCCCTTTGGTTGGTCCTGGCTAAATGTTCTTCAATCTGTCGGCGTCGTGGACTTGACGCTTCCAGGTATTCGGCACTGTATCCCTTGATTTCTGGTTGGCCACTCTTGCCGCGTTCTATTTCGTACCCCAACTCCTTGAGACGAGCTGCAAGTTCTGAGCGATAAATGGCTGTCGCATACTGCTGCGATTTGTAGAGTTCTCTTGGCTGCAAGGCTCGTGAGTCGCCATTCGCAGTCTGTGTGACGTTGAAGAAAACGACATGTGTGTGAAGTTGCGGTGCTGCGTAGCCATCTACAGGGCGAGAGCTGTCGTGTTCAAACTTCGCTGCAATCCATTTGCCTGTAGTCTCGGCGGGGAGATTGCTTCCCAGCCTTGCTTGGACAAAACGCTCCATCTCGCCCAAAGCAACCGAAACACTCTCGCGGTGAGCATCACGGACACGCTCGTCACCGCCCACAAGTGCGGTCAGGGAAACGCTCTTCGGTGCTGAAAACGTGGCGTCCCAGCCCGCGCGATGTTCCATTGTCTTTATCTTCTCGCCACGCTCGTTCTGATATTCACGCGGACTCTGATGCCGAACTAATTGCTCTCCGGAGACTGGATGCTGACCCTCACTAAGTCGATGAAACTGTTGTTCGCGGACTTCGCCTTTCAGCCCCCATTCTTCCGCTAAGCGGCCATGCCATTCACCGACAACTTGTTCTGCTTGCGTGTAGTAGTTGTCCTTCGCGTTGACGAATTCTTCGGCGTGATAGGAACGCGCCTGACCTGCACTCAATGGCTTGGAAATAGTTAGCATGCGATGCCTACTCAAAAAATCGTTGCTGCTCGACACGGTTCAATTGTTTCTGCCGAGTTTGTTTAACTTCCTGCGGTGAAAGTTTCTGGGCCGGGGAATCGTCTTTCTTTTCTTTGGGCGGCGCACCTGGCACGATTCCCGAGACCGCTGGGGAAGGTCGCTCGATAAACTTGGGCTGTTTTTCCGGTAGTTCGATGTAAGGAAAACTCATCCGCGCTACAAGATTGCCGTTCTTAAGAAATCCATTTAACGGCTCAAGTCCCGTGATCTCGCTTGCCATGACCAGAGGCTCTACCTGGCGGTCCAGGTTGTAGCTCTTCGATGTTGAATACTTGGGGTTGTGCGCCGTGGATCTGCTTTCTCTGAGGCGTTCAATTTCGATTTCACCAATCGTTTCGCTAACCCACTTCGCAGCACGCGGCTCGCTTGTTCGGAGAAATATTTTCGTCGCTGGCTGCGAAAGCATGGCCTCGGCTTCATGTCCGTATCGGGTTTCGAGCTGGCTGCGTCCCTGAAAACCGAGAACGACAGGATTATTTGATTTGCGATTTTCAGTAACCGCAGTGTGCAGTTGCGGCAGTTTCTGGAGGCTGGCTAGTTCGTCGAGGATGAGCCAAACGGAGCCTCTGTTCGCGTTCCCTTGGTTCATGAGTCGCAGAACCAACGTGTCTAGCCAAAGACTCATGAGCGGCAACAGTCTCTTCCTCGTTTCGGGCGTGGATGTCAAAAACAACCACCCGCGACGTTCCTTGGACCATTCGAGTGCGCTCCAGCTCTGGGTGGTGCTCTTCTCGGGCGGCAGTAGTTTCAAGGCATCGGCCACCATGTTGAGCGAGCCGAGCACGCCGTTGCGTTGAGGCGGCGACTGGGAATCGATGATCGCTTCGTATTCCGTTCCCTTCACGCGCGTGTCGATCTCTTCGGGATGCGACATCCACCAAACCAACTCTTCCGGCGTCGGATGAAATGTCAGGAGATGCGCGAATATCTTCCGTGGGCCTTCAACGAAGAATGGATTTTCGTTATGTCGATCGGGAAACAAAGACGCCGCCAGCGTCAGAGCTTCGGCATCGTGTCGAAGTTCACCGCCCGGAGTCCAATAAGGCATCCGCCCGTCTAGAGGATTCAGAATTACGTCACCGCGTGAAGGATCAAAAAACTGAGGGGTATATTCAAGTGCAGGATCGTAAATGACGGCGATCTCGCCCCGCTTTTCGACTTCTACCAAGAGCTGACGGATGAGAGCGCTCTTGCCAGTACCCGTGTCCCCCATGATGAGGATGTGGCTAGACTCAATCCTTCGCGGGATGCGCAGGGACTGCCCGCGTCGTCCGAGCGTGAACATCGAGTTTTGTTGTTGCTGGAATCCTATTCCGTCGGATTTGTTTCGTCTGTTGAACTGGGCAGTCGTTACGAGTTCCGGGCCTTTCAAGCGGCGACCATTCCTCAGCCGCCTTGCTCGCGCCAGATCTTTAGGTATCGCCAGAAAAAGCCCACCGACAAAAATGAGCACCGCGCAGAGCCATGCGGGCTTAGAAAGGACCAGCAGGGATTTGTCGCGGTAAATTTGGTGTCGCAATAGGGCATACAACCTTGCGTTCTCAAAACCCTTACTCTGCCACTCAACGCGCAACGCTCCTGATTTGATAGCCTGATCGGAGAGTGCAAATGTGCATTCCCCTCGCTCGACAACATCTGTGTCGACTGCGAGGCGGCTTCCGGCGGGTGTTACAAGAATCAAGACCTTGTAAGTGTGGAGTTCCCGGCCAGCTCGGTAGTCCTCGGTGGCAGTGTAGATCGGAGAGTAGTACCGCTGGAGGGGCGTCCAGACCAATGCGCGGCAAAAATCGCCGATGAGCCCGACACTGAAGACTGCCACAAAGAAAACAGCGATGCTCCACCAAGGCTTTCGGCTCGGCCACTTCCCTGCAAATCTCGCTCGTCCCCACTTTTGGGTCATCTTACTTCTCGCTTCCTGATTCGTTTGTGTCGATGCCCAGCCGCTCCAATGCCTTCTTAACCTTGTCCCGGTCAGCTCGCTCGATGATTGACTGCATGGCGTCGGCGGTTATCGTTTCCGTCCGAGCAAGAGCGAAATGGAGATTCAGGAGTATCGTCCGCAGCGCCAGAATCTCGGCGAGCATAACTTTTTGGGTCTCGGTGGGCCGGTCTCCGTCAGTCCTCTCCAAGAGGACATTCCGACACCACTCACTGATGGAGACTCCTCCTGCGGAGGCGCATGCCTCAAGCAGGGCGTATTCCGCGTCCGTGACTTTGGTGCCCACAGATCTTGTCCGTGAAGCTAGCTTCATATGGCACTCAACTGGATCAAACTCATGGTGTTACTCTGCGGGAACCGCTTATCGCCGCTTGTACTCGCGTTGTGACTTAAGGTTCGCAAAATCAATTGGTTCGCGCATGCGAACCGGCGGTTCCTGTGCAGCACCCTTCCAGGGGTGACGTGTCAAAAATCCATCCGGTGCCGAAGGCACCTCGATGCTATACAGAGGTCTCGCTCTGGGCGCGAATGAACACGTGGTCACGGCGGGCAAACTGTTCTACCGCGTCCCGGTGTACCAACACGCGCCGTCCGATTCGGCGGGTGGGAAGCTGGCGACTAAAGATCAAATAGTCGATACTGCGCAGGGAAATCGACAAGAGTTGAGCCGCCTCCCGTTTGGTGTAAAGGACCTTCTCGTTCACTGGCATTCTTCTACCGCTCCTTCCCTACATCCTTTATGAGGATTATATTGTCCTGTATGAGGAATACACGACGTTCGAAGCGCTGTCAACACAAAACGGAATATGCCATCCCGTAGCAGGACAGCGGCGTTACACGCGCGTATGCACAATTGGAAGAGCCTTGGCGAATCAAAAGCGAAGCGTTACAATGGTGAAGGACTTGAGGAAAACTCCGTCGCAAGTCATTGCTGCTGGATGGCAACAGATTCGCAAGTCGATTAGACTCTTGCGTACCGACGAGAGTTCTTGGGGGCATATGACCTTAACCGTTTTGGAGATTTGCGCCGGAGGAGGAGGGCAGGCTACAGGCTTGGAGGCCGCAGGATTCGACCTGGCTGCCGCAATAGAGATTGATAACCACGCGTGCAATACACTCCGAACGAATCGTCCAAATTGGAAGATAATCGAAACCTCAGTTAATGACGTTGACGGCGCTGATTTTCGCGGCGTTGATCTTCTGGCCGGTGGGGTCCCCTGCCCGCCGTTCTCGATCGCGGGAAAGCAACTCGGAAACGAAGACGAACGGGACCTCTTCCCGGAAGCACTTCGTCTCGTTCAGGGAGCCAAACCAACTGCTGTCCTCTTAGAAAATGTACCGGGTTTTGCGTCTGATCGGTTTTCTGCGTACCGGCAAAGCCTGCAGCGCAAATTTTTCCGACTCGGCTATGAAGCAGAGTGGCGCGTTCTAAACGCACATTGGTTCGGCGTATCACAACTTCGGCCGCGATTTGTTCTTGTGGCCTTTCGGGGTTCGTTTCCTGATTCATTTGAGTGGCCGGAACCAAACGGCCATATAGCCCCGAGTGTTGGCGACGCACTTATTGACCTAATGTCGTCGCGTGATTGGAAGGGTGCTGAGAAATGGCGACTCAGGGCATGCGGGATTGCGCCGACTCTAGTAGGGGGGTCGAAGAAACACGGCGGCCCCGATCTCGGACCGACGCGAGCCAAAAAGCAATGGGCCGCCCTGGGTGTGGACGGTTTAGGACTAGCGAATGACGCACCTGGCCCCGAACATCCAGTAAGCTTTACACCGCGCCTTACAGTGCGGATGGCAGCACGCATTCAGGGGTTTGAGGATTCTTGGATTTTTACAGGCGGAAAAACAGCAGCGTACCGACAGATTGGAAACGCTTTTCCGCCCCCGGTAGCTCAAGCGGTGGGCAATGCTATTCGCAGCGTCTTCCTTGGGAAAGCTTCCGGGGCGCGGCGCGTTCAGATGCCGCTCTTCGCGGTGGCCCACTGATGTCCAATATCCCTGACGAAGTCGGAAAGGGTTCACGCGCTCGTGTACTACGCGTTCTTTTAGCGAACGTGGGGAGGATTGTTAGCAGCGATCAGATTAGAAAGGCAGCGGGATCGTCCGAATGGGCGAGGCGTCTCAGAGAGCTTCGCGATGAATTCGGCTATTCGGTTCTCTCCCACAAAGACAGGCGGGAACTGAAGCCCGGCCAGTATCTCCTAGAAACCGATGTAAGAATTCCCGTCCTGCCCCGGAACATTTCGAAGGAAACACGCGCCTTTGTCCTCGAACGCAACGGATACACCTGCCAGATGTGCGGACTCGCAGCTGGAGACCCAGACCCATTTCATCCCGGCCAGAAGGTGCGACTAACAATGGGTCATATCATCGACAAATCTAAGGGGGGCTCAGACGGACCGGAAAATCTTCGCGCCGCCTGCACGAATTGCAACGAAGGACTTCAGAATATTGCACCTCCAAAGCCTGATCGCATCGAACTGTTGAAGCAGGTTCGTCGCGCTACAATCGAAGATCAGTTGCATCTTCTCGATTGGCTTGAAAAAAAGTACGGTAAGGTTAGACCCGAGAAGCGGAAATAGAGAAAAGATGGCCGATTGGCTCTCTCCCGAACAGCGCTCGCGCAATATGTCGAGTATTCGGTCAAAGGGAAACGTTACTACTGAACGCGTGTTCGTCCGCATTCTTCGCAAGGCTGGAATCTCTGGTTGGCGTAGGCATGTGAAGCTACCTGGCAAACCCGATTTCATATTCCAATCCCAACGGTTGGCTATCTTTGTTGACGGTTGCTTTTGGCATGGTTGCCCACGGTGTTACCGACTGCCTCAAGATAACAGGGCTTATTGGAGAGAGAAGGTGAAGCTCAATCGCTCGCGGGACCGCCGCAATGTGCGGAGATTGCGCGACCAAGGATGGAAAGTGATCAGATTCTGGGAACATGCTTTAAGGCAGGATCGAGGTCACGCTCAAGTCCTTTCGAGAGTGCGGCGAGTTATGTGCAAAATACTTAACGGTCGAGAAATCGGCAGGAAAAGGGAGGCGGCGGATGCCATTGCTCAATGGGGAAGAAATCAAGAAGCGAGGCCTTATTCAAAATCCAGTCGCCGACGGATACAAAGCGGCGAGTTATGACCTCCACGTCGGGAAGATAGTCACCTCTTCTGGCGAGGAGAAATCCAGCTTTACGCTGAAGTCTCAAGCAACGGTATTGGCGATCTCCAGTGAAAGGGTAAAGCTTCCTAAAAATGTTGCTGGGTATGCGACGGTCAAAACAAGGTTGTGCCACGATGGAATTCTCGCCTTAAACATCGGAATCGTCGACCCTGACTACGAAGGATTAGTTTCAAGCTACTTGATTAATTTCGGGAAAAAAGATTTCTCTTTAAATGCTGGCCAGGTTTTTCTAAGGCTCTCAATGCATGAGTTCACAGAATCGGAGAAAGCTCCGGACTATCCAAAGATGTCCGATGCAGAATATATTAACGAAAGAAAAAAAGAAGCAGTTGCCACTTTATCAGAGACATTCTTGCATCTCCCAATGAATATAAAGCCCCTCACAGACGAAGTCCTTTCCGAATGGAAAAAGGGTTTGTTCACTTGGCTGCCAGCGCTCGCCCTGGTAATGACGCTGCTCGCCTTCGCCGTGACTCTTGGTGTTAGCTACGGGGGGAGAGAAGTTCCGTCAAAGGAGCAGTTGAAGGCAGAACTGACGCGTGAGATTGTGGATGAGACACAGCAAAAGCTAAAGGCAGAGGGCCTCAAGGACTTTGAGGACAGGCTGAAGAAGCTAGAAGAGGACGCCCGGAAGGCCGCTCAAACGGCCGCAGTAAAGCGCAACACATCTTCTGGAGGGAGTAAACCGTGAACTATCATGTCGAGCAGGAGACCGTAACAAATGCTAAAACGGTTAGGTCTCTCGATGAACTCCAGTTGTGGGCTCTCTCGTCTTTGCTTAACCGCGGTCGAACGGCAGAACCAAGGGGACTCGAGACACTTGAGCTGCTAGGTGTCACGTGCACACTAACAAATCCGAGGAACAGATGTATAGCAAATCCAGAGAGGCGCTGGAATTTAGCTTTGGCGGTTGGTGAGTTCTGCTGGCACGCGTCGGCTTCGAACTCGGTGGAATTCATTGAGTATTACGCCAGACGTTGGAGAGAATTTACCGAAGATGGATCGACGATTCGCGGAAGCTGCTACGGTCACACGGTATTCGGTCAACTGCGCTCTGGCCCCAGCCAATGGCAGCAAATCGTGGCGCTTCTTCGAAGAGACCCGGAATCGCGACGCGCAATCTTGAGTTTTCGAGAGCCAAGCGAAGACCTCTTTGCTGATAAGGACGTTCCATGCGCGAACACTATGCAGTTCTTGGTGCGAGATTCGAGGCTTCACGCCGTCGTTAGCATGCGAAGCAATGACGTAATCTGGGGCCTGCCTTACGACTTATTCCTCTTCACGATGTTTCAGGAGTTGCTTGCTTCGGAACTTGGCTTAGCTCTTGGAGCTTACACTCACATGGTGGGGTCTTTGCATCTGTACGAAAAGCACTATGAACTGGCTCGGAGGATTATTGCGGTACCAGATGTTCCAGTTTTCGAGATGCCACAAATGGAAGAGTATGGCGAGCTACACGCTTTTTTGGATTTGGAAGCCCGTCTCCGCACAGGCCCAAGCGTTGACCTAGAGGAGAAAAAGAGCTTGAATCCCTATTGGCAAGACTTATTTGCTGTCCTTAAATGGTTCCGTCGCGCAAAAGATGACGGCGGATACGAAAAGGCTTTAGAAGCCGCGCCGGGGCATTCTCCATATCGCACGTTCTTGTCGAACTTCGTTGATACACAAACCCAGAACATCAGGCGTTATGCGAAACAGAGCGCCGCTTAAAGAACATTCTGATTATATGTCCCTGGCCGAAAGGGCCGGCTCGAAATCAAATTGTGCCCGTCGAAATGTTGGCGCTGTGCTTGTGAGAAACGGAAGAATTCTTACGGCTGCCTCCAACGGGGTGGCGAGACGATTTCGCAATTGTTTGGTAGCGGGGTGCCCGAGATGCAAGCGCGGTGGGAACGTGGGAACCGGTTATGATTCTTGCATTTGCATACACGCCGAGCAAATGGTTCTGGCGAAGGCTGCACAGGAAGGGCAATCCGTACGAGGTGCCATACTCTATGTGAATTTGCGCCCCTGCTTGTCTTGCCTCAACTTGGCTATCGCAGCGGGTGTAAAGAAGATCTTCTACAAAGAAGATTGGTCCTACGACCGCGAGTTGGAGTTGCAATACAAGAAGCTATCTCGTCGGCTGTCGGCGTTCGAGCACGCCGGGTAATGCGGTGAACGAAAGAGTTCCGCATTTTTTGGCCATAATCTCAGCTATCGAATAGGATTTCTGTTATTCGTAAGCGTCCGTTTGAGCAACGACCGTGCGTGGCTCGAACAGTATGTTTTGCGATATCAGGTACACCGTCTTCGACGGCAAGCTCCGCAACACAACCATAGTTGCCTCGGTTCAATCTTTCCGCGAAGGGATATTCTTTCATCCTCTTAAAACTGTCTGGGCCTCGAGGATGAGCAAACGGAGACGTGCTTCCCGAATTCAAATGGCATAGCGTAATCCTGGATTCGTGGTTTCGAAGCAGAGACTCAGTGCTGACGGTCAAAACGGTGTGGGTTTTTCCCCTGTATTCTCTCGCGGACATCAGAGTCTTAAGTCTCTCTATGTCGAGCCAAAAAAATACTCGGTTATTCAGCAACTCGAACCAAGTCTGCAAATCACATCCCTTGAGGCACTTCTTTAATTTCGATTCGCTCAGTGGCTTCTGGTCTCGAATAGTTGCGCGGCCGAAGGTCTTGTGTTCGATGGGGACTGATTTCCAGCGCTTGGCTCGTTCGATTTTCTCTCTTTCAGGTGCTGGAATCTCAAACAAGTCCAGCAAGCGCGACGTGCTGAGAAGTCCGTGCTTTTTGATGCCGCTCCATGAGTCGACCGCAGCCATGTGGTACAAGAGGGGATACTTTGCAACAAGTTGTTCGGTGGTTACGCCGAGTTCCTTACCACGAGCGCCTGTCAATTATGCTCCTCCAGTGAAATCGAGTGGAGATCAATGAAACGGGAGCCCCAGAGACTCTTTCGACTTCTTCAGTGAATCGTATCGTTTCTGATGTCAGCTGCTCAAATCGCCTTGCCTGGGTATTGATTGAGCCCAGGTAGTCGGCGAATGTGAGTGCGATGTCGGTGGGTCCATTCAGCGAGGCGGCCTTCCGAAGAAGGTCCCATTCAAACTCGCCTACTCTTCTCTTTCTATTGGTTGTAGATGTTTTTTCGAGGCTTCGCAATTCCTCAAGCGGTATACCGGATCGCTCCGCTATCACTTTCCATGAGATTTCTTGGGACAGAGGACCTGAAGTTCCTCTTGAAGGGTTTTGAACCCTTATCGGATAGCTCCTGCAGACCATTACGATTTTGCGAACTCGGCGTGGGGCAATTCCTGTTTCGGACAGTAGTCCAGCAACCGTTGTATCTCGCGAGGTGACATAGGGATAGGGCCCGTGAAAGAGGCTCAGACCCGTTCCCTGCGTGCCTTCGAGCAAGATTTTTCGGCGAGTGGCATATGCCTGTTCAAGCTGTTCGGCTGCTGACGAAGCGGTGTATGGTTTGAGCTCGGGAACATCCTTGGCGAGTCGAATCTTCTTTCCCGCTCTGCCCCATATTCTTCGTGCCGTTGCGGAACCAACGCCCTGTCCCGTGGATCCAATCCCTTGAACGAGTTTCTTCTCAGCCTTGATGTCTTCGACTTCAATAATCATTGCTTGAGGGTCTATGGTCAGCCTCTCCCGAGATACCCCGCAATCTGCAATCTCCCGCAAAAGGGCAGGGACGTTCAGGATTGCGCCGGGCCCAATCAGCAACTTTGCCTCACTGAATAGCGTGCCTGAGGGAAGTTGGTGATGCGTGTAAGGTTCGGGAACTCGGAAGACTTTATGTCCTGCGTTTGGACCTCCAACCCTAATGAGCAAATCATATTCACGTGCTAGAAATGAAACGATGTGACCTTTCCCTTCGCTTCCAAACTCGCCTCCTATCACCACGTCCACAAGAGGTTCGTGTTCAGCGCCGTAGAGTCCAAGATGGCTCGCTGCTCTAACGAATACATCTTCCTCCGTACAGCGATCAGTCTTAATGACCACATCAGCGATTTCAGCCATGCGAGAGATTCTGTTTTCAGTCTTATTTCGCCCAACCTCTTTGTAGGCGGGGAATTCTTTGAACCCTTCGATCTTGCGTCTCCGATATCTAGTCGTCAGAACATCAGTTGGGGCGTCCAGATGGATGTGGAAAACGCGAGGCCCGTACGCTTTTCTGATCGCATCGACCTGCTTCTCAATACGCACCGCGTCCACCAAAACATATTTGGGGCTTGTCTTATTTACGCGAGCTACGATCTCATCGCGCACCCAGGTGCCGTGAGTCTTCTGATCCAAATAGGTTCCGTGGTCTTGTAGCGCTCCGCGCTCGTTCGCTGAGTCTGGGAAGAAGCTCTGGAGCACCGCTTTAGTCTTGATTAGTTCGAACTGAAAACGCTGTACTAGCTTTGTTCCGAGAGTTGTCTTCCCAGAAGAGACGGCACCTGATAATAGGACGATGAGTTGTGGGCTGGGCATCTTTTAAGCAGTCCGTTTGATTTGCTCTACCAGCTCAAGCTGGGCCGCATCCTTGGGCTGTACGCCGGGCAAGTCGCACACGGTTACGCGGACGCCGTGCCGACAGAGCGTCTCTTCAATCATTTCCTCTATGACGGGCCAGGACCCACCGGCTTCTCCCGCACCGATACGCGGCATTTGCACACGAGCTTGTCTAGATACCGCATGATGCGCAAGTTGCTGAAGACATTCGCGCAACTTCTCGTACCTAAGCAATGGCTTGTTGGACCGGCCGTAGCCGTGCTGAGCAACCATATGAAAAGCCGCAATTCCGGGAGCAACATCGGTGAAACTAGTCGTTCCGAGAGGCAGTCCTTGCTGTCGAGTCCATAGGTCCCTAAACTTCTCTTGCACGACCGGCCACTTCTTCGCGATGAATCGGCCAAACCCTGCACCCCAATTCGGCGTCTTGTCGTTCACTATGTGCGCGATGATTGTGGAGTTCGAGTCGACAGGTTCCGTTGCATCTCGTTTAACGTAAACAATCGACGGGTACAGTGATACATGACTAGACTTAGGGCGTATGAACCCGACCACTCTAGGAACGCTTTGGGTGGCTACCCTTCCCGGCAAATGGTAGTAGTCCGATGGCTTAGCTTGAGCTGGGCCAGGGTAAGGAGGAACACCAACGGCTTGCACCACAACTTTTCCCATTTCTGCATTCCAAATTTCAGACTCCTTTGTGGTGTAGCCGATCGCTATACAGTTCTTAAGCGCAGTGCCTTCCGGCAACACAAAACCGGACTTTACCCCCGCTTCCCATTTCTTAGAACTAATACAATATTCAATTGCGTATCTCAGAGCGCCGCCTGTTTCGTTTGCAACGGCGCTGAAGGCGGCAACGGGCACTTTGGATAGATTCACGGTCCTGATAAGGACTGCTTCGGTTGACGCCTCGAACTTCCTTCTGAGTTCAAGAACTCTGTCTATCGTAAGGTCGTCGTCCGTTATCTCTGGAAAGCTTCCTATGGGCATCAACAATTCCGCTGCGGCCAAGTTGCACAACATCTCTAGTTGCCGGTCAGCTCCGTGAACTTGTGAATGAGCTACACGGTGTCGAACATGGTCGGCACAATCCGGGAAAAATGAATGTGCAATTTCGTGGCAGATGGAGAAGCGAACACGGGCCGGAGGCTTGTTGGGATTGTATTCGATCACCAGTTTTCCGCCGGGATCGGAGATAATCCGCGCGTCATCGATAGCGTCGCCAACGTCGCTCCGCGGCAGAACCTTAATTTTCAGTATCTCTGCGAGCGCGATTGGATCGAAAGGGGGCCCGCTCCATCCTTCCTCCAGCGCCTTAAAAACAACGTCCTGCGCTTTCTCAGTAATAACCTCAATAGGGTCACGGCGCCCTGCCAATTTAAGCGCTGAAGGCGTCTTCCAGTACTTCGACAGCGAATCGCGAGGGCGACCCGGCTCGATCGTTTGAAAGGCTTCGGGATAGGTTGTGGTGTCGTGGGCATCCCAAAATCTCCCTGCTTCCTCGTAGCTGGAGAATTCCTCGGGCAAGGGATCACGCTGGTTAGATTTGGTCATCGTAGTACCTCCGCTCACTGTCAGTCATGTCACGAGCTGAGATCGGGAGCGCTGAACCTTGTCCCTTATATATGAAGAATATTATCAAATATCTACCGGCATCCGTTTGTCCGTAAGCGGCATAGACGTGTTCTCCTTTTACTCTACCCTTTCCCGCACGCCGAATGTGAGGGGAAGAGAAAAGGATTTCGTCGACCTCAGACTCATCGACACCATGCCTTTTCACTATTTTATCGAGGAAAGCCTCTTTCCAAATAGTCTGCCGAAGCTTCACCTCTTTTCCCCCGCCGTACCTATCGACTGTGGCGAAGAGTTTATCACTTGGTATCGTAGCACCGTACAATTTTGACACCGGAGTGGTGCGCCGGGTTCAGTACGGACAGAGTCCTTGCAGTTATGGAAAGATACTCCGCCAGATCATTAGGGCTCTAAAGAGTATCCTGCATCTCATTCAGTGTCAGTTTTGGTGTCAGTTGAGTTTGAGCGCCAATGCACTCCGCAGCGCGGCCGTGCAACAAAGTGCGTGTAGTCCAAAACTTGCATGCCACTGCATGTCGGTGCACGGCCCGGCAGGGCACGTTTGGGATTATGAGTCCGCTGCTCTAACCGCTGAGCTACAGGCCCTTGCTCTTCGAACATACTACAGAAGCCACATTATTTGAACAAAACGGGCTGACTTATCGCGCTTTTCCCATCCCTCGGGCTTGAGAAACGTTTATTTCAAAAGCAGATTGAACAGCTTTCCAGTGGCCTCGGCAGCCTGCCGCGTAGCTGGCGGGCTGGTTACTGCCGTTATATACTCCGCCCAGCTTCCGGGTTTTGCTCACTAACAAATGGCTGATTCCTCCTCTGGCAGCGGTTCCGGGACGACCGCTCCGTCAAACGAACGGCGCCTCGAGTCCTGGGGCGAAATTGCGAATTATTTGCGCCGCGAAATTCGCACCGTCCAGCGCTGGGAACGAAACCTCGGCCTTCCGATTCACAGGCTGCCGGTGGGAAAACAAAATGCGATCTTTGCCTACCCATCCGAGTTAGACCGATGGTACAAGGAGCGCGAGACCCGTATCGAGAAGGATGATCTCGAAGCCCAAGCGGCCGCGGCCCCAGGCTCAGAAGGCGTTCCGCCAATCGCGCTGCCAATAGAATCGCTCAACGGACACCCCACACAATCGCAAACGTCTGCTCCTGAGACGCACAAATCCCTGCCTTGGAAATGGATCATCACCGGCGCCGTTCTCATCTCAGCCACCGTTTTATTGATGGCTATTTCAACTGACCTGATTCCAGAAATTTCCATTCATCAACGAGCTCCCGCTCATGTGGATTCGCGAAGCCGCCTCTTCGTACGTCCGTTCAAAACGCCTCCGGGCGACCAGGGTCAGGATAATTTTGCCGAAGGCCTCACGGATGAAATCATCACGCAACTCGGCCGTCTCGATCCTCCGCATCTTGCGGTGATTGCACCTACGTCCGCGGAACACCTCCGCTACAAAACGATTGCGGAACTCGTGCGCGCCCTCCAAGTTCAATATGTTCTTGAAGGCTACGTGCAACACGTCAATTCCAAGGTTCACATCAACGTGCTTTTGATTTCGGCCAAGGACGAAGCGAATGTTTGGACAGGCTCTTTTGACGGCGATATGGCCGACATATTGAAAGTACAAATAGAAGCAGCGGAAAAAGTCGGCCGCGAGATTCTTAAAGAGCTGCCGCCGCCGACGCTGCATGCTTCGCCGGGCCAGATTGATCCGGTGGGTTACCGCGCCTATTTGCAGGGCAGAAAATCCTGGGCCGCGCGTGATTTGGCGCACAGCATACAAGAGTACGAACATGCAGTGGCTCTCATGCCGAACAACGCCATGGCCCATTCAGGTCTCGCAAGCGCGTACGCAATCTTAGGTGAAGCGCCGAATGACGGCATACCCGCGACAGTTTCTGCTCCCAAGGGAATTGCGGAAGCGCGGCGCGCGCTCGCCTTGAATGCAAACAGCGCGGAAGCTCACTACGTTCTGGGTAACATAGCGATGAGCTACAACTGGGATTTTCCGACGGCGGAGCGCGAACTCAAAGAAGCCATCCGATTGGAGCCGAACAATGCCACCGCGCACCAATGGATGGGTCAATACTACATGGTGACCAACCGCATCGCCGAAGCGCAAGCTGAGACCGATAAGGCACTGGAACTCGACCCAGTCTCGCCTATTTATACGGTCGCGCGAGCCGAGGCCTTCTACTACGCGCACGATTTTGACGCCACAATTGCGACCTCAAATGTAACGCTGGAGCAGACGCCGCACTTTGTGCTGGCCGAATTTTGGCTGGGCTCAGCCTACCGAGAAAAGAAAATGTATTCGGATGCGCTAGTTCACTTTCGCAACGCAACCGCGTTCGCGCCGGACAATCCCGCCCTACTGATGGCATACGGGCATGCTCTTGCCGTCTCTGGAGACACGACGGGCGCAAGAAAAGTACTGGCGCAGTTGAAAATCCTCATGCAGCATCGCAACGTTCCGGCGATCTATTTTGCGGGAATTTACACCGGCCTTGGGGACAAGGATTCCGCCTTCGAGTGGCTCGACAAAGCCGTAAAAGAGCACAACGACCGCCTGATTTATCTGGCAGTGGACCCCATCGCGGACCCACTCCGCTCCGATCCTCGCTTCCAGAACCTCATGAAACAAATTCACATGCCCTGATTTGCCTCCTTTTAGTAACCTAAACGCTTACTAGTACCCGCCGAAAGTCAGATGAGCGTCTGTTAGCAGCATACGCGCACGACATTGTGCGCCAACTGTGCGCTGACGTCCCTTGTCGCTTGAGTGTCCTTCCACAACTCTCGTAACTTCAGGAAAGCATTTGAGTTTCAGCGGGGAGCCGTCTGGTGCGCTTCCCTGTTTGAGGGGAGAGTAGATTATGTTCGTACCTACCCAGCAAATCAGCGTGACCGGCGTGTTCTTTACGCTCGGCGCATCCTGCGTGGTGGCCGAATTCGCAGGCTACTGGCTTCATCGGCTGCTGCACGGCGACAAGATTCCTTCGCTGAGTCAGAGTCACCTGATTCACCATTTCTTGATTTACGGACCCGACCAAGCGATGCGTCACGATGAATATCACGACGCAACCAGCGGCCGTTTTTCCGTGGGCAATGTAGGCCTGGAATGGCTGGCGCCTTGTGCGCTGATTCTTCTGGGGTGCTGGGGAATTTTGTTTGTGGCGGGAGTTCAGCCCGCATACCAGATTCTTTCCCTAATCACGCTCGTTGCCTGGCCTGTTTTCATGTTCAGCTATCTTCACGACCGAATGCATTTGAAGAATTTCTGGATGGCTCGAACGCCCATCGTCAAAGCCTGGTTTTGCAACGCGCGGCGGCTGCACGATATTCACCATCGCGTCCTAAACGACGAAGGCCGCATGGACGCAAATTTCGGCATTGGATTTTTTTGGTTTGATCGCTTGTTTGGCACGATCGGGCGCCGCCATCAGCCGTTCAATCGGATTGGTTTGGAAGCAGCCATGTCGCGGTACGGTCTGCTCTACCGAGAAGGCACGCTGGAGCCCAGCACAGATGCCCGCATCCACGCCGTGATGCACAAGGTGGTTTCACGGTGAAACGCAAAATGACATTGAAAAGAAAATGGAGGCGGTCAGGACGTGTGTTCTGCGGCGCAGTTCTGAAGAATGCAAGCGTCTGTGTGGCGCCCGACTTGCCGCTTCTCGTACTTTTTCGTTATTGGCACACGCGCCTTAAAACTTGGACGTTCGACGCGCGCAAGCAAGACGTTCGAAATGAATCGCTCGATACGAACCGTTCGGAAATCAGCGATTTATTGCCTAAGAATTTTGACCACGCATGAGACGCATGGCGTCGTCAAGCGCGCCGGATTGTTGGGCCGCGGAGTCTCCGTTTTTTCCTTCTGTGGAAACCGCCTCAGCCGTATCGCCTTCGCCCGGCGCAAGAAAAAGATTCGTTTCGATCCCGTGCTGCCTCGTATAAAGATCGTAGTACCGCCCGCTTAGTTTGTAGAGCGATTCATGCGTGCCGCGCTCAATAATTCGTCCGGCTTCCACCACTAAAATCTGGTCCGCGCGGCGAATCGTCGAGAGGCGGTGAGCAATAACGAACGTCGTACGCCCGCGCATCAAATAGCGCAGCCCTTCCTGAATCAGTGCTTCGGATTCGGAATCAAGGCTCGAAGTCGCTTCGTCGAGAATAAGAATGCGCGGGTCCGCCAAAATAGCGCGCGCAATGGAGACGCGCTGCTTTTGCCCGCCGGAGAGTTTTACTCCACGCTCGCCAACCACCGTGTCATATTTTTTCTCAAACCCTTCCGCAAACTCGTCCACTCGTGCTATCCGGCACGCTTCGAGAATTTCGGCTTCGCTCGCACCCGGCCTGGCAAACGCCACATTTTCGCGAATCGTTCCATCGAACAAAAACGTGTCCTGTAGCACTACTCCGAGTTGCGTGCGGTAAGTTCTTAGCCGCACTGTGGCCAGATCCGTTCCATCAATGATGACGCGCCCTTGCGTTGGCGTATAAAACGCGGCAATCAGCCCGATGATTGTGGATTTGCCCGCGCCGGAAGGTCCGACAAGCGCCGTCACGGTGTCCGGCTTCGCCTTGAAGTTCACGTCGAAGAGCACAGGTTTGTTCGCGTCGTACGCAAAATCAACATGTTCAAATTCGATGGTGCCTTCCACGCGCCCCATATCCGACACGCGTCCGGGCGCTTCGTCTTCTATTTTTTCGCTGAGAATTTCTTTCGTACGCTCAAGTCCCGTGAGTGCTTCGGTGAGTTGCGTGCCAATCGCCACAATTTGAAAAACCGGCGCGATCAGCATCGCCAAAAAAGCCAAGTACATCACAAGCGTTCCAGGAGTCATGGTGCCGGCAAGAATCTGCCGCGCGCCCAGATACATGATGACCGCGCTGACGATGCCCATCAGCGTCGTGGCGGATAGACTCATCAGCGAAGTCGCGGTCAGCGTCTTCAGGACGTTATCCAGCAACCGTTGCACGCCGGACGCAAAAACCTTTTCTTCCCGTTCTTCCGCGTGATAGCCCTTCACCACGCGCACGCCACCCAGCGATTCCGTTAAACGCCCCGTCACTTCCGCATTGATTTTTGGTCTGGCGCGAAAAATCGGCCGAATCGTTGCAAACGCCTTGTTGATGCCAAACGCAAACGAGACCAGAACTCCAAACGCCACGAGTGTCATCAACGGGCTGATCTTCAACAAAATGATGAGCGCGAAAATGGCCGTCAAAATTCCGCCGGCCAGTTCAATAAGTCCTGTACCGACCAAATTGCGGACGCCTTCCACATCGGACATGATTCGCGAAACCAGAACGCCCGTTTTGTGCGAATCGTAAAAAGTCACCGGCAGCCGGCCAATATGTGCCTGCACCTGCTTGCGCAACTCCGTAATCATGCGCTGCGCGGATTTCGAAAAAAGCTGCGTTAACGTAAAGGAAGTAATTCCCTGAACGATGGTCGCGGCAATGACCACCAGCACGATGGGCAGGAGGAGCTCTGTTTTGTGTTTGCCGATGACGTCGTCGAAGAAAAACTTCGGCGAGGCAGGCAGCGCGAGACCGGCCAGCCGGTTGACCACCATCAGCAGAAATCCGAGCGCAAGAATCCCACGCCGCGGCTTCAGCAGCTCCCAGGCGTCCGGCAGGGACTTCCAAGCCAGCTTCTTCTTTTCCGCTTTCTTGTCAGACTTCGACTCAGACTCGTCCGCCATGGACCGCCTTGAGCTATCTCTCTCGCTATGCCAGTTTTGATGCTTCATAGTTCTATTTCACTATAAGCCCATTCCGGCATGCTCACGGAATCTTTGGCGGCACGTCTATCCGCTGGGGCAAGTGTCACCACAACTACGCAATTCCCGCGAAGGAGCTGCTTTTGACTGCAGCCGGAGGAGATCTCATGCGCAATTTATTTCGTCTTTATCTGAGCTTTTTGGCCGTGTCGCTATTTCTGGCAGGAAACGCGCAAGCCCAGTTTAAGAACGGTGGTCAGGCCACGGAACTCGCCATTCCCACCCTCAGCCAGCATGCCGTAGTAACGCAGCGCATCGGCTTGACGGACGTCACCATCAATTATCACGCGCCGCTGGTTGGCGGTCGAAAACTTTGGGGCGCGGCAGTTCCCTATGACAAAGTCTGGCGCTCGGGAGCCAATCAGAATACTACCATCTCGTTTTCAGAGGACGTATCGATCGAAGGCAAGCCGCTCGCCGCTGGAACCTATGGCCTGCACACACTTCCCACAGCGGATCAGTGGACCATCATCTTTTCGAAAAATTCCACTTCCTGGGGCAGTTTCAGTTATGACGAAAAGGAAGATGCTCTTCGCGTAATGGTGAAACCTCATGAAGCCGAATCTCGCGAATCGCTCGCGTACACGTTTGACGACGTCAAACCAGACTCGGCGCTCGCAACACTTCGGTGGGAAAAGCTGGCCGTCCCCTTCCGCGTTTCGACGGACGTCAAAGCCATCACGCTGCGCAGCATCAAAAATCAGTTACGCAACACCGGCGGCTTTTCCTGGGCGGGCTACGACGAAGCCGCAAACTGGTGCCTCGACAACAACTATGAGCTCGAGCAAGCGCTCAAATGGGAAGATACGTCCATTCAGAACGAGGACCGTTTTGAAAATAATTTAAACAAATCAGAAATCTTGGCCGCGATGGGGAAAAAGCAGGAAGCCGACGCGTCCAAGAAAAAAGCTTTCGAAGTCGCGAACGGACTCCAATTGCATATTTATGGCCGCGGCCTGCAGATTCAGAACAAGCAGGACGAAGGGTTTGCCGTTTTCCAGATGAACATTCAGAAGCGTCCGAACGAGTGGTACACGCATGGCGAACTCGCGCGCATTGCGTCAGCCAAGGGCGACTTCGATACGGCCCTAAAGGAAATGAAGCTCGCACAAGCTGGCGCGCCGGATGCGACCAAGCCACAAATTCAAGGTTTAATTGCACGGCTCGAAAAGAAGGAAAACATCAATCCGCGCTAGGCGCGTCGCATCAGGCCGTGATGCCGCCGAAGCAGAGATACTTAATTTCGACGTATTCGTCGATGCCGTACTTGGAGCCTTCGCGCCCAAGGCCAGATTCTTTCACGCCGCCAAACGGCGCAACTTCCGTAGAAATGATTCCGGTATTGATGCCGACGATGCCATATTCCAGGGCTTCGGCGACGCGCCACACGCGCGCGATGTCCCTGCCATAGAAATACGCGGCAAGACCAAATTCGGTGTCGTTTGAAAGCGCAATCGCCTCCGCTTCATTCTTGAATCGGAATAACGGCGCGACCGGACCGAAAGTTTCTTCGCGTGCAACGGCCATCGCAGGCGTCACGTCGGTCAGAATCGTCGGCTCGAAAAATCTCCCGCCAAGCGCGTGCCTGTGCCCGCCCAGCAGTACCTTCGCGCCCTTTTCTTGTGCGTCACGAATATGGCTTTCCACTTTTTCCACAGCAGAGTTATCAATCAGAGGGCCTTGTGTCGCTCCGGGCTCAAGTCCAGGTGCCGGCTTCAATTTCTTCACAGCCGCCGTCAGTTTTTCCGCAAACACACCGTAAACAGAATCCTGTACCAACATCCGATTCGTGCAAACGCAAGTTTGGCCCGTGTTTCGGTACTTCGACGCCACTGCTCCTTCTACAGCCGCATCCAGGTCGGCGTCCTCAAACACGACAAACGGCGCATTGCCACCAAGCTCGAGCGAAAGTTTCTTGATCGTTCCTGCGCACTGCGCCATCAGAACCTTTCCAATTTCGGTTGAACCCGTGAACGAAAGCTTCTTCACAATCGGATTCGATGTCAGCTCGCCGCCAATTTCTTTCGCCGGGCCAGTCAAAACGTTGAAGACGCCTTTCGGTACGCCCGCGCGCTCACCGAGTTCTGCAAGCGCCAGCGCGGAAAACGGAGTCTGCGCCGCCGGCTTCAGCACGACCGTGCAACCGGCCGCGATCGCCGGCCCGGCCTTGCGTGTGATCATCGCCAGCGGAAAATTCCATGGGGTGATGCACGCCACGACACCGATCGGCTGCTTGATCACCACGATTCGCTTGTCCGCCTGATGTCCGGGAATCGTGTCGCCGTAAACTCGTTTAGCCTCTTCGCCGAACCACTCCAGAAACGAAGCCGCGTAGGCCACTTCTCCCCGCGATTCCGTAAGCGGCTTGCCTTGTTCCAACGTCATCAGCCGTGCCAGATCCTCCTGATTTTCCATCATCAGGTCGAACCACTTGCGCAAAACCGCCGCGCGTTCTTTGCCGGTTTTCTTGCTCCATAGTGGAAACGCTTTGTTTGCTGCCTCAATCGCCTCGCGCGTTTCTGGGGCGCCTAGTTTCGGAACGCCGCCGATAATTTCGCCCGAGGCAGGATTATCAACCTGAATCGTGCCGCCGGATTTCGCATGAACCCATTGACCATCCACATAGCACGCTTCTCGAAACAGCCGTGCATCTTTCAACTGATCCGCAATACTGCGCGTTTTTGTCGCTGTATCTTGCATGAACCAACCTTTAGATTGTTGCTTGCGCCAGTTGCTTCTTCTCCGCCACCGTCGCGAGTCCGGATTCAAGCACGTCCATTCCCTCTTCGAATTGCTCGTCGGTCACCACAAGAGGCACAAGAATACGCATCACGTTTCCGTACGTTCCCGCCGTGATGGTGATCAATCCGTGCTCGTAACAATATTTCCCCAATTCTTTCGTTTCCGTATCCGCCGGTTCTTTCGTCCGCGCGTCGCGCACCAGCTCAATCGCGCACATACCACCCAGCCCGCGTACTTCACCAATCAATTCCCACTTTTTGTGCCAATCGCGGGCTCGAGCCTCAAAGCGCTTCCCAATTTCCGTTGAACGCGCAAGCAATCCATCCTTTTCGATCGTCTCGATCGCAGCCAGCGCCGCCGCGCACGAAAGCGGATGCCCGCCAAACGTTCCGCCAAGTCCTCCCACGCCGGGTGCATCCATCACTTCGGCTCGGCCAGTCACTGCCGCGATCGGCATGCCTCCGCCCAACGACTTCGCGCTCACGAGCAGGTCTGGCTCTACGCCGAAATGCTCGGACGCGAACCACTTGCCAGTGCGCGCAATGCCAGATTGCACTTCGTCGGCGATAAAGAGAATCCCATGTTTCCTGCAGATTTTGTGCAAAGCCGCAAAGTAGTCGCGCGGCGGCACGACAAATCCGCCTTCACCGAGCACTGGCTCCGCAATCACCGCCGCAACATTTTCCGCTGCGACGTGACGCTTGAACGCGTCCTCCAAGTGGTGTGCAAATTCCTCCGCAGTAGTTCCTGCGGGGCTCCGATACTGATATGCGTACGGAATGCGATACACATCGCTAGCCATCGGCTCAAAACCCGCTTTGTACGGATGCGGCTTGCTGGTCAGCGACATGGCCATGAACGTTCGCCCATGAAACGCATCTTCAAAGCAAATCACCGCCGGCCGCTTTGTGTACGCGCGAGCGATCTTGATTGCGTTTTCGACGGCCTCTGCCCCGGAATTGACGATTACCGTTTTCTTCGGGAACTTCCCGGGCGTTAGTGCGTTCAGCTTTTCCGCGACCGCAATGTAGCTCTCGTACGGCGTCACGCTGAAACAGACATGCAGAAATTGATCGAGTTGTGCGCGTAATGCATTCATCACACGCGGAGATTTGTGCCCGACGTTCAAACACCCAATACCGCCCGCGAAATCAATGAATCGATTTCCATCCACGTCTTCGATGGATGCGCCTTCCGCACGCGCCGCAAACACAGGCGTCGCATGAAAGGGTCCACGCGCCACTGCCGCGTTCCGCCGTTCCATCAGCGCTTTCGATTTGGGCCCAGGAATTGCGGTTCGAATCTGAATTGTTCCCATGTACGTCGTCCTTCCACGAAAAATCTCAGTACCAGCCAATCGGCGCTTCATCCAAATTGACGAACACCTGCTTTGTTTCCAAATATTCCTCGAGTCCCCACGGTCCAAGCTCGCGTCCGAAGCCGGACTGCTTGTAGCCGCCCCACGGCGCTTCCACGTACGTCGGCTGCATGTGGTTCACCCACACGATTCCCGCACGCAACGATTTCACCACGCGAAACGCCTTGTAGATGTCGCGTGTCCAGACGGCACCGGCGAGTCCGTATGGCGTATCGTTTGCAATCCGAATCGCATCAGGTTCGCCTTCAAACGGAATCACCGAAGCGACCGGTCCAAAAATTTCTTCCCGCGCAATCCGCGCATTATTATCCACGTCGTAGAAAATCGTCGGTTCAAGGTAATAGCCTTTGCCGATCTGTCGCGGCCGCCCGCCGCCGATCGCCGTCTTCGCTTCCTTCTTCCCCACTTCCAGATAGGAGCTGACGCGGTCGTACTGTTCTTTGCTGACCAGCGGCCCCATCTTCGTTTCGCGCTCCATCGGCGGACCAAGCTTGATTCGCTTCGCCTTCTCCGTCATCGCTTCCACAAATTTCGTATAAATCTTCTTCTCCACCAAAATGCGACTTCCCGCCGAGCAAACTTCCCCCTGATTGATGAACACGCCAAACAGCGCGCCATCCACGGCCGCTTCCCAATCCGCGTCCGCAAAGAAAACGTTTGGCGACTTGCCACCAAGTTCCAGCGTCACGCGCTTCAAAGTGTCCGCAGCGCTCTTCACGATAATTTTCCCGACTGCCGCGCTTCCCGTGAACGCAATCTTGTCCACGCCCGGATGTGCCACCAGCGCCGCACCCGCCGTTTCGCCAAGTCCGTTCAAGATGTTCACCACGCCCGTGGGCAATCCCGCCTCTTCAAACCAATTCGCAAATTCCAGCGCGGTCAGCGGTGTTTGTTCTGCCGGCTTCAAAACACACGTGCAGCCCGCGGCAATCGCCGGCGCCAGTTTCCATGCAGCCATCAGCAAAGGATAGTTCCACGGAATAATCTGTCCCGCCACGCCGACTGGCTCGCGCAACGTAAAACTCAGCGCATTCGCCGGCACGGGATTCACGTGTCCTGTCACTTTGTTCGCCAGGCCGCCGTAATATTCAAAGCAAGTCGCCACGTCCGCGATGTCGTATTCCGCTTCGACGATCGGCTTTCCAGTGTTGCGGCACTCCAGCTCGGCCAGCGCCGCCGTGTTTTGCCGGACTTTTTCCGCCAGCCTAAAAAGAATTCGCCCGCGATCTTGCGCCGTCGTTTGCGGCCAAGGCCCGGAATCAAACGCCGTGCGCGCCGCCTTCACGGCGCGATCCACATCCGCCGTTTCCGACGCTGCCACCTGAGCGATCACTTCTTCCGTCGAAGGGTCGTACACCGGGAACGTCTTCCCGCTCGCCGCGCTCTCCCACTTTCCGTTGATGTAGTTCTGACACGTCCGCACTCCCGTGGTCGCACTGCTCGACATAATTTCCTCCCAACTCTTCGCGAAAACGCAGCCAGTTTACGCAGCCGCTCTCGCCGCCTGCTTCCGCCGTCCATACACAAAGAAGAAAAACGCCGCTGCGCCAATAAAAAGAATCGTTCCTCCAACCATCCACACTTCATACGACAGAAGTGAAGTAATCTGCTGCGCCGGAAAAAACGCCAGCGCAATGCCCAAACTCGTCGTCAGCAATCCACTCATCCCCGAGATCAGCAGCGTTCCCTTGTTATATCGCTTCTTCTCAAAGCCCGGGGCGGCCGCAATTCGAATCAGCGCATAAAAGATGTACAAAAACGGAATCAGCTGCAGCACCACCGCGAGCGAGAGCAGCCGCTGGAACGATTCCTGCACGCCCGTACTCCAGAAATTCATTAGCACCAACGCAAGTGAGACCCCGGCATGCACAATCAGCGCGGCATACGGCGTCCGGTATCGCGGATGCACGCGCCCGAGCCACGCCGGCATGTACGAATCCAGCCCCGCAACAAACGGAATGCGCGCCGAGCCTCCCAGCCACGCCGACCCGATTCCAGCAATCGATAAACTGAGTAAAAACGCAAACGGCGCAACAATCCACGCCACTCCCACCCTCGATGCCATGTGCGAAACCGCCTGCACGATTCCCTGCAGCACGCTGATCTGTGATTTGCTTACGGCGATCAGCAAAGTAAGCGTCGCACCGATGTACAACAACCCGGACAGAACGCCGCCCCATGCCACCGCGCCTGGCAGCGTCTTAGCCGGTTCCTGAATTTCGTCACCCATCACCGAAGCCAATTCCAGCCCAACGAGCCCAAAACAAATCACGCCAAAGGAATTCAGCACAAATCGCGGATTCGCCGGGATTTGAAAATCCGTCCAGGTCACATCGCTTCCAAATTTCGTCCACACAATCACGCCCAATCCCATCAAGAGCGCTGCGGCAACAAACGTTCCAATCGCGCCAACATTGTTAACCCATTTCCCGATGCCCAGCCCAACCACGTTCAACACCACGAGCACCACGAGCAAAAAGACACACGCGCTCAACGCGAACACTTTGTTATCCGCAAGTCCGTGATGACTCTCTCCCAGCGCGAACACGGACACGCCGACGAAATAGAGCAGCACCGTCGGCACGTACATCATGTTGTTCGTCCAATAGCACCAGCCGGACAAAAATCCGTGAAAATCGCCAAACACTTCCTTGGCCCATAAATAAACGCCGCCTTCACCAGGATAGCGCTGCGACAATTCGATCACGGCAATTCCCTGCGGCCAGAAAAACAACACCAGCGAAATAATCCAAAGCCAAATCGTCACGCCACCGTTCGCCGCAATGGACGGCAGCACATTCAAATTGAAAACAGCCACTACAAATAGCAGGACGAGATCCCGCTGACCCAGCACGCGTTTCAAATGCGGCTGCGATTCCGTGACCCCGTCCGCCAAATCAATTCCCCTTTAGCTCTTCCGCGTTCTTAGTGTCCGGCAGCCGCGGTCACCATGCCGCGTTCCGCTTGCGCCTTCGCCATTGACGGCGCGACTTCTTCAAACACCGCGAGGTGTTTATCAATGTCCACCTCCGTATGTTGCACGGAAATCGTCCATTGTTCGTCCCACCAGTACGGCTGGGCCAGCACGCCGCGATTCACCATTGCGAACCAGTAGTGCCGCCACAAATCCACGTCAATTTTCATCCAGTCGCGGTAGTTGCGAATTTCCTTCGGATAGAGCATCAACGCGCCGTTCACTCCCGCGCTCGCCACGTACGCCGTCAATCCGCTCTTCGCCACGATCGTGCGATAGCCTTCCGTCAGTTTCTTGCTGAGCTTTCCAACGTGCGCGTACGCATCACGCGTCAGCACTTCACGGAATGTCGCCAGCCCCGCCGCCATCGCCACGCGATTCGTGTTGTACGTCCCGCCGTGAAACACCTTGTGGTCGGAGATCAGGTTCATCACTTTGCGGCTCGCGCCGAATGCGCCGAGTGGCAAACCACCGCCAATGGACTTCGCTAGACAAATCATGTCGGGCTTCACACCGAAATAATCGCTCGCGCCACCCCATGCCAGCTTCGCGCCGGTTTTGACTTCGTCGAAAATCAGCAGCGCGCCGTTCGCATCGCAAATCTTGCGCAGCCCTTCCAAAAATCCGGGCTGCGGAATGCACAAGCCCACATTCATCAAAATCGGTTCAAGAATAATCGCCGCAATCTGCCCGGGATATTGCTTGAAGCGATTCTCCACACTTCCCAAATTATTGAAGCTCGCGATCACAACATTGTCCACCGCCGCCTTCGGAACGCCTCCGCCACCGGGCACGGAGTTCGGCGCATTCTCATCGCCATATTCCGTTTCTTTCGGCTTCACGCTCACCAGCGCCGTATCATGCAGTCCGTGGTATGCACCCTCAAATTTCACGATCTTGTCGCGTCCGGTTGCCGCGCGCGCGATGCGGCATGCATGCATCGTCACTTCCGTTCCACTCGAACCAAACCGCACCATCTCCACCGGATAGCGCTTGCAAATCTCTTCCGCAAGCTCCCATTCCTGATCGTGCGGCATGCCGAACGTCGTGCCCAAATCCAACTGCTCCTTAACAGCCTTCACCACGGCAGGATGACAATGCCCCGCCATCAACGCGCCGAAACACAAGTTGTGGTCCACATATTCATTTCCATCAAGGTCATGAATCCGGCTGCCCTTTCCGTCCTTCACAAAAATTGGATAAGGCTCGTAGTGCCGGTAGTTGCTCGCCACACCAAGCGGAATCCTCTCCAGCGCGCGTTTGTGCGCGGCGGCGGATTTCGGCGTTCTCTTTTCGTAAGTTGCAATTTCCTTTTGCAGTGCGTCGTACATAACTTCTCCCTGAATCAAGCCTGTTGTTTTGCAACAGACCTTAGTGCAGGTCTCTTCCCTGCCGTCAGTATCTTTCCGAAAATCTTTCCTCAGACACGCAGAAGCGCGGCCCTCGTGAGCCGCGCCTGCGGAGAGTCTTTGTGTTTCTTGCCTAGAAGTAAAACTTCAAGGCAAATTGCACCAGCCGCGGCTCGCGCGCGCGTTTTACACGACCGAAGTCGGAGCCATCGGTGACGTTCCCATCCGGCTGGTAAAACTGCGCGTAATTGAACAGATTGTAAATTTCGGCACGGAACTGCAACCGGTAGTGCTCGCCGAAGTTTGTATTCTTGAAAACTCCGATATCGGTCTGAAATTCGCCCGGCCCGCAGCAGATTGTCCGCGGTGCGTTGCCGATTGTGCCGAGCACTACGCCGCCCGCCTCATTCGAGCAAAGCGGATTGTCGACCAGGTTGTTAGGATCCGCAGGATCGATACACCCGGTGCTAAATGAGCTCGGATCGAAACCCTGATTGCCAGGGTTCCGCGGATTAAGCTTTTTGAACGGCGCAATCAGATTTGGCTGGCCTGAAGTTTCGAAGTCGAAACTGGTATAGAGCTCGTTGTCATCTTGCTGCGTGATGCGAATTGGGAAACCGGTTTGTGCAATCGTCGTACCGGACATGGACCAGCCGTTCAGCGCCTTTCCGGCGAAGCCCTCATACTTCGGAATCGGCAGGTCCCAGTAATAGCTGAATACAAACCGGTGACGGGCATCAAACAGCGAAGGTGAACGCCCAATTTTCGGATTGAATGGGTTCACCAGGCTTTCAAACGTCGAGGCATAATCCAGCGACTTGCCAAACGTATACGCGCCGGTGAACTGTAGGCCGTGCGAAAACCGCTTTTCGATACTGGCCTGCAAAGCGTGATATGAGGAACTTGAAATCGTCCCCTGCTGAAAAATGTTGGAAAACATCGGAAGACCGTCGGCCGGGCAGCCCGCTCCCGTTGACGGTTCGCAGTTGGGAGAAGAAAACGGACGAAGTCCGACCAGAGTAAGACCGTTGGGCCCAATCGTCGTTCCTGCAGGAAGTACCTTAGTCGCTCCGTAAGGCAGATGCAGATCCGCTGTCAGAACCGTTCCAGGATCAATGAAGTAAGGGTTGTCGGCACCAAACTGGGTGCACGTTCCGACGCCAAGATTCGCGTTGAGATCCAGGCAAGTTTGCGGATTTCCGGGATTTATTTCTTGCGTCGCCAATAATCGATGTCCCTGCCGGCCTACATACGCAATCTGGAATACCATATCCTTCGCGAATTCTCGCTGGATCGACAGGTTGTACTGCTCCGCGTATTGGGAGCGGATATGCGGCGCCGCCTGCCCATAGAGAAGGATCGGCCGAAACATCGCCCAATCCACTGGCTGATTCCTTGGCGGGTTCAAGATCCCATTAAAAGGATTCGGGGCGGTCGATCCGTTCTGATATTGGAACGGCAGATTCAACATGGTGTTGAAAATGCTGGAACTTCCGCCGAACGGAGGCTCGGCGCTGAACTGTTCCATCACGAGCTGTTCGATCGGATTGTAGAAAATTCCGAAGCCCGCTCGAATGCTTGTCTTCCCAGGCCCGCCAAACAGCTTCCCCAAAGCTCCATCCTTTGCGCTTGGACTCCACGCCAGCCCGATGCGCGGAGCAAACGATTTATAGTAGGTGGACGTCAGTCCAACCGGCACTCCTTTATCGCCCGCTACAACCAGTCCTGTGGGAATCACACCAGCTGCGCCACAGTCATTCCCGAAAGTCGCAAACAGTGGATCGTTCGGCCCGATTTGGCAGGGATAGATCGTGGTGTTCTGTCCGGGACGATAGGTCTGTACCTTTTTCCCGACATCAGCTAGTGGCGTATTCAACTCCCACCGGAGGCCATAATTTAGGGTCAAATTGGATTTCAGCTTCCAGCTATCCTGAGCGAAGAGATAAAAAGACTTCGAACGTATCAATTCATCCTGCGCCGAACCTTGAATGTAGTTGTCATTCAGCCCCAACAGATAATTTGGAAATAGATTGTCGCTGAGCGGGTCGTTCGGGCTACTTCCGCCATAGATGTAGTACGAGCCGTTGACGTTGAAATAGAGACGTTGGTCAAATTGTTGTTCGCGGAAGTCGCCACCGAATTTGATGCTGTGATTTCCGATCACTTTTCCAAAGCTGTCCGAAACCTGGTAAGTGTTTCCGTGCTGAGGCAACTCGCCTTCAAAGTTGTTGCCAATCGAAAATCCGCCGGAAATATTTACATACGGGACGCCTTCGCGGTCGGCGCCGAGGTTCGGATGAATGCCAAGGTCGGGATTGTTCGGGTCCGCAAAACAATTGGCCGCGGCAACCGTTTTACACGAATCCTGCACCAACGCGGTGTGCTGAGGATGCAGGAACGTGCCCTGTCCTTCGCGGAAGAATGTGAAGCGTGCTTCGTTCACGGAAGTCGTGCCGATCGTCCAGGTGTGCGCAATGTTTACCTGCTGAGTTCGCTCATCAGTTAAATCGCCAAAGCCCGGCAACGTTGCTCCGCCCGACTGGAAGCGCGCGAAAGGTTTGGCTAGGTAATGCTGCGTGAAATAGTAGTAGCCGCTGAGATGCTGGTTCTTCGCAAGCTCGTGGTCGATCTTCACCGTAAATTGATTGCTCCGCTCGTGACCCAGTGGCACGGCCTGGAAACCGTTGAGGTTCCCCGTCCCATCTAAGGAGATGTTGGCGTGTGGCACGAACTGATTCATCAAATCGAGGGCAGTCTGATCGAAGCAAGCCGTTGGAATTTTGTTTCCTGGAAACACATCCGAATAGAGCGCTCCGGGGGTAATGGCGGCCCCACCGGCCGCCGCCACGGCGCTAGCGCAGCCGGGGCGCGCATTTAGCGAATCAGCAAAAAATTGATCGGAGATTGTTCCGCCAAAAGTCGAACCAGCTGAAAAATCGCCCGTGCGTTCGAAGTCCGTCGGCACTGCAGTAGTGTCTGACGATGTACCCTTGCGCAGCCGGTCGCCTTCGTAGGTAACAAAGAAAAACGTCTTGTCTTTCTTGATCGGGCCACCCAGTGTTGCGCCAAACTGGTTCTGCAGATAATCGACCTTGGTCGTGTCGAAAAAACCCTTGGCATTCAGGGCCTGGTTTCGGAAAAACTCATACGCGTTGCCGTGGATCTCATTGGTGCCGGACTTCGTCACCACGTTTATCACCGCGCCGGAGTTTCGCCCGTACTCCGCATCAAAAGTATTCGTAAGCACGCGGAACTCCTCGATGCTGTCCGGCGACGGCTGAATGGCCGGCAGGTTAGCAAACTGATCGTTTCCGTCGCCGCCGTTCACTGTGAAGTTGTTGTCGCGCCCGCGCCCGCCGTTCACGCTGACAACACCAGCCCGGTCGCTTCCATAAACATTGTCTACTCCGAGCTGTGATTGCACACCCGGCTGCAACTGCAGCAATTGATAGGTATCCCGCTGTGCTAGTGGCAACTCGCTGACCGCGCGCGCTCCTACCACCGCTCCCAATTGCGTCGACGTTGTATCCACTAGCGGCGGTGCTCCAGTGACCTCCACTACTTCCGTCGATCCGCCAACCACGAGCGGGATATCCAGGTTCACAACTTCGTTCAGGTTGACGACAATTCCTTTCCGCAAATATTTCTTGAAACCGGTCTGATTCACCTGGATTTGGTAAGTTCCCACCGGTACTTCGAGAAAAATGTACTCGCCGGTCGCACTCGCTGGCGTGTCCCGCTGTGTCCCGTTGGCTTCGTTGATCAGAAGCACTTTCGCTCCTGCGACCGCGCCTCCGCTCGGATCAACCACCGTCCCGCGAATCCTGCCGCCCGTGCTCTGCCCGCTTGCCGACGACGCGCACAAACTAAACACGGTCACAAAACTTGCAAACCAATACACAATCGTCCGCGATCTCTTTTCGAAGGACTCCATAAAATCACCCCTGTCCTCGAAGTTCTGTATTTTTGCTTCCCTTCGAGGTTGCTTGTGCCCCACAAACCTTACTATAATCCTGCAAACTTATTGAATGACGGTCAGAGTGTCAAGAAGAAAGAATTTATCGAAAGCATCAGTGCCACAAGATATGGAGCCGCTCCTCCGTATTAGCGAAGTTGCGCGCCGCGTCGGCATCTCTTCCTCCGCGCTTCGCGCCTGGGAGTCGCTCGGGCTCGTTGTTCCTCAGCGCACGCGCAGCCGTTACCGTCTTTACAGTGCGTCGGACGTACGCCTTCTTCAGCGCGCTATCTTTCTTCGGCGCGCGCGGGGCCTTAATCCCGCCGCCATCGTTCACGTTCTAAAGCGGCAGGGCGTCGTCTCTGTTCCCGCGGAAAGCGTTCTCTCTCCCGGCCAGAGTTTTCGACGCCTACGTCAGAAGCGCAATCTTTCTCTCGTCCAGGTCGCGCGTGCCACCGGCGTCTCCGTCGGCTTCCTCAGCGCACTCGAGCGCGGCCAGATGCGCGCTTCCATCGCAACGCTTCGTCGCATCGCGCGTTACTACCGCACAAATCTTTTTTCGTTCTTTGACGCTTCCGGAAAAAACTCTCGCCTCGTGCAGTCCCCCGAGCGTCGCGTGCTCGAAACAACAAAAGGTGTCCGCATGGAGCTCCTCGCGTGGGGCAACAAAGCCATGGAGCCGCACCTCTTCCGCATCAAACCGGGCAGCGGCAGCGGCGAACCCTACACGCACGAAGGCGAAGAGTTCCTTCATGTGATTCGTGGTGAATTTGAAATCTGGCTCGGTGAGGAAGAGCACTATAGACTCAAGCCCGGCGACAGCCTCTATTTCGAAAGCTCAACGCCGCATCGTTGGCGCAATCCCGGCTCCAAGGAATCCTGGCTGCTCTGGATCAACACGCCGCCAACGTTCTAGTCCACTCTTGTAGCGCTGCCTTTTTACCCTGAGCCCAGTCGAAGGGCCAGGCGGCGCTTTTTCTTCCCCCACATTGTATCCTCTCCACTCAGGAGCCCTCATGATTCGGAAATTTCTCATCAATCTTGTTTGTTTTTTCCCCATCGTGGTTTCCGCTCAACAAAAACCCCAATCCCTCGTAATCATCAACGCGCAACTAGCCGACGGCACCGGCGCTCCTCTCCGCAAAGCAAATCTCCGCATCACCGGCTCCCGCGTCACGAAAATCGGCAACTTCAAACCCGCCAAATCCGACAAAGTCCTAGACGCCAAAGGTCTCGTCCTAGCTCCTGGCTTCATTGACATTCACAATCACTCCACGCGCGGCCTCGAGAGCAATCCGCTAGCCGAATCGCAAATCGCGCAAGGCATCACCTCGCTCATCATCGGCGCCGACGGCGATTCGCCTTGGCCCATCGCGCCGTGGCTCGAAGCCCGGCAAAAAAATCCCGCGTCCGTCAATCTCGCTGTCATCGCCGGCCACGCCACCATTCGCGAACTCGTCATGGGGAAAGACTTTCGTCGCACCGCCACTCCCGAAGAAATCGAAAAAATGGCCACGCTCACCGCGCACGCCATGCACGAAGGCGCGATCGGCCTCTCCAGCGGGCTTGAATATGACCTCGCCAGTTACAGCAACACTGACGAGGTCGTCGCCATGGCCGCCGAAACCGCAAAACGCGGAGGCTTTTACATGACCCACATTCGTGATGAGGGAAACAAGAGTTTCGAGGCGCTAAAGGAAGAAATCGAAATCGGCGAGCGCGCTCACATTCCCATCGAGCACTCGCACATCAAAGTCAGCACCATCGCCGTGTGGGGCAAAGCACCGGAATACATCGCCATCATCAACGCTGCCCGCAAGCGCGGCATCGATTTTCTCGCCGACTGCTATCCCTACGAAGCTTGGCACTCGGGCATCAAAGTCATCATGCCGGACAAGCAGTACACAAATCCTGTCAGCGTCGAAAAAGCGCTCGCCGATACCGGTGGCCCCGAATCCGTCCTAATCACGGAATTCTCGCCGAATCCTTCATACGTCGGCCACACCATCGCCGACCTAGCCAAGGCCAACAACATCTCTGGTACCGAAATGTACACTCGCATTATCCGCGAAGGCGACGACGCCAACACCGAAGCCAGCATTATCGGCCATTCCATGATCGAATCGGACATCAAAGCCTTCTATCAGCAGCCGTGGGTCATGGTCGCGAGCGACGGTGGCATCGGGTCCGAACATCCGCGCGGCGCCGGAACCTTCCCGCGCGTTCTCGGCGTTTACGTCCGCGAAAAAAAATGGCTCACTCTTCCCGAAGCCATCCGCAAAATGACTTCTCTTCCCGCGAAGCGTCTCGGCTGGAAAGATCGTGGCACGCTCAAAGTCGGAAACTTCGCCGACCTCGTCCTCTTCAATCCAGACACCGTAATCGACCGCTCCACGTTCGAAAAGCCTTTCGAAGTTCCCGTCGGCATCGAAAAAGTTTTCGTAAACGGCCAACTAATCTGGGATTCCGGCAAACCCACCGGCGCAAAACCCGGCAAAGTCCTCACCCTCGTCGGCAGACCCGTGTTCGCTGCCCACTAATTTGTTCTCTGCTTCTGCGAACTCTGTGTCCTCCGTGTAAAAAATCCCCGCGAACCAGAGGCAACCTCTAGCTAGAAAATCGCCGCACGCTCAGCGCAATCGGCAGCCCAATGCAAACGACATGCGTCGCAAGTCCCAGCAATAGCATGTTGAAGTTGAACGGCCCTTTGTGAAACGCCGAAAGCGGCAACACAACCTGCTGCATAAACTGGTGCACCACAATCCCGTACAAAACTCCAGCGATCACCGCATGCTGTATCAGCCAAGGCATCTTCCGGCTCGCCAGATAAAAAACTGTCGTCGCTCCAAACGCAATCACGAAATGCAGAAATAATCCCAGCGCAGCCGTTGGTGTTCCTCCCGTAAACGCGTCCTTGCCCAATAATCCACTCGCAACGGATTGCAACAACCGCGTCGCCGGAAGATTGTTCCTGATTTTGTACGTCAAAATCGCCGCCGTAATATCCATCGTCCCGGCAATCAACCCACCCCACAAAATCCCCAAACCAGAATTTGTCGTTCCGCCAGTCATTTGCGCCCTCCACGCCAGTCGCAGCTTAGTGCCTACCCACAACCTTGCCAAGTTCGTTTCTTTTCAAGATGCAGCCTTTCATTGACTTCCCATAAGCACCAAAGTATTTTGACGCGCGTCCAGTTTGAATCGCTTTTTCAAGGAGTGACCCATGCGCTTCCAGCGCTCCGTAGCCGGCCTTACTCTTTCCGCGCTTTTCATCGCCGCTCCTCTTCTTGCGCAGCAGAAGCAAATTGATTCCTCAAAGGCCCTCGAAGGCTTCGACGATTTCGTCAACCAGGCAGTAAAAGATTGGCATGGCGCAGGCGCTGCCGTTGCGATTGTCCAGGGCGACAAAGTTATCCTCCTCAAAGGCTACGGCTATCGCGATATCGAAAAGAAACTCCCCATCACTCCCAAATCTCTTTTCGCCATCGCCTCCATCACCAAATCCTTCACCGTCACCGACCTCGGCATGCTCATGGACGAAGGCAAAGGCGGCTGGGATCTTCCCGTCCGCACCGTTTTCCCCGCCTTCAAGCTCTATGACCCGGTTCTAACCGAACAAATGACCGTCCGCGACCTCGTCACGCATCGCTCCGGCCTCCCGCGCCACGACATGGTTTGGTACAGCTCCGATTTCTCGCGCGACGATCTGATTCGCCGCCTACAATATCTCGAGCCCAACAAACCTCTTCGCTCCACCTTTCAATACAACAACCTCATGTTCATGACCGCTGGCTACATCGCCGGACTACTCGATAACAAGAAATGGGAAGACTCTCTCCGCGTGCGCGTTCTTACGCCGCTCGGCATGAACACCACAACGTTTTCATTAAAAGAACTACAAGCCAGTCCCGACTTCGCTCTGCCCTATCAAAAAGGCCGCGACCTCAAAGCCGAACTAAAGCGCATGCCCTTTGAAGCGACTTGCCCGGACACCTGTGCCCTCGGTCCCGCCGGTGAACTCAACAGCAACGCCGAAGACATGAGCCACTATCTTCTCTTCCACCTAAACAAGGGCAAATTCAACGGCCAGCAACTACTCTCCGAAAACAATTCCTCGCAAATGCAAACGCCTCAAATGACGCTTTCCGGCACGCCGGATTACCCCGAACTCGGCGAAAACAGCTACGGCATGGGCTTTTTCATCTCCACCTATCGCGGCCACAAACGCATCGAGCACGGCGGCAATCTTGATGGTTTCAGCTCCATTTTCACCTTCCTGCCCAACGAAAAAATCGGCGTCGTCGTTCTCACCAATCTTGATGGTACGCCGCTCCCCGACGTCATCGCTTTCAACGCGATGGACCGCCTTCTCGGCATGGACCAGGTGCCCTGGAGCAAACGCCTCCTCGATTCAGAAATCGCGGGCAAGCAATCCGAAGCGGACGCCAAAACCAAAGGCTACGATCTGCGCAAAAAGGGCACCCACACGTCGCACGATATAAAGGACTATCTAGGCGATTACGAAAATCCCGGTTACGGAATCGTTTCCGTTGCGGAAGAGCCCGGTGGCCTTTTGCTGAAAGTCAACAAGCTCCCGCTACACATGAAGCATTATCACTATGACGTTTTCGAAGTTCCCTACGACCCGCAAGATCCCTTCTCCAAACAGAAGCTGTCTTTCTTCGGTGATCTCGCAGGCGACATCTCTTCTCTCTCCATGCCGCTCGAGCCGCGCGTCAAAGACATCGTCTTCACGCGCATGCCGGACAAACAACTCACCGAACGGTCGTTCATTGAGGCCTTTGCCGGCCAATACGAATTCCCCGGCGATCCCACGCCAACCACAATCGCTCTTCGCGGAGATCACACTCTTGTCATGAGTCAGCCCGGCGCGCCCGAGCGCGAACTCTTGCCCCGCCGCGGAACCACCTTCGACCTCAAAGGCCTCGAAGGCTTCTCCGTCGAATTCAAACGCGACTCCTCCGGCAAAGTCTCCGAAGCGGTCTTCTACACTCCGGACACCGTCCTCATCATCAAACGCAAATAATTTGGAGTCGGTTTGCCATGAGCAAAGCCGAAGGGCGGCCAGGCGCCGCTTTCGCTGTGTAAGCCTCACAGTGGCGTCTGCCACAGTCACGATTTGTGCGGTCTCACTAGCTGATTGTCATCCTGAGTCCCGGCCGTTTTTGGTCGAACGCATGTGAGCAACACCTGGTGAGCTTGTCATCCTGAGCGCATCCACGAAGATGCGCGAAGGACCTCAACGTCAACTTCAAGCACACAACCAACCGAGGAATACCGTCGCTACTTCTGCGGTGTAAACCGCGCGGCAGTCTTTCCGTCAATGCCAACCCCCCACTGTCCATTTCGAACGGAGCAAGCCGATGCTTTTTCTTCCCGATTCATTCTGATGAATCGGTCGGCTTGAGAAGTGAGACCTCCGCCCCATTGCGCGTTCTTCGCGCAATGAAATCTCTCTTGGATGTGAATCATTAACAGGACTCGTCGTTACGAACCACTCTCACTTGCCGAGTCTTTCCTCGCAGCGTAAACTGTCCCGCGGCACTTAGGAGGCTTCCATGAATCGCTTTGTCAGCTCGTTAGCTGTGCTCGCTCTCGCGCCAGCCCTTTCCTTCGCCCAAGCCGCGCCCGCTCCTTCCAGCACACCCGTCGCGGACGCCCTCCGCGCCGGTCTCGCGCGCTACTCCAAAAATATGACCGCGGCAGCCGACGCCATGCCCGTCGACAAATTCTCTTTCAAGCCCACGCCCGATCAGAGCACCTTCGCCCACCTGACGATTCACATCGCCGAATCCAACAATCTTTTCTGCTCAAAAGTCTCCGGCCTCGCCGCACCCGAAGGCCCCAAACTCGCCGAGTCCGATTCGAAAGACAAACTCGTCGCCGCCGTCAAAAGTTCCTTCGACTTCTGTTCCACCGCGCTCGCCAAAGTGGACGACTCCCATCTCGCCGACTCCATCCCACTCTTCAACGGTCGCAACGTTTCTCGCGCCGGCGTGATCCTGATTCTTTCCGGCTCCTGGGCCGACCACTACTCCGCCCAATCCATGTATCTCCGCCTGAACGGTGTGCTCCCTCCTACCGCCCAACCCGCTGCCCACTAATTTCCGTCACCGGCGTTTCGCCCGATCCGGTAGCGCAGGGGACCAGAACTGGCAGCCCGCCGCATTGCAGTTGGCGGGAGCCTTGCTTCGATCCTCGTCGCGCCAACCACTTCTCCTGTCGGCTGCTCCATCCACCACCTGTAATTTCGAACGGAATAAGCCAACGCTCTTTCCCTCCGATTCGCTCCTGCGAATCGGTTGGCTTATGCAGAGAGAAATCTCTCTTGGATGCGAACCGGAAGCGTCAAATGCTCCTTAACGCATGGTTCTGTCTTCTTCGAAATAGACGCGCCGACGGTTCTTAACTGGTTCTTCATTCATCTAGTCGCGAATCCTTCACCAGCCACCTTATTCGCAAACCTCTCTGTCCACTTAATCCTTCCCGTCATCTGCATCACCACAAACAGTGTCAGAATCGCTCCAATCGTCACTGCCAATCCTGTGAACCCCTCAAAGAAAAACGCATACGAAAACAGCACAAGATAAATCAACTGCGAGAGCCCCGCATCCACTGCCGCAAACCTCAAATTCACCACTAGCCGCAAATAGCTCACTACCAAAAGAATCGAAACGAGGGAAGAAATCGCAAACGCCGCATGAATCGAAATGTGATCGCACAAATACGCCAGCAAAAGATGAAACGCAAAAAACGCTGCCGCAAGGAAGAAATAATTCATCGGATGCAGATCAATCCCGCGCAGCGTGGACAAAATGAAAATCAGGAAAAAAAAGAAAAACAGAGAAACCGGGGCAAAATAAGAAATCTTTCCAGCCAGTGGTCCGGGCTGCAGCTTCTGCGGCATTCTCAGGGAAACGTTAAACCCGCTGACAAGATTCTGATAATCCCACTTCAATTCCCAGCCTTGTGCTGTTTCGTGCTTTTCTGTGGGAGAAAGCGTGTTCTCAGGAAAATCGAATCCCCCGAAATTGGTCTTTATTAGGAGGTGAAAATCGTTGATCCGCGCAACCTCTTCTCCGTTTGAAAATTGATAGCTCCAATTATCCAAGCCCTGCGACCGGTACCCTGCTTTCAGAATGCCCGTCCCGTTTGCTGCCACGCGCCCGCTTGCGGAAACTTCCGCCCCGCCATAACTCAAGGTAAGCGGCGCCCCGTCCAGCGTGAGTTGCAGATTGTCGTAAACGGCCTGCTTTGCGGGGAGTGGTAGCCGAATCGTAAAGACCTCTTCTCGTCCCATTGGATTCTTGAACGTGTACGTCCCGTCGAACGCGACCCTATACGTGCTGAACCAAAGCAGCCCTTTCTTGCGGTAATCAATCTGGAAGTCTGCCCCAACATGACTCGATTCCAGCGCCACAAAGTGCGCCGCGTTGTAGTGCTCCTGTTTTTCAGTCCTCTTCCTGTTCTCCTCCACAGTCACGGTTTTCACTTCGTCCGTGAAATAATTCACCGACGGTGGCCGTTGCTCCTGCGCCGTGCCCCAGGTGGAACCAACGCGCGACGACAAAACCGGACCAAGATTGTCGGTCCGGTAAAAAATCGAAGTACCCAGAATCATCCATGCCACGCAAGTACACGCAAAAATGCCGAAAATGGCCGCAATCCGTTTGAACATGTTGGGATTTCCCTTCTGCCTTCTCCGCCGCAGTTTCAACCTAACCCAATGAAGTTGGCCTTGTCAAGTACTTTATATCACAGAGTTAGGGCATAGTTTCTGCCATTCTCCGCGTTCCTCTGCGCTTTCTGCGCATCAGCGTTATCTTTTTCCTGATCTTGTTATTTGCTGATCACACCGAGATGGCTAGCCACGCAGAGCCACCGCCCGTCTTTCTTGATCCACGTGTCCGTAAACCGCCCGTTATGAGCGAACGGCTTCCCGTTTTGCGTGCCCTTCTCCCGTGTCGCTCCCGTAATCACCACCGTAGTCCCGTGTTGATGCAGCTTCATGCCCTCGGACATTTCCTGCGTAAGCTTGGTGGACGGATCCTTGATCGATTCCAAAAATTGACTCTTGGTCAAGAGACTCCCGTCGTAATCGGTCAAAACAAAATCTTCGTCCAGCATCTTTTCCATCGCTGGCGCATCGTGATTCAGCTGCATTTGATTCCACAAATTTTCCATAGCGACGACCTTCGAAGCGTCGTCCGTTTGCGGCGCGCCTGAATTCGCCTTTGGCGAAAGAAACAAACTCAGCAACAATGCGGGTGCCAGTGCGTAGATACACTTCATTAGGAATTCCTCTTCCTTCCACGCTTGAGCGCACGCGGTTTCCAGCATTCTTCCACATCCGCGTGCCTCGTTTCCACTTTCGCATGACGCAACCATTCCCGAACCATTTCAAGAAATTCCTGCTAACATGATTCGCGCGAACACAATGATCGGACCTGCAAGCCAAGCATGAGCAAGAACCGCATCCCGTCGGCCACAGAAGAAACAAATCCCTTGCGGTCGCAATCGAAACTGGGCGCGGCATTCCTCGCTGCAACGGAACAACTGCCAAAACAATTGCATCCGCGCCGCAATCAACATTCATGGACTTTTTTCCGTTTCGCCCTCGGATTTTTCGGCGCCGCGCTCGTAATTCTTCCGCTAGCCCTTCCGCAAAGTTGGATCGCCGCAATTTTCGGACTGGGATTTTTCCTCACTGCGATTCTCCTGCCGCCGAACCTGAATCGCCCACTCGAAGAAGAGAGAATCCGCGGACCCAACAGGCAAATTATTCTGAAGGGCGCAGAATTCTCTGCTGGATTCGTCCCTCCCGAACCGGTGCAACTCTTCGTAAGCAGAGAAACAATTCTTGCGATGAAGTCGAATTTGCAACCGGCTGTTGTGATCTGTGTGGCCGATATCTCCTCCGTATTTCTCCAGCGCAGCGAAAATTCTTGGCTCCTGGTTCTTCAGTGGCCCGGCAAAGAGGCCGAGTTTTCCTTCCACGGTTTGCGCGCGGAACGTAATGCGCGAAAAGCGGAGGCCGCGCTGCGTGGCCTTGTGAGAGCCGTTGTATCGGAGAAGCCAAAAGTTCGCGCGGCCGGGGCGTAAACAGCAACCGGAAACTTAATCGGTTTTCTGCGGCCTGTTTTGCCGCTAGTGTGGCAAAATAGAGGCATGGCACGCGGCTGGGAAAGCAAAGACGTCGAATCCCAAGTGGAATCGAATCGTCCGGAAAAATCCCCCAACGAGAAGCTGCAGAAAACACAGGAGCAAATGGAAAAAGATCGCGAGATACAGGGACTGGAACTTTCCAAAAAACACGTGCTAGCGGATCTGGAGAACGCCACTCACCCGAATCACCGGAAAACTCTTGAAGCTGCGCTCGCTCATCTAGACGCGAAAATCGAATCTCTCAAGTAGTTCTTTCCAGCAAGAATTAGTCCGTGAATACCACGCCCACCGCGCTGTGGCCTTTTTCCGCGCCGGCATCCACGCGCACCACGTAGCCGCGCAGCTTCATCGCGTGCGTACCTTCTTCGCCGGGCGTTTCCATCGTCACTTGCAGTTCAGATTGCAGCCGCGGACTGTGATGCAGTGAAATCAGCGCTCCTTGCAAGGATAAATCTCTCACGATCGTTTCTTCTTCAAACTCCTGCCCGCTTTCCGTAACTCCGCTCACTTTCGCGCGGAATTGCGCTTCGCGTCGCAGTGCCGTGCGCGTTCCCGGCATGTGCGCTTCCATCCGATTCTCCGCCGCGCCCAGCGTAATCACCATCCCTTCGCTCGCCGCGAACACGGAATCAAATTCCTCGCGCGCCTGCCGCAACAATCCGTCCACCATCCGGTCCGTCGAATCCGGGTCATGATGAAATAGCACCAGCGTCTTCGCGCCAGCCTCGCGCGCCACTTTCACGCCTTCGAGCCACGTCGAATGCCCCCATCCCTTGCGCACCGTCGCGAGCTGCTCCGGCGTGTACTGCGCGTCGTTAATAAAGATGTCCGCACCCTGCGCCAACTCGCGTAGGAACGCATCGTGCTTCGGATCGCCCGGTTCATTGTCCGTCGCATAAACGACCGTACCCGCGGAAGTTTCGATCCGGTATCCCAGGCACCCTTGCGGATGGTTCAATTCCCGTGTCGTGACTTTGTTCTCGCCAATCGTAAACGTTTCGCCCGCTGTCACTTCCATGAATTTCCGCTTCGCGCTCATCGCGGACATATCCACCGGAAAATACGGCATCGCCATCTGCGTTTCAAAAACCTGCTTCAAACTGTCGCGCCCCAAATACTTCGAGCGAAAACTATAAAAATGAAACGCATTATTCTCCGCATAGAGCGGCATGAAAAACGGAATGCCCTGAATGTGATCCCAATGGTAGTGCGTCACAAGAATGTGCGTTTCGGAATTCCGTCCGCCCGCGGGCACGCTCCAGCGCGTTCCCAACGAGCGCAAACCCGTTCCGCAATCCAGAATAAATTGCGTCCCGTCCGGCGCGACCAATTCCAGACAAGGCGTGTTGCCGCCATAGCGCCACGTCGCGGGATCCACGGTTGGCGTGGAGCCGCGCACACCCCAAAAACTAAGTTTGGTGACTGGGACCGACATTTTGCCCGAGCACTGCCCCTGGAAAGAATCGCTTCCCAATCAAGATAGCGGGAGCCAGGGAAGCTCTTTCGATACTCGCAGCGGTTGACACCATCGTCAATCGCTTCGCAAGCCCGTAGTGTCAAACTGCCTAACAATCTCTCCCTCCCTGCTTTCGTCCTCTTGGCTTTTGTAGTGGCGGGTCTTCGGACCCGTTCTTTTCAATGAAGATGCCCACACCGACCACTTCCCCGCGTCAGCGCTAGCGTTCCAGCCTCCGCCGTGACATAAAATAGACTCTCATGGGCGCCCACTCCCACTCTTCCCACGGCCATTCTCATGGAGCCCACAGTCACTCGCACGCCCATTCTCATGGTGGCCATGGGCACGTTCACCCACCGCTTAAGCCGAGCGTTCTCGCCTGGGCTATGGTCGCCACGCTCGGCCTGGTCGTCGCAGAAGTTTTCGGCGGCATTCTCGGCCGCAGCGTCGCTCTCCTAAACGACGCCGTCCACAATCTTTCCGATGTCCCCGCGCTCGGCATCTCCTGGATCGCCATGCGCTGGGCGCAGCGTCCCGCCGACTCCGACAAAACCTACGGCTACCATCGCGCCGGCACGCTTGCCGCCTTCACAAACGCTGTTCTCCTCGTTCTCCTCGCCGCGTGGCTCGGCTACGAAGCTATTGAGCGCCTCCACGCTCCCGTCGCCGTCGTCGAGAGCTGGATGATCTGGACCTCCCTCGCCGCGCTCGCCGTCAACGGCGGCATCACGCTCGCCGTCATGCGCGGCCACAAAGACCTCAACCTCCGCAGCATCCTTGTCCACAATTTCGGCGACGCGCTCTCCAACATCGCTATCATCGGCGGCGCCATCGCCATTCACTACACTGGCCTCACTTGGATTGACCCGATCCTCGGCCTGGCCATCGGCCTTCTCGTTTTGTGGTCCAGCGTCGGCATCTTGCGCGCTTCCTCTCACATTCTTCTCGAAGGCCGCCCGCAAGGCGTCCAAGTCGAAGAAGTCGCGCGCGCCATCCTCACCGTTCCCGGCGTTCAGGAAGTTCACGACGTCCACATCTGGTCCCTCGGCGGCGATCACAACGCACTGAGCTGCCACGCCCGCGTCCCCGATATGCACATGGACGAATGCGAAACCGTCCTGATCGCCATCCGCCAAAAACTCCACGTCGCCTTCGCCATTGACCACGTCACCATACAGCTCGAACGTGCCGGCCTCCCCGCCCACTCCGGCTACGTGATGCCCGAGCCCGCCCAGAAGTAATTTATTTTCGTCACTCTCAGCCACCACTCACGGCAGGCACGATCGAAATCTCAGACTCTGCGGATATCCGGCTAGCGAGTCCACCCGTGTACCGAACATTCTCATCACCTATGAAGATGTTGATGTGTTCGCGAACTTGACCCTGTTCTGTGATTACGCGATCTCGAACTCCAGGATAGAGCGCCCACAACGCGGTCAACGCATCGCTCAACGTCCCATGGACGCCTTCGAGCTGAACCTTGTTCCGCCCCTCCGTGAACTGCCGCAACGCGCCGGGAATGTAAATCGTCACCGCCACAATCAACTCTTTTTCGTAGTGCGTCGCGTTGTGCGCCGCTTCTGAGTCGATCGAGATTTAGATCTAGAGGAGGGCGCAGGCGCGTCCTTAGCCTTGCTTAAAGCGGTTCCGCCGGATGCATCCTCCACGATCGCAGTGCGCACGCACACCACCGACGGCATGCCTCCCATGATTTTTTCCCACGTCCGCCCTTCATCGCGCGAACCAAAAAGCTGCCCGCTCCGCGTCCCAAAATAAATTCCAAGGGGATCGAATGAATCCGTCGCCATTGCATCCCGCAAAACAGTTTCGTAAGCGCGCTTTTGCGGCAATCCGCGCATCAGCGGCTCCCAGGACGCGCCCGCATTGCGCGTCCGGTACACGCGGAGCTTGCCGTCGCAGGCGCACCGAAACTCATCCGACTCCACCGGCACGATGTACACGCACTCGGGATTTCTCGGGTGCACATTCATGGCAAAACCAAAATCCGAAGGCACGCCATTCGCGATGTCTTTCCAGTTCTCGCCATAATCGTCGGAGCGATACAATCCCCAATGGTTTTGCAGGAAAAGCCGCTCCGGATGCGCCGGATGCATCGCAATCTTGTGCACGCATTGCCCGAATTCCGGATATTTGTTCGGCACAAACATCGCTCGCACCCCGCGATTTTTTGCCGCCCACGTTTGTCCGCCATCATCCGTCCGGTAAACACCACCGGATGAAATCGCAATGTACATGCGCTGTGCGTTAGTCGTATCGAGCACAACGGTGTGCAGCGCCAGCCCGCCGTTGCCCGGCAGCCACCGTGGCCGGTGCGGATGATCGAAGAGCCCGCGCACCAACGACCAGCTCTCTCCAGCGTCGCGGCTTTCAAATAACGCAGCAGGCTCCACGCCGCAATACATCACATCAGGTTCTTCCGGCCGTCCCAGCGTAATCTGCCAGATATTTTTCAGCGAAACGCCCGCTTCCGGCGGAAACCGTATCGTGGCTTCCTGCGGATTCGTCCAGCTCTTCCCAAAATCGTCGCTGAAGCGCAGCAGCGCGCCCCAATAATTCATCGTCGAAGCCCAAATGCGATGCCGGTCCGCGCGGCTGTCATAGGCCATCGCATAAACGCAGTGCCCATGAAAATAGGGGCCGCCTACTTCCCAACGGCTGCGCTTCTCGTTGGAACGAAGGATAAATGCTCCCTTCGTAGTTCCCACGAGCAGGACAAAATCTCCTTTTCGCACACGCGCGTGCCGCACACTGTGCAGCACCGTGGTTCTCAACGCGTTGCGATCCACAGCCGGATCTGCTGCAGGAACAATCGAAGCCGACTGCACCGCTTCCAGCGCCGCCTGAATTTCGCCCGCGCGCTGATAACGCTGCGTGGGCTCCTTGGTCAAACAGCGTTGAATGACCGCCCAAAGCCCCGGCGGCACCGGAGGACCAAGCGCAGCGGGAATTTCCCGCAGGATCGCCGACGTAACTTCAAAACCAGTGCGCCCGCCAAAGGGCAGCCGCCCGGACACCGCTTCGTACAACACAACTCCCAGCGCCCACAAATCGCTGCGATAATCCGCCTGTTCTCCACTCAAAATTTCCGGCGCCAGGTACGGCAAAGTCCCGCTAAAACCGGTCGCCTCGTCAATCGTTGCAAGAGTGTGCGAAGCCACATCGAAAATTCCCCCGCCCACTCGTTTCGCTAAGCCGAAATCCAGAATTTTTACTAATCCATCGGGGGCGACCACGATATTCGCTGTCTTCAGGTCCCGGTGAATCACGCCCCGGTCATGCGCCCGCGCCAGCGCGCTTGCGATTTGCACGCCGTATCGCAACACAGCTCCGGCCTGCAAGCCCGCGTCTCGGCATAAGTCGCGCAAAGGCTTGCCCTCGACCAGTTCCATCACAATGTAAACTTCGCCGTCCGTCTCTCCGACTTCGTAAATCGTGCAGATATTTGGATGAGCCAGCGAAGAGGAAGCCCGCGCTTCATCCAGCAAATTCGGGCCGGCGGATGAGGAGGATGTACCCGCTGCGGCGCCCTTCCGGACCACTTTCACCGCTACTTCGCGGTGCAGCACCTCGTCATAGGCGCGATAGACAACCCCCATCCCTCCTTCCCCAATTTTCGCGACAATGCGGCAATGCCCGAGGACTTGGCCGATCACGAAGCGCTCCTTATCCCGCGCCTCATGCTAAGCCGCGCTTCGCACCTCGTCAATAAACTGCATTTAGTCAGTGGCGCAGAGGCCAGGCATTCATCTGCACAAATCTATTTATCCCGTGAGTCAACTTAGATACGTACGGCTTGAGCTTGCAAAGGAACGGGAAGTTCCCAATCTCGTCATTCGCGTCATCGTCTTCAACCCCGATTGGGACAGCCTTTGCAGATCGCCCGGTTCACATCGCGGCCGGGTGACCGAGGCTGCCGCACAGCCCTCGGCTGGCAACCTGGATCATGTAATGGGGTGAACCGTGCTCTGCAGGTCTGGAATCCACCCCCTGACCGCTGACGAAATTATCGGCCGCGCCGACCGCCGCCAGCGCCAACGGAACAGACTGCGGTACGCGATTAGGCTGCCCGGGCCCCTGAGCGAGAGTCTTTGGCTCTGCCCACGGTATAGATGGATTCTGGGTCCGTCTTCGGGCTGCCCAGTCTACAGCACCAAATCCGGCCAAAGGTCCGCCGGTCGCGCCCCGCGTAATAATCTCCAGCCAGACAGCCATCGTTCGAGATTCTCAACATGGCCGTGCCATAGTGCATGTGCATCGTTTTCATTGCGTACGCCAGCGGCTGATTCTGATACTGATAGACCAACACGGCGCCTTCAGGGTCGTCCACTTGAATCACTGCGGTGCAACTGCTTGACATGGATGTGGGCGTGGTGAGGTACACGACGATTTGCGTCCAACTCTGGAAGATATGGATGATCAAATCGTGTCGCGTCGCATGGCCGTCGAACGACGTCACGAGACAACCGCGCCAGCGTCCCGTGAGGTTCGGGATGCGTACCAGTCCCAATTTGTGTACAAGGCTGTTCCGCCAGAGATATCTGTCAAAAAGGGCATAGAACGCGCCGTAGAAGGCCATGCTGGAAGGAGCATCCACCCACCACGGGACCGAGAGGTGGGCGGTAGCGAGAAATTTCGACGAAGTCCACGCCAGAGCAATCGCCAACAACGCCAGCAGTAGAGGAACGATCCTCCTTTCATTTGAGTCTGTGCTGTAGCCGTGCATACTTCACCTGCTCGGCTCTCGAACGCCGAACAGGCCTTTTGGCCTGTTTGAATGCGCCTCCCACCCCAATTGCTGCCGGGAAGCGCCGGGTAGAGAAAATGCCCAAGTGGTAGAGTGACTTCCTGCAGAATGGCCCGATGGTATTCCTAGTTCGAAGCAACTGCTGGACGGTAGCGCCTCTGTAACATTTTGAATACCAACGCTCAAAGAAAGGTTGTACGAGTCATTCACAGCTGATTCGTCGACATTGACGGCATCGCATTTGGACGGATCGCCAAAAGCGAAGTTACCGTAGCTGAACACGCTTACCCGAGAGGTGGAAGCGCTCCCAAGAACAGCCAGTCAGATGCCGAACGGGTGAAACTTGACTTAGCGCGGGCTGGCGGAGAAGCCGGAAGTAGTTGGTATATTCACGAACCGGTCATAAGAATTTTTGAATACTGACCAAACGCCCTAAGCGGAAACTGATCCACTACCTTGGCAATTCTCTGTTTGATGCGTTACGAAGACTGGACTTTCCGCGAAGCCGAGAGCCGTCTCGGCGAGCATCGTGACTTGCGGGAGGCTCTGCACCTGCGCTCGGTATCCGACTACACGACGCTGTATCGTTTTTTGCAGCGACTGGACGATGACACGGTTGAGCGCGGATTGGGAAAAACCGTGCGGCGCTTGCGCCGTGGCAAAACCTAGATGCGCGCTTCCTGTGCCATCGATGGCACGGGATAATCCCCACACGCTGTTAGCACTTATTTTCTCCGCCGCATCGAGCAGTAAAATGGCGAGAAAAAGTGCTTTCGTCATTTTCTGCAATGGCTGATCGTGGTCGATGTAAAACAACAGATCGTGCTGGCACCACGGGCGCGGCAAGGACCCTGGGTCGACACGCGGGCCCTGCCGGGGTTAGTCGATGCGGCGGCGCGACGTGCGCCAGGGGCGGGGAGGGGTAGTTATTGTTAACTGGGCACTCGATGAAGGGTACCCATCCCGCTTGTCCCGAGTGTTCTTTACGAGGGAAGCGACCATTTATCCCGAGCGCAGCCGAGGGATCGGGATCCGAGGGACCTCTCTTATATCCGGCGAAGGATATTTGCTTGCACCGAACGGTTCTTGTGAGGTGTCCCCCCTCTGTCTACGCCTTATGGCGAGGGATCTCTCGTCACGACTTCCGTCCCTTGCTCCCCTATCACCTGGCAGGGAGGTTGTGCTATAACCATGCCCGCCGTGGAACATGCCGTGAAGCAGTCCGGACCGCCGCCTCGTCCTGCGCGGGCGAACGCCGGTTCCGCCTCTTCGCAGTTGCCGCAAGAGGACGCTTCGCGCTATTGTCCCGTGTGCTCGCAAAGGCTCGAATCGCGCCGGTGCAAGCTGATCTGCAATCTGTGCGGCTATTACATGTCCTGCGCGGATTACATTTAGCGCCCAAGGCCAAGCCGGCTTACAAAAGCAAGTGCTGTACAAAATTTGATATGCTTTCTGGCCCGGCCATGGTTGCCGCCGGACTTTTCCCAGAGAGATGGGCTTTCCAAAAGAATGAGGAGGAAACGAACGTGGCATTAAAGATGACGAATCGCGAAGTGGACGGCGTATCCGTGGTGGCTCTGGACGGGCGCATCGTCCTCGGCGAAGAATCGAACGCCCTGAGGGAAAAAGTGAAGAGCCTGCTCGCCGAAGGCCGAAAAAAAATTGTCCTGAACATGGATGGGGTAACGTTCATTGACAGCGCTGGCTTGGGCACGCTCGTCGCCGCGCATCACAGCGCGAAGTCGCAGGGCGCGTCCCTGCGTCTCTGCCACCTGGGTTCAAAATTCCAGGAAGTTTTGCAAATCACCAAGCTTCTCACCGTGTTCGATGTTTACAACACGGAAGCAGAAGCCGTGGCGAGCTTCAAATAAATTTTGGCCTGCGACCAAAATTTGCTTTATTTTCAGATTTCTTGATTCTGTTTTTTGGTTTGCTTTTCCGAAAGGCGCGCTTGCGCGCCTTTCGGCGTTAAAGAGGACTCAAACGCGGTACATGGTGATGCCGCTCAAAAGTTTCGGGAAAAAGTCCGTGGATTTTTGCGGCATCACTTCCCCGGCGGTTGCGATTTCGACGATTTTTTCCACGTCGCACGCATTGAGCAGGAAAGAAATTTGTGCTTTGCCGGAGTCCACTGCATTTAGTGCATTGTTGGCTTCGCGTTCGTACGTGAGATTTGCTTCTTTCGTGACGGCTTGCGGCGTGATGCCGAGCGCAGGTTCCAGAATTCCTTCGTGGAGCAGAACGACGTCTAGCTCACGCTGCAGCGGCGAAACGCTTGGAAGAAGTTGCGCAAGGTCCGCGCCCGGGCGAAGAACAAGCAGGTAATACGCGCGCTGGCTATCCTCTGCGGCGGGATAGGCGCCGATCGCGCGCCGCGTGGCCGCGGCCTTGAGACGCAAAAGAAAATTCGCGCGCGCGCTTTCTTTTTGTTCACCGTCAGCAAACGTGAAAACTTCCGTGGAGAACCACGGCTCGAGATAGCGGCGCACGGCGGGCCAGGAAAAATCGTGAACGTTTGCCGCGACGCGATGCGTCGGCAAAATCACGAGGCCTTCGCTGCGCGTATTGATGAACGTCATCATCGCGCGTTCGTACGGAGCGTTTGGATCAGTTGATCCGGCTTGCGCGCGGCGCTCATTGCGATAGTTGAGCGCGGTTTCGTAACGGTGATGGCCGTCGGCGATAACGAGTTTCTGATCGGCCATCGCGGATTGAATCGCGGAAACTTTTTGTGGATCGGAAACGGCCCAAAGACGATGCGTGACGCCGTATTCATCATGAACTTCTGTGGCGGGCGACGTGGCGGATTCAGCTTCGCTCAAAACTACGTCCACGCGTTTTTGCGGATCCGAGTAGAGCAAGAATAATTGTCCGGTGTGCGTGCGCGTGTTGCGAAGAAGTTCGAGCCGATCCGCCTTGGGGCCGGAGAGTGTGTGCTCGTGACGAAAAATCACGCCCGCGGAATATTCTTCGAGTTTTCCAGCTCCGATAAATCCTCGGCGCGTGCGGCGCTCAGAAGTTCCGGGAACAGTAAATTCCTGCGTGTAGGCGTAAAAAGAGGGAGCGACGTCCTGCACGATCACATTTTTTTCTTCCCATTCTTTGAACGCAGCCGCCGCGCGGGAATAAACATTGTTGCCGGGGCCGTCGCCGGCAAATTCCTTTCCTTTTTCCACGGTGATCAAGTTTTGCGGATGCGCGTCGTAATATTTCTGCTGCATTTCCGGAGAGATTTTGTCGTACGGCTGCGTGAGGACATTTTGAAACGGCGCGACCTGGGAATTATATCGGAATGCGCGAAAGGGGAAGACCTGAGCCATGGGTTCTCCGGTAGCAATTTTGACGACAACGGAAACTAATAGTGTACGCGAAGGGCGGCGCGGATTGCGACGCGCGTATTACAATTATTTGATATGAATGCGACAAATAACTTTAGCGTGCGGGGGCTGGTTTTCGATCTCGACGGAACGCTGATTGATTCCAAGATGGATTTGGTGAACGGCGTGAACGCGACGTTGCGTGAATTGAAGCGCGAGGCACTGCCGACGGATTTGGTTGCGAGTTACGTCGGTTCCGGCGCGCCGGTATTGATTCGGCGTGCGCTTGGCGGGAATCCGAGCGAAGAAGAATTACGTCGTGCGCTGGCGTTTTTTCTGGTGCATTACGAAGAGCACAAACTAGATCACACGCGTTTGTATCCGGGCGTTGCGGAAACACTTGAACAGCTGAAAAACTTGCCGATGTCCGTGCTGACAAACAAGCCGGCGAAAATCAGCGTGAGGATTCTGGAAGGATTGGGGGTCGCGCAGTATTTCCGCAGCATTTACGGCGGTAACAGTTTTGAAACGAAAAAACCCGATCCACTTGGCGCGAAGCAAATTTTGAACGAGTTCAACGTTTCGGCACAGGAGGTGGCGATGGTGGGCGATTCCGAAGTTGACGTGCAAACGGCGCGCAACGCTGGAATGCCTTCTGTTATTGTAAATTTTGGATTTGGAACGCATGACCGAGCGGCGCATCCGGCGGATGTGTACATTGATCAGTTCAAAGAGCTAACCAAATTCGTAGCGGCTTGATGATTCCTCGCGAGATGAGCGCGAAAAGCTTGCGAAGAAGCGGCGCACAAGGCAGACTCTGCGCGTGCTGATTGGACTGTTTCCAGAGCTGGATGCGCCCGGCGGAGTGCAACGCGCGGGGCGGCATATGGCTGCCGTGCTGACGGAGTTTGCGGCGAGCCGCGGCATGGAGTGCCGGATTTTGAGCCTGAATGATTCACCGGAGCTGCATCGCATGACGGCGAGCGGGCGGGAATTTGTCTTTACGGGGTGCGATCGAGGCAAGGGACGATTTGCGGTTGCGGCTTTGAAAGCGGCCCGGCGAAAAGCAAAAGTGATTCTTGCGGGCCATCCGAATTTGGCGCCGGTTGCGAGACTGATGAAGTTCGTTGCACCGCGCATGAAATCCATTGTTTGCACGCATGGCGTGGAAGTTTGGGAGCCGCTGCCACGGATGCGGCGGCGCGCGTTGCAGAAAGCGAACATGGTGCTGTCACCGAGCCAGGACACGGCGGATCACGTGAAAGCAGCTCAGGGAGTTTCTCCGGAAAAATTGCGCGTGTTGCCGTGGCCGCTCGATCCGCAATTTGAGGCGCTTCTGGCCGGGGCGGCGAAAACGGCGTTGCCGGAGAATTTTCCAAGAGGGCGCGTGGTTTTGACCGTGGGCCGATGGCTCACGAGCGAACGTTACAAGGGAATGGATACGTTGATCACCGCGCTGCCGAAATTGCTCACGCGATGGCCGGAGCTGCAGCTTGTGGCGGTGGGAGAGGGCGACGACCGCGATTGGCTGGAAGATTTGGCGGAAGAGAATGGCGTTCGAATGCACGTGCATTTCTTGAGCGGAATCAGTTACGCGCAACTCGCAGCGTGCTATTCCGCTTGCGAACTTTTTGCGCTGCCGAGCCGCGGCGAAGGGTTCGGGCTCGTATATCTGGAAGCGATGGCTTGCGGCAAGCCGGTGATTGGTGGCGCTCACGGCGGCGCGCCGGAAGTGATTGAAGATGGCGTGACAGGGTACCTGGTGCAGCACGGCGACGCGGTGCAACTGGCAACGTCCATTGAAACGCTGCTGGCGAATCCGGAGATTGCACGCGAAATGGGACGGCGTGGGAAGCAACGCGTCGAGAACGAATTCCGCTTCAACGCTTTCGCCAAATCGCTGAAAAAAATCCTGCGCGAACTATGCGAATCCTGAATGTGACGGAGTCTTACGCTCCGTTTTATGAATTTGGCGGTCCGCCGGCGAAGGTACAAGCGCTTTCGCGTGGACTTGCGAAGCGGGGCAACGAAGTTACTGTGCTCACCGCGGATTGGGGTGTGGAAGAACGTGGTGCCGGAACGCCTCAGGCAAATTCCTTCCAACGTTCGCCTTTCGGTTGGGCGACTGAAGACCACGGTGTAAAAGCGATCTACCTGCCAACGTGGCTGCGCTATCGCGCAACCAGTTGGAATCCGGCCATAGACAGATTTCTGCGTGTGCGATTGAGTGAATTCGATGTCGTACACATCTTCGGACTCTACGACCTGCTGGGGCCTTCTGCAGCAAAAGAGTGCCGGAGACAAAACGTTCCTTGCGTCATCGAGCCGATTGGTATGTTTGTGCCGATCGTGCGGAATGTGCGGCTCAAGCGGCTCTATCACTATTTCTACGGAAGAGGAATGTTGGCGGGCGCAGCGCGCGTGATTGCAACTTCTGAGCAAGAGGCACGCGAGCTTCGCGAAGGCGGAATTCCGAAGGAAAAGATCGTTTTGCGCCGGAACGGCGTGATACGGCCTGAGAGAATTCCCGACCGCGGGTTGTTCCGGGAAACAAGGAACATTCCGCCGGATTCGCTCGTGATTCTTTTCCTGGGCCGCTTAAGCGAAAAGAAAAGCCCTGATCTTTTGTTGAAAGCTTTTTCTGCTCTTCCGGGCCAGATCGCGGGGAGAAATTTGAGGCTGGTTTTTGCCGGTCCAGACGAACAGGGGATGGAAGCAAAGTTGAGAGGGATGTCAGATGCTCTGCATGTGACCGAGCGGGTGCAATTTGTCGGACCAATCTTTGGCGAAGAAAAGTGGGCGGCGTACCGAGATGCTGATGTGTTTGTCTTGCCTTCGCAAAATGAAAATTTCGGGAACACAGCCGCGGAATCCGCCGCCGTGGGGACGCCCGTGATCGTAACCGAACAGTGCGGGATAGCGTCTTTACTGATAGAGGCAGCGCTGATCGTTCCTCACCAAGAAACAGCACTCGTACAAGCAATGAGAACTCTGCTGCAGGATGAAACCTTGCGACGACGGCTGGGACGGCAGGCGGCAGAAAAGGCGTCAAGAATCGGCTGGGATGAGCCGGTATCCGAGATGGAATCGCTCTACAGAACGCTTGCGGAAAAGCGATAAGGGTCGGAAGATTAGCTAGACGGAGCGTGGGTTTGGCGAACGGGAATCATTTTGTGTTCAAGTTTGTCTGGAGAACGACGAACTCACTGCTGGTACTATGCCTGGCGGGCATGGTGTACGCGGCAGGGTGGGAATACTCTGTTCGCCAGTACTTAAATGGCTTTTCTGACGCCATTGTCCCTGCGGCAGCTACACCGGAACAAAAGGTCGAAGCCATATTGAGCTGGATGCGCAGCGGGCCGCCGCGAGCTGTTGCCGCAAATCCAGATGCACTCGCGCAACGGGACCCGGAAACGACGCTCAACTACAAACAATTGCTGTCCGTATGCGGAACAGCGACGAATGCGTTCTTGAACCTAGCGCGAAGCTCGGACTTAAGCGTGAGGCGGCTGCTTTTGTTGACGCCGGAACGCACAACGAAACACGTGGTGGCGGAAGTACTACTGGACGGCAAATGGGTCATCGTGGACCCGACTTACCGCGTCCTGATGCGCGATAAGCAGGGGCACATGCTTACACGGCGGGATTTGCAAAATCCCGCGATGTTTGCCGAAGCTACAAGCGTCGTACCGAATTATCCCTCGTTATACGATTACAAAACGTTCGCTCACGTGCGCATCGCGCGGCTTCCCTTGCAGGGATTGGGGCTTCGCCGCGTTCTCGATGGAATCTATTCCGGATGGGATGAACTTTTTGATTGGAGCCTGCTGCTGGAGCGCGAATCTTTCTTTGTTTTGTGCGCGTTCGTCGGCGGGTCACTTTTCTTTTTGCTGATGCGCGAAGTATTAGCCTGGTACGCCGACCGCGGGATGAGAATTCCGCGCTTTCATTTGCGCGAGCATTTTGTCCGCGCCGGAGCAGTCTTCCTGAAAACGCCGGAGATCAAACCGTAAGTGTGCGGAATTTGTGGCGTCGCATTCGTCACGCGCAGCGCGGATGCCGAGGCGCGGGTGCGGGCGATGGCCGAAGCGATAGGCCACCGCGGTCCCGATGATTCCGGCTTCCTTGTAAATGAACCTCGCGCACCCGGGCTTGCGCTCGGCATGCGCCGGTTGAGCATCATTGATCTTGCCGGGGGCCAGCAGCCCATCTGGAACGAATCGCACGACGTAGCGGTTGTGATGAACGGCGAGCTTTACAACTACCGCGAAGTGCGCGAGCGCCTTGTGCGACTCGGCCACAAATTCAAAACGCAATCGGATACGGAAATTCTTGTGCATGCGTGGGAAGAGTGGGGCGAAGAATGCCTTGTGGAACTGCGCGGGATGTTTGCCTTGGCGATTGTAGATTTTCGCAAGCATTACACGTCGGGACCGGTGCTTTTTCTTGCGCGCGATCCCCTCGGCATTAAACCTTTGTATTACACGCAGAGCGCGGAGGGATTTGCGTTTGCATCCGAAGTGCGCGCGTTGCGGGCTTGCGGCGCGGCGAACGGCGGACTCTCGCAGGATGCGCTGACTTCATATCTGCTTTTCGGCAGCGTCAGTGAACCAGTGACGATGTTCGAAGGCGTGTTTTCCCTGCCGCCGGGCCATCGCATGCTGGTATACGTGCCGGACCGGAGAAAAATTCCTCGGACGCATCCTTGGTGGGATCCGCGACGGAGCCCGGCTGGGCGCGACCCGAAAAAACCTCACGACTTTAGCGCGGCAGTGCAAGCGGTGAAGCCAATGCTGTCGGACGCGGTGCGTGCGCACTTGATTGCTGACGTTCCGGTAGGACTTTTTCTTTCGAGTGGGCTGGATTCGGGAGCAATCGCAGCTTTGGCCGCGCGCGAGCACCCGGGAATTCAGAGTTTCACGCTCGCTTTTCCAAACACGGTATACGACGAATCGGAATTGACACGGAAGGTCGCCACGCGTTGCGGAACAAATCATAAAGAAGTGCCGCTTGAAGGAAGCGCCGTAATCGATCGCATAGACGAGATTTTGCGCGCGCTCGACCAGCCGAGCGCGGACGGCGTAAACACATATTTTGTTTCCTGGGCGGCGCGCGAAGTCGGATTGAAAGTTGCACTTTCGGGATTGGGCGGCGACGAACTGTTTGCGGGGTACCCGACGTTTTGGAGCGTACCGAAACTGGAGCGGCTGGCAAAAACTGCGCAATTTTGTCCAAGCGGAATCCGGCGCATGACGCGGGGACTTTTGCGGGGAGTGTTTCAGGCATCCATGGCGCGCGATGCAGCGGCAAAAGCGGCCGCAGCGTGGAGCGATGTGGGCCGGCTTCCCCATGCTTACTTCTTTGCAAGAGCGCTGTTTGTTCCGGATGATGCGAAACAGATTATTGAGCCGCGCTTCCGGCCGAGCAGCATCGGCTCGGACGGAACTACGCTGGAGCCGACATGGATGGGATGGCTGCAACGCGCGGCCGATGAAGCACGGCGCATGGAGCCAATCGGCGGCGTTAGCTGGCTCGAGATGCGCTGTTACATGGCGAGCACGCTGCTGCGTGACACGGATTCCGTGAGCATGGCGCGGTCGCTAGAAGTACGGGTGCCATTGTTGGATACGCCGCTTGTGGAATTTGTGTGTGCGCTGCCGGATTCGGCGAGGAGAAACAAGAATCAGCACAAAGCACTGTTGGTTTGCGCGCTGCAAGATATTTTGCCCGCGGAAATTTTGGGGCAGAAGAAACGCACTTTTACGTTGCCGTGGGAGCAATGGCTCCATGGACCGCTGCGAGCGAAAGTCGAGACGAGTTGCGCGGATATTACGCCGGCACTGAAAGAGCACGTTAAACCGGAAGGTGTTCGCGGTGTGTGGGAATCGTTTCTCGCGGGGAAAACGACGTGGTCGCGGCCGTGGGCACTTTTTGTTCTAAATGAGTGGTGCCGCCGCAATATGACGGCGTGACGCGCTACCATGCGGCGCGACTGCGGTACACTAATTTCTTTGCACAATGAATATTCTTGGGATTAACGCGTATCACGGGAACGCATCGGCTGCGATTGTGTGCGATGGGCAGTTGGTCGCGGCAGTCGAAGAGGAGCGGTTCAACCGCGTGAAATACGCGGCGGGATTTCCAGCAGCGGCGATTCGCTATTGTTTAAAGGAAGCGGGATTGACGCTTGCCGACGTGGATCACGTCGCTGTGCCCCGCAATCCCTATGCGCGGATGGGAACGAAGTTGTTTTACGCGCTGCGAATGCCTTCTTTTGCGCGCGAACGGCTGAAAGTACTGGCAAAATTCACTGGCATACGCGAAGCACTGGCTGCTGCTTTCGATTCCGATCCTGAACAATTGGGAGCAACTTTTCACCGCGTCGAGCATCACGTTGCCCATCTGGCGAGTTCATTTTATTGCTCGCCATTTGAAGAGGCTGCATTGCTTTCTGCTGATGGACTCGGCGATTTTGCGAGTTCGATGTGGGGAGCAGGGTTCGGGCCTCGCATGAACGTTCTTGGAGCAATCGCGTTTCCGCATTCGCTGGGGCTTTATTACAGCGCGATCACGCAATACCTGGGATTTTTGAAATTTGGCGACGAATACAAAGTGATGGGACTTGGCGCTTACGGCGAGCCGGAGTTCCTTGAAGAATTCCGCGAAATTGTACATTCAAACGGCGCCAGATTTCGGTTGGCACTGCAATACTTCACGCATCACCGCACGGGACCGGAAATGAGTTGGGCCGAAGCGGACAAGACGCCGGTTCTTGGACAATTATTTTCGGATGAGCTGCCGAAACATCTTGGGCCAGCGCGCGAGCCGGAAGCGCCGATCGAGCAGCGGCACCGCAATCTGGCGTCGTCACTGCAGGCGCGGCTGGAAGAAGTGTATTTAGGCATGTTGCGGCATCTGGCCGACGAAACGCAGATGAAGTCGGTCTGTCTGGCGGGCGGCGTTGCGTTCAATTGCGTTGCGAATGGGAAAGTTTTGGGAGAGACGCCGTTCGAAAGTGTGTACGTGCATCCGGCGGCGGGCGATGCGGGGCTCGCCGTAGGCGCGGCGCTCTATGTTTGGCATCAGATTTTGGGCAAGCCGCGGTCATTTGTGATGGAGCACGCGTATTGGGGGCCGGGATATTCCGTAGAGGAGACGCGGCGGGCGATTGATGGCGCGAAACTTCAGCAGAATGGTTATGCGATTGCGCAGCTTGAAGAAGAAAGACTTTTGGAGAACACGGCGAAAATTATCGGCGCAGGGGAAATTCTTGGATGGTTTCAGGGGCGCGCGGAATGGGGACCGCGCGCGCTGGGGAACCGCAGCATCGTGGCCGATCCGCGGCGCGCGGAAATGAAGGAAGTGTTGAATCGCCGCATCAAGCATCGCGAGATTTTTCGACCGTTTGCGCCATCGATTTTGGCGGAGGCGAGCGGCGAGTGGTTTGAAAAATCGCACCCTTCGCCTTTTATGACGATGGCGTTTTCCGTGCGGCCGGAAAAGCGCGACAAAATTCCCGCGCCTACGCATGTGGATGGGACGGGACGTTTACAGACGGTGACCAAGACGGCGAATCCACGCTATTGGAAATTGATTAAAGAGGTGGAGCGGCAGACGGGCGTTCCCGTGGTGCTGAATACCTCGTTCAACGACAACGAGCCGATTGTCTGCAAACCTGAAGAAGCGATTGACTGCTTTTTGCGTACGCAGATGGACGCGCTGGTGCTTGGGGACTTTCTGATTACAAAATCGTGAACGACCGCGCGACAAAACGGCGGCGGGAACAAAGCGCATGAAGATCCTGCTGCTCAATTTGTATTTTCCGCCGGATACTTCAGCGACCGCGAAAATGGCGCAGACCGTGGTGGACGCGCTTTGCAGAGAACATGAGGTAAAGATTCTCTGTGGGCGGCCCTCCTACGATCCCACGGAGCGCCGGCCGTGGCGACTCTGGCAAACAGAATCGATTGGCGGAGTACGGATCATTCGCGTTGGTTCGACTGCATTTCCGCGTCTCAACATGAAGAAGCGGGTGCTGAACTATTTGAGTTATGTTTTCTTCGCGGTGCTGGGTGCGCTTTTTTTGCGATGCGACGCTGTTCTGGCGATGACAGATCCGCCTTTTGAGGGAATCGTTGGCGCGTTTGTTGCGCTGCTTAAGGGCAAACCGTATGTGTACAACATTCGCGACATGTACCCGGACATGGCAGTGGGGGGAGCTATTGTTGAACCAGGATTGCTGACGCGGGTTTGGGAAAGGCTGCATCGCTGGGCGCTGCGACGGGCGGACTGCGTGATCGTTCTCGGCGAAGACATGAAGAACCGCATCCTTTCGAAAGGAGTGGATGGCGCGAAGATTGTGATTGTGCGGGACGGAACGGAAATTGTTTCCGGGTGCGGCGCTGTCCCGGCGCTCGATGCGGAAGTCATTAGCAAAATTCGTGGGGATTTTCAGTTTGTGCTGGTGCACGCGGGAAATTTGGGATTTTACGGGGCATGGGAGACTCTGCTTACAGCCGCAAAAGAACTTGGCGCTGAAAATATTGGCTTCGTATTTGTGGGGGAAGGAGCGCAACGCGATTCGTTGGCTGCAGCGTCTGCGGACATTCCCAATGTAAAATTCCTGCCTTTTTTTCCGGGAAGCAAGATCCCCTCGGTACTGGCGGCGGCGGACGCGCATCTAATCACGGTCAAGCGCGGCCTTGAGGGTGTGGTTGTTCCGAGCAAGATGTATGGGATTCTGGCGGCGGGCAAACCCATCGTGGCCGTCGCGCCGCCCGAAACGGATGTTGCGACGCTTGGAGTGAAACAAGGATTCGGCGTCGCAGCGGATCCAGATCGGGCGGCCGATCTCGTCGCGGCCATCCGAACACTTACCGCGGACAGCAACCTTGTGAAACAGATGGGCACAGCCGCAAAAGAAGCGGCGCGTGGCTATGATAGAGTCAACGAATTGCAAAAAATTGCGCAGATTGTGGGCCGTGTTGCGGCCGGAAAGAAAAACTGAGGAGGCAGAGAACGCATGAAGCCCGCGGAGACTTTCTGGACTGGGAAACTTGTGCTGGTGACGGGAGGAGGGTCGTTTATCGGCTCGACGCTGACGGACCAGCTTTTGGCGCGCGGAGCGAGAGTGCGCGTAGTGGATGATTTGACGAGCGGGCATCTGGACAATCTGAAAGAGCCGATGGCGCGCGGCGCGGTCGAATTTATCAAAGCGGATCTGCGCGAGCCGGGAGTGACGCGTTCTGCAATGCAGGGTGTGGACACGGTTTTCCACCTAGCGGCGGACCATGGCGGTCGCGGTTATGTGGATTTGCATCAGGCGGGACCTGCTTCGAATTTTTTCCTCGATGGCATCGTTTTCTGGGAAGCGGTGCGCGCGAAAGCGAAGAAAGTTGTTTTCGCGTCTTCGGGATGTGTTTATCCGAATTTCATGCAGACGGATGTAAAGAAAGAACTGTTTCTGACGGAAGATCTCACCAAAGGCCCGAACGACGCGGACAACACGTACGGCTGGGCGAAGCTAATGGCGGAGTTCACCCTGAGCGCGTACCACAAGGAACATGGTCTTGGCGCGGCGTCCTGCCGGTATTTCACGGTGTACGGGCCGCGCGGAGTGGAGAATCACGCGGTGATTGCAATGATTGCACGCGCGTTTATCGGCCAGACGCCATTCGAAGTCTGGGGAGACGGAACGCAAATCCGCAACTGGACGTACATTGACGACATCGTGGAAGGAACGATCCTTGCGGGCGAGAAAATCAACGACGGAACGGCAATCAACCTGGGCACGATGGAGCGTATCCGCGTACTCGACGCGGTGAAAATGATCTGCGATTCCACCGGTCACAAAGCGGAGATCAAGCTGCGGCCGGACATGCCAACCGGACCTCTGAATCGTGTCGCGGATAATTCGCTGGCGAAAAGACTTCTCGGCTGGGAACCGAAGGTCTTGTTCAAGGACGGCCTGAAACGGACGATTGACTGGTATTTCGCGACGAAGAACAAGGATGAAGTGAAACGGATATTTGCCCGAATGCTGACCGAACGGTAGACGCAACTCGCGGCTGAAGGGCATGTTTACCTGTCGGGACTGTAATCGGCATACAGAACAATACTGATGGTAGCCAACGTCTTTCCGCGCTAGCGTATAAAGCCACCAACGAGTAGAAGAGGTAGTAACTGATTACTTGGGAGCCGGACCCCAACCCGGCATCGAGTTCTACCAGACCGGCTCTCCCGTCTCAACCGGTTGCGTAGCTCAATAAGTTGAGGATAGATGGCTGCAAGTTTTCTCGCATTTTTCATCGCATTGTTTGCGTCCCTGATGCTTGCGGTACCGGTTCGAGCGCTGGCCCTGCGCGTCGGAATGGTCGATCTTCCTGGTCCACGTAAAGTTCATTTGCAGCCAATTCCTCTTCTCGGCGGGCTGGCAATTTACGGAGGCGTGCTGCTCGGAGCTTTTTCGCTTTTTCAAGGAGAGGCGCGCGCGCAAATTGGCGGCATTCTCGCAGGAGCGACGCTTATTGCAACCGTCGGAATCCTGGACGACCGGGGCTGGCTGCATCATCAGGTGAAATTGTTTATAGGGATGCCGCTCGCGGCCGGAATCCTTCTGCTAAGTGGAATTCACGCGCAGGTGTTTAGCGTATTAGTCGGCGGGAAACTGGGCGACGTACTTGACGCAATTCTTTCCGTTGTTTGGGTCGTGGGCGTCACGGCATCCTTCAGCATTCTGGATCACATGGATGGTTTGTGCGCGGGTATCGCGGCCATGGCTTCCGTTTTCTTTGCTCTGTTGGCATACGTAAATGGGCAAACGCTGGTCTCTGTTCTTGCCGCTGCTGTGCTCGGTGCGGCTGCTGGATTTCTTCGCTGGAATTTCAAGCCCGCGAAAATTTTCATGGGCGACGGCGGAGCGATGTTCTTGGGTTTTCTGATGGCGACGCTCAGCCTAAAACTCCGGTTGGAACATGCCAATCACTTCTCATCCTGGCTTGCGCCCGTGCTTGTTCTTGGGGCTACAATTTTCGACACGACTTTGGTAACTATTTCGCGTAGCCGCCGAGGGCTGTTGCCCTTTGCTACCCCAGGAAAAGATCACGCAGCGCACAGGCTTGCGAATCTCGGGCTAGATCAACGCGGCGCGGTCCTTGCAATGTATTTGCTGGGCGCTATTGCGGGCTCGCTGGCAATTCTTGTGAGTTATGTGACCGCGACGCAAGCGTTCGTCGTTGCGATTATTGTCGTGGCCGGTGGACTTGCCGGCATAGCGTTTCTGGAGCGCGCTCCGTACGAACATCAGGCAAAGAAAACTCCCGCGGTTTCGTAACAACCACCGAATTCGGCCCAGCGCGTTTGATATTCCCCCGCCCCGTTTGCCGAGCGCATCAGATTAGCTATACTTGTGGGCTGCCCGATCGGCAACGCAAGTGTCTATGCGCGATTCGGGTGGGTTTTTGTAGGTTGCGACTCTACTGAGGGCCACTGCACGGGGTGAGTGGCCAATCAAACTTGGAAAGATCGGAACGCGTGGGCGATAGCAAACAAGACTCTTGCCTGAAACGAGAGAATAGGGAAGTCCTTGTAGTTGGCGGCTCAGCGGCTGGTCTTTTCACCGCTGCAAAGCTGGCGCGCGGGGGCCGCGCAGTTCGTGTGCTGGATTCGAAGCCGGAACTGGACCCCGCGCCGCGCTCGTTGATCGTCACGCATCATTTTCGAAACCTGCTGGGTCCTGCCTCGGCTGCCAGTGTTAAGAACGAAATCCGGCGGTTTGAGCTTTTCACGGACGGAAGATCCGCGCAAATCGCGCTGCGCGATCCGGACCTGATCATCGAGCGCGCTAAACTAATTCCTGCACTGGCCGCCGAAGGACAACACCACGGCGCGAAGTTTTCTTTCGACACACGCTTTCTGGGCCTTGGTCCCAATGCGCGCGCTCTGCGCGTGGAGGTCGAGACAGGTGGGCAGAAGGAAGAGTTGCACGCGGATTGTCTGATAGGCGCGGACGGCGCAGCGAGCCGCGTGGCGCGTACCGCAGGCTGGCCGCCGGTTGAGACGGTTCCTCTTGTCCAAGCGATTGTGAAACTTCCGAAGGACTGCCCCCCGGACACGACACGCGTTTGGTTTGTTCCCGACGACACGCCCTATTTTTACTGGCTGATTCCGGAAAACGAGCATCGTGGCGCGCTGGGCATCATTGGCGAAGGCAGCGGGCAAAAAACGAAAAAAAGAATCGAGCAATTCCTGGAGAAGAAGGGAATGAAACCGCTCGAATGGCAGGGCGCGCGGATTCCGGTCTATCGAAAGTGGGTTCCGGTGCGTCGCCGCATCGGAAACGGGGAAGTTTTTCTGGTGGGAGACGCAGCCGCGCAGGTAAAGGTTTCCACGGTGGGCGGAATCGTTACTGGATTTCGCGGAGCGCAAGGAGTTGTCGACGCGCTGCTCGAGGATTCCAATAGTACAGAGTTGCGTTCGCTGCGGCGCGAGCTGGGCACGCATTGGTTGATTCGCCGAGCTCTCCACTATTTCCAACAGAAAGACTATTCACAGCTAGTGGACCTGCTGAATGTTTCGACTCGCGAGTCCCTTGGAGAGATTAATCGCGACGAATCCACACGGTTGTTGTGGAACGTGATTCGCCGTCAACCACGGCTGGTGCTACTTGGTTTACGCGGGCTATTGATGGGAAAACGTGCACAGTAGGCACACTCCCAAGGTGAATTTTTCGACTTGCATTATTTCGTTCGGTACACTGTTTGAGTTTCCCAGCTGATAACAAATGGAGAGATGAACTTGCGTTTATCGGTGATCGGATGCGGGTATGTGGGACTGGTGACGGGAGCATGTCTGGCCGAGGCGGGCCACGACGTGATGTGCACGGACATTGACGCTGCGCGCATCGCGCAGTTGAATGCGGGCGGAGTTCCCATCTATGAGGAACACCTCGAAGAAGTGCTCGCGTCCGCGCGCAAGGCGGGGCGGATTTCCTACACCACCGATACGGGCGATGCGATCCGCTTTGGCGACGCGATTTTTATCTGCGTAGGGACGCCGCCGCGCGAAGACGGCAGCGCGGACCTTTCCGCGATTGACCACGTGGCGCAACAAATTGCGGGGGAAGCGCGCAGCTCCAAACTGGTGGTCGAAAAAAGTACGGTGCCCGCGCGGACGGGTATTGAACTACGCCGCGCACTTTCCGCTTATTCTCGTGGCGGAAATATTTCCTTCAGTGTCGTTTCCAATCCGGAATTTCTGCGGGAGGGCACTGCGGTGTTCGACTTTTTTCACCCGGACCGCATCGTCATTGGCGTGGATGACGAATCCGCAGCACCGAAGATGCGGGAAATTTACGGACCAATTCTAGAGCATAAATTTCGTTGCCCGGTGCACAAGGGCCCGTGTCCTGCTGAGCCAAAAGCAGAGTTTCTGGTAACCACTATCAACAGCGCGGAACTCATCAAACACGCGTCGAATTCGTTTCTGGCGCTGAAAATCAGTTATGCGAACGTTGTCGCAGATCTTTGCGAGAAACTGGACGGCAACGTGGAACAGGTTACGCACGCGATGGGGCTCGATCCCCGCATCGGCGGGCAATTTCTCAAGGCTGGCCTCGGGTTCGGCGGTTTCTGCTTTCCCAAGGACATTCAGGCGTTCATCCAGCTTGCTTCCACGGTTGGTGTTGATTTCGAAATCCTCAAGGCCGCCGAGCGCGTCAACAAAGAACGCATCGATCGTTTTCTGGGAAAAGTAAACAAGGCTCTTTGGGTCGTAAAAGGGAAGAGGATTGCAGTGCTGGGTTTAGCTTTCAAAGCGAATACAGACGACATCCGCTTCGCGCCTGCAATTGATGTGATCCGGCGGCTGCTGGAAGAAGGCGCTCAAGTTCATGCGAGCGACCCGGAAGCAGTCGAGAAGACAAAAAAAGTTTTGCCCGCGGTTACGTTTCACGCGGACCCGTATGAGACCGTCCGCGATGCGCACGCGGCGCTGGTCTGTACGGAATGGGCGGCGTTTAAGAATCTGGACTGGGAACGCGCGGGCAAGCTGATGGCGAGAAAGCTTGTCGTGGACGGCCGAAATCTATATTCGCCAAAAAAGATGGCGGACTTGGGATTCGAATATTACTCATTCGGCCGCAGCTAACGTTGCGCTGCTGCGGCTTTTGTGTACACTTCCTTAAAATAGGCGAGTGTCGGCTTTAGACCTTCTTCCAAATTCACTTTTGGCTCCCAATTCAGCAGACGCTTTGCTTTGCGAATGTCCGGGCAACGACGCTTGGGGTCGTCTTGCGGCAACGGCTCGAACACAAGCGCGGGCGCATTTGAAAAGTGCGAGCGCACGCGTTCCGCAAATTCCAGAATTGTGATTTCACTTGGGTTGCCGACGTTTACGGGAAGGTGTTCGTCGGAGAGCATCAAGCGGTACATCCCTTCGATTAAGTCCGAAACGTAACAAAAGCTGCGTGTCTGTTTTCCATCGCCGTAAATTGTGATCGGCTGGCCACTAAGAACTTGGTACACGAAATTCGGAAGGGCGCGGCCGTCGTTCAGGCGCATGCGCGGACCGTACGTATTAAAGATGCGCACAATGTGCGTATCAAGGCCGTAGTGGCGGTGAAAGCCCATCGTCAGGGCCTCGGAAAAGCGCTTCGCTTCATCGTAAACGCTGCGCGGACCGACTGGGTTTACGTTGCCCCAGTATTCTTCGTGCTGCGGAGAGATTTCCGGGTCACCATAACACTCGCTGGTGGAAGAGAGAAAAAACTTAGCGCTTTTTTCGCGTGCGAGTTCGAGTGTATTGAGTGTTCCGACAGAGCCAACGCGCATCGTTTCGATCGGATGTTTGAGATAATCCGGCGGGCTGGCGGGTGATGCGAAATGCAGAACGTAACCAACCGGGCCGTCCACGCGGAGCGATTCGCTCACGTCCGCTTGTTGAAACTTGAACTTCGGATTCCCTTCCAGGTGGCGGATATTTTCCGCGGCACCGGTAATGAGGTTATCGAGCCCCAAAACTTCCCAGCCTTCCGCCAGCAAACGATCGCAAAGATGCGATCCAAGAAATCCCGCTGCTCCGGTAACGACCGCGCGCATGAATCCTCCAAAGATTCCGAGTATCAGTTTAGCGTTGGCATCGCGGATTGACCACCCGCGAATCGCAGGCTACCATGCGCAGACTTGAAATTAGGTACTCGTGAGCAACAAGGGAACACAGTTTGGCGAACGTGGCGCAGCGCGAGCTAGAATTATCGCGGCCGTTCTCTTGCTGTGCGTTGCCGTGCTGGTTTTCTTTCGGGTAGGCCATTGGCTGGTGCGCGAAGATCCGCTGCGGAAATCGTCCGCGATTGTGGTGCTGGCCGGTGCGATGCCGGATCGCGCCCTGGAGGCAGCGGAAATTTACCGCTCCGGCATCGTGCCGGAAGTTTGGATCACGCAGCCCGCGCAACCGAGGCAAGTGATGCAAACGCTGGGGATTCCGTTCGATGGCGAAGAAGAATACAGCCGCCGCGTGCTTGTTCACCAAGGCGTTCCGCAGAATGCGATTCGGATCCTTTCGCCAACAGTTGTGAACACGGCCGATGAGATAGACGTGATCGCCAATTCGCTGAAACGCGTGAATGGGACGAGTGTGATCGTCGTCACCTCGAAAGCGCATACACGCCGCGTTCATGCGCTCTGGAACCGCATTGAGGGTGGGCGCGGTCAGATTGTTGTGCGAGCGGCCGTGGCCGATTCCTTTGATCCATCTCACTGGTGGCGTTCCACACATGACGCGCTGGACGTGGTTCGAGAAGTTCTTGGTTTGCTCAACGTTTGGGCGGGGCTTCCGCTCAAGCCGGCGAGGTAACTCGATGCGTTTCGTTCCTGGCTCAAACAAACCAAACTCCGGCACAAGCGACACGGGCACAGGCATTGGCTGCTTGCTGGGATTTGTTGGGCTTGTGGCGCTGGCGTTCGCAGCGGCCACTTCGGCGCAAGAAATAAATTCATTTCTCCGCTCAATCACGATCGAACAAAGCCCGTACAGAGGATCGATCAATTGTTTCGGTTGCAACGTCGTCGTAAAAGGAGATTTGGAGGGAGAAGTCGTCACGATCGGCGGCGACGTCACGGTGTACGGAAAAGTTCGCCAAGACATCGTTGCCGTTGGCGGCGCGGTTCATCTTAAGAATGGAGCCGAAGTTGATGCGGACGTTGTCGCCATCGGTGGATCGATCACCACGGAAGGAACGGTGCTTGCGCCCGCGAGGGACGGATTTGTAGCGTTGCGTTGGATGCACTTCCCCGGACAATTGAGCATCGGCTGGCGCGGAGTTTTGGCCTTGATCGGATTTCACGCTGTGTGTGTGTTGTTGCCTGTCTTGCTCCTGCGGCCGCGGCGTGTGCGGAATGTTGCAGTGGCGTCGCGCCGTTGGCTGACTACAGGTTTGATTGGCGCGGCGGCGATTGCAGCGACATCGTATCTTCTTGATTTGATTGACGAGCACCTCCGCTCCTCGGAGACGGTTGAAACGGTCGTCAGTATTCTTTTCATCGCAGTTTTTGCTATGGGAGTTGCGGGAATCATACTCGCGATTGGCGAGCGGTTTTTTCCAAATCGTCTATTCACGGCGCTTCTCGTGGGTGGGGCAGTTCTTGTTGTACTGGAGCTGATTCCCTACGTTGGTTTTGTGGTGATGATTCTGGGCTCGTGCTGGGCGACGGGCGCGGCTCTTTGGAGTGGAATGGGATTTCGCGGACCTCACACCCCTGAGAGCAAAGAAGCGCCCGCAGTCTTGAAGTTGACGGCCTAGAAAAAGAAAAAGCGCTTGCGGCGTTTTTCCGGCCGCTCATCGGCAACTTCCGGCACATACGGCAGAATTTCGCCTTCGAACGCTGCGAGTGGATTCTCCACGAAAAGCGCTTGTGCCGTTTCTTCTCCAAACTGCGCTCGAACGAAGTCAAACGCTGGACTCAGTACCAGCGGGCGCGATTTCAGGTTGTGAGCGTCACTCGAAACAAAATGCACGAGGCCTTGCGCGATCCAGGAGACAGAGTCGCTCTTCGCTCCAGGCCCGAACACACCAAGCAGCGAACCTGCCGTGACTTGCGCGTAACAACCGACGCGCACCCAGCGCGCGAGCCGCTCCGGCTGTGCGCGCAAGATGCCGTTGCGTTCCGGATGAGTGACGACGGGCCTAAGACCGGCCAACTGCAATTGATGGAGCATCTGGTCCATCGCAGGTGGAATGGAAAATTCGTTGAACTCCACGAGTAGATAATCTTTTTGATTGATGCAGAATTGCATGGGAGACTTTCGCAGCGCCGTTACGTTTTCGGGATTCAAGTGGAAATCGCAACCTGTCGCGAGTTGCAGCCGATCGCCGAGCCGCGATTGCAGATCATCGCGCGCTGCGCGGACACGCGCGAAGTCGAATGCGTGTTCGCTGCTCGCATGCGGTGTGGCTACAACGTGCGTGATGCCGTCCGCAATGGCGCTTTCGGCCATCGCCAGCGACTCCTCAATGGTTCTTGCCCCATCGTCCAAACCGGGCAGAATATGGCAGTGAAGATCAACCATGTTGTCGTGCGCTCAACGTTTTAGCGCTCCCCAGGTTTGCCACGCGCCCAGCAAAAAAAGCAATACAGCAAACACCTGCCGCATGCGGCGCGGCTCAATTCGCCTGGCAATTTTTGCGCCGATGATGCCACCGGCGAAGAGTCCGGGGATCAGCAGCACACCTGTGAGCCAGGAAACGTATCCTGCTTTCGCGTACGCAAGGACTGCGAGTAGTCCGGTTGGAGGGATCAGCGCAACGAGACTTGTTCCCTGCGCTTTGTGCTGATCAAACGCCAGCAGCAGGCCGAAAATCGGTATCAAAACAATTCCGCCACCGATTCCGAAGAGTCCTGAAGCGATTCCGCCCACAACTCCTGCGAGCAGAAACCCGATTGTTTTTTTCATGTCAGACGCCACCTTCCGTGGCGTTTGCGGCCCGTGCAGCTGGTGCCGGCTTCGATGTTTTTCCCCACAGTAGCACTGCGGAAAGCATGAGAAATCCGCCGAACCAGGCTTTGAGATGTTCTGAGGACATCGGCACGGCGATTCGTCCGCCGATGTAGCCCCCGACCAGCATACCCGCCGCGCAGAAAATTCCCGCGCGAAAATCAACGTCACCTTTCTTGCGGTACTCGAGGAGGGCGCCGAGTCCGATGGGCGGCAGGAGCACAAAGAGTGAAGTACCTTGTGCCGCGTGTTGATCCATGTGCAGCAAGTGAACGAGTGCGGGCACGAGCACGACGCCTCCGCCGATACCCAGAAGGCCAACGAGCACGCCGGCGCATAATCCGATTAATAAGACGGTGAAACTCATGCGAAAGACAGTTCCTCCCTCAAGCGGCTAATTATCGCAGCCCTTTTGGCCCCAGCGATTCTTGCGCATCCTGCGGACTCTGCCAAGTTGTTGGTCCGCCGAGTCTCCCTGTTATAATTTGATGTTTGCCTTAACCTCGATTTGTCATGCTGTTGGCATTCTCTTGAAGGAGCGATTCCACTCTATGCCCGTGGACCGGAGACCAGAATTTTTCAAAGGTGCACAACTAAAAGTTGCCATTATCGGCTGCGGCTACGTTGGGCTGCCGCTAGCGCTACGTTTCGCGGAAGCGGGCCATAAGGTCACCGGTTTTGACACGGACCCGGCGAAAATATCACAACTCAACGCCGGACGCTCCTATATTGGACACATTCCGCAAATGAAGATTCAGCAGTACGTGAATAGCCGGCATTTTTCGGCAACGACGGATTTCGCGAAGCTGAAGGAAGTGGATGCGATTCTGATTTGCGTGCCGACGCCGCTCGACGAACGGCGCGAACCGGATCTTTCCTACGTCCGGCAAACGACGGAGTCCATTCAGCCCCATCTGCAAAAAGGCCAGCTGATTGTGCTCGAATCCACGACGTACCCCGGCACGACAGAGGAATTGGTGCTTCCAATTCTAGAAGCGAACGGCCTGCGCTGCCCGATTGCGGCCGGGCCCGCAAGCGAAGACATTCCCTGCGATTTCTTTCTGGCTTTCTCGCCCGAGCGCGAAGATCCGGGCAACAAGCAGTATGGTCTGGCACAGATTCCCAAAGTGGTGGGAGGGTTAAATCCACCGAGCGGCCGCGCCGCACAAGCTCTCTACGCGCAGGTGGTTTCGCGAGTGGTTCCGGTCAGTTCCACGCGCGCTGCGGAGATGGCCAAGCTGCTCGAAAATATTTTTCGCTGCGTGAACATCGCGCTGGTCAACGAATTGAAGCTGCTGAGTCTTCGCATGGGAATTGATATCTGGGAAGTGATTGACGCCGCCTCCTCCAAACCGTTTGGTTTTATGCCTTTTTATCCGGGGCCGGGCCTTGGCGGTCACTGCATTCCGGTCGACCCGTTCTATCTTTCGTGGAAGGCGCGCGAATACGATTTCGCAACGCGGTTCATCGAGCTCGCCGGCGAGATCAATACGGCGATGCCGTATCACGTGGTGGAAGCCATTGCGAGTGCGCTGAACAAACAGAAGAAAAGTTTGAACGGTTCAAAGCTCCTCGTGCTGGGCGTTGCGTATAAAAAAGATGTGGACGATCTTCGCGAATCGCCCACGCTAAAAATCATGCAACTTTTGCAGGAGCGAGGGGCGCAGTTGGATTACAACGATCCCTATTTCCCGCAACTGCACCGCATGCGCCACTACAACTACGAGGGGATGAAGTCTGTTCCTTTGTCGCCTCAGACGCTTGGCTCGTACGACGGCGCGATCATCGCTACGGACCATTCGGCGTACGACTACAACGCGATCGTTGATGGTTCCAAGTTGGTCGTGGACACACGCAATGCTACCCGGCGCGTGATGCGCAACCGCGACCGCATCGTCCTCTGCTAACAATTAGTTGATTTATGAACGGGCCAGTAAGAGAACGTTTTACTCGCTCTTTTCCTGCAACTCCACGCGGGCTTCCGCAAACGGCAATACGGCCTGTAACAGCACTGGCGTATGCGCCGCGTCATTTGCCAGATACAGCGTGAAGCGCGCGTCCTTCATTTCCACGCCGTTATCGAATACGCGAATCTCGATAGTCGCTGTGGTGTAGCGGCCTGCAGGAACCACAACTTCGGACGTGCCAATCAATTTCGCCCGCACGTCGTACAGCTTTCGCCCGTCGAAGACCGGGCTTTTCACCTGGGTTGTTTTGTCCCAATTCACGGAACGCAGGTATTGCATCATCCCCAGCGGGTCTCTTGTTCCGGGCAAAACGACGGCTGCAGATGCGCCCGGCGGTGGCGGTTCCTTCCCGGTTGTGGTGAACCGCTGAATGGATTGCACTTTCTGGCCGCGTTCGCTGAGATGCATTTCGTACTGCACACCTGTGTACGAATTGCCTTCGCTGAATGAGTCGAAGCGATCGTCCAGTTCAAAAATGAGCCGCATCGCGTTTTGCGTTTTTGCCGTAGCTTGAAAATGCCATGCGGGCTTGCCGTCCATTTCCTTTTTGTCCACGACTTCCAGCCGCAGACTGGCGACGTTGCTGACTTTCGCGAGGCTTGCCGAAAATTGCAAAACTTCGCCGGCTTGGGGACTGAATGACGGCTCGATCGGCGTCTTTTTCGCGGCTGGCCCGGGAGGTTTACCGGGAGAGGACGTCGCCGGCTCTTCCGCCGGAGATTCCTTCGGGGGTTCCGTTGCATGCGTGATAGGCGTAAACGCGACCACTGGCTGTGAGCTACCTGCCCGGAAATGCAGCCAAAGAAATGCAGCTGCCGCTAGAAGAATTGCTGCGACAATCGCCAGGGTAAGTGTGGCGCGACCGCTCATGTTTCCTTTGAAACGCATCCGCCTGACAAAAAGTTGACAGTTCATTTTTCGTCGTACAATCTGTTTTTGCGCGCTGCAAGATTCGCAACTCGCATTCGCTCCGAAGAAACAGAGTATCAAAACTCGCGGCTGAGTTGCTCTTCGGGCAGGGGTTGCGCACGAATTGGGTACCGGGCAACCTTGCGCGCCACATTCTGCGGAGACGGGAGTACTCGCAATGCGCTACGTCGTGACCGGCGGCGCCGGATTCATCGGCTCAAACACGGTGGACGAACTTGTCCGCCGCGGCCACAGCGTCGTTGTTCTGGATGACCTCTCGGCCGGCAAGGAAGAAAATCTTGCGGAAGTACGCAACAAGATTTCCTTCATCAAGGGCAGCATTATCGACCTCGAAGCCGTTCGCAAGGCGATGCACGAAGCGGATCTGGTGATTCATCTTGCGGCTCGTACATCCGTGCCGCGCTCCGTGAAGGACCCGCTCGAAACGAATAAAATAAACGTGGAAGGCACGCTTAACGTTTTGGTCGCCGCACGCGATGCAAAAGTGAAGCGCGTCGTTTTCGCGGCATCCTCCGCCGCCTACGGCGAAACGGCAATCCTGCCCAAAGTGGAAACCATGCAGCCGGAGCCGATTTCGCCTTACGGCGTTTCAAAATATGCAGGGGAACTCTACGCGCACACGTTTGGCCGGGTGTACGGTCTCGAAAATGTGTGCCTGCGCTATTTCAATATTTTTGGACCTCGCCAGGATCCAAGCTCGCCGTATTCGGGCGTGCTATCGAAGTTCTGCATGGACTTTTTGGAGGCAACTCCTCCCGTGGTTTTTGGAGACGGAGAACAGTCGCGCGATTTCACGTTCGTCGAGAATGCGGTCGCGGCGAACTTACTGGCATGCGAAGCGCCCAACGCTTCCGGCAAGGTCTTTAATATCGGCACAGGCGGGCGTGTGACGTTGAACGAAACGATAGCCTTGCTGTCGAAGCTGAGCGGAACGACCCTCGAAGCAAAGTATGAGCCGCCCCGCGATGGTGACATCCGCGATTCGGAGGCAGACATCACGCAGGCTCGCGAACTTTTGAAGTATGAACCTACGGTTTCTTTCGAAGAAGGACTGAGCCGCACGCTGGACTGGTATCGTGAAGCGCAAGCGAAGGCTCTCGCCAAACAAAAGGGCGAAGCCTAGGCAGCTTCGCTCTTCCGATTCTTTCTTTTGAGTTTTTCTTACGGCTGTGTTGTCTTGCCGTAGCTCAACGGTTCCCCGGCCTTCGGAACGTCATAGTTATTCCAGAACCACAGCGGCTCCAATTTTTTCTGTTCCGGCCACACTTGATTCAGCGTGTCGCCTTCGAACAGCTCACCGTTCTTCATAACCCAGTGGATCGTATTGGTGTTGTGAATGTCGTCCAGGGGGTTCTTGTCAAAAATCACTAGGTCCGCGAGTTTTCCGGCTTCGATGGAACCGAGGTCCTGCGGGCGGCCAACGATCCTCGATCCGTTCAGAGTGGCGCAGCGGAGCACTTCCATGGGTGTCATGCCACCGCTGGAGAGCATCCACATCTCCCAATGAAAGCCGATTCCCTGTTGTTCCCCGTGCCCGCCGACACCGACAAGCCCGCCCTCGCGCAGCAATTTTGCCATTTGCGCAGCGAGACGCGGAAATGCGTACTCATCCTTGCGGAACCACGCTGGACGGCGCTTGGTTCTCTCATCGAGCACGCGATGCGGCGTGAAGTGATTCAGCTTTGCGTTATCGTGCAGCTCGCTGTTTTCGTACCAATAGTCTTCCCCGAACGGTCCACCGTAATTCACGATGAGCGTCGGAGTTTCCGCGATTCCAGATTTCGCGAAAACTTCGAGCACATCTTTGTAAAGCGGCGTGATAGGCAAAGTGTGCTCGTTGCCATGGAAGCCGTCAATCACGTGTGTGAGGTCGAGCTTCAGATCAATCGCGCCCTCAGTGGTCGGCATCATTTCCAGCTCTTTGGAGGCCTGCACCATGAATTGACGCTGCTTGCGATTGCCCACGATGTAGCTCTTAATGTTATGTGTGCCGTAATACTTCTGGTATTTTGTCAGAACACCTTTCACTTCTTCCATGGATTGGAAGTTGTTATCCGAAAAAACGCCTGGTCCAGTGGAGAACGCGCGTAGGCCAATGATATCGCCAGTATCCACGAGATCCTGATACGCGAACATATCGTTTGAACCGGTCTGCACGTCAAGGCCAGACGTCACTCCGTAGGCGAGGTTCGCAAGGAAGGCCCAGTTTTGTGTATCCAGAATGCCGCGGCGAATTTCTGACCAGTGCGCGTGCGTGTCAATGAATCCAGGAGTGATTGTTTTTCCACGAACGTCAAATACCTTCGTCCCGGAAGGAGCACTGCCCTTTGCTCCCACGCTCTTGATCCGATTGTCTTCGATGACGATGTCCGCGTCCTTTACGACTTCATCGCCCTTCATGGTCACAACGGTCGCGCCGCGCAAAACAACCGTTCCCCTTGGCGTCTTGCGGGGCGTCTCTAGATCCACCGCAATTTCCTGAACGTCTTTTTCTTGTTCTTTGAATTTTTGTGGCTTCTTTTCTTCTTTCTTGTCCGCGTCCTTCGCATCCGATTCTTTCTTGTCCTTTTCTCCGTCTTTTTTATCCGCGTCCTTCTTGTCGGCATCTTTCTTTTCATCTTTCGGCGGTTCAAAGGATATCGAGCTCAAAGGCTGGCGAAAGTAACTCGCGCCGACAGCCCAGGTAATCGTTTTTCCATCATCGGCCCAGCCGAAATAATCCGCGCCAATATCCGTCAAGCGCTTTACCGGAACCGCGGGACCGCTAACGTTAATCGTGGGAGCTTCCCCGCCAACGGCAGGCATCGCGACCAAATAGAGCTGATTCATTACGTGCGCGAGCACCCATTGGCCATCCGGACTCGGCGCGAGGTCGTCCGCAGCCACTGGCTCTTCAGCAAAGTAAATCCCCTGCCCCTTTACTTGCAGATGTGTGCGGCGGTCTGTGCCGTCATAACGCAGCGAAACAAGTCCGCCGGGCGTATAAACGTAAACACGATCTTTCTCATGCGTAAAGCGCGGTCCGCCTGCTCCGCGAGCCGGCAAGATCAAATTCGCGTCTCCACCTGCAGACGGAATCCAGATCAGATCCGCGTTACCAGTTTGTCCGCCATCGAAGGCGCTGTTATCGCGGTCATAGGCATTGCCACGCAGCAACACGATGCGGCTGCCATCCGGCGACCAGGTGGGATTGCTGTACACGGCGAGCGACTTTGAGAGCTGTTGCGGCGCTCCGCCCGCTGCAGGAATTTTCCAAAGCTGGCCGCCTTCGGCCGTCCAGCTCACGTAAGCGAGCCACTTGCCATCCGGTGACCATGCCGGCTGATACGCGCGGGCATTTCCATTGGTCAATTGAATTGGTTTACCGCTGGGCATATCGAGCGTATAGAGATGTGTCATTGCGGAGAACGCGAGTTTCTTGCCGTCAGGAGATTCCGTCGCGTCTTGGATCAGGCGCACCTTGACCGGCCCTTGTTCGACCTTCTGCGGAAAATCCAGCTTTGGCCCAATTTCCTGTGAAACCTTAGCGGAGAATGGAATTACCATTTCTGCGCCGGTGGCCAAATTCAGACGGCGAATTTTTCCATCCTGGTTATAGACAATTTCTTTTGCGCCCGGGAGAAACGCGTAGCCTGGAAAAACGTCGCGAGTAAAGCGCGCTTCCTGATCGTCGCGCGTGATTGGGTAGCGCACCCAGTGATCTTCACCGGTTTCCAGATTGCGCATGCGCAAGCCTGATTCCGTTTCGAACCGCGAAACATAAAGCATCACGCTGCCGTCGGGTGACAATACCGGGCGAAATGCGCTGAGCGATTGCTGGATGATGGTGTCTTCGTCGCCCGTCTTGCGATCCTTCCTCTTGATTTCCCATTGTGGCAGCATCGCGTTGTAGGAGAAGGGTCCGCGCCGCTCCGCATAGTAGAGGTACTTTCCGTCTGCCGAGGCGACTACCCCTACATCGTTCGGCCGGTCTTTTCGCTGGATGGTTGGCGTAGGTTTCGCCTTTGTGATTTGCACGCCCGTGCCGCCGTCCACGTGATACATCCATATTTCATAGGACGTGATGCCCGCCGCTGCTTTTGAGACGAAAATATACTTTCCGTCCGGTGCCCAGGAAGGTGAGACGAAATCCGTGGCGGGATCCTTGGACACCTGTTTCGGCTCGGTTCCATCGGCATGCATGATCCAGATGTTGTCGCTTCCCTCGCGGTCGGAGAGAAAGGCGATCCATTTGCCGTCGGGAGAAAATTTCGGTTGGCTGTCGAACGCCATGCCGCCGGAGATCAACTTTGCCTGGCCGCCTTCGATGGGCAGGGTGTAAAAGTCGCCGAGGAGTTCGAACACGATGGTTTTGCCGTCGGGAGAGACGTCCAGCGAGAGCCAGGTGCCCTCATCGGTGGTGAACTCAATCTTGCGATCGCTTTTGAGCGGCAGAGGAGGCTTTTTTTCGTCCTTTTTCTCCTCTTTCTTTTCTTCTTTCTTCTCGTCCTTTTTCTCCTGCGACGCGGCCAGCCCGGCCGTTCCAAGCAGCCCAAAACCCAAGGCTAGTGCCACCACCCACACAAACATTCCCCGCCAAGTGAGCTTGGTCACGTTCATTCCGTTCTCCTTCTATTTGCGATTCAAAGAAATCAGAAAGCGCCTTCAGACGATCAGCTCTCGCCTCGCCGTTGGGCCCACCCGTGCTAGCCCCGTTTGACGCGAAACGCTGGGAAGCGTCTCACATTTTGCCCTGGTTCCACAATTCCCCAGGATGTGAAATGGCGGTCGCTACACACAACCCCGAGCGCATGCTAGGCTATCCAATTGCTTCGTTGCCAGAATGTCTCGCTTAGTCGCCACGCTCCGTTCGCAGTTCCTCCCTCGATTGCCGCTTTCGCTCGCCCTTTGCCTTCTCGCTGGAGGGATTCTTTCCCCCGCGGCTCGGGCTCAACTTATTCGCCTGCCATCCGGAAAAGGCGACATTGTCGAAATTTCCGCGGACGGTCCGCAAAAAAAGCAAGGCGACCTTTTCATCGCCGACAAGAACGTCCTAATTCAATACGGCGAACTTTCGCTGCGCGCGGATCACGTCGAGTACAACAACCGCACACATGAAGCCGCGGCCGCCGGCCACATCGTTTTCGACTACGACAATCAGCACATCGAAGCGGCGCAAGCGCAGTACAACCTCAGCACGGCGACCGGCCAATTTCACGATGTTCGCGGAAACATCAAAATTTCGCGACGGCCGAACCCGATGGTCCTCGTCACGGATAATCCGCTGTACTTCGAAGCACGCGACGTGGACAAACTTCCCGGCGACGTTTACATCGTTCGCCAGGCCTGGATCACGGTTTGCGATCGAGAGCATCCCAAATGGCAGTTCTTCACGCGGCGCGCCCGCATTCGTCTCGATAAAAATGTCGCACTGGTGAATGCGAACTTCCGACTGCTGAAAGTGCCGCTTATCTGGCTGCCCTATGCGACTGCCCCAGCAGGGCCGCGTGTGCGGCAATCCGGGTTCATGATTCCTGATGTGGGCAACAGCAATCGCAAGGGATTTATCTTGGGCGATGCGTTTTACTGGGCGCCCACGTCCTGGTTTGACACAACGCTTGGAGCACAATACTTGAGCAAGCGCGGCTCCTCCCAGCACGCGGAGATTCGCGCGACCCCTTACGAAAACACGTCGTTCAATTACACCTATTACGGTGTGATTGACCGCGGGCTGCCGGATTCGAACGGTGTTCTGCAACCGCAGGGCGGCCATCAGCAGCGCTTGGAAATTCAATCCATACTTCCGAACAATTGGCGCTTCGTCACCGACTATAACCAGCTTTCTTCTCTCACGTTCCGCCTCGCTTTCGCCGATGCTTATGGCGATGCGATCAATTCGGAAGTCCGCAGTTCCGTTTTCTTAACGAACAATTTCAATGGCTTCAGTCTGAATTTCGCCGGGCTCAATGACAAAAGTTTTCTCACGATCAATCCGGAGACCAGCGTTTCTTTGCGCAACCTTCCCGAAGCACGGTTCGGTTCGGTCGAGCAGGCTCCCTGGCGCGATCTTCCCGTTTATTTCAGTTTTGATTCGTACATCGGCGGCTCAAGCCGCGAAGACGCAAACCTCACCACTGCCGCCGTCGTGCAACGCATGGAATTCGCGCCGCGCGTGACGCTTCCGATTCATTTCGGCGCATGGCTGGGCGTCACGGCGACCGGTGCCTTCCGCGCCACACGTTACGGGGCTTCGCTGGATTCCGCCGGCAACCTCAATGAGCAGCCCGTCACTCGCAACGACGGTGAATTTACGCTGGAGATTCGTCCACCTGCACTGGAGCGCTTTTTTGACCGGACTTCTCTCAAAAAAGACAAGCCGCGCCACCGTTACAAGCACACCATCGAACCTGAAATCACTTTCCGCTACGTGGGCGGCATAGACAATTTCGAACGCTTCATTCGCTTCGATTCGGACGCCACGCTCAGCAACACCACCGAGGTCGAATATGGAATCACGCAACGGCTTTTTCTGAAGAGTGGCGACGATCAGCCACAGGAGCTCGTTTCCTGGCGAATCGTCCAAAAACATTATTTCGATCCGACGTTTGGGGGAGCGATCGTTAATGGCGAGCGCAACGTGCTTCAGGCGCTCAATTCCATCACACCGTTTGCTTTTGCGCTTGGTCCGCGTAATTGGTCCCCGATAGTCAGTGACATAAAAATTACACCGGGCGAAAGATACGATGCCGAGCAAATTCTGGAATACGACCCGCAGCTCCAGAAAATCACCACGATTGGCACGCTCGTAAAAATCAAGCCGTATTCGGAATTTTTTGCGACGGTCGCCCACTTCCGCCTTCAGGACGATCCGGCGCTACAACCGCTTTCGAACCAGGTGCGCGCGCTTTTCGGCTACGGCAGCCTCAATCGCAAGGGCTTTAACGCCACGGCAGGCATCAGTTACGACATTACGAACAGCGTGCTGCAAAACCAGATCGCGCAAATCAATTACAACGGCGCGTGCTGCGGACTAGCGTTCGAATATCGCCGCATTAACCTCGGCCAGGTCAGAACGGAAAATCAATTCCGCGTTGCGTTCATCATCGCCAATCTCGGCACGTTCGGAAACCTGCGGCGCCAGGAAAAAATCTTCTAGCCGTCCCACGTCATGTTTAAGTGATTGAGCCTGTGCTAAATTCTTTGTTTCATGAGCAAAACCGATCTCGCGTTTCTTTCCATCTCCGAACTCTCCCGCCTCTTTCGCTCCCGCAAGCTTTCGCCCGTCGAATTTACGGAGCATTTTCTTTCGCGTATTGAAAAATTAAATCCGGAACTCAATGCATATCTCACCGTCACCCCGGAGCTCGCGCTCGCGCAAGCCAAGAAAGCCGAAGCGGAACTCTTTGCACCGCGTGGCGGCAAATCCCGCCGAGATCGCGGACCGTTACACGGAATTCCCATCTCACTGAAAGACAATATTCAGACAGAAGGCATTCGCACCACGGCCGGCGCAAAATTCCTGAAGGAATTCGTTCCGGAAAAGGATGCGCGTGTTGTCACTCAATTAAAGTCAGCCGGCGCAATCATCCTCGGCAAAACGAACCTTCACGAATTCGCATATGGCGTGACGACGAATAATCCACACTACGGCCCGACGCGCAATCCTTGGGACACCGCGCGCATTCCCGGCGGCTCGAGCGGAGGTTCCGCCGCTGCGATCGCAGCGGGACTCTGTGTCGCAAGCGTCGGTTCGGACACCGGCGGCTCGATTCGCATTCCTGCGTCTCTTTGCGGCATCATTGGCTTCAAGCCGGGGCTCCATCGCGTTTCCGTGGAAGGCGTTGTCCCTCTTTCAACCACGCTGGATTGTGTCGGGCCGCTTGCACGCTCGGTTGAAGACGCCGCATTCGTTTTTGGCGCCATCCTCGAACATCACAAGGAAAAAACTTCACGCCGCAAACAAAAGTTCACGCTCGGCATTCCTCAAGAATTTTTCTTCGACGTGCTTTCGACGGAAATGCAAGAGGCGTTTGAATCCGCTCTCAAAGCGTTCCGCAAAGCCGGCTGCAAAACAAAAGAAATCTCCATCCCGCTTCTGAACAATACCGAAGATTCCGGAAACAACATCGCTTGGGCCGAAGCCACGCACTATCACCAGCGAAGGGGCTGGTTCCCCAAACACTCTGCCGATTACGGCGAAGACGTTCGTGCCCGCCTCGAAATCGGCGCCAGAGTCGCCGCGACCACTTATCTTGACGCGCTTGCACTACGCGAAAAATTCATCCAACAGTTTCATAGCGCCATCGCCGAGGCCGCCGTTGACGCCCTCTTCGTCCCTACAACTCCCATCCCCGCTCCGCTCATCGGCGATGAGAACACCGTAATTAACGGCAAAGACTACGCCACTCGAGCACTTCTGCTGCGTCTGAATCGTCCCGCCAATCTCGCCGGCGTCCCCGCGATTTCCGTCCCCTGCGGCCTCACGCCCTCCGGCCTCCCCGTCGGCCTCCAACTAATCGGCCCCATCGCAAGCGAAGCCGTTCTCGTTCAAATCGCCGGGCTCTTCGAACAAGAACGCCCCTTTCCGGTTTTGCCGCAATGAAATCCCCATCGTCAAAAATATCCAGGCGAATCTCGAGACTTGCCATGACTTTCTTATCGCCTACGTCATCGCTCTGCTTTTGATTCGTTTCCTTGAACCGCACTTTCTCTTTTTCCCTACCTATCCCGACAGGCTTGGCGGTGACTGGAATCCGCGTGCTCCGAAGCCGGTCGCCTCTTGTGCCACGAATCCCCAATTCGCCTTTCGCTTCGCCTCGCTGAGGCGCATAAGCCAGCCACCCACAACGTATCCCAGCGTTCCCGTCACAATCCCGGCGAGTACATCGGCAACGTAGTGATACCGCCCCCATATGGTCGAGGCACACATACAAACAGCGAACGGCAACAAAGTCCAAAACAGCCAGCGCCGGTGTTTCCAAGCTCCCCACAATGCAGCGACCGATCCCGCTACGTGCTCCGAAGGAAACGCCGCGCCGCGCACGCGGCCAAAGTGTTCGATGAAGTTGATGGCCGTGGTGAAAGCTCCGCCGTGCAGTTCACCATGCCACATTCCGGCCATCGTGAACCATGGGCTTTGGATGGGGAAAATCATTGCGACGAGATATCCGATGACGTATCCCGCGGCGGAGTACGTCATCGTCGCCCAGTACGCTTTCCAGTCCCGGCGGAAGTACAAAACGCCGCAGACGATGAGGAGGTAAGTGAAGTAAGTGATGTAAGTGAACTGAAAGAAATCGTTGCGCGCGGGAGTCGCAAATTGTTCGAGCCACAACGCCGGGTGCACACCCGTAAGCCAATAATCAAACGCGATGAGCTTTGCGTCTTGCCAGCCGGGATTTACGAGATGCACGAGATGCGCGAGTTCTTCAAAACAAAAAAGAAAAAACAGATGCGGATACCAATATCGCCAGAAATGCCAAAAACTTGTCGCAATCTTCTCTCCATCGCGAATCGCGCGTTCTTCGCTGCGAGTGTAAACGCGGCAGAGCAAAAGAATCAGAAGAGCAACGAATGCTTGCACCGCGATCAGTCGAATCGGATGCGCCAGATTCCTTGCAAAGAGCGCCATGAGCACGCTGGAAAAAGAAAGATAGCCGAGCGCGACCCGCTCAAAGACGCCGCAGGCTCGCCACGAAATTGCAAATTCGCCTTGAGCATCGGCGAGAATGCGCTGGCCTTTGAATTTGGCAGCGGCGGCCGGCGTCCATGGCAGCGCGGTTTCTTTCGCAACAATTGGACGATCTTTCTTCATCGCATACTTTCCGGAACCATCTTCAGAAGTTTTGCCTTTGTGAATACGGGTTCGCACCAATTCGCAATTTGCCAGCGCTGGCGTTCCGCGATTCGCCGCAGAACCCTTGCCGGATTTACCGCGACGGGTTTTCCAACGCTAGCGAGCAGCCAGCGATCATTTTCGCTGTCGCCATACGCGCTGCAGTTTTTCAGGTCCAGGTTCCACTTTTCCGCAAACCACCACGCGGCGATCGCTTTCGCTTCACCAAACATCGGCGGGCCAAGTACACGGCCGGTCCAGCGGCCGTTTTTTTCTTCAACCCGCGTGGCGCAAACAAAGATCTCGGTTTCGCAGCCTCGTTTTGCCAGCTCGCGGCGCAGCCTGTCCGCAATTTCCTGCGCGAGGAATTCCAGCGTGCCCGTGATGAGCACAATTCGTTCGCCGTTCAACACATGCTGCGCAACGCATTCCACTGCCGCGGAAAACAAAGGTGCTCCGCTCGCCGCGTGATTCCCCTGGAGACCGGACGAGCGGATCGCTCGCAAATACGCTTTGTTTCCCTGCAGCGCATGGGTCGGGCCATTCGGCGCGTGGCGCACGGCTTCTTTCAGCCAGACAAAAGCATTCCTCGCAGGAATTTTTCTCTCGTACCACAAAGCGCGAAAGAATCGTCGTTCGAGCGATGGCTTCTCGACAAGCGTTCCGTCCACGTCGAAAAAAGCCGCCGCGCGGCTCATGCGGCCTCCCGCACAACGCCGGCTTTTCGTGGAACCGAAGAAGTCGCTCGCGCGATGTATTTCCAGCCTTCAACCAGCACAGGCAATCCGCGCACGAGACAAAACGCTGCCGTCCCCCACGTCAGGACATTGGCCAGCGTACGAATCGTCATGTGCGCGTCGGCGGCTAGCGTTCCGACTAATGCAACTGGACCACGCGTCAGTGCGAGTTCGAGTCCAAGGTAGCAAAAGCACAAGCACTTCATGGCCGCGTACAAGCCACGGCTCCAGCGCGAAGCGACCAACGCGCGGCCCCACCACGTTTGCAGCATGCCGTTCGCGCCCCAACCGGAGTGGCCTGCCTTCAATGCGAGGCCGCGCAGAAAATCCGTCGCCGCGCCGCGCGCGAAAAACAGCACAGGCAGCCACAGGGAAACCATCCCCACGACCGCGAAATAGGTGAAGTAAACATATTCGATCATGCGATCGCCGAGAATATCAAGCTGCGCGCCAATCGGTGTCGCCATTTTTTTCTTCCGCGCGAGGTGTCCGTCGAACGCATCAAGCGCAATCGCCGCAACCGTAAGCGCAACGGCCGCAAGGTTTGCCCAGGTGCCCCGCCCGAACAAACTCACCGCGGCGAAGCCGACCGCCACCCGCAGCAAGGTCACTTTGTTCGGCGTCCACCCGGTATTGAAGACTCCGGCCATCACAATTCTCCGCAATGGCGAGAGCAGCTTCCCTGCCAAACGAACGCCACGCAAATGGCGGCGTTTCAATCAGTTGCGGCCGCTTGGTTACGAGTCCTCTGCTGTACGCGCAAGCCGTTTCCGCCAGTTGTCGGCTTTCCCCGCGTGGCCGGCGCAAGCGGAATTCCTACGATTTGTGGGACAATCCGAAAGGCACTTCGTGGTCGAACGCAGCGTGCAACTAATTCCGGACTCGTTCATCCCATAAGATTCGAGGTCATTTCGCGCATGCATCCTGACGTTTCTTTTGCGGCGGCGTTCCTTGCGGGCCTGGTTTCGTTTTTGTCACCTTGCGTGTTGCCGCTCGTGCCCGGTTACATCTCCATGCTTTCCGGAGTAGGCATGGAGCAGTTGCGCCAGGGCCAGCAGCCGCGTGGCGGACTCTTTGCGTCGGCGCTTTCTTTCGTTCTTGGATTTTCTGCCGTGTTCATTTCTTTTGGGGCATCGGCCAGCGCCGTCGGTTCTTTTTTGCGAGAAAATCGCACGACGCTCGCGCCAATCGCAGGTGCGCTGATTTTGCTTTTTGGCCTGCATCTTCTCGGTGTGCTGATCAAGCTGACGCTCAAAACCGGAATTATTCTCGGTGCGATTTGCGTCGCGCTCGGAATTGTTTCATTGATCTACCGCGGCCCACTTTTCTTCCGGGTGGGCGCCGTTCATTTTTTCTCGCTCTCAGTTATCGGATTTTTTGGTCCCACTCTGGCGCGGTGGCTGAATCGCGACGTTCACCTGCGAAGCACATCGAAACAGCCGGGCATCTGGAGCGGGTTTCTGCTGGGGTTTGCATTCGCTTTTGGCTGGACACCGTGCATCGGACCGATTCTTGCCACGGTGCTTGCGCTCGCCGCCGCGAGCGAAACTATTTTTCGCGGCGTTTTACTGCTCGCGGCGTATTCGGCGGGCCTTGCGATTCCTTTTTTGCTTACCGCGGTCGGCATCGGCCAGTTTCTCAAGTTTTATCAGCGCTTCCGAAAGCATTTGCACGCCGTCGAACTCTTTAGCGGCGCGCTTTTGCTATTTGTCGGCGCGTTGATTTTCGTAAACCGGCTGACGTGGCTCGCGGGCAAGCTGGGCGCCTTAAACGCGTTGGTGCTGTGGCTGGAGCATTCGCTGACCGGCAAGTGACGGCGCGGCAAAGAAGCTATAATTGCTGGTGAGGAGAGCAATGAAGACAACGGTCCTAGTCGTGTTGATGACAGCGCTGGTAGCGTCCACGGGAATCGGATGTAAGCCGCAACAGACTGCGGTGATCAAGGACTTCCAGGAAAAAGACATTCCCGCGGGGAAAGTAGTGCTTGTGAATTTCTGGGCGACCTGGTGCGAACCTTGCAAGATCGAAATTCCCTGGCTGATCGAAATGCAAAACAAGTACAGCGCGAAAGGCTTTACTGTGTTGGGAATCGCGATGGATGACGAAGGGAGTTCGGTCGTCGCGCCGTTTGTCCAGACTAAGCGCTACGATGTGAACGGACAGAAATTGGCGATGAATTATCCGATCGTAATCGGCAGCGACAAAGTGGCGGACAAATTCGGAGGGTTACTCGGTTATCCCACCAGCATTTTGATCTCGAAGGATGGCAAGAAGATCAAGCGGATTACCGGATTAATCAGCTACGAGGAAATTACGAAAGCTATTGAAGGCCAACTATAAAAACGATGCTTGACGAACGCGATTTTCAGAAAAAGTGTGACACCGCGCTGGAAGAATTGAAGCGCAGGATGCTGACCGCCGGCGATGCGCATGGCTTTGATGTGGAAGGCGAGAGCGGCAAGCTCGAAGTACTTTTTGAAGAGCCGGAAGAAGCGAAGTTCGTGATTTCGCCGAATACGCCAATGCGCGAGATCTGGATCTCCGCGCTCTCCACGAGTTTTAAGCTGGGTTGGTCCGATGCGAAAAATGCATTTGTTTTGGAAAAAACGGGCGAAGACCTGATGGGCGTGATGAGCCGCGTCATTTCGCAGCAAATTGGGGCCGAGGTGAAACTGTGAGAAGACTCTTTGCTCTTTTGCTCGCAGCTGCGTTTGGAATTGCTCCGGCTATTTCCAGAGGACAAATTCCCGCGGCAAAGGACGTTGTCGCATCATCCGCCTACACTTCTTTTGATCCCGTTGCGCGCGGCCACGAATTTCAAATCGCCGTCGTACTCAAGATTCGCGATGGTTATCACATCAACGCACGCAAACCGACTTTGGATTACTTGATTCCCACGGATCTGAAAGTCGATTTGCCCCCAGGGTTCAAGGCCAGTGAAGTGAGTTATCCGGACGGCACGCTGAGGTCATTTTCGTTTTCCAAAACCGAGAAACTGAATGTTTACACCGGCACAGTGATATTGCGGCTGAAAGTCACGGCGCTTCCCGATGCTCCGTTCGGCGCACAACACATTCCACTGAAACTGAGATACCAGGCGTGCAGCGAATCGGTTTGTTTGCCACCGGTGAAACAAGATGTCGATACTGCGTTCGCTGTAGCAACGACGGGGAAAACTGCGCACGAAGAATTCTTCAAACAGAAGTAGCAATTCTTTTCGCGCCTCTGCGAAACTCAATTCATGTTTGACGGAAAAGTTCGTTGGTGGATGGTTGCTAGCAGTGCAGTTGGCTTGCTTCTTGTCATCGGAATTGTAGCGGTCTCCTGGCGCACACATCACATGGAAGAATACTTGCGGGTGATGGTGGAACGGGAGCTCAGTGAGCGCTTCCAAAGCAAAGTAGTGCTAAAAGCACTTCACGTTCACATATTTCCGCGCATCGGCGCCGTGGGCGAAGGCCTGACCATGCGCCACCACAACCGCGTGGACATTCCGCCTCTCATCCAAGTCGAGCGATTTTCCTTCTACACGGGGCTCACCGGCCTGATCCGGCCAATCAAGCACATTGATGTCGTGCATCTCGATAAATTACAAATCACACTTCCGCCGCGCAGCGATAAGGGCAAGCATCCGGAGTCGGAAGGAAATCAGGAGCAAGACAAATCGAAGTTGCCGAAAACCATCTTGGACAAAATTGTTTGCCGCGACGCGGACATCTTTACCACGCCGACCAAAGCGGGGAAAGAGCCTCTCGATTGGGAGATACACAATCTCGTTCTGGACAACGTGGACTTCGACAAGCCTTTCGCTTTTCACGGAACGCTCACCAACGGAAAACCTGTGGGAGAAATTGCAACGCAAGGGCAATTTGGTCCCTGGAACGCGGATGAGCCTGGAGAGTCGCCTGTTGCGGGCGAATATACGTTCAAGGACGCCGACCTCGGACCATTTCCGGGCATCGCCGGAACACTTTCCTCGACGGGCAAGTTCAATGGACTACTGAACGAATTAGGAGTAAGAGGTGTTACCGACACTCCCGATTTCTCACTCGATAAGGTCGGAAAGCCGGTGCCGCTTCACACAGAGTTCGATGCAACCGTGGACGGCACAAACGGCGACACGCTTTTGCATCCCGTGCGGGCAACACTGGTGAGATCGCTGATTTTCGCGGAAGGAAAAGTGGTTCAAGTGCCGCAACAAGGGCATCTGATTACGCTCGATGTAAGCATGCCACGGGGCCGCATCGAAGACATGCTAAGCCTCGCCATTAATTCTGAAAAGCCGCTCATGACCGGCCCGGTAAAATTTAAGGCAAAGCTTACGGTTTCCCCCGGCAAGGTAAAAGCCGTGGACAAACTGATCCTCGACGGAACTTTTGGAGTCGAAGACGCCAAATGGTCCAGCCCGGAGCTGAGAGAAAAATTGGAATCGCTGAGCCGCCACGCCCAAGGCAAACCGGAGGACGAAGACGTGGGCAGCTCTGTTTCGGATTTAAAAGGAACCTTTCATTTGGAGAAAGGCGTAATTGAATTTCGCAGCCTTACGTTCGGCGTTCAGGGCGCGCTGATTGATTTGGCCGGAACGTACGACATTCTCAGCGGTGACTTGGATTTTCACGGCCATCTTCGTCTTCAGGCAAAGCTTTCGCAGACAGTGACCGGCGCGAAATCGTTTTTTCTGAAAGCGTTCGATCCGTTCTTCAAGAAAGATGGTGCGGGAGCAGAGTTGCCCATCTCCATTACGGGAACGCGAGAGAAACCGGTCTTTGGCGTTTCTGTTTTCCACAAAACGATCAAGAAGAAAGTAAAGACTGATAGAGGCACGAAAAAAGATGAAGAGAAGCCCTAGGCAGTTTCAGGTTGTTAGACGGTTGGCGGAGATAGGCTGAAGTTGCCACGCTTGCAGGGCGTAGAAGGACGCTTTGAGGTCTTCACTCGAACGAAAACGCAGCGGGCCATTCGTCTGGCGGTAAACCCTCATTGTGAACGCGTGCTTGCGATCACATAGAAGTTCGGCTACCGAACCATCAACATATAGGTGAAATTCAAATAAATGCATATCGCGCCAGCCGACTTCGACCGCTTTGCCATTTACGTTTATGACTACCGCGTGAGAGCCTTTCGGCACGAGTTCGATCGATAGCCAGGAGCCACTCTTGTCCTCCAGCGTGAAGGTGCAACGTGTGCGCGTGGTTGTCCAATAGATTTCGCCACAGAGTCCATCTATTCCGATTTCCTGCGGGGAAGGGATAACTGGCGCTGCTTGAGCGTCCTGCTCCGACTGGATGAAGGCAGTTGCGCGCAGCATGTAAGCCTGCGGAGCGACTTGCATAGACAATTCATCGTTGGAGCCAAGCGTGAGAACACGCGGGAGAGCCATGCAGCCGGCCCAGCCTGCCGCGATAAGTTCGGAATCAGGGCGTTTTTCTGGAATCCAGCCCCAGAGGATGCGATTGCCTTTGCCATCAAGCTGTGTCTTCTGCGCGTAATAGGCGCCGTGATCGAGCACGCCACGTTTTTGCGGATGGAAGACGAGTTCTTTGGGATCGAGCTCGCCAGTTTCCCAGATAACCCGGCCCGCAGTGGAATAGAGCAAAACGTGTTTTTTCCCGAGCTGGAAAAAATCCGGGCATTCCCACATTTCGCCAGAATCGACTGGATTGGTGTTTTCCTTTTCGGTCCAGTGGCCGGAAGCGAGTGGATGCAGATATTCCCAGTTGCGCAAATCTTTTGAGCGGTACAAAAGGACACGGCCGCCGACTTTGAATTGGCCGGAAGCGACACCGAGGTACCATGTGGCTCCGTCCTGCCACAAAAACGGGTCACGAAAGCCAGTGAGCTGCGGATCATCCGGCGGCTGGATGACGGGCTCTTTCCATTTGTCCCAGGTACGAAGTTGCGGATCGGTAGAAGTGGCCAGGCACTGCACTTCGCGAAAATTGTGATTGCCGTCGCGAAGCGTGGCGCGTTTCGGCGCGGCTGTTTTTACCCCGGTGTATAAGATTGTCGCGACGCCGTTGTCGTTGACGGCGCTTCCGGTGAAACATCCATCGGCGTCGTCCCAACCGGGAGTCGGCGCAAGCGCCACCAGCAAATGGCGCCAGTGAATCATGTCTTCGCTGACGGCGTGGTTCCAGTGCATGTCTCCCCAAACGGCGGCGTTCGGGTTGTACTGGAAAAACATGTGATACAGCCCGTTCCAGAAAATCGGGCCGTTCGGATCGTTCATCCAGTTTTTTGCGGGAAGCAGATGGAATTGCGGCCGGAGGGAATCGGCGGCGAGGCGTGCTTGCAGCGAATCGTCCAGAAAATATCCGAGCGCGGAACGACTGCTGGCGGGAAATGCAGCGAGGGAACCCGAAGCTGCGGCGGCTTTCAGAAAAGCGCGACGAGAGGAACGCAACGTGACCCCTCCCCTTCCAAAGAAACTACGCGGGCGCGAATTCCCTGAGCGCAGCACGAAGACGGCGCACGACGCGCTCCTGGCCGAGGACGACCATCGTATCAAAGAGCGGCGGCGCAACAGCCTGGCCGACGATGGCGACTCGAATGGCATTGATGAGCAAACCTGCTTTGACGCCGCCAGCCTCGGCGACGGCGCGCGTCGCGTGGTCACAAGCATCGTGATTCCATTCGGGAAGGGCCGCCAGCGCGTCCGCAGTTTTGGTGAGCAACTCTGGAACCTTGGAGTCTTTCCAGAATTTGTCTTTCGCGGCCTGCTCGTAACTGAATTCCTCGGAGAAGAACGCGCGCGACCAGGTAGAAAAATCAGGCAGCAGACGGACACGCGGCCGCAGCAAGTCCACAGTCTGTGCAAACCACTCGCGGCCTGGGCCGCTGGCCCATTCGTCTTTCCAAAGCCCGCTGCGCTTTAGTTCGGCTTCGACTTCCGGCAGTAATTCTTCGATGGGCAGTTTTTGCAGGAACTGCGTGTTGAACCATTCGAGCTTGGGACGATCGAATACGGCATTCGTGTGACTGACGCCTTCGAGCGAAAACTTTTCAAGAAGCTCACTGGTGCGCAGGAACTGTTCGTCGTTGCCGGGAGACCAGCCGAGAAGCGCCAGGAAATTGCGGAACGCTTCGGGCAAAAATCCTTCGGTGCGATACATGTTCACGTCGGTGGCGCCGTGGCGTTTTGAAAGACGAGACTTATCCGCGCCGAGAATCAGTGGCACGTGCGCAAACACCGGGGGCGTTGCGCCGAGCGCACCATAGAGCAAAACCTGCTTGGGTGTGTTCGAAAGATGGTCCGCGCCGCGAATGACGTGCGTGATGCGCATGTCCACGTCGTCCACGACGACGCTCATCTGATACATCGCTTGGCCGAATTCTTCGCCGTCTTTTCCGGAACGCAGGAGGACGAAGTCTTCGATTTCGTCATTCGAAAATTCGCGCTCGCCAAAGACTGCGTCGAAAAATCTTGTCTTGCCGCCAATGGGGACCTTGAAGCGAATCGCGGGCTTTACATCGGGCGTCGAAGGCTTGCCATCGCGGCACGAGCACCGCACGATTCGGCGGACCTGAGCGACTCCTGCGCCTTCCTCGGCATGATCGCCGCCGACATATTTCTCCGGCGGGCAGTAACACAAAAACGCGGTGCCGTTCGCGAGCAGCCTCTTCGCAGACTCACAGTAAAGCTCCGTGCGCTGCGACTGATAAAACGGCCCTTCATCCCAATCCACGCCGAGCCACTGCAAGCCCTCGAGGATGCCGTTGACCAGCTCGGGCTTATTGCGTTCGGCGTCCGTGTCCTCAATTCGAAGGATCATCGTCCCGTGATACCGGCGCGCAAAAAGCCAGTTAAAAAGCGCGGTGCGGGCCCCTCCAACGTGCAAATAACCCGTTGGGGAGGGGGCAAAACGCACCCTCGGCTTGGCTGGGGGCTGATTCGAGGCCAAGTTGGACTGTTCCGTCATGCGCGGCGAGGAATCTCCATCAAATTCCAAACGTCCAGTGTAGCGAATCGTATGCAACCTCGCAAAGCGCAGCAACGCAAAACTGCACTCAAGCCTGCGCACCAGTCAACCTGTGCTTGTGCCGTTTTGGTTACGTGGGGAGATACTGTCTCTTTGGCCACCAGTACCCCAGTACGGTTGCACAGGTAAAAATGCCTAGAACATAATCCCAAGTACTTTGTTTTGTGTGCGAGTGGTGTGTCTTCACAGCCGGATGAAGGGGTACTTTCCGGTTACGATGGCCGAGGACAGCTTTTCGCACGCGCCAGATTCTCCGCCCATTTTGGGCGACTAGTTAGCGTCTGCCATGCAGACTTGGAAGCGACTGCAACGTTGACGGATCACGGATTCATCGCGCTAGCACTGCTCATCGCCACTTCTCTGGTGGCGGGATTCTTCGCGTACATCCACAGCGTGAAACGCCAAACGTATCTTCTGCTTTGGACCGCGGGATGGAGCCTGCTGGCGCTGCATTATTTGGGCTCAGCTTTTACAGGACGTCCAACCGAATCCACGTTACAAGGCTCGCTGGACAACTGGCTTTTCGGCGTGGCCGCAATTCTTTTCTTTCTGGGCGCGCAACTCTATTCGCAGAGAAAACCCTGGTTAATGGCGGCGGTGATTACTGCCGCAGTTCTCGCTGCCTGGGCGCTCGCCAATATCTTTTTGCATCTCCCTGTGCCCGCGATGTTCGGCGCAAGCCTTGTTTACGTAGTGGTGGCTGCGATTTTCTGGACGGAAAGCCGCAGGCAGGAAACACTTGCGGACCGGCTCTTGGCAGTCGTGTTTTTTGCCTGGGGCTTGTTGGGCGTTGCATTTGTTGTCTTCCAGAACCAGCTGCAGGCGCGGCACATGAGTCTGCATCCGGTATCAGCCCTGCCCGCGGCATTCACGGCAATGCTGATGGTGATGGCGCTCTATGAAGAGGAAAAACGCCGCGTCGAGCGCAATATGCTTGCGCTTTCTAATCTGAACCTTGCCACGTCGGGTTTTGTCGGCGGAGAAATTCACCGCATGCTTTCACAAGCGCTGGACCGCGTGCTGGGTGTCGTGCGCTTGCCTGCCGGCGCGCTCTTTTTGCATCACGGCGATCCGCAGGGACCGACGTCCGTAGTGTCGGCGGGGCTCGATGACGAATTCTGCCGCGTCGTTCAGCAGGAAGGTCTTGACGATTATCTCGTCGGACTCGTAGCGCGGCTCGGCGGCCTGCTTGGCTTCCGCGATTTGCGCGACGATTCCCTATCCGTGCTGGAAAAAGAAGAGCCTATCCGCAGATTCCGGCAACTTGCGCTGGATCAGGATTTGCGCAGCATCATCGCCATCAGCCTGCAGGCAAAAGAGCAGGCGTTTGGCGTGCTTCTGCTTGGTTCACCTGACAGCAGGAAGTTCACGCCGGCGGAATTGCGATTGCTTTTCGCGCTGGGCCACCAGATCGGCATGGCTGTGGAAAACAGCATGCTGATTCAGCAGACTTCGCGCCGCTCGGAAGAGTTGCACGTCTTGAACGAAATCGGACGCGCCCTGAGCTCCACGCTGCAGAAGGAAGACTTGTTCCGCAAAGTTTGGGAAGAGTTGCGCCGTTTGTTTGACGTGGAAAATTTCTATATCGGCTCGATTGACGGCGCGCGCGATGAAATGCGCTTCGACCTGGAAATCATTGACGGCGTGCGTATGCCCAAGCGCTCGCGTCCCGCCGGGAATCACATTACGGAATACATCATCCGCACGCGGCAGCCCGTGTTGATTCGCGACAATTACACGGAAGAAGTGAAGAAATTGGGCGTCGAGCCAATCCGCAACCGCGGATGTTTTTGCGGTGTGCCGCTCGTGGCATACGACCGAGCGATTGGTGCAATGGCCGTCTTTTCGGATCAGGAGCGCACCTTTGACGAAGGCCACCTTGAACTTTTGCGCGTGCTGGCCAGCGAGGCTTCGATCGCAATTGAAAACGCGCGGCTCTTCCACGAAGAACGCACCAAGGCGCGTCACCTGTCCTTGTTGAACACGATTTCCCGCAATGCAATCGCGACCTTGAATCCGGACGAAATGCTCGCGAAGATCACCGAGCAGCTCGAGACCGGCCTGACCTACGACCACATCGGTATCGCCACGCTCGATTATTCGACGCGCGAGATTGTAATTCAGGCCGAAGCGGGCAAGCGGCGCGGCGCGCTGGGCCAGCGAATTCCTCTTGGTTCGGGATTGATCGGGCAAGTGGCGCGCACGGGAAACACGGCATCCTTCAGCGCGAGCTCTCCGTCGGAATCCACGACGAAACCCTTGTTGGCGGACTCTCTCGCTGCAATCGGATTGCCCGTCTTCTATGCCGAGCAACTGCATGGAGTGCTCTACGTGGAATCGTCGGAAGCGATCGAATTCTCGGAAGAGGAAGTGCTTCTGCTGGGTACGCTGGCCGACCTGATTTCGGGCGCACTGCACAACGCGCTGACATTCCAAAAAGCGCAGGAACAGGCAATCACGGACGGCCTGACCGGCGTGAAGACGCACCGCTTCTTTATGGAAGCTCTTTCGGCCGAGTGGAAGCGCTCCACGCGCGCAGGCCGCGCATTTGCGCTCGTGCTGATGGACCTCGACCGTTTCAAGTTCGTGAACGATTTTTACGGCCACCTCGAAGGCGACCTCGTGCTGCAGCGGGTGGGACAAATTCTGGAGACAAATTGCCGCAGGTCAGACGTTGTCGCGCGCTACGGCGGAGACGAATTTGTGATTCTGATGCCGGAGACTTCCATGGAGCAGGCGCGGCAGCTGGCTTCCAAGCTGCGCGGCTGGGTTTCCGCGGATCCGCTGCTGCGCGAAAAGAATATCTCCGCGAGCTTCGGCATCGCCTGCTATCCGTTGCATGGTTCTTCGCCGCAGGAGCTGATCCAGGTCGCGGATGCCTCGATGTACCTTTCTAAGCATCAAGGCGGCAACGCAGTCTCCACCGCGGATCATTTCGATCCCAACGAAGCGAAAAAATGGAAGCGCGACGTTCTCGAAGCGTATTTGGGCGTAACCCTGAAGCGGCTTTTCGCCACAGGGCCCGAAGCCTTTGAAGAGATTTATCAGAGATTGAAACAGTTCACGGAGTCCCTGGCCTCCACCGAAACCGGTATTACCGCGCCGGCCGCTCCCGAACAGAACGTGGGACCGCAAGCGCTGCCGCAAGCCGTATTGGACACGGTCACTTCGCTCGCATTCGCCATCGATGCAAAGGACCATTACACGCAGGGCCACTCACAAAAAGTTTCGGCATACGCCGCGCTCATTGCGGAAGCGATGAACATGAGCGACGTGGAGGTGGAAGAAGTTCGGCTAGGCGCGGTGTTGCACGATATCGGCAAAGTGGGAATCCCCGAGCAGATTCTAAACAAGTCCGGTCCCTTAAACCCTGATGAATGGGAAATGATGAAATCCCACGTCGTTTTCGGCGCGAAAATTCTGGAGCCGCTGACGCCGCTGGCCCGCATTCGTGAAATGGTTTTGCATCACCACGAATTTTTTGATGGGTCGGGATATCCAGACGCGCTCTCCGGCGAACTTATACCGCTGGGCGCGCGCATTGTGGCTGTAGCAGACGCCTACGACACGATCACCAGCGACCGCACTTACAAGAAGGGCCGGGCCGCTTCCGACGCCCTCTCGGAATTGGAGCGCTGCGCCAACGCCCAGTTTGACGCGCGAATCGTTGAAATTTTCGTGCGGGCGATGCGGCAATTGCCCAATCCCATTATCGAAGTTGCCTCGCTTTCCACGGGCCGCAATCCGTAGACATTCCGGACAATTCAAAACGGGGATAAACTGAGTGCAGGAGAACTCTCCATGCAAACGGCCAAAGTGGTGTGGACGGGCGCGCAGAAGTTCCGTGCAACCAGTCCTTCGGGGCATACGATCCATCTTGATTCTGACCGCACCTCGAACGAAGGGCCCGGCCCCATGGAATTGCTGTTGATGGCCCTGGGGGCATGCACGGCTACGGATATCGTTATCATTTTGGAAAAAAAGCGTCAAAAGGTGGACTGGCTGGAAGTGATTTGTTCCGGCGAACGCGCCGCGACTCCGCCGACCGTGTGGAAAAAGCTGGAAATTCTTTTCCGTATCGGCGGCAACCTGCAGGAAGACGCCGTAAAACACGCAATTGCACTCAGCGAAGAGAAGTATTGTTCCGTCGCAGCCACATTGAAAAAGACCGCGACGCTTTCCTGGAAGCATGAACTGATTCGGGCTTAACGGTCACGCGCAAAAAGTAACGCAAGGTTGCAATAGTACGACTCCACTCTTGCGTGAATCTTTGCCTCGCGATATATCAATAACACTGCATGGGGGCCCTGATCCGATTTCTCTCTCTTGGGACGCTTTTTTTCTGCGTTGCCACGCCGGCGACGCTTGCCCAGAAGCACGCCGACCCTCTTCCTCCAAGAACAACGGTTCCGATTTCCAAGATTCCGCGAGTAACAAAAGCTCCCAAAATTGAGGATTTTCTTGAGGGTCGCTCGCGGGAAGCAGAACTTGTCGTAACCGACTTCCGCCAGAATATTCCGGGCGACGGCGACCCCGCGAGTGAAGTAACAACTGCTTACCTTTCGTACGACCAGAAAAATCTTTACGTGGTTTTCGAATGCAAAGACGCTTCAGGCGGAGTCCGCGCGCATCTTTCCAAGCGTGAAGATCTAGACCAGGACGACGGCGTCGGCGTTTTTCTCGACACATTTCACGATAAGCACCGCGCGTATTATTTTTTCTCGAACCCGCTCGGCATTCAGCAAGACGCGATTTACACCGAAGGACAGGGCTACGACTACAGCTTCGACACCGTGTGGAACACGGAAGGACGCCTGACGAAGGACGGTTATATCGTGTGGTTTTCCGTTCCATTCAAGAGCCTGCGCTTTTCGCACGAGACGGAACAAACCTGGGGAGTCGCACTCTACCGAACAATCCTGAAAAAAAGCGAGTACAACTATTGGCCGTACGTGACGCAGCGCGTGCAAGGATTGGCGCAGCAATTCGCGCCGGTGAATGGTCTTGAGCACGTTTCTCCGGGACGCAACATCCAATTGATCCCTTACGGATTGCTCGCATCGAATCACTTTTTGAATCAGCCCACCAATGGCGCCGCACCTGGGTACAAAGATGTGTTCGAGCACCGGGCTGGGCTCGATGCAAAATTCGTGGCGAAAGATTCGCTCACGTTTGACGTGACACTGAATCCGGATTTCAGCCAGGTGGAATCCGACGATCCGCAATTGACCGTCAATCAGCGATTCGCCGTGTTTTTTCCGGAGAAACGCCCTTTCTTCATCGAAAACGCCGGCTTCTTCATGACGCCAGTGAATCTTTTTTTCTCGCGGCAAATCATGGACCCGCAATTTGGCGCGCGCATGACAGGCAAGGTCGGTTCCTGGACGCTTGGAGCGCTGGCGATTGATGACCGGCAGCCGGGCCGGGACCAAACCTCCGGCGGCCCGTTTGACACGCGCGCAGTGGATGGCGTGGCGCGCATCACGCGTGAATTTGGCAAGCAATCGTACATCGGCGCATTTGCTTCTTCGCGCGATTTTGCGGATACCAACAATCGCGTGGTTTCATTGGACGCGCGCTTCAAATTTGGTAAGAACTGGGTTTCTGACTTTCAGGCGGCGCACAGTTGGACTCGTCAGGACGCTCGCTTGCCGCAACTCTGCCAGAACTTTGATATCCCGCCGGTTGCTGACGCTGCTTCTCAACAAGGCAGTGCGCTCTATGCGGATCTTTCCTACACGGGCCGGCACTTCGTGATGTTCCATATCTATTCGGATTACAGTCCGGGCTTCTGCACCGAACTCGGATTTGTGCCGCGCGTGGACATTCGCCAGGAAACTTCCGCCGCCGCGTATTACTGGCGGCCCGTGAAGAGCAAAATCATTGATTACGGCCCGTCGGTTAGCGAAGTTGTGGACTGGGATCACAACGGCGTCTTACAGGATTGGCAAGCGGCTGTGGGCTTTGAGATTGACTGGACGCGGCAGACGACTCTAATTGTCAGCCGCGGCGAGGCGTACGAGCTCTTCGCCAATATTCCTTTCCGGAAGCACAGCACCGCCATTCAATTCAGTTCGGCACCGTACAAGTGGTTGAGCCTCACGGGGCGCTACACCACTGGCACGGGCGAAAACTTTTTCCCTGCTGCGGGGCTTTCTCCGTTCCTTGGGAACGTGAACCGTGTGAATTTTGGATTTACGGTGCGGCCGTCGGCAAGATTTCGCATTGACGAAACGGCGATTTACTACCGGCTGGGAACCCGCGATGGTTCCACGCCCGCACCGTTCGACCCGGGACACCCTGTCTTCAACAACTATCTTCTGCGGACAAAACTTAACTACCAGTTCACGCGCGAACTCTCGCTGCGCGTAATCATGGATTATGACGCGACCCTGGCGAACACGCAGTTGCTGGACCTACAGCGGAACCTGGGAAGTTTTGACGGCGGACCCATTCAACCTCCGAAATCCTTTACGCCGGATTTCCTGCTCACCTACTTGGTACATCCCGGCACAGCGCTCTACGTCGGCTACAACAACAGCTTCAGCAACTTGCACCTGGATGACACGACCAACCCGGCTCAAGTGGTGTACCAACGCTCGCCTACCAACACGACCGGGCGCCTATTTTTCGTCAAGCTGAGCTACTTGTTCCGCTACTAGAAGCATCTGCCAAATCCACCCGCGTGCCCTGTACAGTGTCTGTGGCATCGAATAGAATTTCATTTCTTTGTTTCCCGGCATCCCACAGAAGGAGCGACATGTCTCACCGCATAGCGGCGAAAATCACCGGTGTGGCGGGTCACGTACCGCCCAGAGCGATGACCAACGCCGATTTGGAAAAAATCGTCGAAACGAACGACGAATGGATTCGCACCCGCACGGGAATTCGCGAGCGGCACGTAGTGGACAAGGGCATGGCCACGTCGCACATGGCTACGGAAGCCGCCAAATGCGTGCTACTGCAGACAAGGACTGACGCGGCGGAGGTTGATCTGATCGTCGTTGCCAGCGTTACACCGGACATGTTTTTTCCTGCTACAGCGTGTCTTGTCCAAGATCGCATCGGTGCAAATAAGGCCTGGGGCTTCGATTTGTCCGCAGCGTGTTCGGGATTTGCTTACGCTCTCACAGTCGGCGCGCAGTTTGTAGGCGCCGGCACGCACAAGAAAGCGTTGGTCATCGGGAGCGACACGATGACCTCGATTCTGAATTATCAAGACCGCGCAACGTGCGTGTTATTTGGTGATGGCGCCGGGGCGGCGCTCGTTGAACCGGCCGGCCCGAACGAAGGCATTCTCGATTTCGAACACGACGTGGACGGCTCTGGCGGACAGTTTCTATACATGCCCGGCGGCGGCTCATTGAATCCTTCGACGGCAGAAACAGTCGAAAAGAAAATGCACTACGTTCATCAGGAAGGCTCGCAGGTATTCAAATACGCCGTGCGGCGCATGGCCGAGCTGGCCGTGCACTTGATCGAGCGCAATGGACTCAAGAGCGATGACATTGCGCTGGTTGTGCCCCACCAGGCGAATTTGCGCATCATCAAGGCCATGCAGGAGCGGCTGGGTGTGGACGATTCGAAGGTGATGGTCAACATAGACAAGTACGGAAACACCACTGCCGCAACGATTCCCCTGGGATTGCGCGATGCCGTTGCTCAGGGACGCCTCAAGAAAGGCGACTTGGCGCTCGTGTTGACCGTGGGCGCAGGCTACACAACGGGTGGCATCCTGCTGCGCTGGGCGTATTGATTTATCGGATACCTCAGGGCGTGAGTTGAATCTTTCGCGGAGTCCAAAGCAGAAGAAGGGCTAATCCAACGCCGAAAAATATCCCGGCGATGTTCCAACTCCATCCCAAGAATTTCAAAAGAAAGCCGAACAACGTAACGGTCTGCGCAAAAGTGAAGGACAATATGTTCGCCATCCGCCACTTTGCAAGTCCGACCTGACTTTGGGGTTCAGCGCGAAGAATCTCAGTTGCGGTTGAAATGTATCGTGTTCTCTGTACAAAACCGATCGTAATGTCCGTTATGCACACAAGCCCCAACGCCGCCGGAAAATAGGCGGGCAGAGAACTCTTCACCGGGCTTATGAACTCGAAAACTAGCAAGAGGAGGAACCACGTCGCTACAAAGCCGAGATGCAATAGTCGAATCTCGCGAAATGCTTTTTCCACCTAAAGACTCCGTGGTAAGCACGAGAGGAAACTAAAACCACATTTTCCTGAGTGAATCGGAAAAATACAAGTAATACAAACTAGTCTTAGTTGAAAGCCAACTAGCAGGAGCGAATGGAAGCAGCCATCGCGAGGTTGGCTTGCAAACGGCGGTCAATCTGCACCGCAGCGTAGCGTGTGCAAAGGACGCGTTCACGTTCCGTCCACTGCGCGATCGAATCGGAGAAGCGCCCCAGCGCTTCGCCAAAGAAGTGCACGACGTAGAAGTACAAACGCACAAAACCAAGACCACGCGGCCCTGGACGGAGGTCGGGCGTAAGATCGTGGAGCTCGGCGAAAACCTTAAAGTGCTGTCCCGTGAGTGCCCCGTCTGGAACCCGTGCAGCTTCCAGGACGCGCTCGGAAACCGGCTGAGCAGCGACCCCCATAACGAGGGCGCGCCAGTAGTAAACGGCAAATTGGCTTAATGCCACAACCGAGATCGTAAGTAGCATGGCGGAAAACATTCCCTCAGCCTCACGAGCATTTTGAGGGGGACACATGTACTGGGCAATGGGCCAAGGGTACTACCCGAGATAGTCCTTTCGGGCGTAATCCGTTCAGAATAAGGGCCATGCGGGTTAAGCTATGGCCGGAGGGCACAAGACATATGAGAAGCGTGACCATAGCCCTAGGGCTGGTATTGATGCTGGGAGGCTGGCTGACTTCCCCCAGTAAGGGGAGCCCGGTCAACGGGATGCCCACGGAGGATCGCGCCGCTATCGAGGGTGTCCTCACGACCCAGCAAAAGGCCTGGAATGAGGGCAACGTGGATACCTTTCTCGAAGGCTATTGGCGCTCCGAGGAGCTCACATTTTCGGGGAGCCAGGGCATTGCGCGGGGGTGGAACGGCGTCCGTGACCGCTATAGGAAGAGCTACCCGGACCGCGCTGCCATGGGTAAGCTTGATTTTTCGGGCCTGGAATACAGGGAATTGGGACCCGATGCCGCTCTGGTTCTTGGTCATTGGCACCTTGTCAGGGAAAAAGGCGACGTCGGCGGTGTCTTTTCGCTCGTTTTTCAGCGCTTTGCCGCGGGATGGAAGATCATCCACGATCACACGAGTGTCGTTCCTCCACAGACGGCTCATTGACCCTCGCCCAAGCGTAACTATTCCGAGTCTTCCGCATCCGTGTGCCATCCCGGATTTGTCCACTGCCCGTTCCGCTTCACAAGAATCTCCGTCACGCGCCCGGACAGCTTTGTCCGTTTCCCTTCCATTTGGAACTCCAGCGCGTAATTGCTCCAGACAATTGCAACGTCCCCAAAATGTTGGATCTCTGTCTTCGGAAAATCCAGGCTAATCAACTTTCCTCCTGCCGCGCGGAAATCGGCCGCAGATTTCAGCACTTCACTTTGATGTTTCCATTTGGGATCGCCTGAGCTGATCGTGACGGTATCTTCCGGCACGAGCCGCTTCAACGCCTCTTGGTCACCGGCAAACCAGGCAACCCACACGCTTCGCCGTACCTTGAGCAACTCCGCGTCGTTTTTGTTTTCAGCTTGGCCGACCGCGCTGAATGAAAAAAATAGCGCCGCCACAAGAAATAACGCAATCTTTCGCATGGATTCTCCTCACGAGTCGCGAGGACTGTGGCGACTCGATTCGCCCTGCGTTTTCAGAACCTACAAAATTTCCAGGATCTCTTCGTAGCGTTTGAACGGCGGAATCAAGTACGCGCCGGCAAGTTCCGTGCGCGCCCACGCCAGCATTTCCCGCGCAACCTGGAAGCCACGCTCGCGCGCCGCAGTTCCCGCTGCTTCCAGCGATTTCAGCAGCGGCTCAGGAATAATGATGCCCGGCACTTCGTTATTCAGCCGTAGCGCCTGCTTATAGCTAGTCAACGGCCAAATCCCCACCAGAATCGGGATAGACGGCTTCGCGCCGAGCTTTTTCGCAAAAGTTTGCCAATGTTCCGGATCGAAAATCGGCTGCGTCATTGCAAAGTGTGCGCCTGCTTCGATTTTTGCCTGGAAGCGTTCAATTTCCGCATCGAGATCGTCCGCCACGGGGTTCACCGCGACGCCAATCGTGAAATTCGTCGCTCCGCCCAAAGTTTTTCCGGACCAATCTGTTCCCTGATTCAACCGGTTGAGAACTTTCACCAGTCCGACGGAATCCACTTCGTACACCCCGCTCGTTTCCGGATAATCGCCGACCGACGGTGGATCGCCCGTAATTGCGAGCACGTTGCGCACTCCGCCGACCGCCCACGCTCCCAACAAGCTCGCCTGCAATCCAATAATGTTTTCATCGCGCGTTGTAAGGTGTGGAATGGTTTCGACGCCGCGTGCTTCGAGTGCACCGGCAACAACTAGCGCGTCCATGCCAACGCGCGCCATCGCGCCGGAGTTGATATCAATCGCGTCCACTTTGCCGGACGCCATGATCTTTTCCACTTGTTCGTAAATGCGGTCTAGCGCGATTCCCTTAGGCGGGTCAATCTCGACGCTCACGGAAAAATTTCCAGCCTGAAGATTTCTCCAGAGCTTGCTTTCCGGATCGCGGTGAGTGATGGGTGCCGGTTTTACAGCCACTTCCATCGAAACGGCGGTCGCGTGATGCTTCGCAGGTTTGAGTGACTTGACTGCTTCTGCCATCGCGCGTATGTGCGCCGGCGTCGTACCGCAGCAACCCCCGAGAATGCGCACGCCGGCCGCTGCGGCTTCGCGCGCGAAGAGTGCGAAATACTCCGGCGAGGATTTTGGATAGACGATGCGATCGCCTTCGCGTTTTGGGAAGCCTGCATTCGGCATGCCGCTTACGCGAAGGTCGTCCACGGCGGCAAGTTCCTGAAGAATAGGCAAGAGCGCTTGCGGCCCGAGCGTGCAATTCGCGCCGACAACCTGCACATTCTTATTCTTCAGCTGAGATGCAGCTTCTCCAGGCCGCAAATCGCCATAGGCTCTGCCATCTTCGGCATAAGTAAGCGATGCGATAATCGGCAGCCCAGAAAAATCGCGAATCGCATCAATTGCGAGCAGAATCTCTTCAATGTACGTGAACGTCTCCAAGATAAATAAATCAACGCCGCGTTCTTCGAGCGCCTGCGCCTGCTCAAGAAAAATATCTTGAATCTGTCCGGGCTCCGGATGCCGCGCCTGCACGCCCAATCCCAGCGGACCAATCGAACCGGCGATCAGGACTTCGTGCGCGGCAGATTCCCGTGCCTCGCGCGCAATTTTCACCCCGCGCGAATTCAATCGCTGCACTTCGTCCGCCAGGCCAATCGGCGCGAGCTTGAAGCGATTCGCACCAAAAGTATTCGTCTCAATGATGTGCGCGCCCGCTTCGATATACGCCTGGTGAACGCGGAACACAGCTTCCGGTTCCGTCGAGTTCAACTCATCAAAGCACCGCTGCGGCCCGACAACTTCGTGCAGCATCGAGCCCATCGCGCCATCCGCCATGAGAATCGAGTCTTTCAGCCGCTCGTTGAAATCGTAGATTTTCAAGCTAATCCCATCCACTTCCGAAATTTTGTTTTTGTGGTAAAGCCGCCTACCGCTTTTGTTCCATGAGGGAAGCGACGGTGCTCATCAAATCGTACTTGGTCAGAATTTCAAATTTTGCTTCGCCCATATCCACAAACACCGCCGGGTTTTCGTGGCTCAGGATGTGCGTGACGCGCTCGACGGGAGCTGTCTTCGGAATTTTTGGCAGCGGCTTGCTCATCACTTCGCGCACCACGAGCTTGCGCAAATCTTTGCCCTGTAACGCCAGCGTGAGGATTTGATCCTCGTACATTGTGCCGATCGGCAAATTTTCCTCGAACACGGGAATCTGTGAAATATCCTGCTCCTGCATCGTCTTTAGCGCGTGGAACACTGTTTGGTACGGCCGCACGATGACGAGTTCGCGCACTTTTCCGGCGCTGTGCTTCGCATGAATAATTTCCGCAGCAGTAATGGGCACAGCGGAATCCACATAGCCGCGCTCGCGCATCCATTCATCGTTGTAAACCTTGCTCAGATAGCGCATTCCGGTGTCCGGCAAAAACGCGACGACAAAATCTTTCGGACCAAGCTCCTTAGCCAGCTTCAGCGTAGCCGAAATACAACCGCCACCACTTCCTCCGGTAAAGATCCCTTCCATTTTCACAAGCCGCCGTGCCACAACGAAGCACTCCTCGTCGTTCACTTGAATCACGTCGTCCAGAATCTTCATGTTCATCGTCGTCGGGAAGAAATCCTCGCCAATGCCTTCCACAACGTACGTTTTCGCTTTCACGACTTGTCCGGTTTTGTGCGCATCGTAGTAGAGCGACCCTTCCGGATCCACGCCGATAATCTTCACGTTCGGATTCTTTTCCTTCAAATATCTTCCGACACCGCTGATCGTCCCGCCCGTCCCCACGCCGCAAACGAAGTGCGTAATCTTCCCTTCCGAGTCTTCCCAGATTTCTGGACCTGTCGTGCGATAGTGCGCTTCCGGATTCATCGGGTTGTCGTATTGATTCGGATAAAACGAATTGGGAATTTCCCGTGCCAATTTTTTCGCAACGGAATAATAGCTGCGCGGATCATCCGGCTCGACCGCCGTCGGACAAACGATCACTTCCGCTCCCAGCGCCTTTAGCAAATCCACTTTTTCTTTCGATTGCTTGTCCGTGATGGTGAAAACCATTTTGTAGCCGCGTACAGCCGCAACCAGCGCCAGCCCCATGCCGGTATTTCCGGAAGTGCCTTCGATAATCGTCCCGCCCGGCTTCAGCAAGCCCTTCTTCTCTGCGTCATCAATCATGAAAACGCCGATGCGGTCTTTCACCGAGCCGCCAGGATTCGTGTAATCAGCCTTTACGTAAATTTGCGGCTTCAAGCCTTGGTTAACGCGATTCAGACGGACCAGTGGCGTGCGGCCAATCGCGTCAAGAATATTGTTGCAGCGCATGAAGTAGTTTCTCGTCTCGTCGAATCACGGCGCGCTTCCATCCGGCAAGCGCTCCTGTGCCATAATTTCTATCAGTTTAGCATGCGGCTGCACAGCCAGGCAGAGTAGCGCGACGGAGGAGACCCAAATGCCACGGGAAAACATATCAAGCGGCGCGCAGTGGGAGCCGATTGTCGGCTATTCGCGCGCAGTGAAAGTCGGCAACCTGATCAGCGTCTCTGGCACGACGGCTACTGGCCCCGACGGACGCATCGTCGGTGTCGGCGACGCCTATGCCCAAACTGTGCAGACGATTCGCAATATCGAAGCCGCGCTGCTCAAAGCCGGCGCTTCCCTCAAGGACGTCGTGCGCACACGAATTTACGTTTTGAATATCGCTGAATGGGAAAAAATCGGCCGCGCCCACGGCGAATTCTTTAGCGCGATTCGTCCCGCAACCAGCATGGTTCAAATCAGCCGTCTCATTTCTCCGGAAATGCTCGTGGAAATCGAAGCCGACGCCATCCTGGAACAATAATCCCTGATCCCCTGTCGCGCTGGACCTTCCAATTGGCGTGCAACTCTCATGTTTGTCATCCTGAGGCAGCGACGGTTTTTGTCGGGGCCTCAGGACCTCAACCTAGTGTCGGCGAAAATTTGCCATAAAAAAGGAAAAAGGCGCCCGAACCGAGCGCCTTTTTTATTTTTCATTGTGCGAAAACCTCTACCATTTCGCGCGAATGCGATACTTCAACACCGAAGTCCCATTCGCGGCCACGGGAACTTGAAACTGCGCCGCCCACGCAGCCGTCTTCGTGTATTTATAACTGGAATTGACCATCTCCCAATCGCCGCCGATCGGCTCATTCACTTCCACGGTGATCGGCGTGTCCTTGTGATTGCGCAGTGTGATTTCAAATTCCATCTCCCACACATGGGTGTCGATCCGTTTGTAGTCGGTCTGCTTGCGTTCACTCACCACGTCAAATGCATTGCCGATGTGAATCGTAACCATTTCATCTTTCGGCGTGTGATCAATGCGTTCTTCTCCAACGAAAAGCACGTTGCCCTTGGAATCTTTCTGGTAAACGCGCACATTCCCCGCCGGCATCGGCATTCCCAGCCCGGCTTTCTGCTCGTTCTTGAATTTGTAATACACCATCACGTTGTCTTTGATCGGCGACCCGGGATTCTGCTGGTTGTGATAATAGAAATTCTGGCCGTTCACCATGAAGATTTTCTGTACGGGAACGTCGCTTCCCTGCAGAAGGCTGATCTGCTTCGTTTCCTTGTCTTCTACAGAAGTTTTGCGACCAAGTGAATAGAGGTGATATTCGCTGAAGTTTTCCTGTGCAAACTGTTCTGCGCGCGCCGCTTTGGCTACCATCCTGTCCATCGCCAGGGCCGCCGGTGCCGGTGCATTCTGGATCCGGTTCAAATCCCCCGCCACAAGCTGCAGCCGCGCATTGTGAAACGCAGTGCCGCTGTTGTTCGTCAGCGTGACCCAGCCATCGAGGTCGGCCACTTTATCTTCACGTCCAATCGTCAATACATAATCCGAATTCCACGAAAGATTTGAAGCCAGATAAGACGTCTCGACCTGCTGCTTTCTCCCGCCGTCATTTTCCAGCGTCATCAGCAGCGTCGGCCGGTCGTACAAATTTGCCGGCACTTCCGGAAAGCGCAGGCTCTCCGCGTACATTCCCGTCACAATATCGTTCCCAATCTTCCACACCGGACCATTGTTGTCCGCAAGCAGCGTGGCCTTGATCTCTTCCCGCTTGGTCGTTCCATTCTCCTGATACGACCGCACGAGCGTCACTTCCTTCCCAACATACTTGTGCAGGAGCTTCGCTGGTTCGAGCAAATCGTATTCATAGTTCTGTTCAACAACGCCCAGCTTTTCTGGCTCATTCAACGACCGAAAATGTACAGTCGCAGGATTCACCGTCGCCGCAATATCCATGAACTTCAAGCGAAACAGCCCGCTCGGCAGCGAAAGATTCCGCACGTCGCGCACCAGCGCAATATTGGAGTTGTACACAGTTACGGCAAGGTCGGCTTGGTCATGCAAACTCGTTGCGTGATCGGAATTTGTTGCTTGCGCCGCTTCTTTTTCCTGCGCGGCCAGCACGCGGCTGGAGCGACACAGTGGAAAAGCCACAGCAGTTGCCGCCAGCAACACTGCGCTGGACACCAGACCCAGGCGCCAGCGTGTGGGAATTCGATTCAGGGCGATCTTCATAAACTCTCCTCGACAGAAATTTACTCTCTTCGCTTAGAACGAGTGACCTGAGAAATCTTGCGCAGTTTTTTTCCGTTGTTGTAGGGTCCGCTTTCTGAAGCGGACCGTCTCTCACGAAGTGAGCCTATGGCAGTGCCGCAATCCATGTCGCGCCGCCATCGGCTGTGGAATAACGCACCTTTCCACTCGCATCGGAAATAACGGCATGCAGCGCATCCGACGCACTCACTGACGTGAAATTCACGGACTCAGGGGCACTAATCTTCACCCAGTGCTTGCCGCCGTCCACTGTGCGTAGCAAAGTACCGTTTTGTGTAACGATCCAACACACGTTCGCGTCCGGTGACGAACCACCCAGCGCTTTCATTCCCGGACCGATCTCCTGCCCGTGAATGGTCTTGCCGGCGTCTTCTGTCTTGAAAACTTGCCCGCCCGGTGCAATGAACCAGAAAATTCGCGAATCCGGTGAATGAACGAATCTCTCTTCAGTCATGCCGGTGTCACGCAGAGAAGCTGCATTGAATCCACTGACGCTCTGCGCCGACTGCAGTTCTCGCAATGCTTTTGTTTCCGCGTCGGCGGCCTTCTTTTCTTTGGCTGTGGTTTTAGTTTGGACCTTAGCTCCGGCCACTCCCTTCGTTACTTCCGAGGATGCCGCAAGTGAATCAGTCTTCGCATCTTTGCGCGCGTCCATGTCAGCCGAAACGGCCTCTGACGCCGGGGCTGGAGCGGGAGGCACTGCTTTAGCCTGCACTTCGGCACGTTGCGCTGCATTAGCCGGGGGAGGCTCCACGCGCGGGGACACTGTGAGAGTCTCGTTGTTCTTGTAGAGCGCCCCGTCCTGATTTTGAATTCCGTTTTGCACCTGATACTGATTCGAGTTTTGGGTTTGGTTCTGCGCTATTCTCGGCCCGTGGTCATAGGTCCGAGCATTGCTTCTTCCCAATGCCGCTGTTTTGTCTTGGCCTTTCAGCTTGCCCGCATCCAACTCTAGTTCTTGTTTCGCACGGCCCCTTTCGCCCATAGATGTTTTCGCCGGAGCCCGCGAAGTAGGAGCTGTTGCTTCATCGGCAGGCTTCACCGCTAAAAGCTCAGGCGCTTTTTGCTGACGATTTTCCGCGATTTCCACCGGTGCGGGAGTCTGGACCGGCATTTTTGCTTTTCGGCTACTGTCGAGCGAAACCCAAATCAAAAGTCCGGCCGCAATCGCGCCCGCGGGCACAGCCCACCGCAAATAGGTTTTCCTTTTGGGCATTTCACGCACGGAAGCACTCTTTGCGCTTGTAGCTGCCATCGCTACAGCTTTCCCAAGTACCTCCACGGTAGGCTTCTCAAAAATCTTTTGCGAGTCTTCCGCCCCGCTCGGAATCGCTTCTGTAATCTCCAAAGTCGCCAAGATCTCCTGACACCGCGGACACGCTGCGATATGCGATTTCTGCGCTGTCATCTCTTCCGGCGAAAGCATCCGATCGTGATACGCCGCCAGAGTTTCCGCGTCCGGGCAATCGAACGCTTCCGAAGCGTTTGTGCGCATCTGTCGCGCCAACGCTTTTTCAAAGTTCCGGTCGCGGTCGTCAAGCGCCATAACGTTCTCTCCCGTTAGAACGGCTGGGAACGAAAATCTTGCGATGCCATTTCATGCGCCCTGCTTCCCTTTTGGCAGCGGCCCGGGCTCGCGCTGTTTGAGCAATTTCCCAAGGTCAATCGGCACATCTTCCGCTGCGTATTCAAAACACAAAGCAATTTGCTCATCGCTCAAAGATGGTCCCGGCGCGGTCTTTTTCAAGATTTCCTCAACACATTCTTTCAGCTCACGGCGAATCCGCTCCAGATTCCGCGAAACACTCGATTCGTGCTCGCCAACTTTCTTTCCGATTTCCGCGAGCGTTTTTTCTTCAACGTAATAAAGCCTCAGCCGCTCCCGGTCTCGGGCTTCAATTTGTCCCAGCGTTGCGGCGAGCGCAATTTGAAATAGCTGCACGTAACGGCTGCGGTGCGGATCGGCAAGTGGCGTGACAACGGTTTGCGCCGGCTCGTGGAGTTTGCCGTCACCGTCGGGCTCATCCAATGATTCAAATTTCCTGGCCGCGCGAATCGCATCAATGTGCCGCTGCGCAAGCACCGCGCGCAGCCAGGTCTTCATCGAACTACGGCCATGAAAATAGCGAAAAAGGGAGCGCTCACCTGTTTTCCCGTCAGTCAGGCCGTAGAGTTCGGCAAATAAGGAATCCGCAAGCTCGCGCGCTTCCGCGGATGTGGAGCTGGCTTTCAAAATCGCGGCAGCGGCAGCACGAAGATACGGCCGGTATTTTTCAACGAAAGATTCCCACGCGGCCTCTTGCCCCATCGCGCACGCGTGAGCCAGTGCCAGGTCTTCCACATGCAATGTGCAGAGAAATTCTTCGCGCTGGAGAGATGTCAAACCGGAAGCGCTCATTCGCTTTCGCACCGCGCGTTCCAGCGCAAACGCAAACTGCTCAACGCTCAGACTCCAGCACGCCGCCTGTGCTTGCTCGTGGAGCTTGCGGACAAGACCTTCGCAGCCTAGGAGAGGCCGGTCTCCGTCGACCAGTTCCTCTTCACTTGCGCGGCGTTTCGCTTTTTCATCCATCTGTGGGCCAGTGGGGCCAGGCACCAATTCAGCGCATGCCTGCATCCTAGAGCATAAGGCCGTCCAGGAAATTTGGTGCGCAAAAGTCCGGGCTGGTGTTGCGGAATAAAGTATCCTTTTTATTGACCGTCCCATGAGTAGAGAGCGACAATAGATGTCCCCCAGCCGCAAGTCAGCGCACCTCGACGGGTTTATAGAAAGGGGTGTTCCGCGCTGCGCTCGCAGGAGCATTGGCAACTTCGCGACGCTAGTACGATAGTCCTATTCAGACGACCTCAGCCTCGTCAGTACGCTGGTACCGGCAACGTACGTCCTGCACTTTAAGCGAACTTGGGAACGCTGGCCTGTCTCCACCCGCTACCCAAATCGTCGGACGAACCAGCAAACTCGAGGCGGCAAGCGGAATGACAACCATGATTGCAGATCCACCAACCAAGACGCCACGCTTGGGCGTCGGTCTCGACGCAAACCGCCGGGCCCTGCAAAACCCTCAAGCTTGGAAACAGGCAATTGGCACAAAACCTATCAGCGCTCGTTTGGCCATGCTGCCGGAACCGAAGCGCAACTGGAATCGCATCGGCTTAAGCGCAGGCATTCAGATCGGGGCTTTCATTTTTCTTTTGCTGATCCCGGTTCTCTATCCGGACAAGATGCCGACAGCGCTTCACTACACCATCACCCAGCTTGCTAACCCGGTAATCGAAATTCCCGTGGCCGCACCGCCTCCGCCACCAAAAATCAGAAAGACCGTCGCGCCGCCCACTCCGGAGCCCGTCGTCGAACCCGTGAAATTGAATCCGAAACAAGTGCACGTTTTCATGCAACCTAAGGCCTTGCAACCCAAGGTGCAGCCCATCGAAGCCAAGGCGCCTGTGATGACGCAGGTTTTAGATGCTCCGAAGGTCGAGACAAAGACCAATGAACCGAAGCGTCCCAAAGAGGACGTGAAAGTCGGAAATTTGAACACTGGCAACGCAACGCCCGCGACCGTGAAAGCTCCCGTCGAGCAAGTACAAACGGGCGGTTTTGGTGATCCATCCGGTTTGAAGGGCAAAGGTGATCCGAACAAAGGCAACATTGTTGTTCGCCAGGGATTGCCTACTTTGCCCGGAGGCCCCGGATACGGAAACGGCACCGGCGGCGATAAGGGCATTCGTGGAACGGTCGCCAGCACGGGGTTTGGAAATGGCACCGCCGTGCCTCCGCAAGGCGGCGGCAAGAAGGGCAACATTCAATCAACAGGTTTCGGAGACGCCACTGCTGCGGCAGAGGCGCCTAAGAAAAAAGCTGCGAACGAGGGACCCGCGGATACCCCGGTTACAATTTTGGACAAGCCAAAACCGGAATACACCGCGGAAGGGCGCAGTATGAAACTGGAAGGTGACGTCGTTCTCGATGTAGTCTTCCTTGCAAGCGGGAAAATAGTGATCAATCGAGTCATCAGTGGTTTGGGTCATGGGTTGGACGAAAATGCCAGCCGCGCCGCTCAACAAATTCATTTCAAGCCGGCCCTACGCGCGGGCCAGCCGGTGGATTATCCGGCGCGCGTGCGGATTGAATTCCGCTTGGCATACTGAGGGAGAGATACGATGCGCAAGGCAGCTTTTGCAAGTTTAGCTTTACTCATGAGTGGGGTGGCGGCTTTCGGTGCGCCCGCGACACCCAAGCCCTCCGAACAGGCTCCTCGCACGATGGACGAAGCGATTGATCGCGTCGTCACAAACGAGAATCGGCTCTACAACAGCATCAAGAATTACTCTCCGCTCGTGGAGACGTATATTCAAAATTTGAAGCCCGACAAGGATCTGGGCTACGTGCCGGGCGGAGACAAGTATTTCCTCGGCCGCGCCGATTTTTCAAAGGGCGTCAGTCTAGTCTCTCTTTCCGAGACAAACGGCAAGGGCAAAAAAATCTTTAGTTCGATCGGAAACTTCTTCACATTTGCAATGCAATATCTGCCGGACGGATTCTTGCAGATGATCTTCATTGACACGAATGGATTCGACAAGCAGCACTACAAATTCGATTACGTTCATCGCGAATTTCTCGGCGAAGTGCGCTGCCTCGTGTTCGACATTACTCCGCTCGCGAAGACAGGTAAGGGCCGTTTTGCCGGCCGCATCTGGGTCGAAGATCAGGATTTCAACGTCGTTCGCTTTAACGGCTCCTACGGCGGCGGCGGACACTCCAGCTGGTATTTCAACTTCGATAGCTGGCGTACCAACGTGCAGCCAGGTATTTGGGTGCCGACTTTCATCTACAGCGAAGAAAAAGATTTGCATTACGCGTTGAGCAAAAAGCTCGACTTCAAAGCGCAGACCCGCTTGTGGGGCTACAACCTGGGCCACGCTTCGCAGGCACAGGAATTGAGCAAGATCCTGGTCGAAAGTAACGTCAACGACCAAACCACCACCTCGAATGACCTGAGCCCGATTCAGGCACAGCGTTCCTGGGATCGCCAGGCGGAAGAAAACGTCATTGATCGCCTCCAGCGCATCGGCCTCATCGCGCCGAAAGGCGAAGTGGACAAAGTTCTCGAGACCGTTGTGAACAACCTCGAAGTCACGAACAACATTGACGTCGAACCCGAAGTTCGTTGCCGCGTGCTGACGACTTCCACCCTAGAATCTTTCACTGTGGGCCACACGATTGTTCTCAGCCGCGGTTTGGTTGACGTTTTGCCCGATGAAGCAAGCCTTGCGACGATGCTGGCGCATGAACTGAGCCACGTTGTGCTCGGCCATCGCATCGATTCGCAGTACGCGTTCTTCAACGAACTGCTCGTCGAGGACAAAGATACATTCCGCCATTTCGGTTTTGCGCGCACGGCTGATGAAGAAAAGCAGGCCAATGAGAAGGCGGTTCAGCTCCTGAACAATTCGCCCTACAAAGCGCAGCTCGGCAACGCAGGTTTGTTCCTGCAAGCATTGCAGAACCGTCAGAAAGAAGTTCCGAATCTGATTAGCGCGCACCTGGGCAACCGGGTACCGACGATTCCGGATCTTCAGGCGACGTCGCCGGTGGATCCGAAGCAGAATCCGCAGAAGATTGCAGCGCTTCCGATTGGCGGACGCGTGAAAATGGATCCGTGGAACGACCAGCTGGAATTGATCAAGAGCAAGCCGGTCGGCTCAGTGGCGGAACGCGAAAAGATGCCGTTTGAAGTGACGCCATTCATGCCTTACCTGGTTCGCTTCGGAGCAGACGGGACAACGAAGCCCATCGCGGCGAGCGCGGCAGCGGACGGCAAACCGGGAGAAGCTCCAGCAAAACCGTAACAGAAAACTTCAATCAACTTTTTCAGACGGCTCGGAAATTTCCGGGCCGTTCTTATTTTTGCAAAAAGAAAAAACGGTTCACGTTTGCGGCGCGCCCGCGGGAACCGCGAGGGCGCGCGTCAGGAATCCGGAAACATAGGTAGTGGATAGAAAAAGCAAAGCGACTCCGAAAGCGGCGTCAAGAAAAGTCTGGCACAAGAATGCGGCCAGAACGCCGACGCCAAGAACCCAGCTGCGCATCGCGGGGGCGCGCAGGCGGGCATTTACAAATTCTGCGATCGCTTCCGGCCATCTGAAAATCCAAAACAAGTTGTAAAACGGAATGAAGTGATAGCCGACGGCTTTGGCTGGAGAAATCGGATGTACATATATGGGAATCGCAGCAAGAATCTTGTGATAGCGATAAATGCAAACGAACCAATAGACCCGCGCGACAAAAGCCGGCAGAAAAATTTCCAGAGGCGGCACGCCGAACTCAACATTCTTGACGATCTCCGGGTGACGTGAGACGGCAATGATTTCGCCGACAAACGTGGCCAAAGCAAAGACGTAGCCGACCCAAAGCTTGGGCATAGGCACAGGGGAACCTGGTGGTACAGGCCCGCTGGGGCCACTTGCAGAGCTAAATGGATCGCCAGACGATTCGGTCACTCTTTTTCTCTACTTTCCAAACGCTTTTGCACAATCTCTTCCATGGTGTGGATGAACAGCGTAACGACGCACCACGTCGCAGTCAATTTTTTGCGCTAGGCTTCCCGGCGAATTCCGTACATCCTGCGAAGGATTAAATCCATCATTTTGTCGCTGAGGAAACGCTTGCCGAATTTCACGGTGCGCGCGAGGGGCGTAACGCCGTAACGCGGATTCGGAGACGGAGTTTCTATGGCGTGCAGCATCACGTGGGCGCAATCCTCGGGCGTTGTCTTTGAGCCGTCACGCCCTTTGTTCGCGCCACCCCACGCGCCGGAATAGACTCTCTCGTACGGGCTAGACTTCGCCGCGTCCACATAAGGCTTCGCGAGAGCTGTCGCCGTTTGCTGAAAATTCGTGACGATGTAGCCTGGCTCGATCAAAACAACTTCGATACCGAAGGGATACAATTCGAGGCGCAGCGCGTTGCTCAGGCCTTCGAGCGCGTGTTTGCTGCTGCTGTACGCGCCGTAGGTGGGAGGGGAAACAAGGCCTGCCACGCTGCTGATCATCAGGATGCGGCCGCAGCGCCGCTCGCGCATGTGGGGCAGAACGGCTTGCGTCACGCGCAGGACGCCGAAGACGTTCGTTTCAAACTGGCTGCGCATGTCTTCCATCTTCAATTCTTCGACGACAGCCATGTAACCGAGGCCCGCGTTGTTGATGAGCACGTCGATCGCCCCGGCTTCGGAGAGAACGTGCTCGACGGCGGTAGGAACGGAGTTGTCCGAGCAGACATCGAGTTCGAGCGATTGCAGCGGCAGTTGTTTCGTTCGCGCGAGTTCGTCGAGCTGTGCGCGCTTCTCTTTCGAGCGCCCGGCAGCGTAAACGCGGTAGCCGCGCTCGGCCAGCAGAATGGCGGCGGCCTTGCCGAGGCCGTCGGTCGCGCCAGTGATGAGGACAACTTTTTTAGAACTGCGGCCAGGGGCTGTCATGGCAGTGGTCTCCGATCATGGTGAGGAACGCTCGCAGTTAATCATAATCACCTCACCCCCCTCCCCTGTTTTTTGTAAGTTGAAAATAAAGGGACTTTAAGTCTAATGATTTGCAAGTGTTCATTCTAAAAGTGTCGCTGAGCGATTTGTCGGGCACACTTTGATGGCATAGCGTTCTGAAAGGCTTCCATCGAAGAGCAGAGAGATATCATGGCGCAAAGAACGCGCAAGGGGGCGGAGGTCTCTCTCTACAAACCGACCGATTCATCGGAATGCATCGGAAAAGCAAAAGTTTCGGTTTGTTCCGTTCGAAATGATGGATTGGAGGTAGCTGCGAACTGTTGATATCAGGCGAGGACGAGATTCAAATTGTCGATGGCTTCGTCGATTTCAGCGGTGTTCTTGTAACCGACGGTGACGCAATCAACGCCCGCGTTGTGGAACGCGAAACGCATTGCCGCTTTGCGGTCTTCGCGGTTGAAGCTGCCTTCACCCACGAGTTTCATGCTGATTACGCCCATTCCCTGCTTGCGGACCCGCTGCACATGGGAAACGACCTGGGGAACATCGCCGAGACCGTCGGTCGCGTAATCTTCGGCGTCCATCCGGACGCCTTTGTGATTCATACGGATCATGGCAACGTCGAGCCAGTTGTTTCCCGGCACCTGGCGCAATGCGGGGAGGCCGTGAACCGACGCGCCATGACTTACAATAACCTTTTTTGACTGGGCTTCCAGAATTCCGTCCTGCCAGCGGGCCGTGTCGGTGGGCCATGTAGCGGTGTGCTGCCAGTGCAGCAGCATGATGTCGAAATACTCCGTATTGGCGAGCTTCCGCAACTCATCGAACTTTTCCTGCGGGTTTACGCCCGTGCGCGTGGTGACCTTGGACATGAGGCGGTAGCTATCGCGAGGAACGCCTTTCAAGGCCACGCCCAGCATGCGGTGCATCTCGCCATAAGATTCCGCAGTTTCGAAGAAGCGAATGCCCCGTTCGTAAGCGTAGCGAACGAGACGAGTGAAACCTTCCTGCCCAAGGTCACGCTGCACCATGCCACTGATGCTGCCCGTGCCGAGGGCGAGGCGAGTGACTTTTAAGCCTGATTTTCCGAGCATCACCCAATCGGTGGCAGTCTGCTTTGCCGTGTTCAGGGCGAGATTCCGGGTTGCGGCGAGGACACCTGTAGCGAGACCGGATTTCAGGAGTTCCCGTCTGGTGAAGTTGGACATGCAGGCACCTCCGAACAGGAGAAGGGAGAGGCAATCTTAAGACGGGGGTAGGAACGGTTCAATCGAGATTTCCATTGACCCTCACGCTGTTCGCAAAAAAACGCGAACAGGCTCCGGATGACAAAAAATGACGAAGACCTCAAAGCAGGTGGGCCGCCACTGAAGGACGGCCCCTACATGAGCAATGAAAGCAACGCTTTTCAACGTCAGAAGTAGAAGCGGAGCGAGAGCTGCAAGTTGCGTTCGCCACCGCCTACCCCGCCGCCTTTGGTAAGTACTTTGCCAAAGTTCGGGTTCGTTGGATCGAGGGTGATGTTCGTTGTTCCACTGCAACCGCTCCCGCCGCACCAGTTCGGATGGTTGATAAAGTTGAAAGCTTCTGCGCGGAACTGGAAGCCCATCCGCTCGTTCACAGGAAAGGCTTTGAACAGACCGAGGTTCCAGTTCTGGAAGCCGGGCTGGTAAATGAGATTGCGAACGCGCTCGTGGACGAAGGTGCCGCTTGCGGGTTGGGTAAAGATCGAGCTGCCGTCGGGATTCTTCGTGGAGAACCACTGGCCATTGGGACCAAATGTGCCGATGATCTTGGGAGTCCCGTTGACGAGCCAGTATTGGCCATTCACGCCGCAGCCAAAGTTTGAATCCAAGCCGACGCCAGCGTAATCCGCACCGCCGGCGACACCGCAGGGCAGGCCGGTCTGGAACTGCGTGACTCCGCTGATCTGCCAGCCGCCCAGCAGCTTGCCCGTCAAGCTGGAGTGATTCTTGAAGAATGGAAGGTCGTAGAGGTAATTGATAACCACCACGTGGCGGGCATCGAACTCAGCGGGCGCCCACATCATGTCCGGATCATAGGTATTGGGGATGACGTCGCGTTGGTTGGAGCCGCTGTCCATGGTCTTGGAGAAGGTATAGGAGACGCCGAACAGGAGACCGCCGTAGTAACGTCGGTTCCAAGCAACTTGCAGTGAGTTGTAGGTTGAGCTAGCGACGTTGTCGGTCTGACGGATGGAACCAAAACCTTTATATGGCCGAAGGAAGTTTACGTTGGCGGTCGGGTCCGCGGCTCTGGCAGCCAAGGTTGGCTGGTTGATGTCCGCTTCTCGCTGGAGGTGCAGGCCGCGACGAGCTACGTAACCGACGCTGAACAGCGACTTCCAGAACATTTCGCGTTCGAAGGTGAAGTTCCAAGCCCAAGCCTCAGGGTTCTTGAAGTCCTTACTTTGAGTAGTCACAACCAAGGGAGCCTGGTTTCCAGTGGCGTTCGGGCCGAGCTGATCAACGATGCCGTTGGCCAAGCTGGCGTTGGGCTGGAACGGCGGGTTGCCGCCCAGGAAGATAGAGTCGCTTACGCCAAGACGCGTGATGAAACGTCCGGCTCCGGCGCGAAGGACCGTTTTGCCTTTCGCATCCAGAGAGTAGGCGACACCGACGCGAGGTTGAATGTCTCCCCATTGAATATCGGAGTAATGGTCAGGCACTCCACGAAACAAGTCGTTGTAGAGGCCGGAGTCTGCCTCAGGCACGCGTCCGCTGGCAGAAGATGGGAAGCCGCTTCCCGGAATCACCATGCCGTTATAGCGCTGGTCAATAGTAGCCGTACCCACGATGAGGCCGGTATTGTGAGCAATCGTTACCGCGTTGTTGGAGTCGTAGAAGCGCGGATCGAAGACGGCCATGTTGCGCCATTCTGCGTTGTAGGGAACGATGACGGTGTAACGAGCGCCGTAGGTCAGGGTTAACGAAGGCGTCGTCTTCCAAGTGTCCTGAGCGAAGCCCTCCCACATGTTGGCGCGGAATATGGTGTAGGCGCGGTGGCCGATTTCAGAGTACGTGTCGTATAGCCCAAGCGCCGCGTTGGCCACGGCGAGACCGGTGCCACCGGCGCGGTTGTTGGTGAAGGAAAATTGTCCGTTCTGGTTGTTCGTGCAGGTTGGGCAAGCCTGAACGTTAATCTCGTCATTGTCATTTTCGCCGGAGCGTTCCCACAAGCCGCCAAACTTGATCGTGTGGTTGCCCTTGATCCAGGTAAGGCTGTCAGAGATATCGTAAATGGGCCCGGAGGAGTGCGAAGGATACGGACCGCCACTCAGGGTCGAGAAGCTGGACATGGTCACCGTCGGAATGCGGGTCGGAATCAGCTTCGGGTCGGTGAATATGTATTGATACGTGCCGCAGGGCACCGGAGAACCGCTGCAAGCCTGCGTGCGGTCGAAGAAGTTCTTACTGTCCACCGGAATTTTGACAATATCCTGGCTGGCAGTAACCAGGAATTCGTTCACCTTGGTAGGGCTGATCGTCCAGACGTAATTGACTGAGGCAGTCCGGTTGGGGCGATCGAAGAACTTGGGTGTACGGTCCGTGTTGCCATCCAAGGGTTGGTATTCGAGGTAGTAATAGTTGGTAGCGCGCAGGCGGAGGTGATGCTTTTCCGAAGGATTGATGTCAACGGCAAAGGTGTCCTTGCGTTGATCATAGGTGTGGCGCTTGGCAGCGAACCAGTTGCCGCCAGCAAGGAAGGTATTGGGAACTGGCCACATGTTGAGTATGCCGATTCCGTCCGGGCTTAGCCGACCGGCAGGAATGATATTGCCGGGGAAGCAGCCGCTTTGGTCGGCCACCGTGCAAGGATTTGCAGACTGGGGATCCTTGATGAGAACAGGGATCTTGTTTCCGGCGCTATCCCTTCGCGTGACGTAGGGATTATTAGGATCGAGAAGCTCGCTAAAATCTCCTTGACGCATTTTGACCGAAGGAACGAGCAAAAGTCCGGCACTTCCAACCGAGGAACCGGACTCCTGGAAGTTATACTTCAGCCATTCCTCTCCATAGTAGAAAAACACCTTGCTCTTGCTCGTGTTGAATTTGCCAGGAATGAAGAAGGGACCGCCGATATTGAATCCGAACTGGTTGTAGTGCACTGGCGCGGCATCCGAAGTGAGGCCATTGGTGTTCGCGTTGCGGGCCCAAGTATTCGCGTTGAGAGCCGTGTTGCGAAGATACTCATAAGCAGCCCCGTGAAACTGGCTCGTTCCCGTTTTCGTGGTGAAGCGAATTTGTGCGCCGGACGTGCGGCCATATTCCGCGGCGTAATTCGAAGTGAGGATCTGAACTTCTTGTGTGGAATCCACGTCCGCCGCACCCAAGCTGGTGCCATTGGAGCGGGTTCTTGTGGCAGGAGCGCCGTCGAAAGTAATCAAATTCTCCGGGTTGCGTGAGCCATTGAAATTCGCTGGTCCTTGCGTAAAACCAAAATTTAGGCTGGCGAGCGTGCTTCCGCGGGCACCAGGGACAAGTGCAGCAAGCCAGATCGGGTTGCGGCCATTGAGCTCGAGGGAATCGATCTGTTCCCGGGTAACAAGTTTTTGCACGGCCCCTGATTCCGTTTGCAACTGCACCGTGGAAGCGGAAACCTCGACTGTTTGGCTGATGGAGCCAACGGTCAGCGATGCTTCCACCACGAGATCACCGCTGGGGTCGAGCTTGTTGTCCACCGATTGATATCGTTGAAAACCTGGCGCTTCGACGGTAACGGTGTATAAGCCCGGTGGGACATTTGTGATTACGTAATAGCCCGTTTCGTTCGTCGTGGTTTGTCGTTCCACGCTGCTTTGATTCCGGGCCGTCACTTTGGCGTTTGTGACAGTCGCTCCAGAGGAATCTCTGACAAATCCGGATATTCTGCCGAGATCCGATTGCGCAAATGCTTTTTCCGAAACCGACAGCATTGTGCAAAGAATCAAGACGGCAACTATGAGTTTGCCTGCACACAGAAATTTATCTTTCATGATCCCCCTCCTCGGAACAGACCTCGGCCTGGGCCAAAACGTATGGAGTTGTTCGGTTCGTTTTCCACGGGGCTGGACGCGCACTGTCCTACGACTGAAGCAAGTCCGGCTACAGAATCACCTCGCCACCCAACGACGCACTCACGGGTTCGCAACAAGAGCTGAAGCGAAACCGGCAGGACCTGCTCGGGTGCGAACTAAATATCGCAAGCCAACCATGCAGTCAAGAAAAATTCCTTCAACGTAATTATTAACACATCGAGATGTCCGGGATCTGGTGCATGGATCGGAAGAATTTCATTGCGCGACAGATGGAGGGACTTCCACCTAACTAGAAACGCGCCAAGGCTTTGGCGCCACGTTTCAGTTGGCGGCGGAACAGAGAAAGCTTGCGGCTTCGTTGGCGTCGCCGGAGCCTTTGTATTTGGCGGATTGAGGATAGGGGCAGATGGGGCGAGAGAGTCTTGCACCTTTTGTGGGGTCGTCGGAGACGTATTTGGTGGCGATGATGGTTGAAGGCGCAGTTCCCTTTTCGACCCAGGTCTCGAGAGCGGTGACGACGTTGTGCTGCGCGTCGCGGAGACCGGGACTGTCCAGAGCGGAAGCGAAATCGGGACCTGGCCCGCCACTGCAGTGCTGGACGCCGGGAAGCATGTAGAGGCGGAGGAAGGATTCGGTTTGCGCCGCGCCGACTTTGTCTCGGACGGAGTCGAAATAGTCTATGGTATTGACCGCCGAGATGGCGGGGTCATTCCAGCCGTGATAGACGATTAGTTTTCCACCGTGTTCGCGGAAAGGCGCGAGATTGGCATCCGTGGCGTTGAGGATACTAGCGGCCTTTTCGTCGGCCAGTTTCACGGCTTGCGAGAGGTCCGCGGTTTTCAGATTCCAGTCGGGTTTTTGATAGAGAATGTCGGCGAAAAAACCGTAGGTGAAGGCATTGATAAGGCTCTTGCCCGGTTGCGGGCCGATGATCCAAGTGGACCAGCCGCCCGGGCCTTCTTCGGCTCCGGGCAGGAATCCCGGAAAGATTTCCTTACCCTGCGCGTCATGCGCGCCTTCGTAGATTTTCTTCAGTGCCGTGATTTGCGGCGCGGTAAGGCAATCGTATGCGTCGCCGTTCTTGCAAAGCATCGTCTCAGGACGGAATTTACACTGGCGCGGGTCGTTCAGGATTCCGTCGGAGACGCCGTCTTGCGCGTCGCACGCAGCGTTGACGGCGTGGGCGATCGCGGGAAGTTTGCTAGCCGGGATGTAGCTGGCGTCGTCATTGGTGAGGGCCTGCATGTTCGATAAGCCGCTTGTAAGGAGATGAGTCCAATAGTTTGCAGGGGCACCGGCAAGAATGCCGTTGAAATCTTCAGGAAAGCGCTGGGCTTCCATCAGAGCCTGGCGGCCGCCATTCGAACAGCCGAGAAAATAAGAATACTGAGGTGCGTTGCCGAAGCGCGCGCGAATGACTTGCTTGGCGATTTCGGTCATGACATGAATGGCGCGATAGCCGAAGTCGGTGACTTTCTCCGGACGACCGAGCGCCCACGCGGCGTCAACGGCTGTGCCGGTGTGGCCGGTGTCGGTGCTGGCGGTCGCGTAGCCCTCGAGAATGGAAGTGGCGAGGTGGGGATAATCGAGTTCACCTGCGAAGCCTCCGTTTCCGTGGGCCCGGAATTTCCCGTTCCAGTTTTCGGCGGGAAGCCAGACTTCGATGAGGATGTCGCTGTCGGAGGAAGGTTTGGCGCGGACCGCGACGCGGCAGAAGACGGGGAGGGATTTGTAAAGTTGAACCACGTTCTTCATCCAGGGCGGAGCTTCTACGGGCGATTTGAATGTGCCAGCAGGGACGGTTTCCGTGGCGAGAACTTTTGCTTGAGGCAACGAGACCTTCGCTAACGATTCGCAGCCAGCTGCCGGATTTGTCTGCGCGTGAGCAGTGCCAGCGAAGAACAACAGAAGAAAGATTGCCGCGAAGGATTTTTTCATCGGTGACTCCTAGTGCGAACCAAGAGAGTACACGAAACGCGGACGATGCGGCTGTTGGAACAGAAAACCACAGCCGAAAGATGGCGACGAACTTTAGGGCTGATTGGAGTAGAGGGTTTTGCCGCCACTTTCCAAAATGAGATACAAATGCGCGGAGTCCACCAGGGATTGAAGATGAGAGATGCCGTCGCCGTCGGAGAGGACGTAGAAGCGATCGGAAGAAGACCAGCGCGCGAGAAATTCCCGGTCGCCGATAAAGACGGACGGGCTGCCGGGGGCGTAGGAGCCGTATTCGAGATTGTTGACGCGGCCGTTCCAGAGGAGCGCGGAACGGTTTGTGTAAAAAAAGACGGAAGAGAATGCGTAGTATTGGCCGTTGATGATGAGTTGCCCTTGAGGAGCGTGAAGCAGGGCTTCGGCAAGAGGCCTGGAAGAAAGATAGGGATCGAAAACAACGAGTGCGAGGCGAGCAGCATGAATGAAAACGACCATGGCGAGAGCGATGGAAAGATAGGCCCGCTTGCCACGAAGAAAAAATGCGGCAATCGCGCCGATGAGAAATGCAACAAGCGCAACGAAGAGAGGGAACTTCAGATAAGCGAAAGAAGTCAGGGTGAGATCGCCCATGTGGCCAAGAGAGAGCGTGTAGGCTTCCGGATGCTGATGCAAGGCACGAGAAATGTCTCCAGGCGCGGACATGTTTCTGACGAAAAAGAGGATGGAAGCGACCACGATCGCACAGAGAGCAAAGATCGCTCCGAGGAATTTTGTGCCCCACTTCGCCCACTGATTTTCTTCTGCCATTGCGCAACCCAACAGCATGGCGAGGGCGGGATAAATGGGCATTGAGTAGTATTCCTGGGTCGTCGAAAAAGTGAAGAAGACGAGGAGGAATCCAGCCCAGCAGATGGCGAGGAGTCGCGTACGGCCGGCACGATCGAGCGGCTTGTAATTCAAGCGAAGCGCGGCAGGAAAATGGACGCTCCAGGGAAAAAGCCAGACGAGATGTAGCGCCCAAAAAGCGAAGCGCGGAACCGTATTGTAATCGCGCGGGTAACGAAGGTTGAGGAAACGGAGCAACTGTTCATTAATGAAGTAAAACCAGAAAAAGCCGTGATACTCGCCAGAGCCGCTGTGCAGAGTGAAATTCAGGTAAGGCGGCATGCGCAGAGTGGCGAGAAGATGCCAAGGAGCAGCGATGGCCAGGACAATGAGCGCGCCGGAAAAAATGTGCAGACGACTCCATATTTTGCGGGAGAACAACTGGCGAGTGATGGCGAGGTAGATGAGGATGCCACCAATGGGCACAACCATGGAAATAAGGCTCTTGAGCAAAAGGCCCACGCCGAGGCTGGCGGCGAGAAGGGCGGCCCAGCGGCGCGGATAGGCCTCATCTTCGTCCGTTGAGCGCTGAAAGGCGAAAAATGCTATGGCCACGGCGAGCGTGAGCATCACGTCCGGAATCTGAATGCGCGTGAATAAGAACAGGCCGATAGAGGTGGAGATGACAATCCCGGAATAAAAGCCGGCGCGGATGCCAAACGCCCAACGAGCGTAACGCCAGGTGAACCAAGCGAGAAGAACAGTTGCGAACGCGACAGGAATGCGAGCGGCCCAGTCATGAACGCCGAAGACCTTAAACGAAGTAGCCATCAACCAATAGATGAGCGGAGATTTTTCGAGATAAGGCACACCATCCAAATGAGCGATGACCCAATCGTGGAACGAGAGCATGTTGCGCGCGATTTGCGCCTGGACGGAATCCACGTCATCCATCAACGCTGGTGGCGAGAGGATGCAACCGAGAAAAACGGCTGCCGCAAAACAGAGAACGACTAAGCCGACGCTAAAATTGTTTCCGGCGCCGGCTCCATCATCTCCAATTCGGGAGCCGTTTGGATATTCCACTGTTTCATCCATAAGAAGAGAACCAACAACCCCCAGAGGTGAAAGCCGACATTGGAGCGGGACTGCAAGTGATCCGCGATCAAGCGATCGACTGCGTCCTGGCGGAAAAGATTCGTATCCTTGATCGCGCTTGGATTGAGTGTATCGAGAAGCATGGTCCGCAAGGGACCGCGGAACCAATCATGCGTAGGGATGTCCAACCCAATTTTTGGCCTGTTCAAGATGGACCAGGGAAGCTTGTTCTTCAAAAGACTCTTTAAGACCACTTTTTGCTTTCGGCCATTGATCTTGAGTTCGTCCGGTAGAGAAGCGGCGAACTCAATAATTCTGTGGTCGAGATAAGGGGGCCGTACTTCGATGGAATGAGCCATGCTCATGCGATCGACCTTTTGGAGCAGGTCGTCCGTCAAATAATAACGCTGGTCAAACGCCAGATAGCGGTTGAGATGGCCACGGCCGGTTGGTTTCGGCAGATCGTCCTGAAAGAGATCGAGAATGGAGGCTTGGTTTTTTTGCCGCAGTAGCTTTCCTTGTTGGCTTTCGCAGAAAGAGCCATTCCAATAAATGTGCGCCTCATCCGCGGGCAAGAGAGAGCCTTCCAGGAATCTTTTGAACTTGTACTCGAGGCTGATTTTCTCATTGGATACGGGCCAGTAGCGGAGAAGCCCGAGCAAGGAGCGACGCAACGAGCCCGGAACGAATCTGGCCATGCTGGCGAGACGATCCGCACGGTAGGTGAGATAGCCGCCAAAAAGCTCATCGGAGCCTTCGCCGCTAAGCGCGACGGTAACGTACTCGCGGCTCATCATAGAAAGAAACCAAAGAGGCAGGGCGCCAGCATCCGCAAAGGGCTCATCCGAAAAATAGATCATTTTTTCGATGGCCGAGGGCAAATCCAACCGTGGATTAAGGTCGAATTCGTGATGTTCGGTATCGTACTTTTGCGCGATGTTTCTTGCGTGCCGGCTTTCGTCAAAACTGCGGCCCGTGAATCCGATGGAGAAAGTTTTCAAGCGGGATGAAGATACTTTGCTCGCGTAATGTAAAACAGCGGAGGAATCGACGCCTCCACTTAGCCAAATGCCAACGGGCACATCGGCGATCAGATGGTCGCGCATGGACTCCGTCAGAAGATGATCAAGCGTCTCTTCGGCGGACTCCAAGGTCCAGTTCGTTGACTGGTCGAACCTGGGTTTCCAATAAGGTTCGGTGCGTGAAACGCCGTTTTTCCATTCGAGCCAATGCCCCGGAGCGAGCTTTTCAATTCCTTTGACAAGCGTGTGTGGTCCGGGAACATAGTTCAGCGCGAGATAGTAATGGAGCGCGGTACAGTCCAACTCCCGCGAGATTTCCGGATGAACAAAGAGCGATTTGAGTTCCGATGCGAAATAGAGTTCGCCAGCGCACCGACTTATGTAGAGAGGCTTGATGCCGACGCGATCGCGCACGAGAACCAGGCGTTGCGGGTTTTTGATCCAAAAAGCAGCGGCAAACATGCCGCGAAGACGGCGAAAACAATCCGTATCCCATTGGAGAAAAGCACGCAGAAGAACTTCGGTATCGCAGTGTGAAGAAAAGGAATGGCCTGCGGCTTCCAGTTCGGCGCGCAATTCGGCGTGATTGTAAATCTCACCATTGAATGCAAGAACGACGTTGCCGTCTTCGGAAAAGAGGGGCTGATCCCCGCCGTGCAGATCAATGATCTTCAGGCGGACGGCCCCTAGGGAGATGGAAGCATCCTCATGGGTGCCGCGCTGGTCCGGCCCACGGTGATGCAGCGCCTTCGTGGATGCACCAATGCGCGAAGTGTCCCACTCACCGTGGCGATGAGTAAATCCTGTTATCCCGCACAAGTTCTAAAGTGCTCCGTCCCCGAGGGGACTCAAGCGATCACAAGGTTTTCGGGCCCTGTTGTACGAATTGAACTCTTGCGGATTCGTTTGGTTGCCCTGGTTTAACCCAAGAGAACCAGCGAAGAGTGTTGTCGGACAGTATAGTCAGCGAACCTAAACGCTGGATAAATTTGCAAGACCAAAAGAGGCCATTGAAGCGTGGCAGGCGAGCAAACTCTTTGGGCGACTGTGCAGATTCCAGCAGCGCTCGAAGAATCTGGCCTTCGTGGAGAGGGGAAGCGTCAGGTGCTGGCAGGAGATTGGAGCCAGCGCAAGACGCGATGGAAAGAGGAAGTGCCGGTGGTGACTCTCATGGGAGATTTGAGCCAACCGAGGAAGCTGGGGCTGGAAGAGTCTGAGTGAATGGCTCTATGTTCCGACGTAACAAAAGCTGTGGCCGGCTGTGATGGAGTGGGAGGCAGCCAGTAGGTGCTTACTTCAGAAGCGGCACGCGGGAGGGATGGTGCTTCCGTCTGCCGGTCAACAGAGGCGCCGGAAACGGAAAGCTTGAGCAGAGCGCCGACTTGTTCTTGAGAAGCGCGCAAGGTTTTGAGGATCGTTTTGGCAAACCAGATCGCTGCAAAGAGAAAACCGATTTGAATAAAAAAACTTCCCAGCTGATACCAATTGTTCTGGAACCAATCGCCGAAATCGTTCATGGCTGTACCTCTAACTGAGATTGATACCGGAGAAGGGACTGGGATGGAGACAGGTTACCGGAGTGGAGCGGGCGAGGAAACTGACTCGGAGGACAAAAAAGGGACAGCTGGACACGAGGGAGAGGCCACGCTCGGAACGAGCCTGACGCTGTCCCTCAGCGGCGCTTGAGACGACAAGACCACAACAACAACCAAGACGAATAACTTACCGCCCGTTCGAAGAACGAACGTGGACGACGCGAGCAAAGAATGAGAGCTAGAGATTCCAGAAAGTGGCGTCGGGTTTGTCGAAGGCGAGGCCCACGTCCCAGGCTTCGTGGTCGCGCCAAACGACTTGCGCTTCGGCCTGGCGTCCCGTTTTGGGATGGATGAGTTTGACGCGCTGATTGAGAGGCAGGGGCGCTCCCACGATGGCCATGCAGCCGGAGTGGCTCACGTCCACAGTGACGCCGTTAGCATGTTGGCGTTGCTGTCCTTCTTCCCATTCCACCTGGAAGCGGACTTGCGAAATGATGCGCTTGTGCGTGCGCATTTTGCTCCAACGGTCTTCTACGTCCTTCTTGATTGGTCCGGCGATTGTGTTGGTCAGCATGACTACCTCGCTGCGGGAATAGAGGTCTACCGGGGAAGGGCAAAGAATAAGGTAAGCCTGTGCAGGGCGACCGGTCAATAGTACTTGAGCAAAAAACTACGGGCAAGGAATAGGGCGCCCCAAAGCCAGATCTCAGTTGCCGCCGGCCCCTAACCGAGCTTGCGGGGAAGAAACTGTACTGGCGGACAGGATACTGGAACGAGACAGAAACCACTTGGGGGATTGCCCGCAACGTTTGCGCCACCGAAAATTAAGACACTATGAGAAACACAAAAATCCCACTGCTTTTTGCGTTTTTGCTGATGAGCGTGTGCTGCGGCGCGGCCGTTGGACAGGAAAGAGTGTTCAGCTGGCTTCCCGCCAACGACGAAAGCGTTCGGCTGGACCCGGCGAATTATCACACCGGACGAACCTATCATCCGAGTTCGAGCGGCGCGACCAACCACGTGGACATTAAATCAGAAAAGCCGGTGACGATCTTCATGGCTCCGGAGGGAGAATGGAATGGGGTGCTGCAGAATCCGGCGGCGCTGGGCCAGTTGCGTCGATTCTGTGTACGCGAGCACGTTGTGGAAACGACTTACGTTTGCGAGATGCCGGTGGAACCCATGACGCTGGTCATTCAGGACGACCGCGGCAGCGCCGACCACGCGGTGTTCGCGGGTATCGGCGCCGTGCTGGATCGCTACGATAAGACCAACGGCGCGATCAACGCCGGAATAGCCGCTGTGCTAGCCGCCAAGGGAACTGCGCCGCGCAAGTTCGTTTCGCCGAATGACGTGCACATTCAATATTACCGGTGGGATTGCGTGGAGAACTGCATCCAGCCGGAGATCGTCTGGACGCAGCAGGTGAAAGAGAAATACCAGCTCAGTCCATTCTTAAAAATTTACGGCGGCTTCGCGGCGGATCACGACGGCGAACTGGTGAGTATCAAAATCAAAGCGCCGGTACCGATGCTGGTGGCGATGCTGCCTTCGGCGGTTGCGAATCAACTGCATGGGAAGCCGGACATGTTGGAATCTGCGCTGGAAAAAAGCTCGTGCCAGCAACGCGGGGTGCAATCGCTGCAGTTCGAATGCAAATTTGACGTTAACGACGGACCGCAATCATTGATCGTGGTGCCGGAAGAAGCCGCGAGTGTGCCGAAGAAGAAAGCGGAAATTGCGATGCTGGCGGCACGATGCGTGGCGAATTGCGGACTTTTGCAGAGCAAGAATTAAAATTCGCCCGCGGGCAAATAGATAACCAAGACTTCACGCGATTTAATTTCTGCGCAGATTAGCGCGGCCAGAGCCAGCCGAACACGCCGGCGGTAAGCAGCGCGTAGATGAGTCCGTCAAACGCTTCCAGAATTACGATCTTCCAAGGCTGACCTTTCCAAATACCGTTGCTCAGTGTGCCGACGCCGTAGGCCAAAAATGCGGCTGTGCCCACGACGCGGAACACGTGGCGATAGGGCGCTCCGGGGAGGACCGTGTGGGCGGCGAGGTAGGCGACGAAAATTCCCACGACGACGCAGAATGCAAACCACAGGCCGAGAAACTTGGGGAGGAAAATAGGGCCATTGGGAAAAATCGTCATGAAGCCGACGGGGCCCTCGACATATTTTGCCTTTGCTTCTGGCGTGCTCATTTCTTTCGGCGTGCAAAAGGGAAAATTGTAAAGGCCGGGCGTGAGGCCAGCCGAACGAAGCGCGGCGCGGACCTTGTCTTCCTCGGGAAGCTGCCGATAGTTTTTGCGGTGATACGGCAGAACCATGTGGATGATGGAGCTGCCGATAAAGACGAAAACTGCCGCGAGCAAGATGGGCAGGCACAGCGCGGTGAGAGAAACCATTACCACCTCCTGAATGGAAACAAGGATGAAAGTTGAGCGAGAGGCTATCGCGGGCTGAGGAAGCCGTCAAGAAGTACAAAGGCTGAAGGAAAAGAGCCCGATTCTCCTGTTATCCGAGTACGCCCAGTGCAAGAAAAACCAGACGCAAGAAATATCCGCCACTATTAGGAGGAGTTGCAATTTCAAGGCAAGGTTTAAACACTACTTTGGAAAAAAACTCTCGCGACTTTTACTTTTTTCTTTTCGTAGATTTTTGCCCTTGCGCTCTACTTTGCATCGGAGTAGTTTCCCGCGGTCGGCAAACTTTGCCGGTAATAGTTTTTAAGCCAGGATTCAGACAGACATTCCTCTAGCGAGTCCAGCTAGTGCTGTCTGAATTCGGCCTGGGAGGACCTCATGCGTCGTTATCTTTTTCTCGCTGTTGTCTTCTTGCTGTCTTTTCTTACGCCGTCGAAGGCTCGTGCGCAGGACATTCTCGTTCCTGCCGGCACGTTGCTACGTTGCACCATGAATGAACCGAATTTTTCTTCGGCCACGGTAAAGGTGGGTGATCCCGTTTTGTGCCATCTCAGTTCGGTGCAGGAGTTTGGCCGAAACGCATTCCCTCGTGGCGCTTACATGAGCGGCCATCTCGAAGCGGACAAGGAGCCTGGCCACTTTTTTGGGAAGGGCTACTTGAGGGTTGTATTCGACCGGATCGGAACGCCCAACTCAGATATATCCGTGGATACGAAGATAGTTGGGGCACAAGGTTACAAAGTCGATAAAGAAGGAGACATCAAGGGTAAGGGGCACGCGACTCGAGACGTGGTTGAATGGATGATTCCGCCGCTTTGGCCGTGGAAAGTGCTGATGCTTCCGGCGCGCGGGCCCCGTCCCACGCTGAAGGGTGAAGAAACTCTCAATCTGCGGTTGATGGAAGACGTGACGATTCCGCATGCCGGTGCAGCTTATAATTCACGCGATTGGCGGCCAGCGCCATCGTATCGCCCGGCTGTCTACTACAATGATTCGCATGAAACCCGTTCCCCCACCGCGACTAATTCGACGATGCGGAATGTGATCTCTGTGGACTCTGGCATCAAACAAGCGGCTCTGAATCTGGCGCCACAAGTCGTCGAGCCCAACATTCAGCAAGTGTCTGCTCAAACTCAGGAGCCACGTGTGCCTATGGTTCAGGCACAGCAAACGCGGACTCCATCTTCCTCGCTGACGCTCATCGCGCTGCGCAACGAAACCATCCATGCGGTCGCGAGCTACTGGCTCGATGGCGACCGGCTGGGCTACATTCTGCCGAGCGGCAATCGCGATTCCTGCGATCTGAACTCTGTGGACCTTGCGCGAACGACGCAACTGAATTTGGAGCGCGGGATCACTGTTACATTCCGCGGCGCTCCAACGGCAGAGCCTGCGCTTTCGAGTGCGCTGAATTAAGCCCGCGAAAGACCAAGTCAAAAACAAAAAGCCCCCGAATTTCTTCGGGGGCTTTTTTAATTTAATCCCGGCGACGACCTACGCTCCCACACAGTTACCCGTGCAGTACCATCGGCCCGGCGAGGCTTAACTTCCGTGTTCGGGATGGGAACGGGTGTGACCCTCGCGGTATGATCACCGGAAACTTGATGAAGTTTTCAAAAAACAAAAACTTCGAACTCGTTTCACGTAAATTTGACAGCGCCGCCGAAAAGATGCGGCGCCACTAACAACAGAATTTGGCTGGCTTACAAGTTCGGGCTTTTTTCGAGCCGAACAATACTGAGAAAAACAAGGCGTTGCTTGTTTTTAACTGACTCTCTCAAAGACGGTATGAGAAAGTTTTATGATTAAGCCGAACGAGCGATTAGTACTGGTCAGCTCCACACGTTGCCGTGCTTCCACCTCCAGCCTATCAAAGTCGTAGTCTTCGACTGCTCTTCTTAGGCATTAGTTGCCTTGGGAAACCTTATCTTAGGGCGAGCTTCTTGCTTAGATGCATTCAGCAATTATCTCTTCCAGACTTCGCTACCGAGCGGTGCCCCTGGCGGGACAGCTCGTACACAAGGGGTCTGTTCATCCCGGTCCTCTCGTACTAGGGACAACTCCCTTCAAGTTTCCTGCGCCCACACCAGATAGGGACCGAACTGTCTCGCGACGTTCTGAACCCAGCTCACGTACCGCTTTAATAGGCGAACAGCCTAACCCTTGGGACCTTCTACAGCCCCAGGATGCGATGAGCCGACATCGAG
>DATMPA010000043.1:0-89170 GCA_035567915.1 Candidatus Sulfotelmatobacter sp. | reverse complement strand
GTTTGTCGAGACGGCAAGTCCAATGGCTGTGGGTGCGACGGCCACGCTCGATTTCCTTGTCCAAGAAGGACAGCTCAGGGCCGACGCCGTAGTGCGGCATCTAAAACCAGGTCATGGCGTAGGCCTTAAGTTCGCGGCAATGACGTGCTCGAGGCACAAGAAAAGGAGACCGGCGATGAAGAAGATTAGCACTGTGCGGGCATTGGAGAACGAAATTTTCAAGGAACAAAAGCTAACGATCGGCGTGGATCTGGGAGATCGCTGGTCGTTCTACTGTGTTTTGGGCGTCAAGGAAGAATCCGATCAGAAATCATTGCAAAAATGAAATAAGAAAGACTACAAGCAGATAGTATCCGCCGACGGAAATCCCCCAGACCCGCGTACCGGCGGTAGAATAAGGGTGGTAACGGGTCGAGCCTCACGGCGCTAGAGAATATCGAATGGCTTATGAACCTATCGAAAACTACGGAATCATTGGCAACATGCGTACCGTCGCGTTGGTGGGAATCAATGGCTCCATTGACTGGTATTGTCCTCGGCAGTTTGACTCTCCCAGTATCTTCGGAGCGATTTTGGACTACGAAAAGGGAGGCCGATTCCAGATTTGTCCTCTCGTCGAAAACGTGAGGCACAAACAATTTTACTGGCCTTCGACCAACGTTCTGGTGACGCGATTCTTGCACACGGACGGCATCGCCGAACTCGTGGATTTCATGCCGGTGGGCCTACCTTCTGATTCGCCCTGGTACGACCATCTCTATCGCCGAATTAGGTGTGTCAGAGGTTCCGTCCGCGTCAGCGTGGCTTGCCGCCCGGCCTTCGATTACGGACGGAAGACGCATGAGACTATGATCGACGCCAATGGTGCCGCGTTCAAGTCAGAAGGTTCATGCGCGTTTCTCTCCTCGGCTCTGCCGCTCGTGCATGACGGAAAAGGTGGGGTCACCTCTGAGTTCGTCCTCGAGGAAGGGAAATCCCAGACTTTTATTTTTAGAGGTGACAGTGGCGAGGAAACCGGTCCCTGTCCACCTCCCGCGGACCGAGAAGCGGAAGAGCTGTTTCATCTCACAGTTAGATTCTGGCAGTCTTGGCTTTCTGCTTGCACTTACCGGGGTCGCTGGCGGGAACAGGTACACAGATCTGCGCTGGCCCTGAAGCTGCTTACTTTCGAGCCCACCGGCGCGATAGTTGCCGCACCGACCACAAGTCTCCCCGAAGTTATCGGCGGTAGCCGGAATTGGGATTACCGCTACACGTGGCTTCGCGATGCCGCATTCACCGTTTACGCTTTTCTGCGAATCGGATTTCGGGAAGAAGCTTCTGGCTTTATGCGCTGGATTAGAGATTCTGCCATTCGACAGCCGGGCGCCGGAATGCAGACTCCGGTGATGTTTACAGTTGAGGGATCGAGTCAGATTCCCGAGATGAACTTGGAGCATTGGGAGGGATATCGCAGATCCGGGCCGGTGCGAATTGGCAATGGTGCTGCTACGCAGTTCCAGATCGATATCTACGGCGAGTTGATGGACTCTCTCTACCTCCACAACAAGTATGTCAGTCCGATCCCCTACGACTCTTGGGTAATGATTCGCAATCGACTCGAGTGGATCTGTGAGAACTGGAAATCTCCCGACTCAGGAATCTGGGAAATGCGCAATCGCCAGGAGCATTTCGTCTACTCGAAAGTGATGAATTGGGTCGCTTTGGATCGAGGTATTCGCCTTGCCGATAAACGCGCTTTTCCCGCAGACCGAGCAAAGTGGATTCGAGAGCGCGACTGCATCTACGAGGAAGTGATGACCCGCGGCTGGAACGAGAAGCGAAAGGCGTTTACGCAATATTACGGAAGCGATGATCTCGACGCGTCCCTTCTGATTATGCCACTGGTTTTCTTCATGGCCGCCTCTGATCCGCGTATGATCAGCACGATCGATGCAATCATGAAAAGTCCCCGCGATGGCGGGCTCGTGAGCGACAGTCTGGTGTACCGCTATCCGCCGGATCCCCGCGTTGATGGACTTCCGGGCGAGGAAGGCACGTTCAACATATGTTCGTTCTGGCTCGTCGAAGCGTTGGCGCGAGCGGGTCAAGAAATCCCCGAAAAGCTAGATCAAGCCAGGCTGATCTTTGAGCGCATGCTGGGATACGCCAACCACCTCGGGCTCTTCGCAGAACAGATCGGCTCGCAGGGAGAGGCACTCGGAAACTTTCCACAGGCCTTCACACACCTTGCATTGATCAGCGCCGCGTTCAATCTAGATCGTACGCTCAGCAATCGGAATTGACGACACGGCCATCCAGTCGGTGAGTATGATGCTCCAAATTCGCAGCGACTTCGCCGCTCGCGGTTAAGAAAATATTGAAATTACTCGCATGTACTCGACCTAGAAACTCTACGGTGAAGGCATGAACCGTATGAGGCTAGATTTCGCGAAACTTGTGCAGGAGCAGCTAAAGCTGCTAACAGGAAAAGTGGATCGGACCAGCAGTCCGGTAAGGCGGGCCGGCTCAGACGGTCGACGCAACACTTTGTTGAAGTCTACTCGCAGGAGTCTCGAAAGCGCGACATTGAGGGCAGTGTAACGCAACCCGTCCTTAGGGGAGAGGGGTGCCCGGGATTTCAAGAGAAACCATCAAACCCGGAGCTATGTTGGGAAACTCCTCCACTAGCGAAATTTCAATAATTTGGTTCGGAAAATGACCCGCGGGATTCGGGTTCCAGGTTCCCTTGAAAACCGGAAGAATCCAAAAGCCAGGACGACGCTCCATTACACAAGGTGTGATCAGGATGTCTTGGTTGTGGTCGAGATCAATCTGGTCTTGCCCAGGAATTCTCTGGGTATTGGGCAAGGGAAAGTGCGGCATCTCTCCGTCGATTCTTACGTTTATCGTTCCCGGGTAGAGGGCCACACCACTTAGGGCCAACACAGTCTTATAAAACTTTGGCCTGTACTTTCTGAAATGCCCGAAGCCCGGCTCGGCGACTTCACCTTTGAACATCATTCGCTCGCTTGCTGAATGGAGCCAGAGTTCCTACGGCTCCGTCCCGGTTTTCTTCTCCAACCGCACATGGTGCGGGTAATCCTATCACCGCACACGCTGATAACGGCAAGTGCGCACTGGTACGAACTTACCTTATCGGGCGAAACTGCCCTCTAGCTTGCCGATCCCATGCCCGTATTGACACTCTGTATATCAATCGTTATTGTTCCTATAGAGAGACTATAGGAGATACCGTTGAACTCTGCACCAACGACCCTTTTGCAGGGGACTTTGGATCTACTGATCCTCAAGTCGCTGGTTGCCAGCGAAATCCACGGTTTGGGAATCTCGCGCAGGATCCAGCAGATCACGGGCGGCACTTTTGTTGTTAAGCCAGGCTCGCTCTTTCCCGCTCTACACCGAATGGAGGAAGAGGGTTGGATTTCCTCGTTTTGGGGAGACTCCGAAAACAACCGCCGCGCGAAATACTACCGCTTGACCAAGGCTGGGCGGAAGCAACTCGAAGTTGAAACCAAACGATGGGGTCGCATTTCTTGGGCTATTGCTCAGGCTTTAGAAGCGCCGTAAAGAGATATTTGGTATGCCGCTCTTTGTGAAAGCCCGAAGTTTCCTGCGAAATCTCTTTTTGTCTCGTCGTGTGGAAATAGACCTCGACCAGGAAGTTCACTCTCACCTCTCAATGCTGGTGGAGGAAAACACACGAGGAGGCATGTCACCGAAAGAAGCACAGCGCGCGGCGTGGATCGAACTTGGCGGTATCGAACAGGTGAAAGAACAGGTCCGTGAGCAGAGGATCGGCAACTGGCTCCATTCCGTCCTCTCGGATTGCCGTTTCGCCCTCCGCCAGCTCCGCAAATCTCTGGCCTTTGCCGTCACCGCCGTCCTCACGCTCGCGCTCGGCATCGGCTCCACAACAGCCATCTTCAGCCTTATCAACGGCGCTCTCCTGAATCCTTATCCTTATAAGAATGCCGAACGCCTCGCCACCTTCGTCGTTTTTTCCGCCGAACAGTTCAGAGCATGGCGTTTTCCTGCTACGGCTTTTGTTGATTTCAAGCAGCAGAACCACACTTTCGATGACATGTTTGGCCTGGTCTACCGCAAGGTCCATTTCACTCGCAGCAATGGCACCGAGGAATTTACAGCTGGCTCGGTCACGCCTGACACGTTTGCATCTTTAGGAATACAGCCTCTTCTCGGGCGGCCCCTCACCGACGAAGACGCCAGACCCGGCGCCCCTCCCGTTTTCGTAATCAGTTTCAGATTGTGGACCAGTCTATTCCATCGCGACCGCAACATCCTTGGCACGACCCACACCCTCAACGCCACCCGCATGACTTTAGTGGGCGTCATGCCTCCGCGTTTTCAAATCGGCGATTTCGAACTTTGGCTACCTCTGAATATCACCAAAAATACCTTCATACCTGGCGCTGGAATTCAATCAAACGAAATCTGGACTGTCGGTCACCTCAAGTCGGGAGTCAGCCCCGAAACCGCTGCCGCGGACCTCCAACTCATCGCCGCGCCGTTTCAAAAGGACGACCCCATCTACTTTCCCCCTCACTTCAGAATTGTGGTCAACACCCTCGACAGCCAGGCAGTCGGTCGTGACTTCAAATTCGGTCTCTTCGCTTTAATGGTCGGAGTCACGATGCTGCTCCTCATCGCATGCAGCAATGTCGCTAACCTCCTCCTCGCTCGCGCCACAACGCGAGAAAGAGAATTTGGCATTCGCTCCGCTCTGGGTGCAGGTCGTCTCCGCCTGATTCGCCAATTGCTGATTGAGAGTTTCTTGCTGGCGATCACCAGTTGCGCCCTTGGTTGCTTGTTCGCTTATCTCGGACTGAAAACAATGGTTGCTGTGATCCCTCCGGATACGATTCCCCCCGAAGCAGCCATCAGGCTTAGCCCGGCCGTTTTGCTTTTCTCTCTTTGCGCTACAATCATCACCACTGTAATTTGCGGATTGGTCCCTGCCCTTTATGCGCATCACGCTAACCCTCAAGTCACGCATACAAGCGTTGGAAAGGGAGTGAGCGCCGACTCTCGCCAAGGGAATCTTCGTAATTCGCTGGTCGTTGCAGAGGTTGCGCTCTCAATTGTTCTGTCAATCTCTTCCGGCCTGATCATGCGCAGCCTCTTCGCGCTCCAAAATGTGAATCTAGGGTTCAATCCTTCAAAGGTTGTTTATGCGGACATTTCATTGCCCGAAGGCCAATATGACACCGCGCGGCAAAAGCATTTTCTCTTCCGCGAGGTTCTGAATCGCATTACCCGATTTCCCAGCGTCCTGGCGGCCACGGAAACTACCAATTTCCCGCCTTACACATTTGGTTGGACAACTGTTGCCATAAGTGGACAGACGCCACCACAGAATAGGAACACCGCATCCATCTTCTGCACTGAGGGTTACTTTCAAACTGTTGGCCTGCCACTTCTTCGCGGAGCTCTTTTCTCCCAAAACGATGTCGATGCCGCTCATCGGCTGGTGGTCGTCAACCACACATTCGTCCGTGATCGTTTCGGTGAAGAGAACCCCATCGGCCGGCAAGTAAGGTTCAGCGACTATGAAACCTGGCCCGATTGGCCCCGCGATCCGTACTTCGAGATCGTTGGCGTTGTCGCCGACGCCAAGAATGCTGGCTTACAGGATCCTCCCCGGCCCGAGGTCTACCTCCCCGGTACACTGGCTGGCGCTCCGCCGCGCGGCCTCATGATCAGCACCACCGGCAACCCGCATGCGATTCTCGAGCGAGTTCGCTCTGAAGTCTCGGCGGTCGATCCCAATGTTGCCATCGGCGAAGCCGGGACCATTGCCACTCGCCTCGATCACTACTATTTTGCACGTCCCCGGTTCCTCCTTATTACTCTCTGCACCTTCACCGCGGTCGCCTTCCTCCTCGTCGCCGTTGGTGTCTTCAGCGTCATCTCCTACACCGTTGCCGCGCAGACGCACGAAATCGGCATCCGCATTGCGCTGGGCGCACGGACCACGCAAATCCTTAGCCTAGTTGTGAAAAGAGGCTTGCGCCTCATTCTTACCGGCATTCTAATCGGCCTGTTCGCCAGTTATTTCCTTACACGCCTCCTTTCCAGTCAAATCTGGGGCGTCTCCACAACCGATCTTTCTACCTTTGCCACGATGGCTTCTCTAGCCCTTTTTGTGGGCAGCCTCGCCTGCCTCGTCCCTGCCCGCCGTGCCACACTCGTCGAACCCATAGTCGCCCTGCGCCACGAATAGGGTTTAACTGCCAGTCTTATGGTTATTGGGGATAGATCGACGTACTTCGATGCATAGAACAGTTCCCGGCAAATGCCTTCTTTGGGCAGCAGCGGGGTTCGGAATTGTTGGCGCGCTTATGTATTTTGCCATCGCTGTTTTAATTCTCGCCTTTCGTCGTTAGCACTGTGGTTTCCAACTTCGGAGCTAGAGTTGAGAGCCGGTCCTGCATCACCTTGGATTCGAATGGAGTGAAACACATGGCTCCCTCAGAAATTTTCCGCACTTCTTCATCAGTCCATCGTCCGGACATGATTCCGCTGATCGAATGAGAGTTCGATCGCAACAACAGGTGACCGATTTCATGCGCTAGTACGTGGCCCAGAAGTGAATGCGCGAGACTCCGCTCCTTAGCCATTTTTTGAATCCGGTCATAGAAAAGGTACGCGTAGAAGCCGACCCCATTCTCATCCAGCGTAGCAATGCCGAGGACATCGGTGCGGTTCCGGACCTTCGCGCTAGTCGCCTGAGGAAGGATTTTCAACGCAAAATAGGTGGGACCAACGACGTGGCAACCTGCGGGTTGGCCTTTCTCCCGTTTCTCAGAGCAGTTCCGCCAGAGCACTTCCACTCCAGCATCGTGAAAAATCCTGTTCACTTCCGACTCTGCCGCGACCATGAGCCCTACGGGAACGTCGGCATTGTTATAGACGGAGATATGCAGCTCCGGGCTTAAAACCTTTGTGGCTGGTGCATCCTGGGCAAAGCATGGAGAAGGCAAAAACGACGACGTTAAGAGTGCGCAAACTGCGAATTCTCTGTTCACGGGTGTCACCTCAAGGGCGACAGTGCTTTCCGCGAACAGGTACCTCAATGCTCCGCAGGCAACGAGTCAGGGGGCAGCAAGTGACGGGCTAAACTGCTTGACATGTGCGGTTTACAGCCGGAAGTGACGAGATTTGCCCACGGGTGTAGACTTCGTGTTTGCAGAGACGTGATGTCACTACAATTCAAACTTCCGAAAATCCTCCGCTTTGGAGTCTTCCAAGTAGATGTTCGGGCAGGTGAGTTGCACAAGAATGGAGTGAAGCTAAAGCTCCAGGAGCAACCCTTCCAGGTGCTATGCCTGCTCCTGGAGCATTCTGGGGAGTTGGTTTCGCGTGAAGAACTCCGCGATCGGCTTTGGCCGGCGGACACCTTCGTGGACTTCGATCACGGCCTTAACGCCGCAATCAAGAGGTTGCGCGATGCGCTTGGCGAATCGGCAGACGCTCCTGTATTCATTGAGACGCTCGCTCGACGTGGGTATCGCTTCATTGCTCCGGTCAACGGCTCCTCCGCACCAAGCGGAATTGCAATCGGTGCCGCCCCAGAACGAAGCAAGACTTTTTTCTCGCGTCATTGGATCACCGCCGCCTTGCTCTCCCTGATCGTGCTGGGCGTTCTAGGGTTGGGTATATGGCGGCCTCCATCGCGGCCAAAAGAGGTCGTTGAACGCCAACTGACCGCGAACTCATCAGAAAACAGTGTCAGCAGCACGGCGGTCTCCCGTGACGGCAAGTACCTCGCCTACACGGACGGCACAGGCATCTATCTGAAACTGATGGGCACAGGTGAGACCCATCCCGTGACCTTGCCGGCAAACTTCTCCGCTCATGTGGACGACTGGTTTCCGGACGGATCTCACTTACTTGTCACGCGAGAGGAGCAGCCGGGCAAACTAAACTTGTGGAGTATTTCGGTTTTCGGAGGTTCGCCCCGTCAACTGGCGGATGACGGTCGAGCAGGATCGGTGTCCCCGGACGGATCTCACATCGCCTTCCAGCGCCTTGGCTATGGCCGTGAGGAGTGGGTCATGGGTTCCGACGGAACCGATCAGGCTAAGGTTGCGGCCGACAAGTCTTCCTTTGTGGGACGGCCGACGTGGTCTCCGGACGGCAATCAAATCGCTTACGTCAGAATGGACTTTGCCTACCACACGCAGCAGAGCTCTATTGAGATCAATGAATGGCGGAGTGCAAGAGCCGAGACTCTTTTTTCTGACAATCGCCTGGGTCCGGCGTTGCGTTGGCTGCCGAATGGCCGCCTCGTATATGCCTTTGGGGACGAAGAAAACCGGCAGGGTACAAGCCTTTGGATGATGCCGCCGCAACAATCTGGAAAGATTGCCGAGTCCTCGAAACGGATCACGCGAGGAATCGGTTGGATAGGACAGATCAATGGAAGCGATGACGGGAAAGCCTTGACTTTCCTTAGAGAGAATACGCTGGTGAGTGTTTTCATCGGTTCGCTGGCACCGGACGGCACGCATTTGCTCGCGAACCGGAGGCTGACACTCGATGAGAACCAAAATGAACCGTTTGCTTGGACACCAGATGGCAAGGCAGTGTTGTTTAGTTCGAATCGAAACGGTACACCGCAGATATTCAAACAAGCCATCGATCAGCCCCTGGCAGAAAATCTGATGACCAGTGCTGAACAGCTCTTACAGCCCCGGGCAACTCCTGACGGCACTGAGATCTTATATATTTCGACTTCGAAATCCGGCGACCTTGAAACTTCATCTTCCATTTTCGCTATCCCCGTAGGCGGAGGAACTCCTCGCCTGGTTCTCAAAGATGTCCGCATCTGGAACGTGCAGTGTGCGCCCTTGCCGTCAACGATCTGCCTGTACAGCATCAAGAAGGGGAATACTTCGGAAACGTTTCGGTTTGACGTGCGGAGTGGAAAAAGTAAAGACCCTCCCCAAATCGATTGCGATTGCAATTGGAGCTTGTCCCCCGATGGTTTGCAACGCGCCATAATTCCTGGTGACCCCAAGAATGGAACGATCCAGTTCCGCTCCACGCTTACAGGCGAAAAGCGCGAACTGGCCATCAAGGGGTGGAATGGATTGGATAGCATCGTCTGGTCAGCAGATGGAAAGAGCATCCTGGTTTCCTGGCATCAGGAGTCTGACAGTGCTTTGCTGAAGGTCACTCTCGATGGTCGAGTTTCAGTCCTGCTTCGTTCGAGCAATCCCCAAATATTGGGCGCGATCCCGTCGCCTGACGGGCGATCCTTGGCTATAGCGGGATTCAGCACGACACGTAATGTGTGGCAAATCGAAAATTTCTGATGCCCTGGCGCAAAGGGCAGACAGCGACGCGAAGCTAGACAACAAACGGGATGCTTCTGATGTTATGCGGCCAGGCGCGCAAACAGAATTATTCCTCCTCAGTTTGCGAATTTCATGGCGCAATTGAATTAATTATCTATCCACAAATCGAGCTCACGCCGTTACGGCATCAGATGCCTAGCCGTCAACACGCGACAGCAAATTCGGCCGTATCCAGTGTCGTGACTTGTCGCTTGCGGCCAATTGCCAGCCTGCTAACTTGCGCGAGGGCAAGACCCGATCGAAACAATAAGGAGATTCCGATGAAGAATAAATTCACGGTAATGATCGTTCTGTTAGGGTGCGCTGCTGTACCCATGTTTGGGCAGTCCATTCCGAGTAGTCTCGGACAAGGGATCAATCTGAAGGTCGACTGTAGTCATAAAGTGGAAGGCAAACTACCGACCATAAATGCGGCCCTTAAGCTTCTGCCTCCGGCGATGTCGAACACGGTGACGGTTTCTGGGAGCTGCATCGAGAATATTCTGATCCAAGATTTCGACCGCCTCACGCTTGTTACCACCACAGGGGCGACAATCGACGATGCTTCCGGGGGACAGAGCCCCAGTTGTGGACCTCGAGGACTCGCGCCGTGTGACGTTGCAGTGCGTTGAACCGTAGTCCTGAAGCCCGTTGCCTCGGTGGGCTCACCTCAGGTGGTGTGCGAAGATCTGAAATAATTTGAAGCAGGTGGTCTTAGCAAGAAATAGCCGACCACAACGAGGAGCGCGAGATGCGCCAGGGTTTCCGAGAGAGAATGAAAAGCGCTCACGCCGACATGGAAAGCGAGCCAGGCGATCAACAGCCAGCGAGCCCAGCCGTGACCCAAGAGCAAGAAGACTCCGCCGATGACAGCTAGCAGCCGCACGAGGGAGACTAGGACGATTCCAGGTTCGAGGGGCCTTTCCTGAAAGTGATAGACGAGGCCTACCAACCCCGCAGCGATGAATAAGCAACCTAGTATCGTGACCGGCAAAGGACGCTTCATGGCATTCCAATCCTATTGGCAGCCCTCAAGCCAATGACCTGCAACGGAGATTGTATGCCAAATATGCTTGTCGTTTAGGACCGTTCGAGGCCGGCCAAAGTGCGGACACGTACTTCCAGTTTAACATTTATTGAACTCATATAGTAGTAAAATACACGCAGAATTTGCGCCTCGCTCTGTAGCGAGAAGCCAGTCTTTACGGACCATGACCTCCTCCGCCGACTACCTGCGGATCTTCGATTGGCTCCCCATCAACGATGATGTCGTAGTTGTAGACTGTCAATGCCACGTCGTTTTTTGCGGGCTTTGATTGATAATTATTATTGTCAAATACTTTTTGATTGTTGATAAAGGGAGAATTTTTCCTAAATATGACTATGAACTTGTGGCTGTTGGCGACCCATGTGAGGGTGTTGCCGGCGCAAAGATAAACGGCCTTCGGATCTGTTCCAAACTTTGGGTCTACATTGACTGTCACATTCTGACACGCAAACCTCACAAACTCGTGTTGTTCATATGATTTCTGTTCCTGGGCAGCTCCAAACAGAAAAGGCAAAGCCAAAAACAAGCCCGAGCCCAATGCGAACCGGGTGAAGCGGTCGTGCTTTATCCGAGAAAAATGCATATAACCTCCATCACTTTCTTTGATTGTTCTGGATTAGATTGACGAACCGTGGATTGGCCCGAAGAGAATCAAAATTCGGCGTGTCGCGCAACATCTCGGGTGAGATACCCAGAGAGACTGCCTTTTCGAGCGCATCTAGGGCTCGTCTGGTGTCGCCTAGCTGTTGATAAATGATGCCTGCATTGAAGACCAGGTATGGGTTTCTTGGCTGAAGGCGTAGCGAGGCATCAAGATTGTCGAGAGCAGGTTTTCGTTCTGCTCGCATGGCGTGGTACATGGCAACGCTGCTCAACAACTGTGCATCGTGCGGATTGCGGCGTAGATCTTCATTTCCCAGCGCGATGGCGGAGCCATATGCTGTTGCGGCTTCAGGGCGTCTGCCTGGAGCCCAATAGTACGAGTCGCCGAGATTGCCCCAGAAAGTGCAATTCTTTGGGTCGAGCTTTACGGCCTCTTCAAAGTTGATGGCCGATTCGGCGTAGCGGCGCATTTGAAAATATGCTGTGCCAAGATTTGAGCGGGCATCTGCCGTCGGCCGAATACTCAACGACCGCTCGAGAAGTGGAATGGCCTCATCATATTTACCTTGCAGAATACGAATACCACCAAGATTGTAGTAACCGGTGAAACTATCCGGGGCCAGCGAAACCACCTGGGAATACATGGCTGCGGCATCTTCATAGCGCGCGTGCCCCATGTAGAACAGTCCGAGCCAATTGTAGGTGGCCCAATACCCCGGACGTAGAGAGATCGCCTGTTTAAATGATTTCTCTGCATCCTCCGGTCGACCGAGGTGCTCGTAAGCAGTAGCGAGTCCGCCGTACGCATCGTCACTGGTGGGTTCGAGTTCAACTGCACGACGATACTGCTCGACGGCCTTCTCGTAGTTACCCCTGGCAGTGAAGACCTGCCCGAGACACGAATGAGCCGCAGCAAGCTCCGGACCAAGCTCGACGGCTTTTTGACAATTCAAAACGGCCGTGTTCGCCCACTGGTTATCGTGTGTTAGTTGGAATTTCCGCCAATATGCCTCACCAAGCCCGGCTGTCGCAGCTGCGTAAGCAGGATCTCGCTCGAGTGCGCGTCTAAAAAGACTGATGGCATTCTCTATTTTTTCGGGGACCACGTAGTCTTGCAGGTATCCTCGGCCCTGAACGTAAAAATCATAGGCCGCGGGCTCGGCGGTACCGTGAGAGGTGAGAGACTGCTTTTCCTGCGGGGCGAGTTGGAGTTCCATGGCCGCAGCAACGTTTTCAAAGACGCGATCCTGCAAAGCAAATGAGTCTGCAGCAGCTGCGGTAATAGTGCCGCTACGCACCTGCTGGTGGGAGCGGGCATCTACAAGGGCGTAGTTCACTCTCACATTGCCTGCGGCTCGCTGAACGGTTAAGACAAGAACTAGATTGACGCCAAATTGCTGGCGTGCAGCATCGATGGTAGACACACGCTTTTCGAGGACCAAGTTCATAGGAATGACTGCCAGAGGGTGGCGAGTGCTTAGCTCACCAAGACGCGAGTTCAGAGTGTCCGCAAGGCCGTTGTCAAACGCGGACTGTGAGGGGTCGCTACTGACTGGAGGAAGCACGCCGAGCAAAACCCGCGAGGGCACGGCACCCGATGTGCTGTGTTTCCAAAACCAATCACCACGGAGTGCGATTAATCCCGCGGCGGCCAACGCCCCTAAAGCAAGTAGGCCGAGGGTCGCTCGCCGTACGCGCGACGCCTTTGTACGAAGAGGCGGGGCAACATCATCTTCCAGTGAAGGAGTTAGAGTCTCCAAAGCAGCGCGTACTTCACTGGCTCGCTGGTAGCGGCGCGCCGACTCTTTCTCGAGGCAACGGGAGATTATGGTTGCAAGGCCGTGTGGAATCCGTAAAGGGATGGGGCGCGGGGTGTCGCGAAGGATTGAATTGCAAAGCAGGTAAAGATTCTCCCCTCGAAATGGACGGATTCCTGTGGCCATTTCGTATAGCACAACTCCGAGCGCCCACAGATCCGTTCGCGGCGATGCTTCGCCACCCTCGATTTGTTCCGGTGCCATATAGGGGAGAGTGCCCCCCAAGCCAACCCTGCTATCGCTGGAGACCGTAACCAATGTCTGTCGATCAAATTCCGCCGAATCGTTCCGACGCGCCAAACCAAAATCAAGGACCTTTGCGTCTCCGAGAGGGGTCACAATAATGTTGAGGGACTTTAGGTCGCCGTGGATCACGCCACGATCATGTGCATGCGCGAGTGCCGACGTTAGTTGGTGTCCATAACGGATGATTGTTTCAACGGGCAAGCCTCCTTGCGGGATGATCTCCGCGAGGGTATGGCCCTCCACACACTCCATGGCAATGAACACTTCACCTGCGTCTTCACCGACTTCGTAAATGGTGCAAATGTTGGGATGATTGAGCGCCGATGCTGCCCGTGCCTCGTCCCGCAAACGGTTATTGACGCTCGGCCTGCTCGCAGCTTTTTCAGGGAGGAACTTTAGAGCCACCGTGCGGCGCAGCGTGATGTCCTCGGCGCGGTAAACCACGCCCATCCCCCCGCTGCCAAGAGGACCAAGGAGACGATAGTGAGAAACGACTTCAGCCCGCAATGCCATGTACTCCGGGGGCCACGCACCAATATGGAAGGGAAGCAACGATGCGGCAATTCGCACCTATTGTGTCGGCATCTTACGTCGCGCAGGAAATCAAGTCAACACGTTCAAGCAAGATTAATGTCAGAATCCGAAGCCAAACTCGCCCTAGACTCATCTCGGCAACTTTGACCAAGGGAAATTCTGTCTGCGAACGCGAAATTTTGTGCAGACTGTATTAAAAAAAAACGAGAACCTGCATCACCCTGCTGTTCTCTCAGGATTGTTCGAGGCCGGTTAGGGTACGGACGTGCACTTCCAGCGCCTGGTTGTACTGGCGTTCGATTTGCAATTCGGTTTGGAGTTTTTTGATGAGAAGTTCGAGGCGCGAAATTTCCGCGCGGAGTTTTTGCATGTCTATGTTACTTGGCGAGGGCCGCTGCGATGCGGGTGCGAACGGCGCCGGCACGGCCGGAGCTGTGGGGCGCGGAGAGAACGCGTCGGCAAGGGCACGCGGCCAGACAGTCTCCGGAGTTTGCGACGGAACCGCGGGTGGGACGCTTTGCGGCTGCGCAGCGACCGGCACTTGCGGAGGTGCGAAAAGCCCCGTCAGCGCTGACGGAGCCTCGAGCTTCGGTTGAGAAACTTCTTCGGCGTGCCTCTTCGGTTCCAGCAGACTTTTCACGCGGGAAATCAATTCCTGCGGCTGGAACGGTTTGCGAATCAATTCGTCCGCTTTTACGGCGACCGCTTTGTCCGCGACGCTCTTGTTCACAACGCCGGACATGAGCAGGACTGGCGTCGCGCTGAAGTGCGCGTGCTCCTTAATTTGACTACAGACGGAATAGCCGTCCTGATCCGGCATGATGACGTCCGTGATCACAGCGTCTGGCGGGTTCTGTTCAAACTGCGCCATGGCGGACGCCGCGTCCGCGCAGGTAATCACATTGAAATTTTCGCGGCGGAACGCGATCTTGATGACTTCGCGCATGGTAGCGCTGTCATCAATAAAATAAACCGTGGGCGCGTGCTTGGCCGGTGTTTCCGCCACGGGGGGCAGAGGTATGGTCTCGCTCATAGCAGCTCCGTATCCGCCGTGTCGCGAGAGGTTTCGTCATACTCGCGCATGGCATCCAGCATTAAATCGGTCGCCGAACGCAGAACGGTGCGTTGTGGCGAAGTCATTCCATAAACAAACTTGTAAACGCCGGCGTTGTTTTCGACGCAATTCTTCAGAATGTGGATGACTGCTTCGTCGCCGAAAAGATTTCCGCATTCCGCGTGGACGATTTCTCCCGCGTCAAAGAAGAGCACGGCATCCGTTTCGCCGGCGTTGATGTGAAGCGCGCCCGTCTGATGCGCATGGCCGAGCATTTGCATGACGCCGGGCAAATCGTGATGCGTGAGGCTCCCACTCAGGCTCGTATCGGACTGCGCGAGCATCTGCGTCGGCTGGAAACCGTCCGCTTTGCTCACGATGATGTTTTTCACGTGGGTCGCGAGCACGGCCGGAGCAAGATGCCGGTCAATGTAATCGTCGCAGCCGGCTTGGAAAGCTTCCATCAGCGCGCGCTGGCTGCCATCGCCAAGCGCTACGATCAGCAAGGCTGCGTTCTTTGGGTCTGAGTGAATAATTCGCGCCAAGTCCAGCGCGCCCATTTCGCGCATATTGGTGGAGCAGAGAATCGCCGAAGGCATGTCGTACTCAAGTGTGGTGAGGGCAAATGAAGCTTGCGTGCAGGCTTTAACCTCGAAGCCTTCGCGCTTTAGAGCGTCGCCCAGCCGCTTGGAAAAATACACGTTGCTGTCAATCAGCAGAATTTTTGCGGCACGGCCCGGGAGTATCATGCGCGGACCTCTACGGGCTGAAAGGCTGCGGTATTCGAACGGGCGGCATGCGGTCCCGGCGTTAGCGCTTCGAGATTCAAAATCTCAATTACGTCGCCGCCGTGCGAAAGCCAGCCCGCAACGTGAGGCGAATCCGATTCGGAGCGCGGCGTCATTTCCGCAGTGATTAGTTCGCAGTCACCGCTTACGGGCAGCGCGACAGATTCCCTGTGCGATCCCCAAAAACGGTTCGCAATCAGATAGAAGCGGCGCATCGTCAATTTTTTGCCCACGAGGCGTTCGGAGACATCGCAGACTGGAACGATCCGTCCACGCCGCAGAAGAACGCCTTCCAGCGCCGCCGTGTGGTGCGGAAAACGAAAGACGCGGCTCGGTGCAACGAGCTCCGCGATTTGATTTGCCTTTAGCGCAAAGCGGCGCTCGCCCAGCCGCAACAAGACGAACGATTCGAGCGCGATTTCGGTAACGATGCTCATTCAGGAGTGCCTGCCTGTGCTGCGCCATCCTGCGATTTTCCGGCTTCCTCCTGCACCGCTGTATCGAGCAGCGTGAGTTCTTCCACGCTGAGAAAACCTTCCGGCCGGACCACGGGCACGACGCTCTGATCCAAAGCCGTCAAACCTCGATACCAGTCGCGCTCTTCGTGGCAGAATGCCTGCGGCAGCCCTTGCAATTGCGTCATGCTGGTCATCTTCTCGATGCCGTCAATCAGAAGAGCGGTCGGCGTGTGGCGCAGAAAAAAAACGAGCGAAGCCGCAGCAGCGGGCAGTCCGAAATGAACCGTTCCGTTCACAACGTAATGCGTCGAGTCGCCGCGGCGGACCGTGTGACGGACTTTGCGGACCGTGCTGCGCGGAACTTCCTGCGACATTCCTGTGAGGCTGTCCACGCTGCGGACTTCCTGGACGGAGGCGGATGAAATCGCAAAGAGTTGTCCGCCCACGCGGAACAAAATAATTTGTTCGGCGCGAGGCGTACGAACTTTGCTGGCCGGAGCGGGTTGCATTAGCGCGCTCCTACCGGGGTTGCGCGGCTCAGGGTCAGCACGCGCTTTTCAATAGCCGAATAAATGTCGTCAATCGGGAGAACCTGTTCGACCGCACCGGTCTTGATTGCTTCGGCGGGCATTCCAAAAATCACGGAAGTGGCTTCGTCTTGCGCGAGAACGATGCCGCCCGCGGCCTTGATAGCTTTCGAACCAGCGGCTCCATCGTTGCCCATACCCGTTAGGATTGCGGCAATTCCCATTGGACCGGCGAATGCCGCGACGGATTCGAGCGTCAGATCAATGTTTGGCAGATAGCCGTTTAAGCGGCCAGTGACGTTGTCCAGTTGAATGCGTCCCGTCGGCGAAACGCGCAAGTGCTGTCCGCCCGGACAAATGTATAGAACGCCCGGCTGCAGGGAATCGTTCGCTTCGGCTTCCTTGACCCGAATCTCGGTGAATTCCTCAAGTTGCGCCGCGTATTGGCTTGTGAACGCTGCCGGCATGTGCTGCACGAGAATCACCGCCGCGGGGAAATCTTTTGTGAAACCGGGTGCGAGGCGCATCACGGTTGCAGGGCCGCCGGTGGATGCAGCGAGTACGACGACGGGGAAGCGCTGTTCTGCTCCGACGGAGACTGATGCGCGAGGCGCGGCCGGTTTCGCGTGAGCTGGCGCAGAGCCGTTATTTGCTTGTAGAGTGGAAGCGAGGCGCGAGGCCGTGCGGACCACGCGCACTTTTGCCGCCATGCGCACTTTGCGCAGTAGCTCTTCTTTCACGCTGTTCATGTCGAGGTCAATACCGCTCGAAGGTTTCGCTACAAATTCAATCGCGCCGAGTTCGAGCGCTTTCAGCGTGCTCGAAGCACCTTCGCGCGATTCCGAGCTTACGATGACGATTGGCTTCGGATTCGTCGTCATGATTTGCGCTGTTGCTTGCAAACCATCCATGTGCGGCATGTTGATGTCCATTGCGATGACGTCGGGCTTCAAGGATTCTGCAAGCGCCACGGCTTCGCGGCCGTCTTTTGCCTGACCCACGACCTGTAACTGATCGTCCGCGTTGAAAATCGTCTCCAGCACCTTGCGCATGAAGGCGGAATCGTCCACGACGAGGACGCGAAACTTTTTGTTGGGAGTGGTTACCATGTTCGCTACGCCACGGGGACGACGGGACGCGTCGCCTCCGTTCCCATGAGTTGTTCAACCGCTGCGATGAGCTGATCTTCCTGAACCGGTTTTGTGAGGAAGGCGACTGCGCCTTCCTTCATTGCGCGATCGCGATGCTTTGCGCCCGCGCGCGACGTGACGACCATTACGGGGATGCGCCGTGTCGTCGGACTTTGCCGCATCTGCGCCATTAACTCGTAGCCGGTCATCCGCGGCATTTCGAGGTCGGTGATCACCAAATGGCAGCCGTGCTGCGCGATGAGTTCGCCGGCTTCGAGGCCGTCGGACGCGAGCATCACGCGATAGCCGTTTTTTTCCAGCATGCGGCCAACGAATTTGCGGACGCTGATGGAATCGTCCGCCACGATGATGACGCGTTCGTGCTGCACGCGGTCGATCGCTTCGGTTGGGATGGTGCCTTTCGCAATGGCCGCGGAGCCTGGCGCGAAAACGCGCGCGGCGCTTGGCGTTGCTTGCAGTGCGCGGCGCTCGTTTGGTTCGGAGGCAACCATGCGGTTCAAATCAATGAGCAGAATCAGGCTTCCGTCCGAGGCGATGGTCGTGCCGGGGAAAAGTTTTACGCGGCGCAAGTATTCGCCGAGGCTCTTGATTACGATTTCGTCTTTGCCAACAACTTCTTCGACAATCAAGCCAACTTGCCGGTTGTCTGCGTTGGCAACGACCATGCGGAAATAGCCATTGATCGGTTCGAGTGCTGGCAATCCGAGGTAGGTGTCCAGGCGGACGACTTCGGTGACGACGTCGCGCACCTTTGTGAGAAGCTTGCCGCCGACGTCTTCGATTTCATCCGCGCGAATCCTGCGGATTTCTTCGACGACCGCAAGCGGTAACGCAAAGTTTGCCGTTCCGCAGCGCACAAAGAGCGCGGGCGAAATAATCAGCGTCAGGGGCACCTTCAGCGTGAACTTTGTGCCCTGGCCCGAAGTGCTTTGAATTTCGATTTCGCCGTTCAGCGTGTTTAGGTTTGCGCGAACGACGTCTAAGCCCACGCCTCGTCCTGCAAGTTCGGTTTTGGACGGGGCCGTTGTGAATCCCGGATGGAACAGCATTTCGCGCAGGTCGCGTTCGGTCAGGCGGTCCGCGGTTTCCGGCGAGACGAGCCCGCGTTCGATAGCCGCTTGGCGCACGCGGTCGTAGTCAATTCCACGGCCGTCGTCTTCGACTTCGATGTAAATATGATTGCCGCGATGGTACGCGCGCAGCGTTACGCGGCCGGTTTCCGCTTTTCCTGCGGCTGTGCGATCCGCGGGGAATTCAATACCGTGCGCGACGGAATTTCGCAGCAAGTGTACGAGCGGGTCGGAAATCTGCTGAATAATGTTGTTGTCGAGTTCCGTCTCACTGCCGAAGAGCTCGAGTTCGACTAGCTTGTCCGCAGATTTTGCAGCGTCACGCACAGCGCGCGACAACCGCGAATAGAGCGTGCCGATGGGCACCATGCGCGCCGCGGTAATTTCATCCTGCAGGTGGTGCGCGAGTTTCGTGAACTCGTCAATATCGCCTTCCACGCGTCCGATGAATCCGCCGAGCTGACCGAGGACTTCGTTCACGTCGGCGGAAATTTCCGTCATCGAGCGGGAAAGGATGTTTACGTCGTCGTAGCGGTCCATTTCGAGTTCGCTGAATTCGGACCAGAACGAAGTGTCGCCTGCCGCGGCGCTCGTCAGCATTTGCCGTGTTGGCGCCTGCTGCTGCGGCGCTCCCAACGAGCCGGAAGCAAGCTTGTTGTATTCGTATTTTTCCTGGAACTCGGCGACCTTGCCCTGCAAACGCTCTTTCGAAAAGCTCAGCGTTTCCACAAGCCGTTCGAGCTCCGTCACACGGCCAACCATTCGAGTACGGTTGATCACCAGCTCGCCGACCGTATTCATCATGCGGTCCAGCCGCGCGAGAGAAATGCGAACTGACTTTGCCGCTGCCGCGACCGCTTGCTGCTGTTTGTCGGTAACTTGCGCGCGAGCCGCGAGGGCTGTGGAGGTTTCCGCGCCGGCCGTTTCCTGCGCAGATTGTGCTTGCCCGGCCTCGTCCGCATCCATTGGAGCAAATTCCGCGATCTGCGCGAGAAGGGAATCCACGCCCGTGCGCATCTCGGCGTCATCCGCCCACTGCCTTTGCAGAGTCTTCTTCAGTACGTCCGTGGATACGAGACAAAGATCAATTACTTGAGGAGTTGGCTCGAGCTCGCCATCGCGAATACGACCGATCAAATCTTCCACGCGATGCGCGATAGCTCCCAGTCGCTTCAACCCAACCTGTGCCGCAGAACCTTTCACAGTATGAATTGCGCGGAACAGCTTGTTGATCTCTTCCGGGTTGTTGTTGCCTTCGAGCGAAATCAGACAATCGCTCACGATTTGCAGATGCTCTTCGGCTTCCGGTTGGAAGAATTCCAGAATCTCGGCCGGAACCTCGTCGTCCAGCGGCAGCGCATCAAAGTACGAACCCGTAGCGGCTGCGACGATGGTGTGCTCCGGTTCATCAAGAAGCGCGGCTGCCGAGTTGCTACGTGGCGCAGAAAGATTGAGTGGTGGCGGTTCGACAGGGAACGCAAAGCGGTACCGCTCTTTGAACGCCGCAATGTCTTCGACGTTTTCCTTACCGGTGTCGCTGATTTCCAGAAGATCCGTCTCCAGCACGGAAATTCCGTCAGACAAGAATTCCGTCAGCGGGCCGTGCAAATCCTCACCTAGCGATGCATTGAGGGCGTACTGAAAAACATGTGCCAGCTTTCCGGCGACTTCCGAGAATTTAGTGTAGCCATAGCTCGCCGACGTGCCGCTCAGGGTGTGCGCCGCGATGTACAGGCGCTCCATGTCTTCGCGCCGCGGTTCGATCTCCTGGAGCACGCCGACGTACTCCCGCAAATATTGCAGGTGCTCGGAAGCTTCCTGGAGGAACAGCTCGACGGCTTCGCGGTCTGGTCCGCTCATGCGCGCCCCTCCGCCACAAGTTCCGGCTTCAGCAACTCTTCCGCCGTCGGCTTGCGATACAAAATGCAATCGTTCAATACAATCGCTTGGAACTTCACAGGCATTTTCGAAATAGATTCCGAATGGCCCAAGAACAGATAGCCACCCGGCTCGAGCGCGTCATAGAAGCGCTGCACGAGCTCACGCTTGCGCTCTTCGGAGAAATAAATCAGCACGTTCATACAAAAAATCAGGTCCATGCGGCCGACGTACACCGGATTCGAAAGATTCATCTGGACGAAGTTGACCATCTTGCGGATGCGGGGCCGCACCTGGTACGCGTTTCCCGCCGGAGCAAAATGCGCCGCAAGCTGCCGTTCAGTCACGCTCGCAATCGTGCGGCCGGAATACGTAGCGCGTTCGGCCGTATCCAAAGCGAAACGCCCGATATCGGTGGCCAGAATTTCCACGTTCCACGCATCAGAAAATGCGAGCGTGTCCGCCACGGTGATCGCAATCGAGTAAGGCTCTTCGCCTGTCGAACAACCGGCGCTCCACACGCGCAGCGTTCGGGGATTCTTCCAGAATTTCTTGATATGCAATTCGGGAAGGACGCGTTTTTCAAACGTTTCGTAAACGCCGGGATAGCGAAAGAACGTGGTCTCTTGCGTCAGCAGGCGCTCCAGCAGCGCCTGATATTCGGGCGTCGCCTTGCGCACCGCGCGCAATAAGTCCGTGCCGCGCTTATGACCCCTCTCGTGCATGTGCTCGCGCACACGCGTCGAGAAGAATCGTTCGCGCGACTCATCGAAAGAGATTCCCGTGCGCTCATGAATCAGCATGCGGATCTCGCTCAACTCGTGCTCGGTCAAAGTGATTGCATGTCCCAAACGTTCGCTCATCGTCATTCGGCTCGCGTTCCGGGCCTCCGCCGGAGAAGAGAATTACCGCTTACCGCAGAGCGCCTGCTGGGACGGGCCGCTCGGATTCTGCTGCTGCCATGGCCGCCTGCTTCGAACCCGCGCGGAATTGCGACAGGGCTTCGTTCAGTTGATCGGACAATTTCACAAGCTGGCTGACGGTGGCCACCGTGCCTCGTGTACCTTGCGACGTCTGGCGCGTGATGCCGGAGATAATCTGCATCGCGTGGGCGACGCCTTCCGTTCCGCGTACCTGCTGTTTGGAAGCGAGCGAAATTTCCTGAACGAGTTCCGCAGACTGGCGAACGACGCTGGAAATTGCGTCGAGCGCGCGTCCCGCCTGGTCGGCTAGTGAAGCGCCGCCTTCCACTTCCTTCGTGCCTTCTTCCATAACGACGACCGCTTCGTTCGTCTCGGCCTGAATGGCCTTGATAAGGGCTGCGATGTCTTTCGTCGCGCTGCGGGAGTGTTCCGCGAGCTTGCGGACTTCGTCGGCAACGACTGCGAAACCGCGACCTGCATCGCCTGCGCGCGCCGCTTCAATGGCTGCGTTCAATGCGAGCAAGTTCGTTTGTTCCGTGATGTCGTTAATCACGTTGATGATTTCCGAAATTTCCAGGGAGCGATCACCGAGTGACTTAATTTTCTTTGCAGTCGCTTGCACCGATGCGCGGATGCGCTGCATTCCTTCCAGCGTGTCGCGCACGGCGCGGTTGCCCTGTTCGGCGGCGTCCAGCGCGCGGCGCGCAGCTTCCGCGCTTGCTTCTGCGTTGTTGGACACCTGTTTCATCGAAACCGTAAGTTCTTCCACGGCGCTCGATGTGTTCGTAATCTCCTGATCCTGCTGAGTCGCGCCGGCCTGCATTTCGTCGGCGGCCACGAGAATGTTGTTCGAGCACGCCGTCACTTCCATAGCGGCTTTGCGAACGCGTTCGAGAACCTTCGTGAAGTTGTCGAGCATGTAGTTGATGGAATCCGTGACGTTGCCGAGCGCGTCGTTCGTCACTTTGCCGCGCTGCGCCAGATCACCGCGAGCGACTTGATTGATGACGGCCAAGAGTTCCGTGATGCTGCGCTGCAGCAGTTCGTTTGCTTCCTGGTTGCTTGTCGCCTTCGAGACTTTTGCCACGGCTCTGTTCAGGTTCTCCGCGATCTCGCCAAGTTCGTCGTGGGAGTGCACTTCCGCACGTGCGCGAGGATCGCCGGCAGCCAGACGCTCCGCAAATTCAGAGAGGCTCTGCACCGGCGTCACCACGGCGCTTCCGAGGCGCCATGCCAGGAATGCGGCCACGCCCAGCCCAAGCAGCGCCGCGCCAAGCACGGCTCCGCTCGCGCCGCTCGGCAGATTGCCGAAGTCGAACAGCGATACGCCGCCCGACTCGCGACCGGCGTGATACGCCAGCCCCAGCACGATGAAGAGCGCCAGCCCATTCACAAAGACCAGCGTCCATATAGTCGAACTCAGTCGCGATTTCATGCCTTCCTCCAACCCAATTCTGCTGAAAAATTCCAGCGTCCCATTTGTTGCAATCTCAAATTGCCGGGCCTGGATAAACTTCCAGAACCCGGGTTAAATCAAGAATCAAAGCCAGGCGGTCGTCATGGCGGAGCATCCCGATACAGTGCGGCACGCTTTCCGGCGAACGGTCCAGAATGTCTTCCGAGCCCACCGAATAGGTTCCAATCACTTCATCTGAGGCAATTCCAAGCCGCAAATCGTCATGCTGTCCTGCTATCTTCATCGAAGCGACAACTACATGCTTGGGGAGCAAACCCGGACGGCGGCCTTCGGTTAGTGCGATGTCAATCAGCGGCACAATCGAACCGCGCAAATTGAAAACGCCCACGACGTATGCCGGAGCGAGCGGCAGCTTGGTTACGGTTGGCCACTCGAGCACTTCTTCCACGTCCAGAACAGGCAAACAAAACCGTTCGCGTCCGCTGCGGAACACACAGTACTGCGAGTCCGGCGCGCGATCGTCGAGCGGGCCAAGCGCTTCCAGCAATTCCGCCGTATCGGCGTCTGGCGAAAGCGGTGCGAGTTGGAATTCTTCGTTCATCGAATCTCTCAAGCGAAGCGCCTAACGGCGCGCAACAGTTCTTCACGCGTAAAAGGTTTTGTAACGTAGCCGTCTGCGCCTTGCTGCTCGCCCCAATATTTGTCGCTGGCGGAGTCCTTGCTGGTCACCAAAATCACGGGAATCATGTTGAACTCGCTGCTGCTCTTGAGTTCGCGGCAAACCTGAAAGCCGTTGCGGTCTGGCATCACCACGTCGAGCAAAATCACGCTTGGCCGTTCGTTAGTGATGGCTTCCTCAACGCGACGCGGATCATTCACGCCGATAGGCTGATAGCCTTCCGGCTCCAGCAGCCCCTGCATCAGCTTCACTTGAGCTGGTGAGTCGTCAACAATCAGGACTTTTTTCAGCACGGCAACGTTCTCCCGGCGCCAATCCCAGACAGTAATCCGAAGAACAGAGGTGCACGTCTAACGCCACTTGGGCCTTAGATTCGCTTGAATTGCAAAATCGTGTAAACATTAAAGAATGAGTGAGTTACGAGCCCGTGAAAGGGTATTACGAGCGCCGAGAAAGGGGCGCCGGCGCTTCTTCCGTCTCAGCTTGAGAAGCATTCTCAGTCTCCCGCATCTCGGTCGCGAGGGATGAGAAACGCTGCATCACTTCGTTAATCCGGAGCGTCATGCTGTGCATGGTTTTGATCTGTGCCAGCGACTGCGCGGAAAGCTGGCCGGGCTCCAACAGCAGCAATTCAGCATTACCAAGAATCGAAGTCAGCGCGTTGTTCATGCTGTGTTTCATCTCCAGCATGTAGCGGCCTAGAACTGCGTACTGTTCGTTGCGAGCTGCGCGCAACTCCGCTTGCCGCGCGAGCTTTGCCGCTTCGGCACGGCGTAGCGATTCGCCAGCCACAAGCACGAGCGTCTGCGCCCAGTCTTCGCGGAACGGCACATGCACCAAACGCGGATAGCGCGTGCGCAATTGCCCAAGGTCTCGCGTATCCGCCGGCGCGCAGAGAATTACAGCGCACGTCGGCTCAATCGAACTCAGAATCGTGGAGAATTTTCCCGGCTCAAGCGGCCCAACGACAACTAGATCGTAGGCTCCGCGACCTTTTTCTTCCCACAAGTCGCTGCTCAAAACAGTGATGCGTGGCGATTGCCGCTCGGCCTGCCAGCAAGCGGAAAGCAGGCGAGCGAATTCTGCGTCGTCGGTCAGGATTAGAAGGCTCGCGTGTCGCAAAGGTGTAGGGCTCCCAAGGGTTCCGTCATCAACGGAAAAGGATTTTTTTGCGCTTATAGCTTTTCCGCTTCGTCCAGCGCCGAAAGAAGACGCTTCGTGCTAATGCCAAGATTTACGGCGGCTTCCGTGTCCTTGGCTTGTTTGGCCGCGTCCACGCGCTCCTGCAAGCGGGAAACTTCCACGCGTGCAATCATCAGCGATTTTTCCAAGCTCGTTGCGTTACCGGTCTCCTTGGCTTGTTCGACTGCGGTCGTCACCAATGCGCGGGCAACGACGGCGCGCCGCAAATCTTCGGCGGCGAATCCGTCCTCGCTCACAAACGCAGAAACTTCCCATGAAGACATCAAAATGCGTGCAGCGCCCAGGCGAATCGTCGTCATCGAGCGTCCGCGCGATGGTGGCGCCGCGATGAGCTGTTCCCAAATCGATTCCATGCACGATTCGAAATCAAGGACGATAGGAACTTCCGTGGACACAGCTTTGTTTTTGTCTTTCGCTTCCGCCGCTGGCTGGCTGCTCGTCCTTGGAGCCGCTGGGGACGCGGGCTTTGTGCTCGGAGGAATCTTTGTCGTCGATGCAGATGGAGTTGCGGGCGTTGACTCTGCGCCCTTCCCGGCAATACGTTCCAGAGCGCGTTCCACGTCGGTCCGCAAGCCTAGCAGCTTGTCGAATGCCTGGCTTACGGTCCGTTCTGTGTATTCCTTCTGGAACGGCTGCTTCCACTCGTCGGCCATGAATCGGATTTTGTCGAGCGGTTCGACTGCGGAAAGCCCCAGGTGATGGCAATCAATGATGCGCACTCCTGCAGCTTCAAGCTGGCCTAGTCCAGCGCGAATCGCGATCAAATCCGCATGCATCAATTCGATCAACGTTCTGCGCAACAGGAAATTGAAACGAATAAACGCGAGGAGGGCAGAAGGATCGTAGAACATCCCGCCTGCGGATTCTTTAACCCGGCGGCCCTGTTCGATGAAATTGGTCTTCAACAAATCCCGCAAGCTGCGGAATCCGCGCAAAGACTCGATCATCTTTTCCAGAGGATCGCACCATTCGAGTGGAGACGTGTCAATTTCGCCGAGCACCCCCTTCATGACCTGCGCCGCATCTGGAAGCTCAATCTGTTTGTGGTAAATCTTCGCCGGCGCGCAAAGTGCGAAATATTGCACGAGCAGGAAGTCAACTTTGTCTCGATCTGTCGTGGTTTTCGAAGGCTTTCTCAGATGCCGCAGGATCAGGGCGCGCAATCCGCTCTCGCTCGCGTTCAGCGTCGTCATCTGCAGTAAGTGGCGCAACTGATGCACCTGAACGCGCTGGTCGAGCGAGTCGAGCCAGGTCTGCACTTGTGTCACGAGTGCGGGGGGCGCGTTTTCCGGCAGATTGCGCTTGTCTTGTGCGAACGGAATTTGAATTTCAAGCTGTTTCGCCAGCGCGAGATAGATCGGAAACACGGCGCGAAGCTCGTCCCACTGCGTCTGTTTCGAGGCATCGGACCGCGGCGCGGGCGGAATCTTCAGTGTGGTTAGTGTCTTGTTCACGTCGTTGTCACCCAGTGGCATGGCCCGCTTTGAAACCGCACGGCCACAGCCTTGAGACCTTCGTGGTATTGCACCGCGACGACGCGAGCATCAAGCTGCTCCGCGGTCTTCTGCGCAGTCAGCCGAACGTCATCGTTGTACTCGAGCGGCAGAGTTGAGCGAAAGATTGCGTGCTGCGCGCCGCAGTACTCCACAACAATGCTTTCGTGGAGCTGCGTATTTCCTGCGCGCGGCGCGGTCACGTTTGCCGGAATTCGCACCGGCTGAACTGCACGAAAGAAGCGCGCGAGCTGTTCTGCACAGCCCTCGTCGCTTTCCGTGACCGTCGTTTCGCTGATCGTTCTCACGCCGTTCGTTGACTGGCGCCCGCCCTCCCTGCGTCTCAAACCACGGCAGACACACAGAGGAGTGCAGCGGACACAAAGTCCCGATGCAATGAATGCACGCCAGACGCCAAAAACGGCGGCGCGATTGCGCTTGTGAAGATATTGAAAGAAAGAGGCTTACAGTTTTCCGATTGCCGGTCGGTTGCATTGTGTCTCAGCGTGAAACGCTCGCGTCTCACCAAATCTCTGCGACACAGGTGTGGAATCGTCTCAGGCGAGATTCTTCAAGAATGAGAAACGGCTGAACTTTGCTCCGGCTCGCCCTTGAGTGCGATATTGTAGCGTTTGAGTTTGCGGTAAAGCGTGGCGCGACTGATGCCGAGCATTTTGCCTGCAAGCGCCTTGTCGCCGTTTGCCTGTTCGAACACTCGGAGAATCGTCATGCGCTCCATTTCCGCCAGCGCGGTTGTGGAAAGGGAAGCCGATTCTTGCGGCGCGAGGGAGCTTGCTCCGTTCTGCTCGCTGCGGATCGCCGGCGGCAAATCGCTTACATCAATTGTCTTGTGATCGCCCAGCGTCACGGCGCGGGCCACGCAATTTTCCAGTTCGCGCACGTTGCCCGGCCAGTCGTAGTGCAGCAGGCTCTTCATCGCCGCGGTTGTCACTTGAATGTTTTTGCCGGGCGCATAGCGGTCTAGGAAGTGGTGCACCAGCATGGGGATATCGGAGCGGCGCTCACGGAGCGATGGCAAGTGCACGGTCACGACGTTTAGTCGGAAGTACAAATCCTTGCGAAACGTCCCCTCGCGATAAGCCGTTTCCAAGTCGCGGTTCGTGGCTGCGATGACACGCACGTCGATGTTCACGCGGTCGTTGCTGCCGACGGGACGAACTTCCTTTTCTTGGAGCACGCGCAGCAGCTTTGCCTGCATTTCCAGGGGCAGTTCGCCGATTTCATCCAGGAAAATTGTTCCGCCGTTTGCCGCCTGGAAGAGCCCGGCTTTGGATTTCGTCGCGCCGGTAAACGCGCCGCGTTCGTAGCCGAACAGTTCACTCTCCATTAGGGTTGGCACAAGCGAACCGCAGTCCACTGCAACGAACGGCGTTTTCGCCAGCGCACCACGATAGTGGATCGCGCGCGCGACAAGCTCCTTGCCAGTTCCGCTTTCGCCGCTGACCAATACCGGCGTGCGGGTGTCTTTTAGCCGCGAAATCATCCGCAACACGTCCTGAATGTTCGCCGAAGCGCCCACAATTCCGTCGAGGCTGTCTTCCGTGCTTACGCGTTCGCGCAAAAACTCATTTTCCGTGACGAGCCGCACCTTTTCGGCCATGCGCTGCAGCAAGAGCCGCATTTTCTCGACGCGAAACGGCTTTTCGATGTAGTCGTACGCGCCTAGCTTCATTGCATCCACGGCGGACTCAATCGAGCCATGCCCCGTCATGATCGCAATTTCGGTGCGCGGCAAAATCGTCTTAGTCTGTTTGAGCAAATCCACGCCGGATTGATTCGGCAACTTCAAGTCAGTCAGGATCAGGTCCGGCGCTTCCGCTTCGATTCGTGTGGACGCGGCTTCCGCGCTCTCCGCCTCCGTGCAGGCGAATCCCAGCGAGCTCCCGATAGTCATGCAGAGCTTGCGAATACTTTGCTCGTCGTCCACCACCAACAGTCGTGTTTTCAGATCGTCGCTCATGGTTTTCCGAATATTTTCTCCACCATCGAAATCAACTGCTGCATGCGAAAAGGCTTTTCAATACAAGGGGTTCCGCTGTTGGCGAGCAGCGCCTGCGTTTCGCTGTTTGCTGTATCCCCGCTGATCAAGATAATTCGTGACCGCAGCGCCGGACGGTTCGATTGAATCCACGCGTGAATCTCCGCGCCATTCACGGCGCCCGGCATGCGAATGTCGGAAATCACTCCGCCAAAGGTTCGTTCCTTCAATTGATGTAAGCCGTCGGCTCCCGAATTTGCCTGCACAACGGAATATCCTTTGCGCTCGAGCGCCGCGCGCAGAAAAGCAGTTACGGACGGTTCGTCCTCGATCAATAGGATTGGCAAAGTTTGGTGCAACGCGTGGCTGTTCATCCGGCCGCCTCCATCGCAGCGGTTGCTCCTTCCGTTGCGATCGGCAGCTTCACCAAAAACGTGCTGCCTTCTCCGCTGTCATTATTCCAGCACTGAATTTCGCCGCCGTGCGCGCGCACAATTCCGTAGCAAATGCTCAAGCCGAGCCCTGTGCCTTTGCCTGTGGGTTTCGTTGTGAAGAACGGGTCAAAAATCCGTGCTGTGTCGGAAATTCCCGTGCCGTTGTCCGTGATTGCAACTTCCACGGAGTCTCCAGTGCGTTTCGTGCGCAGCGTAATCATTCCACGGCGGCCTGCTTCTTGAATTGCGTCGTATGCATTGTTCACAATGTTCAGAAAAACCTGCTGCAATTGTTGCGAATCGCCTATTGTTGCAGGTAGGTTCTCGTCGAAATCCTCTTTCACCTCGACGCCGTGGCTCGTGAAGTCGTAACTTCGCAGCTTAATGGTTTGCCGCAGAATCGCGCCCAGTCGCACTGCTTCCTTTTGCACTGGCCGTTGCCGCGCGAAACTCAGGAGATCTTGCACAATATTCTTGGTTCTCTGCGTCTCCTGGAGAATGATTTCCAGAGATTCGTGCGCCGAAGCGGGAATCTCCGGATTTTCAATCAGCAAATCCGTGAACCCCAGAATCGCCGCCAATGGATTGTTCACTTCGTGCGCCACGCCGGAAACCAGCCGGCCAATTGTCGCCATGCGTTCCGCGTGCGCAAGCTTGGCCTGCAGGAGTGCCGCGTCAGTGATGTCTGTCATCACGACGACGACGCTATTCACCGCGTCCTGCTCATCGCGCATCGGGCTCAAGCTGATGGAGAAATATCCGAGCGAACCGTCCCCGCGTTTCGCGCGCGCTTCCAGATTTTCCACCTGTTGCCCGTGAGCCGTAGTTTCCAGCGCCGCTTCAAATTCTTTTCTCTGCGCGCTATCCACCAGGTCCACCAGGTGCCGCCCGATCATCTCTTCTTCGCGGTAACCCGCTTCATAGCAACGCCGGTTCGCATAACTGATTAGTCCAGCGGTATCCAACACCAGAATCATGCTCTGCGTCGTGTTCAGAATCTTTTGGTTGAAGTCGCGCTCTCTCTGAAGTTGAGCCTGAAACATCTTTTGTTCGGTTACGTCGAGCATCAGCCCGCGCATCTGTGCAATGCGCCCGCTAGCGTCGCGTACGCCGGTAATGTTTTGCAGCGTGTAGAGCAGCGTTCCATCTTTGCGCCGCAGCGTCTCCTCGTAGTTGCGCAGAACGCCCTTGGCGTTCAGTTCGTGCATGATGTGTTCGCGGGCCTCCGGCGCCGGGTAAAGATAGGAACCGACGTCATTGCGCAGCAGCTCGTCGCGCGATTCGTAGCCCAGCATGCGTACCATTGCATCGTTCACATCCAGGAATCGGCCATCCGGTGTAGCGAAAAACAGTCCTTCCTGAATGCTGTCGAACAATTCCCGGTATCGTCGCTCCGCCTCGCGCCGGTCCGTAATGTCTTTCAGAACGTGAATCGTCCTCGCTTCGTCGTCCGGCATGCCCAGGGTTCGCGAAGTGGACACCAAAAAAACGCGATCGCGCGAGCTGATGACGTGCTCTTCTCGAGATTGATCCGTATCAACACAAAACGGGCAGGGAAGACTTCCCGGCGTCTCCGCCAGTTGTCGCAGAGTTCCAACCGCTTCGCCAACCAGTGCTACAGGTGGTACGCCTAGATGCGTAGCCAGCGACCGGTTCGTCCGTAAAATCCTCCATCGCCGGTCATGTACGACGATGTAATCCGTGATTGCATCAATATCTTCGACCCAATTCCGTTTCGAGCGTTCCAATTGCGAAAATCGCCGGAAATTCTCTAGCGCCAGCGCAGCGTGGCTCGCCAGCGCTTCAAGCAACCGCCGTTCATGGGCGTGCAACGCGCGTGGCGGCCGCAACAAACAAACCGCTCCCAGCCGTTCGTTCGCGCTGGACAAGATCGGAACAAATACGCCGGTCGAACTTTTCTCCTGCGGCAGAATGCAGACTTGCGCATCGCGGCTTATCTCTTGCGCCTTGTTCACCAGCCACTCGCGCTTCGGAGCGTTTCGTACGATTTCTAACTCTTTTGCGCAGTAAAGTTTTGGTCCACTCTCTTCGAAAACGACGACCGCGCCCCAATCTGCCTCCGCCAGAGCCGCCGCGCGTTCAGAAAATCGCTTTAGAAAATCCGGCAGATGACGCGACCGCGCCGCGTCCACCGCAAGGTCTATCAATTCTTCTGCTTGTTTTGAGATTGGGCGCGCCTGGGCACTCTTCGCCTTCCGCACAGCAAGAGAAGTTCCCCGGCCAGATTTTGGTCCGCGCATGGACATAGAGAGGGCAGGGCACGCGTCTCAAGATGAACGCGCCCACGGCTAGTCTCAGCTTCAGGACAATCTCATTCTGAGTCAATCCCACCACTGGGCTATGTTGCGTATCAAGTCACTGTCCTCCGTTCCGCGCATCGCTATGTCTCAGCGTGAGACCTTAGCAGCCTGCCGAAGAGAGGATGAGACGAAATCATCCACGCTGCTCATCTCAAAGAATATTCGGATTGTTCCCCAAGTCATTTTCTTTCTTCTAGTTCCAGACTCTACCGCGCAAGAAACCCCGCCAACTGGACGTTGAAAAATGCTGGCATCAGACGTGCCTTTCTTTTGCCGGGGTAGCTCCCACTCTGAGGAGGGGTAGTGTCGATGAGATCGCGATGGATTCGAATTAGTGTCGCCGCGGCTGCAGCCGCGCTGTTTACAACGGGATTTGTTCTCGCCCAACAATCTTCATCGGATGAAAGCAAGCGCAAGGTTAAGAGCAAAACGCCACCCGCCTATCCGGAACTTGCCAAGCGCATGAACGTATCCGGCAAGGTCAAAATCGAAGTCATCATCACGCCTGACGGAAAAGTTCGGAGCACGCGCGTGATTGGCGGCCATCCGCTCCTCGTGCAGGCCTGCCAGGATGCGGTGAAGGAATGGAAATTCTTCCCCGCTCCGGAAGAAACCACGCAGGTTATCGAATTTGATTTTCGCGCAGGCAGCTGATCGCTGTTTTCGCTTTCACGGCGCACGCCGGGAAGCCTTGTTTGAGGGAATCTGAGGAGTTTTGCAATGACGATCGCAAAAAGGCTGTACGCGGGTTTTGGCCTGATTCTGGGGACGCTCTTTCTCCTGCTACTGGTGAACCTCTATGCCGCCTTACGGCAGGGCTACACGACCCAGGAGGCGAGTCGGGCTCTGGACAGCGTTAACACCATTGAATCCGTTCGCTCCCAGATCATGCAGAACCGCCTGAACCTGAATAACTTTCTCCTGAGCGGCGATCCGCGCGACGAAGAGAAAGTGAACAAGGGCATGGCGGATATCACCGACGCTATGAAGCGCAGCGAAGCTCAGGTTGGCAACGACGCACTGCGCATGGCCATGATTCAAGTGGAAAGCACCGAAGCAAGCTGGGCGGACAATTTCTCCAAGCCGCTTCTGGCCAAGCGTCACCAGGTGGATTCCGGCGACGCCACAGTATCCGACCTTCAAATTTTCTATCTTCAGAAGGATCCTGCGTCCTGGCTGACGAAATCTTCGACGATTCTAGACCAGAGTAAGGCGGAAGTTAAAAAGGCGCAGGATGAATTGACGAACTCCGCGGAATTCGCGCGCAAGCTCAGCATGTGGGTCACCACGCTTGGCACTTTCCTTGCCATCCTTGCAGGAGCGTTTGTCGCGTTCAAAACAGCGAAATCTATCTCCGAGCCACTTACTCACCTGATTACCGTCGCTCGTGAAATCGGCGACTCCGGCGATCTCGACCAGAACATCGATATTCACCGCAACGACGAAATCGGCGCGCTCGCCACGACGTTCAACAATATGGTCGCCTATCTCAAGGAAATGGCCGGTGTTTCCATGGCCGTTGCCGAAGGCGACCTGAGCGTAGAAGTTGTTCCGCGTTCGAAGCGCGACACGCTTGGCAATGCGTTCGTCCGCATGGCGCACGGTTTGCAGGATCTCGTTCGCACCACGCGCGATTCCGCCGGACAAGTTTCCGCCGGCTCGAATCAAGTGGCTGGCGCGGCCGATGAGTCCGCCAAGGTCAGCGTGCAGGCTTCCTCCGCCATTGAAGAAGTTACCAGCACGATGCACGAGATGAGCATCAACGTGCAGAACGTTGTGAAGAATACCCAAGTGCAGGCTTCGAGCGTCGCCGAAACGTCTGCATCCATCGATCAAATGGTCACTTCGATTCAGCGTGTCGCGGACACCGCGAAAGTTCTTCTGGATATCGCAAATCGCTCGCGTGAAGAAGTCGTTACCGGAATTCAGACCATGGAAAAAGCCACGGACGGCCTGAACCGCACGAACAAAGCGATTCAGTCTTCCGCGGAAATCATCAATGTTCTTGGCCACCGCGCGGACGATATCGGCAAGATTATTGAAGTCATTGACGATCTTGCGGAACAGACGAACCTGCTCGCGCTGAACGCAGCCATCGAGGCTGCGCGCGCCGGCGAACACGGTCTTGGCTTCGCGGTCGTTGCCGATGAAGTCCGCAAGCTGGCGGAAAAGTCCACGCAATCCACCAAGGAAATTGCGGAACTCATCCAAAGCATTCAACGTGAAGCGCGCCAGGCCGTCGAAAACATGGAGCGCAGCACGCGCATCGTGGAAGAAGGTTTGAGTCTCGGCAATGAGCTCGGCACCGCGTTGCACAAGATTTCTAACGTCGTCACGGAAGTTTACAAATTCTCACAAGAAATCGGCGCCGCCACGAACGAACAGTCCGTCGGCTCCGCACAGATTGCAAAAGCGACTGGTCGCCTAACCGAAATCACACAGGAAATTAATTCCGCCGTCGAAGAACAGGCTTCGGGCGCGCAAGCTGTCGTTCGCGCCATGGACAAAATGCGCGAACTGGTCCAGCAATCCGCGTCCAGTTCAACGGAACTTTCAGCCGCAGCCGAACAGATGCTCAAGCTTTCGCGCAATTTGCTCGACAGCATGGATCGCTTCGTCCTCGAGCGCGCCAACAATTCTCGCCCGCAGCGGGAACCTGGCTCGCGCCGCGGAAACGATTCCGCACGTTCCCAGGAGTACGAATACGCAGAAATGGCGCGTTCCTAAGGTTCCGAGGATCCTTTCATGGAAAAAGACCTCCAGGTTGTGGGTTTTCGCATCGGGAATGAGACGTTCGGAGTGCGCATTGGCTCCGTGCGCGAAATCGTTCGCGTGACGGAAATTACTTCCGTTCCCAACGCGCCTGAAACGATCGAAGGCGTCATCAATCTCCGCGGAAAGATTATCCCGGTGATGGATTTGCGCAAGCGTTTCGGTCGCGGGGAAATCGTGGCTGACAAAAAAAATCGCATCCTTGTTGTGGAGCTGGATGGCAAGCTTCTTGGCCTGATCGTTAATGCCGCTTCCGAAGTTCTGAAAATTCCGCCTTCCGAAATCGAAGCGCCTGGCGCGGTCTTCGCCGATGGCGAATCCTCTTACGTCACCGGCGTGGGCAAACTCAACGGACGCCTCATCATTCTGTTGGACATTTCCAAGCTGTTGCATCGCCCGGAGTTCAAACGACTCGAGGAGGCTGCGGAGATTGTCGCCACGCTGTCCTGAGTTTCTGGCGCCTCGCCGCAACACGCGACCGATATGGGAACGCTCACTGCAACACCAGTGCAACTTACCGAAGCTGAATTAAAGCTTCTGCAAACGCTCGTTTATCAGGAATGCGGCATGTTCTTTGATGAACGCCGTTCACATTTCCTCAAGGATCGTCTTCAGCGCCGCCTGAAAGCCTGCCAGCTCGATTCTTTTTACAGCTACTACCGGCTTCTTACCAGCCGCGAGGGAAAATCGGAACTCGCGCTGCTTCTGGAAAATCTCACAGTCAACGAAACGAGTTTCTTTCGGAACCGTCCGCAACTGGATCTTCTGCAAAAATCCGTTCTTGAAGAAATTCTTCGCAGGAAACAGGAGCGCCGCGACTGGACTCTTCGCGTCTGGAGCGCGGGCTGCTCCAGCGGCCAGGAAGCCTACTCCGTCGCAATTCTGATTTGCGACGCGCTCGCGTACTACTATCTGCGCAATCCGCTTCCGTTTGACATGCCTTCGCCGAAGCCGTTGATTCCGCCACCGTGGAAACTGGAAATTCTTGCTTCAGATATTAGCTATGCAAGTTTGCGCGCCGGCCAGGAAGGCGTTTACTCCGAACAGCAAATGGAGCCAGTGGATTACACTTGCCGCCTTCGCTACTTTGAAAAATCCAGCGAAAAATACTCCATAAAGCCGCAACTGAAAGAATTGGTTCAATTCGACTTTCACAACCTGAAAACCGAATTCCTGCCGCGCCGCAACGACATCATTCTTTGCCGCAACGTGATGATTTATTTCGACGAAGCGGAACAGAAGCGCCTGATCGATAAGTTCTATAACTGCTTGAATCCCAACGGCTATCTCTTTGTTGGACACGCGGAAAGCCTCTTCGGCCTCACGCAAAAATTCCGCATGATTCACGAGAACAACGGCACTGCGTATCAACGCATTGAGGTGAATGGTTGAAACGCCAGCCCGAGGATCGCGGTTCCGAGCTTCGCGCACTCTTCTTTGAGAGCGCGAATGAATTGTTGCAGGCCCTCAATGAAGCGGGTCTGGAGCTCGAAGCTCGTCCTACGGACGAAGAAGTCATTCGCAGCATTCGCCGCGCCGTCCACACCCTCAAGGGCGACTCCGCTGCGTGCGGCTTTCACAAGCTCAGCGAAATTGCGCACGAGCTTGAAGACGTTCTCTCGCCGCAAGTCGGCAAGGCCAAGGGCGCGGGACTTGCGGAAATCGTTCTCGCGGCTGCAGACACGTTTGAGGCGATGCTCGCCGCGTACCAACGCCAAGTTGAACCGCCTCCGGTCGAAGGGTTGCGCGCGATGATTCGCAGCATGTTGGCCGGGCCTGCCGACAAAAGCGCCAAAACGGATTCCGTCGCCACTCCCGCTGATGCCCGCTTTGCCTGGAGCGAATACGAACGTCTGATGATTTCTGAAGCGCTGCACCGCGGCGAAACTGTGTATAACGTTGCGCTGCGTATTGATCCAAATAGCGTGATGCGCGCTGCTGCGTTTCAACTCATTCGCAACGTCTTGCACGGATGCGGAACGGTGATCGCCCTTCGTCCCGAAGATAACGCTGCCGCGGCTACAGTCGAAGTCGTGGAAGCGGCGCTGGCAAGTTTCGCTCCGGAAGCGCAGCTATCCCAGCGTTGCCGCATTCCTTCCATTGTGTCGGAAGTGTGGGTCGAGCATGCCGCCGCTGCAAACGCTGCCGATCACGAACTTCTCGGCGAATTGCTCGAAGCACAAGCCGCCAAGGTTTCTGCCGCAACCGAACACGACGAGTCTGGAGCCGTGGCAAAGTCCGGCGTCGCTTCCGCTGTTGCAGCCGTTGCGGAGAGTATTTTGCGCGTGGACGCGGCTCGCATTGATGCAGTCATGAATCTTGTCGGTGAGCTCATCATCGGCAAATCCATGCTACACCGGGCGCTCAGCGAATTTGATCAGCGCCATGCACGTGACCCGCTTCGCGCAAAAATGGCGGACGCGCTTGCGTTTCAATCGCGTGTTCTTGATGAGCTACATAAATCCGTCCTCAAAATTCGAATGGTACCGGTCGAGCAGCTTTTCCGCCGCTTTCCGCGCGTCGTTCGCGACGTTGCGAAACATTGCGGCAAAGACGTCGCGCTCGAACTGACCGGGCAAAACACCGATCTCGACAAGGGAATTCTGGACGCGTTGGCTGAGCCGATCACGCACATCGTGCGCAACGCCGTGGATCATGGCGTTGAAGCCGCCGACGAACGTCTTGCAGCCAAAAAACCGGTGCGAGGAACGATTTCGCTGCGCGCATATCATCAGGGCACGCAGTTCGTGCTTGAAGTTCGCGATGACGGCCGCGGCATTGATCTCGACCGAGTGCGCAAGCATGCCGTTTCGACGGGGCTCCTCAAGCAAGCCGACGTGGACCGCTTGCCCGATTCGGAAGTCCTTAACCTCATTTTTGAGCCCGGTTTCAGCACCGCCAGCGAAATCACGGAAGTTTCCGGCCGTGGCGTCGGCATGGATGTTGTCCGCACCGTGCTGGATCGCCTAAAAGGAACCGTGCACGTTTTCACGCAACCCGGAAAAGGCACGACGATCCAACTGCGCGCGCCGCTGACCCTGGCCAGTATCCAAACACTTCTTTTCCGCGTCGGTGGGCGTCTCTTTGCGGTTCCTCTTTCTTCCGTCGTCGAAATCACCCGCATCTCCGATCAGGAAATCCATCTTGTGGACCAGCGCGAAGTCCTTCGCCTACGGGACCAGATTCTTTCTCTGGTGCGGCTGAACAGACTGAGCCGAATCCACGCTGTCGAAGAGACGAAGAAGGAAAAGAAGAAGTTTGTAATTGTCATCGGCGCAGCGGAGCGCCGCTTCGGTTTGCTCGTTGACCAGATGGTGGGAGAAGAAGAGCTGGTGATCAAAGCGCTTCCCGGCGAACTCATCGCGAGCGATTTAGTCAGTGGCGCCTCCATTCTTGGCGACGGAACAGTCGTTCTCATCTTGAATGTGCCTGCTGTTCTCTCGCGCCTCTCTCGCGCTACCCCACTTGGAGCGATCGCATGAGCGAACGCGTCCGCGTTCTCGTTGTGGATGATTCCGCGCTGATGCGGAAGTTGATCCCGATTATTCTTTCGCGCGACCCGGGCATCGAAGTGGTCGGGACCGCGATGGATGGCGCTTTTGCGTTGAAGAAAATCGAAGAGCTGCAGCCGGATGTTGTCACGCTCGATCTCGAGATGCCTCGCATGGATGGTATGGAAACGTTACGCCTCATCATGCGCCGCGCGCCTCTGCCTGTGATTCTTTTCAGCACGCATTCGAAAGAAGGCGCGTATTCCACGTTCAAGGCGCTCGCTCTCGGTGCAATTGATTTCGTGGCGAAGCCAAAAGACGCCGCTGCGGGGAATCTCGACGCAATCGCGCAGCAACTCATCGACAAGGTCAAAGTGGCAAAGCGCGCCGGGGGGAAACGTTTGCAAGTCGCGCCCGTCGATGAACCGGCGCCGGTTTCCAAGAAAAAAGGGAAGGCCGCGTTCCCGCCGAATCGCATCATCGCGATTGGCATCTCCACGGGCGGGCCAAACGCTTTGCAATTTGTGCTTTCGCAAATTCCGGCGGATTTCCCGGGTTCGATTCTCGTCGTGCAACACATGCCCGAAGGATTTACGGAAATGTTTGCGAGGCGCCTCGATGAATGCTGCCAGCTTGACGTGCAGGAAGCGCGTTCCGGAGATTTGCTCGTCGCGGGACGTGTTCTGATTTGTCCAGGCAATCGCCACATGATGGTGCGCCGCATGCCGCGCGGAGATATGGCCGTACTTTCCGACGCGCCCTCGGTAAATGGTCATCGCCCCTCAGCCGACGTTCTCTTTCATTCCGTCGCGCAGGAATTTGGTCCCTCCGCAGTGGGAATCATCATGACCGGCATGGGGGAAGACGGCGCGGAAGGTCTCGGCGCCATCAAAAATTCCGGTGGCATGACTATCGCGCAAAGTGAAGACACATGCGTCGTCGGTGGAATGCCGCGCGCGGCAATTCTGAAAGGTTATGCACAAAAGATTGTTCCGCTCGATGGAGTAGCGTCGTTCCTCGTGAATCAGTACCACACGGAGCGTTCGCTTTCCGAAAAAGTGGACAAGACAGACAAGTCTGAAAAAATTGATCGGCAAGAGAAAAGCGACAAGCACGACCGAAACGAAAGGACACCTGTTTCCTCAAATCGCACCTGACCGTGCGGCGTGAGGGCGGTCGCAGTTTGGCCGTGAACAAGGAGAAGGCCATGGCACAATTTGCTCCATTACTCCGCAAGGACGACAAACCCGTCCGCTATCTCGTTGTGGACGATTCCGTCTTCGCGCGCAAAAACATCATCAAGATGATCCAGCTCTTCGGCGGGGAAGTAGCCGGTGAGGCCGGCGACGGTCTCACCGCCATCGCCGAGTTCAAGCGCACTTCGCCGGACATCGTGCTCATGGACATCACCATGCCGCAGATGGAAGGCATCGAAGCCGTCGAGCGCATCGTGCGTCAGCATCCAGAGGCACGCATCGTCATGGTTTCCAGCGTCGGCTACCAGGAAAACATCCTGGCCGCGTTGCAAAAGGGCGCAAAGCATTTCGTGCAGAAGCCGGTCAAGCCGGAAGTGCTCTACGAAATTCTTCGGTACGTCTTGAGCGATGATCCCGCCGCTGCCGGTGCGCCCGTCGCTCTTGCAGGAGAACACCGCTCATGAAGATGGAACTCATCCAGCCGTTTATCAACGCCGCGGACGCGGTCTTTGCGGAATCGCTGAACGCGCCGACGAAAATCGGCGACCTCTCGATGGAAGAGAACACCTATCGCCGCAAAGGCGTTGCTGCGCTCATCGCCATCAAGGGCGACATCGAAGGCCGCATCATTCTCGACCTCGCACCGGAAGTGGCCATGAAAGTGGCGAGCATTCTCGCGGGGGAGGAAGTTGCATCGAGCGAACAAGTCGTTCGCGAAACCGTGTGCGAACTCGCGAACATGGTCATCGGGAATTCGGTCACACTGTTGAATGACCAGGGCTATAAGTTCAAAGTCTTCCCGCCGGAAATCCACATGAACGACGAGGGTCTCGGCGGAAGCCACGACACCGAAGCGCTGGTTATCTCCATCGAAACTCCCTGCGGCGAAATTTTTCTGAACATTGCAATGCGCCACCTCGCCCGCCGCCGCGCCGAACGTGACGCCGCTCCTGTAGCCAGCTGAAATTTTCGCAAGCAAATTGAAAGACTCCCGTCCGGATTTCCAGAACGGGCGTTTTCGTTTGCGGTGTCCGCGTAATCTACTGCAAGGCGTTATCGTTTACCGTCGCGCTGGGCGTTTGGTTGCGAATTTTCCACGTCCACGGAGTGGTGTTAACAAAGACTTGAAAAAAGACTCCGTCTCATCCGCCATTCGCGATTTTCATTCAACAATCATCCGGTCCGCCCATTCCACGAGCGAGACAAGATCGCCGGGTTGTCGAATTTTGCTCCCATTGATTCAAGTCTGTTTCCGTGACCCCACGGGCCCGGGAGCAGGCTCCTCAAGAAAAGATCGGGATGTGTTTCGCCACAACTTTCTCGAGCGTTTCGCTCAGTGGCGGCCAGCCCACCGGCAGGATCGCATTGGTCATGGACTTCCGCATCAGTGAGGTGGCCTCCGCCAGAAGGAAAATCTGCACCTCGTGCCCAGCCTCGGCGAGAGCCAGTCCATGCGCAAAGGGAAATGCCGCCCGCGTTGGATCATCGGGTCCCCAAGCGCTTTTCATCATAATTTTCAGGGGCTTCTTCGGTTCCTCCGCTTTCGTGAACCACGTCAAAAAAGGCAGGCCGGCCAGTTGGGCCAGGAATGTGCGTCGCCCCATATTTATCCCTCCTCAGTTGAGATTTCCACAGAGCCCAAATGTCGCAAGTCTACTCACTTTTCTTTGTCGTTCGGCCGAAACCGCGAGTGACAACTTGAATGCAGGTATGAGCTCCCCTGCATTCATTGACGAAAAGGTGTTATGGTCATAACATATAGAAGAAATGTCTGTATCTAAGTCAGCGTCTCAAGTAGACGCACCGTGGTCGCTTTTGACCTTCACGCTGCCCGCCAAGCGAGCGAGTGAGCGCGTCGAGGTCTGGCGAAAGCTGCAGCGTTATGGCGCCGTGCCGCTCGGCAACTCCGGTTATTTGCTTCCCAACAATTCGTCCAACCGGGAACGGTTTGAGTGGCTCGCGCAGATGATACGCAAACACTCAGGGGAAGCTTCTGTCGTCAGCGTCCAGGCGATAGACAACCTTTCTACTCCCCAACTCGTAGCGCGTTTCGCCGAAGCGCGAAGCCGAGAGTATCAAGAGCTCATTCACGATGTGCAAAAGATTGCTTCCGTCGCTCTTCACAAACGTGGGACCGGCCGAATCAGCCGGCTGCGCGAACGGTTTCGGGAAATCGTGGAGATTGATTTTTTTGGAAACCCACTCCAGAAGCGCGTGGAAGAATTGCTGGCACGAGCCGATGCTTCGCCCGTGGTTGCCGAAAAATCAGGCAAGATCAATCCAAAGGACTTCGCGAAAAGACTTTGGGTTACCCGGCCGCGGCCAGGAATTGATCGCTCGGCATCAGCGTGGCTGATTCGGTATTTCATCGACAAAAAAGCGCGATTCACATTTGCAAACGAGGCGGATGTCCCGCGCGACGCTGTTCCGTTTGATATGTTTCAAGGCGGTTTTGGGCATCGCGGTGAGGACTGTACTTTCGAAACCCTGCGCAAGGAGTTTCGCATCCGCGACGCGAGGATCGCTGCGATTGGCGAGATGGTTCACGACGCGGATTTGAATGATGGAAAATTTGGCCGCAAGGAAGCTTTTGGCGTGGACGAAGTTCTGAGAGGCTGGGCCAGGAAAGGCACGCCGGACAAAGAGCTTCTGGAGCGCGGCATGGAAATGATCGAGGGGCTGTATCACTCCGCATCGGGAACACGCGACCGCGAAACGCGGAGCGAAAGTTCAAAGAATTCCAGCTAACAAAGAAAGGAAAGGAATAGTTTCATGAAATTCATTTGCAAGATTGCGTTGGTGTTCAGCTTTGCGTTTAGTTGTCTGGCCGTATTTTCTTTGCGAGTCTCCGCTCAAGACGTGCCGAGCGACTATCAAGATGTGTTGAAGTCGCTCGACCGGAAGGGCGATTTCAAAGCGGGAGTTCTGAAAGTGAATATTCCGCGCAACGATTTGAAGATGACGATAGAGGGCTTCTCCACGCCGACTCCGTTTGGCTTCGGAGGCTGGGTGGCCTTGACCAAGGCATCGGACGGCTCAGACGTAATGATGGGCGACTTGGTGTTGCTGCAGGAGGAAGTAAATCCGATTCTCTCCGCGCTGCTCGACAACGGAATCGACGTCACAGCACTTCACAATCATTTCTTTTGGGATGACCCACACGTCTATTTCATGCACGTCCACGGCATGGGCAAAGCGGCAGACCTCGCGCGCCGGGTAAAACCAGCGCTGGATTTGATTGGTCACGTAAAACCCGAAGCGGCTGCTCCCGCGAGCGCCGGCGGTACTGCGCTCGACACGGCCAAGCTTGCCAAGATCGCAGGGCATGAAGGCGAGCAGACCGGACCGGTCTACAAGATCACTGTGGGAAGAGACGACTTGGGAATGAAGGAGCACGGAGCCGTGATCAACGCTCGCATGGGTCTAAACACATGGGCGGCGTTCGTTGGCACGCAGGAAGATGCCGCGATTGCGGGTGATGTCGCGATGCTCGAAAGCGAAGTGACGCCGGTTTTGAAAGCACTCCGAAAGAACGGTCTCGATGTAGTGGCGATTCATCACCACATGACGGGAGACCGGCCGGTTGTCATCTTCCTGCATTACTGGGGGCGGGGCCCGGCCGAAAAACTCGCGAGTGGATTCAAGGCGGCTCTCGATGAGCTGGGCAAGAGTGCGCCGCAACACGAGATGGCTCACTAGGGAAGCGTCGGCGGGACGAATCGTGAGATCTCGGCAGAGGGTGAGGGATGCGCACGATTACCTCGCGCGCATCCACATAGAATCATGAATGCCGGCCCAGTCCCGACGCCGAACGTTTCCGCGCGGCCATCCTTGCGGGCATTGCTTCTCTATTTTCTCCGCTTGGGAGCGCTCGGATTTGGGGGGCCCATTGCTCTAGTGGGCTACATGCAGAAAGAGCTCGTGGAAGAGCGAAAGTGGATTTCGCGGGAAGACTACTTCGAGGGTCTCGCGTTTTCGCAGTTGTGCCCGGGACCTTTGGCGGCACAGCTCGCGAAATACATCGGATGGCTGCACAGCGGCACTTTGGGAGCGACGCTCACAGGCCTAGCTTTCGTGCTGCCCTCGTTTCTGATGGTCCTGGGATTGGCTTCCCTCTACGTGCACTTCGGTCAGCTCGCGTGGATCCAAGGATTATTTTATGGGATTGGCGCGGCCGTCAGCGCGATCATCGTGCGCAGCGCGTGGAAGCTGATTCAGAAAACGTTGGGGAAGGACTACCTGTTGTGGATTCTCTTCGGCGCGTTAGCCATCACCACCGTCTGGACACAGTCCGAGGTCGTCTGGCTGTTTGTGTTGTCCGGATTCGTGGCGATGTTCGTAAAGGCTCCGCCGAAGTTCGAAACAAGTCGTGCCAAAGCGGCGTTCCTCGGTCCAGGTATCCTCGGCGGGCTGGCCGGTTCTGTTTCGGCGGGCACGGTCGCATCGGTGTTCTTGTACTTTCTCAAGGCCGGCGCGTTTGTGTTCGGCAGCGGCTTGGCGATCGTGCCATTCCTCTATGGAGGCGTGGTCGGACAGTTTCATTGGCTGACGGAACGCCAGTTCCTGGACGCGGTGGCTGTGGCCATGATTACGCCGGGACCCATTGTGATTACTTCGGGGTTCATCGGATATCTGGTTGCGGGCCCTCTCGGCGCGTGCGCGGCGGTGCTCGCGGTGTTCCTTCCGCCTTACTTGCTCGTGATTTTCGTGGCGCCGTATTACCGCCACTTTGCGAAAAACCGACAGGTGAAAGCCTTTGTGCAAGGCGTCACCGCGGCGGCGGTCGGAGCCATTGCGGGTGCGGCCATCATTCTCAGCATGCGCGCTTTGGTGGATGTGACGACGGTCGTAATTGCGGTCATCTCACTCGCGCTATTGCTGGGATTCAAGAAAATTCCCGAGCCTTTGCTCATTCTTGGGGCAGGAGCGGCTGGAGTCTTGCTTCACCACGGTTCGTAACGATTTTGGAGGACAGTGATGCAAACGAGGTTTTTTTCTTTGCGGTTCGGCATTTGTGGTTTTCTTCTATTCGGCTGTTTGTTCGGAGCGAACGCGTCCGGGCAAACGCTCAAGCTGGTCACGAAATTCGACCTGCCGGGCCCGGGGGGAAAGCGCTTTGACTACCTGACGATTGATGAGGACGACCACTACCTGTTGTCGGCGCATCTCGCCGCGGATCAGACCTATGTGATTGACCTTGGCACGAACATGGTGGTGGCGACGATCACGGACACACCGGGCGCCGAAGGCGTGGAATACGTCCCGGAGCTCAAGAAGTTCTACACCTCGAACGCCCACGACAACACGATCGGCGTGGTGGACCTGAAGCAGATGAAAGTCGTGAAGAAACTGAAGACGGAAGCGAAGCCGGATGGAAGCACCTATGCCGCTCCGTTTCACAAACTGTACGTCTCCGATGAGAGAGGAAAAGCGGAAGCCATAGTGGACGTGCAGAAGGATGAAATCATCCGCACGCTGCACTTTGACAGCGAAACAGGAATGCCGCAGTACGACCCCGTTGCGCGGAAGGTATACGTGAATTTGCAGGATCAAAACATATTTGCGGTGATAGACCCTGCGACCGACCAGGTGATTGGGCGCTATCCGGTCGGCAAGTGCGAGGGAAACCACGGCATGGCGCTCGACCCCGAGCACCATCGTGCATTCCTCTCGTGTGAAGGAAACGAGTTGATGACGGTGTTCGACTTGGACAAGCACGCGCCGATCGCGTTTCTCAAAATGCCCGGCGGTCCCGACGTGATCAAGTTTGACCCAGGACTAGGCCGCATTTACGTCGCGTGTTACAGCGGCGCCATTGCGGTTTTCCATCAAGACGACCCGGACCACTATCGAAAGCTGGAGGATTTTCGCGTGCAGCACGCTGTGCATAGCCTGGCCGTTGATCTCAAGAGGCATCGTGTGTACACGCCCGAACAGGAAGAAGACGGCAAGCCCGTCGCGCGAATGGTGGTCTACGATGCAGTGGCCAACCAATAGTCGTTTGATCCAAGAGGTTTGTTTCGAAGAGGATCGGCAACGAAACGGATGAGGGCACAACGGAGGCCGTTTCATTTTTGTGGAGACCGCGCCTTGCAAAAATACATTTGGCGCGTGCCGCTTTTGTTGCTCATAGCGGTTTCTGCGCGTGCTTCTGGAAACGAACCACCCGCCGCGCAAGCTCTTGTTCGCACTTCCGTTTCCATAACGCTTGACGGACGGTTGGACGAGCCGGTGTGGCAAGAAGCGCCGGTGCTCAAGCTCGTGCAGCAAGCGCCGAAACCCGGAGAACCGACGCCCTACGAAACGGAAGTTCGGATTGTCGTCGCAAGGGATCGCCTCTATTTTGGTTTTATTTGTAAGGACCCGGATCCTGGCCGGATCGCTGTGCACACAATGAGGCGCGACGATCAGATGTTGGGCGACGACAAAGTCAGTATTTTGCTGGACCCTTATGGCGACCATCGCACGGGCTACTTCCTTCAGTTGAACTCCGTCGGCGCTCGCGCAGACGGACTGGTCTCCGATCCACAAAGCGCGTCCCTCGATTGGGATGGCATTTGGGACGCGCGTGCCGCAAGGACCGCGGACGGTTGGTCCGCGGAAGTGGTAGTGCCCTCACGCACGCTGAGCTTTGCTCGCGGACTCGATACGTGGGGATTGAACATCGAGCGATATGTTCCGCGGGAGCGGTTGACGCTGAGGTGGTCCTCGCCCACGCTCGATTCCTTTCTGTACGACCTGAGCCGTGCAGGCCGACTCGCAGGGATGGGCAAGTTGGAGCAGGGCAAGGGCTTGGAATTCAGCCCATACGGTTTGGGGAGAACGAGGCAGTCTTTCCCGGGCAGTGATCGTTCGTGGCAAGGCGCGGTGGGCGGCGAGGTGACGTGGAAGATTACACCGCAGCTTGTGACCGTGTTCACCGCCAATACGGACTTCGCCGAGACCGAGGTGGATACGCGGCAAATCAATCTCACGCGTTTCCCACTGTTCTTTCCGGAGAAACGTTCTTTCTTTCTCGAAGGGTCGAATCAATACGACTTCGGTCTCGGAATCGGCGGCACGGACTCTCCACAGTTCATACCCTTTTTCAGCCGCCAAGTTGGACTGCTGGACGGGCAGCAAATCCCGATTGATGCGGGCGTGAAGCTCAACGGCAGGGTCGGGAGAGGGAATTTGGCGCTACTCGATGTGCAAACCCGTCAAACATTTGTTTCACCACAGGTTGTGACCGACCTTGGTCTGCCGTCTGCGCTTGTCCCGGATACGAATCTTCTAGCAGGACGCGTTTCTTACGATTTCAATGAGAATTTGCGCGTGGGGACGATCTTTACGAATGGCGACCCGGCGGGCTTCCGGCGAAATACGCTGGTCGGAGCGGACGCTGTATGGCGCACGTCAAAATTCCGTGGACATAAGAATCTCTTGCTTGGCGCGTGGAGCGCTACAACACAGGGAGACGTCGGTCCCGGTAGCAAAATCGGTTGGGGCTTCAAGATCGATTATCCGAACGACTTGTGGGACTGCGCCACGAGTATCAATCAGTATGGTGAGGCTCTTCAACCTTTGATCGGCTTCCTTCCACGCCAAGGCGTTCGGCGCACGGCCGCCAGTTGCAACTTCCAGCCGCGTCCGTCGAAGGATGGTCCATTCCGCTGGGTACGGCAGGAATTCTTCGAGAACGAGTACGTGCGCTATACGGACCCGAAAGGAATCGTGGAATCCTGGGAATATTTCATGGCGCCCGTCAATTTGCGTTTCGAAACGGGCGACCGTTTTGAGTTCAACTGGAATCCCCACGGCGAGACGCTGATCGTGCCGTTCGAGGTCGCGCCGGGGGTGATAATTCCTCCGGGCTCCTACGACTTCACGCGATGGCGCCTCGAAGCGCAGACCAGCGAACATCGTCCGCTGCAGTTCGGCACGACGACCTGGTTCGGTACGTTCTTCAACGGACACCTGACACAATGGGAGAATAATCTGCGATGGACTTCGCCGCGAGGCAAAGTGCAGCTCGATCTCGAAACAGAAAATGATTTCGGGCATCTCCCTGTCGGTAGGTTTGTCCAGAGACTCTGGTCCGCACGCGCGGCATATGCGTGGAGCCAGAGTCTGGTGCTGTCGAGTTTCGTGCAGTACGACACGGAATCGCAGAACATCGGAACGAACACGCGACTGCGATGGACCATCAAGCCCGGCAACGATTTGTTCGTCGTATGGAACCGCGGCTGGCAGCGCATCGTGACCGATCCCCGAGTGAGTATTGTTCCCGAGAACGATCTGATTGCGATCAAGTTGCGATGGACGTTTCGACTGTAGGCGCAGGCTCTCCGATTGGGACGGCGAGGAGGGGAATTGGCAGGAGACGGACGTGGCCGTGAAATAAAATGCTGACAGCCAAAGTGATACCGGATTCGCTCAAGAAAATGACGAGTGACGGTTGGCTGCTATTCGTTACGCGATTTGTACGCCTCTTTGCCTACGGTTCACTCTCCGTTATTCTGGTTTTCTATCTAATTGGACTCGGGCTCACGGAAGCCCAGGCCGGCTTGGTTCTCACGCTGACCCTCGCCGGTGATGTCATCGTTTCGCTTTACCTCACAACAAGGGCGGATCGTATCGGCCGCCGGCGCATGTTGATCGTCGGCTCGATTCTCATGGCCGCCGCGGGCTTGGCTTTCGCATTGACGAGCAACCTGCTCTTCCTCGTCATCGCAGGCACGATCGGCGTAATCAGCCCAAGCGGCAATGAAGTTGGACCGTTTCTCTCGATCGAACAAGCTGCGCTTTCGCACATTGTCTCGGCGGCGGCCCGCACAGAGGTTTTTGCCTGGTACACGCTCGCTGGTTCGCTGGCAACTGCCCTCGGCGCGCTCTTTGGCGGTGCTTTGACGCAGGCGTTGCAACACACAACGATGACGCATGTGCAAAGCTATCGCGCCGTGGTGTTCTTGTATGCCGCCTTGGGAGTCGCGCTGGCATTTCTGTTTCTGCGTCTCTCGACATCCGTGGAAGTAGGCCCCGCTTCGAACGGCCCAATCCCTTCCTCAAGCGTTGCGCACATTTTTGGAATTGCCCGGTCGCGCAGCATTGTCCTGAAACTATCAGGCCTCTTTGCCCTTGATTCGTTTGCGGGTGGATTCGTCGTGCAAAGTTTTGCCGCCTATTGGTTCTATTTGCGCTTCGGCGTTCAACCTGCCGCACTCGGCGCGATTTTCTTTTGGGCGAATGTTTTTGCAGGAATCTCCGCCCTTCTTGCTACCAGGCTTGCGGCGCGCATCGGTCTTGTTCGCACAATGGTAGTCACCCATCTTCCTTCGAACATTCTTCTCATCCTCGTGCCGCTGATGCCCAATCTCTCGCTGGCAGTGTTGATGCTTCTTCTCCGTTTCAGCATCAGCCAAATGGATGTTCCAACCAGACAGTCGTATACGATGGCCGTTGTTCCACCCGAAGAGCGGTCAGCCGCAGGGGGATTTACCGGTGTTGCGCGCACTACGGGGGCGGCCATCAGCCCATTGCTTGCAGGATTTCTATTCGCACGGCCTTCCTTAATTAGCGCTCCCTTCTTTATCGCCGGTACGTTGAAAATCGTCTACGACATTCTTCTCTACTATTCGTTTCAAAAAGTGCGCCCCCCCGAGGAGCGGCAGGGTTAGAGGTAATCGGTAACGCTTGTTCCATCACGCTTTGGTTTCGCCGGTTGGTGCTTCAAAGCCGCCGCAACGTGAGCGCATGCCCTGGCGGAACTTCTCGCGCTCCTCCGGGGTCATTTTTTCCCAGCGGTTGGCCATTCGCCGCCGCATATTCGAGCGCGGACCGCCATGAGCGCCAAAACCTCCGAACAGAATGCGGCAAAGCGCGAGCAGTCCGAGAGCCTGCCAGAAAGTGATTTGCCGCCATCCGAACAGCGATGGCAGCAGCCAGTTCCACAAACGCATCACCACTTCGCCTCCGATCCAGGCGAAAAGCACCATCCCCGCGATCGCTAATGGGGCTATCCAAATCCATTTTTTCCTCATGTTGCGCTCCTCATTTCCTTAAGAATTCTTCGTGAATGTTCTGCAATCGTTCGCGCAGACGAAGCACGGCGTAACGCTTGCGTGCAAGCAGAGTGTTCACGTTCACGCCGCTTTCCGCCGACAGCTCCTTGAAGCTGCGGCCTTCCAGTTCGTGAGCGACGAATACTTCGCGCTGCTCCTCTGGCAATTCATCGAGTGCGAGTTCCAGTTCATCGAGCAGCACATTGCGGACGTACAGCGCTTCCGGACCGGCGTCGGGCGCTGGCAACAGATCTTCGATCCGCAGCGGCTCGCCGTCTTCGTCTTCGACTGCTGAGTCGCTGAAAGTCTCTGGCTTCTTTTTGCGAAAAAGGTCCGTGATGCGATTGCGCGCAACGCGAAAAAGCCAGCCGGTCACATGTTCAATCGGCATCAGCAGGCGATTGGCTTCCACCAGTTCATAGAAGACCTCCTGGAGAATGTCTTCTGCGTCGCGGGAATCGGGCACACGACGGCGGATGAAATTGCGCAGGCGGGATCCTTCGACCGCAACGACTTCGGAGATTTGGCGGTCTTGCTCGGTCATCGCGGTGATGCTCGCCGGCTCATTCATTCATTGTTGAAGACGAACAGCGGCCGCAAATATTGTAGTGATTTAAGTGATTGGAGATGACTGATTGATCGGTGGCTTCGGCGGAGCCAGCGCGAGCAGAACTGCACCGATGACACTGAAGACAGCCCCGGCGATCAGCAGGTCGAGGCGTTCATTCGCAAGGTGGAGTGCCATGACAGCCATAACAGCGGCGTGCGCAAAGCTCGACCATGCGGCAAAGGTGATCACTCTGCGATTCGCCGACGGGTTACGCGCTGTCAGCAGCAAGAAAATCCCAAGCGTGAAATACAGGCTCATCATCATCGGCAAAGCGTCCTCTTTATTCGCCTGCCAGCTATCCCGTACAGACGTTACCAGGGGATAAATAGCAGCCGTAAAGAGCAGTCCCACCAACACCAATACGACCTTCAATGCTCGTTCCCGAATTCATTGTCTCCTCCCGGCGGGCCCTTCGTGGCCCAGGCTAAACGGAAAGTCCTACGCTAGGACAGAATAAGAACAGACTTAAGGTGTAGCCACGTTTGCTTTTGCCGGCGCAAACACCAGCAGGATTATGCCGATGACGGCAAACATAGCCACGCCGATCAGCAGATGCACGCGTTCGCTCGCATCGCCGAACGACTGTACCGCCATAACGCCGGCGTGTGCCAAGCTCGACCACGCAGCAAAGGCGACGAGACTGCGGTGCGAGGCAGGGTTGCGCGACGCCACGAGCAGGAAAACTCCCAGCGTGACATAAATGGAAAGCATCATCTGCAGGGTCGGTTCCTGACGCAACAAGAAAACCAAGGGGTAGATAGCAGCTACAAAGAGTAGTCCCACCACAACCAACGCAACCTTCATCGCTCGTCCTCGGGTCATGGCTTCCTCCTGTCAAATCTCAGTGACACCTCAATCGGAACTGACTGTCTGAGCACGGGCTCCGTTTGTTCCATACATTTTTGTAAACCAAACGCGAAACAACCAGAAAATCAGCAGGACCAGTGGCAGGAGAGCCGGAACAAACCATACGGCTGCTCCCCGCCACGCCGCAGGAAACACTTGTTGTTGTCCCAGAAAGAAGGATCCTGTCGCAACGAAAAACGAAAAACACATGCGCCAGAGATGCCGGACGACCCGCTTTCCTCCAAAAACGCCGCCTCGCGCGAGCATGCGAATGTCCCCCGCAGCGGCAAGCAAGACCACAGTCGCCAGGAAGAAGAACATTCCTGCGGGCACTCCTCTGATTGTTCCGCTCGGGCTTCTTGCCGCCTCGAATCCGAAAGCAAGCATGCCAGTTCCGGCTGCCAATGCGACCGCAAGCGCAATCCAATCGAGAATGTTTCTTTCCCCGTCCCGCCGCCTAGCCGTCAACCATGCCGTTGTCACCAAATAGCACGCAAGAATTCCCCCGAACACGTTGTTCATTTCGTGTTTCATCACCGCCAAAGTCGACCCGCTCGAACCCATAGCCAGCATCGCTATTACAAACATGTTTCCAACAATTCCATGCCAGCGCGAACCTTTGCGAAATGTCATCGCTGCGGCGCCGGAAAGTATTCCTGTAATTCCCCCGCAAATATGAAGCGTCAGCAGGATAAGTCGCATCGCTTCTCCTTCTTTGCCAATTAAATCGGCTCGCGATTCCGTCGAATCCGCACCGCTGCCGCCAAAAAGATCGCTGCAGCAATCCATCCGAGCCAGAGTCCGGGGTCGCTCAAAAATCTCCACGGCGTCAGATGTGTCGACGGCATCATTCCAGCCCCTTGTTCTGCTTCCATTCCTCCGGAGACGCGGTACCCAATCCACTGAGCAAAATGCGATGTATTGAACACCAGCTTTTCAAGCATCCCTGCGCAGAAGGGCGGCAAGACTGCCCAGACCAGTGCCGCGCGCCGCGCCCACGCGGAAATCAGCAGCATCCAGCAATAAATTGGTGCGTACCAAAGAATGTGCACTGTCACCATGTGGTAGAGCAGCCCCAGCGCCTCTTGCACCAAAGATAGCTGCGTCCAGAGCGGCCACGCACTCAATCCGTTTAAAGTCAGCACCACGCTGCTTAGCACCAACATCACGAAACCAGTGATAACGAGGACGATGTACGCCACTGCAGGTAAAATCAAAAACGGAATGCTTACCTTGGAAAGTACCGTTGTCAGGTCCGAAACCGGCAGCGACTTCCAGAACAAGATGCTCCGATCCTTGCGTTCACCCTGAAGCGCGTCCAGACAATAGAAAATCTCGACGATCGTCGCGACCAGCATGATGGCTACCGCCGCGAACTCGTATGAACTTCCAAGCGCTTTCATCTTTGCCGGACCGGTTATCGCCTCGCGCATTTGCGCGGGCAATCGAAACAATGTAAGCAAAAATCCAAACAAAAAAACGCCAGCTGCGCCCACCGGCCCAACATAGACGGCGCGGTGCTCCCACAACTCCCGCCGCACACACCAATAAAATATTTCCGTCCAACGGACCGTCCTCGCTGCTGCTCGTGCTTCTCCCGCCAAGCTTTGTTGTGCGACATTCGCTTCCGGACTCATCGTACGCCTCCCGCCCCGCCGTGCCCTCCTACCACTGCGACAAACAGATCCGCGATGCCCGGCGTCCTCGCTTCCCCCAGCGTTGTTAGTTGTTTTCGATCAGCGCCGTCGAACAGCAGGATGCTTCTCCCCAGCGATTGCCTTTCGTGCATCGGTCGCAGCGCCCTCGCAGCTTCCAGCTTGTCCGGAGGCACTAACACTTCCGTATACCGCCTCTCAAACTCCTCCATGCTGCAGCTCAGCACGATTCGTCCGCGGTCTATGAACATCAGGTCCGTCAGCACATCCTGAATCTCGTCCACTTGGTGCGTCGTCACTACAATCGTCCGGCTTCGATCGAAGTAATCATTGAGCAACGAATCGTAAAACTGTTTCCGAAACAAAATGTCTAGCCCAAGTGTCGGCTCATCCAGCACAAGCAGCCTCGCGTCAATCGCCATCACCAGCGCCAGATGCAGTTGGGCCACCATTCCCTTCGAAAGTTCCTTCACTCTGCTCGTCCGCTTGATGCTCGTCTTTGCGATAAATCCTTCCGCTTTCGTACGATCGAATCGCGGATGCACTCCCGCAACATAGTCGACCGCCTGCGACACGCGAATCCATCGCGGCAGCACAGCCACATCCGAAATAAAGCAAGCGTCGAGCATCAGCTGCTCGCGGCTCGTCCAGGGATCGCGTCCCAGCACCTTCAGTTCTCCCTCATAGGGAATAAGTCCGAGAATTGCGTTCAGCGCCGTCGTCTTTCCAGCGCCGTTCGGCCCGACAATCCCCAAAATGCGCCCCTCTTCGACGCGCAAATCGATTCCATCCACCGCGACTGTCGTTCCAAAGGCTTTGCGGAGCCCGCGCGCCTCAATGCATGCCATGTTTAGCGTTCCTCCTCTGCCTTGCCCTTCCACAAATCTTCAGCCTTCAACCCGAGCCGTCGAATCTTCTTCAGCACTTCCGGCCACTCTTCCTTCAAGAAATCTCTGCGCTCGTTTTTCATGAGCGATTCCCGCGCGCCATCTTTCACGAACATGCCCAGCCCGCGCTTGCTCTCCACCAAATTTTCGTCCACCAATTCCTGATAACCCTTCAGAACCGTGAGCGGATTGACCCGGTATTCCGCCGCCACATTGCGCACTGATGGCAGAGGATCGCCTTCCTTCAGCACTCGGTCGAGGATCATCGCCACGACGCGGTCCCGAAGCTGGCGGTAAATCGGCTGATTGTCATTCCACTCACGGTCCATCAGATTTCCTGATAACTCCTGTCCATCAACATCCCTTCAGGACTTCGCTCGTTGCAGCTCAAAGTGTGCGTGGACCGGCTTATCTCCCTCCATGAAAGTCCACTCCTCGGAGTGATGGTTCGCGTCGATAGCAGTGAACACTGCATGGTGCATATGCCCGTATTGCGTGCTTCCGGCAACGTCAACAAACTCGAATTCCACCGTCTTTCCGTCCGACGTCATCTTACCGGCCATGCGGGGCCGATTGCCCGCATCGCAATAGTGGGTTAACAGCAAGCGATCGCCGTCCAGATAAAACATGGTGATGGGATCGTCCGGCCTTCCCAATCCGTTCATCTCGTGCAGAAGTGCATTGCCCATGGACGTCACGCGCAGTGTGACATGCAGGGACTTGCCATCAAGGTCGGTCCCGGTGCCCGAGAGTACACCATCCCAGGAACCCGCTAGGCTTTTCAGTTTGTCGAAGGATTTTTGCGCGTCCGACTTTTGCGTGTCCGACTGGGCAAAAGCCAAAGTGGACAGCGACACAAAAACAAGGACGGAAAGCATACGGCGAAGCGATTTCATGTTTCATTCTCCTTACTTTCTTTACTTTCGTCTTAGAGTCACTCGCGTGCGCAGGCGCGGGCAATCCCAATAGGTGTTATAGTATGCTATAACACTAGATCACAGCGCAAGCTTTTTTTGTCTTTTGTCAAAATAGGGGAAGAGCCGTGAAATCAGGCCGCCGGCACGCCGTGAATCCGAGACGTGTCCGGATTTTCTTTAAATGAAGCTCCCTCCGCTTGTTTGAGTCAACAGATGCCCATCCTCTATTACTTGTCCTAAAATGCTCGTACTGGGACGACAGCCAAGCTACGGTAGGGTTAACGGACGGAGACCAGATGGAACTATGGGACGACGACCTCACGAGGTTTGAGGCGAGCGGTGCCGCGCCGCTACCAACCTCAAATAAAGAAGGTTACATCGATCACGAGGGCGCTCGGATATGGTACAGCACTTACGGATCTGGCTCGCCTGTAATCTTGCTGCATGGAGGACTCGGTCATAGTGGCAACTGGGGTTACCAGGTTCCAGCGCTTGTGGAAAATGGTTTCCGCGCACTTCTGATGGACAGCCGCGGCCACGGCCGCAGCACGCGGGACACGCGGCCGTACACGTATGAACTGATGGCGTCCGACGTTCTGGTGGTGATGGACAAATTGCATCTCGAAAAGGCCTCGCTCGCAGGCTGGAGCGACGGCGCGTGCACTGCACTAATCCTTGCAGCGATCGCTCCCACACGCGTCACGGGAGTCTTCTTTTTCGGCTGCAATATGGACCCCAGTGGCGTAAAGAAATTCGAACCGGGTCCGGTCATAGACCGTTGTTTCCGTCGTCATGCAAAGGACTACGCCCGGCTTTCTGCGACGCCAGACCAATTCAAGGATTTCGTCGAAGCCGTCAGCCTCATGCAGAAAACTGAACCGAATTACTCTGCCCAGGATTTAGCCAGGATTAGCGTGCCTGTCTTGATCGTGCAAAGTGAACACGATGAATTCATCAAACGTGAACACGCCGAGTATCTGGCTGGCAGCATTCCAAACGCACGGTTATTGATTCTGGATAAGGTGAGCCATTTCGCGCCTCTGCAAAGACCAGAGCAATTCAACGCCGCAATGTTTTCGTTTATTAGCAGGCTTTAGGGCTCCGTGGCTAGCAACTGAGGGGAATCGGCCGCCGCCGTCTATTTCCCGAACCGACGAACGCTGAACGAAATCGGCAGCCCGACCACCACCATGTGCACAACCAGTCCCAGAATCACATCATGAAGTTCGTAAGGGCCTCTCGAGTGAAGCGCGGAAAGCGGCAAAACCATATAGCTCATCACGAGCTCGACCGCCATGCCAAAGAACAAACCACACACCAACGGATGCTCGATCAAAAATCCCAGTTTGCGGCTCGCTCCGTAGTAAATCCCCGCCGCCGAGCAGGCAATAAAGAAATGGAGAATCACTCCCAGAATATAAGTGCCAATGCCTCCGCCGTGGATCGCTTGCCGCCCCAGCAGCCCGCCGGCAATCACCAGCGGAACCTTCCATCCAAACAGGATGCAGGCCTGCAAAAGGTCCAAAGTTCCGGCAATCAAGCCGCCCGCCGCGATCGCCCGCAAAGCGCTCCTTTTCCTCAATGCCCCAGATCGTCCGTTAGTCGCGGAATCTCCATTCATTTGAACTCTCCTCGATCACCTCTGATTTGTTCTCCATTCCCAAAGCCACGATAGGTGGGTCGGACCTAGAAAGTCCTGAACGTGGCCTGAAACATCCTGAATACTTCTGAAATTTTGTCTTTGTGTGACGGAAACAGATAGGAACTCCCGCCGTCTAAGAGCGGCAAGGGGAGTGGGTTAGGGAGAACGGCCCGACAGGTGGCGGCGGCTGCAAGGAGGGATATGCGCAAGATAATCAGTGCACTTTTCCTGGCGGGTTTTGTGCTGCTGGTCTTACATGCAGGCGGGCAAGTGATTAAGGAGCGAACGGACGTCTATCGGCTGGATTCCATGGACAAATTGGAAACGGTCAATACTAAAGCAGAAATTATCACATACCGCGGAAAGAGAGCTTTGCACCTGGCTCCGGGGCAAAATCATGACACGGATCGAGGCTCGATGATTGCTCTCGTGGGCGGTACGGATTTCAAAGATGGAACAATCGAAGCGGAGGTTGCGGGCGTGCCGATCGCGGCAATGGACCCAACCGCGCGAGGATTTGTGGGCGTCGAGATTCGGGCGCAGGAACATGGCGCGCGCGCTGAGAACATTTATCTTAGGCCGACGAATGGCCGGGCGGATGACCAGCTGCGGCGCAATCACTCGGTGCAGTACGAGTCGCTCCCGGAGTTTCCGTGGAACCGATTGAGGAAAGAAGCACCGGGAATGTACGAGTCGTATGTTGATCTTGAAGCTGGTGCCTGGACGAAGATGAAAATTGAAGTCGCAGGAACAAAGGCGCGGCTTTACGTAAACGGAGCAGAGCAGCCCTGCCTGATTGTGAACGATCTGAAGCTCGGCGATGTGCGGGGACAGATTGGCCTGTGGGCATACATTGCCACCGATGCATATTTCTCGAATTTGAAAATCACGCAGAAGAATTGAAGATTTTCGCGCAGACGGAGCATTTCAAAATGATGATGCGAAGAAAAGCACTTCGACTCTTGAGTTCAGCCTCAGCAGGAGCCTGGTTCACGGTGTCACCGATCGCTCGCAATTTTTCGGTTGCGTTCACTCCCTCTGCGGCGAACGAAAACTCCGTCCCTCCGCTCGCTCCCGGAGCACCAACGTCGCCGGAGCGAATGGCTCTGATTGAGGCATTTAAGAAACAATCCGAGGGCCTGCAAAAGAAGTTCGAGCCGCGGACGCACAAGAGCGACTGGGCGATGCCCTATAGATTGTTCCAGCCGGAAGCGTCTGGAAAACTTCCGCTCGTTCTATATCTGCATGGTAGCGGTGGGCTGGGCGACGATAACGAAAAGCAGCTGGGCCTTGGAAACATTTTCGGCACGCGCGTATGGTTGCTGCCCGAAAATCAGAAACATTTTCCTTGCTATGTCCTCGCACCCCAAACCGATCGCGGCTGGGTTCGCTACGATTTTTCGCAAAAGAGCGATGGCCCGCCGAAAATACTTTCCGGCTTGGGGGACGGCGCGCGCCTGGCATTCGAAATTATCGAAGCATTGCAACGCGAGTTCGCGATTGACGAGCGCCGCATCTACGTAACCGGCCAGTCCATGGGCGGCTCCGGGGTGTGGCATATGACGGCGCAGCGCCCAAAGTTTTTCGCTGCGGCGATGCCGTGCTGTGGAGCGGAAACGAATGAGGACGCCACGGCGTCGCTCGGCACACCCGTGTGGAATTTCCACGGGGCCTCGGATCAAAGCGTTCCTGTGGCATTGTCGCGCGACCGCATCGCGGCGCTTCGAAAAGCGGGCGGACATCCCATCTACACAGAGTACGCCGGAGTGGATCACAACGTCTGGCAATGGGCTTTCACCGAGCCGGAGCTGCTGAAGTGGGTATTCTCTCAACGCCGCGGCTAGCGGTTCTGGATGTAAACTCTGAGCCGCCCGCATGAAACACCCAATCACCACACCGCTCTGCATCGGCGACTGGTCCGTTAATCCCAGGTCCTGCGAAATCTCCCGAAATGGAGAAACCGCTCGCGCAGAAGTGCGCACCATGCGCCTGCTGCTGTGCCTCGCCGAGCATCCCGGCGAAGTCGTTAGCATAGATGACTTGCTCAACCAAGTCTGGACGGACGTCAGCGTATCTCAGGACTCGGTCTATCAGGCCGTGACGTCGCTCCGCCGTCTGCTCGGCGACGACCCCAAACAACCTACGTACATCGAGACAGTGCCCCGACTAGGCTATCGAATGGTGGCGAAGGTCAGTACTTATATCGATGAATCCGTCTCTCCGACAAACTCATCGGCTGTGCCAAGGAATTCCAGTCCGCGCCGCAGTGCCCGCTTCACGTGGACCGCTGGTGTAGCACTCTGCCTCGCTCTCGTTTCTCTGCTGCTATACAGAGCGTTCCCATTTCACAACAAGTTCGCAAATAACAATCTCTCCGCGTCACCCATTCCCACACAGCCACAAAATTCCATCGCCGTGCTGCCGTTCCTCGACCTGACCGACGACATGAACCAGGAGCCTTTCGCCGACGGCATGACCGAAGAACTGATAGACAAACTCAGCAAAATCCCTGGTCTTCGGGTGCCGCCTCCCACGTCCTCCTTCTACTACAAGGGCAAACTGTGGCCGCGCTCAAAAGGAACTCCTCAAATAACCATCCCGGAGATCGCCAAAGCATTGGGCGTCGCGTACGTACTCGATGGCAGCGTGCGCAAGTCAGGCTCTAGAATCCGTATTGATGCACGGTTAGTTCGCGCAGACAACGGCTACGTCATCTGGTCCGAAACCTACGACCGCCCCTTCGACGACATCTTGATGGTCCAGGACGATATCGCCACCGAAGTAACCAAAGCCCTGCGAGCATCCATCGAGTCCAAGCCGGGCCACTAAGCGATATCTCATTCGTTAGCAAGCCCCGATCCAGCTTGCGAAATATTTCTCCGCTTCGAATTGCAACTGGGGCATTTCCATAGCCGGAAGCTTCTATCCTCCGGCAAGACCACAGCAAGATACATAGGCAGCGCGTCTTGCGAGCACCAAACCTCAGGCATCATGTCCTGGTCGAACTCATCCCATTGTGCGTGACAGTGAAATATCCGTGCGAGCTACTGTAGTGGACTAAGCAATCAGGCTCCGGGCAGGCATACGCGAGAGTCTGTGCCGCCCCGCTGCCAGTGTACAGAGGAACTTGCGTAAGTCTCATCTGAAGATGATGCTCGTGGCAGAGTGGTTGAAGCGCCCCGTTCTTCTGCGGGGGCCTCCTGCGCGTTCGGAAGCATTTTAGAGGCGTCTTATCCAATGGAGCCCGGACTGGAGAGGCAGATTGCGTCGGAGTATTTTTTTCCATAAATCACCTCGAGTGGACACCCACCTTCGTATTGGGCTCAACGCAAATCGCGTGCCAATCCACAAGCGGACGCATTCCCTTGAAACAACTGGAGATAGGGAATCTTCAGGAGTAAGTCGTCGCTTCGAGTTTTTTCCACAAGAGGAAGAAATTACAAGCACCAGTACGCTCGAATTCGCCTTTTGCATTGACGGGTCATCTCTTAGCTGACGGAAAGCCCTGCGGAAGTTGTTAGGAGTGCGGTGACTAGTTGGAGAAGGCGGTCTCCCCCTCAGAGCGAGACCGCCTTTGGGTTGTTTCATAGAGGTACTGCACGCAATCTAGCTTCATAGGGGGTGCCGGTCCATCCGGTAACGACCCGATTAGAGCCTCCGGTCAATCCTTGCGCGCGGCAATTTTGTGTTGGCTCATGCAATCTTTCCGCTATGACACATTCCGAGTCTTGTTAGGCCTTCTTCAAAGCACGAGCGACCAACTCGTCCACTCGGGAAAGCAAAGTTTTAGGACGGGAGACTCGTTCGACCTCTTGTAACCGAGAACCAAATCAATAGTCGGCGCATCTCCTTTGAGAGGACGGGGATAGCACTAAACGCGCATGACCAAGAAATGCCATCCCCGCCGGTGTCAATTCAACGCCGCGAGCGCCCCGCGTCAGCAGTTGAGCTCCGACCTCTGCTTCAAGATCCCGGATCTGCCGGCTCAGCGAAGGTTGTGACGTGTGCAGCGTTTGTTCTGCCGCAACGGTCAGACTTTCTGCCTCAGCTACCGCAACGAAATAGCGTAAGTGTCGTAATTCCACTTGCATCTCTATGCTCTTGAGGCATCGCCCTCAGCTTACAAAGTATCGCGAAAGTCTGCTACATCGAGCTTGCAGTGCGCATCAGAAGGGTGATTCGAGTATGCGGCAGAAAGGCTTGACGGCCTCATCAGCCATGCTTGGTTAGCAGGGCTAGCTAGCTCAATAGAAAGAACAACGGGTTCTCAATAAGGGAGAAAAGCAATGCCTAAGAAACTAGAAGGAAAGATTGCACTCATTACGGGCGGTTCACGCGGTATTGGGGCCGCAATCGCAAAGCGTCTGGCCGCAGACGGAGCAAACGTGGCCATCACCTACACGAAAGGCGCAGACGCGGCCGCGTCGGTCGTTAAGGAGATTGAACGCGCAGGCCGAAAGGCGATCGCAATTCAGGCGGACGCCGCCGATGCCGCCGCCGTCAAAGCCGCAGTCGAAAAGACCGTCGCGACCTTCGGCCGGCTGGACGTCCTCGTGAACAATGCCGGCACGGCCATCCCCAAACCGTTCGAGGAGGCCACGCTGGAGGAACTGGACCGCGTGATTGACATCAATATCCGTGGCGTCTTCGTTGCAACGCAGGCCGCGCTGAAGCACTTAAAGAAGGGCGGCCGCATCATCACAATCGGTTCGTGCGTAGGGGAACGCAACATGACGCCCGGCCTCACGCCGTACGCGGCGACAAAGGGAGCCGTCAAGATGTTCACGCAAGGCTTGTCCAGAGAGGTCGGGGCCCGCGGTATCACGGTTAACAACGTCCAGCCGGGTCCGATCGACACGGATTTGAATCCCGTCGCCGGCGATTGGGCCACGCCCCAGATTGCCAACACAGCACTCAACCGCTACGGATCGGTTGACGAAGTCGCCGCACTGGTAGCGTTCGTAGCCAGCCCGGAAGCTTCGTACATCACCGGCTCCAACCTCACCGTCGACGGCGGCACCAACGCTTAACCGCTGCACGCTTTAAAAAGGAGAGTTACACAAAATGAGTTCAACCGTTGAATCGAAAAACAAAGCGCTCGTTCTGGAAGCGTTCGACACACTATTCAATAGACGCGACTACGTTGCAGCCGAGAAGTTTTGGTCACCTCACTACATCCAACACAGCGCTCATATCGCTCCCGGCCGTGAAGGCTTGTTCGATCTCATCAAGAGCCTTCCACCAACGCTCAAGTATGAGCCAGGAACGATCGTAGCCGAGGGAGATTTTGTAATCGTGCACGGACGGTTTTCGGACTTCGGTTTGCCCGTGAACTGGATTGCTGCAGACATACTTCGTATCAAGGGCGGGATTCTGCTCGAACACTGGGATGTAATCCAGGACGAGGCGACGCGTGAATTGTCAAAGAGCGGCCTGCCCATGTTCGGCGAAAAATTTCCGACGGGAGCTGCAAGTAAAAGATAAAAGCCTCCGTCGCTCCATTTGCACAAAGGAATCTTTCGAATGTCCTTGACACGCACACTCACGAAGAACAGTATCAGTACGAAGTTTCGCTGTTTGAGGCGAAACGCCCGCTTCTCAGTCCATTTGCAGCTTCGTTAAAGGACAAGCTCCGCATCGAGCGCCAACTGGGCAGAACCTACCGGGTTCTTTTTATTCCTCGCGCGGGGCCCGATCTCCTGTTCGACGTACAGGTTGCACAACCAACACGCCAGCGGTTTAAGGCCAGATGGCTCAAGCACTACTCGCTAGATGCGAGTAGGAAGTTCGTTTCTTTCAAAAAGGAGATTCACCATGTCTGAACAAAACAAAAATATCGTACGCCGTTTGTTCGAAGAAGTTTGGAACAAAGGCCAGGTGTCTGTGGCAGACGAGCTCTTTGCGTCTAACTACACTCACCACGACAGTTCCACACCGGACCTCGGCCGTGGCCCCGAGAGTGAGAAAAAGAGAGTAACCCTCTATCGCAATGCCTTCCCCGATCTTCGCCTCACGATCGACGACATCCTTGCCGAAGGCGAAACCGTAGTAGCTCGCTGGTCTTGCCGGGGCACCCATAAGGGCGATCTCAACGGGATTGCGCCAACAGGGAAGCAAATCAGCATCACTGGTGTGAGCATTGCCCGCTTTACGAACGGCAAAATGTTCGAAGGCTATGTCAACTGGGACGCTTTGAGCCTCATGCAACAGCTCGGAGTCGTTCCTGAACTCGGAAAAGCAAAGGCCGCCGGCGCATCCGCCTCCACAAGGTAACGTCCAGGCTTCGTCGAAAAACCGGAAGGCCCGATCATACATCGGGCCTTCGGTTCGATCTCCGCATCCCATCGTTGAGACCTCCCGCCGGAACATTTAACTTGAATACTGACTGACAGCAGGATTCAAGGTGTTGTCGCGGACGCCGTTTCGCCCACCATGCACCGGAGGAGCGACAGCTAGCCCAGTGCGTGCACTGGGTCCGAATGCCGCACATAACGAGCGCCGCAGGCGCGGCACTTGATTCTCGCGTCTCGCGTCAGGCTAATTCGCGCGGACAACGGCTGCGTCATCTGGTCGGGGTGGCACATTCAGAAATCGGCAGTAACTTCTTGCGTGGCCTACCTTTTGCGATTCTGGTTTGCGCAGAAGGTAGGCGTTCTTTTCTTCCTGTATCGGAAATCTTCAACCCCGCCATTTCTCCATCGTCGCCTCGCAGCTCTGCAATCTTTCACTCAAAAGGGCTTGACTGGGATTTTTGGCACGGAACTCTTTACGCGAACCTTCGTATAGTTCGTGGAAGGAGTTCAAACGCGTGCGATTCCTTTCTGCCATCCCCATCGTAATCATCGGCCTCGCCGTCTCCGACATTCCGCAATGTAGGGCCAGAGCTTCAGCTCCACCTCTTTTCCTCTTTCAGGAACAGCCACCACAAAAATATCCGCCTCGAGGCCAGTTGTTCGACATCGGCGGCCGCAAACTGCACCTGAATTGTTCCGGCAAAGGAAGTCCAACCGCCATCTTGGTGGCCGGTGGAGGTGCCTATTCGATTGACTGGGCTCTTGTACAACCGAAAGTCGCGGAGAACACGCGGGTTTGTTCCTACGATCGAGCCGGGCTAGCATGGAGCGATGGTCCCGCCGACGAAACGGTCGAGCAGACGATCGGCGATCTTCACGCGCTTTTGCGAGCGGCCGGAGAAAAACGGCCGTACTTGCTGGTCGGCGCATCCATCGCCGGAATCTACATTCAAGCCTACCAACATGCTTTTCCGGAAGAAGTCGCCGGCCTCGTTTTCACCAACAGCAGCAATCGCGTCGGCCTGCAGGCAAAAGGGAAGGCCGGTCTCCTTTGGGACCTGTCAGAGGATGACGTGCGGTCAGCATTCCCGCCGTCATCTCCACCCTTTGATAAGGGAGCTGCGCCTACTCGCGAAGACGAGCCTTTTGATCGCCTGCCTCCGGACTTACAGAAGGTCCGCCTCTGGCTCGATGTGCGCCAATGGGAAAATTGGGATCCAGCAAAGGCTGGCCCCGAGTCTCTCCTGTCGTGGCGAAAAGAATTTTTGAGGGAATTCGCCCAATCCGACGGAGCCAAGGAGCCTCCGCTCGGAAATCTCCCCGTAGTCGTAGTCTCGAGCAACCCAATCGCAACCGAATCCGAGCGCAAATCCCGCGATGGTGCCGCAGCCCGCCTCGACTTCCTCAGTTCAAACAGTGTCCACATCACCGCAACAGGCAGCGGCCACGAAATTCAACTCTACCAACCCGATCGCGTAGTGCAGGCGCTGAGGCAGGCAGTATCTGAGGTGCGGAAGCGCTAGGCGGCCCGCCACAGCGCTCAACCGATACGGCTTCGTTGAAGGAGTTGCCGCGCTGGTGGCATTGATTGCCGCTCAGATTCCGCCTCTGGAGCTGTTGTGTGCGGCCGCTCGAGTCTCGATCTTGCAATGCCGTAGCACTTCGTCGGTGTTTCGGGAGGATCGTCCGTCCCAGGAATCATCGTCCTCAGGAAGCCGCCCAATGATGTGTCCCAGTTCGTGAAGCAATAGCGTAATTTGCGCTTCAGGTGTATTTCCCCCGTAAGAAGCGATTGTCAACTGACGGATGCCATCGGGCCTAGGCAACAATCCTCTTGGGTCCAGTTGCATGACAACCGAAGAGCGGTTGAAGAACGGTCCTCTGGCATTCAATAGGATGGTGGAGTTTCGGCCGCCATTCTCAATCGACCTGGCTCCCCATGGGTGTCTGAGGAGCTGTCCCCGTTGATTATCTTTCATGCCGTAAACATACGAAGTTCCTCTCATGTCCAGCTGGAAGTGCAACGACCGGAACACTTCGGCGGGATTAGGATCAGCCCCCTGGAACCATGCGGTGCACGCATTTCCATCTTGCAAGATCTCCATAACCTGACCACGCGCCCGAGCGATCGTGTTGCCCCGTTTACCCAAGGCCAACAACTCCAGCTCGACGCGATCGTCCTGCTCCGGTGCAAGCTCTGAATAGGATCGACTTGGCGCAAGCAATACGAACGAAAGTACGGCAGCAGCGATCACTCCTTGGGGCAGTACAAATAGCCCCAGCTTTTTGCAAATCACCACCCTGCCAGAGCGGACTGCGGCTCTCAGATCCCCAACGAATTTCTCTACTAACCCCTTCAGTTTGTCCATGCCGACTGCCATTCTTTATTCTCCATTTCGATTGCAATTCTTTGAATTCTCATAAAGTGATGGGCTCGTGAGGACTCACAAAACTGCTCTTTCGGGTTGGGCCCAGGAAGCGATTCCTGCTGCTTCCTGGGCCGTTTGACGCGCACTAACTCTCATCCATGGCGCCTTCCATGCACATGAATAGGCGAACGAGCGCGGATGAATCGAGTGCTCGACTATCGTGCGCACCGGGGCCGGGCTACTTATTTCTGCTCGGGTCGTCTTCAGGATTCACGTAATTGAACTGGAAGGGAGATTGGCCGTGGACCTGTACGATGGTCTCTCCGCAAGCCATGGCGAAATGGTGCATTTCAGGGTCAAGAAAGGCAAAGCTACCGGCCGTGAACGCTGCCATCTTGTTGGGTTCGAACTCATCCCCCATGCCGACTTTGAACGTTCCCGAAATAATCGTGACGTTCTCGCGGCTCGGGTGCCAATGAGGGGCGATGCGGAATCCATCGGGCATTTTCAAGCGAATGGTGTAATCGCCGGTGGAGGCGGTTGGGTCGCCTTCAAGGACGGCAAACTGCGCGCCCGGACGTACAACCGGCGGTGCCGGCCCCCACGGAATAGTATCCGGGGTGAATGCATTCTTTGCGTGCGAATGATCATGCGCGGAACTCTGGAAAAACAGCCCCGCCGAAGAGAACAGTCCAGCCACTGCAAGTACCAGGAACAAGTAGCGTTTCATCATTGAGCCTCCATTGCTCTGTATCGAACGGTGGCATCATGTCTTGGACAGACGACGATTCCAATGAAGGGAGGATACAGTTTGTCTATCTTTTCTATATCGTCGCAAACCATTGATTCTTAGCGGATAATGAGTCCCGGAATCCTCATGCGCGTTAAAAAACTGGCGGCGAATGAAATTGAACTGGACCTGGGGCGCTACGAACTTCGCCGCCGGGGACGCCGAGTCAAACTCGAAAAGAAGCCCATGGAACTCCTGATTTTTCTGGTGAGCCGGCGCGAACAATTGATTTCCCGAAAGGAAATCGTCGCGAAATTGTGGCGCTCGGATCTGTTCATCGATACCGAACCCAACATCAACAACATCGTACGAAAAATCCGAACGGCGCTGGGTGACCACTCCGCTAAGCCGCGCTTTCTGGAAACCGTGGTGGGCAAAGGCTATCGATTTATTGGACCGTTGCGCGTGATTGATGCGCGTTATCCACAATCCGATTTTGCATCGGGTGCCATGCGTGAGGTCAGCCGGGAGAAAGCGGGCGGATGGAGCGAACGCTCGTCGCTAGCCGTCTTGCCCCTGATGCTTCTCGGGAAGCCCACCGATGACAGTGGTGTATGTCTGGGGCTTGCCGACGCATTGGTGACGCGTCTCGGAAATTTGCCGGGCGTGGATGTTCTGCCAACTTCCGCAGTGCTGAATATGCCGGTCGAGGCAACACCTGCGGAGACTGCTTCCCGTCTTGGCGTGCGCTTTGTTGTCCACGGCGCCATTCAAATGTCAAAAGGCGTGTGGCGTCTTTCGATGGAAATGTTTGACACCCATTTGCATAGCGCTTGCTTCACAAGGAAAAGCGATTTGGACGTCAACCATTTGTCCGACCTTGAGGATGAGATTGCGAAGCAAATTGCTGTGGCATTAAACCGGCCGCTCGGGCCGGGAATGGTCCAACGCCCACGATATAGCAAGGACCCTATGGCGTATGCCGAATTCGTACGCGGCTACCGGCTCAGTTTCTCCGGCGATCCAGGGGAACTCCAAGAAGCCATTCAACACCTGGCCAACGCGGTTACTCGTGATCCCGTTTTTTCCTTGGCGCATGCCGCCTTTTCCGTTGTCTGCGCGACTCGCCACTTTGAACTTGATCCCACGAGCGCATGGCTGGAGAAAGCCGAGTTTCATTGCCGTCGCGCGCTTGCTCTGGATCCGGATTTGCCCGAAGGGCACGTCGCCAACGCTTTTCTATTGTGGGGTCCGTCGAAGAACTTCCAACACCTGGAAGCGATTGCCGAACTCAAGCGAGCCCTTGCGCTGCAATACAATCAGCCCCAAGCCTACAATCGTTTGGGTACGATCCTGGCACACATCGGGCTGTTCGACCACGCACGTGAAATGTATGAGAGAGGGCGGCCATTCCATCCTAGAAAAGCCGTCAGCCACAGCCTCGTGCAAGTGTACGTTTGGAACCAGGAATTCGATTTGGCGCGGGAGGAGATTCAAGCGTGGCGCGCCGAGAATCCGGACAACAAGTATCCCGTTTACTTTGCTCCGCAGGTGGCCATGATGAGCGGTGATTTGAAAGGGGCAAGAATCCTCCTGGATGAGGCGGCACAGCTTTTGCGCGAAGATCCCCTCATCGTCAGTTTGCAAGGTGTCTTTTACGCGTCGATGGGGAGAGAGGGAAAGGCGCTCGACTGCCTGTCAACGGCGTGTGCGAGTCCAAAATCCTTCGGACATGCACACCACACTTACTATCAAATTGCCTGCATACTTGCCTTGTTGGGACGACGGGAAGCTGCCTTCGAGTGGCTGGAGCGAAGTGTTAGCTGTGGATTCGCGTGCTGGCCTTTTTTTCTGAAGGACCCTTACCTCAAAAATCTACGTGAGCTTCCGGCGTTTGAAGTTCTGGTGAGCTCGTTGCAAGCCAAGTATCCCGATCATCTCGGATTGCTCTAGCCGCGGGTGGTACACGCGAAAATCGGGATATCTGTCCCGAGCGAGAACCGGGAGTCGAGGGACCTCTCTTATATGGGACAAAGGAGAGCTGCCCGGACTACTCAGGCGCGCGAAGATACGCGGCCCCGTGACGGTAAAGCCCCGCGGATGGAATGGCCTGCGAGAATACAATGCGAATCGGAACGAAGATCGCCCCGCTGCCCGGCGTATAGGGAACTGCAACTTCCAGCCGCGTCCCTTCCGGATACTGATTGCGGCTGCGAAACGCGATGCCGCCTTTGGACAAATCCTCGCAGACGGCAACTTCTTCCTGAAAACCGCGCCGCCGGATACACGCAAGAATGCGCGCTTTCACGCGAGTGCGATTTCTGCGAGGAAGCACTCGCTCTTCAACGGGTTTTCGTGTCGCCACAATATGTTCCGACGGAAGGTCGGATTGCACTTCGACCCAAATCGAGGGCGCTTCGCACAACTTGCAGAGCCGCGCGACGCACTTGCGAACCTCGAACGATTTCAGCTCAAGCTCATTCAAATACACCACTTCGCGCCGCTGGCAAAAGCTGCACTCCATGAGCATCCGCGCGAGCGCTTCATTGGCCTTTTGCGGAGTAGGGAATTCGATGTCCCAGAAATCCGTACGTAGATCCAGAATGTGGATCGCATAGAGAAAGCCTTCGGGCTCCTGATCTATCTCGGCAACGATGCGCGCGCGCACCGTCTTCGTGTGGTCGCCTTCAAGCTGACGCTTCAGCGTGAGCTCTTGCCCCTGCAGCAACTTTTCCGGCAGCCGCAAAACGCCGCCATTCCGGCTGACGAGCAGGGTCTGCGCCATCTGCTTAACCATCACGCCGCCGGAGCCAAACCACGACGCCTCCACGGGCATGCGAAATGCCACGCGGTCGCTCTGGCGCAGTCCTTCGGTGCGGGTTGTCGTCACGGTCGAAAAGGGAAGACGCCTCAATTTCAGCCTAACACGGCCTTTTTCAGCGCTTTCGCCAACTATGCAAGCCTTGTCGTTAGCACTAATAACACCCGGTCGCCTCGGCGAGCTGCTGGAAATACCATAGGGCTAAGGCGGTTCCCTAGGGCAGGATCTGGCGCAGAAGCTGTTACCTTTTGGCGGTATGGCGGGACGAATCTGCACCGCGGCGCGCCCCATTACCGCACACTAAGGGGAGTAGCAGCGCCCAGAAAGTCGAGTTCGGTCTAGCACGGACCCAGCACCGTGAAGAACGTTATCTACATGGACGAACACCTGTCGAAAGGGGCCTCACGCGGCCTCTCGGTACGAGACCGCCGCTACGCGATTCGTTTTCCTTTTGCGGCCGATGCCGAATTCATTGATCTCGAAACCGGCAAACAGACCGAAGGCGTCACGTCGGATATTTCCCTGGGCGGATGCTTCGTCTGCACCAGCAAGCCTTTGGCGATTAAATCCCGCGTGCGCGTCACGCTGACGCGCAAAGACCAGCGCGTGGAAGCCCTGGCGGTAGTCCGCGTCGTAAAGCCCCGTATCGGAATGGGCGTCGAGTTTCTGGATGTCGAGCGGACGTCCTACGCTGTGCTCGAACGCTGGATAGATCAGGTCCGTCGTGCTCGCTAGCCGGCAATCACCTGATCCAGCAACTGTTGCACAGCGCGCTGCGCTTCCAAAATAGAAAAACGATGGTCCATCGCGCCCGCCAAATCCGTATTCGCGAACGCAATTCTCCCAAACGGAGCAGAACGCAAAACGTCGCGAGGAGCAGGTTTTTCATCCTTGCCGAAGAAGAATCCGGGTTGCGGACTTAAGTAAGCATGTCCCCAGCGATTCAGGATAATTCCCGCTATGTCCCGCGACGCATCAAACCCGGCGGCGGAAAACATGTCGGTGAATTGCTGCCGGATACGGCGTTCGTAATCGCGAAAAGAGGCCGTAATCATCTCCCCGCGGCCGCGGTGCCCTTGCTCTTCGGTACTGAAGCCAGGATAGGAATAGAGAACCTTTAGCGTAAGCACGACAGGAGAATCCGGGCTGATGGTCTTGGATACATCGCCCACGGTCGCGAGGCGCCGCAGCTCGATGTAGTTGCCGATGCCGCCGCCGAACCACCTGCACCCCGTGATGCCCAATTTTGCGAGGAAGCGCCAATTTCTTAGCGCAACATTGGCCATCATGCACGGCGAACGAAAAAATTGCGCGTAGGCTTCTCGATGCGTCACCGGCAAATCGCGAACGATGTGTTTTGCGGTCCAGCTTCCTCCCGCCATGACCACGGAGCGTGCGCGAACGCGAAATATTTCTTCGCCGACTGCGTAAACGATGGAGACAAATTCTGATTTTTCGGGTGCGCCTTCGTGACGAACGGAAATTGCGGTTGCGCCCAAACGAATTTTCGCATGGGAATCTTTTGTATCGAGTGCAACGAAACTGACTGTGCCTCGCGTGACGCCTTCAACTGTGGCGTCACCGGAAATGGCGGCGGGAATTAATGTCTTCACCATGAGGCGAGCGATGGTTGTGTTTCCACCGGGAAACATTTGGACGGCCTCGCCCTTTTCTTCATACGGATGCAAAAGTTCGGCGGCGTAATCGCAGTAAGCGGAAAGCGCGTCCGCGCCGAGCCCGGAGCCTCCTCCTAAATCGGGAGAGAGGAACGCGCGGATAAAATCCCGCGAGAGATTGTACTGATGGATGTAGTGTTCCTCGAGAGTAACGGAATCGAGATGACGTGAAATTGCATCGCCTTCATATTTTGGCGGCGCGAACGGCGCGGCTTCGGACGCGGCGCCGGAATACCAGCGCAAAAGTTCTTTTCTTTTTTCGTCGGAAACTGGCGCGTTTGCAAATTTCCTTCCGACGGGATCAATCTGCCAAACGCCGGGTTTTTTTCCGAATTGCGCGCCGAACCAGAAGCCGTATTGCCCCGTGCTCATTCCCGCGGCGTCGTATGGCGTGCAGCCGATGGGCATCTTCGGCCCCGGGCCGCCCCATTGTTGATATTCGAGATGCGGTTCTTTCAGACCAATGGAATCGTAAAATTGCGCGAGAAAACTTCGCGGATATTGGGCGAAGTAAATTGCCGATCCCTGGTGTGCAATCAACCGCTGGCCATCGACATCAAAACCGTTTTGCTTGGCCTCGCCGCCGAAAATTGGATGGTTTTCGAGAATTAGGGTGGTGGCATTTGGTCCAGCTTGGCGCATGAAAAATAATGCGGCGGCGAGGCCGCTGATTCCTCCGCCGACAATTACGCAGTCGAAGATTTCGCTGGTGTCCGTGGCGCTAGCGAGCGATTTTTCTAGATTGTCGCCGCGGAGCTTGTGTCCGGCAGTGAGGACTTCCCACGTGTTGCCGTTTGAATTTGCGTACTCGCCGATTCCTCCGAATCCATTCCAATCGGAGGCAGCAGATTCGGTTTGGGACTTTGCGGCGAGGAGTTGCGCCGGAGAAGCGGTATTGAGGAGTGCCGCTCCGGAAGCGAGCAGCGTGGTCTCAAGAAAATCACGGCGGGTAATCGCCGAGTCCATCCCAAGAACACAATCTCCGGTTCGATATGTATCGGCAGTCATCGCTCTGCACTCGACTATTGCTTCGTATCGAGCGGGTGTTTGCTCTTTTCGTAAAATTCGTTTTGCAGCTTCAGGCTTGCGTCATCAACCTTGATTGCTCGAAGAGCTTCGACCACGGCCTGAATCCAGCCTTCGAGGTTCCATTGACCGAGTTCTTTGGTGGCGACGGAGCCATCGCCGGAATAGTGATCGGGGAAGCGCGCATACCACCAGATGCCCGTATAAACCTCTTGAGGAAGTTTTACGCGAGCCTGGTCCGCGCCAGATTCCTGTTTGGCGCGGTCAACGTGAACAAGTTCGGGATGCGAGACCAGGGTATTTGCGGTTTCATTTTCGCCGGCGTGATAATCGACGCCGGTTGATTTTTTTGCGGGACCACCCTGGCGGCTACGTTCACCGATGATGGCGTACACGATGTAGTCGTGCGGTTTTTCAAGCAGCGATTGTGCAAAAAAGGGAATCAGGCTTTCATTGCCGCCATGGCCGTTGACGATGAGGATTTTCTTGCAGCCGTTGCGCGCCATTTCGTCGGTGGTTTCCTGCAAAAGTTTCAATTGGAGGTCGCGGCTGTAGGCAACTGTGCCCGGTTCGTGTTTTGCTTCGAAGATTTGGCCGAAATAGTATTCAGGGAAAACGACGGCAAATTCCTGCTCAACAGCGTGCAACGAAGCATAGCGGACGTTGAGAAGATCGGTTCCGAGGGGAAGATGCGGACCATGTTTCTCTAGGATGCCAAACGGCAAAATACAAACGCCTTTCGATTGAGCGATGGCGTCGCGGAAATCCGAGGCGGTAAGTTCCTCCCATTTGGGAGAGAGTTTTGTTTGAGCGCTTGCAGTCGCCGAGACAAGCGCAGTCATGGCGAGGATGAGAATGAGTCTTTTCAGCATGCTTCCTCCAATTGGAAAATTAGTGCGATAAATTATCGTTTGACTGGCGGCTGGCCTTCCGCCAGTGGGCGAACAAGCGTATTTTTTCGCCAGTCGTTGTTCGCAAGACCGTTCAGGTCCCAAACGACAAGGCCGTTGCGGACGGTCAACTGACAAACAAGTTTTGTGTGACCTTCCAGCTTGCCTCCCAGGCTGTCCACGAATCCAAAGTTGCCTTTCTCGATGCTGAGGACGGCAATGTCCGCATCGGAGCCGACGGAAAGAGTTCCAAGTTCTTCGTGGTGAATTTCACGCGCGGGATTCGAGGTCGAGAGCTGAATGACATCTTCGAGTTTCATGTCGAGATTCAGAAACTTGGACATGACATTCGTCATGTCCTTCATTCCGGCGTTCATACTGACGATGTGCAGGTCGGTAGAAATGGAATCAGGCACGAAACCTTGATGCACGGCAGGGTACGCCTGGCGAAAATCAAAACTTCCACCCCCGTGCCCAACGTCGAAAATCACGCCGCGGTTCTTTGCTTCGAAAAGATAGGAGCGAACCTTGCCGTCGGCGTCGAGCATCGGAATATAGTCAATGTACATGTGGGTGGAGATATCGCCCGGCCGCATTTTTTTGGTGACGAGTTCCTGGTAGGGGCGTTCGGGGCGGAAAACGCCAAAGTCCACCATGACAGGAACATTTGCGGCCGTGCCGGCTTCCAGCGCGCGATCCACGGCGGTCCATGCGGGATCTTCAAAGTGCGCCGTTTTGATTCCAACGATGACGCCGGGAAATTTGTTGACCATTGCGGCTGCAGCGACCGGATTCATGTCTTTGGTGTTTTGTTCGATGGGATAGGGGCCCATGCCGCTGCCAACGATGTTCAGGAAAGCGAAGACACGGGTTTTGGAGCGGTCAATCACGCGATCCTTGAAGTCAGGAAAATTTCTCCAGCCGGAACTGCCAGCGTCGGCGACGGTGGTGACGCAACTGCGAAACGTGAATCCGTCGGGATAGACGCTGTTGTCACCGTCGTAGCCTTCGCGGATTCCCGTACCGGCATAGACGTGCGTATGAATGTCCACGAGGCCGGGTGTGACGTAGAAGCCATCCGCGCTGATGGTTTTCGCGGCGTCTTTCGGCGGGATGTTTTTTTCGACGGCGGCGATTTTGCGATCGCGGATCGCCACGTCCTTTATTTCGTGGATTCCGTTTTTCGCGTCGATGACGGTTCCGCCTTTTATGAGGAAATCGTATTTTTGTTGCGCGAAAAGCGGGGCGGAAAAGAGCAGGAAGAAGATTAGCCGCTTCATGGAATTCGCAGAGAAGCCCTTTCCGTAGATTTGAAACGATTCACTGGCGGGAAAGTATTGCAGAACGAGAAGGGAGTGTCATGGAGAATTCAGAGGATGGCGGAGGGGAGGACTACACGGGCCGCCCTGAAGGACGGCCTGTACATAGCTGCGGGCCGTCGGTGGAATGTGACGGCGATTGTGAGTGTGGTTAGGAGAAGCAGGGCTGGATCCATTGGATGGCGGTAACGGAGGGAAGTGTGCGTCACGTAGTAGATGAGAGGAAAGAGAAAAGGCACGAGTGCTAGCGGGGCTGCGTATGGATTCCGGCGGAGGAAGAGGAGCGCGACGCCTAAAATGGTTCCGAGCGTGGCGATTGCGTTGAAGATAAGAATCGCGCGAATCAGCGTGGAATCGGTGGAGCGAAAATCGTGCCAGGGCGACTCGGTGCCGAGCCAGGTTGCCGTGATGCGCCGCGCGGTGAGGCGCGCTTCGAGCGTGGGATGCGTGCGGATGAAATCCCAGGCGAGTGTGCGTTTTTCGTCCATGAAGGCGGTTTCGCCGAGTTGCCTGTAGAGGCGGACTTCGCCAAAGCGCGTGATTCGCTGAATGCCGCCGACGGCGTGTTCGTCGAAGATGTCGTTGTTGCCGAGCCAGAGTTCGAACGGAAGATTCGAGCGCAGAGGAATGAAGCGATGGAATTGCGTGTAGTTGCGGATGGTCCAGGGCGCGCAGCAGACGATTGCGGCCAAAACGGCGAGAGCCGGCCGCTTCCGCGACTTCGAATTGCGAATCGCGGCCCACAAAAGAAGGAAGGGAAAGAGGATGCCCAGCGCGGGATTGGTGAGGAGCGCGAAACCCCACAGAACTCCATAGCCGATCCATCCGTAGACTTTTGCGGATTCGGAAACTTCGAGTGTGGCCCAAAGAATGGTTGCGGCCAATAAAGCGGAAAGAGATGTGTCCCAAATCCATTCGAAAGGCATCATTACGCCGTTTGGATAGAGAGCCCAAAGCCATGCAGAGAGCGCGGCAACGACGACTCCACCGATACGCCGCGCGGTGAAGAAGAGTGGGATCACAACCGCTGCGGAGAAAATGCAATTGACCAATGCTGCCGCAAGAAATGAGGAATACGTGAACGCTCCGAATAAGCGAAAAATGCCGGCGAGCAAAGAAGGATAAACAGGAGCAAGCCAAGCCGTAGGGCCGGTCGGTTTACGAAAGACATCGCTATAACCGTGACCTTGTGTCAAAGCGAAAGCAATGTTGCCTGCTTCCTGGTCGAAAGAGACGGTTGCGAGGACTTGATGCGGAATTTTACGTTGCTGGTCCCAAACAAACGCGGCGCGAGCGAGGAACGCTGCGGACGTGATGAGCCAAACGGACGTTAGGAGGAGGAGAAGTCTGCGAAGGGGCACGATGAGAATTATAGGCAGTGGTTGACTGAGAGGGAACAAGTCAAATTGAGGAGGAATCGGGTATGATGCGGCACGGTATGGAAGACGAGGAAAAACACGACGGGCAAGTGCGGAAGTTTTCCGGACCACTTGTGATGGTCAAGCGGTTTTACGCATTGACCGAAGCCCTTTTGGCGAAGAGCGTGCTCGATTCCGCGGGAATGGCTTCGCTGCTCACCGATGAAGACGTGGTCCAGTGGATGTATCCGAATCTGGTTGGTGGGCTGAAGTTGATGGTGCGACCCGAGGATTTGGAGTCGGCAGTTCAATTGTTGAGCCAGACTTCAGCGGAAGAAAACTCACTGCAAGAGGAAACAGCCTTGGAAGAGCTTCTCCGCAAGGCAGCGCGTCCAACTGAATCGGGAGACAAGAGAAAATGAAGACGATCAAGGGTCCGGCGATTTTTTTGGCGCAATTTGCGGGAGATCGGCCGCCGTTCAACAATTTGAATGACATTGCGCGGTGGGCGGCAAATCTCGGTTACGAAGGCGTGCAGATTCCGTCGTGGGATGCGCGGCTTTTTGATTTGAAGCGCGCTGCGGGGAGCAAAGAGTATTGCGATGCGGTGCGCGGCGTGCTCTCGCAGCATGGATTGGTAGCGACAGAGCTTTCGACGCATTTGCAGGGACAGCTTGTGGCAGTACATCCGGCGTACGACGCGGCGTTCGATGGTTTTGCACCTGCTTCGGTGCATGGAAACGCCGCGACTCGGCAGGCTTGGGCCGTTGAACAATTACAGTTTGCCGCAAAAGCATCCGCAAATCTTGGCATGAAAGCGCATGTGACTTTTTCTGGTGCGCTGGCGTGGCCGTATCTGTATCCGTGGCCGCAACGTCCGGCGGGACTCGTGGAAACGGCATTCGATGAACTTGCTGCGCGATGGCTGCCGATTCTGGATGCGTTTGATGCGGCGGGCGTGGATGTTTGCTTTGAGATTCATCCGGGTGAGGACCTGCACGACGGAGTTACATTTGAAATGTTTTTGCAGCGCGTGAAGAATCATCCGCGATGCAACATTCTTTTCGATCCGAGCCACTTTGTGCTGCAGCAGCTGGATTATCTGGAATTTATTGACCTGTATCACGAGCGAATCAGGATGTTTCATGTGAAGGACGCGGAATTTCGGCCGACCGGACGCCAGGGCGTTTATGGCGGCTATCAATCCTGGGCGAATCGCGCGGGAAGATTCCGCTCACCGGGCGATGGACAAGTGGACTTCAAGGCGATTTTTTCGAAGCTCACGCAATATGGATTCGACGGCTGGGCGGTTCTCGAATGGGAATGCTGCATCAAGAGCAGTGAACAGGGCGCTGCGGAAGGCGCGCCGTTTATTTCGCAACACATTGTTCAGTCGCCGGAACGCGCGTTTGACGATTTTGCGGCTTCGGGCACGGATGCCGCCGCGAACCGAAAGATGCTGGGGCTGGGTTGATCAGCAGAGCGGACTTACAGATTTGGGCGGACGGACTACTTTGCGAGGTTGCCAGGAAGCCGGCGGTGTTTTTAGCAAGTCTCTTCGCTTGAGGGACATTGGGTGTCTTCCGGAGAAGATTCTTACTTAGGAGCGTTCCCTGACGCAAGATTTTTTCGCCATAGATAAAAGAAAGGAACTCCCGCGAGGATGACTAGGAGGCCGAGGGAGGAGCGGACGGGGCGGACCATCCACAAGTTGGCTGTGAGAGCGATCGCCGCGATCAAAAAGATGAGCGGCGTCCAGGGATAGCCCCAGGCGCGGTAGGGGCGAAGCAGGTTTGGCTCAGTTTTGCGCAGACGGAGCAGGGCGATCGCGGCGAGGGCGAAGAAAATCCAGACGGCGAAAACAAAGAGGGAATAGAGCTCTTCGTATGTGCCGCTTAGGGCGAGGAGCGCCGCAACAAAACCGAGGAAAATCAACGCGCCGCCTGGTGTCCGAAAGCGCGGATGAACGCGTCCGGCGAATTGGAAAAATACTCCGTCGCGCGCCATGGCGTATGGGATGCGTGCGCCCGTGAGGACGACAACGTGAAGCGCTCCTAAAGCTGAAATGGCCATGGCTGCGGTGAGCCATGCTGCTCCACGCGAACCGGCAAACGATTGCACGACGTCCGACGCAACGTGCTGCGAGGCTGCGATGGATGCAAAGGGCAGCGCGCGGAAGTAAACGACGTTTGCAAGCAGATACAAGCTGGCCACGACGAGCAGTCCAATGAGGATTGCTCGCGGAATATTTTTTTGTGGCTGCAAGATTTCTTCGCCCAAGTCACCGAGATCATTGAAACCGTTGTAGGCCCACATGGCAGGAACGAGGGCGGAGAGCACGGCGCCAATCGTCGCCAGAACCGATGTGCTAGCACCTAAAGAGTATGTAGAGGATACGGCGCCGGCATGTTTTGCTCCGAAGAGAATTCCACCCAAGACGATGAGGGCAATCGCGCCCATTTTCAGCGAGGTCAAAAAAATCTGGATTGCTCCATTCATCTGTACGCTCAAATAATTTACGGCGGTCACGATAAGCACAATCAACGCTGCCAGCGGCTGCGCGACGGTGAATGTGAATTCGTAGTGCCCGAAATGAGCTGTGAACAACGGTGTGGCAACAACAGGGAACAAGAATCCAAGAAATCTCAAGAAGCCTGCGGCCAAAGCAGCCATGGCGACGGGTCGTTCGAGAAAAGAGCTCATCCAGCCAAAAAGAAATCCCCATAGGGGGCCCAGGCCTCGGCTCAAGTAAACATACGAGCCGCCGGCTTTTGGAAAAGCGGCACCGAATTCGGCGTAGCAGAATGCGCCGAATAAGACGATGAGGCCGCCGACAAGCCACGCGGCGAAAACCAGCGCGGCGGAGCCGACGGCGCGGGCCATGTCGCTCGTTACGAGAAAAACGCCCGTGCCGATGGTGTCGCCAATGACGACTGCAATCGCCGCCCAAAGCCCCAGGCCACGAACTAGATCAGGCCGCTCGGAACGGTCAGCCAAATTTGCGCCCGGTGTACACGAAGGCGAGAGCCTACTATCGGCGGAGTGGGCGGTCAACCGAGTCTATGTAGCTTGCAGCATAGCGCTTGCTGTGAATTCTTGCGGCCGGTAGTTTTGGCTCATAACTTCGCGCTATCATCGGGGCGCGCTATTATCGAGTTGCGATGGCACCGCTGAAATTCATGTTGAATGAGTTTGCTTGGGACTCGAGCTTCAGCATCTCCAAGACCGAAGACGTGCTCACGCCTGCGCTGATTGTGTATCCCGAAATCCTCGCTTCCAATATCGCACGCACGGTGGATTTGCTCGAAGGCGATGCGGACCGCTGGCGGGTACACGTCAAGACGGCGAAGCTTGATTACACGTTGCGTATGCTGATGGAGCGTGGCGTTCGCAATTTCAAATGCGCGACTACGCTTGAGCTGCGGCTAGCTTGCCGAGGCGGCGCTGCGGACGTGCTTCTTGCGTATCCGGCGGTCGGCGCAAACGCGCGTCGCGTGCGCGAAATTGCAGATTCGTTTCCGAATGTTCGAATCTCCGTCCTGGCCGAAAATGAAGAGCAGGTTCGACAATGGCGTGGTGGCCCCGTCGGCGTGTTTCTCGACATCAATCCCGGCATGAACCGTACTGGCGTCGAACAGAGTCGAAGCGATGAGATTGTCAGACTAGTACATGCAGTTCGAGATGCAGATCTTGCGTTCCGCGGACTGCACTATTACGACGGCCATTATGGGGGGCTGGAAGAGCCCGCACGTACCGCGGCCGCGCAAGCGGGTTACGATCGCTTGCTGGAAATTGTGGGCGAAATCGAACGCAGCGGAACGAACGTCGCAGAAGTAATCACAGCCGGCACGCCGACGTTTCCGTGCTCACTTTCCTACGGTGGATTTCGCGGGAAAAACTTCATCCACCGTGTTTCGCCCGGAACAGTTGTGTACAACGACGCAACCAGCTTGGCGCAGCTTCCGACTGAGCTCGGGTACAAACCGGCGGTTCTGGTCATGACGCGAGTCGTCAGCCTGCCGCGCGGGGACATGATTAGTTGTGATGCTGGGCACAAGGCGGTGTCGGCCGATGCAGGCGTACCGACTTGCGTGGTTTCGGGACATCCTGAACTGACGCCCTTATCGCCGAGCGAAGAGCATCTCCCGATGTCAGTCGCCGAAGGAGCCACAGGCCCAAGCGTCGGGGACACGTTGTACTTGCTTCCACGCCACGTTTGCCCGACGGTAAACAATTTTGATTTCGCGGTCATAGTGCGAAATGGCGAGATCGAGTCCGTGGAAAAAGTTTCCGCGCGTGGACGCGAGGCACCACTTTTGCAAGCACTGACTGCGACGCAGGGTTAGCATTCCCTTAAAGGGCAATTTCTTTTGCGTAATCGACCCGGGTTTTTCGTTGGCCGACTACTGCTGCTCTGCCGGAAACTGCTTTGCGGTGGCGACTTCAGGGCGATTAATGTCCGCATTCTTCCAGACTTCCAGAAATTGTTGATACCGCTGGGTGGCCGCCGCCATGTCGCCGGTTGCTTGCGCTGCCTGAGCGAGTCCCGTCATTCTCCTATAGACATTCTGTAGGGAGGATTCGCCTACCTATAGAGTGTCAATAGGAACGAACGGGCAAGTGCTTTTAGACTTCGCTTTTGCGGAAGCGATCGATTAAATGAGCGCAGGCGCGAACGGTGAGAGCCATCATGGTGAGCGTCGGGTTCTGGCACGCAGACGAAACAAAACTCGCGCCGTCCATGACGAACACGTTTTTCACGTCGTGCGTTTGATTGAAAGCGTTGAGCACTGATTTCTTTGGATCATTCCCCATCCGCGCGGTTCCCAGTTCGTGGATGGCCATGCCCGGCATTTCGACGCGCGCTTGCACTTTTATGTCTTTCGTGCCGGCCGCTTCCAGCATTTCGGCAGCTTGGGCCGCGGCGTCTTCCATGAGCGCGGCCTCATTATCGCCATGAGTCATGGAAATGCGCAGAGCAGGTATGCCCCAGGCGTCTTTCAGGTTGCTGTCAATCTCAATACGGTTGTCCCACCGCGCGAGCGATTCTCCAAAAGCGCCCATTCCGATGGAGTAAACGCCTTCTTTCACAGCCCCTTTGAACGACGTTCCGTAACCTTGCGCAGAAAAATTGAATTCAGCGCCGCCACCGCCCTGGTAGCCATAGCCGCGGATAAATTGGGAATGTCTCTTACTGGAAGGAGTGTTCCGGAAGCGAGGTACGTAAATCCCATTGGGACGTTGCGGCTCGTTTGCATCGGGGCGAATCTTCATGTCCGGAAGATAACCCGTGGCGCCTCCTCCGGTGACATGGTCCATCAAATAACGGCCGAGCGCCCCGCTCGAGTTTCCCAAACCGTTCGGATATTCCCTTGTCGAAGAATTCAGCAAGATACGCGTGGACTCCATTGCTTGTGCACAAAGTATGACCGCTTTGCCGCGGACTTCTTTCACTTGCCGCGTCAGGCGATCCACATAGGTGACTCCATTCGCTTTGTTCTGCCCGTTGTCCATGTTCACGTGACTGACGACCGCGTTGGTGATGAGTGCGCAGTTGCCGGACTTCTGCGCGTCTGCGACCGTGGTAAATGGGCTGCTGAAATAAGAAAACGTACTGCATCCTCGTTCGCATGGGCCGCAATAATGGCAAGCGAGCCGGCCGTTGTGATTTTGCGTAACGATCGCCACGCGGCCGATCGTCACAGTTCGCCCAAACTGCTCTTTCACACGATCCTTTAACAGGACTTCGCCGCAACTCATTTTCATCGGCGGCAGGAACTGCCCGTCGGGCAGCATTTCGTTGCCTTCGGCTGCGCCGCTGATTCCCACGTAGCGCTCCACGATGTCGTAAAACGGCGCGAGGTCGGCGTAGGAGATAGGCCAATCATCGCCGTAACCATCGCGGCTGGCCGCTTTGAAGTCGTTGTCGCTGAGACGATAGCTCTGACGGCCCCAGACCAGTGATCGCCCTCCGAGCACGCGCAGCCGTTGCCAGGTGAACGGTTTGTCTGCTGGCGTGCTGTACGGATTTTCCAGGTCGTTGACGAACCACTCGTAGTTGTATTCCATGCAGGCGTAGCATTGCTTTTGGATGGGGCGCGTGCGGACAATCTCCGGCGAGTGATCGCGGTATTTCAGCTTGTAGCCGGGCATGTGCTCTGTGAATTCTTTCGGGTTGACTGCGCGACCCGCTTCGAGCAAGACTACTTTCAGTCCCGCTTCTGCGAGCTGCTTGGCCGCCCATCCACCGGTGGCGCCGGACCCGACGACGACGGCGTCGTAAGTTTGTTGCAGAGGATCCTTGTCGAAGTAAGCCCAGGTCATTTGTGTTTCCCTTCGGAATGTTCGCAACCTTGGTACACGCCATGCGCGGCGGCGCCGTCCCATCCCAATTCTTTCGCACCAATCTGCGAACTGTAATACGCCATGCTGATGCGTTGCTTCAATAGTTCAAAATGGCCGTGACCCACATCCGGTCCCGCAGCTTCGCCGGTCCAACCACTGTTGCCGGTCGGAAAAGCCAGAGCGTGCAACAAATCGTCCTGATCTTCTCGCGCCAAATAACGAAACGCCGCTTTGTAGCGCCGGATGCTTTCGCCATCCAGATATCCGAAGCTGTTCAGGAATGCTTTTTGTGATTCGCGTGGTTCGGCAGCGAGCAATAGGTCGATATAGCGATTTACGAGCGCTTCCTTCGCGCCGGGAGTGTCGGTGGCAGGGATGATCAAGTCGCTAAGAATAATCAGCGTCTCGCTCTGGTGCTCATCAAGGAAGAGTGGCTTCCATCCCGGTGCCGAGAGGTCATTTGAAGCGTCCACTCCGCGTTGCGCTGGCGTCAACTCGGATGACTGTGCGGTGGTCTGCGCCGCACTCTGTGCCATCGAAAGGGACGAAGTGAGCGCCGCCGTGGCGCCCGTGAGAACGCCTGCACGAAGCAATTCACGTCGTTTCATGGAATCTCCTTACCTACAGTTAACTCTTGTCACCAATACGTGGGGCCGTTCCGGATAATTCTTTCGGCTTCCGCCCCGGCCGCGGAAATTGTAACTGACTTTTTCAAAGCTAGGGTATTTCATACTTTTAATGATTCCGCATTCGCGTTGCAATAATAGTGGCCGCATCTACGTGGAGCTCCTAGAAAGTGGGCTAGGTTTTGTGAGATTCATATCGCGCTTATCACTCGCCTGCACGCGCACAAATGCGAGAGCTGTGGTATATCTCTGACGAATCGCAGTTATGCGTGTGCGCAAACGTAAAAAGGAGACTCTAAAATGTCCTCAGTCCCTATCCGGCGATTTTTGTGTTGCGCTGTACTCCTTTCATTCTGCTCAACGGTCTCTCTCGCACAGAACACAGAGGCCAAAGTTCCACCGGTACTCGATGTTCATGTCCACGCTATGGAGGGAAACTTTCCGGGTCTCGCACCCATGTGCCCCAACACCTCGAAGTTCACAGCGTCCGATCCTAAAGGGAAGGAAGAGCCATTCGGTTGGGTAAAAGAGCAGTGCACGCCGGCACTTTATCCGTCTACTCCGGGCGAATATATGAAGGACGTTCTTGCCGAGATGGAGCGCCTGAACGTCACGGCGGTTGTTTTTGGCGATCCAAAAAGTGCGCAGAAATGGAAAGACGCCGGAGGCGACAGGATCATCCCCGGCACATCTTTTCAAAATGGGATGGCTCCCGGCCAGCGTGTTGCTGTCGAAGAGTTGCGAAAGGATTTCACTAGCGGCGGTTTCAAAGTAATGGGCGAGATCGGACTCCAATATGAGGGCATCTCACCCAGCGATCCCTCTGTCGATGCTTACTTCGCTCTGGCCGAGGAACTGGATATTCCCGTAGCCATCCACATGGGCACCGGCGGCTCCGGACGGGCTAACGTCATGATGCCAAAGTACCGAGGCTCGATGGGCAATCCGCTTTTGCTCGAGGACCTTCTGGCACGCCACCCGAAACTTCGTGTTCAAGTGATGCACGCCGGCTATCCCATGATCGACAACATGCTCACACTCCTGCAGGCGAACTCCCACGTTTATGTTGACGTTGCGGGACTCATCTGGAGCTATCCGATCAAGGAAGTGAATCGCTATATCGAGCGACTCGTTGATGCCGGATTCGAGGACCGCGTGATGTTCGGAACCGACCAACTGCTCTGGCCCAAGCTGATGGCCTATTCGATCAGCATCATTCAGAACGCCGACTACCTGACGCCCCAACAGAAACGCGACATCCTGTACAACAATGCCGCGCGATTTTTGAGAATGGAACCTGCTCAGGGCAAGTGAGCAGCGTAGCGAAGACGACGAGATTCATGCCCTGACTAGGCTGTCACAGAATGTCTATCGAGAACGCACTCGTGAGTCTCATCGAGGAGTTAGAACAAGATCGTTCGCTGAACGAACCGCGGCATCTTCGTCAACGGTTCGAGGCCCTCGACGACCTTGATGCCTACCTCACGGATGGGCAACCTCTCGGAATGGCACTTCATCAACGGGCGAAGGCCATTTACGATGAGTTGGATTCTGTTAATTGCAGGCTCTACGAGGCCATCCGTCGAGAGATTCAGCGGGGTGCAGGCGCGGGTAGGTTGCATGAGTGGATGCCCGATTGGAACGGTGAATCTAATCTGGTGAATTGCAGAGGCTATGACTATCTCGATGAATTGGTCGGCGGAGTCTTGCAGTTTGAAGAGCCGTCTGTTGAAATCGTTCAGCTAGAGTCTGAAATGGTGTCTTATCAACCGACGCCTGCGCGTCATATCTTTGATCTCATCCGCCGAACAGCACTCACTGACCGGGACTCCCTGATCGATCTCGGCTCCGGGCTGGGTCACCTACCATTGATGGCTTCCATTTGCACCAGGGCTAGCTGCACCGGGATCGAACTTGAGCCGTCCTATGTCGCTTGTGCCCGGAAGAGCGCTCGGTCGCTAAACCTGAACCACGTAAGATTTGTCCAGGGCGACGCTCGCGCGGCGGATTTGTCCGACGGCACCATATTTTATTTGTATTCGCCCTTTACCGGCGCCATCCTGCGGGATGTGCTGAGCTTGCTGCGACAGGAGGCCAATAGGCGAGAGATTCGAATCTGCACGTTTGGCCCGTGCGCCCCGGTCGTTGCCGATGAGCAGTGGTTAAGCGCCATTGGAGCGCTAGAAACAGACAGAATCGCTATATTCCGCTCTCGCGATTAGACACCCGGGTCCAAGGCGAGGTCACAAGATAGCATTGGGAAAAAGAGGACAGCGGTATGCTCACCGAATCTCAGGTCAGACAATTTGCGGACGATTGGTTGCGCGCATGGAATTCGCACGATCTCGACGCCATCATGTCCCACTATGCGTCGGGGATCGTTCTGACATCGCCAGCTGCGGCAAGGCTCTTGAACGATCCCACTGGAGCGGTCACGGGGGAATTGGCGTTACGCAACTATTTCAAGCGAGGACTTGAAGCGTACCCGAACCTTGCTTTTGAGCTCTTGGATGTGATGTGGGGACTTTCGAGCGTAGTGCTTTACTACAAGAATCAAAATGGCACGACGACGGGGGAGTTTATGCAACTCGATGCAAACTTAAAGGTGACCAAGGTCGTGGCAAACTACAGCCGTTAGGAGAAAATGCGGATCGCGCGCGCACGACACAGTCTTGGAAAAATGCGGGGACGACGAGACTCGAACTCGCAACCTCTGCCGCGACAGCGCTGCGTGAACAAGTTTACAAAACTTACCAGCACGCAAGGACAGCCAAACGCCGCGCAAGTCATATAAGACATACCAAACTGTGGATTGGGTTGTGGGTTGGGAATTTTTAGGGAAAACTGCCCTGAACGCTACCTTGCACGGGCAGTGATGTAAGCTCAGAACGAGACTCTACGCGCCAATCGCGCCATGGTTGCCATGCTTCTCGGGTGTGGTCTTCGGCGGTCCGAACTCTCGTCCGTGACCGTGAAGACAATCCAGCAGCGTCAAGCACACCATTGTCAGGCAGTTCCGCAAAGAGGATTAGTGAGAAAAAGCTCTAGTTTCATCACTTTTTGCTTTTATGTACTTTCGCTCGAGTACTCGCAGGAGTTTTCCTCTTCAATTTGATCTGATTGTAAGCAATAGCGTCACGGACGAGATTTTTTAGAGCACGCTCATTAATCTTATCGCCCTCGAAAAAATCGATCGCTCGCCACGCGTTGCCTCCGAGGCCAGCGTTGAAGAGCTTGTCAGGATCTGAGAGGCTCGCCCCGTGGGAAAAGGTAAGCTTCACCTTATCTTTGTGGGCGTTCGCGACCGCGATTATTCCGTCGTGAGACCACACCGGGCTTCCCATCCACTTCCATTCCTCGATGATCTCCCGGTCGGCCTCAAGGATGCTCTTGCGGATGCCGGCAAACGTTTTGCCACGCCAGCCTGTGAGTTTCTTGATCTTCTCGTCGATTAGCACCGAGGCAGATTCCACCGGGACGGGCTTTTTCATGTACAGCTCTCCAACTCTCGTACCTATTTTTGCTGCGTTCAGCAAAGTTCAAAGTCTAGCTAAATTCTCAGCGAGCCGCGGAATCCCCTAGCGGCATAGTAGGATTCCGCACCGTTGTGATACACGAAAACAGTGTCAAAGCGGCGATCACAAAAGAGGGCGCCGCCGAGTTTTCTGATATCAGAAGGTGTTTTCACCCAGCTCGACGTTTTCGTATCGAAATTGCCAAGTTTCTGCAACTCTCGATATTGTTCTTCCGTTAAAAGCTCAATGCCAATGGTAACGGCCATATCAATAGCGTTATCTTCTGGTTTATGTTCTTTCCTTGACTCCAGCGCTTCACGATCGTAGCAAAGACTTCTGCGGCCTTTAGGACTTTCCGTTGAACAGTCATAAAAAATGTATTCACCTGTCTTCTTATCATGAGCAACCACGTCCGGTTCACCGCCAGTTCTTTCCATCTCATTAAGTGACCGCAGTTTTTCAATATTAGCTTCCAGTTTTGTTTGTACTTTGGCCCATTCAAGACCTTGATGGCGGTCCATGTTTTTCTCAAAACGGGCTTTCAACACTCTAAGTATTTCTTCGCGTTGTTTTTTTAAAACGGTTGCGTTTGACATAGTCTCGTCCAGAGGCGGCTAGGGGTTAACTGCTGCACCTTGTTGGGCCGGCTTTTTCGAAATAAGTCGTCGAAGGACATGGCCTTTCCACATCCAAAGCCCCGAAAGGACAAGTATAGGAACGAAGACATAGCGAGTAGCGGGCGCGTAGTTTGGAATTTGTTCAAACGGACTATAAATATAGCCGAATATCGGAATGCTAAAGACGATGTGAATCGTACGAAGAATCCAACGTTTGGTGCCTTGGTTCATGATTGGTTGTTGCATGGTTTTGCGATCCACCTCGATTCATGAATTTTGAGCCGCCTTAGGCGGCCAATTGGGCGTTTCAATACCGAACTGCTTTGCATACTCGGCGTTCAACCGCTGCCAGTCGCCGAACTTCGTGGCCTCGGGACCGACGATACGGCCGATGGGAGTTCCGCTGAGAAGGTGATCCAGAACATCGAAGCAGATGTGCCAACCGGCAGCACCCATGGAGATGAAGCGGTGACCGATGTTGGTCCAGAGCGTCAGGCGCGTTCCGCCCCCCAAGTCTTCGAGTTCCCACCGCATATTGAAGCCACCCCACTTGTACTCAAGCACTTTGGGAGCGTCGGCTCGCGTCACGGTTGTTTCGGTAACATGCGGCACGGGCGCGCCCACCGTGGTGAGCTTCACCGTGGTTCCAACCGTACCCAGGCTCCCATCGGCGTCAAAGGGCGCCCACTCGCGCAGATGCGCTGGGTCGGTTAGCGCTTCCCAGATTTTTTCCCGCGAGTGGCGCAGTTCTCGGACGAGAATGAGCGTCCACTTCTCTCCGTCCTTTCGTATCTGCGCCCCGCTGGCTGGACCCGGTGTGTACCGCTCGAGATTGGTCATTTTCTTCTCCTGCTCGACGCACGCTGCTACCAGCTCTTCAGCTGAGTGATCTGAATGAGGTTGCCACAGGTGTCCTTCAGCATCGCAATGGTCGAGCCGGTCACGTCGGTGGGCTGCATCGTGAATTCGGCACCGCGGGCCTTGATCCGCTCGTAGTCGCCCTTGACGTCGTCGGTGAAGAACATGGTCGCGGGCTGGCCCTGTTGAAAAATCGCCTGCTGATACGCCTTGTCTGCCGGGTTGTTGTTCAGCGCTAGCTGCAGCTCCGTGCCGTCCGGCTCCTCGGACGAGGCCACGGTCAGCCAACGATATGGGCTCTGGCTGAAATCGGTCTTCTTGGCAAAGCCCAGCACCTCCGTATAAAAGCGCAGGGCCTTGTCCTGATCGTCAACATATATGCTTGTCACTTTGATTTTCATTTCTTTTCTCCTTTGTCGCGTTCGCGGTTTGAGCCGCGTCGTATTTTCCCTGTTTTGTTTTTTGCTGGTGAGGATCGTTCCATGCGGTCCAGGTGCCGTTCCAGAGCATCCACGTGATCCGACCAGAACCGGCGGAACTGATCCAGCCAGGCATCCACCTCCTGAAATGGTTCCGGTTTCAGCCGGTAGAGACGGCGCTGTGCGTCCACCGTGGCCTCCACGAAACCGGCCTCGCGCAGCACCCGCAGGTGCTTTGACACCGTCGGCTGCGGCATACGAAGCTGGCGCTCGATCTCTCCCACCGACTGTTGTGACGAAGCTAAGATGCCCAATATCGCGCGGCGGTTCGGCTCCGCAATGATTTCGAACGATTCCATGTTCTGAATATACTCCACAGAGCATATACGTGTCAAGGCATATTTAGCGGCGACTTGGCCGCTCTGAGCTACGCTCAAATGCTGTGGGTCCCGTACTACTTGACATTTAACGCGACGCAGTATAGTGTCCGATTGTGATTCAGTCCTTCCGCTGCGCCGATACCGGGCGCCTATTTCATCGAGAGTCTGTCCGCCGGTTCAAAGCTATCGAGCGTCAGGCTCTTAGGAAGCTGGACATGCTAGATGCGGCGCAGGACATCCGGACGCTCTCAACGCTGCCAGGAAACAGGCTAGAGCGCCTGAGAGGAGACCGGAAAGGGCAGTACAGCATTCGCGTCAATGACCAATGGCGCGTCTGTTTTGAATGGCGCGATGGGCATGCCTACGAAGTTGAAATCGTGGATTATCACTAGGAGACAGCAGGATGACGAAGAAACTTAAGCCGGTGCATCCAGGAGAAATTCTCCGAGAAGAGTTTATGCTCCCTCTGCGACTAAGTATGAACAGAGTTGCTATGGACTTGCGCGTCCCTGTGACGCGGATCGCCGATATCGTCAACGAGAAACGCGCAATTACTGCTGACACAGCCCTGCGTTTCGCGCGCTACTTCAACAATAGTGCGACGTTCTGGATGAATCTCCAAACGCGCTATGACCTGGAAGTCGCCGAAGATGAGATTGCTGATAAGGTTGAACGCGATGTCCGCCCTCTGGAAGCAGTGCCAGTAAGGTAGTTCAACGATTTCTCTCAGGCAGACAAGTGCGTGTATGGCCAGGGGATCCGAAAAGCGATCTGCGCAGACAGCTGTCGTGAGGCTCTTCGTCACGAAATATAGACCCAAATGAACAGCGCAGGGCCCAGGAGCCTATGCATTTTGGTCCTTTTTTGCCCCCGCAGGGATGGAGCCTATTCTGTACGTGTTTGAATGAGCGGCCTGAGACATAGGTAACACATCGTACCGGATGTCACTTCTTATCGTCCCCTTATTGTACCCAGATCGTATTTACTCCGTTACTGTCGACTTTCTCTACATTTCTTGCGTTCGGCATCCTGCTCTAGCATGCTCACCATGAGGCGAACCGGTGACCGGAACGTAGTCGCGCGTAGCCGTTCGAACATGGTTTGCAAATCAACGAGTCCATGAGCTGTTGCAAGGTCCAACGCTGCGAGCGTGCGGACCGCCTTCAATCCACGATGCCGGGCTAGGGAGGCTGCGAAATCCACGCGCGCACAATCGCGGGCGTGTTTGCATGAGCCAGCTCGGCCTTCACAGCGGGAGGGATCAAAACCGTTCGATATAGGTTTGGAAGAATCTCGGCTGCTTGAACGAGTACGAGGTAGTTCAGGGGAGTCGTGTCAGCTACGATCGGTTGCATCTACAAGCCGAGTTGTCGGTGTGTTTCGCGGTCACGCTCAATGTCTTCCAGTGTGTATTCCAGTTCGACGCCATGGTTCTTCAGAAAGGCGTCGACTTCCATCCGGGTCTCGTAACCAAGCAACTGGCGAAATTGGGCAGCCGAAATCTGCGTTCGCGGTAGGCTGCTAGGGCCAGAGCCTCGAAGGCCGCTCGGGACAAATCTTGACCGGGAGCAGCGAGGGCCGCCGAGAGTTCGTCAGGAAGCGCAATGGTGACGTGTCGCATTATTCAGATCGTAGCATCATCCGGCGAGAAAATGCCGTGGTCAACCCAGATGGTTCGTTAGGAATCATGAGACTCAGAATGCTTTTCAGGTGCTGACAAAGGATGATATCATGATATCGTAGGGAAAGGAGGCGACGTGGCCCAGTTTGTCGTACGAAATATCGAGAAAGACGTCAAGGTACGGCTGCAGCGGCGTGCAGCGCGGCATGGACGGAGCATGGAGGAAGAAGTCCGGGACATTCTCCGAAATGCTGTAAATGAAGCAGATGCTGCTGCAGGAGGTCTTGGCACGGAGATCGCCTCGCTGTTCGCCAAGGTTGGACTCGAAGAAGACATCCCTGAACTCCGTGGATACCAGACTAAACCTGCGCGCTTTGATCGATGATCGTTCTCGATACCAACGTTCTCTCTGCGCTCATGCGGCATCCGCCCGACAGGAGTGTTGTCGAATGGCTCGACAAGCAACCTCGCACATCCATTTGGACAACTTCCATAACGATCCTTGAAATTCGTTACGGATTGCAGATTCTGCCGATTGGGAAGCGACGCTCAGCCTTGCTTCAGGCGTTCGAGAGAGTCCTTGTTGAGAAGATCGAGAGTCGAGTGGCTCCTTTTGATACAGCTGCGGCGCAACAAGCTGGGGATCTGATGGCTGTGCGTCATAAAAAGGGACGTCCGGGTGAACTGCGCGACACAATGATTGCCGGCATCGTGCTTGCTTCTCACGCGAAGCTCGCCACACGAAACACATCGCATTTTGAGGATCTTTCGATTCCGGTAGTCAACCCATGGTCTAGCTGAACTGATGATTCGCGGGATGAGCGCCGCGCTATTGCCTTGGGAGCGCCAAGAGTGTTCGAAAGAATGGCGGGGACGACGAGACTCGAACTCGCGACCTCTGCCGTGACAGGGCAGCGTTCTAACCAACTGAACTACGTCCCCAACCGTGGAATCAACAACTTGGCGTAAACCGAGCAAATAAGGCGTTTGCAAGGTTTGCATACAGCGCACTGTTCGCCTGGATTGTCTGCGGTAGCAGTTTTTCCTGGCAAAACCGCCCGTAAGAAGCAGGGCGCTCATGCGAGTTTCATACTAGCACAGATGCGTGCGGTAGGCGAATGAGGGCAATGCCGACTGGAAGCATTCCGGCGCGGAACGATTGCAAAACCCCTCTTCGCTAGAAGGCCGCAGCCCCAGCAGTTATGCGCATTCAACATCCGCGGTGCTGCCGAGAATTCTGGAGCTA
>DATMPA010000042.1:0-152524 GCA_035567915.1 Candidatus Sulfotelmatobacter sp. | reverse complement strand
TCCTCAACAAAAGGAGGAAGAGACATGGACTTGTTCGATCGTTTTGCAGGCAACGACTCTTGGCACACGCGGCGTTTGTTGGAATACGCGGGTACTTTGACAGAGGAACAATTGGATCGGCCGCTGACCACGGTCGTAGAGGTGCTGCCCTGGCGGGAGTCGAATAAGACTCTGAGGCAGCTGTTAGAAAACATTGTCTTCACGAAAGAGGTCTGGACCGCCGCGCTGTCCGGAGCCGATATGGATAGGAACGGCCCTTCCAAATCGCAGCGCTCCCCGCAATCGATGCTGCAAAGGCTCGAAAAGACCGATGCCGAACTGCATCGTATTTTCAGTGACATCCGGAACCGCTCCGCCTGGGATGATACGTTCGTCGACGCTCTGTGCGAACCCGCTGAGACCTTCACGTTCGGCGGCGTCTTCGCCCATATCATGACTTTCAACGCGCATCGCCGATTGATGGCCTTGGACGCTCTTCGCCAACTCGGCGTCCAAGCCGAAGGTTTCGGCGATCCCATGGAGTATGAGGAAAGTGTGGCGCCCTGGAACCAGCAGGTACCTCTCAAAACGCCATGAGAGAACACCCCCGCTGATTCCAAAGTCGCGACGATGAGAACGGAATTGCTGCGATTCAACGGCGCTGTCGAGCGGGCTCCCGCCATCGATGCGTGGATGAGAGAGCATGCAGGTGAATTGGGAGCCATCGCGCATCACTGGTTTGGCGTGATGCGAAAATGCGGGGACGAAGTCCGGGAGCTCTTGCATGACGGCTGTCCGACTGCATGTTTGGGAGATGCGCCCTTCGGCTACGTCAATGTCTTCACTTCGCACGTTAACGTGGGTTTCTTTCACGGCGCAGCGCTGCCCGATCCGGCCCGCTTGTTGCAAGGCACCGGCAAGTTCATGCGCCATGTGAAGCTGAGAGCGGGAACGGCCACGAACGCCGCAGCACTAACCAGGCTCATCGACGCAGCGTACTCCGATATAAAAGCGCGCGTCGAAAACGGCTAGCTCAGAGAAACGCCTCGGGAAGCGTGGATGTAAACGGCCAAATTAATAGCGCTATGTCGCCGAGTGTTTGCTGATCGTTCGGGGGGTGCCGGTGATCATAGACAACAGTGTGCAGTATGGAACAGACAGTAACACTCTGGTTCTGTATCTTATCGGAGGTCATCTTCCTGTGAAAAAGTCAAAAGCTGTATTAGATAGCGAAGTATTTTACTCTTACGATACGATATAGACTATGGCAATCCCTCCACCCATAATAGACTTAGAGCCCGCATACCGAGCTCGCAGGAGTGCATTCTGCGCAGCAACCTGTATGGCATTAATTATGTGGGGCTGCCCGGCCCCGATCACCACCATCCCGAGGATGAATTCAAACTTCAACGCTCAAAGTGTTGGTGCGCCCCAGCAATTTCCCACCCCAAGTCCACCAGGCGACCAATTCATTTGGCTAACACAGCAGCCGCTTATCTCGGTAGTAGCATCGAATCCCGGCGGTGGAAACTGGGTGCTCACTGTGCCGAAGCCTGCTTTCTTGGCAGATCCTGACCTGTTGCACCAATTTCTGCTCGCAAGTTCAGAGCCGTTCACGACGAGCCCCGCTGTCCAGATGAATGGTCAGTTTAGTGTGCAACTTCTCGGACCGGGGAAGGTAAGCTTTGGAATCCGAGCAACGAGAGGGTCCGCTGCCGGATTTGTCGGCGGCGGCGAACTTAGCGCGAGCCCATTCGGGGGCGGTGATATTGGGACACTGCTCAATCCAAGTGCCATCGACAATCTTGCTGCTTTTGATAGGACAGATTTCCCAGTGACTGCGCTAGGTCTTTATAATCCTGGACACCTTGCGCACTTTCTGTACTCTATCGATCAAGCGAGTCATACCTTGAATCTCAGCTTCAGCGTTGTTGGTGGAGCAACTGGAAATCGAAGTGCGAACTACAGCTTTTCCGGCCCTATTGAGAAATTAGAACTCTGGTTGTTCCTACGCCAACCGGCATCGAACACGAAAGTGTTTGTAAATGAAGTCAAAATGGATGAGATTCAATAATGCAAGTTGACCTCGCGTTCCGCGATAGCGGAGCTCGGTCAGTTTGTCTACCCAACGGTACTTCGGATGACCGTGTGAAGCACCAGTGCTCGGCTCCATTAGGCTCCAATTGAAAAAGGGAGGCGGTGCGCAACCGGACACCGCAATTTTGGATGATTCGATACCCATTTCTCAGAAGCGTCTTAGGGCCGAGGCTGGGTGTGTTGTCCCCGAACAACCGACTTAGATATAAGGCCCTAAGTTACAAGAGCGGTGTGTGGTAGGTTTGAGTCACGATCGAAGGTTGTTCGAAAGGCGACTGTAACGGGGTGGCCGCACTTTTCCCGCTGTTTCTGAAATTGAAGAAGTGCAAATGTCTTGTGGTAGGCGCTGGCGCAGTCGGGCAAGGCAAAATTGCCGGGTTGCTAGAGACTGGCGCCGACGTGCATGTGATTGCACCGGAGGCGACACAACGAGTCCAGGAATGGGCTCGGGGCAGGCAAGTTCGTTGGTCGCAGCGCCAATTTCGAGATTCCGATCTGACCGGATGTCTTCTGATTGTTGCCGCGACCTCTTCGAGCGGGTTGCACAAGAGAATTTTTCGCTTGGCGAAGCGGCGAGGAGTGTTGTGCAACGTAGTGGATGTGCCCGAACTGTGTGATTTTTACTATCCTGCCGTGGTGAGGCGCGGCGCGCTGCAGATTGCCGTTTCGACCGGCGGCGAGAGTCCCGCTCTCGCGCAGCGGCTGCGAAAAAAACTCGAAAAAGAATTTAGGCCCGAATACGCAGCTTGGTTGAAGGAACTCGGTAAGTCTCGCAGAACGCTATACGTCACTTCCGAGGACGCTTCTGACAGGAAGATCAAACTGCATTCCATGGCCAGCGAAGAATCCTTCCGGACATTTCTTCATAGACGCGCCACGAAAGCGACGAAGAAAAAGCACAAGTGATAAAGTCCCGCAGCGGTCCGCCTTACATCAACACCTTCAATACATTGCATAGTTTCTTTCACGGCATGCTGCGTGTGGAGGGATGCTAGCATCAGGTCAAGGATCGTGTCTCGGCATGCCTGATGGAATCTAGCGGCGGTGCCGGGTTGCGTTACGCCAAACGGACGCTATGGCCAAAGGAAAGGTTTATCTGGTAGGAGCTGGCCCGGGGGATCCTGGGCTTCTCACCGTGGAAGCGACGCGCTTGTTGCAGACTGCCGACGTAATTTTCCACGACGACCTGGTTTCTCGTGAAATCCTGGAACTGATACCCGAAAGGGTTCACGTAGAGAATGTTGGAAAGCGTTGCGGCTACGCTCGTATTGCACAGCATCAGATTCATTCGCTGATGATCAATGCCGCGAAGGAAGGTTGGAACGTAGTGCGGCTGAAATCGGGCGACCCACTCATTTTTGGGCGCGCGGGCGAAGAGATGGAAGCACTGCGGCAGGCGGGAGTGCAGTACGAGGTAGTCCCGGGAATTACCGCCGCGTTTGGCGCTGCGGCGCGAGCGGGGATTCCGCTGACGGACCGTCGACTGGCTTCCAAGTTGGTTTTCCTGAGCAACCACCAGTGCGCGGGAAAAGACTCGTCCGACTGGAAGGGTGCACTTTCAGAAGATACAACGGCACTCATTTATATGCCAGGTGCGGACCACGAAGGTTTGGCGGCTCGGCTATGCGCTGAAGGACTCGAACCAGAGACGCCGTGCCTAATTGTTTCGCGGGCCACTACGGCTCAGCAACAGGTTCACTTTGCAAGACTAGCGAATCTGGGTGAGAGTCGGCGCTATGCGGCTCCGGTTGTTCTAATCGTTGGCGCCGTGGCCGCCCGGTATGCGTCTGAAAGCGGTGACTGTCCGCGAGCCTTCGAAGCGATCACGTTCTCGATGGACCTCGAACCAGCGGCGTTGTCCGTCCAAACTCCCACCGATTAGCCGGCAAGGGCCGCATTACATATATTTTTCAGGAGACGTTACGTCTCTTCTGGTAGTGTTCTGCGTCCTCGCCAACGATGAGTTCAGCGACTTCTTTCATGGTTTTGCGCTGCTGACGGCTTTGGCGGCGCAGCGTCAGGTAGGCTTCTTCTTCGCTAAGATGGGATTCGCGTTGCAAGATTCCTTTTGCGCGCTCCACGACCTTGCGCGTTTCTAGCTCTTCAGTAAGTTCTGAGCTCTTATCCTCTAACCGAGCTAATTCGATTTCGGCGCCGACGAGAAAGCCGATGGTAGAGATGAGACGGATTTCGAGCTTGCTGTAAGTGTGCGGTTCGCGGTTCTGGAGGTTTATCACGCCCACAGGGCGGCCCCGACTCAAGAGTGGAACGGAGAGGAAGGATTCGTAGCGGTCTTCTGGAAGTTCGTTGAAAAACTGGAAGCGCGGATCTTGGAACGCGTTGCGACCAATGGCGACAGGTTGATGATGTTCGGCGACCCATCCCGTGATGCCTTCGCCGAGACCCAAGCTGACGTGGCCGATTTCGGCAGGATGAGGATTTTTGGATGCGCGGAGGACAAGTTCATCGTCTTCCAGTACGAAGATAAAGCAGGAATCGAAACGGGCGACGGAGGCGGCGAAGTCAATGATACGGTCAAGGACTTCGCGGAGCGGACTGGCGGCGGCCATGCGGCTGCCGATTTCGTGAAGGATGCTGAGTGCAGGATCCCTGTGTTTTTGCTCGAGAAGTTCGGTAGAGCGTTCCGCGGCTTCCTTGACGAGAAAACCCATCCGCGGATGGGAAGCTTCCATGTCCGGCTGGAGGCCGAGCGCGCGGATGCACTCGGAAGTGGATGGGCCGATGGAGGCGACGACGAGACGCTCGAGACCGCGGCGAACTTCGTCCTGGATTTCTAAGTCGGCGGCGATTTGGAAGAGGTGAGTGATCTGGACGGCGGAGGTAAGAAGCACTACGTCAAATTCGCCGGCGGCGATGGAGCGAGCGGCATGGCGAAGCGGTTCGACGTCTTCCGGCAGCGACCATTGATAGACGGGAACGGTGGTGACGTGGGCGCCGCGCTCGCGGAGTCCGGCGAGAAGCTCCGGCGCGGGGACGCCGTATTCCTGCACGGCGATTTGGAGATCCTTGATGGGATGGGATTCGGCGATTTCGTCGTCGAGGACGCGCAGAACTTCGCGCCAGGTATTGGGTTCCGGTGCGATGAGTGAGGGGCGGACGCCGAGTTCGCGGAGTGCGGAAACTGGCTTTGCGCCACGCGCGACGACCACGACACGCTCTAGCGCTTCGGTGAGCTGTTCGCGCGAGTAGGTGCCTTCAACGGCAGTGACGATAGCGCGCGTACCCGCGCCGGTGAGAAAAATCACCATGTCGAATTTGCCTTCGATGAGCGCCTGGGCAAAGGCGAGCGCTTCGGGAGAATCGATGGAAACTTCGCGCATCGCGGGCGCGACGGTGGGCCGGCCTCCGTAGGAGGCGATGAGCTTCGAGATTTCCTTGGCATGGCGGCTTTCTAGAGCCAACACACGCAACTCATTAAAACTGGCTGGAGGCATTCGTCCTTCTCTGCGTTTTCAAATTTTCCCCGAAGAAATTGTCAAAAATGAAAATTGGTTTCGACGTAGCCGAATTGTGCGTTGGGACCGGCCGGATAGATGCTTTGGACGAGATCCTTGCCCCAAGCATGCGCGTAATACGTTGTAAGTGAAAAGCCGTAGCGCAACGGAACATCCATGCTGACGTCCCAAACATTGGCGAGGGAGCGATTGCCGGCGCTGGCTCGGCCGGTGTAACCGAAGGTGTGCGGCTGAAACGCACCGCCGCCGCTGTACCAAAGATCGTTCGCATTGGCGAGGCGCAGGGCATGTAATTCGCTTTTGATGACAAACGAACGCGGCAGACGGAACGTTGCCGATCCGAAGAAATCTTCATTGTTCATCATATTGTAGAACGGAAAGCGGGCGTAGGGACGGGGTGTTGGAAGCACCTGGAAGAAAGTGCCGTGGCGGCCGTCGGTGGGATTGTTGTCGCCACTGCCAAGGGAATAACCGACGCGGAACCATGGATTGAGCTTAGGAACAACAGGTTGCCAGCCAGCCTCGGCGACAAGGGAGCCGGCGCGCTGCGTGAGAAAACCCCAACTCCCGTTCTGAACAGCACCCCAAAAGAGGACATCGAACGCGCCGTGATTTTGCGTGCGGAAGAGGTGAACGTAGTCGGCACCGTAGGTGCCGATGCGAATGTGATTGTGGTCCGCGGAACGAAGCGCAGCGCTGCGGTTATCAGTTTTGAGAACGGAAGAACGCTCGTCCACGTAACCAAGGCTGAAGAGGCGAAATTCGCCCGAGGATTTGGCGAGATTTACGGGGATGGTGTATGCGCCGTAGAAGAGGTCGATGTTGAGTTCTCCCATGGCGTCAATTTGATAGACGCCGCGCGTGGGACGTGCGCCGAGGAAAGTAAAATTGCCGGCGTGAGTGTTGAAGACGAGTTGCGCACCGTCGTAGCTGCGGCCGACGGCGGAAAAGCCAAAGTCACCGATGAGGCGCTGGGTGATGCGGGTGTTGACGAGCGTCGCGAGCGATTTGTCTTTGGGCGTAACTTCGGCGCCATCAAGAAACGTGAAACGGCCAAGCTTCAGTTTCGTGTCGGCGGGGAGCGTGAAGGAAACATAAACCTGGCGGACGAACCCATTGGCGTTGTTTTGGCCGTTGCCGTTGGCTGCGAAGTACGTGCCACCGAGGCCGAGCTGGCCCGGGCGACCGGGGAGTACAGCGCCGGTGGGAAGATCGAGAATGGCGTCCTGTGCGCCTTCCACGAACCATTCAAAGCGCTCGGATTTTTGACCGAGGCCAATGCGGAGGAGGGAGTGTTCGAAAGCGTAAGCGTTTTGCGCGGGAGTGGGAGCTTCAAACCAATCCCAGGCTTCCGTGCGGAAACGCCAGTTGACGGCGAGGTCAAGCGGACCAAGTTTGTGCTGCGTGGACGCGGGCGGCGCAGGCATGGGGCTCGATGCGGGTTTCGGCGCAGACGTGTCGGAGGAATTTGCGTCCGCGACGGCCACGAGTTGTTGCGCGCGAATGGAGACGGGCGACACAAATAAGAGTGCGAGAAAAACACTTCGAGCGAGTTTTGCGTATGTCATCTTAAATTCTCCTTGCTGCGAAAAGTTGGCGCCGAGGAGCGCACGACCTATTCGACGACCTCTGGTTCAGGAGCCCGGAAACTTTTTGCGTACGAGAAAATGCCGGCACGATTGACGGATGCCCGGTGCCAACGGAGATGCCATTGCGTGCCGAGTTGCAGGAGCGTTACGGCAGCTACAAAAAACGCAGCGGCGCAGAGATAGAGTCCCCAGGAATATTGGCCGGTGCGGTCTTTGATCGTCCCGAGAAGCGAGGGAAGCAGGAATCCGCCGAAGCCGCCGGCTGCGCCGACGAGGCCCGTCAGTACGCCGATGCGTTCCGGGAACCGTTGCGGAACAAGTTGGAAGACAGCGCCATTGCCCATACCGAGCATGCCCATGGTGAAGAATAGAAGCACGACCTCTGTTGTCAGCGCTGGCAGCGTGCCAACGGAAAAGAGCAGAACGGAAAGCGAGCAAAGAAGAACGAGTAACAAACGGTAACCGCCAATTTTGTCCGAAAGCCAACCGCCGACCGGTCGCAGGAAACTTCCGGCTAGCACGACGATCGTGGTGAAATCGCCGGCGCGAACTTTAGCGAGGCCGTATTGGTCATGGAAGAAAACGGTGAGGAAGCTTGCGAAGCCAACGAAACCGCCGAACGTGAAGCAGTAGAAAAAGCAGAACCAAGCGGTGTCCGATTCTTTGAGGACTGAAGTGACGTCGCTCCAAGCGAGCGGTTTGCCCTGACGCGGACTATCTTTGGCAAGGAATGCGAAGAGAAGAATGACGAGCAGGACCGGAAGCATCGCGAGGGCGAAGGTGTTGGCGTAGCCGAATTTTTGCGCGAGGCGTGGGGCGAAGAGCGTGGCGAGGAGCGTACCGGAATTTCCTGCGCCGGCGATGCCCATGACGAGGCCCTGGTATTCGGGCGGATACCATTTACCCGCAAGCGGGAGAGCTACGGCAAAACTCGCGCCGCCGATGCCGAGCAGGAATCCAAGAAAGAAAAATTGACCGGGTGTGTGAGCGAAGCGCCAACCGAGAAAAAGTGGAACGAGCGTGAGGCAGAGACCGAGCAGCCCGGTGTTGCGGCCGCCGATGCGATCTCCAAGCACGCCGAGAATGGGACGAAAGAGCGAGCCACCGAGCAGAGGAATTGCGGTGAGCAATCCTTTTTGCGTGGCGCTGAGATGCATCTCCTCGCCAAGGAAAGGGGCGAGCGGACCGAGGAGTACCCACACCATGAAGCTGACGTCGAAATACAAGAACGCAGCCATGAGCGTGGGGAAGTGGCCTGATTTGAAAAAGCCTTTCGTGTTCATGTTAGACCTCTCTGGAAGCAGTTCGCGTGAGATAGGACCCGTGGGAAATCGACACCAGACAATCCGGCGAAAGATGTGTTGTCGCTGTGGCGACGACGGGAATTTCGAGCAAGAGGACGCCATCTTCGACGCGGGTGGCGAAGGTTTTTATGCACTGTGGAGTCGCAGCTTGATTGAGGACTTCGCCGGAGGCGAGATCTATCTTCCAGGCGTGGAGAGGACAAACAACGTTGCTGCCGGAGATGATGCCGTCAGCGAGAGGGCCGCCGCGATGCGGGCATTTGTTTTCGACAGCGAGAAAGCGGTCTCCGAGATTGAAGACAGCGATTTCGTGACCGGCGATTTGGACGGCGCGGCCTTCGCGAAGCGGAATGGCATCTGTACCCGCGATGCGGACCCAGCGGTTTGTGAGCGGTTCGCTTTGGTTCATTGGAATACCTTCTCGATCGATTCGATTTGCACAAACTGAGTCGGATGACGCGGTTCATCACCTTCGAGCCAGGCGTCACGTGCAAGGCGTTTTGATTTGCGGAGGCGCTCGCGCAGGCCTTGCTGAACGGCGAGGGGAGCGTAGACGGTTTCTCGACGGACTTTTTCAATGCCGATGCGCTCGACGAAGTCGTAGGTACGTTCGAGGAAGTTCGCGTTCTCGCGATAGTACTGGAAAAAGAGCGTTGCGGCCTGCAGAGCTTCTTCGGTGGACTCAACAGTGATGAGCAAATCGGCTTTGCGAACTTTTTTTCCGGCTGCCCCACCAACGACGACTTGCCACGCTCCTTCCTGGCCGACAAGGCCGATGTCTTTCACAGTGGCTTCGGCGCAATTCCGCGGACAACCGACAGCGCCCATCTTTACTTTGGCGGGAGTATAGAGATGCTCGAGGCGGCGTTCGAGCTCGATGCCGGCTTTGGTGGAGTCCTGCACACCGAAGCGGCAGAAGTCCGTGCCAACGCAGGTCTTCACCATGCGAACGCCTTTGGTGTAAGCCTGTCCGCTCGGCATACCGAGGTCGGCCCAAATTTTGGGCAAGTCGGATTTTTTCACGCCGAGGAGATCTATGCGCTGGCTGCCGGTGACTTTAACCATCGGCACTTTGTATTTTTCGGCGACGTCAGCGATGCGGCGGAGCTCCTTGGCGGAGGTGACGCCACCGCGCATGCGCGGCACAACGGAGAACGTGCCGTCCTTTTGAATATTGGCGTGAACGCGGTCATTGATATAGCGCGCGGATCGGTCTTCGTCGTGGTCGCCGCACCAGACGACATCCATCATGTAACTCAGCGCAGGTTTGCAGATTTCGCAACCGAGGCTGTTGCCATAAATATCAAGGACCTGCTGGACGGAAAAGATGCGCTGGCCGCGAACGATGTCGCGAAGCTTTTCTTCGCTGTACGAGAGGCATTTGCAGAGAATGCGCTCTGCTTCTTCCTGAAATTCAGGGACGACGGCTTTAAGGAGTTGCTGACAGTGTTCGGTGCAACTGCCGCAGCCAGTGGAGGCGCGCGTGCATTCTTTCAGTTGGGCGAGCGTGTTGACGCCTTTGGAGTGAATGGCGTCAATGATCGTGCCCTTGGTGACGCCGATGCAGCCGCAGATGACTTTGGTGTCAGGCATGGAGGCGACGTCAAGGCCCGCATCTCCGGATGGAGCGGGAAAAAGAAGCTGCCGGCGATGTGGTGTGAGATCTTCGCGCGAGCGGAGCCAGTCCATGTAGCGATGGCTGTCGGCCGTATCACCGACGAGAATGGCGCCGCACAATTTGCCATCGCGGAGCGCCAGCTTTTTGTAAACGCCAAGCGCCGGGTCTTCGTAGCGGACGAGGTCGGTACCGGGCGCCTTGTCGGAAAAGTCCCCGGCGGAGAAGACGTCGACGCCCATAATTTTTAGTTTTGCCGCGGGCACAGAACCTTCGAAGCGCGGGCCTTTGTTGCCGGTGATGGTGGCGGCGAGGATTTTTCCTTGTTCGAGAAGCGGCGCGACGAGGCCGTAGCACGTACCGTTATGCTCGACGCATTCGCCGACGGCGAAAATGTCTGGATGCGACGTTTCCATAAAATCGTTGACGACGATGCCGCGATTAACTTGCAGCCCAGCTTTACGCGCGAGTTCAACGTTGGGACGGATGCCCGCGGCGATGACTACGAGATCTGCTGCGATGCTGGTGCCGTCTTTGAAGGCGAGGCCGCTGACTTTTCCATTGCCGAGGATCGCGGTTGTGCTCCGCTCAAGGAGGACTTTTACGCCGAGACACTCCATTTTCGACTTCAGGTAACCGCCGCCAGTGAGGTCGAGCTGACGTTCCATAAGCGTATCCATCAGGTGAACGACGGTGACGTCGCTGCCTTGCACTTGCAGACCGCGCGCGGCTTCGAGGCCGAGGAGGCCGCCACCAATGACGACGGCTTTGACGCCTTTCCCAGCGCGCTCGAGCAAAGCGCGCGTGTCATCGAGATTACGAAAAACATAGACGCCCTCTTTTTTGGTGCCTTCCATCGGCGGGATGAGCGGATTGCTGCCCGTGGCGATGAGCAATTTGTCAAAGGCGGTGACGGAACCGTCGTCGCCAGTGACGCTTTTGGCTACCGGATCGATTTCCGTGATGCGAACGCCAAGTCGAAGCTGAATCTGATTTTTCTCGTACCAATCGAGGGAATTGAGAACGATGTCGTCGGAAGATTTTTCGCCAGCAAGGACGGAGGAAAGAAGAATTCGGTTGTAGTTGACGTGGGTTTCTTCGCCGAAGACGATGATGTCGAACTTCGGGGCGTGCTTGAGGATTTGCTCGACGCAGGCGACGCCGGCCATTCCATTCCCGATGACGACGAGTCTGTTCACGCGCGTTGCTCCTGTTTGGCGGTGGATTCCCTACGAAAGAAACTCCGGCGCGCGGGCTTGGCGGCGGACGGAGGCGTCATTTCAATGCGGACGGCGCACTGTTTATAATTTGGTTCGCGGGAAAATGGATCGAAAGCGCTCTGCGTGACTTCGTTGATGTTGGTTTCGGCGAAGTGGAACGGCATGAAAACCTGGCCGGGAGCAATCATTTCCGTAATGCGAAGTTCGACGCCACTGGTGCGGCCGCGACGAGAGACGATGTCAACGTGAGCGTGCGGCAAAAGCTTGAGCGCTTGCGCGTCGCGTGGATTCATTTCGAGCCAGGCATTTGGAGAGAGGTGCTGCAGGATGGCGACTTGTGCAGTCTTGGTGCGTGTGTGCCAGTGCTCGACGGTACGGCCAGTATTCAGAATGAAGGGATAGTCTTCGGTAGGCTGTTCGGGAAATGGTTCCCATTCGATTGGGATAAGGCGCGCTTTGCCGTCGTCGGTGGGAAAATTGCCGTCAACATATAGGCGGCTGGTTGCGAAATCAGTAGTGCCGGCGGGAAATGGCCATTGAATGCCGCCGTGCGTTTCAAGGAGCGGGTAGTCCAAACCCGAGTAGTCGCAGAGGCGGCCGGCAGACACCCGCTTCCATTCGGCGAAGGCGTCTTGTGGGCCCCGCCAGTTGGGGAAAAGCTCCTCACGACAGCCGAGTTTCTCTGCGACGGTGAGGAAGATGTCGAAGTCGGAACGGGCTTCAGCGGGGGGAGCGACAGCGACGTTTACCTTGCTTACGCGGCGTTCGGAATTGGTGTACGTGCCTTCCTTTTCTCCCCAGATGGCGGCGGGCAGGACAAGATCGGCGAGTTCGGAAGTGGGTGTGGGATGGAAGCCGTCCTGTACGACGAAGAAGTCGAGTGCTTCAAGGCTTTGTTGGAGGACACCGAGGTTGGGAAAAGAGACAATTGGATTGGTTGCGATGATCCAAAGAGCCCGAATTTTCTTGGCGAGGGCGGCTTCGACGATGTCGGGATAAGCCAGGCCGCGGGAAGTCGGGATGCGGTCGGGCGAGATGTTCCAAAGTTGCGCAAGTTCCATGCGATCGGAGGCACTTTCGAATTTGCGATAGCCAGGCAGGCTGGACGTAAAACCCGCTTCGCGAGTGCCCATGGCGTTACATTGACCGGTGATGGAGAAGGGAGAAGCGCCCGGCTTGCCGATTTTTCCGGTGACGAGCGCGAGATTGTTAATAGCGTTGACGGTTTCCGTGCCCTTGGTGCTGTGATTGACGCCCATGGTCCAGCCGATGAAAGGCGCTTCGGCCTGGCCGTAATGAAGAGCGACTTTAACGATCGTTTCCTGAGGAAGTCCGGTGATTAGGGAGACGTATTCGGGCGTGTATTTTTGAACGGACTCTTCGAGTGCCGCGATACCAGTCGTGTGTTGGGCGCTGTATTCGCGGTCAACAAGATTCTTGGCGAACAAGATGTGGAGAATGCCGTTGAGAAGCGCGATGTCCGAGCGCGGCTTAAGGGGCAGGTAGATATCAGCCATCATCACGGTTTTCGTCACGCGTGGATCGGCCACGATGAGCACCTTGGATTTGTTGGCTTCGAGGCGCTGGCAAAGAATCGGGTGATTGTCGGCCACGTTGGCGCCGAGCAGGAGAATGACGTCGGCCTTTTCGAGATCTTCGTAGGCGCCCGGAGGGCCGTCGCTACCGAAAGAGCGCTTGTAGCCGGAGACGGCGCTGGCCATACAGAGTGTTGTGTTGCCATCGAAGTTCTTCGTGCCGAAGCCGAGCTGGATTAGTTTGCCAAGCGCGTAGAACTCTTCGGTGACGAGTTGCCCGGTGCTGAGGACACCGAGCGATTCGGGGCCATATTTTTCCTGGATGGCGCGGAATTTCACAACGAGCGTGTCGAGCGCTTCGTCCCAACCGACGCGGGCGAGCTTTCCGTTTTTGCGAAGGAGGGGAAACTGCGCGCGTGTCTCAGCTTCGATCGTGTGGTGCTCGGAGAGCCCCTTTGGGCAGAGCATGCCGTGGTTGACGGGATGATGGGGATTGCCGCGGACGCTGACAGCTTTGCCCCCTTTGACGCCGACGAGCATTCCGCATCCTACGGAGCAATACCCGCAAGTCGTCGCGACCCAGTGATCTGGAATCTTTTGCGAAGAAGTGAAGCCCATGACGGGATCGGTGGCGTAGGAATATTTTTCACGCAGGATATCGAGACCGAGCTGGCGCTTGAGCGTCATGCAGCCGCCTTGCGACCACCAAGATAGGAAGCAGCCATGTTTTTGGGCACGACGCTGACGAAGAACAGATAGCGCCCGAGGATTTCGCCAAAAAAGGCAAGGGCGAGAGCGGCCGCAAGCCCTACGACACCATGCGACTGAAGCGGCAGGATGATCCCACCGAATATCAGCAAAGCACTGCGCAACAACAGGAGAGAACGGAGTTGCGCGGAGAGAAGCCGCGCACTGGCTTTGAGTTCAAAGATGTCGGAACTGACGAGCCAGAAAAATTTGATGGCGAGATTGAGGAGTTGAAGGCCTGCCGCAATAACGGCTGCGGTAAGGAGCCATTGTTTGGCGCCGAGGCCGATGGTTGCAGCGAGCAGCGGGCCGAGGATTGCACCCGAAAGATAAAACTCTCCGAAAGTATGTTTGCTGTGCCATGCGGGCCGCGGGCGGACCAGGTAGATACAAGCGCTCGCTGCAACTCCGGCGGCTCCCGCCAAGATCGTCATTGCGCCGATGAGACGGCTTATAGGCAGACCGAACCACAGCAAAGCGGCGTAAAGAAACGCGACCTGCGAGAACACGCCGAAGAGGAGCACTTCGCGGCTGAGCCACGAGCGCTTCCACATTTTTAAGGCTCGATAAGCGAACATTGGACGGCCAAGGTGTATCGTGGACGCGCCCAAGGCCAAGCCGCCGAGCGTCAGCGAAACTAGCGCAGCAATTCTGAGGCGGGCCTGGAGACCAAACACTTGTAAGAGCCAGATGGCGGCGAAGGCGCCAACGGAAAGTTGCGTGAGGACGGTCATGAAGACAAGTGGCCAGTGCGGGTGCTCTGGTCGAACGCGGTTCATGTCGACTTTGCGGGTATCCGGAGGAAGATTTTTCGGAAGGGTGATTCGTGTTGAAGAGAGACTGTCGTCCGCAGTCGGAAGTCCCGGAGCATTGGCGGTCGCGGCGTAACTGCGTTTCCAATCCGCGATGTTCACGATCTCGATTTGAATTGCACCTTCTGGGCAAGCACCAACGCACGCCGGTTCGCGGCCTTCCGTCAGCCGGTTGTGACACATGTCGCACTTCCCGACCACGCCGCGTTCCGCGTTGTATTGGGGTACGCCGTACGAACAATTCCAAGTGCAGTACTGACAGCCGATGCAGGTTTCGGCGTTGAGAATCACGACTCCCGTAATCGGATCTTTCGAATAAGCATCAACGGGACAGCCGGTGAGGCACGTCGGTTCCAAACAATGGTTACAACCCATCGACAAATGTAGGCGCTGTGTATTCGGGTACCATCCGCCTTCGATTTCACCGACGCGCCGCCAATTGATGTGCGCGGGATTTCCGTTCTGCTCGTTACAAGCGACAACGCAACACTTGCAGCCGATACACTTCGTCATGTCAAAGTGAAAGCGGTATTGCTCGCCAATTTCCAAGGCTCGCTGGGGAATTCGCGGTGCGGAATGCTCGACGGAAGTGGAGCAATGCGGTGCTCCGATCGAGATCAGCAGATTTCTGGGCGTGAAAGTGAACGCCGCGCTTTGCTCTTTCGCCCGCTCTAATAGAGGTAAGTGCATCTACACTCCGCCGCATCTCCATGCGCATGTTGAGGAGCGCATGTACTTGTCGCCTGCGAGCCCAAAAGAATCGAGGACTCAGCACGATGGCCCTTCAAAGGCCTTTCTTACTGGCGGACACGACGTGGTATCCGGAAGGATCAAACAGAACAGCACTGCCTAGTATGGTTCTTTCGACGTGGAAAGAACGGAGAGACGAAATCGCCAGATCATCCAACCAAAGGTAGTGATCTGAAGTTCGTTGAAAACTCTAGTGTGAAGTTAGCGGCAAGCTGCCCTCGAGGCAAACGCAAAATTTAGATGAGCTGCATCCAAATTTGCCAGAAAGAGCCCATGGCCGATGACGATTTCAACCTCGCGGCCAAGCAAAGTCAGGAATTGCATGAGGCGTTCGGTGGAGAAACCTGAAGGCTGCCCGTGTAGCAGGCGGGAAATCTTTGGTTGGTCGATCTTTAAGATGCGGGCTGCACTGGCTTGCGTGAGTCGCCGTGCACGAATGAACACCAGCTATACGAATAGCAAGATCGGCTTTCGCGAGGCGTTCTTCCGGGTTTGGCAGGCCGAGGTCAGCGAAGAAATTACCGCTTCCTTCCTCGACATCGATTGTTTAGCCATTTTCTTTACCTCGATCCCACTACCCCTACCAATCCAACCGATTAAAATGCAATGAGTCTCACACTCTCACTAATGTACGTCGTGTGTGCCGAGCATGTTTCCGTAGCCCACGATCACCGTGGACCCGACAAGCAGAAATAACGCCAGCACCAGAAAGCGCATGGCGGGGGTGCCTGCACCTTTCCATTCCTTGAAGCCCAAACCCCAAAGAGTACTAAAAATAATGATGCTGGCCATGTGCAGCGTCCAGCTGGAAAACGCATAGCGGCCCATCTGGGTTTCGCCCATCGTGTAAAAGAAGAATTGAAAATACCATGTTGTTCCGGCCAGTGCGCAAAGAAGATAATTGGAAATCATCGGAACAGTCTTTGGATCTGCCGCTTCGGACGCAGGGATTGTTTCCACCATTTCGCGACTTGGCGCATCGATGGCGCTCTCCACGGTCGCTTCGTGCGGGGCGGTCGCGGACCGCTCGGCCTTCGAGGTGAAATACTGAAATCCGCTGCGGTTCTTGATGTTCAGGATGACGCACCAGATGAAATTGGTCGTGAAGCCGCCGATCAGGACAACTACCAAAACGGGCAGTCCTTGCCATAACGCCGATGTTCCGTGATTCAAAGTAATTACTTTGATCGGAGCACCAGCCGCGAGGCCGTAAGCAAAACATGCGCTTGTTACGCCGGAAAGAATCGCTACCGCGAGACCTTTTCTTAGATTGAATTCCTTAATGACCGCCGTCTTTTGCTCCGGCGACATCGTTCTCTCTTTTTGGATGCCCGCAATGCCGGCGGCAACAATTCCCAGTAGGCAGACAAATACCCCCGTCATGATCACTCTGCCCGAAGTGGTTCCGAGTACTTGACCCACCAAGACTCCCGCAAAGATGGGCGGCATCAGAGTGCCAAAGACGGCACAAAGACCCAGCACCACGGCCATACCCAGGGACAGACCCAGAAATCTCATCGTCAGCCCAAACGTGAGCCCACCTATTCCCCACAACAACCCGAAGAAAATCACCCAGAAGATTGTTCGCGACGGCGTTTCCGAGAGCACGCTGAACAAATCTCGCGTCAGGAAGAACCCCAGGAGCCACGGGGCAATAATCCAACTGAAGAAGCCTCCCGCAAGCCAATAGGTTTCCCATGACCAGCGTCTTACAGATCGATACGGGACATAAAAACTTGCAGAAGCGAAGCCACCCAACCAATGCAAAAAAACTCCGAGAGCTGGATTCTGAATCACAAGCACCTCAAACAAAACTCACACATGAAACACCTCTTCCAGTGGCTTCATTGCTTGATCGGGCAATAAACTTTCGGGAGTCACGAAAAAATCCGCCATTTCCTCCTGCCACCGCGCGTTGACTTCCCGGTGGGCCATTGCAGATCGTGCGAGCTCGAAATCCTGCGTCTCTAGATATCCCACTAACAACCCATCTGGCCGCAGAAACAGTGAATAGTTGTTCCACCCAGTTTCCTTGAGCGCGGTTTTCATCTCTTCCCAAACGGACCTGTGGCGCTCCTTGTACTCCTGGATTCGATCAGCTTTCACCTGCAATACGAAGCAAATGCGTTGCACAGAATTCTCCTAGAAAACTTACTGCCGTGTTCCGATGCACCTAACGCAGAAAGGCGTCCGCAAGCCCGCCGTCCACGGGAATGACGTGACCGGTGGTCCGGGAACTCTGCTCTCCCGCCAGCCAGACAATCGCCGCAGCGCACGCATCCGGCGAGATCGGCCGCTTGGTCAATGTGCGCTGCGCGTAGAAATCCGCCAGCTTATTTCGCAATTCGTCCGTAGACTCCGAATCGGCAAAAGAAATGCCGTATTTTTGGAGAGATTGCATCACGCGGTCGCGCGGAAACATCGATGATCCAGCCACTACTGTCGCTGGAGCAATGCCATTTACGCGAACATGAGGTGCAAGTTTAATCGCCAACTCGCGAATCAAGTGACTTAACGCGGCCTTACTTGTGTCGTAGGCTTCGCTCCCTTTTTTCGGAACGACAGCGTTTGCCGAACTTGTCAGCACGACACTGGCGGGTAGCGCTTGCTCTCTGAAAACCTGCTCAGCCGCGCGAGTGAGTAAATAGTTTCCCGTCACATTCACAGAGAACGCTTTACCCCATTGTGACTCCGAAAGCTCTCCACCCGACCCCGCTACTGGATAGATCGCCGCCGTGTTCACAACGATGTCGATTCCGCCGAATTCCAGAATCGTCTTTCGCACGGCGTCGGAAAGGCTTTCGGCTGTACTCAGATCGGCGCCGCTTGAACTTACAAATTCCGCACTGCTGACAGAGCCCGCAAGTCCGGCCACTTCCTTTGCGCCCGTTTCGTCGAAATCCGCGACAAGCACGTGTGCTCCCCGCCGCGCGAGCACTATGGCAACTTCTCTCCCAATACCGCTCGCTCCTCCGATGACCAGCGCCACCTGCCGGCCGAACTCAGCTTCCGCGGGCATGCGTTGGAGCTTTGCTTCTTCCAGCGCCCAGTATTCAATTCGGAAAGCTTCCGATCGAGGCAGAGCTACATAGTTGTGAAACTGCGTAAATTGTTGTGACTGTTCTGGACGCCTGGCCTGCGGCAATGGATGCGAGACCTCTCCATCCTCCAGCGCATTGGCGCCGGCCATCACGTGAATTGCATTGATAAAAAACTCTGTTGTAATCCGGGCTTCTTTTTTGTTTTTCCCGAAACCGACGAGGCCGAGACCGGGAATAATCACGACGGAAGGATTGGAGTCACGCAACTTCGGCGATTCGTGCGACGCCCAGTCTTTGTAATATTTTTTGTAGTCCTCCCTGTATTCGACGACCTGTTTTTGGATGCTCGCTTTCAGCGCGTTTACATCTTCCCGCGCCGGATCCCAGTTGAGGTAAAGCGGGCAAACACGCGTACGTAAGAAGTGATCCGGGCAACTCGTGCCAAGCTTGCTCAGTTCGCGGGACCATTTCGAACCTGAGAATGTCAGTGCATCTTCATGATCGGAATAATGTGCAATCACACGACGATTCGACGACACAGCCCCGCGCAGCGTGGGCAAAATCTCCGCGACAACTTTCTTCCGTTCCGGAATGCCCGGAATCTCCAGCCCTCCAAAGGACACGTTTCGTTTCTTCCTGTGTGTGGAGATGAACTGTCCCATCTGATCGATCGTGTGGATGCTGCTTAGATAGCAATCTCTTTGCGTATCTCCCCAAGTGAATAGCCCGTGCCCGCCGAGAAGGATTCCATCGATTCCAGGATTTTCTTGCACCGCCCTTTTGAGCATCAACGCAAGCTCAAAACCCGGACGCTGCCACGGAATCCACGCGATTTTTCTGCCGTATTCTTTGTTGAATTGCTCCAGCTTGCGTTTGCCGTTCGCGCTGGCGGCCAACGCAATGGCCCAGTCGGGGTGCAAATGGTCCACATGAGGGAAGGGAAGAAGAGCATGCAGAGGCGTGTCAATCGATGCGGCAACGCGATTGTCACCGAACGCCGCGAGCGGATAGTAGGTGACCATCTCGTCCTCGAACGCTTCTCCTTTGTAAAGAGCCTGCAGTTGTTCCAACCGATCCTGATAAAGAAGAGCAAAGCCCGCTTCGGTGATGGACCCTAAATCTCCTCCGCTGCCTTTCACGGCGAGTACCTTGACGGACCTTCCAGTGAACGGATCGGGGAATTCCATCTTTGAGCTCGTGTTACCGCCGCCAAAGTTCGTGATGCGAAGATCTGCTCCCAGTAAATTGGAGCGGTAACGCAATAAGGACAGGGGATTGCCGTCGAACTTCGTCGCGGTTGCCGGGTCCCACAAATCCCCGACAAAGAGTGTTTTTTTCGGTTCAGGCATACACGGCCTCGCAATAGTGTTCAAATCTCTGTGCTTGTCGTTCCCATTTGTCTGTATCTATCGGTTCAAACTTCTCCACGGGAAACGAGCGAGCCACAATTTCACGAACCTCTTCCAATGACGAAGCCTGATTTGTCGCTAGAATCTGTATCGCCACGTTGCCTAGCGCCGTAGCCTCGGTCGGTCCCGCCAGGACGACCTTGCCCGTTGCGTCCGCAGTCAGTTGGTTGAGCAATCGGTTCTTGGATCCCCCACCGATTACCTTGATGCGTTCGATGCGTCTACCCGTCAGTTGCTCGAGACTTGAAATTACCAGACGATACTTGAACGCCAAGCTCTCCAGGACGGTCCGCACGTATCCTGGAATGCCTGCGGGCGGAGGTTGGTGCGTACGCAAGCAAAACCCATCCATGGACTTCGGCATGTCGGCCGGATTGAGGAATGATTCGTGGTCCGGATCGACCAGCGAAGAGAAAGATTCGGCGCGAGCGGCGAGTTCCATCAGCTCGCTGTGCTCGAAGAGCTGCCCTTGCGCTGCCCAGGATCTACAGCAAGCCTGAAGCATCCACAGCCCCATGACATTTTTCAGAAGACGAGTCGTGCCGTTTACGCCGCCCTCATTCGTAAAGTTCAAGCGCATGGATTCGGCAGTTATGTGAGGCGCGTCTAGTTCAGTCCCGAGAAGAGACCATGTGCCTGAACTCAGAAAAGCGTCTCCATCTCGCGCGGAAATAGCAGCGACAGCAGAGCCTGTATCGTGTGAAGCGGGAGCGATTACCGGCACGCCAGCAAGCGCAAAATTGCGGGCAATTTCCGGAAGCAGACTACCAACAGCAGTTCCAGGCTCGACGATTTCGCCCCACAAATGATCCGGAAGTCCCAACAGCGCAATCAACTGCTTAGCCCATGTTCTGGTTCGCGGATCGACTAGTTGAGTCGTAGTCGCGTTTGTAAACTCACACACGGCATTCCCCGTAAGCCAGTAATGGAAAAGATCGGGAATAGTAATCAGCTTTCGAGCGGCGTTCAGTAGCAAGGGCGTGTCCCGCGCCGCAGCGAACAATTGGTAGAGCGTGTTGATCGGCATGAACTGAATTCCGGTCGTTTGGTAGATGAGCTCTTTCGGAACGCGTTTGAATACCTCTTGCATGATTCCCAACGTACGTTTGTCGCGATAGTGGAAAGGATTCTGGAGCAGATCACCTTCTTCGCCAAGCAGGGCGTAATCTACGCCCCACGCGTCAACACCGATGCTGGCCAGGGGCCCTTCGTCCAGTCCTGCAAGAGTATTGCGGACCTCGTACCACAGCCGTGCCACATCCCAATGCAGACCGCCGCCATATTCCACGGGCTCGTTCTTGAACCGCCGAATCTCTTTTATCGAAAGCACGCCAGAGTCAAGGCGTGCCACGATGGCTCGAGCGCTTTCCGCGCCGAAATCGAATGCCAAGTAAGGCCGTGAGGACGTTCCGTCAGGCATAGGAGGATGCGTTTTGTTGGTTTCTCGCAGATCGTTCACGTGTAACGCGTTCCAGATAGCCGCTTTGGCGAAATGCAGCAAGCGGATCCTTCGGCAGGTTCTTGGACTGTCGCCATTCCTGAATGGCTGGCCGTACATCGGTGGCAAATGCGCTTTGCAAAATCGATTCCGCCTTTACGAGATCACAGCTCTGCTGTGCACGAACCAACTCTTCGTAATTCACAAGCGTTGCTTTCGAAAACAACTCCTGGGCCATCGCCACTGTCTGAATCATCGCCTCGATCTTTCCCTTGAGGTTGTGGCTCTGGTCAATCATGTAGGCGATATCAGGGCGCTTGCCTATTTCCCACTCGAAAAAAAGGATTTCGTGAAAGATGCGGAAGACTTGATAAGGGTCAATCGAACCTAGCGTCAGGTCGTCGTCGGCATATCGCCGGTCATTGAAGTGGAATCCTCCGAGCATATCTTCTGACAGCAACCACGCGACGATCTGCTCGATGTTTTGCGCGGCGTAGTGGTGGCCTGTATCTACCAAGACTTTGGCATTTGGCCCTGCACAGCGTGCAAGAATCGTCGCCATCCCCCAGTCCGCGATGTCGGTGTGATAAAACGCCGGTTCGAAAGGCTTGTATTCAACAAGCAGGCGTTGGTCCGCGGCCAGCAAGGAATGAGCAGCTTTGAGTTGCTCTTCGAACCACTGCTTTCGAAGCCTGATGTTGGCCGTTCCCGGGTAGTTTGATCCGTCGGCAAACCAAAGAGAAATATCCCTGCTTCGCAACAGACCGGCAATCTCAATGCTTTCCTTGACGTGTTCAAACGCCTGCTTGCGCACAGCCTGATCGGGATTTCCGAACGACCCATATTTATACTGTTGGTCCTGGAAGAGGTTTGGATTGATGGATCCGATTCGCACCCCGCTCTTCTCGGAAAATCTCAGGATTTCCCCCACGCTTTGAGCTCCCTTTGGAAAGTCCCACAGCACGTGCAGCGCGATGGATGGGCAAGCTTGCGTTAGAGAATGAACCTGCCCCGCGTCGCTGAATTTTTCCTCGATGGTCGTGGCCGCGGCGGGTTGGATGAATTTCCCGAAACGAGTGCCCGTGTTCGCGAATCCCCATGATGGAATCTCGATGTGAAATTGATCCAGTCTTGGGAAAATATTGTCCGAAATGCGTGTGGTCATGACAAGCCTCGGAACCGAGAGCATACACACGATGCGGATTGGAGTCACGTGCGAGCGGATGCTTTCGATTGGGAATTTCCGATGTCGATTTTCGAAAGCTATGGTATGGATTATCCCCGCCAGACGACGGTCGGTAGAGTCCGCCATTCTGGAAGCAGGTTGAGTCTCGCTTCAACTTAAGTGGACTAACACGGAGCTGCAATGCAAAGTCACAACTATGGTTTTGTGAAGTGTGGTCTGTTCGGCGTCCTTGCGTGCGGCTTGCTTCCCGCGAGTTTGTCGGCGCAATCCAAGCCAGTTCATCTTGAGTGCGAATCGCTAACAACGCCACTTGGGATGGACGCGAATAAGCCCGTGTTGTCCTGGAAATTGCAAGACGCCACTCCTGGCGCCCGGCAAACAGCGTACGAAATTCAAGTGGCCTTCAGCGCCGAAGTTCTTGCCTCTGGCAAACCAGATGTCTGGGATAGCGGTAAGGTGGAGTCCGGAGATTCCATCGGCGCGACATATGCGGGGCCTGTACTGGTGGCTAGTAAGCGATATTTCTGGCGTGTTCAAGTGTGGGGCAAGGACGGCCAAGCGTACCCAGCAAGCGATGTGAGTTGGTGGGAAACCGGATTGCAGCGGCAAGAGAATTGGAAATCAAAGTGGATTGGATATGAAGAATCTGAGCTGAGATACGTCAGAGAATCCGGCGCAGAGTGGATCACAAATTCGGATACTGGTGCCCCGGCGGAATCGGAAACGGCAATGCACGACTTTCGCTACGGTTTCAACATTGCGAAAGCTGTGCGACACGCGACGCTGTATGTGGCGGGGCAGGACTCGGCGGGTGCGTGGATTAACGGAAAATCGATTCTGCAGTCGGAACCTTTGCCACCATGGAAACAGATGCCGTGGAAAACATATTCGGTCCGCGATATCTCGAAAGCGATCCAGCCGGGCCGGAACTTACTCGCGGTGAAAATTGTGCACTATTCGAACGGCCGCTCTGCGCTCAGCAGCCAAGCGCCAATGAGCGCGGTGATTTATCTCGAGGCAGAAGACGGTTCCGTGCAAGTCTTCAAGTCGGGGCCGGACGGTTGGCGCGGCGCGTTGAACGCAACTGGAGATTGGCAATCTTCTTCATTTGATGACACAGCGTGGAAGCCCGCCATTCGTTACGTGCCACCGGTTTCGGGTTTTGAGACAGCCGAATTGGGAAACCCCTGGCCGACAGGGGCGGTGAAGTCGCTTCGGCGGGGCTTCGAAATTCGTAATCCTGTTGCTTCTGCTCGGATTTACGCGACTGCGCTTGGAGCCTACAAACTCTGGATAAATGGACAAAGTGTGGGAGATCAAATTCTCGCTCCAGGTTGGACCGATTATCGCGAGCGTGTTATCTATCAAACCTACGACGTAACGTCGGACGTGAAGGCAGGGAAGAATGCGATTGCTGCGCTGCTTGCGCCGGGCTGGTATACGACACCGCTGCAATGGTATCGCCAGGGATACAACTACGGAAAGACCTCGCCGGCGCTACGGGCTCAACTAAGGATCGAATACAAAGATGGATCGGTTGACACGATCCTGACCGATGAGCAATGGAAAGCTGAAATCTCTCCGATCCTAAGCGCGGAAATTTACGACGGCGAAACGTACGACGCTCGGAAAACGCAAGCCAATTGGAACATGTCCGGTTTCGATGACAAACAGTGGAAACCCGTGAATGTGGTTCAGCCCGTCGAGCCGAAAATTGTTTGGCAATACTTCCAGCCGATACGGGTGGAGACTACTTTAGAAGCCAAGAAGATGAAGAGCCCTGCTCCGGGTGTTTACATTTTCGATTTCGGACAAAATCTTTCCGGCGTGCCACGAATTAGCGTTGAAGGCATTGCGGGAATGGACGTCACGCTAAGGTTCGCCGAAATATTGAATCCAGACGGATCGCTTTATGTGGACAACTTGCGGACCGCGAAGGCGACAGACCATTTCGTTCTCGCCGGTAGGGGGAGAGAAGAATATCAGCCGACGTTTACGTTTCACGGTTTTCGTTATGTTGAAATTTCAGGACTAAAAAATAGAGCCCAGCTGAAGGACTTGAAAGCAGTCGTGTTTCATACAGACGCGCCTTTCACCGCGACATTGAGGACGGGCAGCGCAATGCTGAATCAGTTGTGGAGCAACATCCTGTGGGGGCAACGCTCGAACTTTATCGGAGTGCCTACCGATTGCCCGCAGCGTGACGAGCGCCTCGGATGGTCAGCGGATGCACAAGTCTTCTGGCGCACCGCCACTTACAACATGGATTTGACCGCGTTCTCCAGAAAATTTGGAGCGGACCTTCGGGGAACTCAAGTGGGAACCGCGATGTACGGAATCTTCGCACCGGGTACTTCGAGCGCCAATCCCGGGTACGGAACGGGATGGAGCGACGCGGGTGTCGTGATTCCGTGGACTTCCTGGATTCAGACAGGCGACAAGCAAGTGATCGAAGAAAATTGGGCCGGGATGGAAAAATATCTCGCTGCGATTCAAGCCGCCAATCCAAATTATCTCTGGCAAAAGAATTACGGGATTCCGTTCGCGGACTGGCTTGCGCCAGAAGGCGTGACGCCGGTGGATCTGATCGCGACCGCTTACTGGGCGTATGACGTCACGCTCATGCGCGAGATGGCGCACGCAACGGGAAGAACATCTGATGAACAAAAATACGCGAAACTATTCGACGAGATAAAAGCTGCGTTCAATCGAGTTTACGTTCGAACCGATGGATTTGTAGGCGGAGTTCCTCCACGGCCGGTTTTCGCTTCCGGCATGGAGCGGACACTGAGCGACAGACCCGTCGAGACGCAGACTGGCTACGTACTGGCGCTGCACATGAATTTGCTGCCGGATTCGTTGCGCAGTCTTGCAGCAAATCGCCTCGTAGACCGCATCGAGGCAAATCACTGGAGGCTTGGCACGGGATTTCTGGGAACGCCCTATTTGCTAAGCGTACTATCGGACACCGGACACTCCGACGTAGCTTACCGTTTGCTTCTCAATACCGAATATCCATCGTGGGGCTATCTCGTCGAGCACGGTGCCACGACGATGTGGGAGCGCTGGAACGGTGACCAGATGCGGAATGATCCGAGCATGAATTCCTACAATCACTATGCTTATGGCGCTGTCGCGGATTGGATTTATCGTTATGCCGCAGGGATTGATACAGTGCCGACAGAACCCGGATTTCATGTGATTCGGCTGCATCCGAATTTCGATAAGAGACTTGGGAGTTTGGACTTTTCGTACGAGTCGCCTTACGGAACGATTCATTCGGCGTGGACGATTTCAGACGGAAAGGTCATTTGGAACCTGACTATTCCCGCGAACGCGACAGGTCATTTGCCTGCCGACGTGGGACAGCTTCAATCCGTCAAACTGGATGGACAGCAACTCCCCCGGAGCCAGAGAGTCCACGCGATATCGGGCGGGGTAAGCGGAGCCGAGTACGAGCTATCTGCAGGGACTTATCAGTTTGAGATTGCAGTTCCTTAGGGCAATGAGACGCCCTTCTGTGATGGGACAAAGCAAGCGAACATCGTTTTTAGTTCGATCCCTCACCGCCCCTACCAAACATCCCTCATTGAAGAAGTGTTCGGTAGAGCGCCGGTTGCAATCAGGGTTTCTCACGCGGCTTCTCGTTACGGACAAAGATGTTGTCCTGCGTGGGTTCAGCTTCGCATTCAAGCGCGATGGTCGTCACAGGGTGATCCGGAGCTTCCACGGGCAAGCCTGTTAAGCGCACTCGGAAGCGATCCTGCTGGAATGCAATCCTTTCGCCGGTGGACAAAAAACGCCCGGACTTCACTTTCGTTTGCAAACCAGCGAGCACGATATAATCACCATGCCAGAAATGTACGTGCATGTAGAGTGTGTTGCCTTTGCGCGTGAAGCTCGCATAGTTGGAACGCCTCGGTTGGCACGCGTCCGAGCCATAGATGGAATCTCCATTTCTGCGCATCCATTGACCGACTTCCGCGAGCACGCGCACAGAGTCTTCCGGCACGCTGCCATCGGCGCGCGGTCCAATGTTCAGCAGATAGTTGCCCGTGTCACGTGAGCAGGAAATCAAATTCTGAATCACGCGTCGCGAACTCTTCCAATCATCGTCCGCCCCTTGGTATCCCCAACTGTCATTCAGAGTCATACAGGATTCCCACGCGCGCCCTTCTTTGTCCGCGGTAATCTGCTGCTCGGGAGTCGAAAAATCCCCGGGAAGTTTGTTGCGGTTGTTGACGATGATGTCCGGCTGAAGTTCGAAGACCATTTTGTTCATGCGTTCAGACTCCCAACCGGCTGCACCGAGAGGCCACGAAACGTCGTACCACAGCACATCAATCTTTCCGTAGTTGGTAATCAGCTCGCGAATCTGCGTATGAATATATTCGACGAATCGTTTGCGCGCGGCTTCGTCGGTGGCGCAACGAGCGCCGTCCGGATGGTGCCAATCCATCAACGAATAATAGAAGCCGACGCGCATCCCTTGCTCGCGCGCCGCGTCCACATACTCGCGCACAAGGTCCCGTCCTGGCCCCTGCTTCGGCGAACAATAATCCGTTGTCTTGGTATTGAAATGGCAGAAGCCTTCGTGATGTTTGGTGGTCATCACCATATAGCGCATGCCGGTTTCGCGCGCGAGTTTGGCCCATTCGCGGGCAGGGAAGGGCTTGGGCTTGAATTGCTTGGCAAGCGGCTCATATTCGGAGACGGGAATGCCTTCGTTCTCCATCACCCATTCGTGACGCCCAAGTACGCTGTAAAGTCCCCAGTGAATGAACATTCCAAAACGCGCCTCGTGCCACCACTTCATCCGGCGCGCACGGTCAGCTTCGTCGCCTGCAGACAACGAACCAGCCTGCGAGGCACTTGAAACGTCAAGAAGATACCCAGGCGCACTACCGGAAAGACTCCCCGGCAATGCGGCTGCCCCCAATGCAGAGCCCGTGCCAGCGATCCATTCACGGCGAGACGTGCGCTTCTTTAGCATGAATTCATCCTCTCAAGAAATTCCGCGAACAATTTCGGCGCAGCTGCGGCAGCCCGTCTGAGGAGCTCGCTGAATTGAAGTTTCTACGCGAGCCGGCAGCTATTTTTCCAACTTGAAAATCCGAGCCATAAGCAACCACTTTTCGCCGGGCTTGGCGCTTGGAAGAGGTTTCTGAAACTTCCACATCAGTTCTTCCCATTCCTGAACTTTCGGATTTTCTCGGTCTGACTTGGTCTTCGCTTCAAAGGAAAATTGCTCGCCGACTTCCATCACCATGAAAAGGCGCGTACCAAGCTGATAGATTTCTAGGTCTTCTATCCCCGAATCCTTGATGCTCCTTGTAATCTCTGGCCAGATTTTCTCGTGATAACGCTTGTAATCGGCGATCAATTGCGGGTCGTCCTGTAAATCGAGCGTCAGGCAATAGCGTTTGCTCATTTGGCCTCTGCTGCCGTCACGGGTTGCAGAATTGGCAACGTGGCATTTGGTTTGTATCCGTTTATCGCGAAGTAGATCACATAGAGATAGCAAATCAGCGGCACTACGAGAGCCACGCGAATATTGCTGGCATCAGAAATGCGGCCCATCGCTGCGGGAATCAAAGCGCCCCCAATGATGGACATGACCAGAAGCGAAGAACCGCGCTTCGTTAGAGCGCCAAGATTTTTTATGCTGAGCGCGAAAATCGTCGGGAACATGATGGAATTAAAAAAGCCAACCGCCACAATGGCCAAAACAGAAGTCAGGCCTGACAAGCCAATCCCAGCGAGTACGCACACGAGTGCGCCACAACCGAACGTGGCGAGTAGCCGCGGCGCAGGAATGCTCTTCATCATCCATGAACCTGCGAAGCGCCCAATCATGAATCCAGTTTGATGCGCGACTAGAAAGAATGCCGCCATTTTTTCGGGCGTAGTGGGCATCACATGAGCAAGAAAGTTCAGAGCCCCGTGCTGTCCTGCCACAAAATTTGTGCCCCACGCCGCCATGGCGTTCAGAGTCTGTGGCATAACCTGTTTTGCAAAACGAATAGCGAAACTTCCCACGCCCACTTGTGCACCCACATAGAAAAACTGAGCTACGACACCCTTCACGAGATGCGGGTAGGCAAGGACATCACCGGTGATTTTCGCCGAGTCCCCCTCGGCAACTCCGCTTCCGGACTCCTGAACCTCCGGAAGATGTGCAACGTAAATCAGCGCCGCGACAAATAAAAAGATGCCAGTGATCGCCAAATAGGGCATTTTGACCAGGTTCGTTTCCGAGGTGACATAGGCTTGCAGTTGCGCTGGTGACATCGCGGCCCTTTGTGCAGGCGAATATTCGATGCCCGAAAGAATGAATGCCGCTCCCAGCATCGGTACAAGTGTCGCTCCCACTGCGTTGAACGATTGCGCCAAATTCAGTCGGCGCTCCGAACTCTCCGCAGGACCGAGAATCGTCACATAGGGATTGGCGCCCACTTCCAAAAAGGATTGCCCGGAAGACATGACGAACAGGGCTGCTAGGAAAAAGCCATAAGTCCGGGAACTCGCCGCAGGCAGAAATAACAGAGTTCCCATCGCACAAATCAGCAAGCCAAGCAGAATCCCTTTTTTGTAACCGATTTTCTCCATCAATCGCCCGGCAGGAAAAGCCGCGAGGAAATACCCGCCAAAAAAAGCAACTTGGATGAAAGAGGATTGAAAATCAGTAAGGTCGAACGCCTTTTTAAGATGGGGAATCAATACATCGTTCAGATTTACGCCGATGGACCATAAGAAAAACAAACTCGTCACCAGCACAAACGGCAGAGCATATTTCCGTTCCGTCAGAGGTGCAGCTTGAGCCACCAGATTCCTCCTCACCAGCCGTCTTGAATTCAGGTCAACGCGCGATCCAGATGAACGTATCCACCGTCCACAAAAATGTGCTGTCCCGTGATGTGGCTCGCTTGCGCCGAAATCAAGAACAACACCGTTGCGGCAATCTCCTCCGGCAGCGTCATACGATTGCCCAATGGGATCTTCGCCACAATCTCCTGCAGTTTCTGTTCAGGATTTGGGAAGCTTCCGAGCCATTGCCGATAGAGCGGCGTCATCACTTCCGCCGGCACCACCGAATTCACGCGAATTCCATAAGGAAGCAGTTCTACTGCCCACTCGCGCGTCAACGCCAGAATTGCGCCCTTTGCTGACGCGTATCCCGACGTTCCGCCCTGTCCAGTCACCGCAACTTTGGAAGCGATATTCGCGATGCAGCCACGCGATTTCTTCAGGGCATGCAGCGCATAGTGCGCCATGCTGTAGCAGTGAAAAAGATTCCGCTTCAGCGAAGCCTCAAATTTCTCTGGCGTGCCATTTTCCAGTCCGATTTTGTCGTTAATCCCCGCATTGTTGACCAGCACATCAAGACCGCCAAACTCGCGAATGGTTTGCTCCACTGCGCTCGAGCACTCTTCTGGAGAAGATAAGTCCGCATGAATCGTCTTGCACGCTTTGCCTTCGGACTTCATCTCCTCACGCAGTTTGTTCGCAGCATCCGCGTCTCGGTCCACAATGACCGCAATCCCGCCCTCCGCCGCGACCGCACGCGCAATCGCAGCTCCGATACCTTTTGCACCGCCCGTAATCAGGACTACCTTATGTTTAAGCTGCAAGTCCATGCTGGCCTGTCTTCAATCCGTAAAATCCAATCGCATTCTCGCCGAAGATCTTGTTTTTTTGCTCTGCCGGAAAATCGCGCAAATAGTCCTCAACAATTTCTTTGACCTGCCGGTAGCTCGCCGCCAGCAAGCAGACCGGCCAATCTGACCCGAACATCAATCGTTCTGTCCCGAATGCCTCAAAAACCACATCAAGATAGGGTAGGAAGTCCGAACTCTTCCACGCCTGCCAATTCGCCTCCGTCACCAACCCGGAAATCTTGCAAAAAACATTCCGATTCTGCGCGATCGTCCGCATGTTTCTCGCCCACGCCATGCTGCCGCTCGTCTTTACTTCCGGCTTTGCCATGTGATCAATCACGAATCGCTGCTCCGGCAGCGCCGCCACAAGTTCCAGCGCAGCAGGCAACTGCTTCGGGTAAATGAGAACGTCATATGTAAAATCAAACTCGCGCAGGCTCCTCACGCCTCGAACGAAACTATCGCAAACCAAAAACCGCTCGTCAGGCTCCGCCTGCGCGACGTGCCGGAATCCGAGCAGTTTGCTGTAGCGAGAAAAAAATCTCAACCGCTCGACCACACGCGGCGAGCGAAGATCAACCCATCCTACAACGCCTGCGATCCCTGGGTTCTTCGCGGCGAGTTCCAGCAGAAAAAGCGTTTCGTTTTCAGATTGATCCGCCTGCACTGCGATCGTGGAATCAATTCCATTTGCCGCGCACTCGCTGGCAAGGTGTTCCGGCAGAAAGTCGCGCCTTATCACCGACATCTCTTCCGTAATCCACGAATCGCGGACCGGATCGTACTTCCAGAAGTGCTGGTGCGCGTCAATCCTCATTGCAAGGCAATTCGTTGCTCATCCGTGCAGATTGAAAAACCCGCCATCAATTGGATAGTCTGTGCCGGTGATGAATGCCGCTTCGTCCGAGCACAAGAACAGTGCCAGAGAGGCGACTTCCGTTGGCTCGCCCATGCGTCCGATCGGCTGAGACTGCGAAAGCTTCTGAAACATCTCTTGCTCGCGGCCCGGATAATTCTTACGCAAATATCCATCCACAAAAGCAGTGTGAATTCGCGCCGGCGAAATGCAGTTGCACCGGATGTTGTTCACTAGATAGTCTCGAGCCACGGACAAGGTCATCGAGAGAACTGCGCCTTTGCTCATCGAATAGGCAAACCGCTCGGCCAATCCAGCTGTCGCCGCGATGGAGGCCATGTTCAAAATCACTCCGCCGCCGTTTGCCTTCATCGTATGGATCGCACCGTACATGCAGTTATAAATCCCTTTCACGTTCACCGCGAAAATACGATCGAAGTCAGCTTCCGTCGTGGTCTCAAGTTTTCCAATCTGCGAAATCCCAGCGTTATTCACCAGAATATGGAAGGGCGGTTCGCTGGCCAATTTCTCAAACAGCTGTTTCACGGAGCTTTGAACGGAGACGTCGCATTGATACGAAGTCGCGCGCCCGCCGTCCGTTACAATCTGCTGCGCGACCGCTTCGGCCGCCTGCTCATCAATGTCCACCAACCGGACCACCGCGCCTTCTTGCGCAAACCGTTGCGCGATCGCTCGCCCGATGCCGCTCGCGGCTCCGGTCACCACTGCCATCTTTTCGCTCAGTCGCAAAGCTTTCTCGCCTTCCCTAGATATGGATTCAGTCCTCGCCGACCGCGCGAAACTATTTGCCCGAGACGAGATTCCGCAACGTCCCGATCTTTTCAATCGTCACGCAAACTTCATCCCCGTCCTTCAGCCACAGCTGGGGTTTTCGGCCCATTCCCACTCCTTGTGGCGTTCCCGTAAAAATAAGCGTCCCGGGCAGCAGGGTCGTGCTTTCGCTCAAAAAGGAAACGATTGCGCGCACGTCAAAAATCATATCGTTCGTATTCGCATCCTGCACAGTCGCGCCGTTCAATGTGGTCTGAATTCGCAGCGCATTGGGATCGCCGACTTCGTCTTTCGTCACCAGGCAAGGTCCGATCGGCGCAAACGTATCAAAACTCTTCCCGCGGCACCACTGGCTGCCGCCTTTTTTCAATTGCCAGTCGCGAGCGCTTACGTCATTCCCGCACATATATCCCGCCACATACTCCAACGCCTTTTCGCGCGAAACGTCCTTGCACTCTTTGCCAATGACCACTACCAGCTCGCATTCGTAATCCACTTCGCCGCTCTTCGCGCGCTCCGGCAGGCGAATCGTTTCTCCCGAGGCGATTACCGTATTCGCGCCCTTTGCAAACACCACTGGAAACTCCGGTAAGGGCATTCCAAGCTCTTCCGCATGCTTCCGGTAATTCTGGCCGATGCACCAAATCATTTTCGGCTCGACGGGCGTCAAGGCCTTCCGGATATTCGCTTTTTCGCGCGTCACTTCGATTTGGTCGAACACGTCGCCTTCCATACGGAAATAGGAGCCGTCGGGCTGCTCGGCGGCATGCCGAATCGTCCCATTCGGATCCTCGTACCGGATAATCTTCATCGCTCGGACCTTCCTCGACCGTCGTTTGTGCGAGAAAGTTTACCAAAAGGCCCGCGATTTTAGTTTGTGCTCTGCGGATTTCACCTGTTAAAACGCATAAACTCTCTTCTTCAAATTTTTCGCGTTGACTCGCTGCCGCTTCGGTCCTAACGTCGCCGCGGCATAAGTTTGACGGTCTGAACTGCGCCCTAGCACGGAGGACAAGCCAGTGAACCGGCAAAGAATTTGCATTCCCGGGCATTTCCTGATTTTCGCGTTCGCTCTGCAATTTATTTCGCCACGTTTGTTGGCCGATGAGCCCCGGCGCCTCCGCGTTTCCGACAACCATCGCTACCTCCAGTATGAAAACGGAAAGCCCTTTTTCTACCTCGGCGACACCGCATGGGAACTTTTTCATCGTTTGAATCGCGAGGAAGGCGCCGAGTATCTCTCGAATCGCGCGAAAAAAGGATTCACCGTCATTCAAGTCAGCGTCCTCTCCGGAATGGACGGACCGGCAGCTCCGAACGCGTACGGTGAAGTGCCTTTTGTTAATGGCGATCCGGCGAAACCGAATGAAGCGTACTTCAAGCACGTAGATTTCATCGTCAACAAAGCGGCGGAATTGGGATTGTTCATTGGCATGTTGCCTTCATGGGGAAGTCACTGGGCGTCCGGCACAGGAATTCTCAACGTTGGGAACGCACGCCAGTATGGCCGTTTCCTCGGTGCGCGCTACAAGGACAAACCCATCATCTGGATTTTGGGCGGTGACCGCTCCATCGCGAACGACGAAGAACGCGCCGTGGTCGACGCGCTTGCCGCAGGATTGACCGACGGCGACGGCGGCGCGCACTTGAAAACATTTCATCCCCGCGGTCCCGGCATGTCTTCCATCAAATTGAATGACGCTGCCTGGCTCGACTTCAACATGAATCAGTCTTCCCACTCCGCGCGCGACCACGATAACGGCCTCTACGCGGAGCACGACTACGCACTGAAGCCAGAAAAACCAACCCTCGACGGCGAGAACCGCTACGAGCAACTTCCAGTCGCATTTCATTTCCGCGGCATGAGCGGGCTCGACCGTTTCGACGACTACGACGTCCGGCAATCAGCTTACTGGTCATTACTCGCAGGCGCATGCGGTCACACCTACGGCAACAACAGCCTCTGGCAAATCTACAAGCCTCCCGCCAGAAATAGCGACGCGTCCGCGCCGATGCAAGACTCTGTCAGTTCTTTAAAGACGAGTGATCCTTGGATAGGTGGAGAGGGAAGCGCGCTCGGCGCGAATATTTCTTGGCGGGAAGCGATGGATCACCCGGGAGCTTTTCAAATGGGATTTGTGCGGCGCCTTTTCGAGACTCTGCCATTCACGAAACTAATCCCGGATCAGCACATCATTCTCAACGGACCCGTCACAGGCGGAGCGAAAATTCGTGCAGCCCGCTCCTCCGATGGTTCCTTCGCCATCGTCTATTCTCCCCGCGGCGAAAGTTTCACGTTAGACAAAAGCATTATCAAGGGCTCGCGCGTTAAGGAAATTTGGTACGACCCGCGCTACGGCGTTCCTTACCTGATTCACCAATCGGATCAGTGGGGAATTCAAACCTACACACCGCCAACGAATGGCCGCGGAAACGACTGGATTTTCTTGCTGGAGGACGCGGCCGCAAATTATCCGCTGCCAGAAGAACCCCACTAAGAGGCGACTACGGACTAGCTGAAAGAGTGATTTCCCACTTCTTTGCAACACCGGGCGACAAGGAAACATCCTTCGATTCAAGAATAAGCTGCAAGGGAATCGGTCCTCGATCGCTTCTACCGAGAGGATTGTCACCCGTCGCAAACGCGGAGATGTGCACCGGCCAATTAGATTGTTTCACTTGCACGTCCAATGCTCCTGCATCGGAAATAAAACGATCGAGCCGGTGGCCGCTCACGTCCAGAGTTTCGAGACGATCGTAGCGGCTCGCAATCGCAAACCAAAGTCGCCGGACTTTCAATGGTTTCGATGCTGTCAGCGTTTCCACGCGATGCAACGTATTTCCTTGCAGTGACCAGGTAACTTCCGACATGAGACCCTCGTCGGCGAATTCTCCCGCTTTTGCTCCCGTCACCACCCATCGTTTCCAAATCGCCGAAACGCTCAATCCATCTGCAGAAGGCCGAATCTCGTCCGCTCCGTCAACCGCTGCAATGGTTCGTCCATCTTCCAACTCCAAAAACGGAACGAGACACGGATAGATTCTCTCCACAGGTACAGCCAAACCGGGGAATCCTTCCGGCACCGGTTGGTAATCGGACGTGGCCGCTTTCGGCCCCGTCACAAACGGCAACGCAAAGTGGATTCCGTCCTTGCGAACCAACCAAACTCCAAACTTGCGGTCGCCTCCATCGCGGAAGAACTCAAATCGCGCCACGTTGCTAAAACTCGGGCGCGCAGAAAACTGCTGGATTCCTTCGCCAACCATCGCCTGCGCGAACATCTTGTGCGCCGTCATGATCTTCGCGAGAAAAGTCGTCGTCTGTTGCCATTCCCTCTCTTTCGTTATGTATCCGTAGTCGCCTCTACCGAACGCAAAAACGGAAAGTAGGTGAGCATCCTTGTTGAAATCATTTCGCAGCCACGTCCACGCCGCGTTGTATGCCGCCGCAAGCTGCGCGAGCGGCGCGGGCTGGAACTCCGGATGTACGCCGAGGAAACCTACGATTTCCATCGTGTCCATATAACTGATCGCGCCCAAGCTGCGTCCCCATGGATAGCCGTACCCGTCCGGCGCCAGCAAATCCCACCACAATTTCATTTGTTGCTTTAGAGAAGGAGAAACGGCTTTAACGATATCCTCGCGCCCCGCAAGCTGCGCCGCGTCGTAGATCGCACGCGCGTATTCGTTCGAGTAACGGTCATAGCGACCCGTGGGAAGGGAATCGTCGGCAAAAAGCGCTCCGCCTGTGAATTGCGCCGCCGCATGATTTAGCAAATCATCCAGCGGGGCGCGGTCCTTGTTCAGACCAAGATCGTAATCAATCGCCGCGATCCTTGCCGCGACGCCAAAATAATTCTCAGGAAGATGAATCAGCTTGTGCGTCTTAGCATCGTAAAACCGGCCAGGATCGAGCAGCGCGCGATAGGTTTCCTTGCCTTTTGGAGACAGGCTTTGCCACAACGCATTGTGATCCAAGTCCTTGCCATAACTGTGTAACGCCATCGCTGCGTAAAGCTGTGCCCAGGTTTTTCCACCACGGCTCAATTCGATCTGAGCCATCTTGCCGATCATCTGCGGAACGTTGTGTCCGGCAATTGTGTTTGTCGAGGCGAACGCCGAATAATCTCCCAGCGTCCGCATGAACGTGCCCCACGAAAACTCGCCTATCGTCAAGGCGCCTACCACTCGGTCCGGAGGCGGATCGAGCGATTTGATGTCGGCCACGTGAGCGGTGATTTCTCGATTCAGGAATTCTTGGATCTCACGATCCAAATCGGTCATGCGAATTTGTTTCGCCTCAGACAAAGTTTGCGCCGGCAAATTGCTCCCCGCGCCCAGAAACCCGAGCAGCAAAAATCCGATCCATCCGGTTCTAAGCAGGACTGCATTTCGCATTGAATGACCTCGACTCGCCGATCCGACTACTTCGACGGCTGTTTGTGCTGCTCTAGCCAAAGCAAATCTTCCAGCAAGTAATACTGTCCATAGATAAGCATCGAGTCATGAGGACGAACGCCGCTTCCGTGGCGCAACACACCCGGCGGTGTTTTGTCGCCATCGCCAACCGGAGTCAGGTAGCCGTCAATCAGCGATTGCACAATGCGTTCGCCCGCCTCTCGATAGCGAACGGCTCGCACCGAATCTTTCGTCGCCGTCGAGAGGCGAAACAGTCCCCCGGCCATAATTGCCGCCGCGGAAGTGTCTCGATTCCGATAATGAACGCCTTGATCGTCCAGGTCGTACCAGGTCACCAGATCACTCGGGAGATTCTGTAGCGCATAATCGGCCACGCGCTCGGCCGTCGAGAGAAACGTAGGTTCATGCGTTTCCAGGTAAGCGGCCGAAAAACCGTAAAGTGCCCAGCTCATTCCCCTCGACCAAGTCGTATCTGCGGCATAGCCTTGGTGCGTGTGCGTGAACACCCTTTCTCCGGACGCGGCGGTATTTTCCACTTTCAGCTCCATATCCTTTAGAGAGCCGCCATGCAGCACGAAAGTCTGCCGGTCGTTTCCCGGGTTGTAGTGCACGGACTGAAATACCGAACCATTCGGCTTCACAAACCATTCCGCCGTGCGCAGTGCGTGTTTTTTGCCCATTTCGCGCCACTTCTCGTCTCCGGTTCTGTCGCTCGCCCACCACAGCAATTGCAGATTCATCATGGTGTCAACGATGGTGTCGTCGCCGTCCACGCCCCACGAGGCAATCAATTGAGTTTTGGGATTGAAGAGTTGCTCGAGGCGTTGCGCACCGAGCAGCGCGCTCGACCGCAGCGCCAGATCGTGCGTCAAATCATGTCCCAGCGCCGAACAGTAGTAATACAAAAAGCCCGCGTCGTGATTCGCCTGCAATTCCTGTCCAAGCAGCTTGGAGCCCCACAGTTCCGCCCACTTGCGATATTTCTCGTCATGTGTCCGCGAATAAAATTGCCAAAGCTCTCCGATCCAGAAACTCCCCGTCCAGAAATATCCGTTGCTCTGCTTTTGCCATTCGCCTGTCTTGTTGTCCGCCTCGGTGAAAAATCCCGGCACCGCCTTGGGATTTCCATTCTCAGGTTCGCCGCGAACGATGGGTTCCCAAGTCATCGCCGTGCGATCGATCCCTTCTCGCAACAGCGCAATCGCCTGATCCACAGTTTTTGTCTTGCGCGGAACAAGAGTATCTGCCGGCGCGCGCTCCGCGCTCGCGGACTTCGATAGAATCTGAAACGTTGCCGGCCGCTCAATTCGATCGGCCCGCTCCTGCACCGCCATCAGAAATTGTTCGCGCGTCATGATTCCATCGGGAGGAAGCACAAACGATTGCTCTCCGGCAATTTTCCGATTCGCGCCTTCCTGGTCCCACGCCGCCATCGCGTACCACGATGCCGAACCGCCTCGCAGATGTAATTCCAATAGATGATTCTGCGCATCACTTGCGATTTTCGCCCCTTGCGCAGTACTCAGAACCGCAAGTCCAAGATTTTGTCCTTCCGCCATCTCAGTAGCCGTAGGTCCGGGCGCGACAACCTGTTTTCCCCAGGTTGCAACCCACGTCGTGCCCTCATCTTTCGCTGAATTCGTCGTTGGTATCTCCGGACGTGCAGTCAGCCCGGTAACGAATATGAAATCGTCACCGCAATCAGCGGAAATTGCATGCTCGAATCCGCGTTCGCCCGCCCACTGCGTGATTCGCGATTTCAAATGAATGATTTTTCCCCCGGCATTCCATCCCTCGTATTCTAATTCCACCATCGAACGCACCGGCCCGCTCGCCAGAATCCGCCACTTCCGATCGCGCACATCGGCCACTTTCACCAGTTTGCCGTTCACCATCGCCGCGACTGCTCCAATGCCGATCGCATCGCCCACTCGAAAAATATCGCGCCCTTCGGGTGATTCATCGTGATAGCCGTAGTCGGGCGACGCGTACATGGAAAGCTGCAACGTCGGCCGCCGCTTGCCATAAATGTCGATCGCGTTTCGCGGATCAAAGTAAATGCGAAACGCCACGCGCTCCGATTCCCATCCAAGACCTTCGAACTTGCGGTTGAAAAGTGCCGCTGTTCTCTGCTTATAGTCCTTGCGCAGCCGCCAAATGCGGTCTTCCTCGCCGAAGGAAATCGTAATGATGCGAGACTGGTGCGAAGCAAGGTTCACCTGAAATGCGAGTTCGTCCGCTTTTCCGTCTCCATCCAAATCGTCAACCTGAGATGGCAGTTCCTCCGTCTGCAGCAACGCCGCATCCTCTTCCAAAGTGCTCGCATCGCTCGCCGTGACGATCGCCGCGCCAGGCTTGAAGTCTGACGCCACTTTTCGGATTTCGGCGATAGGAATCACAACGTTAGCCGCAATCCGCGAGGTTTCGCTCGGATTCGAGACGACGATTTTGATGTTCTTGATCGGCTGGTCTGCGCGCACCGCGCCAGCAAAAACAGCAGGGAAGAGCCACAGCATCCAGAAGAAGCGCTTTTTCATCATTGAACCTCGAAGAAAAGGAAAGAGACGATGTTTACGCGATGTAGTCCTCGCGCCACGGAGTGAAGACGTCAATGACTAGTGATTCTTCAAGCGCGGACGCTCCATGGTCCACTCCGCCGCGCACCACGAACGTGTCACCAGTGCGAATTTCAAAAGTTTTTCCCTGGCAGGTGACCTTCAAATGGCCATGCACTACATACACAATCTGATCGTGCGGATGGCTGTGCACTGTCCCGACCCACCCTTTCACCATTTCGTGTTCCGCCAGAAATAGTTTTTCGTTGTAAGCCAGCACTCGCCGCTTCAATCCCGCTTCCGGCTCGGACGTTTTGCCCTCCTGGTGTTTCACCACGACGAGATCGGGAATCGTCTTCGTTTGCTCCATGGTCTTCCTCCAAATTTAACGGGCTTGCGCCACAAGCCCGGGATTGCCCGAGCCGGATTTCCGCGCGTCTCTCACTAAATCCACAAAAAGCGCTGACAGCTTGCTGATTACGTCTCCGTCACGCGCCTTCAGCGCTTCCCTCGCGATCATCTCGCCGCCCACACCGAGCGCCGCGGCCCCCGCTCGGATGTAGTCGGCGGCCGTTTCAAGATTCACTCCGCCTGTCGGAACCAGCGGTATTTGTGGGAAAGGTCCGCGTAACGCCTGGATATATTTTGGTCCGCCCAAACTTCCACAGGGAAAAACTTTCACGAAGTCCGCACCCGCTTTTGAAGCGGCCATGATTTCCGACGGTGTCAACGCGCCCGCCATAACCAGCAAATCAAGTTTTCGCGCGGCAGCGACGGTCGCTGCGTCGAATCCCGGCGTCACAAGAAATTGCGCGCCGGCGTCTGCGCATTTGCGGGCCGATTCTTCGTCAAGAACCGTTCCCGCTCCGACCAGCACTTCCGGCATGGCCTTCACCAATTCGCGAATCACTTCAACCGCTCCCGGAACGGTCATCGTGATTTCAACAATCGGCACGCCGCCTTTGTACACACAATCTGCCGCAAAGCGAGCTTCCTCTGCCGATGAGGCACGAATCACCGGCACGATTCCAATCTTTTCAATAATTGCCCGGACTTCCTGCTTCTTCATGCAACCACTGCCTCTCAGCGGGCGATGCGAGCGCCCGCTCCCTTCATCACTTGAAGTACTTCATCGAGCGTTGCCATCGTCGTGTCGCCCGGAGTCGTCATCGCAAGTGCCCCATGAGCAGCACCGCATTCAACGGCCCATTGCGGGTCTTTCCCCGCAAGAAAGCCGTAGATAAGCCCCGAAGCGAACGAGTCCCCTCCGCCAACGCGATCCAAGATTTCCAGATTTTCTCGATTTCTAGCCTGATAGAAATTTCCTTCGGCGTAGCAAATCGCGCCCCAGTCGTTGCGCGTTGCCGTAGTCGCTTTCCGCAAAGTCGTCGCGACTACCTTAAAAGGAAAATCCCGTACTACTTTCCCAATCATCTTTTTGAAATTTTCCGGATCGAGAGCGGAAAGATTTTCATCCGTCCCGGGGACTTCGTAACCAAGCGCAGCAGAAAAATCCTCTTCATTGCCGAGCATCACATCAACACAGGAAGCAATGCGCCGGTTCACTTCCTGCGCCCGCTTTTTCCCTCCGATCGCTTTCCATAATGAATCTCGATAATTCAAATCGTACGAAACGATCACGCCGTGTTTACGCGCCGATTGCATGGCTTCCAGCGCCACGTCCGGCGTCGTCTCCGAAAGCGCGCAGAAAATTCCGCCTGTGTGAAACCAACGTGCTCCCTGCCCGCCAAAAACCGTGTTCCAATCAATTTCGCCCGGCTTGAGCGCCGCAATCGCCGTGTGGCCGCGATCCGAGCAGCCAAGCGCCGCGCGCACGCCGAAACCGCGTTCCGTGAAATTCAATCCATTACGGACTTTTCTCCCGACACCGTCGTAATCCACCCATCGAATCAGCGAAGAATCCACGCCGCCTTGATAAATCAAGTCCTGCAACAACGAACCAACAGGATTTTTCGCAAACGCCGTCACGATCGCAGCATCGAGTCCAAAGCAGCGCTTCAATCCGCGCGCAACGTTGTACTCGCCTCCGCCTTCGCTCACCGCGAATTGCCGCGTCGTCCAAATACGGTATTCGCCGGGATCGAACCGCAGCATCACTTCGCCCAGGCTCACCAAATCCCAGCGGCAGCCTTCTTTTTTTCGTACTACAAGTGCCATCGTTTCCTCACCGACCCAGCCAGCCCCCATCCACCGCAAGGACGTGTCCGTGCACGTAGTCACTCGCGGAGGAGCACAAAAAAATCGCGGCGCCTGTGATGTCGTCCGGCTCACCCCAACGCGCCGCGGGAATCCTATCCAGAATTTGCTTACTCCGAACGGGATCGTTGCGTAACGCAGTCGTGTTGTCCGTCGCCATGTATCCCGGCGCGATGGCATTCACGTTGATTCCTTTGGACGCCCACTCATTCGCCAGAGCTTTCGTCAACTGCGCAACTCCGCCCTTCGCCGCCGCGTATGCTGGAACCAAAATTCCACCTTGAAAGGAGAGCAGGGAAGCGATATTCACAATTTTTCCACCCTTGCCCTTTTCGATCATGTGCCGCCCTGCCAATTGCGACAGTTGAAACACCGCCGTCAGGTTCACCGCAATCAACTCATCCCAATATTCCGCCGGGTATTCCGCCGCAGGAGCTCTCCGAATCGTTCCCGCGTTGTTCACCAAAATATCGATCGAGCCAAATTCAGCAATCGTTTTTTCAATCAGCGCTGGGTACGCCTTGGAATCCGCCAAGTCCGCGGAAAAATAGAAAGTCTCGCGCCCCACCCCGCGAATTTCATCGCAAGCAGCTCCCGGCGCTGAATCCCGCCCATGGCAGCCGACATTTGCGCCCGCTTTCGCCAAGACAACCGCAATCGCCGCGCCGAGCCCGCGATGCGACCCCGTCACCAGCGCGTTTTTCCCGTTCAGCTGAAACGCATCCAGACTCATCCCGTCACGCCTGCCCAATTTCCGCCGGCGCAAGTCGCGGGCTTAGCAAATGAATTGCCAGCAGCGCCACAAGATACGCCGATGCGGCAATAAAAAACGGAATCGTGTAGCTGTTCGTCCACTGCAAAACGTGCCCCACAACTTCCGCGATTAGCATCCCGCCGACGGCTCCAGCCATTCCGCCGATTCCTACGACCGACCCGACCGCGCGAGACGGAAACAAATCAGACGTGAGCGTAAACAAATTGGCCGAAAATCCCTGATGCGCCGCCGCTGCAAGGCCAATCAACAGAGTCGTCGGCCACAATCCGGACACACGGTAAGTTGCCGCAATCGGCACAACGCAGATCGCGCATACGAGCATCGCCCATTTCCGCGAAGCATTCACCGAAAGGCCTCGCCGCAGCAAGGACGACGAAATCCATCCTCCGGCAACGCTCCCAATGTCTGAGATTAGATAAATCACAAAAATCGGCAGACCAATTTTGTTCAGCCGCAAGCCGTGCTGTCGTTGCATGTAATCCGGAATCCAGAAAAGGTAGAACCACCAGATCGGGTCAATCAGAAATTTTCCGGCTGCAAAAGTCCATGTTTGCCGGTAGCGCACCAAACGTGCCCACGGCACTCTTTCTGCAGGTGGACTTGCGTCGCTCTGAATGTATTTGCGTTCTTCTTCCGTGCACCGCGGATGCTCTTCCGGCTTTCGATACATCGCCACCCAGATTGCCAGCCACACGAATCCCAGCGCACCCACCAGCACAAACGCCCATCGCCATCCGAGTCGCTCTGCGATCCACGGAACAAGCAAAGGAGTAATGATCGCGCCGGCGCTAGTCCCTGCGTTGAATATTCCCGTCGCAAGCGCGCGTTCTTTTTTCGGGAACCATTCCGCCACGCTTTTGATGCTCGCCGGAAAAACTCCTGCCTCGCCAAAGCCCAGCGCCGCGCGTGCGATGGCAAATGTCAAAAAGGAATTCGCCGCCGCATGCGCCATGGACGCGATGCTCCAGAAAACCATCGCCACAGCGTAGCCGATGCGTGTCCCCAGCCGGTCAATCAAACGCCCCATGCACAACATTCCCACTGCATAGGCCAGCTGAAAAATGGTTACTAGGTGTCCGTACAGAACGTCATTCCAGCCAAAGGTGAGCTGCAGCGGCGTTTTCAGCACGCCCAGCACTCCGCGGTCCATGTAGTTTTTGGTTACGCCCAGAAACAGGAGTCCGCAGATCACCCAGCGATAGCGTCCAGCAAAAACGCCTACTTTTTGCAGAGTACTGGATTGGCTCGCGACGACGTCCGAGCGCTTTTTAGACCCGGCGTCCACGATTGCGTTTTCTTCCGGCATCCGCATCCTGTTTGGTCAAGTTTTACTTGCGTCCGGCTTCCAGTCCCGATCCACCCTGCCCGAATCCCGGCTGAATGTTCACGACGCCAAACTGCCGGTCTTTCACTTCTTCGTGGGCGGCCATCGCCCACAAGAATGCAATTCGATGGCCCGGAACAGAAACGTTCGGATGATACCCGCTCGGCATCAGCACAGCGTCGCCGTCGCGCACCACGGTTACCAGCTCCGGGTACTGCGTATCGTTATACACCAGCTGAATTCCATAAGCCGGTTCCGGCATGTCGAAATAAACGTACATCTCTTCCAGCATTTTCGCGTGCTCGTGCGGCGGCCAGCTCGTCCAGTTGCCTGGATCGGAATGTGTAAAGCCCGCGACAAGGCGGCCTGCTTCCACGTTCTTCGCAATGAGCATATTCAAATTACGCGAAGAGCCTGGTCCTCCCGTCACAAAATTTAGTCCAGGATCTCTCGTTACATCGGCGTAGCGCACGACCTTCAACGGATACTTGCCCGCCACATCCGATGAAAACTCCGCAAGGTCTACGGAACCGCTTGTTGAAACTTCAATCGCAGAGTCCCGGGGAATATAGATCGAGTCGAATTTCCCAATTTCAATTTGCTGCCCGCCCGTCTTCACCACGGCACTTCCCGCGAGACAAATAAGCCCGGTCTCTTGGTCACCGTTGTTGAACGAAACGGACGGTTGAGACGCGTCCAGAATGATACGGCCATACGACAAATGCCGCATCGTGCTATTTCGGGGAGTCACGGCCAGATGGCGTCCCTTTTGACCATTGGTCTTCCGGAACACCATCTTCTCGACGGCCACTTCTGCTTGCGTACTCATGCACCACTCCTTGTCGGTTTCAATTCTGTCTGCGGCAAACGTACCGCACTCCGCCAAACTTCGCCACACCTCCGCTCTTCGTTTTAGAAGGTAAAACGCAAGCCAAGTTGAAGCTGCCGCATGCTGTTCCCTGGCACGGTAGATATCGTTCCGAACGTACCTGGCGCGGCCGCGCTAGCTGGCGCCGTCGCGGCGGGGGGGCTAAGATTCACCATGTTGAAGGTGTTCGTGCCTTCTACTCGGAACTCCAACGCGTACTTCTCGTAGAACCGGAAGTTGCGGAAGATCGCCAAATCCACTGTCTTGAATCCCGGCTGATCCAGCAAGTTGCGCGCTGAATTCCCATCAGCGGGACTGCCGGTAACCACCGGATTCCGCGTGAATGCCCCAATGTTGAACCAGCACTGTGGAGTCCCAACACTGGCGCCGTTGGGGCACGCGCCCGATAGAGGGTTGCCCACTAGGTTTGCTCGGTCACCGCCCGCACCGTCAAGATTTGCATCCACGCCGTTCAAGACCGTAAACGGCACACCGCTGTGATATCGCACGATGGGAGAAATCGACCATCCATTCAGCACTGCTTTAACTATCCCGTTTCCGCCATACGAAAACTCTGGCTGCCATACCGCCGAAACGGAAACGGCGTGCCGCTGGTCAATGTCCGCGCGGCCCTTGTCTTCCGTCAAGATGGACATGTTCTGCGCGCCGCCCTGCGTCTGGTTATTGTCCAGCTGCAAGCTGTTTAAGTTCTTGCTGAATGTGTAAAACGCATTGAGCAGAAGGTGATGCGACATGCGTTTCGTCACGGTGAGCTGCATGGCGTGATAGGAAGCCGTTTGATTCGATTGCACCAACAACACCTGTCCAAATCCTTGATTCGGACGCCGCTGCTGTACGTTACCCGTTGACGGAACGGGAGTGGTCGTGATGAGCGGATAATTCACATCCTGAGCAAACGGCAGATTGTGCGCCAGGCTTCCCACATAACCGACGGATACGCTGAGGTCGCTCGTCAGTTGGCGTTGCACAGTGAAATTCATTTGATACGTGTAGGGCCACTGAAAACCCGTGTCAATGCCGAGAATTCCTCCGCCAGGTGTGTAGGCCCCCTGATACGGGAACGGATCTCCTCCGGCCAGACCGCGATACGGGTTTGCAAGGCGGCCGCCCGTCCCGAATTTTCCCGCTCCGGTATTAGTAAACGTCAGACGAGTCGCGAAAGGCTCGAAATTCGACGGCTGATTCCAGTTGTTTCCGGAAAGGCTGCCGTAGAACACGCCGAACGCCGCGCGCACGGAAGTCTTTCCGTCGCCCAAGGGATCCCAAGCTAATCCAAGCCGCGGCGATACGTGGTGGTACCGAACAGGAACGATTCCGCGCGTTACTCCGTCGTCCCCAGGAAACAATTGACCAACCGGAGCGGCAGGATTCACCGTTGACTGTACGCCTGCTACATACGTTCCCTCGCGGTTTTGCGGATCCGTCGGAGGGGTCTGGATGTCCCACCGCAAGCCAAGGTTCAGTGTCAGGCGCGAGAAAATCTTGTAATCGTCCTGAGCAAACATGGAAGTAAACCAGCTATTGGTCAGCGCGCGTATCGGCGCGTCCTGCGTGATGGCACTCGGTATGCCCAGCAAAAAGTCAGCTAGAGCGTTACCAGGGATTTTCGGTGTGACATTGCCGTTGGCCGTCGCAGTGCCGTTAAACGTATAGGTTCCGTAGTTGTTCAGCAGTGTGTCCTGAACATCCTTCTGCAGCATCACCTCGCCGCCGAACTTCAACGAGTGATGTCCGTGTGTGTAAGTAAACGTATCCCGCACCGTATAGAAATTGCTTCCCGCCGTCGGGCCGCCAATGGCATTCGTCAAGTTGAAGAAATTTGTCACCGAAATGTTTGGAAGCGAAGGTTGTCCCTGCACCGTGATCGCCGAGCCGAAGTTGGCCAGTGAAGCATCGGCAGGGAGTCCCAGCACGGGATTGGAAATGTTCAGCCGTCCGCCAAAATAACGCGTAAAACCGGCCCACATCTGGTTCACTTTTGTCGGGCTGATAATCCACGTGTCGCTTATGTTTGCGTTATGTTGGCGCCAGTCGAACTCCTGAAGCGCCCAAGGCAAACCTTGTCCCGCAGTTCCCGCGCGGATGGTGTTGTTTCCCGCGGTCGTGTAGTAACTGATGCTGACCCGGTTATTGCTCCCGAAGCTGTGGTCCACTTTCCCCAAATATTCGTCGGTGTTGAACGGATTGGGAATCACGCCCTGCCATCCGGCCTGACCGGAACTCGTTGTCGTGTTCGACGTAGGAATGGCTTGATTCACGATGTTCGCTGCCGCTGCGTCGAAGAAACTGGGACAGATGACGTTATTGGTCTGCGTTCCTCCGGTGGGTAATCCGGTAGTTAAATCACAATGAAATTTCGTTCCCGGTGTTTGCCCTGCATACGACGTCCCTGCGGGAACGACGAAGTTCGCTCCCGGCGTCCGCGAAAAATCACCGTTCCGCTCCGCTGCGGTGGGAACTACCGCGCCATTCAGGAACGTGCTCTGAATTTGCCGCAATCCGCCGTACGAGAAAAAGAAAAACGTCTTGTCTTTTTGAATCGGTCCGCCCGCCGTCACCCCAAATTGATTCCGATGCAGCGGGGAATTGGCCGGATTGTTCCAATCGTGCGCGTTCAGCGCGTTGTTGCGCCAGAATTCAAAGAGCGACCCGTGAAACTGGTTCGTTCCTGATTTTGTCACCACGTTGATGATGCCCGCCGCAAACCGGCCGTACTCCGCGTTGTAGCTGTTCGTCTGTACGCGGAATTCTTCCACCGCGTCTGGATTCGGCGTTGCATTGCCCGTGTTCCGCAGCCCCGCCATGTTCGGCCCGCCATCCAGGTAGTAATTCACCGAGCCTGCGCCCCCGTCTGTGCCGCCGTTGATCAGCGTTCTCTGCTCCGGGTAACCAAGCACGATGCTGTTGTCGTTGCGCTCCACGCCCGGCGTGATGTCCAGCAGTGAATAGACGTTTCGATTCACCAAGGGCAGGTTTGTAATTTCCGCGTTCTCAATTGTGCGGCCTAACTCCGGCGAACTTGTATTTACCAGCGGCAATTCCGCGGTCACGGTGACGGCTTGATTGACGTCCCCTATTTCCAGTTGAACGTCTGCCCGGGCGTCTACGCTGACTTGCAGCACAATCCCGTGCAATACGGCCTTCTTGAATCCCGCTCTTGTCACTTCGAGCTCGTAACTTCCGACAGGTAGAAACTCAATGCGGTATTCGCCCTGTTCGTTTGATTCGACCGTACGGGTCAGGTTCGTTTGCGTATTCCGCGCGGTCACCTTCGCCCCCGCAACCGTTGCCCCGCTCTTGTCCGATACCGTGCCCAGCATGGTTGCTGTCGTTGATTGCGCAAACACGCGCTGCGAAAAAAGCATCCCCAAAACAGCCACCATCAACCACAAGTTTTGCTTGCGCTTCATTGCATCCTCCGAGGATGTCCCCTTAACCCCTGAAGGGAACATGCCGATCTTCTTGCCGTACCGCATTGTGAGACGCCATCCCACGGCAGAAACAGGCCCAAAAAATTCCGGCTTTCGCCGGGTACTTCACCCCTGAAAAACTAACTTGCCGCGCGCCGCAACGCTTCGATCGGCAATCCTGGATATCCAAGCTCCACCGAGAGATCGCTCGCCGCTTGCATCAATGCTTCCCCCACTTCCGGAATTCTTTCTTTAGTCATCCGGAATGCCGGTCCTGAAATGCTCATCGCAGCGCTCAGTTTTCGCGAATGCGCGCGCACCACCGCGCCCACGCACCGCAAGCCGTCTTCTTTTTCTTCGTCGTCAATCGCGTACCCGCGAGCCCTCACGGTTTTCAACTCAGACTTCAAACGCGCCACAGTGGTGATCGTTTTCGCCGTAATCGCTTTCAATCCCGACTTTCGCACGATGGCGCTTATTTCGGCTTCCGGAAGTTCCGAAAGCATGGCTTTGCCGACCGCTGTGCAATACGCCGGTGCGCGGCTTCCCACCGTGCACGCCGTGCGCACGCTGCGTTGCGACTCCACCTTCTCCACGTAAAAAACTTGGCCCTCATCAAGAATGCAAAAGAAGACCGTTTCGCCGAATCGCTCCTGCAACCGGTCCAGATAAGGCCGGGCTTTTCCACGAAGATCCAATCCGTCGATTGCTCTCGACCCAAGCTCGTAAAGCCGCAGGCCAAGCCGGTATCGTCCCGTTTCTGGATTCTTTACCACCAGCCGGTGTTGCTCCAGCACCATCATCAGGCGGTGCGCCGTGCTCTTGTGCAAGCCGAGGGCAGGGCATAACTCCGCCAGGCTGCAATCGCTCGAACTGTTCGAGAGCGTCCCCAAAGCTGCCAAGGCCCGGTCCAGCACCTGCACCTTGTAGGGTGATTTGTTCGTCTTGGTATGTGGCACGCGTGCCATATTATGGAATTGCGTCCCGGTGTCAAGAAGAAAAAGGAATGAATCGCATCGAAGCACCTAATGCTTCCTCTTCCTCTTTCCTTCCTCTTTCCATTAAATCGAATGAATCCGCGGATATTTTGTTGAGTTCCGCTCAATGGAATCTTCAATTCTTACAATTTGACACTCCCAAGCGCCGTTTATACGCTGCGGCCCCTGTGACTGCGAGTGGGATGTTCGTCCAAGTTCCACTGCGAGTGCCGGAGTCAACTCAGCACCAGAGTGTTGCCCGTACGTGACGGCACAGCTGCGAGCGAAGCTCGCTCCCGCGAGTACAAAACGTGACAACAGATTTGCTCAAATCAACGACGCAGGTTCCGGCTTCCAATAACGGCGTATTCCTGGCCGGTCCACAGATTTCCTCGGCGGTTCAGGAGATCCTGTCTTCCATACCGTTCGTTGACATTCACACTCATTTGTTTGCTCCCGCTTTCGGCAATCTGGGTTTGTGGGGAATTGATGAGCTTCTGACCTATCACTACCTCGAAGCCGAATTCTTTCGCTATTCGGACATGGCTCCCGAAAACTACTGGACACTCTCCAAAACTGATAAAGCCGATATTATTTGGCGCACTCTGTTCGTCGAAAACTCTCCCATCTCCGAAGCTACCCGCGGCGTGATCGCCATCCTGCAGGCTTTTCAATTGCCCACGGACCATTCATCTCTGTCCGAAGCCAGGATTTTCTTCGAAAATCAGAACAGGGAAGCGCATATCCAGCGAGTGCTCCAGATGGCAGGCATCAACACCGTCGTCATGACCAACGATCCGCTCGACGCTGACGAATCTCCGCTCTGGTTGAAGGGCGTCGCAGATCACAGCCAGTTTTACGCCGTTTTGCGCCTCGATCGCATCCTCTGCACTTGGCACGACCATTGGCAAGCCGTGGTCGCGCAAGGTTATTCCGTTGACGCGCAAGTCACTCGCAAATCGATCTCTGAAGTGCGCCGCTTCTTGATGGACTGGGCCAAGCGCATGAGCCCCGTGTACATGGCTTGTTCGCTGCCGGACACCTTCGAGTTTCCCAGCGACACAATCGGCGGCCGATTGCTTCAGGAAGTCGTTCTCCCCGCCTGCCGCGAACTAGGCTTGCCTCTCTCGCTGATGATCGGCGTCCGCAAGCAAGTCAACCCAAGGCTGCGCCTCGGCGGCGACGGCGTTGGCAGGGCAAACTTGCGCTGCCTGGAAAATCTCTGCCGCGGTTTTCCCTCCAACCGTTTCCTCGTCAGCGTGCTCAGCCGCGAAAATCAGCACGAACTCTGCGTCCTCGCGCGTAAGTTCAGCAACCTCATGCCTTTCGGCTGCTGGTGGTTCATGAACAACCCATCCATCGTCGAAGAGATCACTCGTGAGCGCATCGAAATGCTCGGGACAAGTTTCATCCCGCAACACTCAGACGCTCGCGTTCTCGAGCAAGTCATCTATAAGTGGGGCAATACGCGCAGGACTCTCGCGCCCATTCTTTCCGAGAACTATCGCCTATTGTCCGAGCACGGTCGTGGCGTCACGCGCGCGGACATTCAACGCGACGTTACTCGCCTTTTCCGAGGTAACGCCGAAACCTGGATGAACCTGCGGTCGCGTTCCTAACGCCAGTCGCGAACTTCTTCTCGCCGGCTCAGCTTCATGTTGAAATACTCTTTCCTCATCCGCGGAGGCCCGTTATGAGTCGTCTCGTTCGAATTGCCGCAGTCGCAAGCCCGCTCGCTCTGCTGGTTCTCACATTCCATTTTGCGAATCCAGCTTCGCAAGCCCAGAATGCGAACTTTCACAATGCGCCCGCTTCGGCGAAAGCCACAAAAAATCCTTACCAGGGCCAGCAACCGGAGGCCGCGAGGTCCACATACCAAACTCGCTGCGCCGCCTGCCACGGACCAAACGGTGAAGGCTCTGGAAACATTCCGGCTCTCGCGAGCGAAAAGGCTCAGGGCGCCAGCGATGGCGAACTTTTCTGGTACATCACCAAGGGCGATCTGAACAACGGCATGCCGGCGTGGGACAGTCTTCCCGAAAAAGATCGCTGGCAAATCATCAACTATCTTCGCGCTCTTGGGGGGTCGAAGCCCGGTTCCCCGCGCGTGCGTCTTTCTGCGGATGAAGCAGTCGAGACAGGCGCAAGTGCGCCGCCGCCCAAAGCGCCGTTCACCGATTACCGTTACGAAAAACCGGGCGTGAGCCGCAAAATTATGCTCGATGATTTGCCGTCCCCGTTCGCCACACCCTCAGCGGGCAATGGCCCTCAGCTTGTTCCGCGTCCCGAAAACGGGTGGCCGCAGGTCCCGCCAGGTTTCAAAGTCGAACTGTACGCTTCCGGTCTGGACGAGCCGCGTCTAATCCGCACGGCTCCCAACGGCGATTTCTTCGTGGCGGAAAGCCGCTCCGGCGAGATTCGTGTTTTCCGCGGAATCACTGCGGAAGGTAAACCGGAGCGAGCCGAAGTTTTTGCGACAGGCCTCAAGCGGCCCTTCGGCATCAATTTTTTCCCTCCTGGCCCTGATCCTCAGTGGATTTACGTCGGCAATACTGATTCTGTCGTTCGCTTTCCCTACAAAAACGGCGACCTAAAAGCACGAGGCCCAGCCGAGCACATTGCAAACGTGCCAGGCGGCGGCGGCCACTGGACTCGCGACATTCAGTTCACGCCTGACGGCAAAAAAATGTTTGTCTCCGTCGGTTCCGTTTCCAATGTGGATGACCCGGACACCACTCCCGCGGAAAAAAATCGCGCGGACGTTCTCGAATTCAATCCTGACGGCTCCGCGATGCGCGTGTATGCCTACGGCATTCGCAACTGCGTCGGCCTGGCGGTTAACGCAAAAACCGGTGAGCTATGGTGCTCGGTCAACGAACGCGACGCGCTCGGCGACAATCTCGTCCCTGACTACATCACACACGTGCAGGAGGGCGGCTTCTACGGCTGGCCCTGGTGGTATATGGGCGGCCATCAGGATCCGCGCCACGCGGGCAAACATCCCGAGCTCAAATCGAAGGTCATTACGCCGGACGTGATCCTTCATCCGCACAACGCTTCGCTAGAAATGGCTTTCTACGACGGCAAACAATTTCCTGCGGAATACAGCGGCGACATTTTCGCCGCCGAGCATGGCTCATGGAACAAATCCGTTCGCGTCGGTTACGAATTGATCCGCGTCCCGCTGCATCAAACCGGCCACGCCACCGGCGAATATGAAGACTTCATGACGGGATTCGTCGTGGACAACGGCCACGTTTGGGGACGCCCCGTGGGCGTAACCGTCGCCCAGGATGGCTCGCTGCTGGTTACCGACGACGGCTCGAAATCAATCTGGCGAATCAGCTATACAGGGAAGTGAACGTGCCGCGTTCTACGGCGTTACACGCAGCACCACAACGCCGTGCGCAGGAACGGTGACCGCATATTCTTTGCCATCGAACTTCACATCGCGATGTGCCCAAAGGTCTCTTCCGCTTTTCTGCACGGACTTCAGTCCAATTTCAGACCACTTCACGCTCATCTTTTCCGAAGCCGCACCGCGATTGAACATTCCAATCGCCAACCCGCCATCGAACAGCGGCTTTGTCCACACTTCCTGTTCTCCCGATTGTGAAACTCGCCGCCCCTGCTTGCCCGCCTTATCCTGATTGATCGCAATCACTTCGCGGTTCGTCAGGATTTCCAGAATTGCAGGCTTCATGTCGCGCAAATCATTTCCTGCGAGCAGCGGCGCCGCCAGAATCGCCCACAGACTCATGTGCGTCCGGTATTCGTCCTCGTTCATTCCGCCGTTCCCGATTTCCAGCATGTCCGGATCATTCCAGTATCCGGGCGCAGCCCACGGCGCCAATTCATCCTGCGCGAAACCAATTTTCGTCATCGAATCCCATGTATCGCGAATGTCGCCCGTAGTACGCCAAGCGTTTCCGCCCACGTCCGCGCCCCACTTCCACACATCGGCGCGGCCGTACTGGCACAAGCTGTACAAAATCGGCCGTCCCGCTTTCAAAAGTGCGTCGCCCATAATTTGATACACCACGCGCATCTCTTCGTCGCTGTAAAGATTTCGCGCACCGCACCAGTCGTATTTCAAGTAATCAATTCCCCACGCCGCGTACGTTTTGGCATCCTGTTCTTCGTGACCAAAGCTGCCTTCGTATCCCGCGCACGTATTTGGTCCAGGCGAAGAGTAAATCCCGATCTTCAATCCCTTGCTGTGCACATAGGCCGCGAGCGCTTTCATGTCCGGAAATTTCTTGTTCGTCGTGATGTTTCCGTGCTCGTCGCGCCCCGCTTCCCACGTGTCGTCAATGTTGATGTACTGATAGCCCGCTTCCTTCATTCCGTTCGTAGCCATCGCATCGGCCATTCCTCGCACCGCGGCGTCATCCACGCGCCCCGCAAATTTGTTCCAACTGTTCCATCCCATCGGGGGCGTTCGCGCGAGCCCGTTGTCCGCCACTCTGTGAATCGCCGGCAACGGCCGCCGCGCCGGATATGCGCCTTCGCCCTGTGGTGCGCGATGCGCGATCATCTCGACGAGCGGAGCATCCGGCCGCCCCCTCGTCGCCACGTGCAATTCCTCGCCGACCAACTTGCCTTCATATTTCACGCGCCGCTCGCTCGCGCCGTCCATCATGCTGCCAGTCAGCGTAAATCCGTCCGCTCCGCCCGTGCTCTCCAAGATCTTGTAATAAAACTGCGTCACGCGAATCGTTCCGCTGATTCGCTCGCCCTCTTGCTTCAAATCAAAATAAGTCGTGCGAAACGTCCCGTCGGGCAGGGAATCCTTCACAGCCCAATTCCCAGTCAAGTCCGCGGCAAAACACGGACTCCCGAGCGTCATCAGTAGAAATGCAAACAATGTTTTCATAGCCGACGCAGACTACAACAAAGAGAATTCACCCGCAAAATATTTCGTGCGTTTCATTCTTTGAAATTCTCTTGAAATTCTGTTTAGAACGGCTCCATGATGCGTTTGTGGAACTCCTGCTGTACGCTATCCCGGCGTTATGCAGAGCAATTCCATGCGCATCCCTTATGATGAACTCTTCTCCGTTCTTCTGGAAATCCTCGTCAATTTGGGTTTCGAGGAAGGCCGCGCCCGCCTTTGCGCACAACTCTTCGCTGAAACCACGCGCGACGGCGTCTATTCTCATGGCCTGAACCGCTTTCCCCAATTCGTGCGAATGACCAAAAGCGGCGTAATTATCGTCAACGCCCAGCCGCGGCTCGTCGCAAGTTTTGGCGCATTGGAACGATGGGATGGCAACAGCGGTCCCGGCAACTTGAACGCTTGGCACTGCATGGAAAGAGCGATCGCTCTCTCACGCGAGCAAGGAATCGGCTGCGTTGCCCTTGCGAACACAAATCACTGGATGCGCGGCGGCAGTTACGGTTGGCAAGCAGCCGAAGCCGGCGTCATCGGAATTTGCTGGACCAACACGCTTCCCAATTTGCCTCCATGGGGAACAAGAGATCCGCGCATCGGCAACAATCCCTTGATCATCGCCGTGCCGCGAGCCACGGGGCATGTCGTTCTCGATATGGCTATGTCGCAATTCTCGTACGGCGCTTTGGCGTCTTATCGAATGCGTGGTGAGCAATTGCCAGTGGAGGGCGGTTTTGATTCCGCGGGAAACCTTACACGCGATCCCGCGGCCATTGAAGCATCCAAACGCCCGTTGCCCATCGGTTATTGGAAAGGTTCTGGGCTTTCGCTCGTGTTGGATATGGTAGCCGCACTGCTCTCTGGCGGCCTCGCCACGCATGAAATCGCGCCAGAGCCTGAACGCGAAACAAAAATCTCGCAAGTATTTATCGCACTAGCTCCATCCACACTCGATAAGTCCGGCGCGTCGCGCAGCATCACGGATGAAATCATCGCGCATGTGCAATTGCCTCACTCCACGTCCGATGGGGAAGTGCGCTATCCAGGCGAGCGCGTGCTGCAAACACGAAAGCAAAATCTTGCCGAAGGAATTCCAATAGATCCGAACATCTGGAGCGAAGTCCAATCGCTAATCTGAACGAGCCCCACATTCCGAGCGTCCTTTGCTAGTATCCAAGTTTTTTGTCCACGATGTTTAACAGAGGCTCGCCTTTGCGATAACGCTCGAATTGTTCGACGAAAAGATTCATCGCGTTGTCCAGCCAATCCGGCGTGTGGTCGGCGCAATGCGATGAAAGCAGAACATTTTCTAAACTGTAAAACGGATGTCCCTGCGGCAGTGGTTCTTGATCAAAAACGTCCAACGCCGCGCCTTTGATTCGGCCTTCGGTAAGAGCGCGCACAATCGTTTTCTCGTCAATCACTGGCCCGCGGCCCACATTGATGACCACCGCCGTAGGCTTCATCGCCGCGAACTCCGCCTCACCAATCATTCCGCGCGTTTCTGCCGTCAGCGGAGTAGCGACCACGATGTAGTCAGTCCGCGAAATCATCTCCACGCGTTTTTCCGGCCCAAAAATTTCATCGACCAACGGATCTACGTGCGCGGTGTGTCTCTTCAGCGCGAGCACTTTCATTCCCAGCGGCCGCACTCTCGCCGTAACTGCCCGCCCAATGTCTCCATATCCAACGATGCCAACCGTCTTTCCTTCTGCCATCGTCACGTCAAACGTTTCCCACCTGCCCGCCATCTGGTTCCGAATCATTCGACGAAAATCTTTCGCGAAGTAAAGAATCGCGCCCACTGTGAATTCGCCGAGCGACGGGCTGAACACACCGCTTCCATTCGTGAGCTGCACGGAACTTTCACTCAGTTCCGGAAACAATGTTCTTTCGAGGCCCACAGACCGCGAGTGAATCCACTGCAAATTCGGACACATCGCAAACACTTTCCGAAACAACTCCAACGATCCCGACCAGTTACACAGAACCCTCGCGTTCGCGGCCACTCCCGCAAACGCTTCCGCGGAATTTCCCACAACAATTTTCGTTCCCACGAGTTTCTTCGCCAGGATTTCGAGCTGCGGCTCGTCCGGGTTCGCCAAAACCAATATCGTCTCGTCTTTCATAAACATTTCATTCGACGCCGCAATTACATCACACAAAATTTGACATCGCAAAAAATTCACTCTAAAAATATTCCGCTCTGCTACAGTCTCTGAGCGCAACAACGTAACGATGCCGCGAAAAGATCCCAACTCGCTCCGCAGTCACCGCTGGTATGGCCCCGATGACTTGCGCTCGTTCGGCCACCGTTCCCGCGCTGCTTCGATGGGCTGCGTCCAAGCCGACTACGCTGGAAAGCCCGTCATCGCGATTATCAACACCTGGGGCGACATCAATCCCTGCCACAGCCATCTGCGTGAACGAGCCGAAGATGTCAAGCGCGGCGTCTGGCAAGCTGGCGGTTTTCCAGTCGAGATGCCCGCGTTCACGCTCGGCGAAACATTTCAAAAACCCACCACCATGATGTACCGCAATCTCCTCGCGATGGAAACCGAGGAGCTCCTGCGCTCCTATCCGGCCGACGGTTGCGTTCTGATGGGAGGTTGCGACAAAACGACGCCCGCACTTCTGATGGGCGCCATCAGCATGAATTTGCCGGCAATTTACATTCCCGCCGGGCCGATGCTTCGCGGTAATTGGCGCGGTGAAATTCTCGGCAGCGGTTCGGACGTCGCAAAATATTGGGCGGAGCGTCGCGCCGGAAATATCGATCTGAAAGCTTGGACGGAAATCGAAAGCGGAATCGCTCGCTCCGCCGGCACTTGCATGGTGATGGGCACTGCTTCCACGATGACCAGCCTCACCGAAGTTCTCGGCTTTTCTCTTCCCGGCGCCAGTTCGATACCCGCCGTAGATTCCAATCACGCCAAGATGGCCAACTGTTCCGGCCGCCGCATCGTGGAAATGGTGTGGGAGGATTTGAAGCCACGCGATATTCTGCGCGGCGCTTCATTCCACAACGCGATTGCTTCCGTCTTCGCGCTCGGCGGCTCCACGAACGCTGTGATTCACCTCATCGCGCTGGCCGGGCGCGCGGGAATCAAAATTTCTCTCGACGATTTCGACACGCTCTCTAGAAAGACTCCCCTGCTCGCCAACATTCGTCCCAGCGGCAAATATCTCATGGAAGACTTCTATTACGCCGGTGGATTGTCCGCACTGCTTCGCACGTTGGCTCCGCATCTTGATGGTAATTGCCTGACCGTCACCGGAAAATCGCTCGGTGAAAATGTCTCTGCAGCGGAAATCTACAATTCCGATGTCATCCGCTCACTCGACAATCCGGTTTTATCGTCGGGCGGCTTGGCGATTTTGCACGGCAATCTTGCCCCGAACGGCGCCGTCATCAAAGCCTCTGCCGCCGAATCGCACCTGTTAAAACATTCCGGCCGCGCCATCGTCTTCGACAGCTTTGACGAAATGAACGCCCGTATGGACGATCCCGCGCTCGATGCCGATACGGACAGCGTGCTCGTGCTGCGCAACGCGGGCCCCAAAGGCGCCCCGGGCATGCCCGAATGGGGCAATCTCCCCATCCCGCAAAAGCTCTTGAAAGCCGGAATCCGCGACATGGTTCGCATCTCCGATGCGCGCATGAGCGGCACCAGTTACGGCGCGTGCGTTCTGCACGTTTCTCCCGAATCCTTTGTCGGCGGACCGCTTGCGCTCCTCAAGGAAGGCGACATCATTGAACTCGACGTTCCTGCGCGCCAATTAAATATGCGCGTCAGCGATGATGAAATCGCGCGCCGCCGTGCCGCGTGGAAACCGAAGCCGGGCATTTATCCGCGAGGTTACGGCAAACTTTTCATGGAGCACATCAAGCAAGCCGATGAAGGCTGCGACTTCGATTTTTTGGAAGGTACTGCTCCTATTCCGGAACCTGAAATTCATTGAAGGCGCAGCGCACACCGCAATCAAGCTGAACAAAACGTTCTCGCATACTGAGTTTCCCCGGCACGCGATGTGCGTTAGAGTAGCGCGCGCCGTAGAACTCAATTCCGAATTCAGGTGTGCATGAAAGCTCTTTTGCTGTCGCAATACAAGCGGCTCGAAATTGCCGATCTTCCGGAGCCTAAGCCCGGCCCAGGCGAAGTCCTAGTTCGCGTGGCTGCCTGTGGCATTTGCGGCAGCGATGTTCACGGTTACGACGGCTCCTCTGGTCGCCGCATTCCTCCCATTGTCATGGGTCACGAGGCTGCCGGAATTGTCGCTGCGCTCGGCGACGGAGTAACAAATCTTTCTGTAAACGATCGAGTCACTTTCGATTCTACGGTGTACTGCGGCGCGTGCCCACCCTGCCGCCGCGGCGAAGTTAATCTCTGCGACAATCGCCAGGTTCTTGGCGTCTCCTGTGCAGACTACCGCCGCGCGGGAGCGTTCGCCGAATATGTCGCCGTTCCGTCGCGCATCGTGTACCGCTTGCCGGACAACCTTTCGTTTGCGGAGGCTGCCATGCTGGAAGCAGTTGCCGTCGCAATACACGCCGTTTCTCTGGCGCAGATTTCTCCGGAGAGCAGCGCGCTCGTAGTCGGCGCGGGAATGATTGGACTCCTCACCGTTCAAGCTTTGCGCGCCGCCGGATGCTCGCGCGTTTTCGTTGCGGACATTGACAGCTCACGTCTGAGACTCGCACAAGACATGGGCGCGACCGCCGTTTTATCGGCCGAAACAGACGTAGTCGCGCAAGTTTTGCAACTCACTGGAGGTGCCGGGCTTGATGTTGCTGTCGAAGCTGTAGGTAGAACTGAGACGGTCACTGCGGCGGTCGAAAGCGTCCGCAAAGGCGGTACAGTCGTTTTGGTCGGCAACATTTCGCCCGAAATCACGCTCCCTCTCCAAAGAGTCGTCACGCGCCAAATTCGCCTGCAAGGATCCTGTGCCTCGTCCGGAGAGTATCCACGCGCGATGGAACTTCTCACAACGGGAAAGATTAAAGTGAAGCCGCTGATCACCGCTATCGCGCCACTCGCCGATGGTCCGCAATGGTTCGAGCGTCTGCACGCACGCGAGCCTAATCTTATGAAAGTCGTTCTGACACCAGGAGCAGTCTCGTGAGCGAAGCACTTTTTGATCTCACGGGCCGAGTCGCAATTGTCACGGGCACAAGCCGCGGTCTTGGCCAAAACTTCGCGCGCGCGCTTGCCAAAGCAGGTGCCGATCTTGTGCTTACCAGCCGAAATCGCTCCAGTTTGCTGCCGTTCGACTCTGAAATACTGGCGCTCGGCCGCCGCGCTATTTCTCTGGAGCTCGATGTCCGCAATCAGGAAAGCATCGAAAAAATGGTCGCGGCCGCCGAAAGCGAATTTGGACATCTGGACATCCTCGTCAACAACGCGGGCTGCAACGTGCGTAAACCGTCGCTCGACGTTACGTGGGACGACTGGAATCTGATTCTCGATACAAATTTGCGCGGCAGTTTTTTTGTCGCGCAAGCAGTTGCCCGCCGCATGATTCCGCGGCAGTACGGCCGCATCATCAACATCGGCTCCGTCACCAGCGTTTCCGGTTACGCAGGTCTCGCCCCTTATGGCGCGAGCCGCGGCGGCATCCGGCAATTGACGATGAGCCTCGCCGACGATTGGGGCAGGCACGGAATCACCGTGAATTGTCTCGCGCCCGGGTGGTTTCACACGGAACAGAACAAAGTTTTGTACGAGAACAAGGAGTGGGTTAACTACCTTGTTGACCGCATTCCCATGAAGCGCCCTGGGCAGCCGCACGACCTCGATAGCGCAATCGTGTTCCTCGCAGCGGAATCCAGTCGCTATATCACTGGCCAAACTTTGCTCGTGGACGGCGGCATTTCCACTGGCGCAACGCGCGCACTCGTATCAAACGTGCCGCCCAGTTCGGAGCAGTAAACCCCAGTGCGACTGATCGCCTGCATCTTCCTCGCCGCATTCTTTGCCGCGCCCGCGCAGGATTCTTCCCCAGCGCTCGCGGGAATCGCACACGTTGCGTTTCGCGTCAGTGATGTCGCCAAGTCGCGCGATTTTTATCGTGCTCTCGGTTTTGAACAGTCCTTCGAGTTTGACGATTCCGGCAAGCCGCCGGTCTCTTACATTAAAATCAACGACCGTCAATTCGTCGAACTTTACGGCCGCCCGGACAATTCTCAGCCTATCGGCCTGATGCATGTCTGCTATGAAGCGGCGGACATCGAATCGCTTTGGAACGAGTACACAAAACGCGGGTTGAAACCGCCGCCCGCGCGCAAGGCGCGCGCCGGCAATCTGCTTTTTCTTTTTCGCGATCCCGAAAACCAAATTATCGAGTACACGCAATATATGCCCGGTTCGCTGCATTTCGAGGATCGCGGTAAGCACCTCAGCGAGGGCAGCGTGGCTCATCATCTCAAACGCGCCTTGATGCTTGTCCGTGACTTGCCTGTAGAGCAAGATTTTTTCACATCGAAACTCGGTTTTGAAGAAATGGGCGGGAGCACAACCGTGCGCCGTCTGCGCCTCCCCGGTGGCTCCGGCGATGAAGTGGAATTCGACCTCGCCACGCCTGCAACAAAGCCGCGCATCGTGTTTTCCGTTACGAACCTCGCGGCCACCGCTGCCGACCTGCGGAAACGCTCTTTTGCGGTCACGGAGTCCGCCAATTCCGTTTCGATCAGCGATCTCGACGGCACTCGGATTGTTTTCGAGCTGGATAACGCCGCTCAAAAATCTTCGCCAACTTCAAAGGAGTAACGTCGCGATGGAAAAGTTGTCATTCAGAAAAAATGTTCATGTCGTCGCATCCACGCTTCTCTTCGCCGCGATTGTATTTCTGTCGCCCACTAGCGGCGCGCAGCAAAAGGAACTTTCAAAATGGCCGGCAGGAAAATCTCCAAAAGAAATCGGTAAGCGTGTGGCGGAGCGATTCGTGAAAACTCCTCACACGAATTTCAATCGCCCCACTCCGCCCGCGCACATCACCTATCCCGAAACGGTCGCGTGGTACGGCGCGCTGACGTTCGCGAAACTCAGCGGCGATTCTGATTTGACCACTCGCCTGATTCGCCGTTTCGATCCACTGTTCGCGGAGGAATCCAATCTCGTGCCCAATCCCGTCAACGTGGACAGCACGATCTTTGGCGCCGTTCCGCTCGAAATTTATATACAAACGAAACAGCAGAAATATTTGGACATGGGGCAGGGTCTTGCCGACAAGCAGTGGGAGGATCCGACTCCGGAAGGACTCACGAAACAAACGCGGTTCTGGATCGACGATATGTACATGATCACTATGGTTCAGTTGCAGGCCTATCGCGCCACGGGCGACGCGAAATACCTCGATCGCGCCGCGCTCGAAATGTCCACGTATCTCGACAAGTTGCAGCAGAGCAACGGACTTTTTTATCACGCGCCGGACGTGCCGTTTTTCTGGGGCCGTGGTAACGGCTGGGTCGCCGCGGGCATGGCGGAAATTCTGCGCTCGCTTCCTGAGAATCATCCACGGCGCGCGCGCATCCTTGAGGGCTATCGGAAGATGATGGAGTCACTTCTGAAATATCAAGGAAAGGACGGAATGTGGCGCCAATTGATTGACCATCCTGAATCCTGGCCTGAATCTTCGTGCACGGCCATGTTCACCTTCGCGATGATCACGGGAGTAAAGAACGGCTGGCTCGAGAAAAAAGCGTACGCCAAAGCGGCGCGCAAGGGCTGGCTTGCGCTTGTCAGTTACGTGGATGCGAACGCGGACCTGCGCGAAGTTTGTGAAGGCACGAATAAAAAAAATGATCTCGGCTATTACATGAACCGAGGCCGTAATGCAGGCGATCTTCACGGGCAAGCGCCGCTCCTTTGGTGCGCCTCGGCCCTGGTCCGTTAACGAAGCTCCGTTGAGCAAAACTGGGGAAGAATCGCCGCGGATTTAGTCCAGCTAAACCACTCCTTTAAATTTTCGGGATTGACATCATCTCGAAGCTGCTCCTAATGTCGCCTCACAGAGTTCTATCCAAGTATTCGATAGCGACTATCAGGCAATTCGATGGTGCACAGCTGCTCGTGCGTTTCGTTCAGGGTGCGAACGGGACGGTTGTGTTGTGAAGGTACGCGGTTGGCTTGTGAGGGGTTTGGACGGAGAACTCAGTTGGCCCTACGAAAGGGAAAAACGGAAATGAAGAAGAAACTACTCTTTGCTTTTTTCGCCCTTCTACTCGCTCCTTTGTTTTCTTATGCCCAGGGCTTGGGTAGTATCGCCGGCAGAGTCACGGATCCTGAGGGAAGCGCGGTGGCCGGCGCCCAGGTGACGGCGACACAGGAGGGCACCGGCTTTAATCGTTCGGCCCAGACGGATGCGGACGGGCTCTACGTCATTCCGTCGCTTCGGCCTGCAACTTACCGTCTGATGGTCGAGGCCAAGGGATTCAGAAGTTCAAGGCAGATGGACATTGTTTTGCTGGCGGATCAGACGCTCGCCCTGAATTTCGCACTGTCCTTAGGAACAACTACTGAAACGGTGACGGTGGTTGGCAATGCTTTGCAGGTGGACACGTCCACCTCCACGCTGAAGCAAGTGATCGAACAGCAGCGCATCTCCGAATTGCCGCTAAATGGTCGGAATGCCGCTCAACTGACCCTTTTGGTGGCGGGCGCCGTGAATTCTCCCAATGGCGGGGCCGACCAGGGTGCGACGAAGACTTTCCCGGGCGCGGTGACCTTCTCTGCAAATGGCGCACGGCAGAATTCGATCAGCTACCAATTGGACGGTGGAAACTACGTGGACGAATACACGAACGTGAACCAGCCGTTCCCATTCCCCGACGCGCTGCAGGAATTCAGCGTGCAGACGAGCAACTACAGCGCGGAGTATGGATCGAACGCGGGGGGCGTCGTCAACGTCATCACCAAGTCCGGCACGAACAGTTTTCACGGCGATGCTTTCGCGTTCAATAGAAACCCCGTATTCAACGCGCAAAACTTTTTCGCAACGCCAACGACGCAGGATCAGGTAAAACGCAATCAGTTTGGCGGCACCTTGGGAGGTCCCATCCGCAAGGACAAAACATTTTTCTTCGGCGGCTACCAGCGAACGGCCTTCCGCAATCTCGTTCTTGGCAGTCAAAATGTTCCCGGCCGAACCGACATTGCGAATTTCTTGTCGCCGAAGACGGCGGCGTGCCCGACTTGTGGAGCCCCGACAACGGCGGCAACTGGTCCGGCTGGCGTGATTGATCCAGCGGTGGCGACAATGCTGGGTATTGATCCCGCTACGGGGCAGGCGTTGTCTTCCCCTAAGTTCAGCCTGGCGGGCGGCACGATTCCTGCAGGCTTGAAGCCGACAGTTCCGTTTTCGAAGCCGGACATCGAAAACTTCGATTCCGCTATCGGCAGAATCGACCATTCGTTCAGAGAAAGTGACAAGCTCAGCGGGCGCTACGAATTCGATCGCTTCACGAAGGCTGCAGTGTTCAATCCATTGCAGCTGATTTCCTACACGGATGCCACGTTCGCAATCACGGCACAAAACTTTCTGGTGCACGAAACGCATATTTTTTCGCCGCGATTCGTCAACGATTTCCGGTTCAGCTATTCGCGTGAGGTTTCGCATCGAGGCCCCAGCCCGAGCGCCGCCAATGTCACGGCATTTGGCACGTCGATTCCGTTCCAGCCGACTCCTAACGCAATCCAGGGCGTCGGCGTGCAAGGCGGCTTCACCTTTGGCGACAATCCACCTGCGTTTTTCACACGGAACAACTACACGTTCGCGAACGATATGAGCTGGGAAAAGGGCAAGCACGACATCCATTTCGGAGTGTCCGTAGAGCGCAGCCTGGTGGATCTGGACAACCAATTTAACCAACCTGGAATCTTCGGTTTTGGTACACAGGACAACTACCTGTTTGGCGGTTCGAGTTTTGCGACGTATCAACTTTTTCTGGGAGGCATCCTCTCGGATGGAGCCGGAGTGGGCAATGGCTTTGCGCTGCAGCAAGGCGCGGGGGAGTTTAAGAATAATCGCGCGACGTTTCTCGGACTCTATGTTCAGGACAACTATCGGATTACGCGCCGACTGACGCTGAATCTCGGTCTGCGGTACGAACCGGCGTTTCCCTGGAGTGATACCGGTAACCGTTGGGCTCAAGTTAACCTAGCTGCTATGGCTGCGGGGACTATTTCCCGGGTCTATCCGAATGCACCCCCAGGAATCTTCTTTTCGGGCCAGAACGGTATCAAGAGCGATCCCGGCATGCCTGACAACGCATTGAGGACCAATTGGAGCGGCATTGCTCCGCGCGTGGGTTTTGCATACGACGTATTTGGCGACGGTAAAACGAGCCTTCGCGGCGGCGCCGGCATTTTCTACGACACCCGCGTGATGGGCATGCTTAGCAACCGATTCGTGGATGAGTGGCCGTTCAGTCCCCAATTCATTCTTTCAACGGCAAGCAGCAGTGGAGCGAACGCCAACTCCAGCCCCGGGTCTTTTAGCGATCCCCTTTGCACGCAGGCTGCCACGCAGGCCGCACTGCATTGCAGTGGTCTGCAGGCCTCGAGCTACCCGACGTTCCCAAGCCCATTTCCCGCACCCACGAACTTTGCTTACATTCCGCCATTCAACGAGATCGCAGTGAGCTACGATCCGAGCGGCGATTATCACGTTCCAACAACGTATGAGTGGAACCTGACGATAGAACGGCAATTGCCGGGAAGCATGCTGTTCCGAATCGTTTATGTGGGTTCACGCACGCTGCATATTCTCGAGACGGAATATTACAATCCGTCCTCGCCGAACGGGATCGCGGGCTGTGCCGGTTCGGCCGGTGCGCCGGGTAAGGCGGGAATCGGTTTGGCGAACTGCACGGTATTTCTGGGCAGCGGCGGTGCGTTCAAGACCAACACGTTTTCGTCCACCGTCCAGGCTGACATCACGGACGTGAACGCCAGCTACCATGCGCTGCAAACCTCAATCGAAAAGCGCATGTCTCACGGATTCACTTTCCTCGCGAACTACACATACTCGAAGAGCCTTGACGATCTTCCGTTCGGCGAAGGCGTATCCGGTTTCGATACCGGTTATTCAACGTTGCCGTTCAACAATCCGAACCGCCACAGAATGGACTACGGACCCTCGGGTTTTGACCACACGCATGTTTTCACTGGGTCGTACGTATGGCACTCGCCCACTATAAGAAATTCCAGCACGCTCGTTCGTTACCTTTTGGGAGATTACGAAATCGGTGGCATCGTTTCCGCCGCAAGCGGCCGCCCAATCACCGTTCTGCAAGGAACGGAAATTTCGAGCACTGGCATAGGCCAGGATCGCGGCACGTTCATTGCAGGCGTCGATCCTTATAGTTCGGCATCATGTACCGGCGTCACAGCTAAATGCGTTAGCTGGCTCAATCCCGCTGCGTTCATGTCCACTGCGGCGCTCAAAGCAGGATGCGGCCCGCCTATCACACCCGCTTGTGTGCTTCCCATACAGGGGAACGTCGGCAAGAACTTTCTGCGGCTGCCGAAGACTTCCAACTGGGATGTGCAAGTGTCCAAGTACTTCAACTTCACGGAACGCTGGAAGCTGCAGCTTCGCGCGGAATACTTTAACGTGCTGAACCATCCGAACTTCGCGCCGGAAAGCATCAGCACGGGCCCAGTGAATGGCACGGACCAGATCAGCGCATTCGACAAGCTGAATAATAACAATGCTTTCGGCACTTTCCGCGCGGGTCAAGTAGGCGATCCGCGTGTCGCGCAGCTTGCCGTAAAGCTGTTCTTTTGATTTCACCCGCAAAGTAACACCCCCATCGGGGCGTCATGGCAGGCGCCCCGATTTTTTGTTTGCCAGCGCAGCTGGCCGTATTAACATCCCTGGCCGCGTTGAAAAATTCGCTTATTGCTTGAGGTGAATTGAGATGAAAAAATTCTTGTTGTTATCGCTGATGGTGATTCCGTTTCTTGCGGTGAACTCGCAGGCGCCGGTCCCGGCGGGGTTTGAACATTGGACGACCGCGGATTTGCAGACGCTCAACAAATCGCTTGCCGAGAAGGCGGCGGGCGACGCGCATCACGCGGCGTCAAAAACAATTTCCGATTACCCGAATGACTTGTTCATGCTGGCGCACCGGGAAGCGGATGGGCAGGCCGAGCTGCACGAGACTCAAGCGGATGTGTTTTTTGTGGAGTCCGGGTCTGCAACACTTGTGGTGGGCGGAACGATGCCGAACGCGGAAACCACGGCGCCGCACGAGAAGCGCAGTGGGACGATTCAGGGCGGGACGCGGCAGAAACTATCGGCTGGGGACATTGTGCGTATACCGGTGAACACACCGCATCAGTTGGTGCTCGACGGAGCGAAAGAGTTTACGTACTTCGTGGTCAAAATTAAGGGCTACTAGAGCGCGTTAGAATTGTTGACGCTCTTCAGGCGCCTGCTACGCCTGGGCCGACAGCGACGACGAAGTAAGTTGCCGGTGCGGTGCCGACATTCTTGATGCCGTGCTCTTCGTTGGAGCGGACGAATCCCACTGAGCCCGGCCCCATCTGCGTGCTCTTGCCTTCCACAGTGAGCTCGACGGTTCCTTCACGGATCAGCCACATTTCAGAATGAATGTGACGGTGCGGGGGATGTGGCATTGCGGCTGGAGGAAGCGTTGTCTGGTGGACTTCGAGTGATTCGCCGGTTGCGAGTTTCCCCTTCAGCACGCTGCGAATCTCCGCGGCGTTCGACTTGTGCGGAGTGAGTTTCTCAAACGGATACATCGCGGATGGCAGAACATTATCTTCCGCGGCGGTTGCTTCCGACGGGAACGTTGCTGGAATCAATACTGCGGGAAGCATTGCGCACAATTCTCGTCGCGTTACGGACATGATTTTCTCCTTTGGCTGTCTCCACGCTACAGCAAGATCCACTTTCAGCAACCTTGCGGCGCGGCGGTAACAATCATATAGCACGGAGGGACCGCAGCGAAGTAGGGGACCCCTTCCAGTTTTTGCGTAAGTGTTGATTCTAAACGTGGTTAGGTTCTCGACCTGAGGGACTAAGCTGCCGGCTTCGATGTCGAGGAGGATGCGGTTGTAGGTAGCGGCTTGGATGAGGATTGTTCGAGGGTAAAGGAGGAGCGGATTGTTCTGCGCCAGGAATCGGCACCAAAGACGTTGCTGTACTCCTCTTGAGCCCGTTGCAGAGTTTGAGCGAGCGTATGACCTAGATAAGCCAGCGAGGAGGATTAGACAGAAACCACAGAGCCGGGCGTTTTGGCGGCTCGGTAGATGGTCTCGATGAGGGCGAGGCTCCGACGGGCTTCGTGGCCGTCACACAGGGGCGAGTGGTGGTGCTGGATGGAGTGGAGGAAGTCTTCGAGAATGGTTTGGTGGCCACGAAAATCGCTGACGGCAGCAGAAGAGGCGCTTTGATTTTGGTCGTGCGGGGATTCGACGACACTGGCCGTGGCGGCGGTGGTTTTGCGGAAATTCGCGGCGATGATGCGGTCGTGTTCGAGGATGACGGTGCCTTCGGTGCCGGTGATTTCGACGCGGCGCGGGTAGCCGGGATAGGCGGCTGTGGTGGCATGAAGAGTGCCGAGAGCACCATTTGCGAATTCAAGAATGGCGACGGCGGTGTCTTCAGCTTCGATTTTGTGAAGCAGGGTGGTGGTGCGGGCCTGGACTCGGACGGCATCCCCGAGAAGCCAGAGAAGTAAATCTACCGTGTGGACGCCTTGATTGATGAGAGCGCCGCCGCCGTCGAGGGCGAGAGTGCCGCGCCAGCGGGAATTGGCGTAATAGTCCGGCGGGCGATACCACTTCACGTTGGCGGCGACAAACAACACTTTGCCAAGGTGCCCTTGCTCGATCCAATTCTTGAGCTGGCGGATGTGGGGCTTGGTGCGGTCCTGAAAGATCACGCCGAGTTGGACATTGGATTGTTTTGCGGCGGCGATGAGAGCGTCGGCGCGTTCGGTGGAGATTTCGATGGGTTTTTCCGTGAGGACGTGGAGGTCTGCGCGGGCGGCGGCGATGCCTTGCGCGGCATGGAGGCCGGAGGGGCTGCCGAGGATAACGAGATCCATGGGGCGATGGCGGAGGAAAGCGTGGAAATCTTGATAAGGCGTTCCGCCGTGTTCGTGGCAAAGGTGGGCGATTTTTTCAGAATTGGTGCCGTGTATGGCGGAGATTTCTACGCCAGGGATAGTGCCCGCGGCGCAAGCGTGGGTTTCGGTGATGTTACCGCCGCCGATGAGGCCGATGTGGGTGGTCATTTGTTCCGAGCCGAATCACAAATTGAAGCGCGAGTGTACCGCGGTGACGCGATCGTTCAAAAAGAAAGTTAGCTAACGGTACGCGGCGGCGAAGTCTTTGTAGGCGGCTTCGGTGGCTTCCGGCGTAGCGATGGCGGAAGTGATGAGAATGCGGTACCGGAATGTGACGCTGGCTTGAGGTGTGAGGGAAAAATTCAGCTCTTCCTTGCCGTTGCTAAAGATTTTCTGGCCGAGCGGATTTACGGCGAAGAGACCGTAGCCGCGGGCGTGCCAATAGGTCGGGAAGCCAGGGTTCGATGGATGATCGAGGATGGTGATGGTGACAGGTTCGTTGCCGACCATGCCGCTGAGATTGCACCAACGGCCGCGCGTGCCCCAGGCGGCGTCGCCCTTCTTGCCTTCGCTGGTCAGGTAGGTCCCATTGACGCCGGTGTTGTCGAGCTTCGCGACGGTGGTAGGACGGCCGCTGGCGTCGGTGTACACCTCGGGTTTATCGGAGCGAATCTCCAAAGCGCGAATGACGCGGAGGCCGAGCATGCCATCTTTTGCATCGGGGAAATCCACTTTGGTGTCGAGTGCGCGGAGAGTGGTGATGCGGTCTACGCTGCGGACGCCAGGGCCGCCACGGAAGGCGAAGTGAGTGTGCTCGTTGAGAAGAACTTTCTTGTCGAAAGTGACCCAGTCGGTGTCAACGTCTAGCTCGCCCTCGTCACCGCTTTTTGTAGAAGTGATGGAACGATGGAGAATCGAGCCCATCTTCGGAGCCTGGTCGGGCTTGATGGCGTCGGAATTATTCCAGAAATCGAGGCCATTGACGTCTTCGTAGTTGAACCAAAGGCCGGCGTGATGCGGATGATCCACGCGCTCGCCCGGGCGCTGCTCCAGCGGATAGCCGCGCGTGACGATGGTGCCTTTGTCGGTGCGGAGAGGATAGAGAACTGGTTTTTTCAGAGTGGTGGGCCAGATGTAGGAGGTGAAGGGTTTACCGTCGATCGTGACGTCAACTCTGCGGTCACCTTCGTTGACGACCACGGAAACGTGATCGGCTGGACGAGGATGTGCGACGAGCAAAGATGCGAGTCCCGCAGCCGAAAGTACGAAGGCGACGGATGAAAACGCGATGGGAACGCGCATGTTAGCTGCGGCCTCCGATGACGACTTGTTGTTTGGCGTCGTCGAATGTGATTCGTTGTCCGGTTTGGATGGCGGCGACGTTCATACAGAGAGCGATGGAGTGGCTGTAGCCGGCGTCAATATTGGCATTGGTGGTCTTGCGGCTGCGGACGCACTCGAGCCAATTGCGTACGTTGGCTACGGTCATGTCGTCGGCGCCGGTGTCCGCGGAGGTGCTGGCTGCGGTGGATTTCGTTAGCGAGACGGTCGGAAGAAGATTCGCTTTCATGTCCATTTCGGCGGCGAGTTTTTCGGTGAGGCCGCCGTCGGAAGTGATTTCGTTTTTGTCGAGATCGAGCGTGCCGCCGTTCGAAAAATACAATTCCTTGACGCCGCCGGTGGCATTGGTCATGCGAGAAGAATAGATGACTTGAAAACCTTTGGAGGGGTCATCGAGCGGGCCGAAGTCGAAGACGGCGGTCATAGTGTCCCAATTTTTTCTACCGTCGTTCCATTTGTAAATGCCGCCGTTGGCGACGACGCTGCGCGGGTGTGGCAGACCTGTGAACCAATGGACGGTGTCAATTTGATGGACGAGCCACTGATCGGGAATGCCGGAGGAGAAAGGCCAGAAGAGGCGGAACTCGAGATATTTGCGAGCGTCGAACGGCTCGTGGGGATGATTGATGAGATAGCGCTTCCAATCCGTGTCGGCTTCGCGGAGTTGCGGAACGAGTTTGGGACGGCGCCAGCGGCCTGGCTGATTCACGTTCCAGGTCATTTCGACGGAGACGATATCGCCAAATTGGCCGGACTTGATGAATTCGTAGGCCCTTTGATAGGTGGCGGAACTGCGGCGCTGCGTTCCTACGGCGAAGATACGGTCGCTGTTTTTTACGGCGCTGCGGATGGCTAGCGCGTCTTCCATGGTGTGGGCAAGAGGTTTTTCGACGTAGGCGTCGCGGCCGCCGCGGATTGCTTCGACGCCATGGAAGGCGTGCTGGAAGTCAGCGGTGGCGACGATGACGGCTTCGACATTTTTGTTTTCATAGAGTTCGTCGTTGTTGCGCGCGAGGGTGATTTGTTTGCCGGTGAGTTTGTTGATGTAGGCGGCGCCTTCGTCGCGGCGACGGTTCCAGATGTCCGAGAGCGCGACGAATTCGAAATTGAGCCCGGGCGCGGATTTTAGGAAAGAGGGGATGAGGCTGCTGCGGCACCGGTCGGAAAAACCGACGATGCCAACTCCGACGCGATCGTTGGCGCCGAGAATTCTTGCGTAGCTGGATGCGGAGAGCGCAGTAGCGGCAACGCCGGCGCTGGAGAGTTTGAGAAATTCGCGGCGCGAGGAATTTTCTGCAGGCATGGGGCCTCCATCGAACACAGTAGGTCAGTCGGGTAGTTCAGGCTAATGGTAAGGCAAGAGCCGAAAATCCGGTGTTGAGAGTTGCTAAAGGAATCGTTTATCAGAGTTGATTTGACTCGTGTGGCGTGGGGCCATAAGACACTTGGTCGGCGGTGTGCGAACAGAACAAAGGATGGGCGATGAGGGATATCAAGAGCTGGAAATTTCTTGCTTACGTGATTTTGCTGGCGTGCGGGACCAGGACGTGTGCCCAGAATCAAGCGGCTAGCGTGGTGGAGACGATGGAATCTTCGGCGCTGCGTGTGGAATTGAATACGAGTCCGTATTCGTACCGCGTGCTGGAAAAATCCGGCGGGGAAGTTCTGCTGGCGGAGAGCGGAGCGATTACGTTTACGACGAATGGTTACACAGTAAGAAGCGCAACGGACGTGACGGGTGGCGGAGGGTGGATGAAGGCGGTGCTGCATCTGGAGGGAACGTCCGTGCCGGCGCAGGTGAGTTTCAAGTTTGTGAAGCCTGAAGTACTACAGGTGGCTTTAACGTTCAACAACGGAGTGGAAGCGGAGATTCGCGAAGAGTTTGCGGATCAGGGCGAGCATTATTACGGAATTTGGGAGATGCCGTTTGGTGGAAATATTGATAATCGCGGGGCGGATCACGACTTCATGGGCATGCGTCACCAGGTGGATGTGAATTATGCGAGCGCGCGGGCGCCGTTTTATGCGACTTCGAAGAAGTACGGCGTGTATGTGGAGACTACAGCCAAAGGGCGATTTGCGATTGCACAGGGCGGGAAGACGAGTTTTTCATTTTTTGACACGCAACTGAAGTACGACGTGATTTACGGCCCGTCGTATCGAGAGATTTTCGCGCGCTACAACGAAATGGCGGGACCGGCGATCATGCCGCCGACATGGGCGTTTGGAAGCATCTGGTGGCGGGATGATCATCATGCGGATTTGCGGCGCGCGAAGAACGCGCAGGAAAAAGTAATTGAAGACGCGGACAAACTGCGAGCGCTGCACATACCGGCGGGAGCGATTTGGCTGGACCGGCCCTTTGGAACGGGAGAAATGGGCTGGGGGAATATGGATTTTGACGAGTCGTTTCCCGATCCGCCGAAGATGATCGGCGACTTGCGCGAGCGAGGAATGAATTTGTTGATCTGGGTAGCGAACCGGGCGTGGAATCAATTGCAGACGGAGGGTTCAGCGCGGAGATATCTGTATTTTGGACGGGGGTCTGCGGCGGACATGAAGAATCCGTATGCCTATGTCTGGTTTAAGGACAAATTGAACGAGTATGTGCGGCTGGGAGTGAAGGGTTACAAGATTGATCGCGGCGAAGAAGATGAACTGCCGCTGGCGGACGAAAACATCAACGCGATTCTGTTTCCGAAGATGGCCGCGGAAGGGCTGCGGGACCTAAACGGCGACGGTTTTTTCAACTTCACGCGGAACGTGAACGATACGGCGCGGAGATATACGGCGGTGTGGAACGGGGATACACGAAGCACGTTCGCAGGACTGGAAGTTTCGATCAAGACCGGATTGCGGAGCGGAGCGATCAATTTTCCGATGTGGGGATCGGATACGGGTGGATACATCCGGGTGCCGGAGAAGGAGTTGTTTGCGCGGTGGCTGGAATTCAGCGCGTTCAGTCCGATGATGGAAATTTTGATTGGGCCCAAGCGAACGATTTGGGATGACTACGACGATGAGTTGGTGGGGATCGCGAAGACTTATGTCGGCGGGCATCACGATTTGATTCCGTACACGCGTTCGTACCTTTATCAGGCCACGCAGACGGGGATGCCTGTGATGCGGTCGCTGATCTTTGCTTATCCGGACGAAGTGAATTTCAGCGATACGTGGGACGAGTATCTCTATGGCAATGAAATTTTAGTGGCGCCAGTGACGACCGCGGGAGCCGTGAGCCGAAGTGTGACACTGCCGGCAGGCAAGTGGATAAATTACAACGACAAGAAGACGATGTATGACGGCGCGAAGAATGTGACGGTGCCTGCGCCGCTCGGGACGATACCGGTGTTTGTTCGCGAGGGAGCGATTATTCCTAGAGGTGACATTATAAAGCTGAATAACAATTGGGAGGCAAGTTGGAAAACGAAGCTGCGAATCGAGATTTTTCTACCGGCGAAGGCGGCGAATGAATTCAACTATTTCACTGGAACGGGAGTACAGAAGATTGCGGTGGCACCATCAGCAGATGGACTGACGATTGAGTTCGGCGATTTGGGGACGCCCGGAACACTAGAGATATATTGCCGAGGCGCAAAAGAAGTCGTAACGGGTGACGGAAGAAAGCTGCGCGAAGGGCGCGACTACAGCTACGACGCGAACTTGCAGAAGTTAACGGTGGCGTTTCAGGGGGCGACGAGGTTGAAAGTGAGAGGAGCAGCGAGTCTATTCAACTAGAAAATCGAAGGTGAAACTTTGTCAGCCATTGCGATCGACCAGGGAAGAGTGAAGGAAGCTTGCGATGGATTCGGTGAGTTTGCGAGGGCACTCGGTATTGCCCATGGCGAGAGCGAGGCTGCGAGTCAGACGATGGCCCGCCACGCGATATTTTTGAAAAAAGTGAGAGCGGCCTCTGAGAGCGTGCTCGGGAAGAATCGAATAGCCAAAACCGGATTCGACAAGTCGCTTGATGGCTTCCGTGTCGTCCGCTTCCATGACCACGCGAGGCGTGACGCCGATTTCTTCAAAATAGCGATCGATGACCAAGCGGACGTTGCTGCGTTTGGGATAGAGGAGAAAAGGCACGTCAGCGAGTTCCGAAGCGCTCATCGAACTTACATGGCCGCTGCCGATTTTGTTGGCGGAAGGGCGCACGATGAGCAGCTCTTCGTCAAAAAGCGGAATGAGTTTGAGGTTGGCTTCCGAAACGGGAAGAGAAATAAGAGCGAGGTCGAAGCGGCGATCGAGTAGACCAGCGACCATTTCTTCGGTGACGCCAACGGTGACGCGAATTTCGGCGTGCGGGTACTGCTTGCGGAGTTTGCGGAGCGGGCCGCCCAGCTGGTAAATCAACGTAGTGACGCCGGTGGCGAAATGGAAAGGGTGCACGTCTGTGGAGAGGTCATTCACAAAGGACTGTTGGATATGGCCCATCATCGTAACGACCTGCTTGGCGAGTTCGGCCAGGCGCACGGCGGCCGGAGTAGGGATAAGGCGCTTTCCGCGGCGCACAAAGAGCTCGGTGTGAAGTTCATCGGCGAGATTGTGAAGCTGCAAACTTACGGCGCCAGGGGAAAGATGAATTTTTTCCGCCGCGCGAGTCATGCTCGGTGAGTTCATTACCGCGAGGAAAAGTTCAAGTTGATGGATATCCATTCAGGAGTTCCCGTTCGGGCGAGCGTTTTGCCCGGGCGCGCTTGCGCCGGAGATTGTAATGCCGTTTCTGTGAGTCCGCGTGGAATCGCAACGCATTTTACACCATGAGGGTGTGGTCGCAGTAAGTTCGAGCATGACAGGAGGAGCGGCAGCTCATTGATTGACGCCGCTGGCTAGCATTCCACCGTCGACGACGAGCAGGTGTCCGGTGACGTAGCTTGCGGCATCTGAAGCCAGGAAGACCCCGGCACCAACGAGCTCTTCGAGATTGCCGAACCTGTGCATAGGCGTTCGCATCAGAAACTCGCGGCCACGCTCGGTTCCGTCGAGGAGGGCCGCGTTGAGATCCGTTCGAAACACGCCGGGAACAAGAGCGTTGACACAAATCCCGGACATCGCCCATTCGATGGCGAGCGATTTTGTGAGGGACGCGACAGCGGCCTTGCTTGCGCTGTAAGCGGCGACTTCGAAAAGGGACACGAGCGAAGAAATCGAAGCGATATTGACAATGCGGCCGTAACGGTTCGCGATCATGTGACGACCGAATATGCGGCAGGCGCGGAGGGTCCCGCTCAAGTTCGTTTCCATGATGGAATTCCACTCGGCTTCAGGGACATCGAGAGTTGGCGTGCGTTTGGTGCGGCCGGCGCAGTTCACAAGAATTTGGACGGTGCCGAATTCCTCGCAGACCGAGTGGAGGAGCTGCTCGACGCTTGCATTGTCGGTGACGTCGCAGGTTTGGGTGAGCGAGCGGCGGCCGAGGGCCACGACCTCAGCGGCAGCGCTGCGCACCTGTTCTTCGCGCCGACCGGTTGGCACAACGTCGGCACCAGCAAGCGCCAAACCTCGCGTGACCGCGAGACCGATGCCACTGGTTCCGCCGATGATGACTGCGGTCTTACCGGCCAAATCGAGAAGCGGATGACCCATGCCATGCCCTCCGAGTTGTTATTGTGAGGCAGCCGCTCCATTGTAAAGGCGGAGGAAAGCCGCGAGCATTGAGTATTGCTAAAATGAATGTTCATGAGTCCTGGCTTGACATGAGACGCTGGTCCGAAGGAAAGGTGTTAGTGGACGGATGAAACACGGGGAGTGAAATTGGGAGCAGCATTTTGACGATGACAGCGAGCCGAGTGTTGCAACTGAATCCGAAGGACAACGTTCTGGTTGCGCTCGCCGATTTGCGCCTTGGCGAACAGATTGATTTTGGCGGACGTACTTTCACGCTGAAGACTGATGTTCCCGCCAAGCATAAGTTCGCGACGGATGACATTGAACCGGGCGGAGCCGTAGTCATGTATGGCGTGCTGATTGGCAAAGCCATGGGGCTGATCCGCTCGGGCGAAAGATTGACAACGCGGAACACGCATCACGAAGCCGCCGCTTTTCACGAGAAAACAGAAGAGTACGGCTGGCATCCTCCTGATGTTACGAATTGGCGCGATAAGACCTTCCATGGATATTTCAGGAACGACGGCCAAGTTGGGACGCGGAATTATTGGCTGGTGGTGCCACTGGTCTTCTGCGAAAACCGAAATATTTCGGTGCTCAAGCAAGCTTTTGAGGAGGAGCTGGGATTTGCTTCGCCTCCGATTTACCGGCAGCAAGTGGCCGATCTGGTGCGCTCCTATCAAGGAGGAGAAAAGACAGCAGTTGCGAACGGTAAGAGTGCGGCAAGCAACACTTTGAACCAGCGCAAGCAAGTTTTCGAAAACATTGATGGAATAAAGTTCCTCCTGCACGAGGGAGGTTGCGGCGGCACACGTGAGGACGCCAACAATCTTTGCGGCTTGCTTGCGGGATACATTCACCATCCAAACGTAGCTGGCGCGACCGTTCTTAGCTTGGGATGCCAAAATGCGCAGACGGCAATCCTTCGCGAAGAGTTGAAAAAGCGCGACCGCAATTTCTCGAAGCCGCTCTTCGTGTTCGAACAACAACAAAGTGGATCGGAATTCGTAATGCTCTCGCAGGCGATTCGAAAAACATTCGACGGTCTGGTCGAAGCCAACAAGCTTGCGCGGCAACCCGCGCCTTTGTCCCAACTTTGCGTGGGTCTGAAGTGTGGAGGCTCCGACGGATTTTCAGGGATTTCAGCGAACCCGGCGATTGGACACACATCGGATCTCGTCGTCGCGCTGGGCGGAAGGACGATTCTTTCAGAGTTTCCGGAACTTTGTGGCGTGGAACAGGAACTGATCAATCGCAGCGCAGAAAGGGAAGTGGCTGACCGCTTCATTCAACTGATGCGCGATTACGCAGGGAGAGCGAAAGCGGTTCGCTCCGGGTTTGACATGAATCCATCGCCTGGGAACATTCGCGATGGGTTGATTACGGACGCGATGAAGTCCGCCGGCGCGGCAAAGAAGGGAGGCACGGCTCCCGTGAGTGCCGTGCTCGATTATCCGGAATATTCCACGCGGCCGGGGTTTCATTTGCAGTGCACACCAGGGAATGACGTGGAGTGTGTGACAGCGCAGGTGGGAGCAGGAGCGAATGTAGTGCTCTTCACGACTGGGCTGGGGACGCCGACAGGAAATCCAATCGCGCCGGTTGTGAAACTCTCCACGAATTCTGAGCTAAATACTAGGATGCCGGACATCATTGACATTGATACGGGTGAGGTGATTGCAGGTCGGCGGACGATTTCCCAAATGGGAGAAGAGATCTTGGATCGCGTCATTCAAATTGCGAGCGGAGAAACGAAGACGAAGGCGGAGCTTTTGAGCCAGAACGATTTCATTCCGTGGAAGAGAGGCGTTTCTCTCTGAAAACGCGGTTGTAAAGACTAGAAGCGGTCTCTCGCTGCCCACAAGCCGAGGCCGGGATTTTCGATGAAGTAGATTTCTTCCCCTTGCGCGCAATTCCAACCCTGCTGGAGCTTGGCCGGATCGTAGAGTTGCATCATTTTGCTTAGTTCACCGTAGTGGAAGCCTACGCCTTCCACTTCTTCGCGAGTCAGATGCCCGGGGCACCACGTGATTTGAAAGCGGCCTTCGGACGATCCATGAATCAGATGCGCCGCGGCGCTCAACTCGGCGGCTAGGTCCGCATTGTCTCTTACCATTTCGAGCGTGGCGTCGGTGCCGCGATAGCCGTATTTGCGAATCAATTTGTCTATTGCAGGGTCCTCACCGAAGGTGTCAACGCCTGGAGCCAGTACGATGAGCTCTCCATCATCGGCCAACGCCATACGCGTGCGGTAAACCGCTTTGTTGCCGAGCCACGTGCTGTGAAATTCTTGTCGGTCGAGATAAACGACGACCTTGCGCATCGGCTCGGGCATCAGGGCAAAGTTCACCTGAAAACTTAACTCTGCCGCGCGATGAAAGCATTCCGAATCGTCTCCGACGAAGAGGCCACGCACGACGGGGACTCCCGCAGCGTTCCGCGACACAACCGTCAAGGCATATACGATTGGCAGGCCAACGAGAAAGTGAGAGGCGGCGTAATTCAGCACGCGGCGGACCGGATTATCCGCGCGGCCCATGATGCGCTCCATACCGTACACGGCGCCAAGATAGTGGCTGCGATTGATGCTGTCGGGTCCGCCGGTGCCGACCAAAATATTCTTGTTGTAATTCGCCATGCCGATGACTTCGTGCGGAACAACTTGTCCGATGGATAGAATGAGATCGAATTGACCGCGAGAAACCAGACGGTTCACTTGAGCCGGCCATTCGTACTCGAGCTTTCCTTCGGATTGTTCGTGAATGAATTCTTTTGGAACGATCCCAATCGTTTCCACATCCTCACGCCATTTGTGGGCGTGAAAGAGAGCGCCCGGAATCTCGCCGAACATCGAAGAAAGCTGTTCCGGTGACATGGCTCTGTGCGTTCCGAGCGCAGGCATGACCATGCTCAGAGATGAGCCGTAGTATTTCCAGGCGTGGCGAGTTAATTCACCGGCTCTCGATGCCACGCGCGTATGGTCGGGCGGTATTGCGAGGACCTTATAGCGCTTGCCCAGCTTTTCCAGTGTTGCGAGGAATAGATCCCGCAACTCATCCGCAGAAAACTCGCGGTCCGGGCCGCCTTGTGCGCAGTGGAGACTCATTAGTGTTGAGTTCGGATTCCTGAGTCAGCCTAAGGTTCACTGCAGGCAGGCGTCAAGTTCATTCGATGCCGTGTGACCGTGCCCAAGAGGTGTTGAGCTTCGTTGGGACGCGGACGGGCGGCGTGGAGCGAGCGGCCCACTGCTCGCCCCGCTCGGGTCAGTTCACAGTGATGGACACTTGCGTTGTGTGCGTGACGTTTTGCGATGTGGCGGTCAAGTGGATCGTAAAAGTGCCCGCAGGCGTACCTTGCGTTTGTGGAGGTGGCGGCGGCGTCATACTGGAGCCACCTCCGCAAGACACGCAGAGAAATGCAAACAGCATCACAGAGAGTGCAACGAGTTTCCATGAAGAAGAATTAGCACGACGAATATTCCAGAGAAGGACTAGCACCGCCACGCACAGGAAGCATGTGTCCATCGTTAGCCATGCGGGCGAAGAGATACCCGGCAACAAGAGCGCGGAGGCAGAGGCGCGGGCCGTAGTTGTGATAGATACTGTGACATTGGCATTTGTGGAGCCATCGAGAGTGATGGAAGACGGCGAAACGGAACAAGTGGCGGCGGCAGGCGCACCAGCACAGGTCCACGTCACTGCTTTGTTGAATCCTCCGCTTGGGGAGAGGGAGACGGTGAAATTTGCTGTTTCGCCCGCCGCGATGGTTTTGCTGGCAGGACTCGCCGAGACGGCGAAGTCGGACGATGTGTTGGTCGGATGCACCGATTGCAGCGCCTGAACAACGTCCAAACGTCCGTTGCCCATGTCAGCGCCAATCACTTGCGCGCGAGAAATTGCCTGTGCAGCGTTAGTTTGGTCCCCGCCGGGTTGCAATTCGTGAAAGAGGGCGGACGTGCCGGAGACAAATGGAGCGCTGAAGGACGTGCCGGAGCCGGCTGCGTACGTGCTGAACGGGTACGTGGTAATGATTTGTTCGCCCGGGGCTGCGACCCAAACGATCGCATTGCCGTAATTTGAGAACGAGGAGCGCTTGTCCAGATCGTCCGTAGAGGCAACACCCATAACGTCATTCGCATACGCCGCCGGATAAACAATTTCCTGCGTGCCATCGTTGCCCGCGGAAGAGGCGCAGATAATGTTCAACTGGTTTGCGTAACTCAGAGCGTTCGATAGCTCCTGAGAATTGGTTTTCAAATCGAAGCTCATGTTGATGACGTTCGCGTTGTTTTGCGCCGCGTAGTAGATGGCGCGAAGGATGTCCGAGAGCTGCGCCGAACCGTCTGCATTGAAAGCCTTCAATGGCAGCAAATGGGCTTTCGGAGCGACGAGATGAATTACGCCCATCACCATGGTGCCGTGGCCGAACGCCGCGTATTGAACTTTGCCATCCAGAACGGCGGCTGTGGATTGGTCAAGTACAGCTGCCGTGGATTGGTTTACCTGGGCGGCGGCTGGCGGATTGCCTGAGGGAGGCGGCTGCGTGAAGTCTGTCATCTCAGAACCGTTGGGCTGGTTCCGAGTGAAATCGTATCCGGGAAGCAGCACACTTTGCAGAGCGGGATGATTTGGATCAACGCCCGTGTCTATATCGGCGACGATACCCATACCGGAGACTTGAAACGTGTTTTGAGCTTCTGCGACTCGGATAATCTGTGCAGCCGGTTGATTTGCGTATCCATGCCAAACCTGAGCGCCAAAATAAGTGACCGGAGTTGTGTCCGACAATCCAGCGGGAATCGTCGTGAGTTTATTCTGACCGCCGACAAGGGAAAGCAGTTGGTCCAACTCAGCGTTCAAAATGCCCGGTGTAGCGCTTAGAACACTGAGCAAGAGAGTTGGGTCAATTGCATCTGGAGCCGTGAGAAGAAAGACCTGGTTCAGAGTGCCATCCAACGCGCGAACCACCGTGCAGCCATGCAGCGCGCAGACCGTTGACAGCAACTGCTGACCGAGACTCGAACGGACGATGAAGCGATTCTCGGCAGCGGCCGGTTTGGCGGTCAGCAACGCCAGACATAGCAGCAAAAGCAATATTCGGCGTTTCATGGACGATTGAACCATTTTCTCCCCATCGGCCAGATTGAACTCAATCGCTGAGCGAAGCTTGCTCCTCTTTAACGGCTAACGAACGCTGGCCTGCGCGGATACCTTGTGGTTTTCCGCGGCATCGGTGCGAGGAGTCATGGAAATCACAAAGTATTCGCGTTCCTTATCTTCACTTTCGGGGACGCGAAGGATCATTTTGTCCTTGTGAATGCGAAATTCCGCCGATTCGCCCACGGGCAAAAGCACGGGATGCTTGTCGTCTTTCGGACGAATGCGATAGATCACGCGATCTGATTTCAGGATGTACTCCTGACAGAGCACTTCTTTCGTGTTCTTGTGCTGGCCGTCGGTGCCAAAGATTTGGCCTGCCACCGTCTTCCCGTCCTTTTCCGCATAACCGCAGGAAGAGGAGTCCATTTGTACGAGCACGCCCTTTTCGAACGTAGGCTTTTCTTTGGCTTGGGCAGCGACCGCTAGGAAGACAATCAGACTCGCTATAATAAGCCGTTTCATATGCAGTCCTTTCGCTAAAGGGTCGAGGAACTAGCTTCTCGCTGCATAAGGGGAGGCAGCCAATCGAAAAATACCATCCCGTAAGTCACTGAATATATTACAGATATAAGTACGGCGGCGTAGAATCATCGTCGGGGTGGGTACCGCGATTACTCTTAGTTCGCGGATCGCAAGGGCTTTCTTGTTCGGTTCCGGTTTCTGACCGAGCATGAATTGTCTGGCTCAGAGGAGCCCTATTCCGTTATGGAACCGCTTTTGGAGGTCCAAAACCTGAACGTTCGCTACCGCACGCGCGCCGGCGCAGACGTGTTTGCGCTCACTGAGGCCAGCCTCCGAATTGCGCCCGGCGAGATCGTGGGAGTCTTGGGCGAATCCGGTTCCGGCAAGAGCACACTGGCTACGTCTCTTCTTGCCATGCTTCCGGTCAACGCGGCAATTGATGACGGTACGGTTCTGCTGCAAGGAACAAACCTGCTGAAACTTGGGCGCGGCGAACTTACGCGCATCCGCGGAAGCCGCATCTCGCTGATTTATCAGGAGCCGAGCGTGGCGCTTCATCCGACGATGCGCGTTGGCGTGCAGATTGAAGAAATACTGAGAGCGCACAGCGTGGACAGCAGAGATGAGCGACGGCACAAAGTGCGTGAATTGCTCGATTCGATCTTTGTGGCTGACGCGGAACGAATTTATTCTTCTTACCCCCACCAATTGAGCGGAGGTCAAAGGCAGCGAATCGCCATTGCGCAGGCCATCGCGTGCAAACCAAATCTGCTGATTGCAGACGAGCCCACGGCATCTCTTGACCCCGTGACGCAGCGCGAAATTCTCGAGCTGCTCAAGAAGCTGCAGAGGGAAAGAAATCTCGCGATTCTTTTCATCACGCACTCATTGGAATTGCTGGACGGTTTCGCGGACCGCGTCGTTGTTATGTACGCAGGCAGGATTGTTGAAGACAGCGACGCCAGAGAAGTGCTGAGCTCGCCGCAACATCCCTACACGCAAGCGTTGCTGAAATGTCGGCCTCGTTTGGAACGAATCGAGAATGCTTTGAGCGATTCGCGGATACCAGTGATTCCCGGTGAACCACCGGTCTTGTCTAGCAGAGTGCAAGGTTGCGAGTTCGAGCCGCGATGCCCGGAAAGAATGCAGATTTGCCGCGAGCGCGTTCCCGAGTTTTCAAATAGTGAGAACGGCGGGAAAGTTCGCTGCTTCAAGTTCGGCGGCTGACGCCAGGTGGGCTGCTAAACATGGAAGTCTTGCTCTCCGCGGAAAATCTGGTGAAAGAATATTCTTCGCGCCATTTCAGCGGCGTGAAAGCATTGGTACGCGCCCTTGACCGAGTGAATCTAGCGATTCCACGCGGAGCGAGGATTGCAATTGTGGGTGCTTCCGGCTCGGGGAAATCTACGCTGGCTGTATGCCTCGCCTGTTTGGAAAAGCCGAGCTCCGGAACGATTCGATTTCAGAATCACGAATTAACATGTCTTTCTGTAGACGAGCTGCGAAGCATTCGTCCCCAAATCCAACTTGTGTTTCAAGACCCAGCGACGGCGTTCAATCCTAACTTCACTGTGCTGGAAGTTTTAGAGGAACCTTGGATTCTCCAGACGAAAATGAGCGCAGAGGAAAGGCGCGAGCGGGCCACCGAACTACTTGTGCGAGTGGGACTCGCGCGCAATATCCTTGGCCGAGGGTCCGCGGACCTGAGTGGGGGACAGCGCCAGCGATTGGCAATTGCACGCGCTTTGGCGCTCAAACCGAAAGTGCTGATTCTCGATGAAGCTCTTTCTGCTCTAGATTATTCGGTGCAAGCGCAAATCGCAAATTTGTTGTTGGACCTGAGCGATCGCGCGATTCCTTTGGCAGTAAGGCCGGCAATCGTTCTCATCACGCATGATTTGGTCATGGCAGCACGATTCGCGGACGAGATTGTGGTGATGCAAAGTGGTCGCATTGTGGAGAATGGTCCGGTGCAAAAAATCGTTGGGAATCCGGAGCATGCGGCGACGCAAGCCCTGCTTGCCTGCACGATGAATGGGGCTCCCATCTCCGAAAAAAGGCCGGCGGTTTGATGCGTTACCTGGCGCGCCGTTTCCTTCACGCCGTGCTGCTTTTGGCCGGCGCTACGGTGGTCACATTTCTATTTACGGCGCTGGCACCCGGAAATTATTTCGACGAGATGCGGCTCAATCCGCAGATTTCTCGGGAGACTCTCACCGCGCTGAAAGCTCACTACGATCTCGACAAGCCTCTCGGGGTTCGCTATTTGGTGTGGCTCAAATCGCTTGCACATGGGGAGATGGGCTATTCCTTTGCTTATAACTCGCCCGTTTCGCCGCTACTTGCCGTGCGCGCTCGAAACACGCTTCTGCTCACGATTACATCAACACTCCTCGCATGGTGCATTGCCTTGCCTTTAGGCGTGTGGAGCGCCGAATGCTCCGGGCGCTGGGTGGATCGGCTGGTGACCGGTGTATCGGCGGTTCTGCTCGTCATTCCGGATATTGCGCTCGCGCTGGGTCTTTTGACAATTTCTGTGCACACGCGATGGTTGCCCGCGGGAGGCATGGTCTCCATTGGCTCAGAGACTCTGCCCTTCGCAGCGCGCTTGTGGGATTTGGCGCGCCATATGCTTCTCCCCGCGGGGATTCTTGTCCTTGGCGCACAGCCGCTGCTGGTAAGGCACATTCGTTCCGCGGTTGCGGAGACTATTGGAGAAGGATTTGTTCGGGCGGCGGAAGCCCACGGAATTCCTCGGGGGCGCTTACTCTGGCGTTATGCGCTGCCGGCAGCCGCGAATCCGCTCATCTCGCTCTTTGGGTTCAGCATTGGCGCGCTGCTCAGCGGCTCTCTGTTGGTCGAGGTAGTCACCAGTTGGCCGGGCCTTGGCCCGTTTCTTTTGGAAGCCATCCTCGCGCGGGATTTGTATGTGGTCATTGGCGGCGTCCTCCTATCGGCACTTTTTCTTGTTGCAGGAAATTTCATCGCGGACGTGCTGCTCTTCTGGGCCGACCCGCGGATACGGACGGAGTGATTCGTGAAAATCACTTCGCATAAAACCGTAGCCCTGTTGATATTCCTGATTTTTCTTCATGCCTTCGTATTGGCTGCAGGTTTTATCGCTCCTTATGATCCAGTTCAACAGGACCGCGATCGCCCATACGCACCGCCCGCGGCGATTCATTTTGTGGATGCCGCCGGCAAATTTCACGTTCGGCCATTTGTTTACCAGCAACGCGTGCGCGAAGGTTCCTTCGATCAATACGAAGACGACCAGGCAACTCGAATTCCGTTGAAGTTCTTTGTGACGGGTGCCTCCTATCGCCTGCTTGGAGTAATCCCCGGGACGCTCCACCTTTTCGGAACCGAAGAGGGAAGCGTCAATTTGCTTGGCACGGACGGTTACGGCCGCGATCTCTTTTCTCGTATCCTCTATGGAGGTCAGATTTCGCTACTCGCAGGATTGCTTGCCGCTTCGGTCTCGTTGCTCATTGGCACTTTTGTCGGAGGCGCATCGGGATATTTCGGCGGCTGGACGGATTCGATCGTAATGCGTTTGGCGGAACTATGCCTTGCTTTGCCGTGGCTCTATTTGCTTTTTGGCGTACGCGCATTTTTGCCGTTGCTCGTAAACCCACTGAAAGCCTTTCTGACTGTCGTCGTTGTAATTGGAGCGCTTGGATGGGCGCGGCCCGCTCGTCTGGTGCGCGGCGTCGCCCTAAGCGCCAAAGAGCGCGATTTCGTCCGCGCAGCTAAGGGATTCGGCGCTTCGCATTTTTACATTTTGTGCAGGCACGTGCTTCCGCAAACGAGAAGCGTGATTCTGACGCAAGCCGCAATCCTGATCCCCCAATACATTCTGGCGGAGGTCACGCTTTCGTTTCTTGGACTTGGCATACCGGAGCCCACGCCCAGCTGGGGCAATCTGCTCAGCAGCCTCCAGCAATACAGCGTGCTGTCTTCCTATTGGTGGATGTACTTACCCGCCGTGGCAATGGTGCCGTTCTTTTTCGGGTACCTGGCACTCTCGAGTTCATTGCAGGACGGGCCCCGCGCAGACAAGATAGAATCGTAGGGACAGCGCCGTCTGGCAGGCCAATATGACGCAGAAGTGTTTGCAGCTGATTCGAAGAACAGCATGGCTTGGAGTGGCCGCGCTCCTGTGTTCCTTGCCTTCCGTATTGCGTGCCTCTCCGGATAGTGCAAGGGCTGCAAATACAGAGTTTCTGGTCAGCCGCGATCCCGTTGGCCAACGCGGCGGACGTCTGGTGCTCTCACTGCGCGCCGAGCCCAAAACATTGAACCCGATCATCGCCGCGGACGCGCCTTCCCGCGAAGTCATTGGAGTAATGCAGGCCGATCTGATACACATCAATCGTGGTTCGCAACTGACCGAGGCCGCGCTCGCCAAAAACTGCAAAGTTTCCAAGGATGGACTGGAATACTCGATCGAACTCCGTCGCGGGTTGCAATTTTCCGATGGGCATCCGCTGGACGCAGACGATGTTCTCTTCACGTTCCGTGTCTATCTGGACGAAGCGATTCACGCGCCGCAACGGGACCTTCTGATCGTCGGCGGAAAGCCCATCGAAGTACAGAAAATGGATGCGTACCACCTTGTGTTTCGCATGGCAAAGCCATACGGCGCCGGCGATCGGTTGTTTGATGGCCTCGCGATTCTTCCGCGCCATGTTCTGGAAAAACCATACGCCGAGGGCAAGCTCGCCCAATCCTGGTCGCTTTCCGTCTTGCCCAGTCAGTGGGCGGGCCTTGGGCCATTTCGCTTGAAAGAATATGTCGCGGGTCAGCGAATTGTGCTGGAGCGCAATCCTTATTATTGGAAGACCGATGCGAAAGGCGCGCGGCTGCCGTATCTAGACGAAATCGTTTTTCTATTTGTCTCCAGCGCCGATGCCCAGGTGCTGCGCTTCCAATCAGGCGAGACGGATGTTATTACGCGGCTAGGCGCGGAAAACTTCTCCGTTCTTTCCCGCCAGGCTCGCGGCTATGCAATGACAGACGCGGGTGCGGGGCTTGAGTACAATTTTATTTTTTTCAATTTGAATGAGCCGAGCGTGAAGACCTCCGCGGATGCTGCGCGAAGACAAGTATGGTTCCGCGATGTGAAGTTCCGGCAAGCGATTTCCGCCGCCGTGGACCGTCAGGCGATTGTGCGGCTCGTGTATCAGGGACGTGGCGCAGCGCTTTGGGGGCCGGTGACTCTCGGAAATAAACGCTGGGCAAACACGGAAATAAGACATCCGGCGCGATCGCTCGATCGAGCGCGCGATCTTTTGCGTCAGGCGGGTTTTTCCTGGAAGAACGGTTCGGGCGCGGAACAGATTTTGGTGGACCAAAAGGCCAATCCCGTTGAATTTTCAATCCTGACCAGCTCTTCGAACGCCGACCGCACAAAAATGGCGACCTTGATTGCGGACGACCTGAAACAGATTGGCATCAAGGCCCAGGTGGTTCCGCTCGAATTCCGTTCGTTGCTCGATCGAGTTACGCAGACCAAGGAATACGATGCCTGCGTGCTCGGGCTCGCGAGCTTTGACGCCGACCCGAACTCTGACATCAATGTCTGGCTTTCGAGCGGCGGGACGCATCTCTGGAATCCTTCGCAAGCTCATCCGGCGACTGCATGGGAAGCGGAAATAGACAAATTAATGGAGCAGCAACTCATCGCAAAGAGCTTTGAAGAGAGAAAGAAAAACTACGACCGTGTGCAACAGATTCTTGACGAAAATCAGCCATTCATTTTCCTTGCCACACCGGACATCTTGGTTGGCATCAAGAATAACGTGGGGAATTTTCAACCAGCGGTGCTCGAGCCATACGCGCTGTGGAATGTGGAGACGCTCTTTCTCCGCAATTCTTCGGAGGCAGCCGGCAAATGAGTCCCGTGACCACCGACAACGAGAAATCTTCCGTGCGGACCATATCGGACGCCACACTGGTGAAGCGGTGTCTCTCCGGACAGGAAGAGGCGTGGTCGCAACTCATTGATAAGTACAAAGCACTGATCTATTCGATCCCGGTGAAATACGGACTGCCGCAGCAGGAAGCCGCGGACGTGTTTCAGGGAACTTGCATGGAATTGTTGACACATCTGCGCGATTTGAGAGAACCACGCGCGCTGCCGAAATGGTTGATCCAGGTGGCGCATCACAAGTGTTATCACTGGAAGCGCCAGCAACAGCGGCTTGTCAGCCGCGATGGCGAGGCGGAGCTTCCCGAACCAGAAATACCTCCGGTGGCGGAAGAACTCGTCAGACAAACGCAAGAAGAGCAAATGCTGCGCGAAGCGATGGCGAGCCTCGCTCCCCGTTGCCGGAAATTAGTGGAGATGCTTTTTTTTGAATCACCCTCCCGTCCCTACAGTGAAGTCGCGAACGAATTGAATCTCGCCGTAGGTTCGATCGGACTTACAAGGCAGAAGTGCATCGAGAGTCTGCGCAAGCGCCTCGATGAATTGGGCTTCTCATGACCGCCGATCGGGAGGCAGCCACCTCCCGCGAAACGTTGATTGAGGAACTGGCCCGCACACAGAGCCAGACGGAACGTGAACAATTACTCGCCAACAACGGAACCCTGCTCGCAGCAGACGTTGTTTCCGAACTCGCCAAGAAAGTCGTTGAGCGAGTACGCGTGGATACGCATCAAACCCGTGCGCTTGCGGAATCCGCACTCCTTATAGCGAACAAATTGGGCGGCAAGGAAGAGATTGCGCTCGGGCTGCGTGCAAAAGCAAATGCTCTCTATGCAAGCGGGGACAGCAAGGAAGCGGTGCGCCACCACGACGAAGCGCTTCAAATCTATTCGCAACTTGGCAATCAGAAGGAAGCCGCGAGGACGCTTAGCAGTTCCATCCAGCCGCTGATTTTGATGGGCGAGTATGACCGCGCTTTTCAAGCTTCGGAGCGTGCCAGAGAAATTTTCACTCAACTTAAGGACCCCTGGCGAATCGCGCGCCTCGAGATCAATGCCGGCAATATTTTTCACCGGCAGGATCGTTTCGAAGAAGCCCTTGCCCACTACGAGCGCGCTTACGCGGGAATGATCGAGCATCGCGACATTGAGGGTATTGCGGTAGTCCTGAGCAATATGGCGGTTTGCCTCATCAGCTTGAATGATTTTCCGCGCGCTTTATCGTCGTATCAGCAAGCCCGGCGCGTTTGCGAAAAGGCCGGCATGCCTCTAATGGTTGCGCAGGCCGACTACAACGTGGCGTATCTATATTATTTGCGCGGCGAATATGGCAGTGCGATTGAAAGGCTGTACGCGGCGAGGCGTGCTTGCGAAGCAACCGGTGACGCGTATCACTTTGCGCTTTGCCACCTCGATCTTTCCGACGTTTATTTGGAGCTAAACCTCAGTGAAGAAGCGCGCAATATCGCGCACGAAGGCCACTTGCAATTTGAAGCGCAGGGAATGCGGTATGAGGCCGCAAAAACCCTGGCGAATGAAGCGACCGCGTACGGGCAGCAAGGGAAGACAGTACAGGCTCTCGAGCTTTTTGCGAAAGCCCGCGAGATGTTCGCGAAAGAAGCCAATCGCGTCTGGCCCAGGCTTCTGGATCTGTACCAAGCGTTGCTACTTTTTCACGAAGGCCGCCACTTTGAAGCAAGGCGGCTTTGTTTGGCGGCTGCCGGTTTTTTTGACGATGCGAGGCTTCGCAGTAAATCGGTTATCGCGCATCTCCTGCTGGCGCGGATTGCTTTGCAACTTGGGGATCTGACGGGGGCTGAGAAGCAGGCGGACGCTGCCGTGGAGCGCATGTCTTCCGTACAAACTCCGGTCCTCGACTATCAAGTTCACTTTTTTCTCGGCCAACTTGCTCATAAGAAAGGAGACCTTCAGGCCGCACGCGATTCCTACCAAACCGCACGGCAGGCGCTCGAATCTCTGCGAACGAGAATTCACACGGAAGAGCTGAAGATCTCTTTTGGGCGCAACCGTCTGCAAGTCTATGAAGCGCTCGTTGATATTTTTCTCGCCGGTGCCGCCGGCGAACAGTCCACGGCGGAAGCGTTTGCGTGCATTGAGGCGGCAAAGTCCCGCAGCATGAGCGAAATGATTTTTCGCAGCGGCCAGAGCTTGCCCATGGGCGAAACAGGCCAGAGTAATCTGGTGCGGCGCATCCGTGACCTGCGCGAAGACCTCAATTGGTATTACCACCGTATTGAGTTGGAGCAACTCGGCGCGGAGGACAATTCCGAGAACCGCATTGCGCTGCTCCACGAACAGGCTCAGGCCCATGAGAAGGAGTTGATCCGCACGCTCCGGGAACTGCCGGCTCACGAGCGTGAAAACGCGACACTCGAAGCGCCCACCGACTTTTCGCTGGATTATTTGCAAGCGTGCCTTCCCGCGCACGCGGCCCTCGTCGAATACTACTCAACGGGTGACAGGCTGATTGCCGTGGTCGTTACGCGAAGCAAGATGGAAGTAGTGCCCGTCAGCGTGCTTTCGCGCATTCAAAATTTTCTCCAGCTCTTGCGTTTCCAGCTTTCGAAGTTCCGCATGGGCTCCTCCTATACGCAGCGATTTGTCGAACCGATGCAGCGCGCGGCGGAATCCCACCTCGAATTGCTCTACAACGAATTGATCGCGCCGCTCCGCCCATTAATAGATCAGTGCAAGCATCTGGTCTTGGTACCCCACGGGCCGCTTCATTTTTTACCTTTTCATGCGCTTCGGCATTCCGGGAAGTATCTCTGTGACGATTTTTCGATTTCCTATGCGCCCAGTGCGACGATTTTTGCGCTGTGCCAACAAAAACAGTCGAACGCAAATTCTCGTCCAGTTGTGTTTGGCATCGCCGATCAAAATGCGCCGGAGATTGAGGCGGAGGTAAAGGCCGTGGCGGAAATGCTGCCAGGCTCTGAACTACTCGCTGGGGAACAAGCCACAGCCTCTGCTCTGCGCGAGCGAGGGCCTTCCATCGGACTTCTCCACATTGCGACTCACGGGATCTACCGCCAGGATAACCCAATGTTCTCCGGCATTCGTTTGGGAGACGGCTATCTTTATCTATACGACCTCTACCAAATGAGAATTCCCGCGCGGCTCGTCACGCTAAGCGGCTGCGCCACAGGAATGAACGTAGTGGCCGAGGGCGACGAACTACTTGGCCTGCAGCGCGGCCTCTTCTGTGCCGGCGCTTCCACTCTGCTTCTTTCCCTCTGGGATGTGCACGACGAAACGACCGCCGAGCTCATGAGTTCCTTCTACTCGCACTTCACCGCCTCCAATGACATGGCCGGTTCACTGCGATTCGCGATGCAGGAGATTCGGGCCAAGCATCCACACCCCTATTATTGGGCTCCGTTCCTTCTGACCGGCCAACTGGTTGATAACAAGCCTCTTAACTAAATTTCACGCTCAAGTATTTTTCAGCCTTCTTCCTACCCTTACTTGTGTACGGAGCCCCCGGCCCGCACCGGGGAAATACAGAGTCAGCATCTGAGGGGGAACGAGCTATGACGCACTATTCGACAGAACAATGGATCGATTTTGTGAACGGAGCCAGCGTGCAGTCTGCGCAACAGGATATGCAGAACCATTTGGATACAGGCTGCAAGCGCTGTAAGGGAATGGTTGCGATTTGGGAAAAGGTCCATCGCTCCGCAGCGCAGGAGGCCCGATTTGAGCCGCCCGCCGACAGGGTTCGCGTGGTCAAAGCGGCATTTGGGAATGCCGGATTCGAATCGAAGCCTGGATTTGCCGGGATCATTGCTCAAGTCATTTTCGACAGTTTTCGTACTCCTGCAGTAGCGGGCGCTCGCTCTGCTGGAATACAAAGCCGCCAAATGTTGTTTTCGGCGAATCCTTTCCAGATTGACGTGAACATCGAGGCCAAGCCTGGGGAGACTCGTTTGTCAGTGACCGGCCAGCTGATGGATACCTCGCAACCGGACTCCATTGCGCGAGGAATTCCAGTCACGCTTTCGAATCGCCGCGGGCAGACCGTCCAGACCGTAACGAACAACTTTGGCGAGTTTCATGGAGAAATTGAAAACCGCGGCGACCTGGAACTGACCTTTCTGGGGCATGCAGAAAAGACCATCATCGTTTCGCTGCGGGATGCGCTTTCGTACGTGCCTGGACCATCGCGCGGCGGCGATATAACGAATCGCGTTGACTGAGAATTTTCCTGGTACTTCTGTACCAGAAGCTATGCAACAAAGGAGCAGTCACTAGGAGCCACTCGTACCATAGGCGGATTTCAGGGATTTCGTGAGTCTAGAAGGGATCCTGAAATCTCAAAAAACGAGTGGCGGCAGCAAGGGACCAAAAACTATATGAGAAAACTGACCCTCAAACTCGCGATCATTCTCGCTCTGGCCGTGATGACATGCACAAGCGCATCGGCCGCCCAACAACGCTACATCGTTCGAACGACCGGTGGCCTATTGAGCGTTCTCAAGTTCTGCGGAGCCGCCGGATGCACGGTCCAGGGTTCGCTGGACGGAAGTGTCGGGCAGACGTATCTCGTCACTTCTTCTCAAAACCTTCTCGTGAACTTGCTGAATGGCATTACTGGGCTGCTTCAGGCGCTGCTGGGTATTCAAAGCGTCGAAGCCGATCTTGTTTTGCCACTCCCCCAGGTCGGCGTGCAGCAACCCGGCTACGGTTTGTCCGATACCGCGCCGGTCAATTACTACGGCTCCGTCGTTTGGCATGGTTACGCGGCGCAACCCGCGACGTACATTATCCGGCTTAGAGATGCCCAGGGTGGATTTGGCGTCACGGGCAAAGGCATCGTGGCCACAATTGATACAGGAGTGGACACGAACCATCCGGCCCTTGTCCCTGTTTTGCTTCAAGGCTATGACTTCACGCGCAATCAGCCGGGAGCGTCCGAATGGGCCGACATTGCGGGATTGGAAAATGGGCCCGTCGATCAGAGTTCGCAAGACCAGCAGCCTGCTGTTGTGCAGCAATCCACTGCCGCGGTGCTCGACCAGTCCACTGCCGCCGTTCTTGATGGCGGCCCTTACGTTGCGTTCGGCCACGGCACCATGACAGCCGGACTCATCCACCTGGTCGCTCCGAGGGCAAAGATTCTGCCGCTCAAAGCGTTCTCTTCGAACGGCACTGCCAATCTTTCGAACATCATTGCGGCGCTCTATTACGCCCAGCAGCATGGCGCAAATGTAATCAATATGAGCTTCGATCTTTCTGTGCCATCGGCCGCTCTTTCCAACGCTATTTCTCAGGTAAATCAATCAGGCGTCATACTTGTCGCTGCCGCCGGAAATGAAAACACCAGCGCGCGGGTGTATCCTGCAGCTCTGAACGGAAACGTCGTAGGTGTAGCCTCCACAACGGACTACGATGCGCGTTCCTCTTTCTCCAATTATGGTCCCGCGGACGTTTGGATCGCGGCGCCGGGCGAAAACATCATCAGCACGTATCCGGGCGGCACATATGGGAGCTCGTCGGGCACGTCGTTTAGCTCGCCCATCGTTGCTGGCACCGTGGCTCTGTGTCTCGAATTGAAGCCTGGTCTAAACCAGAGCAAAGCTGCGAGTGCGTTGTCCCACGGACGAAAGCTGACATCAGACCTCAACAATGGCCGCCTCGATGCGTACCAGGCCCTCTCGGCATGGTTTGTGAGCTGGTAGGTAACTTGAGCACCGGGGCCACGCTGTTGACACCTGCCAACGAGCCGTTGCTCTCGTTGCCGGAAGCTTTCCGAATCAAGCTTCTGGAAGAACAAGCCTCGGTGCTTCGCAATTCGGTGATCTGCGCCTTCAATCAGTTGCTGGACCTGAAGGATTTGAATACAGGTGTGCACAGCACGAGACTTGCGGAGTGGGGTCTGCGCGTTGGCCAGGAACTCGGCCTCGATGAAAACACCCTGCGCAATCTCGAAGTCGCGGCGCTGTTGCACGACATTGGGAAAGTTGGAATTCCCGACGCAATCCTTCGCAAGCCCGGCAAACTTGATGCAGACGAATACGCGCTCATCAAAAAACATCCGGAATATGGGTGGGCAGTCCTGCGCATGCTTCCCGGGTTTGAATCGGCCGCGCTGGACATTCTGCATCATCACGAAAGCGTGGATGGCTCGGGTTATCCCGCGGGGCTTCACAATTCGGAAATTCCCATCGTCTCTCGCATCGTTTGCGTTATAGACGCCTACGACGCAATGGTCTCCTCGCGTCCTTATCGGAAGGGCCTTCCGTTCGAAGAAGCTGCGAGACGATTGACTGCATGTAGCGGAACGCAGTTCGATACTGTCGTAGTGCGCTCTTTCCTTCCTATCGCCCACGCCGAGATGGACACGGTATTCGCCGCTGCGGGCACTGCGGTTGACTCAGCCCTCTGATTAATCCTGAATCCATACTGTTTGCCTAGCGCTGTTCCAATTCCTTGGGACATCACGCAATTGCGCCAGCATTGATCACGGCGTGACCGACCGCCAAATGTTTCTGCTGAGTTCGCACCTCGCTTGAGCTAACTCGGCACTCAGAGTCCGAAGTCTGTAGGTAGGTGGATACCCCAGCCTTGTAAGAAGCCTTGCCAGTTCGACGTTGTACGCTTCTGGCGATAGTGCGGTTGTCGTTCGAGCCAATTCCTCGATGCGGCGTCGCTCGAGCGCAGGGTCCGAGAACACCCTGATTTTAGGCCACAGGCGCGCACGCTCGTCCAGCTTGGCCTTGTCTTCAAAAAGCTTTGGCAGTTCTTTCATCCTGTTTCGCAGGAGAATGTATTCCTCATAGAGGCCCATCGGCTCCCTGGTCAAATGCTCTAGGATGCGAATGTTTTTGCAGTCGGCTTGGTATTTCTGATACCACTCTGCGGCCGCTCTTCGACTGGCAGCTGCCGAGGCTTCAGCTTCTTCATCCGTGCCGGGACGTTCACCTAAGGTGTCAACGTACATACTTTCCTCCACTTATGGCTCAGCGCAATCCATTCTCGCGAATCCGATGCCGCTAAATAACTTCCAATTTCTTTCGTAGTATCGACAACATCTCGTTTCGCGTGGCAGTAGCGATCTTGTAGCGAAAAAGGCGCGCCAAAGGATCATTGCCATCCATCAATCGGCCGAAGAGATCCTGCGCAAATGAATTTGGCACTGATTGAAACGCCTGCCGCAAGCGTCTCCTGCGGTCCAGAATTCCCGGCTCATCATCCTCTCTAAAATTGCGCTCTAGTTGACGCCGAATCTCTTCTTGGCTTGCAAGAAACCTCGCAGCGTCCAGCGGGTTCACCCTTGGACCACGGATGCCTGGATCCCCTGGAAACGTTGCGGGCGGACGTGTAGGCATGCCTGGATCCGGATTCCGAGGCGGAACTTGCCCTAAGCTCGTTTGCTGTCGATCAAAGATATACATGACCTTTGAAACTCCTAGTTTTTCAAAATGACTGCCACTCCAATTTCTAAATTGCCGGCTTCGACATACGTTTTTGCGCCAGGATAATCAGGCGGGGAGGGCATGTTGTGGCGGACCGGAGCGTTCGGGCGTCCAACACGACCCGGATGCGGAATCCTGCATTGAGCAGAGTAGATGCGATCTCATGTGGACTGTAGGGGCGTTCGCGGTGCAATTCCACCGAGGGCGGAAGAAAGCGCGAGTGTCGCCGGACGATGCGCACAAAGATGCTTCGGCTGCGCGGCTCCCACCGAAGATGCTGTTCGACCTCGCCGCTGTGCAACGGATGTCGAAGAACGACAGTTCGAGAACTCGGGAGCGGACTGCACGGCGTAATGGCATCGAAGAAAAAATGGCCGCCGGGATTGAGATTACCCGCGATGCTGCCGAACGCTTCGCGAAGATCAGGCTTGCAAAGAAGGTGATTGACCGTGTCAAAGTTTGCGGTGATCAAATCCACGGGACGCGGCAAGCGGAGACGCCGAATATCTTGCTGCAACAGGCAGACCGCAGCACCGGGGCAGATCCTCTCGGCTATGCGAAGCATGTCCGGAGAACGGTCAACAGCAAACACGGGGACGCGCCAACGTTGGCTCAAATAGCGGGCAAACAATCCCGTGCCACAGCCGACGTCCGCGGCCGAGGAAAAATGCAGATCCAATTTACGCGCGATGCGTTCAAACGCTCGCCGCGTTCGGCAAAAATTTTCCCGGCCAAGGGCTTCGTCATAGTGACGTGCCAGAAGCGAGTACGGCCGCCGGATTTGTCTCAATTGAAACAATGCTCGCATTGTGCCTTAAGGAGCCGAAGACTCAGCCAACTGGCGCGCGGTTTGCAACATCGCCTCCTTTTCGGAACCAGCGAATCCGGCGGCGCCTAGAAGGCTGCCAACGAGGCTGAAATTCTTTCCCCAAATTGCATCCCAGATTTTGTCTCGAACAAATTTTGGAACATGATGGTCGGCTAACTTCTGGTCAAACCATTTTTTCAAAGACTTGTGGTCCACGGGTTTCGGGATTGGTTTGTTGTAACGAGTCTCCTCGTCTCTTTCTATAATGCGTCTTTTTGTGTCGTCACCGGGAACGGGCGGAGGCGGTGGAGGCGGTGGAGGCGGAGGTGGCGCAATTGGTTCCGCTGGAGGCTCCGGTGGAGCGATGAAAACTTCCACGCGGCGATTGCGTGCCATGCCGGCCGCAGTGCGATTGTCTGCAATTGGTGAAGATTTCCCCGGACTCGGCTCAGTAACTATTGCTACGCGAACGCGCTTGCTCAAAATATCGTCCTTTAACAAGTTGTCCAAAAAGTCCTTCACTGCCTGTGCGCGTCGGTCTCCCAGACCAATGTTGAATCCCTCCGGTCCACTGCTGTCGGTATGACCGATGAGCCGGACCAAGCCGATTGGCTTCATCGTTTTCCAGCTTAGTCGTACGTGTTGTGCGAGCTGTGCGGCCATTTTCCTCAAACGAAGCGTCAAAACGGATTTACTAAGATCGAATTGATCCAATGTCATAAAACGAAGATATTGTTGAGTCGGCACGAGCCGTTGCTTCGTCTTCCACGCAGGTGTAAACCTCGAGGCTTGTCCAAGGCGGGGATGCACTCCGGAAGGATCGTTGTCGTAAAAATACATTATCTATTCTCCTGGCTGACTAAGAGGCGCACTTCTTTGCTCTCTCCCGTGCCCGTGCACAGCCCTCGCGCGCCATTTCACATTGCGGCTTCAATCGATCATCGTTCACTTCCTTCCAGAGCTTGCAGACCTCGTCGGCGAAGCAGCACTTGTGTTTCGCTGCGATGTCCGCGAGCCGGCAAACAGTGGAACGGATCTTTCCAGATCGCTCATGCTCCCCTAGCTGCGGATTGGGAGCCTGCCGGTCGACTATGTACATAAACTCTCCTTTGCTACCGCACGAACATGGGAGAACCCTACGCCCCCTCCTGATGTTGCCTCGCGTAAGCTTCCATAGACTTCAAACTAATTTCTCCGCTACAACTATGGGCACATGGAGCGAAGCTGTCGGACGCGATCGCCGAGCCTCATTTTGTTTCCTTCCAGATCGAATCTGGCCTTTAAACATGCATCAGAATTTTCCCCATTTAGTTTGCAGCTTTTTTCGACCGCGCTCTCAAGAAGCTTTACCATTTGACTAGAGTCTTCGATCAATTTTCTAAGCGCGTCGCACGCAAGCTTCACGTTCAACTTGGCCTTTTCTTCTTCTTGTTTCTGATCACTCGACTTCTTCTCCAAGATGCCTTGCATTGCCTGCTGTGTTGCGGGATGTAGTCTGTAACGAAACAATCTTGCCAGCGGGCCAGTGCCTTGTTTTAGCTCGTCGATAAGTGCTGAGGCAGAAGTCAGAGGTACTGAGTTGAAAGCTGCCTCGAGCCGCTGTCTTGGCACACTTCCTTTAACGTAGCCCCCAGCGGGGTCGAGTTTGAGAGCGGCTTCAATTGCGGCTAAGCTCGTTCCGACTGGCCCTGTATCCCTGGGTTCGGAAAAGCCGGCGAATCTCGAGCCTCCTCCGTAATCGGCAAAGTTGTCATGAAAATACATAGCCCCTCCAGGCCCGGCATGTCCCAACTATGGGCAAGGGAATCGTTGCCTGCGCAATTGCTCGCGAGATTCGAGAACGCCAGCTCTGAACTTCCGACACTGTTCAGAATCCTCTCCCGTTCGTCTGCAAAGTTCTTGAATCAAGGGCTCCTCCTTCCGCAAGGTCACGCACATTTGTTGGAGCATTTCTTGCATCTTCCGCGCGTCTTCTTCCTTCCGGCGAAGTATGTCTCTTTGTTGCTGTTGACAGACTTTTGCTTTTTCCGCCAGGATTTTCAGCAATGTCTGTTGAGTTGCGGGATCCAGTCTGTATCGAAACAACCTTTCCAGCGACCCCTGACCATTCAGCAGTTGCTGGGCGAGTTGCAGGGCGGAACAGACAGGCACAGAATTAATGGCGTCATCGAGCTGTTTGCGCGCTGCGCTCCCACGCACGTAGCCCCCAACCGGGTTGAGTTGCAGGGCTTTTAAGATTGCATCCCGGCTCGTTTGATCCTCGTCAGCGAACTGGCCTAGAGAAAACCCTCGTAGCCCGGCCTGTTGGGATCCCTCGTTTGGCGCCGAAAGAAAGTACATATACAAAACCCGCCTTACGCCACCATCGTGATGTCGCCTGGTTTCGGAACCCAGAGATTAGAAAAAGGTCCTTGCGGAATCGTGGCTACGATTGCGCCGTCCAAAAAAGCGCGATGAGACGGGAAGTGGCTGCCGGTAAGTCTAGTCGTGACTCTGACGCTTGAACCGCTGCAATCTAAAGTGCCTGAGATGGAATGCCAAATGAACCACGACGTGCGCGGGCAGACTAACTGGAATCCAGGCTCAGCCATCCGCGGCGGACGGCCCTTTGCCATCCAGAAAAAGCTGAAGGAGCTCGGGCTCGTTCTCGTGAGCGACGACGAAATCACGGTCATTGGTGGGGGGTGGAGACAGAGTGAACTACTGGGGATGCATTCAAGCCCCGTGTCTGTGTCGAGTGGGGGTGAAGAGACGCTTAAGATTTTTCCTCCACTGCAAACCACATGGAACGTACGCGTAGTGAAGAGACGATATTTCTTATCCTTTGCGTCAGTCAGTGGATTTTCGCTGAATGCCTTATCTGTGCCTGCGGCTAGCGCACTGAGCTTTAAAGCAGCGGTTGGGTCAAGTCTTGAGCAAACTGTAGCGCCATTGCGGCCAAGGATTGGCGCGATGTAACTCTTGGCCACGATCTTGACGTCACGAGTGGTTGTAGAAGGTGGCGGAGGCGGGGGAACGACCGAGCGTGGGATGAAAATCTCCACGCGACGACTGCGGGCTGGACTGCCCGGGCGTGGTTCGTCTTCTCCTCGAGTGTCTGCAACCAGTTTTATGCGGGAGCTCAGGCCAGGTTTCAGATCGTCAATTCTTTTTCTGAGCTGCGCTTGTACCGCGTGGGCTCGACGCAGTCCCAACGCTTTGTTGTATTGCGCCGGACCGACACTATCGGTGTGCCCGATCAGAGAAACAATGCCGATCGGATCGGATGAAGATTGACTAGATATGACAAGTCTGGCCACGCGGTCAATTTCCGGCAGGTGCGAGGGTTTCAGCGCTGAGCGATCGAAATCAAATTGGTCGAGAACCGCGACCGGAGCTGACGTAGGCGGCGTCGGGACCTGGCCGAACGGTTCTCCGGTGTGTAGATACATCTGTCGTCTCCTGCGTAGTCCAATCACCCAACGAACATCAGAAAGTTTCCCTCAGTCCGCGACCGCTCTACTTCGAACTGTGCGGACTCACGTTGAGCGCCACATTTCCGGTGCAACGTAAGTCGTAGTCGCGCTGTGGTTTTTTGTATGAAACCGCGCTAATGAACTTCGGATAATTGCCAAACAGCACGTTCACCTGAAGCTTGTCCGGAAACTTCACTTCGCAATACGGATCCACTCCGCTGCACCACACACTTGTCGGTTTCAGTGATTTCTTGAGTTCCGTGGCGACATAGTGCTGCGCTACTGAGGAAGCAAGGCTTTCGCGGTTCTTATCCCAAACACAGCAATCCGCGGGAATGGTGAACGCCCCCATACGGCCGTCATGCAGATACATCGAACCACCTCTCTCAGTCTCGCAAGCAGCGCCATTGCGCCACCAGCGTGTTCAGCATTTCTTCAGATGACGTCCCACGAAACGCGCAAATTCAGCAGCGGCTTCCGACACAGCGACAGGATCCGGCGCTGTTCGGCCGTGAATCGCCTTGAAAACGATGCTGAGATATTCGCGCGTCGCGGCAATCGCCGCCGAAGCTGCTGCTCGGCTTGAAGGGTTCGCAATCTTGTCGCGATCGTCCGAAGGCTTGCCGTGTTCAGCAGGAGCGCTTCCTCGGCCGTAATTCTTGATGTAGTAGATGCACCAGCCGGAACCCGATCGGCGATCCGTGTGAGCAGGGGAATACGAATCCTGAATTAAGTGCGTTGCCTGACCAATCCGGCGAAGGCGCGTCTTCGGATCCCGCTCGGCAAGAATTGCGGCATGCTGCGAACGGAGGGAATTGATCACGTCTGCCAGGGCGGCCGGAAGCGGCTGGCCAAAATTACGGCGCAAGGAATGCCGCTTCTGTTCGTCTTCACTGAAAGCAAAGAGAACGCCTGTGCCAACCCAGCCCAGGTCCACGCTTCGATTGCCTGCGACAATTTCGGCTTCTTCCGCGGCGGTTAATACGCGCGTAAGCGGCTTTCCAGCGACGCTAAATGGAATCGTGCGGCTCGCGCCGATTGCGGAGCGGGTTAATACCTCATGCCCTTCGGAGGAGAGCGGTGTTTTGACGGCCCATCCGTACTCGCCAAGTCGTGGACCAGGTAGACGCCCGTTCATTGAAGGTTGTGCAGTGCATCCGCACCCAAAACCATGCAAACCCCAACCGTTGAGATTTGGCGGAGGCGTTCCCGCAGACCGACCTCTCCGGTGCCCCGGTCTGCCCGGGCGGCGCCCGGGTGGCGCGGGTTCTGGAGTTGACGGAGGCGGCGGTGGTGCGGGGGCCGCGGCAGCAGGAGGCGGCGGAACGCGCTCCGGCTCCTCCTCTTCGTCATCGTCACGCACGTACCACTCGCCAAGCCCCGAATACTGCTTGCGGCAAGATCCACATCCGCAAGAGGGGCCACAACCACAGCTAAGTCCCGCCAGACCGCCACTCGCCTCTGGAATTCTCACGTACGCCATTTCGGACCCTCTACTGTCCCCACTTAGAAATTCAACTTTCTGCGCGTCATACGCCTTAATCCTTTTGCTCCGGCCTTTTTGCTTTCTTTCCCACCGCTTTCTTTCCACGGACTCGCTCTTCTGCGGTCTTCTTCAGCTCGTGAAGGAAATCCTCCGTATACACAATCGTCTTTCCAGGTGAGTCGTCGCTCGTCTTGGCTGCTCGCAAGAACTCGAGAAGTTCTTCGATTGCCTTCAGCAGAGTGGCTGCATCTCTTCTCGCGTACTCTTTGGCAAGGGCGGAAAATTCCTCTTCCGCCAGATCAAACGCCGCGAGCACGTCCGCGCGTCTTGCCTCGGCGGCCAATACAGATTGCTTCCACGTGAGAAGGGCCTCCGGCGCGACTGAGGTCTGAGATTGCGACGCAAAGCCGAGTACCAACTTCTCAAGATCCGATTCTTTTGTGAGCTTGAAATCTGCTTCAGCCTTTTTGAGATTGCCCAGAGCCGTTATTACTAGTTTGAAGTTGTCGGAGGGGCCGCTTTGCGCCAAGGCCCCCAACGATGCGGCAAGGTCTTCCCCTGCCGTCACAAATCTTCTGCCGCTGCGCCGAAACCGCCTAAGCCTTGCCATAAAGACCTCACCTTTCCGCAGTTAAACTCCCTTTCTGCGCCAGAAAACTTCCCATTCAAGAAGCATGCTTTGTGATTCGTAGCCCGCGAGTGCAAGAGTGGACCGCGCCCAATCTTTTATGGCACGCATTTCGAATGCATTCTGCGGAGGACGTACAGCCCAAAGCTGGTCATCCAGACTCTTGCCGTTGAGCAACGCTTGCCATTTCTGCAAGCCCTTTTCACTGGAAAATTTCTGTTTCAGCCAGCGTCCGATTTTCCGAAGCAAGCCTTGCGTCAGTACTGCGCGATTCATGTCATAAAGCGCTTCGTCGCGCGTGAAACGGAATTCCCACGGCTTCGAGTAGGTCTCGGGTATGGCTGTGCGCAGAGTTTGTTGTGGAACCGGTGCAATCGCGCTCTTGGTGGGAGCTTCGCTTTCGATTGTCTCCGTTGCCGAAGCCGTCTCGTTTGATGGATCCACGGACAACACGAGACGAAAGAAACGTTCATACGGCAGAACCATTCCCTGTTCGCGATGCATCGGACGCGGGATGCGTCCTTGTGCCGGCAGCAACTTTCCGAGATCGAGTTTCGCCGTGTTCGCTTCGCCGAGCGGCTGAAGCGGAACGGGGGAAGGATCTTCGTTTTGGATCGAGTTAAAGAATGCCGCGATCGGCTGTTTGTACGTGGCCTCATAGATACGCACCAAAGCTCTCACGCGATGCGAATCGCGCAGTCGGTCCGCGTTGGCGCACTGCGGCGCAAGCATGGAACGAAATTCGCCGAAGGTCACAACGCGTGTGACGCCTGGTTCCACAAAGAGCCGGCGAAATCCCCGGAACGCTGGCCGCGGCGCGCGCTCTGATTCGCTACTCCTTTGCGGATCAGCAGGGCGCATTTGCGGAGCCGCTTTCGAACGGATCTCTGTTTCCTGCTCTTCTTCATTTGTAGCGAGCTGCCTTTGCTCTTCAAACGCGCGAGGTTCGCCGCCCACCGGAAGAAGTTCCAGCAACTCGCCCTTTGGACTGCGCGCGATGCGTTGCAGCGGACGAAGATTCTGCCCGATGGATTCGTAAAACTGTCCATTCGCGTCGCGAACCACCAGTCCACGTAAAGGGCGAACCTGGAACGTGTCCGCAGCGTTCTGATTCTGCGGTTCGCGTGATTTTTCAAGAAACGGGGTGTCCCCGTAAGCCGGCATTGCCAGCTCTCTCTCTCGATCAATTCGTCCCAGCCCCGCCAGCTCCACCTCTTCCGGCTCGAAGTATTCTTGCGGCGAGATTCCGCCGTTCAGTGCGCTTCCCTGAATCGTCATCACGAACACCCGCCGCGCACCCATCATTGGGTTGATCTGAAATGCTGTCATTCTTGGGTAGGCCGAGTGCATTGCATCGGCGTGATGAAATAGGCGTGTCATGACTTCCTCCTCAACTTCAAACTATTTCGCTATATGAATGTGATCCCGATGAGCGCGAAGCAATCCGTTGCTGATGAGCGTCCACGGGCCCTCGCTCCGAGTCCACGGGCCAAAAAGCTGCACGGGATACCCGCAGGGCTGCGACCAGCGTCCATGGACCTGCAAAGCCTTATAGAGGCGCCAGCCCAGATTTTCTTTGCATTCTCTATCCATGATTGATTTAGCTTCTCCTCGATTCCTTTTGCGCAGCGCCTCATCGAGCGCCGCATCCCAACGCGCGTGCCATTTGTCCAAACCGTACCTGCCGACACCGTAAATATCTGCGGCGCGGCCGACTTTGTGGTGCCCCACAATGCCGGGACGAAATTCCAAATCAATCGGCAGCTGCTCGCAAAAGCCCGCTTCCCTTGCAAACCGCTCGAGCACGCGCTGCAACTCTTCCGCCAATTCTCGCGTCACGATTCCGTCGGACGCTGGCGACGAAACCCAGTACGCCTTCCCTGAAGGCACCGGAATCAGGCGTCCGCGAAATCTAAACTTTTCGCCGCACCACATCGCCATATGCGGAGTTGTACCAATAGCGTCCCACCAGCCTTCCGCCAACTTTCTTCACGCGATCCGTTCCGGCAGGGACGGACAATCCGCGCGCAATAAATTCCAACGTGACGCTTTCATCGAGACGCAAGCAAACCTGAAAACTTCCGTAGCCCCATGGATTGACGATCTGCTTCAAGCTCAAGTAGGGATCGAACGGGCGGCGGTTCGCCGAAATCCTCCACTCGATATCGGGCGTTTCGATGCGGGAGCAATCCTTGCCCCATACGTCGGTCCATTGCGAGAAGTACTCCAGAACTCCGCAGTATTCTGGCGTGAGCTCAAAACGCGCGAGAACCACTTCTGCTCCGGGATCCGGCGCAACCGAGATACTCGATTGATCGAAATACTTTGCGTCAAGCGGAGTTCCGCAACTCGCGCAAAGGTCCGAGCTAACGCATTCGGCGATGGGATGGACATTTCTCATCGACGACGCAACCTCCTCCGGCCGGTGCTCTCGGCAAGTCGGTGCCCGGTGGGCGTGCCTTCTCCGCCAAGAACCTTGTAACCATGCAATGCCACGTAAAGTTCGCCATGAAAGTCTGTCTGTGGAATGATGTCGAGCTGAATTGTGCTACGAGCCGAGAAAAGAATCGGAGTCGCAAAATGGCGAAATGGCCGGTCACCGTCACTGATTCCCAGCCCTGCAATGTTCAACAGCGGCTCGCTTTGGAACGCACGACCCGTTCCGTTGTCGTACAGCGCGTACAAAAATTGAATTCGTTCTGGCGGTGGTTCAAATGTTTGGAAAAGTTTGGCTAGTTCATCCGGTTTCAATCCTTGTCCGTCCTGCAGAGCGACAAGGAATCGCCTAGTTACATCGGGATTGATACGGAATCCCTGCAAGAGCGCAGCTTCCGTTTGCGGGCCGAGTGTTTGCGGTTGAACAAAATCCGCCACCTTAAGCTCGCCTGGGGGAGAGAAATCCAGTTTGCCTTCACCCAAGGAATCGGACAGGGAAGAAAGGATTTCGCCGAAGGAAAAATTCACCGGGGAGACTGGAGCTTTCGATTGGAAGCCGTAGATGATCTTTTGCACGCGCGGAACAAAGCCATATCCAATGGAAACCGCAACGAAAGCCGCTTCAACACTTATAGTCAAGGTCGACGTTATGACTTGATTTACAAAGATCTTCCGTTCGTCCTTTGGATCGAAGATGGGAACGTAGAACTGATAGTCGAACGGAACGGTACGGCGTTGCGGCGCCGCCGCTAATGCGGGACGTTGTTCTGCAAGCGCCTGGAGGCTCATGACTTACCTCCAGATCCGTACGCGCCCACGCGTTTGTAACCCTGAAACGCGATGAAAAGGACGCCGCGCCCGAACTGCTCCTTTACCGTTATGCGAAGAGTCGAGCGAGGCAAAAGCACAGCCGGCCTGCAAAGCTGCTTAAAGGGGCGCAGACCGTTTGCAATTCCCAGTCCTGCAATGTTGAAAAGTGGAAAGTTCTGCCACGCCTGGCCCGTACCCGCATCGTAAAATGTGTAGCGGAAATTCACATCATCGGACCGATTCAGTCGCTCGAATATAAGATCGGCAACATCGAGCTGAACCTTGGAAAGGGCTCCTCCGGGCTGAAGCGCAACGCGCAGGAAATCGGGTCGAATGCGGATGCCGTCAAGCAAACTGCTGGGCGGTAAAGCATTGAGCGGGATTTGATCCAAATGAACGAGCGTTTTGTCTCCTGCGTCAAGCGCACCGGCGTATTTGTCCCGATTGAACACCACGCTGTCATCTTCAACCGCCAGCCCGTAGCCGATTGCCGTCGCCACAAAAGCCCCTTCGGTTGTAATCGTGATTTCGTCTTCCAGTTCGTTACCCGCGCGGCCGGTCAGCGGGAATTTGGCGACGTAGTCGAATGGAATGGCGCGGTCACCAGCTAGATTCACAAGCGAGCCTTGCGCTGCAGCATTCGATGTCCATTGAGCGGAAGGTTCTGGGCAAGCGGATCCAACGAGAATCTTGTAGCCGTACAAAACAATGAAGAGTGTGCCGGAGACTCCGGATGTCTGTTCGATGACTTGCATGCGCACTGTGGAGCGCGGAAGAAACTGCAGCGGATTGGCAAGAGCGCGGAATGGGCGCTCGCCATTGCTTTTGCCGAGCCCCGCAAGATTGTGCACCGGCTCATCCATCAGCTCGCGGCCGGAACTGCTGTCCAGCATGCTGAATAAGAAAGTAATGTCCTTCAAAGGCTGTACTAGCTGAAATGTGCGGTTCAAGAGATCTTTGGAAACTGGTTGCAGAGAGAAATCCCCCGAGCTGCTAGCAGGACCGTTCGCGGGCAGCGGCTGAAACATCACGTTTTCAAAGTCGGGGTGCAAGCGAAAGCCCTCGATGAGGGCCGTAACGGGGAACGTGCCAAGCGTAAGTTCGGTGCCGGGGATCTTGCTGATCGGTGGAGTCGTAATATCGTCAAAAAGTTTTAGTGGCCCCGTGCGGTCCTGTTCGAAGCCGTAACCGATGGCCACTGCGATAAACACAGCGTCGGGACTGATGTTGATTATGTCCTGGACGATTCGTCCAGGCTCCCCCTTCAATTCGAATCGCGCCGTCGCGTCGAACGGCGTGAGAGCGCCCGGCTGAAGCTGCTGGGCTGCAGCTTCAGCGCGGGCACTGGATTGCGCTCTGTGATGAATTCTCCGCTGGGTTGCCAGCATGGATTCCCATCCCCTCGCATCGGTGTGCGGCGCTCAACTACTGGACATCGCGCGTCATGTAACCGTCGAGCACGACCCAGATGAACATTGGGCCGTAGGCTTTTTGCAGTTCCTTCAACGTGTCGGCATCAGGGACTTCGATCTCCACGCGAAAATTCTGCTGTTTGTCTATGAAGATCGGTTCCGCAAAACGAAAAGTTGCGGTTGGATTGGGTTCGCCGTGAGAGATGAACGTCACCCCCTCGGAGTAGGCGCCAGCCCCTGACGGGAAAAACCACGTCGGCATCTGTATCATGGTCTTCTCGCCAACGAACAACGACGTCACGGTGTTATAGATCAGCTTGCTGATCAGCGTTCCCGACCCATTGTTCGGAGTGATCTGCTCCTGCGGGGGCTGCTTCTTTTCATCGAGTGTTTGGATGAGTTTTTCCAGGTCCGGAACGGTGTAGGTGAAAGCACCGCCAGCTCCGGCTATTTTGTCGAGATTGTCGGGAGTCACATCCAGCTGGCCGGGTGATTGCGTGTCATGCAAATCGATTTTGATGCCGTCGTCATCGTCAACGGAGATGTCCACGGTGCCGTCTTTGCTGGCGCGAGCCTCCTTGAGGAGCCTCATCAAACGAATGAGGTCGATTTCAACATCCGCCACGACATCAGTCGCGGCACCGGCCGTAGGCGGTTTGGTTCCAGCGGTCCCGTCAGCCTTGAAGTGACCGCCGTCTGCATCGGTCACTTCGGCGCCATCATCAGTCACCTTCGGATCTTCGGGAAACTTCGGAGGCAAATCGCTGAAGACAACGCGCAGCGCGCGGGCCTCGAACGTGTTGTAGTGGGGCAAAAGACCGGCGGACTGCAAATTTGTTTCGAGCTTGGTCTTGCCCTGCACGTCGATGAAAAACTTCAGCGTGCTTGAGCGCTCGGCATCCCGGAGTTGCTCTTCCGGTTTAACCTTCAAGGAATCATAAATGGGGAGATGTACTTTCTCCTTGATACCCCTCACAACGGCCATGGCTTCTCCTCCTGCTGCTTAATCAATTGCGAAATTTCTACCAACGCTCTCCGCTCGGGTCCCTACCACAGAGGCCGAAACGTTTCCGGAACGGAAGGCGTCGGGCCCGGCTGCGGCACAAACTGTTCACAGGCAGGGCTCACGGGCCCAGGCTTCACGTAGCCTTCTACTTCGCCGAGACCGGAAACGTTCGTTGGCATCGGGCAGCCTGCGTTAAATCCGGGAGGAACGTCGCGGACGTACCCTGCTACGTCATGACCTGGCTCAGCATATTCGGCGTAATCGCCATACTCGCCGTAGTCACCATAGTCCGCGTAATCGCCGTAGTCACCGTAAGAGCCTTCACCGGCGTAGTAGCCAACAGGTTCGACAATGCCGTATCCCATGTGCGGGTCATGCTCGCCCCATCCGACTAGTTCCGGTCGATCCCCGTAATATCCAAGATCAGGATGCATGCCGTAGTAGCCGAGGTCAGGATGCATGCCGTAATCGCCAAGGTCGGGATGCATAGCGTATTCCGCAAGATCGGGGTGCATGCCGTAATAGCCGAGGTCGGGGTGCATACCGTAATCGCCAAGGTCGGGATGCATAGCGTATTCCCCAAGATCAGGGTGCATGCCGTAATCGCCGTAATAACCCATCAATGGTGGCTCTCCGTATCCGAATGTCATAAGCCTTGCTCCCTGCCGGGGATCACTCCCCGGCTCGCCCGGATTCACGATCATCACTTCATCAAAACCTTTTCTACCGGCCATCTTCTGATCCCCGCCAGGTCCTAGCCTTCGATCCCTCTCCGCGTCACTCGGTAGTTGCCACCGAGAATGTAGAGTTGCGTTCCTCTTGCATCACACGCCAGTAGAGGCTCCTCCTCCATGAAGTGAATGTATGATTTCGGGCAGCCGCGCTCTCCCTTGTCTGACGAATAGATCAGCCCCCGCAGCTTTCCGATTTTCACCAGCACTTCCGGTATCGTTCGACGGCAACTTGAGCGAGCCACGAGGTCCGGCCCAAAGCGATGAAACTTCTCGTAGAGCGAACAGGCATCGCGCAGAGGCAAAGTTTGTTGAGGTCTCAGCAAGTTGCGACTTTGAATCAACCTCACTCGGATGTAGCTCACTGCGCAATCTCCCGGTCATCGCTTTCCTCGCTCCTTTCCTCGCTGAACTCGCGACTAGCGGCGCCGGCGGAATCGCCCGCGACGTCTTCCACCGCCGCCGGCAGCTGCCGCCGCCGCGGTTGCCGCTTGCGCCGCTGCCTGCGCCTGTGCCGCTGCCGCAGTAGCCGCGGCCGCTGGCACTAGACCCTTCGGTCCTGGCCAGACCGAGCAACGCATATACATGCGCCGTGGCAACGCGCCCGTGTACGGAATAGCCGGAGTTATCCAGCCGACTGGGGCCGCGCAATGGTGAGCGGGAAAAGGACGGGGGCGAAACATTTGGCCAATGTTCGGAAATGGCAGCCGGGGGAACCCGGGGATAGCAGGCATTCCAGGGATTGGAGGCGCGGCCGCGGGTCCAGCTCCTCCTCCGCCTCCACCGAAAATCGACCCAACTAGATTTCCAATGTTTGGCAGACCGGGGATGTTTGGAAGTCCTGGAATCCCTCCTCCACCTCCGCCGAGAATCTTCCCAATACCCGGAATCAAATTGCTAACCATCGGCAACGCTTTGGACACCAGACCACCGATTGCCGGCAGCGCCGCTGCAAGGGCAGGGAAAAGCCCGACCGGATTTCCTAAACCGTCGAAAACGACACCGCCCATGCGCGAATCGGGGACGTCGTGCACATAACCGAGATGATCTTGGACGAGCATTGTGCTGCCTCCTTGTGAAAACCCTTGATGCCTTCCGTCTAAAGCAAAATTTTCTCAACGACTCATGCCGTGCTCGCTTACCTGCGCATGTCCACGCACTTGCATTCCATTCCGTCTTTACCGAGTTCGCAAATCCGTTTCCAGAGCGCCGGTGGTGACCAACCCATTGGCTTGTCCACCGTGACGTCGATCGCCATCCAGCCCGGACCTACGCGAACTTCCGGATAAATGTGGCTGTAGGCATGCGGCTTGTGCGGCCGGAATCCCGCCAAAATCAACCGCACTGGATGGCCCGTCGAAACCAGCATTGCTCCCAGCAAAATCGTCATGTCGTCGCAATCGCCGGCGCGCAATTCCAGCATTCGCCTGGCGGAGTGAAGAAGTTCCACGCGGAAAATGTCTCGCGTGTAGCGAATGTTCTGCTTCACCCAGTTGTACAGGGCGCAAATCTCCCCGAAACGATCCTTCGGGCGAACGCCCACATTCCGAAAAATCTCGATCGCTTTCTGGCGGACGTAGAAATCCCTTGCGCCGCTTTGAATCATTTCCCCGATCATTCGCGCAGTAACCAGCGTTCCCCGGTTGCCGCGCGGCACCTTCACGAAGCGTATTTTCGGAATGACAAAGCGGTCGCATAGCTGAATCATTCAAATCACACCCAGGATATTTTTCGCCGGGACAATCACCGGATTCGCGGCCCCATCCACTTCCACCACGACAAAAACTTCGTCGGGCGAGCCGTTGTCCGAGAGATCCATCACCCGGCCCTGCAGAATTTGCTCGCCGTAGAGTCCGTCGAGTAGTTCCTGCGGCGAAGGTATATAAACGTCGCGAATCCTGAAGTGGACCCATCGGTTCTTGAGGTTCACGATATGTTCCGTTGTGTTGTCTCACTGGAGTCCCAATACCAGCGCTGTTTCTACACGCAAGAAGCGTTCCACTTCGCGCGCAACTCGCTTCGAACAAAAAGCTGTTCAATTGATTGGCTTTGTAGATTTCTTGCGAAAATTCGAGCAACTTCGAACTAGATTGTGCAGAAGAGTTTTTCTGGAGTCGCGCGTGGCTTCCGGAAGCGGGCTTCCGGTGCGCGCGGGCTTTGCTTTTTCCAATTCTCTAGCGCGAGGGATGCAGCCCGTATTTGCGGAGTTTGGAATAAACACTCCGCGGCGTGATGCCAAGAAGTTGCGCCATTTGCGACTGATTGCCCCGCGCCTTTTCGAGCGTCATTTGAAGCAGTGCCCGTTCACACTCTTCAAGTGCTCGATTCAAATTGCCTGTGCTCGTCGCAAGCAAGGATTGCAGAGACACCTCGGAAATTTTCACCTGCTCGCTGGATCTATCTGCATGAAAATGCTCCTGCGGTGGTTCGACTAGACTCTGCAGCACGTCTCGCGGCAGATCACCCAGCCCGAGCGGTGTGTCGTCATCTTTTTGGGCGATTGCGCGCCGGACAAGATTTTCAACCTGGCGAGCATTCCCAGGAAGCGGCGTTCCCGCCAATGCTTCGGCAAAGTCGCGTCCGGCATGCAACGGAAGCCCTGGGCGGAGTTCACGATATTTTTCGTAGAAATGAGATATGAGCGGCCAGACGTCCTCACGCCTCTGGCGGAGAGGCGGGATTTCAACACAAATTACATTAAGGCGATGAAACAGATCGCCGCGAAACTCACCGGTTCGTACCATCTGCGGAATGTCCCTGTGCGAAGCGGCGATGACGCGGACGCTTACTGGAACTTCCTCATCTTCGCCAACCGACAGCACCCGATTTTCCTGCAACACTCGAAGCAGTTTGGCTTGCAGCTCCAGATTCAGATCTCCAATCTCATCGAGCAACAGCACACCGCCATCCGCGGAACGGATTAGCCCTTTGCGCGAATGTTCCGCCCCCGTGAAAGCGCCCCGGCGATGGCCGAATAGTTCGCTCTCAGCGAGTTCCTTGCTCACCGCTGAACAGTTCAAGGCAACGAATGGGCCGCAGCTCCGTTTCGGATCAAGCCGGTGAATTGCTCGAGCAAGGAGTTCCTTTCCGGTTCCGGACTCGCCGTGGAGCATCACCGGCAGGTCGCTTAGTCGGCTGATGCGTAGCACCCGCTGGAATACTTCGAGCATCGCAGGGCTTTCCCCTATGATCCCGTGCTGTCTCATAATCTCGCGTAGATTTTTCCGTTGTTCTGCCTCGCGAATTCGTTCCTGCATCAGCCGTCTTATCGCTGCGCGCAGATGTGCGAGCGCTTCCCGCGAGTTGCTTTCAAAGATAGTCTGCGTTCCAGCAAGTAGTACCTGGCATCGCACAGCAAGGGGCCACTCTGGGAGTTCCGCACCCAGCGCGAATACGGGCACTCCACGACCTCGCAATGTGCGAATTGTCCTCAGCCCTGATTCAAAGCTTGTTGTTCCCGTTTCCAACGCTATGATCGCGCAGAGCACGTCCGCAGCAGGATGTGCGCTCGCTACTTCCACAGTTATCGGGAGAACTCTGAGGAACGTGTTAGGTAACTCGAGCTCAATTTGGAGAGTCTGTTGTAACGACTCGCTTGTGGCCCAAACAAGAATTTGGAACGGGAGAGATCGCGCGTCGCCTGCTTCGACATGAGCGAGCATACTAACTCCGCAGACTTATTCCGCGTTTGATAGTTTTCTTAGTGCAGTGTTTGCATTCGCGGGCTTGGCTCTGCGCAAGAAAACATCACTTTGCGATTCATTGTGACTTGTTCCGACCCCTTCATTGCCTTCGATGAAGGCTCGAATTCTGGCATTTCTATGACCGAAATGATTTGCCCGCAACCTACGCTTGGAATGTGGCCCACCCCGACCTTTGGTCTAGGCACTCGCAGCATGGTTGACAAGTTCAGAACTGTAGATTAAGGATAGGGACAAACAAGTGGGGTTGGGGCTGGAATCTAGGTCGCCACTCCCATTCTCTCCGCTCACGAACTGGTGCTGGGCTGGCATCCTTAGGTCCAGCCCGCCGGACGTCGCTTCAAGGATTTGCGCATGGCGCGGGAAGTCCCCAAAAACCCTATTCTTGTCTCCGTTCTATCCGAAAACTGCCTGGTCAGTGCCTATCTCGTCGGACTGCTCCGGCAAGACGCTTCATTTCGTACGGTCTCGATGGATGCCGTTCAGCGGCATGGCGTGCGCGCGGATGCCCCGCTTACTTTTGTCATTGATGCAAGTACCCTAGCGTCACCCGTCGGACATTGCTTGCGCCAATTGCGTCAGCTCTCCAGGAGTTGTCGGTTTCTCATCCTCGACGAGGAACGAAATAACGAGGAAGCGGTGCGATTGTTGCTCAGCGGCGCCCATGGATTCTTGCCGCACTCACAGGTGGGCATGAGGCTGGGCCGCGCTGTGCGCTTTATCGCTAACGGACATTTCTGGGTGGCGCCAGGTGTTTTCGAAAGCTATTTGACGCAAATGCGCAAAGGATCAAACGACGCCCGCCAGGTTACTCCGCGGGAAAGCGAAATCCTGGACTTATTGCGTCTGCGGCTGTCCAATAAGGAAATTGCGGAATACCTTCGTATTCGAGTGAGCACAGTCAAGTTCCACGTCACCCACATCCTCTCGAAGCTTCAAATCTCCAGTCGCCAGGATCTGTTCACCGACGACTTTCGTGGGTTTTTGAACAAGCTGCCTTTAACCTAATCTGAGAAGATGCCCGAGAGAATTGTGTTGAGGTTTTTCGATGAAAGCGTGCCTGCTTGTCCGTCCCGCTCCAGTAGAAACGCAGCCCCTGCAATACACTGAAGCCCCGGTTCCGGAACCGGGTTCGGGCGAAGTTCTTGTTCGCGTGCTTTGCTGCGGAGTCTGCAGGACGGATTTGCACGTCGTCGAAGGCGAGCTCACGCCGAAAAAGTCGCCCGTAATTCCTGGCCACCAAATTGTTGGTGTCATCGAAAGGTCCAGAAGCGGCGCATCTCGTTTTCCGGTGGGTTCCCGTGTCGGTGTTGCTTGGCTGCACAAGACCGATGGAATATGTTCGTATTGCCGGTCGGGAGCTGAGAATCTCTGCGATCACCCCGAATTCACAGGCTACACCGTGAATGGGGGTTATGCGGAGTACGTGGTTGCGCCGGAGCAGTTCCTGTATGCAATCCCCGAAAAATTTTCGGACCAACAAGCTGCTCCGTTGCTGTGCGCAGGGATCATCGGATTCCGGGCGCTGCGGCTGTCGGGGATTCAATCCGGTGGAAAACTGGGATTTTACGGTTTTGGCGCGGCGGCTCATGTGGCGATACAAGTTGCGCGCCACTGGGGTGTTGACGTATATGCGGCAACGCGCGACGCCCGCCACCAGCGCTTGGCCTTGGACCTCGGCGCGAAATGGGCCGGCGGCACATTGGCCGAGCCTCCCGCTCAGTTGGATGCCGGAATCGTTTTCGCTCCGGCCGGAGAGATCGTACCGGCGGCTCTCAAGGTTTTGCGCAAGGGCGGCACGCTGGTCTTGGGCGGCATTCACATGAGCCCAATTCCGTCGTTCGATTACGATTTGCTGTATCAAGAACGCGTCGTGCGGAGCGTTGCCAACAATACGCGGCAGGATGGAGAGGATTTTCTCAAGGTCGCGGCAGAAATTCCCATCGAAACGCGGGTGCAACTGTTTCCGCTACAGGAAGCGAATCGAGCGCTCAACGCCTTGAAAAATGATGCAATTCCTGGGGCCGCAGTGCTGCAGATCGCTTCCTAAACAAACATGTCTCTAGTGGATTTTGCCCTAGGAGGGTTTCGAAGCGCGGTCCGAGTTGTTTTTCTTGCGCGGATTGGGTTTGTTTTTCGCCCACCGATGAATGGCTCTTTTTCTCGAATCGACCTGCATCTGTTTGTCCGCTCTGTTGGAGTCTCGGCGTCCGTTGATGGAAGTTGCAGTAACTTCAGCGAAATGGAGAGGGTCTCTAAGACTCTGCAATTCACGGTAGTAATAAAGAGCGCTGGGCCGGTTACCTCTGAATTTCAAGCTCTTCAAAAACTCCATCTCTGCTTCGGTGGTGTCACCACTCATCGCAGGATTACGCAGAAATTCATGGAAGCCCGGTTCTTCTTTGGAAATTCGGTCGGATCCTACCTCATTAAACTGAAATCTAATGAGCTGCGTCGAAGCCAGCCGCTTATTCAAAACGATTTCCATCCCAAATGTTCCCAGGTCGATATCCCAGGAATCAATCATCGGATCCAGGAAGGCGTAGCAATGTTCTGGCGTAATGTTGAACATGTCCGTGTCCAGAAACTCCAGAATCACTACGCGCATCTCTTCATAGGATCGCCGTCGCAGTTTCGCCACTGCCCGCAGCCAACTTTCGTTTTTCAATTCGTCCTTGGCAATTTTTTTCGTTACATCGAGAAGCTTCTGCGTTATCAATCGCTCGAGCTCGCCGAATGCCTGTTTCTCAAAAATATCGCGGACCAGAATTTGTTTCTCAACTTTGCATTTCCGGACGACCAGCTCCCGCACTTCTTTGAACAGGGCCGCGGGCGGGTCCGCCAGTGTTTTCTTCAAATTCTCCCTACGCTGAGCTTCAACCATCGCGGATAGCTGCCCCTTCGGGAGCCTCAGGAACGAGTTCATCCGTTCGTAGAGGTCGGTCCGGTCAGCCGCGGGAGGCGCCTTTTTCCGCGTGAGTAATTGCGAGATATACGACTCGGTGACCTGGGCCGCGGCAGCGAGGTCCCGCTGCTCCAGGCCCAATTTTTCGAGCCTTTGTTTGATGACCAGGCGAACGTCCACGAGCGTCTCCAGGAAGTTAACTGTGCTAGTAAAGAATATATTGTACTTCGGAAATCATATTTACAAAAATAGTAAAGTAGCGTAGTATCGAGATTGGATCAAGCCCGCCTTCAGGTCTTCCGGACCGGTAGGGGACGCTCCCGAATCCCTTTTTTGGCCAACGGCCAGGGAGAGGGCAGTTCCTTGCTTCGTATCGTAGTGGGTCAGAGGAGAAAAAATGCAAGCCTTACTCTTTTTACTTTGGATTTTCGTCGGATTGAGCGCCGGCTGGTTGGCCGGTAAAAGCCTGGAGGGCGAGGGCTATGGTGCTTCCTTGGATATTTCGATGGGAATCGCGGGAGCGCTCATTGGCGGAATTTTGATGCGTTCGATAGGGTTTTCCGGCGTCGGTGGGACCCTGCTTGCGACACTCGTGGCCATTATCTGTGCGGCCCTGTTGACCACCATCACGGCACTTAGCAATGGAAGAAGAATTTACTCCCGGGCGCTATAAGCGCTGCCGGTATCTTCGGCGCACGATTGACTTTAGGAAAAAAGTTCCAGCTCAAGGGGAAACGAATGACAAAGCTGTATGTCGGGAATCTCTCATCTGAAGTGACCAACGACGAGTTGCAGCAAGTATTCAGCAACAAAGGATTTGTGGTGACGTCAGTGCGAGTGATTTGCGACCGCGAAGGTGGACGCTCGCGTGGGTTCGGTTTTGTGGAATTTGGATCGCAGAATGACGCAGAACGCGCTATTGAAGAGTTGAATGGGACCGACATGAAGGGCCGTGCGCTACTGGTGAAAGAAGCCCGTCCGCAGGAGCCTCGCGATGGGCGCGGGCAAGCCGGCGGGCGTTCCGCGCGCAATGATCGCTCGGCATCTATGACAGGTGTGAAATGAGCGGCGAGATCGTAGTTAAGTACATCGGTTTCAAGCCGATGCTGCTCATGCGTGAATATACATTTCAGGTGAGCGAAGCCGGTGAGAATCGCGAGTTCAAGTTGAATATCGCCAATGCGGCTTTCGTCTCCAGGCACGCTCGCTATCAGGATGCACCGGCAATCTGCTCGGAGCGGTTACAAGCGGAGCTGGCCGCTCATTCGAATCATCCCCCCGAAACGGAATATGAAATCACTGTCGCGGAATTGGATAAATACCGTGAGAGCCGGACTCGAAAAACTGTACGAGGTTTTTCCGGATGGAAAAAAGCACAAGAAGACTTCTAAGTGCGCGTGCTAAGGCACTCCGCCCGCTCGATACCCACGCCCCAGCAGTTGCAGTCTCATTTGTGAGCGCATACAGACACATCGCGAAGACAGGAATGGAATGACGTTTCAGAAAATAATCTCACTGGTTCAAGTGCCGATTGGCGGCGATTTGCTCGCCGAACAAAAGGCCCTTGGTCCCTCCGATGTTCGTGATGTGATCAACGTTGATTCGATATTCGTAGAAGAGAAATCCGTACAGCTGCCGCCGATACATCCGCGACCAACACTGCCAAGCAGAGTCGCTATTATCGGAAACTATCTTCCCAGGAAGTGTGGAATCGCGACGTTCACAACGGATCTGTGCGATGCCATTCACGCAGAATATGGTGCGACCGAACTCCTAGCCTTGCCGGTGAATGATATCGAGGAGGGCTACAGTTATCCCGCACGAATCCGGTTTGAGCTCTCGCAGGACGATCTGGCTTCCTACCGGCAGGCTGCGGATTTCCTGAATTTCAGCAACATTGATTTGGTTTGCCTGCAACACGAATATGGAATCTTTGGCGGACCCGCCGGCGCGCATATCCTGGAGCTTTTGCGCCGCCTCAAAATACCGATCATAACAACTTTGCACACCGTGCTTCGTGAGCCGAATACCGACCAACGCATCGTGATGGAAGAGATTGCAACGTTATCCGATCGTCTCATCGTGATGAGCAGGCAATCTGCGGAGATTCTGCAGGAAATCTTTCATATTCCGGCATCGAAGATTGATCTGATTCCACACGGTATTCCCGACCTGCCGTTCACGGATCCAAATTTCTACAAGGATGGCTTTGGAACCGAGGGGAAGGACGTTTTGTTGACGTTCGGCCTGCTCTCGCCAAACAAGGGCATAGAAAACGTCATTCGGGCGCTGCCGAGTATTTTATCGCGGCACAGCAACGTGGTTTACATGCTATCTGGCGTCACGCATCCGCACATTCTGCGGCGGGAAGGCGAAAAGTATAGGCAGTCCTTACAGAAACTAGCCAAAGATCTTGGAGTAGAGTCCAATTTTGTCATGCGCAACCGATTCGAAAGTCCCCAGGAATTGGTTGAATTAATCGGCGCCGCGGACATCTACATCACGCCTTACAAGAACAAAGGGCAAGTTGTGTCCGGCACGCTTGCGTATGCCTTGAGCTCCGGAAAAGCGATCATCTCGACTCCGTATCTTCATGCGATGGAATTGTTGGATGAGGAACGCGGCGTGCTGGTTCCGTTCGACGATCCGGAGGCGATCGCTGAAAAGACGATTGAGCTGCTGGACAATGGAACCGCGCGCCACGCCATGAGGAAACGCGCATACCTTTATACAAGAGACATGGTTTGGGACCGCGTGGCACAACAATATATGGGGAGCTTTGAACGCGTGTATAACGAACGGTTGCGCAATCCACGTGCGACATTTTCCGCGCGGAACACGGAAAAGGCGCTCGACCGGCTACCGGCCGTAAAACTGGATCACCTGTACCGCATGACGGATCAAACCGGAATCGTGGAACACGCAGTCTTTGTCGTTCCGAATTATCCGGAAGGCTATTCAACCGATGACAACGCGCGGGCGCTCATTGTCGCGATTCTTCTTGAGGAATCTGGAAACAATCCGCCGACTGGATCGCCCGATTTAGCGGCACGGTATCTGGCGTTCTTGTGGCTCGCATTTGACCCGACCAGCAAACGGTTTCGGAACTGTTTGAGCTATGAACACCAGTGGCAGGAACCCGGAGGCTCGGAAGACAGCCATGGGCGAGCTCTGTGGGGACTTGGAACCGTGCTTGGCAGAACGAAGGACGCAGGGCTACGGGGAGCTGCAGGACGCTTGTTCGAGCTTGCCGTTCCCGCTGCGGTGGAGTTCAAGAGTCCACGCGCTTGCGCCTTCGCGTTGTTGGGGCTTGAAGAATATCTCGAGTCGTTCCCGGGAGACCGCGCCGCTCTGAGCGCGGCAGATGCGCTAGCGAATCGCTTACTTGAGTCCTACCGAGCGAATCGCACCGAAGAGTGGAAATGGTTTGAAAACGTGCTTGCGTATTCAAACGCTCGCTTGCCGGAGGCGTTGATACGAGCAGGGACGCGAGGTGGAAATAAAGCGATGGTTTCCGCCGGGCTTGAAGCGTTGGATTGGCTGACGACAATTCAACGCTGCGAGAAAAAGGGCCACTTCGTGCCGATTGGGTCGCACGGTTTTTACTCGAAGAAATCAGAAAAGGCGCGCTTCGACCAACAACCAGTGGAGGCCTGCGCGGCTGTATCCGCTTGCCTGCAAGCATATCGCGTCACGGGAAAGGGCCGTTGGCGGAAAGAGGCGTGGACTGCATTCAATTGGTTCCTGGGTGATAACGACCTGCAGATTGCGCTTTACGATTCCAATACGGGCGGGTGCCGGGATGGACTGCATCCCGACCGAGCCAATGAGAATCAGGGAGCGGAATCCACGCTGTCTTTCCTGATTGCCCTTTTGGAAATGCGCAAATTGGAAGAGGCTGATATTACGGATCAGAAGGTTTGATCATTCCGGCGCAAGTTTTTGAATCACTTGAAATCCTCGCGAACCATAGCTGCTTACCACCAAATCTGTGAAGAGAGCTAATCATCCAACACAACACATTGTTCAAGCGGCATGCCGCGAATCCGATCCTGTCCGCAAAAGATTGGCCATACCTGATGAACAGTGTTTTTAATGCTGGGGCCACATTGTTGCCGGACGGTTCGACTCTGCTTTTGTGCCGCGTGGAAGACCGGCGCGGCCTCTCTCATCTTTGCGTTGCGCGCTCTGTGAACGGCGTGGATCAGTGGCAAATCGATCGCGAACCAACACTTATGCCGGATGTAGAAAATTACCCGGAGGAAGTGTGGGGCATTGAGGATCCTCGCATAACGTACGTGCCTGAACTCAAACAATATGCCGTCGTCTATACGTCCTATTCGCGCGGCGGTCCTGGAGTGTCGCTGGCACTCACAAAGGACTTCCGAACATTCGACAGGTTGGGCGTCATCATGTCTCCCGACGATAAGGACGCGGCCCTGCTCCCCAGAAGGATTAATGGATTCTGGGCATTAATTCATCGGCCCATGACTCCGCTTGGGGCGCACATCTGGATTTCGTACTCTCCCGACTTGCGGCATTGGGGAAACCACAAACTGATGCTGGAAGCTCGGCGCGGCGCCTGGTGGGACGCGAACAAGATTGGGATGTCGCCTCCACCGATCGAAACGCCGAGAGGGTGGCTGATGATTTATCACGGCGTGCGCAGGACTCCATCAAGCTCCATCTACCGGCTTGGCCTGGCCCTCTTTGATAGCGAGCAGCCTGAAAAATGTTTGGTGCGCGGGGACTCCTGGATGTTCGCCCCTGAGACTGATTACGAACACGATGGAGATGTGCAAGACGTTGTATTTCCATGTGGCTACACCGTAGCGGCGGACGGCGATACCATCAATCTTTACTACGGCGCCGCGGACTCAAGTATTGCGTTGGCCCATGGCAGCATTCGCAACTTGTTGGACTGGCTTGATGAAAATGGTCATTCAGAACAGGCTAACGACCGCAGACAGCGGCACACCTAGCTTATGAATTGGATATCGCAGCACGTTTTCGGCAGAGCCACCTCGCCGCGGTCTGGAGGTTGGCTCGAATGACTATCAATTGTCCCAATTGCGGAAGTGCGCTGACGCACAGGTCTTGGAAAAAAGGAATTGTGGAGAGAATGCTGCTAGCTGCGATTTTTGTCCGGCCATTTCGGTGTGAGGAATGCGACTTCCGATTCTTGCGCTGGTCTATCGCCGAAAAGCCAGGTCCGGTACGTCCATTGAGAACAAGCTAGGGTTGTTTTTTTAACGGAGGGTTTTCACTCATTAATTTTAGTTTGTGCGGATCCTTCCGCTATTCGTCAGTCGTTCCAACCAATGACGCGCCGTTGGCGCCTCCCGGCGGTCTCCGTGCTCCTTCAGAAATCCACGCAGAATTTGCGCCGCGTCCTCGTAGCGTCCCACCGCGGTCAGCGATTGTGCCACCAACAGTTCGATTTCTGGCGCTTTTCCGTTTGATTCCGTGAGCGCGCTCTGCGACATTTTCAGCGCCTCATCATATTGTTCGTGCTGGTAGTATGCTTTCGCCAGCGCCCATCGTGTTTCCCACGCGCCAGAAACATTTAGTTGCAGCGACTTTTCGAGCGGCATAATCGCCGCGTCGTATTTCCCCTGATCGCAGAGGGCCATTCCCAGTGCTGCAAAGGCCTGCGCGTGACTTGGGTCAATCTGCGTAGCTTTTTCGAGCGCCATTTGCGCTTGCGTCCACTTGCGCTGTTTCAGCCCCAGCACACCTTGCACGTACAAAACATCCGGATGTCCAGGCGCCAATCGCATCGCTTCGTTCACATGCTTCTCTGCTTCTCCCGTTTTATCCGCGCTCAGTGCTAGCAATCCCTTATTGAGCGCTTCTTTCGCCTTCGGCGTCAGCACCGGTCTTCCGGGAGCTCCTGCAGTACTTCCTCCAACCGAGGGCCTCCGCAAATAAACATCCACTTGCGCTCTGCCGGCGATTCGAACCGACACTTCCTTTTGCGTCTCGTCGTATCCCGGGGCCGCAACAACTACGGTGAACTCGCCAAGACTGGTCACGACTAGTTCCGCGATCCCGCGCGACGTTTGTTGCTGCCCGCTGGGAATTGTCCCTCGGTAGAGTTTTACCGTCGCCGGAGAAGGGATTGGTCCTCCCGAACTATCGTGCACTGTTACCGAAATTACGCACCCGTTTCCGTAGAATTCTTTTTCTTCGCTTCCTGCATCCTGGCAGAAAACCGGAAAGGCAAACGCCAAGCACAGCACCATGGGTAACAAGAATCGCGCGACAAACAAGGGTGCGCACACTTTGGCGCGCACTTTGCCTGGTTTTTGAATTTTGCGAAGAAGAGGAAGACAATGCATGACCAGCCTCGACGAATTGACGCGAGACTAGTCCCCCATGCCAGCTAGGTCAAGCAAAACATTCCATTTGTCGTGCGTTCCTACCGAATTCTAAGGAATGCGAACTACTCCTCACGTGCTAATGATTGCCAGATTCTTCAACGTGCTTGCCTTCAAAGCGTTTTGCTTCGGGAGAGCGTGTGCTCCAGTCTTCAGGCGGAAATGCCACGCCAGAATCGCGGTGAGGGTTTTTGCAATTCGATTCCGACCTCCGCACCCGCTTCCGCGCCGCTTGGAATATCAACCACGGTAGCCGTGCTTGTTCCCCCGTTTTTATGTTTGTAATTTTCAGGGTGGCGCTGAGGATGACGGCGTGCCGCAGAAGAATGGCGGCGCCATGCGCATTCACGACGGACGTTTTCGTGGTTCGGTGAATGCTTGGCCGGCGGAGGTTTGGCCTTCCACTGAAATAGTGATGGAAAGCAGAATACGCTGGTTGCGTCCACGGTTGGCTGCCTTGTTTGGGCGGGAGGCGAGAAGACTCATCCACGTTCACCTTATGCCAGAACAAATCGGCAACGCGCGATAAGAAATGAGTGCAATCAAATGACCATGATGAGGAAGATTGGGAATTTCTAATCCAAGCGGGGCCAGCGACGCGGCTGGTTGAAGTAGGTAGCCTATAAATCGAAGAAAACAGTCTCGTTCTCTCCCTGCATAACGATGTTCCAAACAAAACGTTTCGGGGATCCATCGGAGGCTGCGAAGAGTGTGGCGATTCTGGCTTGCGGAACAAGTTTCAAAATGGAATCGCTTGCTGTTGCCTCAGGATTCCCGAGATAGACGCGTGTATATACGGGCTTTAGCAGACCGCGCATGAAGATGAGCACTTCAAAATGTTGTGCCGTCGTGGACTGGACGAATGGCAAGTCAGCGGAAACTGTGAAAGTGCCGTCGTCTTTTGTCGGCACGCGGGCGAATCCATCGGCGCTCCAAAATTCCAGGACGGCGTCGGGAATGGGCAAATGATCCGCTTCATACACAGTGCCGTGAATTGTGATTTTGTTTTCCGGGGATGCGAGTGCAGTTGAGCTACTTTGGTAGAGAGGCGTAAGGCCAATCGAAAAAAATGGCCCAACGGTTTGCGAAGCTGTGGGAATGAACTTCATGGGCGATACGACTCCATCGGCGTCGAGTTGCCGCCACGTAAAATAATGTCAAAGCGGTAGCCAAGTGCGTGCTGCGGTTTTGTCGTGGGCCAATCAAACGCGGAAATCAGCCGAAGCCTGGCGCTCTCGTCGGGGATGCTGTTGAAGATGGGATCGAATGCAAGCAGGGGATCGCCGGGAAAATACATTTGCGTTATAAGGCGGGAAATCAACCCCGCTCCAAATAGAGAAAAATGAATGTGAGCAGGGCGCCAGGCGTTGTCGTGATTTTTCCAGGGATATGCGCCTGGCTTGACTGTAACAAAACTGTACCGGCCGTCGTTGTCGGTCAGTACGCGGCCGCAGCCTGAGAAATTTGGATCGAGCGGCGCGGCATGATTGTCGTTCTTGTGTTTGTAACGGCCTGCGGCGTTGGCTTGCCAGATTTCGAGAAGGGCGCCGCGCACGGGATGGCCGTCGTCATCCAGCACTTTTCCGCTAACGATAATGCGTTCGCCGAGCGGTTCGCTGGAATGCTGACGAGTCAAGTCGCTGTCACCGGGCTGAATCATTTCGTGGCCAAAGACCGGACCGTTTACGGTGGCAAGCGAGTTTGGAATGAGAATCAGAGGCTTAGAAGGAGCCCGCTTCCGGCCACTGACGTAAGGAGGATGAAGATGGGGCGGTTGCGAGGCAAGCAACACGCGGCGATATTCAGCAGAGTTCGTCAAGAGAAAACCTCAATTTAGATGCGTTCGAGAGCCACGGAAACTCCTTGCCCAACTCCCACGCACATTGAGGCAAGGGCGCGGCGCGCGTTTGTTTTTTGCAATTGGTGCGCGGCCGTAAGAATCAGCCGCGCGCCGCTCATTCCAAGAGGATGGCCGAGAGCGATTGCGCCGCCGTTTGAATTGACATGGGGCGCGTCGTCGGCAATTCCCAACTTTCGCAAACAGGCGAGCGATTGACTGGCAAAGGCCTCGTTCAATTCAATGACATCGAAATCCTGAATTCTCAGTTTCAGCCGAGCCATGAGTTTTTGCGTGGCAGGCACGGGACCGATTCCCATGATTCGTGGCGGAACGCCGGCTGTCGCCATGCCGAGAATACGAGCGCGAGGCGTGAGTCCGTGCTGCTTTGCTGCTTCTTCTGAAGCGAGAATCATTGCGGCGGCGCCGTCATTCACGCCGGAGGCATTTCCGGCGGTAATCGTACCGGGAGTGCGGAATGCCGGTTTCAATTTTGCAAGCGCTTCAAGGCTCGTATCTGCGCGAGGATGTTCGTCTTTCGCAACGATCACGCTATCTTTCTTGCCCAGAGTTTCGAAGGGCACAATTTCTTCCGCGTGAAATCCGGAGGCTTGCGCTTTTATGGCGCGCTGATGGCTGCGGAGCGCGAATGCGTCCTGATCTTCCCGCGAAATACTGAATTCCTCGGCAACGTTTTCGCCCGTTTCCGGCATGGAATCCACGCCGTACTGTTTTTTCATGAGCGGATTGATGAATCGCCAGCCGATAGTCGTGTCGTAAATTTCCGCTGTGCGTTGAAAAGCCGTTTCTGATTTTGGCATGACGAACGGGGCGCGCGACATGGACTCCACTCCGCCCGCGATGGCGAATTCGATCTCTCCGGAAGCGATAGCACGTGCGGTGGTTCCGACCGCGTCCATTCCGGACGCGCACAAGCGATTGATAGTCGCTCCAGGAATCGAATCGGGAAGGCCTGCGAGCAACAGCGACATGCGCGCAACGTTGCGATTGTCTTCGCCGGCCTGATTCGCGCACCCGAGAATGACGTCATCAAGGCGCGACCAATCTACTTTGGAATTGCGCTGAAGCAGAGTGCGGATCGGAATCGCTGCCAGGTCGTCCGTGCGGACGGAAGAAAGAACGCCGCCGAATCGTCCGATGGGCGTGCGCACAGAGTCGCAAATGAAAACGGGTCTCATGCCGCCGGAGCCTGTCCATGCGCAACTGCTGTGCGATGCAGCAAATCGCGCAAGATACTGAGTTCAACTTCTGTCGGTGCCGGGGTTTGCTGCACAGAGGAAGCAAAACGAATTTCCCACCCGGTTGCTTTCTGCACTTGCTCGCGCGAAACGTCGGGATGAAGTTGCGTGACCGTCAGTTCTCGAGTGACAGGATCGGGCTGCATCAAACAAAGATCGGTCACTACGGCAACTGGACCTTTCCCTGGAAGTCCGAGTTTCTTGCGCGCGTCGCCTCCATCAAGATGTCCGACGGAGGTCAGAAAATCGAGTTTCTTGACGAACGCACGCGCCGATTGTTTGAGAACCAGAACGACTTCTTTTGCGCAGCTCGCGATTTCCGGTGCGCCGCCCGCACCCGGCAAACGTGTCACCGGCTTTTTGTAGTCGCCAATCACCGTTGTGTTGATATTCGCGAAACGATCAATTTGAGCCGCGCCGAGAAATCCGACGTCCACGCGCCCGCCCTGTAGCCAGTAACGGAAAATTTCCGGAGTGGAGACTACAGTGTCCGCGCGCTCGGCGAGATCGCCGTCGCCAATCGAAAGAGGAAGGACTTCCGGTTTTGCACCGATGGGGCCGGATTCATAAATCAAAACAATATCGGGAGCGTGCGTGAGCCGCGCCAAATTTGCAGCGGTGGAAGGCAAACCGATGCCGACAAAGCAGACCGCACCATTTTTCAGCAGCCGCGACGCGGCAATCGTCATCATTTCCGTCGTCGTGTAGTTTGCAGCGCTCAAACGAATTGCTCCTTGCCGGTTTCACGCAGCACTGCCTGGAACGCAGCAAAATCTTCCGTTTCCAAAATGTGGCGCTTAGTCCAATTCAAAAAAGTTTCTCGCTCGCGTGAAATATTGTCCCACGCCTGGTAGAAACGATTATCGCGATCGTAGTAGCCGTGGGCGTAAGAAGGACGCGCCCCGCCGGGAACGCAGCACACCGCGGCCAGTGTCCAGGAGGGAAGAACGCAAGCGTTCGGCGGCGCGTTAAGTTCGTCCACAATTTCCTCGACGGTGACGATGGCGCGTTTTGCAGAAAGCACCGCTTCTTTTTGTACTCCCAGAATTCCCCACAAAAGTACGTTGCCCTTGCGGTCCGCTTTTTGCGCGTGAATGATCGTTACGTCCGGCCGGATGGCTGGAACAGCGGCGAGCGATTCGCCAGTAAACGGACACTGGATGAAACGAATATTCAGGTTGTGCTTCGGCAATTCGGAACCGGCGTACGCTCTCAAAACCGCGAAGGGAAGATTTGCAGCGCCGGCGACGTACGCATTCGAGAGATCGCCGTGGCCGTGTTCCTGAATTTCGAGCGGTTTTGGCCAGTCCTTTTCGACGGCATCGCGTAAACGGTGAAGGGAACCGACGCCCGGATTTCCGCCCCAAGAAAAAATCAATTTCTTTGCGCAACCGGCGCCGATGAGCTGATCGTAGATCACATCAGGAGTCATGCGAATTAGAGTGAGGTCTTTGCGGCGCTGACGGATGACTTCGTGACCCGCGGCGAAGGGAATGAGGTGAGTAAAACCTTCCATGGCGACGGTGTCGCCATCGTGAACGTGAGCGCGAATTGCGTTCTGCAGAGACGTGATTTCAGCCATGTGTGGTCAGGCGTTTCACAATTTGGGGTGCAGAGTCAAAGTTATCATACCCGCGAGTCCAGAAAAATCTTGAGCAGGGTTGACGCGCCATTCCAGCAAATTTGTACACCGATGCAAACGAGCAAAAAAGAAGAGAGGCGAAGGGTTACGTTCATTCCCGCGGGGCCAAGAACGGCGGCAAGACGATCGGCGAAGCCGTAGCAAAGATAAATTGTTGCGGCGACGATGGCTGCGCCGATGACCGCTGACAAGATGGCGAGAAGGTTTCCTCCGAGATGGCGGGTGGCGTTTGCGCCTAGCGTGATTGCAATGGAAATGGTGCCGGGACCAACGGTGAGCGGCAAAGTGAGCGGATAAAACGCCCGGCGCAGAATGTCTGCCGGGTTCACGTTTTTTTGAATTTCGCTGCGCTCGTGTGGGTCCTGCTGTTTGAGCATGGCCCAGCCGGTGGAGATGACGATGAGCCCGCCGCCGACTTGCACTACGGGAATCGAGATGCCAAAAAACGCGAGAATGTGGGTGCCGGTGAGGTAGGAACCAACGATGAGAATGAAGCTGTTCACTGTAATGCGCCAGGCGAGGAGGCGGCGGGCAGCGGTGGTGTAGTCCTCGGTGAGCGCGAGGAAGACAGGGCTGCCGCCGATCGGGTTCACGATCGGGAAAAGTGCGCTGACGATGAGGAGGATACTTTTGGCGACTTCGAGCAAGGTTTTCTCCGAGTGGAAGTATAGCCGAGGCAGCCGGAGGGCCCCCACCCCTCCCCCCCCCGTTTTTACGTAAGTAAAGCAGATAGGAGGTTGGTCGAATTTGAACGAGAATCCTAGAAAAGTGCGGCAGGGAAATTCGAATGGGGGCAGACTGAACATAAAATTGTGTAGCATTTAGAGTGTACTTAGTAAGTGTATTGATAATGAGTATTGTTTGAGTTGCGTTGGTCCGGCGAGGGGTGGCGTCAGGGAGCGCCGCGCCTATGGCGCTCGTTTCGTTGCGCGGTAACCCAGCCCTCGCGGGCTGGGCTAGTTAATGCCTCACCTCCGGTGCTGATTCGGGGCCACAGCGAGAGTTTTCGGCGTTGCTTTGGTCGGTGGGAAGAAAAAAAAGCGGAATTCTCGGGCTGAATGCGCCCTCGGATTGACAAGCGGGTGACTCTCTGGGTGGATGGGATTTGTAAGCAGCTCACTCGTGATTGCGGAGAGCAAGCAGGAGTTTGGCTGTGGTGATGGCTTGGCCGACGTGGCGCTGGGTGTGGTCCGCGATGTGGACGAGAAGGCCGCCGACTGTGGAGGGCAGGCTTTGGCGGCCTACGGTGCGGGGAAGTTCGAGGCTGACGGATTTGAATGCGTAAATGCGCGCGGCGGCATCTTCCAGGCTGGCTTGGAATTCTTCCAGGATGGATTTAGGTGAGCCGTTCGAATCCTTTTCTGATTTGAGCGCGCCGAGTTGCCGCTCATTGAGCCGATTTCCTTCGGCGTAAGTCAGGAGGCGATCCATGCTCCGCGCGATATGGCGCAAATGGAAGCCGACGGAGGGTAGACTCGAAGGGCGCGCGTGGACTTCTGCCTCACTGAGATTGGTACACCAGCGGCCAATATCTTCGGCGCCTAGTTGGAGCGCGTCAAGGACGGCAACCAGAGCGGCGGGCAGGTCGTAAACCACTCCGCGCAGCCACGGTTCCGGTTTGGGGTTGGATTGTTGTTTTTCCGTCATCGCGTGAACTCCTCTGCGTTGCTCCGTTTTTGCTGGCACGCCGCGCATGATCTTCCTTCACAAATCCATTCCAGGGCCACAGCAATTCTGAAGCAATCACATCACAAACAAAAAGGGCGGCCAGTACTACGGCCGCCCTTTCGAAAGCTACTCGCGCAGCGGTTGAACTAGAAGAAGAACCGCACGCCGATCTGGACTTGCCTCGTCGTGTAAGCAAAATTGCTGTTGGCGTTGTTTACGGCGCCGAACGGAGCGTTGTAGTTCAAGCAAGGGGCAGCTGAACTGCAAGTTATCGTACCGCCGGTTGGAATCGAAATCGGAGTTGTGCTGATGATGTAGCCCGTATTGTTCACGCTTGTTGGATTAACGTGATTGAAGAGGTTGAAGCCTTCGCCCAGCAATTGCAGACGGTATCTCTCGGTGAAGTTAAAGAACTTCGAGATGCGAAGGTCGACCACCTGAGTGCGCGGCAGCCCGAAGCTGTTACGGCCGAAGATGTCGAGACCTTTACGACCATTCGAGCCGTTGACGCCGCCGCCGCCCGGGCTTGCAGCGCCGGGCGCGGTGCCGCTGGTGACCAAGGAATAAGGCAGGCCGCTCTGTGCCTGATAAATCGGTGCGATTTGCCAACCATTCACCAGATAGCCGAGCGCTCCCGCTTTTTTCCATGGTGATTCAACAATTGCATTGATGACGAAACGGTGAGGCACATGGAAGATAGAAGGGCCGTATTCGGCGCGGAAATTGTCCGGACGGAGCAAATCGTTCGTGTCCGAGAATGTGCTTCCGTTTTGCCCGTCGTCAAGCGCCTTGGAGAAGGTGTAGTTCGCCATGAATTGCACGTGAGAGCTCAGACGCTTGTTCAGCTGGACAGCGAGTGCGTTATAGCTAGCGTTCACGCCGCTGAAGACATCGGTCATTGCGCCGAAATTAGCGTTGGGACGCACGTTGAACAGAGTCGTCGTGTAGGTAGTACCGTCTGCAATTGGGCCGGTGCCGGTCACGTCCGTAACGCGATAGCTAATGGACTTTGGCCCCGAAGTTGGATCGGCTGGAACGACGCGGCTCGCCAAGTTCGTGTCCACGAAATCCGGCAAGCTTCGCGCAAGACTGCCGAGGTAGCTAACCGAAAATAACATGTTCCATGGAAGCTGACGTTCCACGGTCAGGTCAAACTGGTGAACCGAAGGAGCTTGAAAATTGGAGTCAAAGAAGGTGATGCCTGGCCGGATTGTGCCGGATGACGCGGCCAGAATCTGGGGAAATTGTGGCGCTCCGGGCGTTGTGGCGTTGAAGGCGAATTGGAATTGCCCACCGGTGATACCAGTGTTGATGAGGGCGTTGTAGATGGTGGAATTGATGATGCGGCCGTAAAAGATCCCGTAGCCGCCGCGGATGGAAGTCTTACCGTCGCCGAAGACATCCCAGGCAAAGCCAATGCGTGGACCTATGTTGTTCTTGTCGCTCGGGAGTTTGCCGGTTTGCGGGACGGCCGGATTAACGAGGTTCTTAAAAGGGTCAGGAAGTTGTTCGTATTCGTAGCGGAGCCCAAGACTCAGAGTCAATCGCGGCATAATTCTCCAGCTGTCCTCTGCGAAAAAGGCGTAGTCGTTTGTGTTGAATGAGAAACCCAGAGGGCCAAACGCCTGATTGTATGAGGAGTAGCACGGAGCAAACTTGAAGTTCGGTGACGTGCCGGTGGTGCAGTGACCCGGATTGAAAAGGTCTGAGAAATAGTTGACCAGATTGCTGTAACTAAACGATCCATATTGGAAGCGCAGGTTTTCACTCAGATCATTCGTGTGGGCGTAGTCAACGCCGAATTTGAGAGTGTGCTTTCCGTGGACCCAGGAGACGGTGTCCGCAAACTGGGTCCGGCGTTCATCCGGAAAGGCCGGCCGCTGAAGGAACGTTGGCACGCCCATGTCGAAGCCGTTGGTGATAAAGACATCCGGCGGGAGACCCAGGGGGTTGGTATAGGCCGGGAAGTTGGGTGAAGTGACGAAATTTGCCTGTTCGTAAGCCGTAGGAGGCTGCGCAAACTCGAATTCAAAGTCACGTCCATACTGGAAACGCGCTTCATTCGATAAGTTATTGGTAATGAAGGTATAGAGCTTCGCAACGCCCCAGGTATCGCGGACGTAGTCGTTGCCAAAACTGGCGACACCAAACGTGTTGCTGGATTGGGTTTGAATGCCCGCGGGAGAAACCCAACGCATGCGGTTCACTTCGAACGAAGCGTGGTTCTTGGAATTAATCTGCCAGTCCACTTTGGGGAAGAAAATCGTTTGCTGGCCCTTGCGGGGAACGGCGCCCAATTCGCCGAGCAGGGCTGCCTGTCCGCTAGCGTAGTCCGCCGTAGCTTGGTTGATCTGTGCCTGCGTGGGATTCTGGTTTGAGAAAAGGGAATTTTCGGCCCGTGCGAGCGCGGTGGCTTGCGCGGGCGTTGGCGGCGCAAAGAAAACGCTTGGTCCCGAGGCAATCGCCGTGCCGGGGAAATTGCGGTCAAAGCGGTCGAACGCGAAATAGAAGAACAATTTGTCCTTGATGATTGGTCCGCCGACTCCGAAGCCATAAATCTTGCGAACATCCTTCGGCTTGTACGGACTTGACGTAAATACACCTGGGGAGGTCTGCGTAGTCAAGGTGACGAAATGATTCGTTGCACCCCATTCGTTGTCCCGATCGTAGAAATAGCCCTCGCCGTGGAATTGATTGCCCCCGCTTTTGGTGACGGTGTTCACGACAGCGCCGGCAGCACGCCCGTATTCTGAGGAGTAGTTCGACGTGTTGACCTGGAATTCCTGCACGGCGGCTTTTGCGGAAGAGTAGCCAGCGCGCGTGCGGCCGCGTTCTTCGGAGAAGAAAGCCTGGTTGTTGTCGGCGCCGTCCACAGTGTTGTTGTTTAGCAGCGTGCTGATTCCACGGAAGCTCAAGAGGCCGAAACCGTTCGAGTCGTTGACGACGCCGGGAGTGAGGAGCGCGAAATCCGACCAGCGGCCGCCGTTAATGGGTAAATTTGAGATTTGAACCTGATCCACGATTGGGGAGAAGTCCGCCGAGGTGGTATTAACTTGAGGAGCTTCCTCGGTCACAAAGACCGTAGCTCCGGCGGAAGCAATGTTCAACTTTGGATTGACTTCGGTCAGAGTGCCAACTTGAACGGTGACGTTCTCTGAGGTAAACGCCGCGAAGCCGGACGCTCCAACCTTCACCGTGTATGTGGAGGGCTGGAGTTTGGCAACTCGGAAATAGCCGGTGTCGTCTGTGGTAGTGCTCTGCTCAAGGCCGGTGGCCTTGCTGGTTACTGTGACTGTGGCTCCCGTAATGCCTGCCCCTGAGCTATCCGATACTGTGCCGCCGATGGCTCCGTCCGTTGTGGACTGCGCACTGGCCCGTGGACCAAGACCCAACACACTCGCGACGCAAAAACACAACGCCGCTACCCAAGTCAACGTTCGACTCGCTTTCATCAAAGGCCTCCTAGGATTACGATTCAACGTCCACGCGGGCAATTCCGCGCACTAACTTCAAGGGGTAGATGGGGACACTCTATCTGCCGCTTACTCGCACCGGCAGCCTCGACGCTAACTCAGTAAATACTCCGTCCTCACTTACTGGCTAGAGTCCCGAGTGAAATATAAACAATCTTTAACACAGACGGGACCTTTGTTAAAGCCTCGCTCTGTGGAAAAGTATTGCTCTACTGCATTGCTAAACCTAATGCTTGCCTCGACTCCCACGATTCTGAGGACGATGCTAGCCGAGGCTTATTTCTCTTATGTTAAAGCTGGGCAAAGGCATGGTTAAGCCGCCTTGTGTCCGGATTGAAGCTGGGGTAGAGTCTGCCGTCCGGAGGACAAGGAATGGCCAAGAGGAAGGCGACAAATCCGGTTAGCCCGAAAAGAGAGATCGTGAAGCCTCTGTTGACCAAGGGGCGCATCCAGAAGCGCATTCGGGAGATGGGACGGCGAATTCGGAAGGACTTTCCCGGTGAACCAATACTGCTTGTGGGGGTCCTGAAAGGCGCTGTGCCGTTCCTTGCGGACCTGGCGCGGCAAATTCCGGGTGAAGTGACCTTCGATTTCATCGCCGTTTCCAGTTACGGCAAAGACACGCGGTCTTCGGGCCAGGTGAAATTGAACAAGGACCTCGATTCCAGCATCGAAGGCAAAACAGTGCTGGTTGTTGAAGATATTCTGGACACCGGCCTGACGCTGCAATACCTGATGCGGATTCTGCAGCAGCGCAGACCAAAACATTTGCGTATCGCAGTTCTGCTGGACAAGGTTGAACGGCGGATCGCGAACGTTCACGCGGATTATGTGGGATTCGTAATACCGAATGAATTTGTCGTGGGGTTTGGTTTGGATTACGCGGAGCGCTATCGGAATCTGCCACAAGTTGGGATTCTTCAGTTGCCATCACCGGAATAAGCCCGCCGGTTCGGAGTCTTGGCCGCCTGTTATACTGTTGTAGCGAATGAATCCTTCCAGCGCACAAACTGATCCCATCGTGCAATCGCCGCAGTCTGAAGTATCTGCGGAGGTGCTGACGACGCTCGCGCAAATCGGCGAAGAGGTTAACGCTTCGTTGGATTTGGACGAAGTGCTGGCACGCACCGCAGCGCTCATCAAGAAGCATATTGATTACGAAATCTTTGGAGTGCTTTTGCTGGATGAAAGCGCCGGGACGTTGAAGCATCGTTTTTCGATTGGGTATAGCAGAGACTTGGCCGCCAATTTGGTTATTCCGCTGGGGCAGGGAATCACGGGCACGGCAGCGGCTACGGGTCATGCCGTGCGAGTTAGTGATGTAACGAAAGACCCAAGGTACATCAATGCGATTGACACGGTGCGCTCCGAGCTTGCCGTGCCGCTGATGCTACAAGGTAAGTGCGTTGGCGTGCTCGATATTCAGAGCAATTGCCCCGATTACTTTACTAAGGACCAGCAAAGCATTCTAACCCTGCTGGCGAGCCGGCTCGCGGTGGCGATTGAGAACGCGCGACTGTTCGAACGTGTTCGCGCTCAGGCGGAAACGCTGCTTTTGCTGAACGAAGTCAGCCGGGAAATGAGCTCCATCCTGGACGTGGAAGAGTTGTTGCGCCGCGCCGCGGAACAAACCAAGCGCGTGATTGACTATCAAATTCTGAGCATCATGCTGTACGACCAAGAGCAGCAGATTTTTCGTCACCGACTGGACGTGAAGCACGGCCAGCGCGTGCAAGGCAAACTGCGCGTGGCGGCGAGCGAAGGAATCGTCGGCGCTGCTGCAATGCTGAAAGAGCCGGTGCTTGTGCCGGACGTAACCGCGGACCCGCGGTATTTGATGGTGAATCCGGAGACGCGTTCCGAACTTGCGATTCCCATGCTGCACAAGGGCCGCATTATCGGCGTGCTGGACCTTGAAAGTCCGCAGCAGAACGCGTTTACGCAGGATCACGTGCAGACGCTTTCCATTCTTGCCGCGAACCTCGCTGTGTCGCTTGAAAACGCGCGGCTTTACGAGCAAGTAGCTCGCGATGAAGCCCGCCTGGAACGCGACTTGCAGGCCGCCAAGCGGATTCAAGGCGCTCTATTTCGCCCCCTGCCCACGGAAGATTTCGGGCTAGAGATGGCGGCTCGCTACATTTCCGCGCGCGAAGTCTGCGGCGACCTCTATGAATTTTTGCGCTATGGTCCGCAGCAGCTTGGAATCGCATTGGCAGACGTTAGCGGGAAGGGAACTGCAGCCGCTCTTTACGGAGCGGTGGCCATCGGAATCATGCGCAGCCTGGCACCGCAGAAGTTGCAGCCTTCGGAAATGTTGCGGCAGATGAATCAGATCGTGGGCGAACGAAAGATCGAAGGGCGCTTCATGACGGCCTGCTATGCAACGTGGCAAAAGGGCCGGCAAAAATTGAGAATCGCGAATGCCGGCCAGTCACAGCCGTTACTTTACAAGGACGGACGTTGCGGCAAGGTGGAACTGACTGGATTTCCGCTCGGTATTTTTGAGGATGTGACCTACGACGAATGGAGCGTCACGCTGGAACCCGGCAACATCGTGGTATTCCACTCCGACGGAATCGCGGAAACCTCGAATAGCGAAGGGCAATTTTTTGGCACTGAGCGGTTGCGCAAGTTGATCGAAAGTCATCATGAGCTTTCCGCCACCGAGATCTCGGACACGATTCTGCGCGAAGTGGATTGGTTTGCGCAGAGCGCGCCGCTTTCCGATGACCGCACTTTGGTAGTCCTGAAGGTCCGATGAGCGCGCAAGCACCCGCACCATGTCAGCCGCTTGCATACGTTGATCCGGCTGAATTTACGCCTTCCTTTTCATGGCAAAAAGAAAAGTCCCCGAAAAGCGAAGCCGTGTTTTGCGAGGGCGTGTCGCTTGTAAGCGCAGCGGACAAATTTGGCAGTCCTCTCTATCTTTATAGCCGCGCAGCGATCGAGTCGGCCTACAACGAACTCGATAAGGGACTCGGTGCGCTGCCGCACACGCTCTGCTTTGCCGTGAAGTCCAACGGCAATCTCACCATTTTGAAAACGCTAGCGAAACTCGGCAGTGGCTTTGATGTTGTTTCCGCAAATGAATTGCTGCAGCTGGAGCACCTTGGCGTGCAGGGTGATCGCATTGTTTTTTCGGGAGTGGGCAAATCGCGCGAAGAGATTCGCGTCGGCCTGCGATACAACGCCAAGAAACGCGGGAAGCCTTCAGGAATTCTGCTTTTCAATGTTGAATCGGAAGAAGAACTCGAAGTTCTGCTCGAGGAATCAGCCAAACACGTGGCGCGCGGCGGCCGAGTACCCAGCGTTGCGATTCGCGTGAACCCTGACGTGCAGGCTGGTGGACATCCACATATTTCGACGGGGCGCTACGAGCACAAATTTGGGCTCGGGTGGGACGACGCCTACGCGCTCTACAAAAAATACGCTGGCGCAAAACAGATTTGCTGGGACGGCATTAGCGCGCACATCGGCTCGCAGATTACGGAGCTTGAGCCCTTCCGCGAAGCGCTACGGCGGGTTGTGGGTTTCGTTTCGCAATTGCGTTCTGAAAGAATCAACCTGCGTTTTCTGGATTTCGGCGGGGGTCTCGGCGTGCGCTACACGGACCAGCGGGTTCCCTCGCGCGAATCGTACGCGCAATTGGTAGCGAGTCTCGTCAAGCCGCTAGGCGTTCATCTTCTCCTGGAGCCGGGCAGAAATATCATCGCGCCTGCCGGCGTTTTGCTAACGCGCGTCCGGTACGTCAAAAAGAGCGGTAGCAAACGATTCGTTGTGGTGGATGCCGCAATGAACGATTTGTTGCGGCCTTCGCTTTACGGAGCCGTGCACGCTATCACGAAAGTTGCGCGCGGTATCGCTGAAGAAGGTTCCGCTGAACCTGCGGACATCGTTGGCCCTGTGTGCGAAACAGGCGACTGCTTTCTTCGCGGCTGGCCTATCGGAAGCGTAGGAGCCGGAGACGTGCTTGCGATTTGGACCGCAGGTGCATACGGAATGTCGTTGGCTTCGAATTACAACGCGCGATGCCGGCCCGCGGAAGTGTTTGTTGAAGGGAAGCGCGCCAGAATTATTCGCAGGCGCGAAACTGTCAAAGATCTTCTCCGCGGCGACGTTCTAGCCTAGCCCTACGCTTCGCCCCACTTCAATTTGCTCCGCAGAATTTCGTAATACGATTTGCGCTTTGGCTGGATGAGCTTTAGCCGTTCTTCCGCGCGGAAAATGCGCACGCGATCGCCGGACTGCATTTGGAGACCTATTTGTCCATCAAGTGTGAGGTAGACTGAGTCCGCTGGCCCTACGAGATTCATCTCGACGCAGCATTTGTCGCCGACGACCAGCGGCCGATCGCTAAGCGTATGCGGGCAAATTGGCGTGACGACTATGGATTCCACGATGGGATGCACGATCGGTCCGCCGGCGGAGAGGGAATAGCCCGTTGAGCCTGTCGGTGTTGCGACAATCAATCCGTCGGCGCGATAGCGGCAGACGAAATCCTGGTCAATGCTCAATTTTACTTCAATCATTCGCGCCAGAGCGCCCTTATTGATGACCACTTCGTTCAACACGCGCTGATCGTCGAGCGTTTTTCCGTCGCGGATAAGCGCCGCGCGAAGCATCGCGCGTTCGCTGGCGGCCAGATGCCCGGCGAGTGTCTCCTCGAGTGCCGGGTACATTTCTTGAAGCGTGAAGCTTGTCAAAAAACCCAGGCTTCCCAGGTTAATCGGTAGAATCGGAATTCCGCGCGGAGCTGCTTCGCGCGCTGCGGCGAGCAGCGTTCCATCTCCACCGAGAACGACAAGCAAATCCGATTCGGCCGCCAGGTCGTGACGCGTCTTCCCACCGGCGTCCTCACGTAGAGATGTCGCCGTCTCCTGGTCGTAGGCGGCGCGAATGCCTCGCCCCGCAAGCCATTGCATCAACGGCGGCACAATTCCGGAAACATCTACACGGCGCGGTCTGGAAATGATTCCAATTGTTTTGAAGGCGGACATGAGCGTGAGCGATTCTACCTTAGCCGATTTTCCGAGCGTGGAGAAAAAACTCCTGGTTGCCTTCGGCGCCGGTCAGACGGCTCGGCAGCACAGCCAGGCATTCGAGTCCGTTTACCTGGGCTTGCTGTTTCACCGAGGCAATGGCTTTTTCGTGCAACGACGCATCTTTTACGATACCCCCGGCGCCGACGTCTTCGCGGCGCAATTCGAATTGTGGCTTGATCAAGATAAGAAATACCGCGCACGGTTTTGCGGCGCGCACCGCGGGAGCAAGAATCTTCGTCACGGAAATAAAAGAAACATCTGCAACGACGAGATCCACCTCTTCAGGCACATCTTCCGGTTTCAGTTCCCGCGCGTTGCGTTCTACTCGCACCACGCGCGCATCCTGTTGTAATTTCCACGCCAGCTGGTCCACGTTTACGTCCACGGCGTACACGCGCGCGGCGCTGTGTTGCAGCAGACAATCTGTAAAGCCGCCCGTTGAGGCGCCAAGGTCCAGGCAAACCAAATTTGCAGGATTTACGGCGAAATCGGTCAGCGCGCCTTCCAGCTTTAATCCGCCACGGCTGGCGTATTTTTGCAGGCGACTTGTAACTTCGATTCGTGCCGATTCCGCGATCGAGACTCCTGCCTTTTCCGCTTTCGCACCGTTAACGCTCACTTCGTGCGCCAAGATCATTGCTTGGGCCTTTTGCCGCGATTCGGCCAGCCCGCGTTCGACGAGCAAAATGTCCAGCCGCTTTTTCTGCGATTTAGTTTTCATGGAAAAGCTAAGCGCGGCGATGAACCAGAAATTCCGCAATCTCGCGCAACCGTGCCGCTCGGCCACCGTACGTTTCCAGCTCCCCGATGGCTTTCGCGGAAAGTTCGTTCGCGATTTCGTGAGAACGTTCAAGGCCAAACACAGAAGGATAGGTTGCCTTTTGCTGGGCAATATCCTTGCCTGCGGTCTTGCCGAGCGCCGCGGAAGATTCTTCGACATCCAAGATGTCGTCTGTCACCTGAAACGCCCAACCGATCGTTTCCCCGAAACGCCGCAGCCGCGCAACATCTTCCTGTGGCGCGCCGGCGCACAGCGCTCCCGCCGTAATCGAAGCGCGAATCAGGGCCGCTGTTTTCGAGCGGTGAATGTATTCCAGCGCCGCCGGCCCAACAACTTTGCCCTCGGCTTCAAGGTCCGCGACCTGCCCGCCCACCATTCCGTTTACAGTTCCCGCGGACGTAGAAATTTCCGTTAGCATTTTCACCCGGCGCTCGGCGTCCACTGGTGTGGCGCCAATCGTTTCGAAGGCGAGCGTGAGGAGTGCGTCTCCCGCGAGAATCGCCGCCGCCTCTCCGAATTGCTTGTGGCACGTCGGTTTGCCTCGCCGCAAATCGTCATTATCCAATGCTGGTAAATCGTCATGAATCAGCGAATACGTGTGAATGAATTCAATCGCGCAGCCGGGATGCATCGCCGCAGAAACGTCGCTTGTAAAAATCCTCGCTGCCTCCAAGCAAAGAATCGGACGCACGCGTTTGCCGCCGGCAAAGACGCTATAACGCATCGCTTTATGAATGGAGGCCGGAGGAGTGTCTTCTGACGGCAGAAGTCTCTGCAGTGCGGTGTCAACGGCTTGCAAGTCGTCTTCAAAAAAAGAAGGAAGTTTCATTGTGCTTTGAGTAGGGAAGAAAATTCCGCGAGGCGGGTCAAGATTCGTCGCCTTCCGGGTCAAACGGTTCCGCGGCGAGCTTTCCATCTGCTTTCTTCAGCAAAATTTCCACTTTACCCTCGGCTTCTTCCAGCTGTTTCTGGCATTCACGAGAAAGCGCGACGCCTTCCTCGAACAATTTCATCGCTTCGTCGAGCGACAGTTGCGGGCTTTCCAACTTGCGCACGACTTCTTCCAGGCGCGCAAGGGAGCGTTCAAATTCCGGCTTCTTTGGCGGTTCAGGTTTCTTCGTTGCAGGAGTATTCACTCGGGACGCTCATTCCTTCGCAGTCTAAAATTTCCCATCGCGCCGCTATTTTTGGCAGCGCTTGCAAAAATAGGTGGATCTTCCGCCCTGTTCGATTCGCCGAATCAGTTCACCGCATCTGTGGCACGGCTGATCTTCGCGTCCATACACGCGAAGGATTTTTTCGAGTCCCTGAAACCACCACGTTGGGTCGCGAAAATCCGGCGCCGGCTTCAAGCAACATTCTAAGGCACGCCAGAGAACGGAAACAATCGCTTTATGGAGATTCTCGGAGTCCTTTTTGCTCAGCGAATTCGCGCGGCGGCGTGGATCAATCCGTGCGTACCACATGGATTCACACGAGTAGATATTCCCAATGCCCGCGACTCGCGTCTGATCGAGTAGAAATTCTTTCAGCGGACGCCGCGAGTCGGCGAGCAGCGAAGTGAAATGCTTTGGCGTGAATTCCTTCGAAAGTGCGTCTACCCCCAGCGAATGCAATCCTTTACTCGCCTCGCGCGATTCGAAATAATGAACTCGCCCAAAATGGCGACGGTCGGCAAAGCCAAGCACGCCGCGGTTAAACTCGAGCGCAACGTCCACGTGCACATTGTGCGGCGCTCGATTGGCCTTCCTTTCCATTTCCGCCGCGGACGCAAACCACAGGAGTTGCCCGTCCAGCCGAAAGTGCATCGTCAAAATGCCGCGATCCAGTTCCAGCACCAAATATTTTCCATGTCGTTTTACATCGCGAATCGTCTGTTTTGCCGCAAACCTCGCAAGCTCGGCAGGGTTTTGCGGTTTCGTTGCGATTGGATGCGATACATGAACGCAACGTATTTTTCGTCCACGAACGAGCGGCCGCAGAGTGCGCACTACTGCTTCAACTTCGGGAAGTTCAGGCATGGAGTGTGATTTGCGTCAGGGGCCAGCCTTGAGCGTCAGCGTGTGGCTCTTCGTACGCGCTTCTGCCGCGTCGCTGAACGGCTGCACGATCGGTTTTCCGTCGAACCAGTACGAAAACTGATCGCTGTAATGGCTGCTGCCTGGTTGGCCGCTTTGCCCGCCAGGAATAAGCAGGATTGAATCGTCCCAATTCGCGAGATTCGCAACGAAACGCATCGCCGGGCCGTGGCGCTTCGTCGCCGCGCGCGGACTGAATCGCGTGCCCGCCTGTGCCTTGTCCGCGATGCTCAGGAAGAATTTCAGGGCGCCTTTTCTGCCAATCGGGTGGTGCATTTCCAACGCGTTGAATCTTTTCCATTGCCAGTCTTCGATGTGCGTGCTCTTGGTTCTTTCTTCGAGCATTCGCACGGCGCTGTCCGCAGCGGCGACGATCAGCTCGTCGTAACTCTTATATGTCGCAGGCAGCCATTTCGCCGGCCGCTCTGTGAGTACTTTCTGCAGGAATGCTACTTTCCGCCAACGATACAAATCGGTTTCCGTGCCGAGGTACGGCTCCAGAATCAGCCGCAGCGCTTCCAGGCGCGTCAATTCCAGGAAGGGAACCACAGAAGTATCTGGTGCGGCGATTCCGTTCCAGTCTTTGGTCATTGCAACCAATTTTTTCGTCCGCTCGTCTTTCGGAGTTACATTGTGTGCTGCTGAGGCGAGTTGCTCTCCGAGAAAGACATCGGGATAGCTGTAGGTGTCCGCCTGCACTTTCAGCATGTCCGCGGGCCGCAGATCGTGCTTGTCGTGCAGCAAATCGTAAATTCGCGCGGTGCGGTATGGTTCTTCCCAACGGTCGGTAAGATACGGTTTGTACTTGGGTCCAACCACGCGCGCGTTCGCCGTCACGATCAGGCCTGAGGCCGGATTCAAAATCTGCGGAAGTTGACCGAAAGGAATATAGCCCGTCCATTCGTAGTCATCGGTGTCGCCGGGAACGGGAACTTGGCCAAATCCTTTTTTGCGAACCGGCACTCGCGCAGCCATGATGTAGCCAATATTTCCGTCCACATCCGCGTAAACGACATTCTGCGCAGGCCCCCAAACTTTTTTCAAAACGTCTCGAAACTCATTCCAGCTTTGCGCTTTTCCGAGATTGTAGTACGTGTTCGCAAGCCCGCCGGGCTCCGTCGCTGTCCAGCGCAACGCGTACGCTTTGTCGCCTTCGCGTCGCACGATCGGTCCATGCCGTGTCACTACTAAGCGAAGGCGCTCATCCGCTTGTCCCCGCACATGAATCGTCTCGTCGTCAATCTCCGCCTTTTTCCACTGACCCTTCACTCGGTATTCATCGGAGTTCGCCGGATTGAACGTTTCTATGTAGAGGTCCTGCACGTCCGCGCCATTGTTCGTGAATCCCCACGCAATGCGGTCGTTGTGGCCGATCACCAGGAGCGGTCCGCCCGGCAATGCGAAGCCTTTTACATTCCAACCGGGTGCGCTTAAGTGCGCTTCGTACCAAATCGGCGGAATGCTCAGTTCGAGGTGCGTATCGTTTGCAAGCAACGGCTTGCCAGTGGCCGTGTAAGCTCCGCTCACCACCCAGTTGTTGCTTCCGAGGGCTTGACGAATATCGCGCTGCGATTCCGCAACCCATTCGAGCAGGGCCGGGGCGAGTGCTGAAGTTAAATCGGCAAAGTTGGGCGCTTGTTCAGTCTTTCTGTCAGCCTTTAGGACGGTATCCGGCATTATGTCGTCATCGTCGTCTTCATCGTCCGGATTTCGGCCCGACTGCTGTGCGCTGTTTTCGATCGCGTTCGGATCTCCCACGACAAAATGATCCATTGCGGTTTCGTCGGAATAAAGTTGCTTCGCGCGTTCCTCGCCAACGCGTTCCGTCACTTTGGCGCGATTGAGTTCCGCTTCCCACGTACTTGAAAGCGTTTGATACATGTAGCCCGCAATCACCAGCGAATCCGTAGGCATCCAAGGCTGGGGTTTATAGCGGAGCAAGGTGAATTCAATGGGCAGGTTCTTCTGATGCTGCTCAATGAAGGCGTTCACGCCGCGCGCGTAAGCGTCCATCGCTCCACGCGCTTCCGGGTCGAGCAGCGTGGCTTCGCGGTCCGCCGCCGGGCCCAGGCGCAACGTGCGGAATTGCTTGTCTATGGGGATCGCATCCGGGCCAACAATTTCGGAAAGCTGACCGCGAGCCACACGACGCAGCAAATCCATCTGCCACAGACGGTCCTGCGCCATTACATAGCCTTGCGCTTCCACCATGTCATTCAACGAGCCGGCGCGGATGTGCGGCACACCCCAAATGTCACGCTCAACGGTCACGTCGCTCTTCAAACCGGGAAGGGAAAGTGTGCCATCCACTTGCGGGAGCGGCCGGTAGACGGCCCACCACACTCCAAAACCACAAATTAAAAGGATGATCGTCAGAAACCAGCCAAGGATTCGCAGGGCGCGTAACAAAGGTTCTCCCGAAGGACTCTCCCGCTAACAAAAAGCCAAAAAAAGAGTGTAGAGGACGACCTCCACACGCGCAACTCGCGTTGAAACGCCGGTACAGCCAGACTGCTGTTACAATTTCGGCAGGGTTTCGAACCGCGAATGTTCTTTGTCAGACTCGTCGGGGTCATTGCTCTCGTCGCGCTGAACGGCTTCTTTGCCGCGGCGGAGTTTTCGCTCGTAGCGGTGCGGATTTCGCGCGTACGTCAGCTTGTCGCCCTTGGCAATGCCAGCGCGAAAATCGTGGAAGAACTCCTTCGCGATCTGCACCGCGTCGTTTCAGGCGTGCAGCTCGGTATCACGGTCACCAGCCTCGCTCTCGGCGCCCTCGGCGAAGCCACGCTTGCCAATTTTTTTCAGAATCTCTGGCAGGGCCGCCCGGGCACGCGTTCCGCAATCCTGGCGCACGCGCTGGCCCTTTCGTGCGCGTTCATTTTACTTAGCGCGTTGCACGTCGTCATCGGCGAGCTCGTTCCCAAAACCGTCAGCCTTGCGCGCGCGGAACGTGTTGCGCTTCTCGTCGCGCGCCCTTTTCATTGGTTTCTCGGTGCGTTCCGCTGGGCCATCGATTTACTTGATGGCGTCTCTGGATTGATTGTGCGGGCACTCGGTGTCACCACGCCCGGCGGCCATGGTGTTGCGCACTCCACCGAAGAGCTTCAGGTCCAGATCCAGCAAGCCCGGGAACGCGGACTGCTCGCACCGGGTGAAGAAAAATTCATTCTCAGCGCGATCGAATTAGGCCAGGTGCAGGTGCGCGAAATCATGGTGTCGCGACCGGACATGCACGTTCTTCCGATCGAGGCGCCGCTCGACCAAGTCATGCGCGTATTTGCCACCACGCAGCGCTCTCGCATTCCTGTTTATCGCGGCACTTTGGATCACATGCTTGGCTTCGTGCATATCAAGGACATGATGTGGGTTCTGCTCGACCGCGAGCGGCGGCTCGAAGAGCGCGCGCCCGCAACGCCGTTCGATTTGCGCCGCGTCCTGCGCGAACTTCTCATCGTCCCGGAAACCAAACCAGCCGCCGAACTGCTTAGCGAATTTCGTTCGAAACATACATCAATGGCGGTTGTGGTGGACGAGTTCGGCAGCATTCTTGGACTGGTCACGATGGAAGACATCTTCGAGCAGCTTGTCGGCGAAATTCACGATGAGTTCGACGTCGTCGAGCGGCCGCTCGCGCTTGCGGATGGCGCGGTCATCTTTGACGCCGCGCTCAGCGTTCGCGACCTGGATGCACAATACAACATCACTTTGCCTGAGGACGCCGCCTACGCCACGGTCGGTGGCTTTGTGCTCGATCAGCTCGGATTTATCCCCAAAGGCGGCGAGAGTTTTGACTTCGGCAATTTTCGGTTCACGGTCATGGAAATGGACGGCCGCCGCGTCGCGCGCGTAAAAATCCAGCTTCTGCCACAGGAGCCTCCGACCCAAGCTATTCCTTCTTCCGCCGATCCTGATCGCAAAGTCGAATCCAATTTGCCCGCTTCTGGTTCATAATCGCTCACGCATGCTGCGACATTTTCTCCAGCGCTTTCTGCTCACGCTCCCCGCGCTCTGGCTCGTGCTCACGCTCGTTTTCTTGATGATTCACATTGTTCCTGGCGATCCGGTCGAACAAATGCTTGGGGAAGGCGCAGCGCCGGGCGCGGCCGCGCAATTGCGCCACACGCTCGGGCTCGATCTACCGCTCGGCACGCAGTACGCGCACTATTGGCGCGATCTGGCTCACGGCAATCTCGGCCAATCGTTCAAATTCAATGCGCCCGTGCGCCGGATTATTTTCGAACGCTATCCCGCTACGCTCGAGCTCGCGTTCCTCGCGCTTGCTGTTTGTGTCTTGATCGCGATTCCTGCCGGAGTTCTCGCCGCACATCGCCGTGGCCAGCCCGCCGACCGAGTCGTCGGCGTTGCGACACTGTTCGGCCTCGCGATTCCGAACTTCGCACTCGGCCAGCTGCTGATGCTCGTGTTCGCGATTGAGATCGGTGTACTTCCAGTTTCTGGCCGAGTCGGTCCGCTCAGTTTTCTTCTGCCCGCCGCAACGCTCGGCGCTGCTCTCGCCGCGATTCTCACGCGCATGGTTCGGGGGGCAATGCTGGAAGAGCTTTCGAGCGACTACGTTCGCACGGCGCGCGCCAAAGGCCTTGGCACGATGGCTATCCTCTTTCGCCACGCCCTTCGCAACGCACTGATCCCCATCATTACTATTCTCGGCCTGCAGTTCGGCACGCTCCTCGCCGGCACTATCGTCACCGAAACAATTTTTGCCTGGCCCGGCATCGGCCGCCTGACCGTGCAAGCCATCTCCGCACGCGACTACCCGCTTTTGCAAGGCTGCATCCTCGTCATTTCCGTTTCTTACGTTCTCGTCAATCTGTTCACAGACCTGCTCTATTCATTCGTTGATCCGAGAGTGCGCCTTTCATGAGCGCCACCGCGAACTTGCGCACGTTTCTCCGCCAAAGCGTTCTCGCGCGCGTAGGCTTTGCCGCCGCCATTATTCTGCTGCTTGCCGCGATTCTCGCGCCGTGGATTTCTCCCGCCGACCCTGCCTCGCAAAACCTCCCTTCACGCCTCGAAGCGCCTTCCCACGCGCACTGGTTCGGCACCGATGAGCTCGGTCGTGACGTTCTCACCCGCGTCATCTATGGAGCTCGCGTCTCCATGCTCGTTTCCGTTTGCGTCGTTTTCGGCTGCGGCTCCGTCGGCCTTCTGATGGGGACTTTGGCGGGTTACTTCGGCAGCTGGTTCGATCGCATTGTCAATCTGCTGCTCATCAACGCGTTTCTTTCTTTCCCGGGGATCTTACTAGCTATCGCTTTCGCCGCGTTTCTCGGTCCCGGAATCGGCAAAGTCATTCTCGCCCTCATCATTACTGGTTGGGCTGGTTATGCGCGTCTCGCGCGTGCTCAGGTTCTGAAAGTGAAGGAATTGGAGTTCGTACTGGCTGCCCGCTCGCTCGGCGCTCGACACGGACGCATCCTGCTGCGCCATCTGCTGCCAAATATTCTTCAGCCCGTTCTGATTCAGGCGACCATTGGTATGGCCGGAGCAATTCTTGCCGAATCCACTCTAAGTTTTCTTGGCCTCGGCGTTCTCTCGCCTATCCCCAGTTGGGGCTCCATGCTCAATGATGCGCGCGGCCATCTTTTTGACGCGCCGCACATGGTTATCTTTCCTGCGCTTGCGGTCATGACCGCTGTCCTCGCGTTCAATCTATTGGGCGACGCCTGGCGCGACTGGCTCGATCCTCGCACACGTTCCCAAATGGCAGCCCTCGAGGCAACCCGCTAGATTTGTATTTGAAGAATTATCGCCGCTGACTATCTCGAAAGAACGACCGGCGTCCCGCGTCCCAGTGCAAGCGTTCGCGCCGCGCTCCCCTTGTTCACGCCTATTTCGATGTACCCACTGGAACCAACGTAGGCAATCGGCTCACCGGCCGCGCCACGAGCGAACGTATCCACGAGCTTTTTAACCGCGTGCGCCCCCACTTGAAGATTCAAATTTCCATTCTCATGCGCATTCGCGGCCAAATGTTCGGCGCGAAAATTCGTAATCAGATTTCCAAACGCGTCAACGCGTAACACAACGCCCATCAAGCTGCCATCCGCTTCTTTCGGTTTCGGCATCGCAAACTTCTTGTAGTCCGTGATCTCGTCACCCATGCTCGGTGTCTGCCAGCCCTTGGTCAGCCACGCAGCCACCGGAGCAAATACATCCCGGCCGTGAAATGTCTTGCTCAGTGGACTCAAATAATAGTGTTCCACGTTCGCATGCCGCACGACCACGTTGTCTTCGCGTTCGAAAAGCACGGAGAGCACGCCGTTATCCGGCGCAATAAAATATTGATTTTGCGCGCTCACAAGCAACGGCCGCCGCTCGGTGCCTACTCCCGGGTCTACCACGACCACATGCACCGTCTTCGGCGGGAAATAGGCGTACGCCGAACCGATCGCCAGCGCCCCATCGAGCAAATCGTACGCCGTCACGTTGTGTGTGATGTCCACAATCGTCACGTCAGGATTGATTTTCAGGATGACGCCCTTCATCGTTCCAACGAGATGATCGTTGGTGCCGTAGTCGGTAGTGAGGGTAATAATTGGATTAGCCACTAGATTGTCCGCTTTCGAAGTTACGCGCCGTGTCGCGCAGGATGGAGGGGAGGCATTCTCCCGACTATTAACGCTAACGAAGCCCATGGCGCACGTCAACAAAACCGCCAACTCCGTGCCACCGAAATGCCAAGGGGCATTTTAAGCAGGAATAATCGAGCTTTTTTGAAATGTGAGACGGTAGGTCAGGGCGCCGTAACGCTATGGTTCTTCACTTGCAAGACGACAACTTCCGATCGTTCACGCACGCCCAGAATTCGATTGCCGCTGAAATTTTCGACTTCTGACCGGGCAACCGGCATCACCGAATTTCAACAGAGAGATGCACCGGGCAGAGTGATCTCAGAAAATCTCGAGCATCGAAAATCTCGCCAGCGGCGGCGACGCCAGTGGTCTTGGCCAGCCCGTTGACGACACGGTGAGTCGCTTCCACCACAATAGGTGCGGTGATCGCATAGATGTCTCGTCCTCGCGCTGTCGCACGGCGTTCCTCGCTTCCCCTTCGCACGACTACCTCGACAAGGAATATTTGAGACGAGCGCCCACTCTCGTCCGTCGCTGCCGGTTCCGGCGTGTTCGGATCACGGATGTCCTTGATCGATGCGAGATTTAGATAAGCGCGAATCTCAGGCGCCTTCAGATGCCGTGAGATGGTGATGGTTTCGGCGAGAGCGAGACCCAGGACATCTTGCGTTCCGAACGGCGCCGAAAAATTCCATGTGCGCGCTGGTGGCGGATCCGCACGCTCCAATTTGTTATTCGAAAAGACGAAATGTTTGCCGGGATTGCGTTGTCCTGTCAACCGGGTTCCCCGCGTCGGCTTCCAACTATCGAGCGCGGTCGCGATAGTGATTTCGTCTGCGGCACTCCAGTCGCCCATAGCAGCAGTGGCCAGAAGGTCGCTCAATCCTCCGTAGAACGCCATCGCCGGACCGACCACAACAGCCCTATCTCGCGCGGCGTCCGCAAACTTCTCGAAAACACCGAGGACGGCCGCCTGTTCGGCAGCTACATCGAAATAGTGAATACCCGAACGCAGGGCGGCTTCGATAACAGGGACTGCTGTGTCGATGAACGGTCCCGCACAATTTATAATCGCGGCGGCGCCGGATATTGCGCGGTCAAGTGACGCGGGATCGTCCACCGTAGCGACGCGCACTTCCGATCCCGGATGCGCGTCGCCTACGGCTTTTAACTTCGCGGCGTCTCGACCACAAAGAATCAGAGTCCATTCGCGTTTGAACAATTCTGAAACAACGAAGCGCCCAGTGCGTCCGTACGCGCCAAAGACGCTCACGGTTTGATTCGATGTCATTGGAAGGTTCCTTTTGCAATGAACTGTTTCTCATCCCACAACTTTTGACGTCTCTTCGGAGATTTTTTTTATACTTTCTACTGCGCGGCCAGCCAATGTGCGCGCAGTTCCTTGTTGAATTCCGCCGAGCGCTCTTCGGGGAAAAAGATTCTGGCGCCCTTGAACTCAACGCGGCGTCGTGTGCCGGGAATGTTCTCGGCTAGCCAATCTGACCATTTCACGTCGAAATACACATCATCTGTGCCCCAGACGATGAGCGTCGGCGCTTTCAGCGTCTTCAGTCGATTTTCAATGGCGAGCGTGTGCTTGTTGTCGAAAGCTGCGAGGAAGCGTTGCAGATCACGGGTACGTTGCTCGGTCCTGATCAGTGGACGCAGATACTTTTCGATGCTGTCGTCACTCAGAAGTTCCGGATGTTCATACGCCGGCCCAAGCGCCTGCGGCGAGCGATAGACGCTCTTATCCGACAACATCGCGTCAAGCGTTGCACGTAAACCGCCGCCGGCCGCCATCGCCAGGAACGGCTTGAAGGCTTCGGGTGGCCAGTTGTCGTGAGTGTCGCAGTCGGTGAGCGTAAGGCTGCGCACGCGCTCCGGATACAACGCGGCGAAAATTTGCGCGATACCGCCGCCGCTATCGTTACCCACGAGATCTACCTTGTCGATGCGCAGGGCATCAAGAAATTCCTTGAGCATCTCGGCATTGGCGGTCACGGATACATCCTGATCCGGCGCGATTTCGGTGTCGCCATGCGCAAGCAAGTCGACAGCTATGCAGCGACGAATGTCGGATAAATCCGCAAGCTGATGGCGCCACAGATGTCCGTTCAGCAGCACGCCATGCACGAACAATGCGACCGGTCCTGTGCCTTGCTCCGTGTAGCTGATACGCCCTGATGCCGTCTGCACGCTACGCTGGATCGGCGATGATTTCTTTCCATTCATGGTAGACACACTTAACCTTTCATTGCGCGGCATCACACGCGTGTCCGCACTTACACGCTCTGGCATCACCGCACTCAGGGATAACCCGATGAGCAGCGCGCCGGTCAGCAATGCAGCTACCGGCTGTGCAACTCGAGGCCGATCGTTAGGAACACTTACAGCTATTTTGTTTCGGTCCATCGTCAAACCTTCCTCGCAGCCGTAGAGGAATGCGCTTCCCTCAACTTCAGCGCGCAATCATCACAGCACACCTCAACCGTCTTGCCGCCTATCTTGACCTTGATCGGATTCCCATCCAGCTTGCAGTCGCAAGCCGCACATGTGGTTTCAATCATGATGTCCCTCTCCTTGAATACCCGAAGTCCGCGTGCGATCAGTAGGCCACGCAAGAAGAGAGAGCCGCTGTCAGAATCTTTAGCGATCTTTAGTGATTTGCTTGAAAAGGACTAACGATACAGCGCCGACTGCCGGAACTCCGAAGGCGAACGGCCGTAAGCCTCGCGGAAGGCAGCACTGAAATGGCTGTGGCTGGAGAAGCCGAGGTCCAGGCTTAGAGCGGTCAGGTCGTCATACTGCGCGAGAAGGTCCAGCGCCCGCGCTAGCCGTAGGCGCAACTGATAGCGATAGAGCGGCAAGCCTTCCACTTGTTGGAAGACCTGCGTGAGATAAACCGGGGAGCCGCGCACTTCGGCGGCGATCTCGGCCAACGTCCAGCGTCGTGCCAGATCGCTCGCCACCACGAGCTTCGCTCGATCCACCAGTCGCTGCCGTCCCACACTGGCGCCAGGTGCGTGCGTGGTGCGTGGCCCCAGCGCCCGCTGAACTAGGGTCAAGGCCAGACTCTCCGCTTCCAAAGGTTCCGCAATGTTTTGGCGCAGGCTATGCCGTAGCAGTGCCATGAGCGCTTGAGCTCGCTCATCAATCCGCAGACGCTGCCGCCGAAATGCCAGCGCCGCGCCATCGCGCAGAAAAGCACGTGGCGCCATTTCACGCAGCTGCGGTTCGCTGATGACCAGCGTCAGACTGGCATCGCCACCGGGCACAGGGTGGCTGATCCGGTAGCCTTCGGTGGCATTGAAAAACAGGACTTGATTCGCCTCAGCAACGGCCTGGTCATTCCCCAGATGTCGTACATAGACGCCGCGATATGGAAACACCAGTTGTGTGGTGGCCGTGCACTCTTCCGCGGTCTGGGGCCGGCAGCTGCCCTGGCAGTACGTGTCCCGGATCGCAACGGTCGGAGTTCTCAGGAGAGATTGAACGACAAATTCAGACATGCGTTTTTACTTTCGATTTTTAGCGCCACGCCTTTGCCCGGGCGGTGCCACAGGAAAAGTGTATCACTCCCCTCGTTGAGACCTCGTAAATGACCGATGAAGGTGCCAGTCAGACGGGTGATCTTTTAACCGTCGAACCGGCGACCTTCTGCGTGACATGAGCGGACTCGTCGTTCGGAAAAATGCGCCGGTTAACCGAAGAAGCCTAAATTCGTATCGCCCAACCTCGTGCCGCAGGCGGTTTGCTTTTACTTGCCAGGGCGGAAGGCATCCAACTGCGGCATGCATTCCACCCCGCGACAACACCGTGAATCAAAGGGAATTGACCCTCGCTCTGTCCCGTTTATCGTTCCCCTTCGCGTCTGGCCGCGTCTGCCTCTTCGGCCAAATCACGCAGAAACGCGAAAAATGCTGGTGACTGCCCAATAAAAAGTCCCATGGCCGTCAGGAATTTAAGAGCGGCCGTCGCCGCTCCGGTAGTCTCCGTCGGACGAACAATGGAGCACACCGGCAAAGTCCGGTTCAGGAACACGGTTGGTTCAGGCATGATCAGGTTCGTTTGGAAATCCTCTCCACCAAATGGAGGGGCATTGAGGTCCGGAAATACGAGTGTTGAATCGCTCGGATCGGTCAATGGTGGGGCATTGCCTGCTTTGTCATGCCAGGTCTGAAAGTGCATCGCCTCGGTTGCACCGATGCTGAGGACAATCCGTAGAACCTCCGAACTGCTCACGCGCTGAGCCAGCGATGGATAGAGACTAGTGCCCCCTTGCTCGATGGTGGCGAAATGAAATCCTGCGGTATTCGCAATTGCTTGGAGGTGATTGGACGGGTTCAGATCGGCATCGCTTCTGGGGATTGCCGGATGTTGCCCAACCGCCAGGCTCGGAACGGCTTGAGGGAACGTGTCCCCGAAATCGGGGTTCTGAGTACGGCTGCGGTACCGGGTCCACCAACTCGTGTCCACCGTAAGTTTCATCAGATTTGTTAGCCGTGGCTTACCGCTCGATCCAGTCGCTGTACTTCCTGGCAACGTGCGAAACGGCTCTAAGTCGACTGTGTCTGCGCCCTTCGAAGCCAAATAGGCGTTGATGAAATTCTCGTGGGTGAACTCATCTTCGGTGTTGTCGTGGATATATTGATTCATGTCTCCGTCGAGAACCTGGAGGGCCGCGGTGTAGAGCGGGCTGCCACTCCCTCCGGGAGCCTCATTGTCTTGGATTCCTCCAAGTTCGTTATATTGAACCCACAGATCGGTCTCAAGGATCTCGGCTGCGGCCAAGAACCTTAGAATCGCTGCGTCTCCCTTTGGGAGTTGTCCGCTCCTCCCTTTTTCCTGCTCAGCTAACACGGGTGCTCCGCTCGCAAGCAGACCTGTACCCAGGGTTGCCGCTCCCGCCGCAACCATTCCGTTCTTCAGGAATTCTCGGCGATTCTTCTTGTTCTTGGACTGCCGACTAAAACTATTCATGACTTCCTCCTTTTCGATGATGTCTTCTGAACCGCACCTTCGCTGCTCCGGAAGATCTGCACTTGTTGGGGCGCGCGTGAAGACCTCCGGAGCGCACCGCGCTTCAGCAGTCCCAAGGCGAAGCGATTGGCACTGTTGAAGCCTTGGGGTGACGCATTCCACCCCGACAACACCGTGAATCAGCTGTGACGATTACTGAGCATTCCCTTCGCTCAACTCTGAAGACACCGCGGCCAAATAGCCGAACAGCCCTCCGGAGCCATGGTTCGGTCCGGCGGTGAAGTACACTTGTACGGCAGGCGCCGCCGCAGCATCGCTATTGGCTGGGCTGACGTTTCCAGGGCTGAGCGCCCAAATGCCGTTGATGGCGAGTGGCTTCCCGCTGGCGTCCTGCAGCAGCCCATCGAATTTTCCGGTAGCTAGATCGTATGCAGCGATGAACCCGCTCGACTGAGTGTCTCCCCCGCCAGCGAACTGCCCGATGAGCAGGTCGTGGCTGAAGCGTCCGAAGTCAAGCGGAGCAAGTGCCACGCCCCACGGAGCGTTCAGCCAATCACCGTGCTCGAGACGCTGCAAGAGCTGACCAGTGGAACTATAAATATCCACGAAGCCAAGTCCCGGGCCATCGGTTTCAAAGCGCGAGCCTTCCTCGTGGAGCACATAGGTGACGACAATATCGTTGCCGATGGTTTGCACGTTAAAAGGCACATAGTTGCGTGGCAGGTTCTCATCCACGAAAGAATTTTCAGCGGAGCGGCCGTTATCATGATCGGCCGGGTCTTCGTCGAAGTGCTGCTTGTGCAGGTCGATGAGGTGAAATGCGTTGTCATAAACATCCACGCGACCTTTGGTAAAGTTTGCCGCGTACAGAAAGCGTTTGCCCTCAATAAAAGCGCTCGTCACGCCCGTGTAGCTGGATCCGTCGGAAGTCTTGATCACAGTCACTGCTTGTGTGGAAGGAGGCGCGGCGCCTTGAGCTACAGCGACAGTTGGATTCCATCCAGCAATCGTTCCATCAATCGTGGAGAAGAGGAACGCCGCCGGTTTGCCTGGGGCCAGCAAGAAATCTGTTTGACTGCTGTTGGCGATGGTGCCTGTCGGTGTACCCGTTGGCGTGTTTTTGTTATTCGGATCGGATGGCGGGATCGTGACGATCAGGGATTGCTTGGTTCCTGCGCCATTGTAGAGTGTGCTGAATCCCGTTGCGTTGTCAGAGATCCACCAAGGGCTGCCAGAGCCGCGGGATATGCCCCAAGGATTGATCAATTGAGGGTCGGTGACTGGAGCAACTCCCGACGTGTTGGAAACAAGGTTGGTTTGATTGTAGTGCTGCCCAAAGCAAGCGACTCCCGCGATCAAGCTCAATGTTGTACTGACAATAAAACGTAGCAACGACTTCTTCATCTGCACATCTCCTTTTTAGTGTGTTCGTATTCTTGTTGCGTGACGGACCGGGCGATTTCGCGTTTCATCTCACGGATTGCGCAGCATGGGTGCCGGCAATGCGAGCTACCTCGTGCGCCTGCATGTGTGGAACACGCCCGAGGTCATTCAAAAAAACAACGAGGGAAATCTACAAACGTCCAACGCCATCACTCTTGCTTCTCGTGATCGCCAGAGTGGTCATGGTCATCGCCGGAGCTCTCACCGTGATCCTTCTCGCCGTCCAGGCTAAAGGCGTAGACTTTGTTATTTCCGGTTCCTTGGATATTTCGGTAGCCCGATCCCCAATAGAGGGTGCCGTCGAGAATCGACGGCCCATCGATCACCGTGCCCCCGCTGGCGAAGTTCCAGAGGATATTTCCGGTTGTCGCGTCCAGCGCGTACATCTGTCCTGAATTGGAGCCGGCATACATGACGCCGTTTGCAACGCTTACCGAACCTCTGTCAATGGTGTTCGCAGTGGGATCTGCAGTCTGCCAAAGGATCTTCCCAGTAGCGACATCCAGAGCGCTCCATGCGCCCCAGGTTATTTGCTGTCCCGATGGCACCAACGCATAAGGGAGATGGTCGCTATTCGCGATAGCAACATAAATGCGTTTGCCATCAGTCGCGGTACCCCACTCGATGCCTCCGAGCGAAGCGCCTGGCCCCACCGGTGTGCTCCAAACAATGTTGCCGTTATCGGGATTGAGCGCCCAGAAGATGCCGCTCTTCTGGCCAAAGCCAACAATATTGCCGAGCAGATTGGGTCCTGATCCTCCCAGATCGAAATCGGGGCTTGTTGGCACGGGACAGTTTGGGTTTGTTCCCGTCGCGAGGATGCACGCTACTGTCCAAGTGTCAAAACCTTGCAGCCTCTTTGCCCACTTGATCTGTCCTGTTTTCAAATCAAGTGCCAACGCGGCGTCGAAGAAATCGTCAGCTGCAACGCAGTTCGCTGTCGGAGTAGCGCTCTGGCAAGCCTCCACATCCGCGGGTGCAGTGTAGTTGTTTCCAGTTCCGATAAAGAGCGTACCGCGCTTCGGATCAATCGCAGGAGGTTGCCAAATCGCACCGCCGCTGTATCCCCCCGTTTGTCCGCCATTGTCGGGCATGTCGAAGGTCTTCCAAAGCATCGCGCCGGACTTTTCATCGAGCGCTACGATACTGCCGCGAAAGCTGCAACAAGGATATGACGGATCGAGCGCCAGCGTTTCTTCGCTCGAAGAAACCCCAATGTACACAACTCCGTCGAAGACAACCGGAGATCCGGTAATGATTGCCGCCGGATGAGTTTCCACCTGCGTAATCCACTGGACTGTTCCAGTCTCGCGATCCACTGAGATCACGTTTGCGCCATTGTGTGTCTGCTTGGAATTCAAAATGTCTCCAATGATTACGTGGTTTGCATCGACTGCAGGGCTAACGCGAGAGACCGCTCCTTCGACGCCGTCATACTCGGAGATTTTGTGAGACCAGATTAGCTGGCCGCTGTCCTTCTTGACTGCGAAGAGATTGCCGGCCCAATCGGGGAAGTAAACGGCGTCACCGTCCACGGTAGGAGTGGCAGAAACATCACCACCGGTTGTGAAAACCCATTTTGGGCTTAGGCCCTTGACGTTCGCGGAACTGATTAGGTGCTCTGCCGGCTGGCTCCAGCTGTTGTTGAGATCCTGCCCGGCTATTCGCCACTGGCCGGATCGGGGTTGAGGCGGACCGCTATGCACGCTTAGAGCTACTGCGAGCAAAACGGCGCCGGCCAACGCGCCCCGTAGAAACAAAACATTACGATTCCTCATACTCTGTATTTGCGTTCTTCTCCTTGAATTAGTTGCGATCACGCTCGCGCGGTGCTCGTTTGGCTCTGCACCAACGTGTTGCGCCGGCTTGCACGAACGCTATATGGATTAAAAAATGCAACCGGCGGTGACAGCCAAGCGTCCAAAGGAGATGACAGATCGTCCACAAGTTGAGGGTTTCACGAATCCGCTGTCAGAAGTTTTGGGATCAATCAGAATTGAAAAAGCAGAGTGCACGCGGTTGGAGGCGACTTCCCCTTGGGGATTTCGCTCCTCGGGTTTAAAAGGAAAGCGTGTATTGTTCGTCTTCGTAGTTGGCGGTTCAGCGTTTCTGAGATTCGAAGGCGAACCCGAAGGCGCCCCCCTCTCCGGCGGCGACCTTCTTATTATGTTCGATGATCAGCCGTTTTCGATGGCGGATCATTCGTGCTCGAAAATTGTTGATTCCAGCGAAGTGAGAAAGTTAAGAGTTAACGGTGTAGTTCGTTACGGGGGCGGTGGCCCGGTCACGACACTGATGTTCGGGAAGTTCACTATGAACACGCTCGAGGCCTTGCCGATTCGCTCGATCTTGCCACAGCTTTTATATCTAAACTTAAGCCAGGACCGTAGCCGCGCGTTCCAATCCGTGCTGGATCTTCTGGCGGCCGAAACCGCTCACCCTGGAATGGCTTCCTCATTCATAATTAGCCGTCTCTATGAATCACTTCTTGTGTATGCCATCCGGGCGTACGCTAGTAGCACGGCGGCTCCGCAATCGGGCTGGTTGGCCGCCATTTCCGATAACCATCTCAGCAGAGCCATTCAAGCGATGTATTCGGGTATCCGCAAGAACTGGTCTGTCGAGTCCTTGGCTCGTGAAGCCCGGATGTCGAGGTCTGCCTTTGCTTCAAGATTTAAGCGCGTTTTGGGCCAGACTCCTCTCGCCTATCTCACTCGGTGGCGGCTGCACAAGGCTGGTGCCATGATCCGGTCGAGCAATACATCACTTTTTGAAGTCGCTAAAGCCGTTGGATACGAATCAGAGGATTCCTTGAGTCGTGCGTTTAAGCGAGAGCTCGGTGTGTCTCCGAACGGATACAGGCGCATGCATGCCCAAGAGAATGAATTGTCTGGGTGTGAAGAAAGTTGAGAAGGGCAACGGTCACCGCGGCTCCAAGTCTGCTAAGTGCGCGCGCGGCTGGTTAG
>DATMPA010000041.1:0-274370 GCA_035567915.1 Candidatus Sulfotelmatobacter sp. | reverse complement strand
TTTCGAGCGGGACCATGCCGAGTTCAACGTGACTTCCGAGGTCCTCCCTGGAGTAGAACGATCCTTCACAAGCATCAGCGCGGCCGCCGAAGAAGCGACGTTAAGCCGTATCTTCGGTGGACAGCATTTCCGCTTTGACCTAATCACCGGACAACGGCTGGGCCGCGACGTAGCCGACTTTGTCCTGGATAACTTTTTGACTCCCGCGCACGGGAAAGACGAATCCGACGACAAATGATCGGATGCGGCGACGATGCGCCACTGATGACCGGATTTAGAGTGGTCAAAGGTTGTCGCTTGTTTTCCGAGATTTAACCTTGCTGGGAGATGGAGCTTGAAACTCGGATTAAGCTCAAGTCAGTTCAGGGAAACGTGTGATGCAAACGATTCGAACTCGATTCATTAGGTAGAGGGGAAAAATGATGAAGAAGTCAGAAAGCAGTGTAAAGCATGCAACAAACCGGCGCGCGTTTTTGACGAACGGAATGGTCGCAGCGGGAGCCGCAACGATGGGCGCCGCGCTGTTGCCGGGTACCTCGGCGGCCTTCGGCAGAGAGGAGGACGACCACGCGCCAATCACAAAGGGCGACATCGCAATTCTGACGTTCCTGAGTGCTTTGGAACAAGTCGAGGCCGATCTCTGGATCCAATATGCGGAACTTGGCGGAGCCACGAATCAAGGTCTCTCCACGATCGACCTGGAGCTCAACGGTAAGAAAATCGTCACCGGGTTGGCTCCCAATTACATTACGGCTCTGGAGGTTCTCGATGGCGACATGCCGCAGTACATCGCGGACAATACCGACGACGAAATCAGCCACCACCGGTTTCTCAATAATTACCTTGCGTCGAAGGATGCCAGGCCCATCGACCTGAGCGAGTTCGCCACTCTGCCACCTAGCAGAGTCAGCGGAGTCCCGCCGACGGGACGCCTGACCAACTTAAAGCAGCTCACCGTCGATACGACGTGGTGGACACGCTACCGCAGCGAGACGGCAAATCCAGATTTCGGGGGCATTTTCGAGAACGCCGTTCCGGATCTCGCGAAGGGAAAACATCCCGCTATCCCGGTGGACGATGGCGACCTGATCCTGAATAGCGACGGCAGCATCCCCAACCACCTGCAGGCCATTGCCAACACTGCGGGCTTCCACTTTGCATTCATCGAGCAAGGCGGCAGCAGTCTCTACCCAGCGTTAGCTCAGAAAGTGACCAATCTGGAGGTCTTGCGGGTTCTGTTGAGTATCGGCGGATCCGAGATAATGCACTTCCAAACGTGGCAAGACAAGGCCGGCAACGCTACCAACATCACCGACGGTGATCTTTCGTTTCCGAACCTCAACAGCGGAGTCGACCCGAATCCAAAAGGCACTAGTGTCAACCCGGCTGACGACTTTCAAACCAACCTGATCATGCCGGAGCCAACGTTCTTCCTGAATGCGAAGCTTGGCCCCGTCTCCATAATTCGTCCGACTTCTACAGCTCAGGGTGGCGCAGTGGCCTCCGTTGTCAGCTTCGCCAATGATGGGCTCTTCCTCGACCCAGCTACAAACAAGAACACCGGGATCGTGGACGTGCTAATGCGGCTCGCAGAAGAAGCAGACGAGGCGCGCCGCAGGTTTTGATATCAGAAATTAATTACTCATACGCCTGAGAAGATCAATGAAAAAGCTAGCCAAGCATTCACTCTTGCCTGTTCTTCCCTCGTCTCTGCTGGGACTTGCCCTATGGTTTTCGATGTCCCCTTCGGTTCGGGCGCAAACTCAAGATGTACAGGTCGTCGAAATTACGGCAAAGAAGTACGAGTACTCAAGCGCACCAGTTCGCGTGAAGAGCGGTACCAAAGTTCGACTCAAGATCACAGCCACTGACCACGATCATGGTTTCAAAATTTTAGCCGTTCCAGATGGCGCTCTACCGAATGGCGCCGATGGACTAATTTTCAGTTCGGCACAGGAGTGTTGGCAACTCAAGAAGGGAGAAACGACCACGATTGAGTTCCTGGCTCAAACACCGGGCACTTATACGTTTAGGTGTTGCCATACCTGCGGTCTCGGGCACAAAGGCATGAAGGGCCAAATTATTGTCGAGCAGTAGGATGTTGCATTCCAGGATGGAGATAAATGCTTGAGTGCGCGGAAATGACCAGGGTGAGTCGTGGAATAGAACCGAACGAAGTTCAGTCGTCGTTATAGAAACGAGCTATTGATCACGAAATTTGAATTCTCACCTAAATAGAAAGAAGGGAACACGATGCTTTCACGTTGGATAGTACGGTTTACTGGAATTACGACACTTTGTATGGCCGTGTGCGCTGCTGCATCTGCTCAGTATGGCGGAGGCGGGGGAACGGGTGGTTCCGGAGGCACTGGCGGGACTGGGGGATACACCGCGCCACCAGGGGGATACAGCTCCGGCAAAGCAATTGGAATTGGGGTTGGAGCCGCGGCTGGCGCTGCTGTCGGCATCGCTCTTCTCGTCCGACACCATCATCACGCTGTAAACAAAACACAGACCTATGTCACCGGCTGCACTCAGTCCGTTCAGGACGGAATCAGTCTAACGAACGAGAAGGACAATCAAACCTACTCAATCATGTCCAGTAGCAACTCCATTAAAGCAGGCGAGCGAATGACCCTTAAGGGGCTTGTAGTGGCGACCGACGGATCTGGAAATCCAAAGTTTCAAATACAAAGCCTGATCAAGGACTACGGGGCTTGCGGACAAGCATCGGCGTCTAGCTGGATGTCTCCGAACTCAAGATCCCTAAACTGAACGACGAATTTGCCGCGGCGTTGCCCAAGTTCGCGAGGGGCCTTTGCCAGATCAAGTACCAATTGGACGGACTGTTTCGCGTGACCAATGCTGTATTTGAATCGAGACGCGTTCATCGCAAGCGACGAGGGCCTTCGTTATTTGCGGCTGATAGCAGTTAAGCGCGGTCGTCCAATGAGCCGTAAAGTGAAAGAGATGACGAAAAATGTTCTCTTGCTGAGCTTGGCATCACTTCTTTTCTCTTTCCCCCTCCTTGCGCAAGAAGGACATAAGCACACCGAACCGCTCGAAAAGATCGGCAAAGTTTCGTTTCCCATCACCTGCGACCAGTCAGTTCAAAAGGAATTTGAGCGCGGACTCGCCCTTCTCCATTCCTTCTGGTACGAAGAAGCTCAGAAGAGTTTCAAGGAGGTACTCGATCAGGATCCTCATTGCGCCATCGCCTATTGGGGCCATGCCATGAGCATCTATCGTCCCCTTTGGAACCGTCCGTCCGCTTCCGATCTTCAGAATGGCAGGAAGCTCATTCAAGTGGCGCAAACCATTGATGGCAATTCACAACGGGAGCGCGATTACATTGATGCCCTCGCAGTCTTCTACGGCGACGATAATCGCGACTATCAAAAACGCTCAGCAGATTATTGCTATGTGATGCAAAAACTTTTCGCCCGCTACCCAGGAGACCGGGAAGCCGCTGTATTTTACGCGTTATCATTGCTTGGGTCGCAGCCCGATAATGACACCCAGCTGGAGAATCCTAAGAAGGCCATCGCCATCCTTGCCGAACTCTTCAAGGAGGAACCCAGCCATCCCGGCGTAGCCCACTATTTAATCCACGCTGCCGACAATCCTCATCTTGCGGACTTGGGTCTGCCGGCCGCGCGCCGTTACGCGCAAATCGCTCCCGCTTCACCTCATGCCCTGCACATGCCCTCTCATATTTTTGCTCGCCTCGGCCTCTGGCAAGAAGACGTTCAATCGAACCTCGCCTCCATCGCTGCGGCGCGCCAATCCTCTGGAATGCGCGTCGGAGCCGAACATCAGATTCACGCCATGGAGTTCTTGGAGTACGGCTACCTGCAAATCGGCGAAAACAACAAAGCGAAAGCCGTCGTCGATCAATTGGCTGCTATACACCCGGACGATGTTGATCCGGGTCTCGATGGATATCTGGACAGAATGCGCGCGCATATGCCCGCGATGTATGCACTCGAAACGCGTCAGTGGAAGGAAGCGCTGGCGCTCCAGCCTCCCGCAGGCGCTGAACCCGGTAGCCAAGCGATCACTTATTGGGCACGCGCGGTCGCCGCGGGCCATCTGCGCGATGCACCCGCCGCCCGTGCCGCCGTCCAGCAATACGACGCCATGGTCGACGCGGTTCGGAAGTCGAGCCATCCCTATCAAGCTGATCACATGAGCGCGAACGGCGTTGAGGTTCATGCCTGGCTAGTTTTCGCCGAAGGAAAAAATGACGAAGCGCTTAGCCTCTTGCGTTCCGTCGCGGACAAACAGGACGCGGAAGGCAAGGGGGAAGTTGAGCTGCCCGCGCGCGAAATGCTCGGAGACATGCTCATGGAAATGAGTCGTCTGCGGGAGGCTCTGGCGGAGTACGAGAAATCGTTGAGTATTGATCCCAACCGTTTCAATGGTCTCTACGGCGCCGCTCGCTCTGCCGAATTACTCCAGCAACCAAGGACCGCTGCTCCCTACTATGCACAACTCCTCAAAAACTGTGAGGCGCCCTCCCAACGCCCCGAACTGTCGCACGCCAAAGAACTCCTCGCCAGGAATTAAAACCGCATCCGACTTCCCATGAAGTATCTCCTCGACGTGAATGTCCTTGTTGCTTTGGGTTTCCTACAGCACGAATTCCACGAGCGCGTCGCTAGCTGGGTGCACACTTTTGGCATCCAATCCATGATTCGTTCTCTTCCCGAGAACCTGATTCATTTTTGGCCAGGCCGCGCGCGGGAAAGAAGGGTGTTGCATCGACTGGTTGAGCTCGTACGGCTTACCGGTCGGCAGCCAGGACCAGCGCTTTTCGTTCTCGTTTGGAAATCGGATCCTGGTTATAGATGGCCGCATATCTTAGGGACGAGAATTTACTCTAGGTCCTGACCCAATCGCCTTTGTGTTAGCGATGTAGCCATAGTGGCAATCTTCGACGCTACAAAACCAGCGAACACGCGATTCCGCATCAGTGTTCTTTCGGCGATACAACCAGCGGCCGTGTATGGGGCACTTCATGGTGTTCACGCCGGGCTCGTCGACGGCGTACGCGTGGTCGGGCATTCCAATCAGCATGTAATACCCAGCGGTTGAGTTATATCGAACGCTGCACCCTACGGAACCGCAATGGTATGACGCTAGGTGCCCAGTGTTTGCCCTAGAACCACCAAGTTCGTACTTCATTACGTGGTTGTCGCGAGAGCAAAGTGGTTCCAGATGGGAACTCAAAATACTTTCTAACGAAATCATCATAGCAATTCACCCGAATGATGCTTGTTCGCGGAGAAGTCCGCACGAATAGGGTTGACGGAATGGCGATCGACACGAGAGGTGTTTAGTACCGTTCAGTACGAACCTCCCATACCCCCACCAGCCGCGGCCATCTTTTGCTCTCCCCCAGCGTCAGCTATCAGGACTTCGGTTGTTAGCATTAGGGAGACGATAGAGGCAGCGTTCTGAAGTGCGAGACGCGTGACCTTGGCTGGATCGATCACGCCGGCCTTAACCAAGTCGCCGAACTCGCCGGTCTCTGCGTTGAAGCCGAAGTTCTCATCTTTCGATTCGCGCACACGTCCTACCACCAGGGCACCTTCGTGCCCGGCGTTTTGGGCAATCTGCCGCAAGGGTTCTTCGAGGGCGCGCTTCACGATGTTCACTCCTGTGGCTTCGTCGTCGTGAAGCTTGAGCTTCTCGAGTGCCGGCAAGCAGCGGAGCAGAGCGGTGCCGCCGCCCGACACAATCCCTTCCTCAACTGCTGCACGCGTGGCGTGCATGGCGTCTTCGACGCGAGCCTTCTTCTCTTTCAGTTCGGTTTCCGTGGCTGCACCGACTTTGATTACCGCGACGCCGCCGACCAGCTTGGCCAGACGCTCCTGCAGCTTTTCCTTGTCGTAATCGGAGGTGGTATCTTCGACCTGAACGCGAAGCTGCTTGATTCGGCCCTCGATCTCGCTGGCCTTGCCGGCGCCCGCGACGATCGTGGTGTTGTCTTTGTCGATGGTCACTTTCTTTGCGCGTCCCAGGTCCTCGAGTTTCACATTCTCGAGCTTAACTCCGAGATCTTCGGTGATGGCCTTGCCGCCCGTCAGGATTGCGATGTCTTCCAGCGTCGCCTTGCGGCGATCACCAAAACCAGGAGCTTTCACCCCGGCGCACTGCAGCGTGCCGCGCAGCTTGTTCACGACGAGAGTTGCCAGCGCTTCACCTTCCACGTCCTCAGCGATGATCAACAGTGGCTTACTCATTTTTGCTGTTTGCTCGAGCAGAGGCAGCAGATCCTTCATCGAGCTGATCTTCTTCTCGTGGATCAGGATGTACACGTCCTCGAGTACGCATTCCATGCGCTCGGGGTCGGTCACAAAATAGGGTGAGAGGTATCCGCGGTCGAACTGCATGCCTTCTACGACTTCTAGCGTCGTTTCCATCGTCTTGGATTCCTCGACAGTGATGACGCCATCCTTCCCAACCTTTTTCATCGCTTCGGCGATGATGCTGCCCACCTGCTTGTCGGTGTTGGCACTGATTGTGCCCACTTGCGCAATCATGTCGCCCTTCACTTCGCGAGAGATCCTCTTGATTTCTTCCACCGCGACTTCCACAGCTTTATCGATGCCGCGCTTGAGCGCCATTGGGCTCGCGCCTGCAGCAACTGTTCTCACACCTTCGCGGAAGATCGCTTGTGCCAGCACGGTCGCAGTGGTGGTGCCATCGCCAGCCACATCAGACGTCTTGGACGCGACCTCTCGCACCATCTGTGCACCCATGTTCTCGAGCGGGTCCTTCAGTTCGATTTCTTTTGCCACTGTCACACCATCTTTTGTAATGATGGGCGCTCCGAACTTTTTCTCGATCACCGCATTGCGCCCTTTCGGGCCAAGCGTAATCTTTACAGCGTCCGCCAGAGCGTTGACGCCTCGCAAAATCGCTTGTCGTGAATTCTCACCAGTTACAATTTGTTTTGCCATTAGACTCCACCCTCCTGGGTGATCAGACTCTCCACTGCACGCGAAACATTTGGATAGGGGATACTACTTCTTGCTGGATGCGGCTTTGGCCATTCCGCTGAGTTTCGCCAGGATCTCTTCCTCGCGGAGGATCAGATACTCCTGGTCATCGATCTTGATGTCGCTGCCGGTATATTTGCCGAACAAGATCCGGTCGCCCACCTTCACATCGAGTGGAATACGGCGACCCTTTTCCACCTTTCCGGCTCCAACGGCTATTACTTCGCCTTCTTGCGGCTTTTCTTTCGCCGTATCAGGGATAATGATCCCGCCCTTCGCGGTTTCCTTCTGTTCCAGCCTGCGCACGAGGACGCGGTCATGTAGAGGGGTGATATTCACAGTCATTTCTTCGACCTCCGTTTGAATTTATTCCAAAACTCGAATAGTTAACTTCTTGTGCCTAACTCTGCTCTCCGGATGCTTAAGGATACTTTGCGCGGATTCTTAGAGCTGACGGGCATAAACCCTTCTGCCGTTCACGTAAGCGGCGAGCACGGTCAGAAGTGCCGCGCCAACCATTGCAACCAAGGTTGTGATGATCGCTCCACCATAACCGCCAAGGCCTGCGAAGCTCATCACGAATCCGCCTACTATGCCGCCACCCACACCCATGAGGATGTCCATGAGAGGACCATAACCATAGCCGTTACCATTACCCTGGAAAGCCTTCCCCGATCCCCAGCCAACGACTGCACCAACGACAATCCATGCAAGTAAATACATACATGCCTCCTGTATCGAACCTTCCGCCGCTCCCTTTAGCTCGAATGACTAATTCCTGAACATTGGAAATCGCGTCTGCTCTTCCAGTCTCCCTTTCACGTGACGACTGAGGATGCCTTCCTTTTCCAGTTGTGCGCGCAAGGAACGCCACACGCGCGCAGGCGGAGCGACCTCCACAGGCAGTTTGTGGGCCGCGCAGACAATGCTCTTCAGATCCGGCCTCAAACTCTGGTAGCCGCGGCGTTCGCCTAAGAATGTGCGCACCGCCTTCTGCAGCGGAGGACGACCATCATGCTTCGGTGCGACTTGCGTCTTCTTGTATCGCATGGTTTTTCCCTCCATCGAGAGGGCACCAGGTACTCCTACCGATCGACTCTGAATGCGTATGGCGCATTTTCAGGGCATGGAGCGGACCTCGTCCGCCCCACATGGCGAAGAGATTTTCTGGCTTTAGGCCGCTACGGCAGCCGCGATCTTGTGGAACGTCGAGTTAGCGACATCAAAGGTTTCAACTTGAGGGGCCCCCTCCACTACTGTGGCCAGAGACTTCGTCACTTCTGGGTAGGTTCCGCGGTTGTAAGCTTCGGCATTCTCCGGTGTGTCCCACAAACTGATTCCGAACGCTTCCCTTCCGCCTTGGCCGACAAATGTGATTTCGTCCTGGAATCCTTTCTGCTTTCGGAGCAGTGGTAGGATGTCCTTCTCCAACCTCTGGGTAAACTCCGCAACGCTATTGGGCTTCAGATGCATATAGACTCTGCGTGCAAACATGACGGTCTCCTTGCTTCTCAATGCCAAAGGGGTACTTCAGATAACCATTATTAGTTCAACTGCTGTGAAGGCTTCCTTGGCCTATTAACCATACTCAGTTAATTCACTTGACGTGTCAAGTTAATTCTGGGACTATTTTTTTGATTTAACTAATGTTGTTAATCGACTTGGAGGACCATTGTGGACGTTTGCCTGGTGATTAAACAACGCTTGGAAGAGTTAGGGCTTGAGCAGAAGGATCTAGCGACTGCCGCCGAAGTCACCGATTCCTATATTTCACAGCTGTTGGCTCGTAAGAAGCTGCCCCCGGCTCCTGAGCGAACAGATATCTATCAGAAGATGGCGAAGGTCTTGAAGCTTCCGAGCGATAGACTTTCGAAGCTGGCTGAGCTTCAGCGCAGAGAAGAATTGAAGAGAGACTTGGCGGGCGCGCCTGCGCCGATGTATGGAGAAATTCGGGAATTGATCATTAGCAAGTGCGTGCCCGACAAGGAAAGACAGGTACGTGAGATTTTCGAGAAGCAGCCCTTCGGCGAACTCGAGCGTCTCATTACCCAAAAGCTCTTGGACGTGATTAAGAAAGTCGCCAAGGAAGAATTGAATAGCGAAAACTGGCTCCATCTGGTGGCTCGACTTGCGGAGCGAAGTTATGAACAAACAAGGGTTACCCTTCTTGAGTTCCTGGACACGGATGTTTTCAGCTTGTCGCCTGAAAACTGTGTCTCCTTCCTGAATCCACTGATTGAGTCCTGGGATGTTGATCTGACGACCTTTGGTATGGAGATTGTGCTAAATCGTAGAATAGCCTCAGGCGATCCCAGGAGATTTGAGTTTGTTGAGACGGGACCTCTTCAACCAGAGGTAGAGCCGGGATTTACAGAATTCCTTAAGGATAGTTCCCTCAGCGGAAATGCCTCCAAGGAGGAAATAGATCTCCTGAAAAAACTGAGGTTCAATGGAAAACGGCCTACCCCACTTTACTACTACAGAGAATTGCAAAGCCTGAGAGACCCACTCCATTTTCGTGGGGAAAAATCAGGCGTCGACGCAAAAACGGGAACGAAATGAGCGTCGAAGAGATTTACCCCTTGGTATTGAGGAGCATTGTGGGTGCGAGTTGCACTTGGACTATGGACGCTTTGAGGGCATTCCGCGAATCCCTCAAAAAGATAGCTCGACGTAGAGTGTTACGAACGGGACAGCTTTATACGCGCTCTTGTCGCAGGATATCCCTATGAGACTGAGCGACGCGGAGGTAAAGCAACAGTTATCCTCTGTCGCCTATCCGTCGCGCCGTGTGGCTCCTAGAAAACTCCGTTTGCTACGAAGAACCTACAACGTAGACCTACTGCTTGGATTTGTACTGGGGGTAGTGCTGACCATTGCATTTTCTATAGTGCTGCGCTGGGGCCTAGTCCAGATAGTGCAACCATGACGACACAAAATACCAGTTCTTCCGACAGTGTTCTTGATCATAGGTGCGGACCCATGCGGGACCGAGCAAACGCGGAGAGATTTGTCTTCATCAGATGAGACTACCCATGGGAACCCGATCAGCAAAGCTAGATGTTGCGATGACCAATGAGAGGAGGGGTCTATTCGCTCTCGTTTCGATCGATAGGAACGAGATTCTGATTGACTTAAATGGAGAAAACACTTTCCTGTCGCCCACCAGAAGGTCCTTGCAAATCGGCGAAAGGAAACATGTCTTCGGAAGGGAAGACACTGTCGGTTACCTAAACCACGGCTGCGACCCCAATAGCTTTCTCGATTTCAGCTGCCTGTGCGTGAGAGCTCTCAGGGACATTCAAGCAGGCGAAGAAGTTAAGGTCAACTACGCCGCCACAGAGTATGAAATGCATGATGATTTTTGCTGTGACTGTGGGTCGCCAGTATGTTTTCGGATAATAAGAGGCTTCAAGTTCCTAACTCGGGATCAGCAGGTCGAACTGAAACCGTACTTAGCTCCTTATCTTCTAAAAAATTTGGACGAAGAAATCTCCCAAGATCGGCATCTCGTGGAGAAATAAGGGTTTGAAGAGTGCGTCCGTGAAGATTTCTGCCATGCGGACCGGCGTACTGAAATTGAGGTACTCAATCATGGGAACAAAGATGACAAATCGCGAAGTGGACGGCGTCTCTGTGGTGACGCTCTGCGGCCGCATTGTGTTTGGTGGCGAGGAGAACAATGCCCTGCGTGAGAAAGTGGCAAATCTCATCGCCGAAGGAAAGATGAAAATTGTCCTGGATATGGAAAACGTGGACTATATCGATAGCTCTGGGCTGGGGACACTGGTCGCCGCGCATGTGAACGCGAAAAACCAGGGTGTATCGCTGCGCCTTTGCCATCTCGGCCATAAGTTCAGCGAAGTGCTGCAGTTGACCAAATTGACGACGGTGTTCCAGGTGTGCAGCACGGAGGCAGCCGCTGTCGCTAGTTTCTCAAACTAGACGCAGCCTGACACCAGCTCTCTTGGCGGTGCATCAATGCGCCACGTTGGAGCCGCACGGGCTGAGACGCTACGGGCGAAAACTCTTCTGATTCTTTTGTCTCGCTAACTCTCGATCATCCGTTTGTTTTTTCTGACGCTCGGCTTCTCTCGTCGGGGCCTCTAGCTTCTCTACTCTCGCGGCTTCCACGATCGCAAGCTGAACGTCCGTATTGACTTTCTTGGTGTAAATAATGAGCCCAAATCGATTGGAAAAAGAAGAGCGAACCAGACCGAGGGAATGTTGGGCATCTTCCCACGTCGCGATGGATTTTTCTCTGGTTTCATAATGGTTATTCGAATTGGCAGCGACGTCCGAGGAAACCGTTGCCGGAGGTCCGTATTTTTCTGAAATGGATTTCACCATGTCTTCTGCGGTGAGTCCTTCCGTCGAATTTTGGTCGTAAGTCACGGAGATTTTGTACAGTTCTCCGTTGTAGAAGGAGAAAAGAATTTGCTCAATGCTGTCCGACCGGTAAGTCCCCTCCCTCGGAACACTGGGTGGCCACCAGGTTAGTTCCTGAAACATCAGCGAGCCTCCCTGCGTCTGATTTACATCCGATAACCTCTGATCCGTAAGCTTCAACACAGAGGCCAAATTCGCTCCGAGCGTAAAGCCTCGATACTTCGAAAGATCCTGCGCGCGGAGCACAGGCGCCACAGCAATCAAAGAAAAAAAACCAAGAAACAGGCTAAACATCGCTCTCATTTTCATAATCCCTCCCATTTGCTAAGAACTTGAAATCATGGCCGTGTACCGCTTCGCGGCAGCTTCCTCGCTTGGATCCGGAACAGGCATTCTCAAAACAAAATTTCTTGTCGGGATCAGACCCATGCCCTTTTGGATATGCCGCGAGTTCGCCGCAATACTTAAAAAGGGAATGCCGAGAAAGCGTTTCGCAACGACTCTGGTGATCTCAAGCGAGTTATAGTTTTGCCCTTCGCGTCTCACCGCGATTCGCTTCAGTGCCCTGCGGAAGGCTGCCGAACCCCCACGACCAAGCGCGATTGCTCTGATCTCACCGGCCAAATAGAAGAAATTCCAATTCGCTTTGACAATTATTCGTGCAAGCCCGTATCCATTTAGATTTCTTACAAGCTTCCATCCGGGCAAGAAGGTATCGCTCTCAACTGACACACCGGGTGGGAAAACCGTGTTCTCTCTGACGAGAATGGAACCAATTGTGATTTCCTGCGACATATGAGCTCCTTAGAAACCGAGTGCGAGGCGGTTAGAGCAGTCAAAGCCCATAAGGACATCCATAAATGGGCCGTATCCATTGCCCTTCAGAGCTCTTCCCGCTCCCCAGCCAATGAGCGATCCGATTAAGATCCATGTGAGCAAATGCATAAATTTTCCTTTGCCGGGTCTAAGTGAGAATACGGGGTAAACCCGGTTTGCCCCATCGGCCAAACGATGTTTGTCCGTTATGAGGCCGCGGCGATCTTGTGAAAGGTTGAATTCACGAGCTCGTAGGTATCCACTTTCGGAATTCCCTCGATGAGCGCTGCCAACTTCTTGAGTACTTGTGCGTACGTTCCATGGCTGTAGGCTTCTGCGCTCGATGCCTTGTCCCACAAAGTAATCGTCGTCACTGCGTCCTCGCCCGGCGCGAAGAATGCGAGTTCGTCGTGAAATCCCTTTTCCTTACGCAACATAGGGATGATTTCTTGTTCCATTAAGAGACTGAATTTCGAAATACTGTTCGGCTTTAATAGAGCCATTACTTTGCGCACAAACATAGGAGCCTCCTAGGAACCACTGTCATGCTGTCTTGGAAACGTTGGCTGTACTTAACCGGGTCAACTTGCGGAGAAGCGCGATTTCCAGAGTTCAAACGAACACTACAGCGAGAAAGAGAAAATTGCCTGGCCCAGCCTTACTTCCAGGTCAATTTCGCTCTTTCTCGCCGTCTAAGGCAATATCTTAGAGACTGTCAACGGCGCTTGCTGTTCTGTTTTATACAGTCTTGCGAATACCTCGTTTGCTACTTTAGGTGTGGTCGAGAGTGCCTTCACACCGAGGCCGCTTCTGCCCATTATGAAACCAAGAAAACTCCCAAAGAACGGGTTTGCCGACTCGTTCAACGCGCAAGATTTTCTCGACACCGCGGGTGTGGCGAGGAAAATTGAAGAATACCGGCGAGGTGAATCCATCTACTCGCAGGGCGATGCCGCCGAAACCGTGATGTACGTTCAGCAAGGCGGCGTGAAACTGTCCGTTGTGAATGGGTCAGGCAAAGAAGCGGTCGTGGCGATGTTTGGTCCGACTGACTTTTTCGGCGAAGGATGCATGGCGGGCCAGACGATCCGGATGGGCACGACTTCCGCAGTTACGCCGACGACCCTGCTTGTCATCCAGAAGAAAGAGCTGTTGCGCGCGCTTCACGCGGAGCATGCGCTGTCCGACCATTTCATCGCCTACATGCTTGCACGCAACATTCGAGTCGAAGAAGATCTGATCGATCAACTTTTCAATTCCAGTGAAAAGCGTCTGGCGCGCACGCTCCTGCTCCTCGCACGTTATGGAAAGCAGGAACAGCCGGACCGCATACTGCCGAAAGTTTCCCAGGACACTCTGGCGAGCATGGTGGGAACCACGCGATCGCGCGTGAATTTCTTCATGAACAAATTCAGAAAATTGGGATTCATCGAATACAACGGGAAAATCAAGGTCAACAAGTCGTTGCTGACTGTCGTTTTGCACGAATAGGCACCGACGTTTCGGATAACGGCGACGTCGCTACAAGTGCTCCCGAATGACAACTACAAACTCCCAGTTCGCGCTCACAATTTGCCATCATTCCAAACGGATATTTGATCCAAACAAACCAGAGGCCGAACTGCGAAAGATAGTCCGGGTATTACGTCCTTTGCAGCCGACCCTTGATGAGAATTGGGCGCAATAGCGCGCTCAAGTGTTTCTCTGAGAATTGAATGCATACCGGGACGATAAAATCCCGGCATGCTAGTGGGTCTTACTTATCGATTCGAAGCCTGTTCCGATTCGTTGTTCGGTGCACTCTTCTGCAAGGCGTTGACAAGAGCGTGACCAGAAGTCGTCACACGCGTGCCGTTACCTCGGACGATGTCCTTTGCCTTGATGGGATGGCCATATACATCCGCGCTGGCGTCATCATCCGGCCGAAGGGTTGTGCCTTCAAGGGAAATACCGACGAACAAGCCGCGTGAACGCGAGTAACTGAGAATCTCGGCTCGCATCCAGGCATCTGTGGTCGCGGAAGCGTCTCGTCCCTTGGGTCCGCCGGCAATCGAAGCATCTGCACCGAGCTTGACCTTGCTACTGAGGATGGACTCCATGCCGCGATCGTTCATGACTAACAGAATCAAGTCCGTCGCTTCGCCACCGATTTGGAAGCCAACACTGCCACCTTCGAGTGCGTACATTGCCGGCGTTCCCCATGGACCGCGGAACTTCTCGCCCGTTCGGCAAACCATTGCTCCTCGCCCGTAGTTCGCGCCAACCCCAAACGCCAACTTCTTGACCGAGGGGAATACGATGACGCATTCGGCCTTTTCCAATAGCTCTTGAGGAATGTTTTCCGGTACGTTGAGCACTTCCTGCATGACCACGCCACATTCTTCGAGGCGTTTTTGTTCCTTGTTCATTTTCTTGGCGTACACTGCGCCCGCCACGAGGGCGAGACAACCTGCCACTGCTAAGTATTTCTTCATTACTGACCTCCACGGTCAAAAACTTCTTTGCAATCGTTTTGTTTCGAACGGATTATTGGCTGAAGGACTTTCAACACGTTCAATCACGAGAGGGCTATGCGTCACCCGACTCTCAGGCGGGAGGTTACGTAGATTGAATCTAGGAATTCTTTTTCGAGCTAAGAACGAGTAGAACGATTCCGCCAACCAGAGCCAATCCTCCTACAAGTGGAGGAATTGAAATGTGATCTTGTTTTTCCGCCGTGGCGTGAATCGGCCCGACATCGAGAATCTTTTCCTGGTGCGTATACGTGAATCCCTGATACGCAAGGGCTAGCGCTCCCAAAACCACCAAAATAATTCCAAGCAAGCTGATTGGCTTCATGCGGATCGCAACGGCGGTTACGCCGTGCGCCTCCGTCCTCGAATCATGTTGATAGTGAAGACGGCGAGAGCCGCCAGCAGAAGAATGTGAATGAGTCCTCCGAGTGTGTAGGACGTGACCACGCCCAGAAGCCAAAGCGCAAACAAAACAACGAATATTGTCCAAAGCATACTGTTCCCGTCTCACAATGAGCTTCTACTTGAAGCCTTGTGCCACACCTGGAGACCGGTGGTGCAGTCTGCCAGATGACTCATTCTAGGTGGTTCGCTATAACACGTCTGTTCACTTGCGCACACATTTTCATCGATCCTTAAATTCCGTAACATCGCTCACGCTCATTTTGCGAAACATGATTCATTCTAATGGCCTGCGTGGGCGCATAGGTGTCAGTCCGCGGGGTGCGCGGCGAGCGTTGGAGCTGGATTGACCAGCTTCAATTGATCGAGCGACGACAAGACACTTTGCCACAGAACGATGTCTTTCTTTGTTTCCAGAGGAAGAGTGAGATCGGAATAGAAACTCAGGATATTGTCGCGCAGGCTGGGGGAAGTCAGTTCGAACTTCCGCCCCGTCAGCCGGCCCAATAGCTTCGCGTAGGTTTCGTCGGTCAGCGAATACTCTGCTGCCTTGGTTTCCTTGCCGGTATCAAAATCCGTGTTGGTTAGTTCCAGCGAATCTGTTCGAACCTGTTCCAAATAAACGCGATACTGGTCAACGGTCGTATTGATGCTCTTGAAATAAAGATCTTCCGTCTGCGCAGTAGGGGCGTTGAACGCCATCGCCTTGAACGGGCCTATTTTCGGCATGTACTTCAGCAAGACGGAAAATAGTCGAATCTTGAATCCGTCTTTTTTGTAGTCCTTCCCCCACTCTTTTTCGTAGTCGGAGCGCGACAGTCGGTAAAGGAATTTCTCTTTCGCAAAATTTGGCGTCTCTTTCATCATATCTTTCTTGTGGGTCCGCAAGGCGATCTTGGTCATTTCCGGAATCATGCGGCTGACGGCAAAACGGTAGGAACCAATTGCCATATCCTCATGTGTCAGCACATCTTTTAATTCCACTCCATAAACGATGGGGAAAGTGCGCTCAAGCAACGATTTGGAAACCTGGAATCCGATGAAATCGTGATATTGCTGCGACGCATAACGATTCTTCGCAACTTGCACCATGTCGAACCCGAACTCGGTCTTCAGATGCGCGGTGTGGTCCTGCGCGTATCGGACGGAATTGCCGTACTTGGCGCGCAGCTTGGGATATTGGATGGAGACGGCTTGATTGACGGCTGGATGGCCAGTGATATCCGAAGCGTAGTGTGCTAGCGCTCCAAGCGCGAAGGCATATTCGTTTGCATCCTGGCTCTGCGACAACAATTCGCGAACGAAGTCGCCGCTGCGAACGTAGTGCACCAGGTTGCTGAACTCCGCGCTGCCAAAGGGGTAGTAGCCGAGGTCCTGAATGACGGCGCCGCCATAAGCGTAACCGTGCGCCTCTTGGAGTTGCTCTTCCGTAAGCGCGGGAAAGCGCATGAGCAAAATCGGGCGGAGTTGATCAGTCCACACCAAATCTATGATCTCTTCATGGGTTAACACGGAGTATGCAAGTGAACCACTAGCGAAGAGGAGCAAGACTAGAAATAACACCGCCGCTCGAAATCTCCATGCACGCATACCACCGGGTGAAAAGAGTCGCGATATAAACACGCTAGTTTGACTTTCTGAGTTCACGAACAATTCTCTTCGCTTCCTTCATTCTTTCTTTATAGAACGAGGGATTAATGAGACCGTTTTTTGTCCCGACACGAAAATGTTCGCGGATATCTTTCTTCACGAAGAATCGCGATAGAGCCAGATAGGTCTTCAGTTCTTTCTCAAGAAAATTAATAGCGTGCTGTTTGGATTCGTCCATGATTCACCTCTGCCCCGTTAAATTCGCCCTAGCAGCAAGAGAACGACCACAACCAGGAGTACGATTCCCAGACCGCCTGTCGGCTTATAACCCCAATCACGGCTATGTGACCATCGCGGTAGCGCACCGAAAAGCGCCAAAATCAGAACAATTATCAAAATAGTTCCAAGCATTTTCCCCTCGCTTTCCAAGATTCAGTTGTTGATAGACGGCACCCTTACCCAGCCGCATTCCATCCTTCTGGAAAAACGCGGGCTGGGCCTTGGGTTGAATGCGCTCGGTACGCTCTTAGTTCAGGTAAAAACTGATGGCAATGCGATCCCTCGGATATCTGCGGTTATACAAATAATATCCGTCGCCGTAGTAATCCACGTACATGTCATCGTTGTCATACCAATCATTCGTCCAATATTCCGGCCACGGATCATTTAGTCCGAACCAATAGCCGCCGTACTGAAAGCGGCGATGCCCGCCAACGTAAATCACGGGCAGAGTGTAGATGCGGAAACCGTGATTCTGTCCGTAGTAGCTGCGGAATCGATCGTCCGGTACCCGATAGCCGTGGTAACCGCCACGCTGCTGCCATGTGCGGTGCTCCGTCTGCCAGCTATGAGCGCGGTCTCCCTGCCAAGCGACGTGCTGCTGGTGTACATAAGCAGGAGAGGATCGTTGATCTGACCTGTTGTCTTGTTGCTGCCCTCGCTGCGAGTCTTGTTGCCCTTGCGCAATCTGTCGGCGGTCTTGGTCTTCAGATGCCCTTTGCTGTTTCTGTTGCTGATTTTGTTGAACTTTTGCTTGCTGTTGCTGTTTCGCAGAATTGTTCCGCTGCTCGCGCTGCTGATCTTGGGCATTTTTTGCTTGATGCTGATTCGCAACCTTGTCTTGCCTCTGCTGCTGATCTTTACGCTGCTGGTCTTGCTGACCCTTTGCTATTTGCTGTTCTTGTTTCTTTGAATTATCTTGTTGCTTCTGCCGTTGTTGATCTGGCTCGCGCGTTGCCTGTTTTTGATCTTGCCCTGCAGATCTTGCCTGTGGTTCCGGTTTTTCAGGAGGCTTTGCCTGTTCATGTTGCTTTTCCTGCTCCTTCGGTTTGTCCTGTTGATCCTGGCGTGAATAAGCCGGGGCAGTCCAACCAAGAAGCAGAAGTAGCGTTGCTGTAGTAATGACTCGAACTGATTTCACCATTTTGTCTCCTCTAAAGTCTTTTGCGGTTGCTGCTCATTCCGCCGAGTTTTCTATCCGACGCGAATTCGCGATATGGAGTGGAGAAATCCACTTACGTTCAGCAGCCACAGCACAACTCCAATAACTACAACTGCATTCAGAATTCTTTTGATTGTGCCTGCCATAGGAATAAAGCTGTTCACCAGCCACAGCAGAACACCTACGACAATCAGGGTTATTAAAATTTGCATGAGAGGCATTGTATTTGCTTCTTTCTGTCAGTGCGGAGAGACACTTCCATCCAAGTTTCCCGGACCGCTCCGCACACTGCTGAGTCAAGTTGTCGTTCGATGTCTTTGGCGCTTGTGAATGCCGAAGGGTTCAAGCTCCGGGGATGGACTGCCCAACAAAACAATCTCTTCACTGCGGCTTAATCCTGGACCTTATTACGACGACTGTCTGTTCAGTTCTATACAACGACTCTGCTCAGCAACCGTGCGGCGGAAAGTTCAATGTGCGGAGAATTGTTCTCGGAAGGTCGCGAAGCGGCACACACGGCATGTCGGGATTGCCTGCAATTACAAAACAAATTGACCTTGCCGACGAATAGTGGATGGGGGTTTAGAAAGGAGCTTCTTGGTGGGGCCTCAATTCGCTGATCGTTGTGATTCCCCGAACGTTACTTCCGGCTATAAGAGACTCTCTGCATCGCGAAAACACAATCTACGGCTTATTATGTTTTTTTCTTTGTCGCTGAAAAACAGAGTTGCGATCAGATGAAGGCGCCCGGTGAACAGGCTACTCGCTTACGTTCCACACGTACAAGAAGTTGGCATCGCTTGCTGTCTCAACCCTGCGTTTTGCTTTCCGAGTCGCGCGATTCAGCGCGGAACGAACTTTTTCCTTCGATTCGGCCAATTCAGCCAAAGGAACCTTAAGTGCGGAATCGGCTCTTATATTGTCAAGATCCCTGAGGATCGTGGTGACAATCTGCTTGTGCTTTCCATTTCGACCTTGCGGCACCTCCGCTTGCACCATCGTCTTGAAATGCATTGGTACGGCTTTGGTTTGAACGCGCCCCATACAGACCTCCTAGCGACCTCACGCTAAGCAAACGTACCGTTAACGTATCACATCGTAGCGAGTCCTGCAAGTAAAAACACGCTCAAGTAAAAAGAGCACTACCACAAAGTGTTGTACAGGAAAAGTTCGGGGCACGAATCCGGGGACTCCTCCGAACGAGCCATATAGGCCGGCTAAAGTAAAATAATTCATCCTCAAAAGATGTGACCCGTATAGCCTCCGGACTGTTAGCGTTTGGGTGTGCCGGAAGTGCCGCAATGCTTCAGTCGAAAACACATTTCGAACAGATTCCACTTGAGGTCGTTAAGAAAATTGTTGAAGAGCAAATCCAGCAGGAAGAAGCGGCCGAAGCGGCACTGCGCGAACGCCTTCAGATTTTGGCGCGCGACGCCGGCGAGCAAAGCGAACGACCTGTTGCATTTAATGTGATGTTCCTGCCATGGACTCTCCGGCCAGAGCAACTATCGTCTGCTCAAGAGTTCACTTTCGGGCATATCGCCAAATCTCTCAGGGGTACGGCGCTAGAAAAGAAACGCAGGATCCGGGGACCTTGAATAACTGAAAGAGCCTGGAATTCGCGGTTTTTAAGAATTAGGTAGATGCAGTCGGCCAGACTTTCAGAGTTCGTCGGAGAGGAAATGCCCAGACCAAACGGCAAAAAGACCAAACCATCCCCCTCGAAGAAGCCCGCCTTCGATTTGCGGTCCTTTCTTGATACAGCCGGTTTGTCTCGAAGAATTGTAAAGTTTCGCAAATTCGAAAAGGTCTACTCACAAGGCGATGCCGCCAAGGGTGTGCACTACATCCAGGAAGGCTCTGTGCGACTATCGGTTGTCAGTGAAGGCGGCAAAGAAGCAGTCATTGCGATCCTGGAACCTGGTGATTTTTTTGGTGAGGGATGTCTGGCAGGTCAGCCTGTTTGTATGGGGACAGCCACAGCGATTTTGTCCACGTCAGCACTATTCATCGAAAGAAGCGAGATGATGCGAGCGCTCCACGCCGAACATGAACTCTCGGACCTCTTCATCTCTCATATGCTTACCAGGAACATCCGAATCGAGGAGGATCTCGTTGATCAGCTCTTCAACTCCAGCGAGAAACGCCTAGCCCGGGCCCTTCTGTTGCTAGCTCGTTACGGCAAGGAGGACCAGCCGCACGGGGTACTGCCTAAAGTATCGCAGGAAACCCTGGCGGAGATGATTGGCACAACGCGCTCGCGGGTGAATTTCTTCATGAACAAATTCAGGAAGATGGGGTTCATCCAGTACAACGGAACTCTTCAAATCAACACTTCTCTATTGAGCATTGTGCTCCACGAATAGCATGCCCTGCCCTGTCCTTATTGGCGTGCGCTTGAGCCCATACGCTTCGGAGTAAAGGGTTGGCGAAGCCATTGGAACAGGGCCCTTTGCTGACCGCGGAAATTTACGGCGTTCATCATGGCATTCCAGTCGCGCTTAAACTCAACGACCCATTGTCGCAACATTTGCCTCAGATAAATGGATCGCCTGCTTAGCTGCGTCGCAGGGTTCAATGTCTTGCCTACGGCTATGCCCTTTTTCGGAGCGAATCCGAGATTTTTCTTTGCCGCCGCCACTGATTCATTTTCGTCCCGGTAAATGATTGCAGTGGGCGGAGAGAGTTTTGAATCCGGAGTCTCTTTCTCTTTGTTGTCTTCGAATCTCCGGATGGCTGTGACAATGCTCTTAGCCTTCGTGGCCGCAGGCTCCTCGTCGATAAATGCCGCTGGCGCAGAGAGCCATGTGGTGCTGGCTCGATCGTGCAAGCCCGCTTCTGCTTTTGAGAATGAGCGCACCAGCTTCTGTTCGAACATCGATCGCATCACAAGTGGGTCACTGCTGCTGCCCTCGCCGCGATGCTTGACTGTGACCGGACGGATATCCTCCAGAAGAAAATCCCGCGCGGCTTCTTCGACCGCCCACACAGGCACCTGGTGGGCCTGCTCCGCATATGCGTTGATGAGCGCGTGTTCGCAAAGAAGATTGATTACCCGCTGAATCCCTTTCGAGTAAAAGTGCGCAGCATCCATCGTTTCCGCAGGAAATATCGGTTTTCCATCGGCGCCGGCAATCCGCAGCCGCTCTGTGATGTAGCCGTGTGACTCCTCGAGCCCAAGTGGAGCCGTATTGCATCGGAGCTCGATGCGTTGCCGAAGCTGCCGAAGTGCCGGCAGCTTGAGTTGCTCTTCAAGTTCCGGCTGCCCCACAAGGACGATCTGCAACAGTTTTTCCGAATCGGTCTCCAGATTAAGCAGGAGTCGAATTTCCTCTAACACCCCTATCGACAAACCCTGCGCTTCATCCACGATCAGAACCGGCTTTTCCCCGGCGCGCAAGCGTCCCATCAACCACAGGTTGAGCCGCATGAGCATATTCTCGTTCAACCGAAAATCAATCGGGACGTCAAAATCCGTGAGAATAAAATCAAACAAGTGGTTTACGGTCAGGTGTGAATTGAAGATAAATGCCGTTGACCTATTCTGCTCCCGGAGCCAATTCAGGAGGTAGTGGATCAGAGTCGTCTTGCCCGTTCCGACTTCGCCGGTGAGCAAGATCAGGCCCTTGCAGTGCTGGACTCCGTAAGTCAGTTGATCCAGCGCTTTTTGCGTTTGTGGAGTTAAGTACAAATATCGGGGATCGGGATTGACCCCGAATGGATTTTCGCGAAGTCCAAAAAAACTCTTGTACATTCCTATTCGCCCACGGTTTCAGGCACCCCAGTGAATAGCGTTCCCGTCGCATTCACTGGGACGCTTTACTCCGAACCCGGCACGCGCGGAGTTAACCGAGCTCTACACCGAGTTACGACGGTACAGAAGCATGCCCAGTGCTCCCAAACCAAGCAGCACGAACGTGAAGGAATCGGGTTCCGGAACGGCAACTACAGTCAAAGGAGGCCCGCCTACTTCTAACTTTATCGGCTTGCTCTTGCCGCGATCTCGGTCGCCGCCTCCTCCCAGTGGATCGCCTAGTTTCGAACCGAGCACAAGAGAACGCCCTTTGCCGTTGGTCTTGCTTAGTTTGGAGCTGGACAATTCATCCATGATGGAAACTTTGTCGTCCCCATCGAAATTATTCAATCGCGAGACGAAAGTTGCTTCGTTGGATGCTTCTATGCCAAGAGTTCGGTCACTGCGCGCACGTTGTAAGAAATTCCCGTACTGCAGCTCATGGACCGAGATTGAATTCCCGCCTTGCTCCATGGCTATGTAAGGAGGAGGAATCTTGTCGGCGAGCGCTGGCGCAGCGCTAAGAACGCCAACAGCCAGAAAGTACAAGACATTTCTATTTTTCACTGGAGCTCTCCATAGTAGACCTAAACGACTGCAAGAGACTTTTAACTTCACGGATGCTAAAACTCTTTACAAGCTGTGTCTGTCCGCTTTTGTACACGCGCCCTGGTGTGACAAACTCCGCGCCATGCCTTCAATGGCGTGCACTGAACCCATACCGATTTCTTTTCCTGTCCAACGCGACTCTGAATGTTTGAGAGCTAGTTCAAAGTTTTGGGCCATTCCAGCACTCGATTTCGGACCGGCCGCTTCTCTGCCGTAACCGCCCTAACGTCCCCGACTGTCCGGTTGTCTCGCTCGATTGCAATCGCGGCCAAACAGCCGGCACGTTCGATTAAATCCAATTCCTCGGCAGAAGGATGCCGCGGTTCGCACGAGTACGTTTCCAATGTTCCAAGCAGTTCCTGGTTTTCTGCAAGAATTCCTATCGAGCAAAACTTGTGCAAGCCAAATTTCTTCGCGTTTCCCGCGATGGCCGCAAAGCGCGTTGCGTCGTCATCCAGCAATGAAACTAGCGAGGCCACATTTACAATTTCGCAATCCAGGGCGCTGCAGATTCTATTCAGGAGTTCCGACAAGGGCACACCTACGGTAATTGACTGAAGGATCTGTTCCTCTCCTCTCAACAGAAACCGGACGCCGTCGCCAGTCCTCGAGTGCCCATGGTGCTCATTCGGCCGATCGCGCCCGCTGGAACGATCTTCACTCATTGGCTGCCTTTCCTTTCAAGTCGTACAAATCGTGGACCGTGCTCGACCTGGCTTGCGCGCTCCTTGGCGCCTTGGCCTTCATTTCATATAACGCCCTGTCCGCCGCATAGAGAAGGGTTCCGATTGTATCGGCGTCGCCTGGATAACTGGCCACGCCGATACTTACGGAAAGCAGTGGTTCTTCTGTGTCTTTCGCAAGGAGATCGCAAATCCGGTGTCCAACCAGCATGGCAGCCGCCGCAGATGTCTCTGGTAGAACGAGAGCGAACTCATCACCGCCGTGGCGCGCTGGGGTGTCCACCGAGCGGCTGCAATCGGCCACGATCTGGGCCAGCCTGCAAAGCGCCCGGCTTCCTACTAGATGCCCGAATTGATCGTTGATCCTCTTCAGCCCATCGAGGTCCAACAACAGAAGTGAGAATTCACGCCCAGTTCGTTTGGACCGGCAGATTTCGGCATGTAGCACCTCGAACAGTCGTCGGTGATTCGCCAAGCCGGTCATGGAGTCGCAGGATGCCTGGTGCCGCAGCTGCTCCTCGAGCGTCCGCTGCTCGGTGACATCCACAACGATGATTTCATGGCCCGCAAAATTTCCGTGATCGTCATAGATACCGCGCCCGCTTAACCTGGCTTTTAGCGTTGTCCCGTCCTTCCGCTTCCAATCCAGTTCGACTGGCTCGATCCGATTTGTTTGAGGGATGAGTCCTGCGAAAAGAGAATCCTTGCGAAGATTAGGGATGATTTCGGACTCGTGATTCGCAGCCAGAAGCTCCTCTTTACTCGCAAATCCCAACATCTCGACCAACGCAAGATTCACGTCCAGCAGTACGCCTTCCGCGTCACACTGGTAAATTCCGTAAGTGGGATTGTCCGCCAGGGCGCGATATAGCGATTGCGAATGTCTCAAGGCTCTTCGAGCGTCTTCGAGCTCCTCGCGCAGTTTCTGTTCGTTCAAGATTCGCCGAACGGCCATTGGCAATTGAGCGAGGTGCTCTCGTTCGACAAAATCGCAAGTGCCCTCGGCGGTCAATTGCGCGAGGGATTCGTTTCCCGCCGTGGTCAGGAAGAGGATGGGAATCTCCTGGGCCTTTTGACGAAGGACTTGCGCGGCTTGCGACCGTCTCCAGTTCGAGCCGGGGTACTCGGCTATGATTACGTCGTGAGATCGTGCGTGAAGGTATTCCGCACACTGTGCCAGGTTCAAGGCGAAATCCGAGGTAACAGCAAATTGTCCCTTTTTTAGCTGTTCCAGGCAGGAATCTATTGTGTCCGCGTCGCGGTGAACGAAGAGGACGCGCAGAGGCCGGCGTCTATGGGAAGCCGTGGATTCCGGACGAACACTGCTCTGATCAGACAGTCTTTTGCTCTGAGCCAGAAGTGACATTGCGTCCCCACGCGGAGTCACCGAAGGCGTCAACAAAAATGTCTTTGGACGGCCTGGCGGTAAACCCCTTCATTCGCATCCTAAGTCAGCAAAAAGTCAGAGTCTGTCCAAATTTGAACACTCCAGGTAGTAGTTAACTGAGTGAAGGCTTGGGTCGTGGCGGGGACTACCGGTCCCGAATTAGGATTGAGAGTGGGCAAAAGAGGACAGATCCAAAATTCTGGCCACTTCAAAATTTGTGTGTAAATTGAGATGCCCAAAAGGCATCCGGAGCGTCCTGATAATGATTTGCCCCTATTGCCTCAGTAAACGAATCCATCGCTCGAAACGCACCGGCATCCATCTTGGAGAGGGCTATTCTGGCCATGATTTTTGTCAGGCCATTTCGTTGTGAAAGATGCGACACTCGATTCTTCCGTCTGTCATTTGCCGCGAATCCCAATTCATCACGCCCAGTGACGGCGGAGTTGTCGAGGTGAACGTCCCAGATGGCAGGTCACCTGGTGAAGGCTTCGCGGAGATTCTTGAGCACCACGTGCAACAGAGGAAACCAACGTCCCTTTCGGTTTCGTCTTTTATCGCGGAAGACTGTAGGCGTAGTAGGTTAGCAATGCTGCTCCTACAATTACCGCAAATGTCAGAAGTGCAATCTGCAAGTGCACCGCCGAAAGCCCTCTGCGTGCCTGTATCCAATGACCCATTCCAAACTCTCCTGGTTCAGACTACGCTTTAGGGAAAAGAGGCGCCGTCCACTTTTGGACATGATTTGCGGGTGAAAACGAGCCGAGCGTGCTCATCCGTAAATTAGGCCGCAGGAGCCTTCGTGAGTCGGAGATGTCACAAGTTTGCCTGCCCAGATGAAATGTTGAGATATTTGCTGGACGTCCAAAAAACGGCCGGTGAGATTCACAGACGAGATTTCGAGCGGATGTCGGCTACTCGGAACTGATCGCAGACCACGTGGCCAAGTCCTGGTAAGTCCGATCGGGCAGAGTTTCTGGTTCATACAACCACCCCGCAGGGGTGGCCAAGGCTATAAAGGGACAATCAGGAACTAGACAAATCGGTTGGTCTGAAAACAGTCCCCAATCGGATTGCAATCGCAACTCCGTGGAGTGTTCCCAATTGCACAGCTTCAGCGAACTCCCTCGCAGTATCCTTTTTGGATGAGAATGGCGGACATGACTCCAAGGCTCCTGCTCGCCGTTCCCTGCCCTACCTGCGGTGTCTCTGTCGGTGAACGCTGTGTGTTGCATTCAGGTCAGCTACGCAACGACCCTCACCTTGACCGAAAGCTCTGTGCAATCGAGGCTCTTGAATCTAAAAGAGCGCCTGCCACCGGGGGCCGATCAATCTCTGACCAAAACATGTCGAAATGGGTAGAGGTTATTGAACGAGAAAGGAATGATCGTGACAATAAAAATGACGAACAGCGAAGTGGACGGCGTGTCCGTAGTGACATTGGACGGTCGCATTGTCCTGGGTGAGGAGAGCAATTCTTTTCGTGAGAAACTGAAAAGCATGCTTGCCGAAGGAAAGAAGAAAATTGTCCTGAACATGGTCAACATCAAATACATTGACAGCTCGGGCCTAGGGACTCTGGTCGCTGCGCATGTCAGCGCCAAAACTCAGGGCGCATCCGTGCGCCTATGCAATCTGGGGAAAAAATTCCACGAAGTTATGCAAATCACTAAGCTACTGACCATCTTCGATGTTTACGATACAGAAGCAGCCGCAGTCAACAGCTTCCAAAGCGTCTTAGCGACAAGCAATTAATTGCGAACTTCGTCAAAGTCCTTCGGATAGACCTAAATGGAGGGTTTGCTGTCCCGTGCAAAAACCTGCTATCGATAAAAAGAAGGTTCGAGATCAACTGAAGCAGGAACGAAATTTATTGGTAGAGACATATTTAAAGAATCCGGTGCAGACCCACCTCGCAATTGAGATCAAATTCATTGACGACCGAGTTGCAGAGCTTACCGAGCATCTGGACGGACAGAAGAAGTCACGACACGGCTAGGTCGTGGGTCGTGGCAGACGGGGTCGTTCGAAACTTTTCAGGACCGCCGAAGCGACCACTATCCGGGCGGAGTTCTGTATGGAACAGGTGAATGCACCAGCAGGGGCGTATAATCAGCAAATGAAGCGAGAACTGCCTGTTACGTGTTGTACAGAGTGCGGCGGCGCTGGTTACAACATAAGGGTCGCAAACGGTCGTTGTTGCAAAACCAGCGGTGAACAACGCTGCAACGGCATTAACGCAATTGCTACCAAAACATCCGATTGGAGCGAATGTTCACAATGTCAGGCAACCGGATATTATCGCAATAAAGAATGCCCCAGTTGCAAAGGTGTCGGCTATCTATTCGTGGGCATGAGGGATAAAGCAACGGTTTAAACGCACCATCTTCAAGCGAATCGGCGAAACGGTTCGGCCTAGTCCTTCAAAATCCCTTCTTGCCTTTGGGCAACTGTGGCTTGCAGCGCGGCGCACCCTCATGCACTTTTTGTGCTATGTCCTGGTGCGTCGCCTTATCAGCCAAGGCTGGCCCCGTCTTATCGTCTACCGTCACTTCATACTCTCGCGGAGATTGACCAGTAGTTGATCATTTGCCTGGAGGCGGATCAAACCCGCGCGGGGATACTCAACGTCAAGAATGACGTACACGATGATGACGGTGATGACCGCGAAAGCTGAGATGTGCAGCCAACTCCTGTATTGACCAGCCGACATCCGATAACCAGCGAGCAGGGAGCATATGAGACCTAGCCCGAATAGAAGCGCATAGATGATCTTAGGAGGATGAAGTTGCAGCGCCATTGTGCGAGTGGTGGCGATGTCGAACATATTGTTTAGCGCGGGAAGCAGCAACAGACCAGAGTAAGTGTGAGAATCGGGAAGCCGAGTAGCCGCTATCGCCTCGGTCCAGACCTCTTCCTGGATCCTCTTGGAATTGGCCATCTCCATTTCAGCCGCTGCCATATTTGGAAGCCTGCGGTAGGTCTCCAGCCGCGAGTCCAGATAGCGCCGAAACAATTCCTGAAGTGCGGGCTGTGACTGTTGAGACAGCAAGTGCAAACGCAAATACGCGGTTTCGATGCAATTGACTTCCTCGGCGATCAACATCCGTTTCTCGTTGAACCGCGATGCCGCTCCCGAGAAGGTGAACGCCATCATCAAACCAAACAGCGCGAAAACTGCGCCCTCGACCGTGCCAAGACCGCCGCGCTCGCCTTCCGACTCCTTCGGACGGCGTCTGACACCAAAACGGCGGCCGAATTCCAACAGACACAACATGCCGATGAGAAGAGCCAGGGCAAACAGTAGAGGGGGAACGGGAGGTTCCATGGGCGTCGCTCCTTTTGTGAATCCACTTCAGAGTCTCGACTCTTCCGGACGGCAGTCCCGTAAGATACTCGCAAACAGCATATTGAGTCACGCGTGAACTAGCGGTCACGAGTGTCTTTCTATAGGGTTGCCATCTCACCCTGATGGTCAGCCTTCAGTTCAAGGCCTGCCAGCGTTTTCATAGCACCTAGGGGAACCACTTTATTTAGTGAGAATTTTCGGGGCGTTGTATAGTTCCGCGAACAGTGATGTGGTTTGCCGATGAGAGGGTGCGATGAAGAGCATCACCATGATGGTGTGCGGGGCATTTTGCATGTTCGGGGGGATCATGCATTCGGTGGCCGGCTTGCCGGCGCTGAAAAGTGAGCTGGCCAACACAAATGTGCCCGCCCAGTTGGCCAAGGAGATTGGCATTTTCTGGGTGTTCATGGGCGCGGCGATGGTAACGTTTGGCCTCATTCTGTTGACTTGCGGATTGCGAATGAGAAAGAAGAATTATTCAGGATCGGCAATGGCACTGTGGGTGGCGGCATGCCTCATTCTTTATGACGGCGGGGCGATGGTTTGGTACGGCAAGTTCGAGCCACACTTTTTTGCGTTTATCGTTGTGGGGCTTTTGATTGTGTTCGCCGCTCTTCCTGGGAAAAGTACGGGGGCTGCGACGTAAGCCGAATTGTGGCTGAGTGTCCCGAATTGGTGCAGATTCCCAGAACTGGCATCAGCGATTGTGCATCAAGCAAAATCCGATGGACCCGGGGAACCGGAGAATTTCGTTAATCGTGCAGTATCTGGAAAAACCGGTTGGGAGCGCTCCGGAAAGTTCGCAGAAACTCGGCACTGCGGAAACCGGCGCGGAGTCACTCAAAGAAGCCGCCAAAGAGCCCCGAAAGAATCCGAAAAACATTGAGCTATGCGGCGACTGCGGCCGCGCCAGATTCAGTGCGCGGGAGCGGGGGACGGCGCGGGCGGCGCGAACTTCGAATCGTCAATGGGAACGTTCTGTTCGGATGATTCGATCTGGATGGTGAAGCGGTTGCCGGGACGCGCTTGCGTCCAGCGAAAGGGGATTTTGACTCCGCCGGAATCACGATAATCGGCAAAATCAATTTGCAGCGGATTTAGTCCGAGCGGCGAATCGGTGTAGCGAATCAAACGAAGCAAGAAGCCACTTTGCTGATCGAAATAGAGCTTTACGGGCGGCTTCCCTTCCCTACTTCCGTTTACGAGCCACGTGGAGTGGCCGCCTAGCTTTTCGCCTTCCTCGATGTCGAGTTTGCTGAACATCGTACTCAGATGGGCTGGCAAAGAGAGGTCGGCATCGATGCGAGCGCCTTCGGATTCCTGCGCGTTCATGGGGCGAACTCTTCCCGGCACGCTCATCCAGCCCATTTTGCCGTCGTAAGCGGTGACGCTGTCCATGTCCTTGCGGTGAACCGTGGAGACGCGCATATCCGGAGCTTTCGAATAGATATCTATCGGCATTTTTTGATTGCCGAAAGCGGTGATCGTGCCTTTTTGCACGCGCGAGGTGATTTTCTTGAGGGCGTCCGCGCCGCCGACGGCAGCCAAGTATTTATTGAGTAGAGTCTCGGGTTTCGGCAAAGAAGAACTATCCGCTGCCTTGTCCGTCGCCATTTCGGGCATTTTTTCTTCGGCGGAGATCACCGGCACGGAAATTGGTTTCGCTGCGCCACGATGACAGGAATAGCAGGTGACTTCGCGATGGCCTTCGAAGTTTTCCTGGTTGATGGTGAGCATCATCTCAATCATCGAGCGGGCAGTCTTTTTGGGTTTCTTGTCATCCTTGTCGAAGGCGTGTTCGACGTGGCAGTAGTCGCACTCAACTCCCAACGATGCGGAGATGAATTGCATGGCGGGAATAATCTGATCGGATGGGACATCTTTCAGGACCTGGATGTTTTTGAATTCCTGCGCTGCGGTCTTTGCGGCTGATGGCGGGGGATTTTGCGCCCGAGCAGCGATGAGGACACAGAAGACCGCAAGAATCGCGAGACAAATTGAAGCCAGGATAGGGAAATGCTTTCGCATCAAGCACACCTCAGTTGAATAAACGGAAAAAGTCTAGCAGAACGGACGTGAGTGCAACGAAACGCGTTTCAGCCAAGCGAAATTACTACGCGTTGAGGTCGCCGCGTTTGGCCAGCGCCGTGATGCGATCCGCGGCACGGAATGCGAGCGCTTCAATGGTCATGGTGGGTTGGCCGCGGCCAGAAGTGACGAAGCTGCTGCCATCGCAGAGGAAAAGATTCTTTACGTCATGGGTGCGATGATCCGCGTTGATGACGGACGTTTTCGGGTCGCTGCCCAGGCGGCACGTTCCGAGCAGGTGGACTGCAAATTGTTGCTCGTCGATCGGGTAGGTCCATTTCTGCTTCGCGCCAGCAGCGTCCAAAATTTGCAGGCCGTACTGGTTGAGCCAGCGCGCGAGTTTTAGGTCATCCGGATGATCCTTGTACGTCATGCGCAACGCAGGCAAGCCCCAAGCGTCTTTCAGGTCGGGATCGAGCGAGAAGCTATTGTTTTCCAGGGGCAAAGATGTTCCGTGAGAGAAAATCTCGACGGTTCGCGTGAAATTGTGCGCGATGGTGTCTTTGAATTTCTTCCCCCAGCGCGGCGCGTCCGGAGGCAAACCGCCGCCCGCCGCGAAATTGATGGGGGTCATATCGAAGCGCGCGTCGAGACCGCCACCGCCATAGAAGCCGACCTTTTGAGCGTCGAGTTCGTAGAAATCATGAAGGATGCGGCTGACAGCGAAACCTTTGTAGTCGTTCAGCTGCTCATCAAAAACGCCGAGCGAGATGCCGCCGGAATTGAGCATGAGATTCTTGCCGACGTAACCGCTGGAGTTGGCAAGGCCATCTGGAAATTGCTTGGAGGCGGAGAGCAAAAGCAGGCGCGGCGTTTCCGCTCCATTGGCGGAAACGATGACGGCTTTGGCTTTTTGAAGATGAACATTTTTCTTGGCGTCGAAATAAACGGCGCCGACAGCGCGGCCGTGAGAATCGACCTCGATCTTGTGAACGTAACTGTTCGGGCGGATTTCGCAGCGGCCCGTTTTTTCCGCGAGCGGAATCATGGAGGCGAGAGAACTGGATTTGGCTTTCACTTCGCAGCCGAACGCGAGGCAGAAACCGCAGTTGACGCAAGCGCTGCGGCCGGCGCGTGGCTGCGAGAGAATTGCCATGGGAGCAGGAAAAGGATTCAGGCCGAGTTTGCGAGCGGCACGTTCGAAAAGGACGCCATTCGATTTTGTCGGCAAAGGCGGCATTGGGTAGGGTTTTGAGCGTGGCGGATCGAAGGGGCTTGCTCCCGCGAGGCCAGAGACACCGACTTCCCACTCGACTTTCGTGTAGTAGGGCTCGAGATCGGCGTAGGTGAAGGGCCAATCGCTGAAGGTCGTGCCAGGAATGACGCCGACTTTGGAACGCTCGACAAAATCGATTTCGTGAAAGCGCCAAAAATTCGCGGTGAAGTGATTGCTCGTGCCGCCGACGGCGCGGCCATAGACGAGCGCGCGTTGCGGCTTGGCTTTTTCGTCCGGCGTTTTGCGGAACGTGTTTGGCTGAAGCTTTGGATGGTTCGTGAGAAGGTCTTCCTGCAAAACTTTGATTTCGTCGTGGGAGAAATCGGACTCCGTGAGATACGGGCCTTGCTCGAGGACGACCACGCGAAAACCGTTCGTGGAAAGTTCCTTGGCGAGAATTCCGCCTGCGGCGCCGGAACCGATGATGACGAAATCCACTTCGTCAGATGGTCGATATTGAACTTTGTCGGCTGTCATTTCTTCTCCGCGCTTGCGGGCTGCCAGCCAGGATAATCTTTGTCCAAAGCGCCGAAGGGCGGCTGGAAGACGTGTCCACTATCACGACCGATGACCTTCCAGCCAACGCCGTCACGATTGCCGCGGCGGTCGGAATCCGGATCAATGAGGAACCCGGCGATGGTGTGGTAGCGCACGGTTTCAAAAAATGGCTGTGCAGCGATATTCGGACGGTTCCGGCGGCTGGATGCCGTCTTCGCTTTACTCTGGCTAAGAGAATCGAGAATGGCATCTTGCTGCTCGGTAGTGGCGACAGAGAATTTCTTCACTCCAGGAAAAAGTTCCTGGGCCTGTGCCTGAACGCCGGGGAGCCCCTCGCGATAGACTTTCTGAGCGTCAGTGGCGAAAGTGACGAGCGCGCGATCGATGAAGTAAACGACTCCCGCTTCCTTCGCGCCTGGGGTTTCGTCGGACGGAATAATTCGAGAGGCTATTGCTTCCACTTCGACGGCCTCCTCCGGCGTGAAAAAGTCGAATTTCGCAGGGTTTGGCGATGCAGCGGCTGCGTGAGCATGGGTTGCCGCGGAAACCATTGCGGGCCATTGGGCGGTGAGCCATGTGGCGGATAAGCCGGCGGCGCCACGAGTAAGAAAGGTTCGGCGATCAAATGGAGTAGGCGAAGGACAATCGGTTTCTTGCATCCGGAAACTTTATTCGCAGCATCGAGAACGGTCAATACCAAATTCCTGAAGAGCCAAAATGGACTTTTGAATGCACCGGCGCTAAATTTGGCGCTGAACGGCGCGTAGTGTAGGATTTTCCTAGAAATAACACACATATCGGGCTCAGGAGAGCGTAGCGCCGCATGGCGACTTTTACAGGGGCAATCGGGACCGGAAGCAAATGGCTGCTCGACAGGATCGTCGGCGTCATTGCAGCGACGGGAATCAATCCTAACTTTCTTACTTTTTTGGGCTTGGTGGTGAATTTCGTGGCGGCCATCATGTTCGCGGTCGGAAGATTCCGGACCGGCGCAATCATCATCTTTATCGCGGGATTTTTGGACATGCTCGACGGACAGGTGGCGCGGCGGCAGAATCGCGTGACTGCGTTTGGAGCGTTTTACGATTCTACGCTCGATCGTTATGCGGATATGGCGCTGTACATGGGGCTGCTCGTGTATTACTCGGTGAGCGGGCGGACGCCTTATGTTGTGCTTGCGGCAGTCGCAACGGCGGGCTCGGTGATGGTTAGCTACGCGCGGGCGCGGGCCGAATCACTGATTCCGTTGTGCAAAGTAGGTTTTATGGAGCGGCCGGAGCGGCTGGTTCTGCTGATTATCGGCGGGCTATTCAATCATATGGCCGCGGTGCTTTGGGTGATTGCGGTGATTTCGACACTTACTGTGATTCACAGGATTGTTTATACCTGGCAGGAAACCAGGGCCGGGCGTACGCTGCCGGGAATCAAACTTAGCCTGTAGCCGTTTCTTCTGTAGCTTCCTCGTTCTGATTCGCAATTTCATCTAAAAATGCATCCACGGGCGCACTGATGAGTGCGTGAACGCGGTCGCGAAGCGCGGGGACGTCTTCTTTGGACAGGTTCGAAAGATTCATCGTGTCGTGGAGGTGGACGGTGATTTCGGCGGGCCAGAACATCCAGTTGCCGGTGGCGTGATGCTGAAATGAGCCTACGATACTGACCGGAACGAGCGGAACGGCGAGCTGCTGCGCCAGGCGGAACGCGCCCAATTCGAATTCGCCCACGCGGCCATCGCGAGTGCGTTTGCCTTCCGGAAAAACGATCAGGCTCATGCCGCCGTCAATCGCGTCTTTGGTGAGGCGCCACAAACGCTTCAGGTCCGAAGCGCGGCGCACGTCCGGAACGGGCACATTGCCGAAACGCTTCATCAACATTCCATAGATAGGGATTCTGAAATGCGATTCCAGTTCCCAGCCGCGCGTAAATTGTGGAATGACGCAGTAGAGGACGAACGGATCGAAGAGATTCACGTGGTTGGAAATGAAGAAGCACGTTTTCGTCGGATCAAAGCCCGGCGAGGCGACTAATTTGACGCGAGCGCCCGCGAAGAAAACGATGCGACGGCAAAATGCGCGTTGCAACCAATCGTGCCTTCGAGGATTGAGGACGAACGCAAGTACAACCAGAATGGGCACGGAGATGCTGAAGTTCAGCAGGCTTACGGCCCACAGGAGCGCGCTGCGGACGACGAACCAGGCGCGCTTCATATATACACGTCCACGGCGCCGGGAAGAATGTCTATGGATTTGCACTCGAGCGTTTCGATTTCTCCGTCGATTAAGACGTCCACGGGAACGGGCAAATTGAATTCGACGTGGCGAACAGCGCGTCGCGATGCAAGCGGATGGTGAATGTGCGTGCCGTCATATAGACGCGGCAGAGTGCGGAGAAGACCGAGGCGGCCAATCGGTCCCCAACGGACAAATTCGATATATCCGTCCGTGGAGTCGGCATCGGGCGCGATGAGCATGTTGCCGCCAGTGTACTTGCTATTGTTGAAGGTGAGAAAGAGCGAGCGGCGATTGTCCCATTCGATATCGTCATCGCAACGAAGAGTGAGGGAACGGCGCTTGAGCCGGGCGACACGGACGAGGACTCCGAGCAAATAGCCAAGAGGACCGAGCGACTTGAAGTAGCGGTTCGTTAGAGCGCCGACGTCGGCGGTGAAGCCGATGCTGAGAATATTGAGGGAATAGAGCTCGCCGGTGCTGTGTGTGAGGCGGATGAGATCAACGGGGCGAGTGCGGCGTTCGAGTAAGGCGCGGAGAGAAGCGTCCGCGCCTTCCTTGGCGAAATCGCGCAAGAAGGAATTGCCGGTGCCGAGCGGAAGAAAGCCGAGAGAGACGCGCTCTTGTGCTTTGGCGCGGCCAAAGAGGCCGTTCAAGATTTCGTGAGCCGTGCCATCGCCGCCAACGGCAAGAAAACGGCGGTAGCCCTGCGAGTACGCTTCGGCGGCGAGTTCGACGGCGTGACCGCGTCCCGTTGTGGCGATGACGTCCACCGCGAGCCCGTTTTCGCGCAATTGCTTTAGCGCAGCGCCGGCTAGTTTGGCGGACTTGCCGCCGCCCGCCGCGGGGTTGACGATAGCGAGAAAGCGCTCTTGTTGCTTGGACATGGGCTACAGGGGAAGTATCGCAGAGGCGCGGTCTAGTTGTGCGAGGCGTTCCGCGAGAATGTTCCTTTTTATTTTCAGGGAGGCCGTGCGGGGGAAGTCTTCGTCCAGAAGCACGACGCCGTGTACGCGCTTGTAGTTGAGCAGGCGGCTGTTGCGCGCGATGATGTCGTTTCGTAGCGCGTCCGTATAGGTTTGACCGTTTTCGAGATGCAAAGCGAGGACGAGTTGTTCGCCGACCATGGAGCGCTTCGGCCAGACGTAGTTCGCCGCGAAGACGCAAAATTCCTTTACGGGAAGGCTTTCGAAAACGGTTTCGATGTCCTCGGGATAGATGTTCTTCCCTTCTTCGGTGACGATCATGTTTTTCTTGCGACCAGAGAGAATGAGGTGGCCGGTTGCGTCGAAGCGGCCGAGGTCGCCGGTCCTTAGCCAGCCGCTGGAAAATGTTTCAGCGGTCAGTTCGGGATCGTTCAGATATCCGGCCATGACGGTTTTGCTGCGGACGTAAACTTCGCCGACGCCATCTTCGGCAGGATCGACGATTTTTACTTCCATGCCAGGAAGAGGCTTTCCCACCGTGTCTGCGCGGAAAGGTTTTAGATCGTTGACGGTGATGGCGGTGCCGGCTTCGGTGAGGCCGTAACCGTTTGCGACGGGAATGCCAAGGTCATAGAAAAATTGGAGAGTTTGCGGCTCCGTGAATGCACCGCCAACGATGATAGCGCGAAGCTCGCCGCCAAATGCGGCGTGAACTTGGCCGAGAAGTTTGCGACTTAGGCCAAGGCGCGGCTTGCTTTTTGTGAAGGCTTTGTTGAGCGCGACAAGAGAGTTGAAGACTTTTCGCCTGCCGGAAGAAAGCTCATCGAAGCGCGTTTGCAAACCTTTTTGGAGATTTTTGAGCACCAGCGGGACGAGGCTGACGTAGGTTATTCTGTATTTTGTGAAGGCTTCGCGGACGAATTCTGGGCGTAAAGTGCGCAGATGGACGACGCACGCGCCGCAGGTGAATGGGCCGAAGAAACCGACCATGAAATCGATGGCGTGGTTCGTGGGAAGAATGCTGAGGTAGCGCACGCCGGGCCAAAAAGGATAGAGCGACGTGAGCGCGACGCACTGCTCGAGATAATTTTCGTGCGTCATCATGCAGCCCTTGGGGCGGCCGCCGGTTCCGGAGGAATAGACGATGCAAGCGATGTCTTTGCGTTCGCGCGGAACGAAAACAGGTTCAGCGGGATTGTGAAATTCTTCCCAACGCCGGGCTCCGGCGAGGTCCGCGTTCGGCGGCGCTTCTGTGACTAGGACTAGTTCGAGGTTCTCTGCGGCGGTGCGTTCTGGAGCGGTGCTGAGCTGACGCCAGATGGGGTATTCGGTGATGAGAATTTTCGCGCCGGAATGTTTTAGAAGCTGCCAATGCTCGGCTGGCGTGAGTTTGAAATCGAGTGGGACGAGAACGCCGCCGGTAAAAAATACGGCGTAGGCAGAAATCAGCCATTTAGATTGATTCGTCATGATGATGCTGCCGCGATCGCCGGCCGCGAAACCGGAATCCTGCAGGGCGCGAGCGAGCGGATGGACGCGATTCTGGAAATCGTTGTAAGTGAGACGTTCTTTTTCGCGTTCGCGGTCGGCTTCGATCAGGCAAGTTTCAGGGGAAAAAGTTGTGAGCGCGTCCTTCAGAGCCGCGCCGATAGATTGATATTTGGAAAGGTCCAGCATTACAGCCGGGATTGGATCCGCTCGGCGAGCGTGCGGAAGTCACTTACGCCTTGAACTTCGTAGTCCGGCAGCTCGATTCCAAAGTGGTTTTCGAGACGCGAGAGAAGTTCGAGGGCCTGCAAGCTGTCAATCCCGAGCTTCTTGAAAAAATCGTCAGAAGGCGAAAGCGAACCTGCGGTGACTTTGAAGTGCTTTGTCGCCAGGTCCACAACTTCCTGCGTGGTTTGTTCGAGAGTACGCATGCTCTTATGAATTTATCATTCTCCGAGGAAGAAGAAAAATTCGGCACCAATGTTCTTAGGGCAGATAAGGCATTGCCTCTGTGGATTCGACGAACTTCTTCAAATTAGCCAAAACGGCTGGTCGCTTGAAAAGTTCACAGAAAATCTCAACCTCGCGGCGCAGTTCCTCGTAAGGAATAGGCTTGACGAACTTCTTGGCCGCGATTCGCGCAGCCGCGTCGAATTTGGTAATTTGCGCGGCGGTGGATCGAGCTACTTTTAGCGATTCCCCCTCCGCGGCAAGCTGCGCGACTAGGCCAACGGCGTGGGCTCGCGCGGCGTTGAGGCTTCGGCCTGTTAGAAGCAGGTCTCGCACGAGCGCATTGCCGAGGTCGCGCTTCAGGCGGGGAATTCCTCCAAAGCCCGGAATCAAGCCGAGGCGCAATTCGGGAAACGCGAAGCGTGCCATTTTGTCCGCGACGATAATGTCGCAGGCCAGGGCGAGTTCGAGGCCGCCTCCGAAACAGACGCCGTGGACGGCAGCTATCGTGACGAAGGGGGCGGCATCAATCGCGTTGGCGATCTCGTGGGATTGCTCGACGAAGCGGCGCACGCCCGCGTTGCGCTCTTTTTCCGGAAGGGCGATTGCGCCCTGATAAAGCTCCCGCAGATCGGCGCCGGCAGAAAAGCCGCGTCTCTGCGCGCTGGAGATGATGCAAGCGGCGGTGTCTGCTTCGAACGTTTTCATCGTGCGGACAAATTCGCCAAGGTCGGCGAGCATTACCGTGCCGATTTCGTTTGCCGGTTCGCGGTCGAGCGTGAGTTCGACGATGCCGTCGCGCCATTCCCAACGCAGCGCTTTGCCGGAAAAACTCTTCATGCCGTCGCTTTCCTTCCATACACGGCGCCAATTTCCGCGGCGAAGCGGGCACTGATGGCGTCGCGCCTCAGCTTGCCATTGGCGGTGAGCAAGCCATTCTCCGTCGTAAAGGGTTCGCCGAGCACGACAAAATTGCGAATTTGGCGGTAATGCGGCAGCTCGGGATTTACTCTGTCGAGCACGGCTTGCACAGAAGCATCCGTGACACTACCTGTGACCAGCGCGCACAAATATCCTTTGCCGTTGCCGACGAGCACGACCTGCTGCGCGCCGGGGAGCAATTCCATAACGCGATCTTCAATCGGTTCGGGCGCGATGTTGTGGCCGGAATTCAGAATGATGAGGTTTTTGATGCGGCCAATGATGCGCCAATTGCCGCCGACGTTGACTTCGCCTTGATCGCCCGTGTGAAACCAGCCGTCTTTCACCACTTTGGCTGTTTCTTCAGGGCGATTCCAGTAGCCGACGAAGAGATTCGGTCCGCGCACGAGAATTTCCTCGTTTTCGCCGATGCGCATCTCGATTCCGGGCACGGCCTGGCCGACGTGACCGGGCTCGACTGGAATGCGGGGATCATCGAGTGTGCAGATGCCAGTGGTTTCCGTCAGGCCGTAGCCCTGCATTACAGGGATTCCGAGCATCAGAAAAAACTGTTGCGTTTCCGGAGCGAGAGGCGCGGAGCCGCAGATCAGCGCCATCAAGTGCGAACCGAAGCGGGCTTTGATTTTACCGAAGATGAGCAGTTTTCCCATAGCCATCCAAAAGGCGTTGAACGCGCGCCTCTGTCCTGCGTTGTGGCGTTGCCAGGCTTCTTTTGCCCGCGCATAGAGGTAACCAATCGGCGCGGCCTGCTTTGCGATATTTTCCTCAACGCCGCGGCGCACACGCTCAAGCAAAGTCGGGACGTTCAAAAAATAGTTTGGCGCCGCGATGCGAATCTCATCGGCAAGTTTGTTCAAGTCCGTTGAGAGCGTGAATTCGCTTTCGCGCTTCAGCGCGGAGAGCATCACGATCCAGGAAGCGGCGAAATTCAACGGAAGGTAATGGAAGACGCGATCGGGCTCACGGTGGCCTGCCATCAACTGCTGGAGGCGCTCTGTGGTGCAGCCGGTCATGTGCGTCAGGTTCCCTGTGGTGAGGCAAACGCCCTTGGGCTCTCCGGAAGTGCCGGAGGTGTAGATGATAGTGACAAGGTCGTCCTCGCTTCGTGGCAACGGCGCTTTATCGGTTGGGGGATCGGCGGATTTGCCACGAATCGCATCGTCAAAGTGCACGATGGATGGGGCCTCGGGCCATGCGTTGGTGACGGCTGCACCGAGGGTTTCATCGCCGGTTAATAGCAAACGCGGACCACAATCCTTAAGCATGCCAACGAGATCTGTAGCAGCTTGGCGCGAATACAGCGGCACAACGATGGCTTTTTCTGCCATCAGCGCGAGGTCGCAAGCAATCCACTGGATGGAATTCGCGCCGAGCAGGGCGCAGCGATCGCCGGGCCGAATTGCGCGGGCGCGCAAATAGGATCGCGCGCGCTGCACACGCTCGAGCAGTTCCTTGCCGGTGATGGAAATAATCTGTTCACCGCGTACTTCGCGCAGGACGACGCGGTCCGCGGAGCGCTGCAACTGGGTGAAAATTGTTTCGAGGAAATTCGGCATCGGCGTTCAGCGCGCCGCGGCCATCGCGGCATCCGAAGTGTCGTAGCGTTCGGCAAGGCCCAGCAGGGTTTCGCTCAGCGGCGGGAGATATTCTTCCCAACTGCGAACTCCACTGCGCAACGGAAACTCCGGATATTGGCGGCGGACGACGTCTTCGAGAATGATCCCCATGCGCGCCATCACTTTTAGGTTGCCGACGACGGTGCGAGCGATTCCATCGCGAACCGAATCCGCTTCCGCGACGAGCGTTTCCATGATTTGCAAAAGCTTTGGCCCGAGATCCGGATCATCCACGGTCAGGAAAAGGTGCTGATGGCTGCGCTCGCGCATCAAATTGCGGATGCGTTCGTCCATCGTGACGCCCGCCGACGCAACGAGGCTCGGCATGCAGGTGACGATTCCGTGATAGCGCGAGGAAACCATATACGCGCACTGGCGCAGGATCGAAACAAGCTGGAACATGTCGTAATCGTCTGAGGTGAAAATCGGAGTGCCGGGGATTTGCGCGGCGATGTCGCGGCAGGCGACGGCGTCGAGCCGTTCCATGGCGACTAGGACAGTAAAGACACGATGCTTTTGTTGGAAGGCTTTCGTGGCTTCGATGTAACCGTTTATGTATTTCCGATATTTTCGGTCAACTTCGGCGCCCGATTCATGAAAATAAACGGTGCGATATTGGCTTTCTTTGAAAGCACCTGTCGTGACGCGCGCCAGATACTTCGCGATCGAGGCTTTCACAGGCCAAACGAACGGATGAATCGGACAGAGAACCAGCACTGGCGTTTTTTCGTCCCAGCCCGCTTCGCGCAGCGCTTTGCGGCCATAAGCGGCGGGCAGCGGTTCGAAGGTCCACGCAGTGTCCGTGCCGAGTTCCGTGGAAATGCCAAGCTTGCCGAGCACCGTCTGCGATTCCGGATTCCGCGTGATGACCAGCGAATCTCGCACGTAGCTCGCGCACATTTTTTCGATGAGGGAATCCATGTGCCCGGCTTCGGCGCCATAGCCTACGGAAATCTTGTTTTCCGAGGAGGCGAAGCCGAGCGAACCAATCATCATAGTTGTCAGGGCGTTGGCAAACTTGCTCTTGAACATCGAGCCTTCGCAGGCGATGACACCATGATTTTTTCTGGTTTCGCGATACAGAAATGGGGGGAAGACGTCCGGCAGATGAACCTGTTTCGTGCCTTCGAAATAACCCCGGGTGCGGTCGAAATTTTGCGACATCACGCTGAAGTCGGTATTTTCTGCGCCGAGCACATGGCGTATTTGGCGAAGCATTTCATTCACGCGCACATCGGAGCCGGTGTTGCGCGTGCCGTTGTATCCGGCAAAGAGGAGTTTTAGCTTTTCACCGGGCTGCCAGCGCGTGCCGCCGCCCAACATCCATTGCAGGCGCGTCAGCTCGATGAGCGCGCTTACCCACATCACGAGCAAAAAATCCGTCATGCTGCGGAACTCCCCGTTGCGCTCTTTGCGGCTACGCTTTCCGCCGGCCACGGCTTTGCCGGATACTTGAAACGATTCGCGCGGCTGAATCGCAAGAGCGGGTACGCGTACGATGAAAATTTCGCCGGCGCTTCTCCGCCCAATTCTGCCATCGCTCGAGAATTATCGAAAACCGTATTCCAAACTAAGTAGGGCCAGAAAACCTTGAGCAGCGATGCGCCACGTCCGATGCCGCTTTTTTTCTTCGAAAGCCAGTTCATCGTTCCGGAAAAGGGCGAGCCGAGCGAGGAGACATACATCGGTTTGCGCCAGCCGCCGTCTTTGGCGAGTGCGTCGGTCAGCTCGCGATAGGTTTGCGATCCCGTGCCGGAGGAGAGATGGTACGTATTGTGGGCCGCGGATTCCTTTTGATGAATCTTGACGATCGCCTTGCTGACATAGTCCGCGGGGACAATATCCACGCGGTCGTCTGGCCGCAGAGGCAAAACCGGTAGGCTTGCGAGCACGCTGAAAGCCTGCACCATGTCGAACTGCGTCGTTTCGGGCCTGCGGCTGTCGCCGAGGACGATTGCGGGGCGGAAAATCGTTCGCGGGACATCGGGCAGAAGCTGGTGAACCATGTGCTCGCAGAATTTCTTGGTGCGCGCATAAGGATCGTAATCGGAGCGCGTCCAGTCAATTGATTCGTCTTCGCGCACGACTTCGTCCTGGCGCGTGCCCGCCACAGCCACGGTCGAAACATGTGAATAGCGGCGCATGCCGTTGCGATTTTGAACGCGTCGCGCGAGCTGGATAACTTCCAGCGAACCGCGCAAATTGACGTTCAAGCATTGTTTTTCGGATTTCCGGTTGAGTGAGGCAGCGCAGTGGATGAGTGAATCGGTGGTGTCCACGAGTTTGTGATATTCATCATCGGAAAGGCCGAACCGATCGCTGGTGAGGTCGCCGCGGAAAATTCGAACACGCGTTGCGAGATAGTCGCGAAATTCCGGGAATTCAAAATGGAGCTGAAGCGATTGCCACAACCGCTCACGAGCTTCCTGTTCAGATTTCGCGCGGACCAGAAGATTGAGCGAATCGCGATGGCCGGTAAAAAGCCCGGCCGCCAGATAACTCCCCAAATAGCCCGTCGAACCCGTAAGAAAAATCGCCATGGGTCTAGGCGCTCTTTCCAGTTCCGGACAGCGCTCGAGCGGCGATTTGTTCCGTGCTCCACTCCATCTGGCGCGGCGGGCGCGACTCCAGCGGACGGCCTTCCATCAGCGGGTAGCACCAGCGGCGCAACGCGGGGATGTGGACATTGATCCAGTAGTCCCACCAATCAATGGACTCGGGATCGAAAGCGAAAATCTTGCGCTCTTCTGGACTGAGCGCGGAGGAAAGCAGGCGCGCGTTTTCACATTCGAATACGTGCTCGTTGTGCAGAATGAACGGCTCGTAGAGTTCGATGAGCTTTTCCGCACGATTCAGATCGCGCTCGGCTTTCGCAAGGGGTGATTTTTTGAAACGCAAGATTTCCGCGGCGCGATTGATGCCGCTGACGACTGCCTTCTGCATCGGAATGGAAAGGCGCTCGTAGCGCTGCTTCGAAACCGGAATGGTTTCGAATTTCACTTTCAACCAGTGGTCGATACCTTGTTGCGTCTTGTAGTGTTTGCGGTGGGCGAGACCTGTCAGCTCAATGCTGCGGCCCATGTTGCAGGGGTTGATGCCGGAGGTCGCGAGCTGATACATACGCGCGTTTTTTCGCTGGACGAGCGCGGCTGCAATCAGGGTCATGCCACGGCAAACCATGTCCACTGGGATCACGTCGAGGCATTTTTTTTCATTCGATGGAAGCTGACGGAAATTTGTGCCCAGTAAATAAGAGAGCGGACCCGAGGTGTTGATGCCTTCATTCCAACCAGAAAAGGGCGAGCGCGTGGAGCTTTCCACAATCGAAGGCCGCACAACCGCAATCGGCAAATCTTTGCCGCGCCGCGCGAGGATGGACTCGCCTAGGCTCTTTGTGAATGTGTACGTATTCGGCCAGCCGAGCCGTTGCGCGCGCTTCATTCCCGCGCGCACGAGGCGATTGCGCTCCCAGCGGAGACGGTTGCGCCTGACGACGCCTTCTAGTTGGTCTGCTTCCACTTTCGATTCGTCTGCGCCCTTGCCCAACGCCTGACGGCGCAGAGCGCGTGCCAATTCCTTGCCTTGTGCACGTTCTTCGACGCTTTGAATCAGCGCGCGCATGGATTCGATTTCGCGCTCGGAATCAAAGCGAACATCTCCGGCGGGATTGTAATTCTCGCTCAGCTCTTCCTGCACGCGGCCGTCGCGTTTGCCAACGACGTAGCACGTGGACAGGTGCATCAAAGCGCCGTGATCGGAGGAACGCAGAAAATCGACTAGGTGCACAGTCGAATCCACGTTGGAAGCCAAGGCTTCGCGCAGATCGGGATTGAAATCCGTCAATCCTGCGCTGTTCACGACGACGTCAAGGGACTTTGCCAAGCGTTCACGCGTTGCGGGTTCGAGACCGAGCCCAGCGGCGCTGACGTCGCCTTCGACAACTTCGACTTTGTCCTTGAGAAATTGACCCAGCGCTCGTCCGTGAATTTCTTGCAACGGATCGAACGTCGGAGATTCCTCTACGATTTTTTCAAAGCGCCGCTGCGCAGTGGTTGTGCGGTTTCTGCGAATCAGCAGCGTGATCTTGCGAATATTTGGAACTTGCTGCAGCAAATCCACGAGCCACACTTTGCCGATGAAGCCCGTCACGCCGATCAACATCAAATGTTTTCCGGAAAGGCTTTCTTTGACGGAAAGGTGCTCGACACGAGGAGCAGCATCAAAGAGCACAACCGTTCGCGCGATGGATGAGTCCGGACGCACGGAAGTTTGGATTGTCCCCACAGCAGAATTCGGATCTTTCCATGCAAGGTTCACGGCCAGCTTTTCTGCTGAGAGCCGACCGTCCGTCGAACCACTGGCAATCCACGCAAACGGTCCGCGGGGCCTCACAATTGGGTTGAGTAAACGCCCGGTCGCCACGCCATCGCGAAATTCCATCCGATTCGAAATGAACCGTCCCACGCCAAGATGAAGAGCGAGCGGCCGCAGCACGTGGTCAAGTGATTGACCGACGAGAACAATTTGCTGTCCATTGGCTAGACTTTCCTGCAATTTTTCAACGGCACCGCGCCGCAATTTCGGCTTTAGAATGTAGTGGAAATATTCCTCGCCGAGCAGGTCAAGGCGGTCGCGCGTCACTCCCCGCAACGGCGCGTAGAGCAATCGCGTAGCAAATTTGCGACCGGCGATGTAGGCAACGGGACGGAGAAGGGCCATCGCAGTCATACCGGCGCGGCGTCCCCAGCGCTCCGCAAAACTCTGTGCATGCCAGGTAAAAAATCCGACCTGCCGCAAGGCGCTCAGCTCAAGCAGCGAGCCTTCCACGCGCCAATAGACTGGCGCAGCCGCGCCTGAGGGCGGCAGGTTCTTTTCCGATTGGGAGACGAGATTCGGCATTCCTGGCCTGGACCTATGCGCGCAAAACTGGCGCTGCAAGACACTCCGAACAGTTTGGGTTGATACTTATTCGCACCTATCTAGGTCTGGAACATTTGGGACAACTGACTGCTCCGCCGGTGCGCGTTTGCCCGGTTCAATGCCCTCGACGGCACCGCGCCGCAGATCTTCCGGGAGCGGACCCCATTGCAGTCCATGGCAAAAATATCATTCCAGGCGGGTTATCGCAAGGCGTGCCAGGCGATTGTCAGCCAGGTCGAGCCAAACGAACGGCACGCGCGGCAATCGAATGTTGCCGTTCGCTCGAGTGCGTGGCGAGCCCGATTGCCGCAAAAAGCAGGCTCGCAACGACCAAGCTTGTAGCAATTTCAACCAACGGCGCAGGGGGGCGCATCGCGTTGGCCAAATCGCGCGCCAGATTATGAGGAAGTGCGGAGGCGATCAGCGCACCCAAATAGAGCGGCGCAAGCAGCATCAGCAAGAACTTCGTCCCGAAGAACGGATAGTGCATGCGAAAGGCGAGCCACAGCACAGCCTGAGGCAGCACAGCAAGTAAACTGAGCAGCGCAAGCCGGTCCACAAGATCCGCGCCGCCAGTCCTGCGAAGGATTCGATACAGTCCAAAGCAAATCAGACCCATTGCCATGATAAGTCCGGAAATTGTTAACGGCTCGACGCGGCCCGTCCAAAAGAGCTGACTCAAAAATGGCAAGAGCGCCGATTGGCCCAGGACCACTATCGCCAACCCGCCGGTCAAGAATTTGTCACCTCGCAGATACCAAATGGCGACAGAAAAGAGCATTGCGAAGAGAAGCGACTCGATACCTGCAGGAAGCGAATCCGATTTTCCCGACACAGCCGTGGCTTGGAGGTAAGAGATATCCACAACCGTAAGAGGCAAGCGCTGGAATAGTGCATGCAGCGATGCGGGGAGGAAGAACAGGACGAATTGCGACATCCAGTAGAGAGGATAAATGGATGCGAGCCCAAGCAAGAATAGGCGTGTCCAGCGCATTCCGGGGGACCTCGGAAGCCTAGGATTCTCTATCGCAAAACGGGCTTTTGCAAGCGGGATAAAAGAAACTTAGACACCCCAGCCGTAGCGCTCCGCGTGCTCTAGGGTTCGCTGCAACTCGACGTGCAAAATCTCCATAAACCCAGTGGTTCCCACGTTTTTCGCGCCGGGGACGGTTAGGTCCGGCGTGCGGTATCCAGCCTGGAGCACCCGCACAACGGACTGTTCGATCCAGTCGGCTTCCAGTGAAAGCCCGAACGCGTCGCGAAGCATCATAGTCGCACTTAAAATTGAGCCGATGGGGTTCGCGGAATCCGTTCCCGCCAGGGTCGGCGCGGAGCCGTGAATTGGCTCAAAGAGCGGTGCGGTGGTGCCGAAGCTGGCCGAAGGAATCAGTCCGATGGAGCCAACGAGTGCTGCCGCTGCGTCGCTCAGGATATCGCCAAACATGTTGCTCGTCAGCATCACGTCAAACTGCGAGGGCTTCAACGTAAGCTGCATCGCAGCGTTGTCCACGTACATGTGCTCGAGTTTGACGGAGGGATACGCGGCACTCATCGCGGTCACGGTGCGGCGCCAAAGCTGCGAACTCGCCAGGACATTTGCTTTGTCCACGGAGCACAGCCGGCGCGAACGATTTTCGGCGCGTGTATAGGCAAACGCGGCGATGCGCTCCACTTCTTGCGCCGAGTAGGACTCCGTGTCCCACGCGCGTTCTTTGCCGCCTTCGTTCGTGCTGCCCCGCTCGCCGAAGTAAATTCCGCCGGCTAATTCGCGGACAATCTCAATATCCAGATCGCCGAGCCGTTCCGGTTTGAGCGGTGACATCCCGCGCAATGGCTCCAGAAGCTTCACCGGCCGCACGTTCACGTATAACCCCATGCCTTGTCGTAGTGCGAGCAAACCGCTTTCTGGCCGCTTCCCAACCGGCAGCGAATCCCATTTGGGGCCGCCGACTGCTCCCAGAAAAACCGCGTCGGCTTTCTTGCAAGCGTCGAGCGTGGCGTTTGGCAGAGGCGTTGCGGTCACGTCAATCGCCGCACCCCCGACAGGATGCTCTTCAAAATCAAATTGATGATGGAACTCGTGAGCGCACTCGCGTAGTACGGTAGCCGCAGCCCGTGTGACTTCCGGACCTATGCCGTCGCCCGGCAGCAGCACGATGGTTTTCTTCATGGACTTCCCCGAAATGCCTGAGAAAAATCGTGGGAAAAATGCTTACGCAGCGGAGGTCGCTTCCGCCGCGACCGGCCCCGCGCCGCCGCGGCGCATCACTTCATGCGCGATGGCCACAATGTTGCGCATGCTCACAGTTTTTGATTGGTCCGCCAGCGCCGTCACGCGCCGATAGACTTCCGCAAGCTCAGCGTCGTTCGCGACGTATCCCAAATCCTTGAGTGTGGTGCGCAGCGCGTTGCGTCCGGAATGTTTTCCGAGCACTAGAGAACGCGAAGGAACGCCCACACTTTCCGGCGAAATGATTTCGTACGTTAGTGGATTCTTGATGATTCCGTCCTGGTGAATTCCGGCTTCGTGGGCGAAGGCATTCGCCCCAACGACTGCCTTGTTCGGCGCCACCTGCGCTCCGGTAATTTCCGTCAGTAAGCGGCTCGCTGGAAAAAGCTGGTTGAGCTGGATATTCGTCTGCGCGCCAAAACTTTCCTTGCGCACGGCAAGAGCTACAGCGATTTCTTCGAGCGAGGCATTTCCCGCGCGTTCGCCGATTCCATTGATGGTGCATTCAATCTGGCGAACGCCTGCGCGGACTGCCGCCAGTGAATTTGCAACGGCGAGACCGAGATCGTCATGGCAATGCGCACTTAGGATTATGTTCGGATCATCTCCCAGATACTCGCGCACTCGGCGAAACATCGCGGCATATTCTTCTGGCACAGCGTATCCGACTGTATCCGGCAGATTCAAAATCGTCGCGCCCGCCTCCACGGCGGTTTTGCAGACCTCGCACAGATACTCGATGTCCGTACGTCCCGCGTCTTCGGCGGAGAATTCGACTTCGCCGACATGCTGGCGGCCATAGCGAATCATCGAGCCAATCCCCTCAAGCGCCTGTTCGCGCGTCATGTTCAATTTCACCTGAAGGTGAAGGTCGGAGGTCGCCAGGAAAATATGCAGCCGCGAAGCCGCAGCGGGCTTAAGCGCTTCAATAGCGGCGTCAATGTCATGCTTCTTGGCCCGAGCTAGCGCGGCAATCGGCACGGTGCGAACTTCTTTTGCCACGGCCTGAACCGCTTCGAGGTCGCCCTTGGAGGAAATCGGGAAGCCAGCCTCGATAACGTCCACGTTCAAGGCGGCAAGCTGCTTCGCCATACGGATCTTTTCTTCCGTATTCATGGAGAAGCCGGGCGACTGTTCGCCGTCGCGCAGGGTCGTATCAAAGATGCGCACTACGTCCATGGAGTCTCCCTTAACTCAAGTAACGCAAATTCAGTACCCTGCGGTCAAATTTATCTTTGTTCTGCATTTGATAATCCTGCCTTATAATGCTTCTGGCTCATACCATGGACCTCAGCGAACTCCAAGTCTTCTTAATGGTCGCGCGTGAAGGCAGTTTTTCCCGTGCCGCCGAACGGCTCTACCGCACGCAGCCCGCGGTTAGCCTGGCGATTCGGAAGCTCGAAGATGACCTTGGGCAAAAGCTTTTTGTGCGCGGCGCCCGGCCGGTTCGGCTGACGGACGCAGGAACTCTTCTGAAGGATTACGCCGAGCGCCTGATTAATTTGCGCGACGAAGTGAAAAAAGGCCTGAGTGAGCTAGAGGGCCTGCAGCGTGGCGAGCTGTCCCTTGGCGTGAACGAAAGCTCGATTCATGCGCTTATGCCGGCAATTGCAAAGTTTCGCGAACTGCATCCCGGCGTTCAAATTCGCGTCCATCGCATGTTTTCCCGCGACATTCCACACGAGGTGCTGAACTACCGGCTCGATCTGGGAGCTATCTCCTATGTGCCACGCGATCCGCAGTTACACGCGACTGAAATCCTTAAAGACGAATTGACGCTCGTTGTTCCACCAAAGCATGCGCTGGCGAAACGCCGTGAAGTGGACGTTGCCGATCTGGGCGGCGAATCCTTCGTCGCACATATTGTGGAATCACCGTTCCGCCGACGCGTGATCGAGCTTTTCGCGCGCAATCGGACCGTACTCAACATGCCGACAGAACTGCCGACGATTGAGAGCATCAAGCGATTCGTGCAAATGGGGATGGGCGTGGCGATCGTCCCGCGCATGTGCGTTGCATGGGAAATCGATCACGGCTGGATGAAGGAAGTGAAGGTGCGACAGTTGAACTTGCCGCGCCATGTCTATCTGGTTTCCCGCCGAGGAGCGCGCCTGCCTTATGCCGCAGCGGAATTAGTGAAAATTTTGAAGGACGCCCAGGCTTAGCTTGGCGGTTGTTCTGCTTCCGCGACGGAAGCAAAAATCGGCAACAGCTTTACTAACCCAGAAACCTGCATCACCGCGGTTCCCTGCCCCGTCAGCGCGGCCAGCGCAAACTTTTGTCCCTGATTGCGCCGGTGCACAAAGAGCTGCACCAGCGCGCCAACTCCAGCGGAATCAAGGAACGACACCCCGCTCATGTCGAGGACGAGGCTCGGTGAAGTCTGTGGCCTCATCGTTTGCAGGAATTCAGTGACCGTTTCGAGCACCAGCCTGCCGTCGAGTTTGGCAACGGACGGAGTGCCGTTGTTGCTTTCTTTCACATGAACATCCAGTTTGACAGGTTCCATAAGCCCCGGAGAGTAGACCGGGGCTTGTTAAAGCTAAATGAACGTCCGGTAAACGCTGCGTTGCAGGCTTGTTCCAAAATGGAACAGCTACGCTTGTCACTTTAACCTATCTATACATGTTATCTATCTAGGAAGATGGCAGCAATGTGATTACGCCGCCAACGCAAACGGTTGTCACGCCGAAGGGGACGTACACGATTACTGTGAGCGCAGCGGCAAGCAACCTACCGCCGCAAACTATTTCCCTCACGCTCACCGTAAGCTAAATTTATTTTCCGTAGCTAATGCGGTAAATGATTCCGGGCCCGTCATCGGCAACGACTAGCGATCCATCCGGTAGAACGGCCACGCCCACGGGGCGGCCATACACAAGGCCTTTGCTGGCATCCGGCACAAATCCGGTCAGGAAAAGGGCAGGATCCTCGGAGGCTTTCCCGTCTTTGAATCCGATGAACGCAACTTGGTAGCCCGCGCGCTTTGCGCGGTTCCATGAACCGTGTTCCGCAAGGAATGCGCCGCCACGATAGCTCTCCGGAAATTGCTTCCCCGTATAAAACGCAAACTGCAATGGAGCAACGTGCGCGCCAAGTAAAACGTCAGGAATGATCGCTCGCGCAACAAGGTCGGGTTTTTCCTGCTTCACGCGCGGATCGATGTTCGAACCGATATAACTGTATGGCCAGCCGTAAAATCCGCCGTCCTGCACGGATGTAAAATAGTCCGGCGGCAAGTCGTCACCCAGTTCATCTCGCTCGTTTACCGAGGTCCAGATTTGTCCGGTCGTCGGATTCAATGCCAGTCCAACCGGATTTCGCAGACCTGTCGAGTACTGCCGCCCGTTCTTTCCGTCTAAATCGCAGATGGTAATCGCCGCGCGAATCGGTGGGTCGTCTGCCTCGATATTTCCGGCGGACCCAACACCGATCAGCAAGTGTTTTCCGTCCTGCGCAATCGCCAGCGATCGCGTTGAGTGGCCACCGGAGGGCACATCGAGTACGTGTTCCGATTCGCCGGTGCGCTTGGAAGTCTTTGGGTCGTAATGATAGCGAACGATTTCGTTCGTATTTCCGATGTACACGTAGTCGTCATGGAACGCAATTCCAAATGGATAATGCAGTCCACTGGCGAACGTCTCTCGTTCCTGCGCGCTACCGATCTGCTTTGGGTCACGCAGAATCTCGATTCTTCCGGCTCCCGATTCCGCCACAAAAAGGTCGCCGTTCGGAGCGACGAACATCCACCGCGGCGTCTTGAAGTCTTCCGCATAGACATTGACGTGAAACCCATTCGGCACAGAGGGCAAGAATCCGTCAGGGCGTTTGATTTCGTCCGGGCCGTTTCCGGCGGACTGCGTGGCGAACGGCTTAGGTAAATCCGGCTTTTTCCCGTGGGTCACTTGAGCAGCTGAAAGCCCCGGCAGAGCCATCGTCAGCGCTCCCGCAACTGCCATCATTCGAAAAAATCCGCTCATCTGCATCTCTCCTGGTCGAGCTCGTTTTCATCACTATGATGCCGCAAATCAGGCGTGCGTTTCGAAGCCTTCCTTACATACCGAGACTGCTCTATTCAAACTGCCGGCCTCATCCAACACTAAGAGTTTGACGTAATTGTTGAATGCAGGTTGTTAGAGTACGCTGGATAGAACCATGGAACTCTCTACTAGGCCTCCGACTCTCGCTCGCATTCTACTCGGGGTCGCTTTTGTTGTGTTTGTGATCTGGTCCGCCGTTCGCGCGATTTCGGCACCAACGAGTCATCCATCCGCGCCACTACCTACGCCAAGTGTGGATTCCCCACTCGCCGATAAGCCGGCGCAGGCAATAGCGGTCTTTGCCGGTGGATGCTTCTGGGGCACGCAAGCCGTGTTCCAACACGTAATCGGCGTTGAAAAAGTCACGGCTGGCTACTGCGGCGGCACTGTCGAACATCCTTACTACCAACTTGTTTGCACGGGCTCGACTGGTCATGCGGAGAGCGTGCACGTTGTTTATGATCCATCGCGCATCACGTACGGGCAACTCTTGATGGTTTTCTTCGGCGTGGTGCATGACCCCACGCAAAAGAATCGCCAGGGACCGGACATCGGAACGCAATACCGCTCTGCAATCTTCTACACGACGGAAGAGCAGAAGAAGGTCGCCGAGGCGTACATCGCGCAGCTTGATGCAGCGAAAGTGTACAAACACTCCGTCGTCACGCAGGTCATTCCTTACAAAGTCTTCTACGATGCGGAGGACTACCACCAGAATTATCTCGTCAAGCATCCGGATGACGGCTATATCCGCGCGATGGACATGCCGAAACTCGAATTGCTGAAGCGCGAGTTCCCGCAGTTTTACCGCTGACGCACCGCCCCTGGTTCTATGCCTGGCTGATAACCCTCTGGTGACACGCGTCACTTGTTCCCCGCACTCACGGCTAGACTTAGGTGACCGCCCCCGCAGGGGCGAAAATCATTCACCTAAGATTGAGTCATAGGAGTGTCCGCATGAAGCTCGTCGCTCGCAATCTGTCCTTGTGTGTCGCCGCACTCTGTTTTGTGGCCGTTTCCGGAGTCGCAGCACAGGAAAATCATCCAAAAGCAGCATCCAAACCAGTCACAAGCGAATTCAAGAACAGTGAAGGCCAGACCGTTGGCACCGCAACACTTTCCGAAGCGCCAAAGGGTGTGAAAATCAAGTTGGACATTAAGGGTTTGCCTGCCGGCGATCACTCCATCCACATTCACCAGGTGGCGAAGTGCGAAGCGCCGGATTTCAAGTCCGCGGGACCTCACTTCAGTCCTGCCGGGCAGATGGACCACAGCCAAGGCTCCATGCCCGCGGGCGACATTCCTGACTTCATGCTGATCGTCGCTGCGGACGGCACGGCTCACGTTAGCGTCGTCGCTCCCAACGTCTCTTTTGGAGACCAACCGAATTCCATTTTCAGCAACGGTGGTACTTCGATCGTGATTCACGCCGTCGGAGCACCGGGCGCTTCCGCGTCGCCGGCGCGAATTGCTTGTGCCGTAGTGAAAAGAGCCGAATAGTTTCGCTCCTTCGTCCACGCTTTATTGACAGAATCCTTTCCCCGCTCTCTTTCGTCAAACAGAGCGGGGCTTTTCTTTTCTTATTGCTTCCCTCCCCGCCTGACTGTGGTAGGCTTCCCCCGTCCGCGTCTGACTTATCCCCGGTAGCTCAACAATGTTCGCTGAACGAAGAGATTCCCATTGAGGAGGGCTCCCATGCGAAGCCGTCGCACGCTTGTGTCTGTTTTGTCCATTTGCGCGATCCTGGGCGCAGCATCCTGCCAGAAGCCATATCACGAAGAGAAAGAGCGTTACGTACTTGTCGCCGTAACTGTGAAACTGCCGTATTGGCAGGAAGCAGAAGCCGGCCTTCGCGACGTCGCTCAACAGATGGGTGTCAAGGCGGAACTCGTCGGCCCGGAAAATTTCGATCCACAAGAGGAATTGCGGGCTTTTCAAAAAGCAGTCAGCGAAAATCCGGCAGGAATTTTGATTTCCGTCTCACGGCCCGAGTTGTTCCAGGAAGCGATCGGCTCAGCCGTCACACAAGGCATACCTGTAATCACAATGGATTCCGACGCTCCGGAATCCAAACGCGTCCTCTTCGTCGGCACGGATAATTTTCGGGCGGGACAAGAAAGCGGCAGGCGCATCGCTGAAATTCTGAAAGGCAAGGGACAGATTGTTCTCGTGACTATTCCCGGCCAGCTCAATCTTGATGAGCGCGTCCGCGGTGTGAACGACGCACTGAATAAGTATCCAGGCGTGAAAGTGATTCAGACGCTCGACGACAACGGAGATCCGCGCGTCGCCAATGACAGTATTTCTGCGCTGATCAAAGGTAAAGCCAGCTTCGACGGCGTGCTGTGCCTCGAGGCATCCGGCGGCTCGGGCGCCGCGGAAGCACTTCACCGTCTGGACCTGCAGGGGAAAATTCCTATCGTCGCGTTCGACAAAGACCCCGCTACGCTCGATTGGATTGAACGCGGCGTGATTACCGCCACGATTACGCAAAAACCCTACGTCATGAGCTACTACAGCCTGAAGTTCGCGGACGACCTTCACCACAATGCCGTGCACGAATTCAAGGAATGGCGCACAGCTCCCTCATCTCCACTGCCGAAGTGGGTGGATACGGGCACGGCCGTCGTGGACAAGTCCAACTTAAACTCGTTCCGCGAAGCGCTCGCGGCGCATCCGAAACCGCTCTGAGGTAGTTTCTATTCAGTATTAACTACCCTTAAATTCTCAAACTTAAAACGTATTAGTTAAAAATTTGGATTCTCTCCACCTAAGCTTTATGTACAGAAATCTCTTGACTTGTGTTCTTACAAGGACTATTTAGTTCCGCAACGCTTTGTGGTGGCAGTGGGTACGACGGGGATGGTGGTGCGCCCTCTGATTTCGGGGCGCTATCTTTTTTTCAGCTAGATTCTCCTTCGTATTCCGCGTGTTGGTGTGTCCGCACGGCTTGCCACCTCCTGGCGACTCAGGAGGGATTATCAATGCGCTTTTCTGGTCGTAATGTTTTTGCCGGGCTTGCTCTTATCCTCGTTTGCCTAATTGCTCAATCCAACGCTTGGGGTCAAGGCGGTTCCACAACGATCCGAGGCACCATCACTGACTCACAGGGTGCCGCCGTGGGACACGCGACCGTCAATATTAAGAATATCGCCACGGGCTTCTCAAGGTCTCAAGAATCGACTGCGACTGGCGGCTATGGCTTCGAATTGATACCTATTGGCGATTATGACCTTACAGTGGAAGCTCCCGGCTTCCGCAAGGCCGAATTCCGCCACGTACATGCGCTGGTGGACAATGTAACTACTCTTGACGTCAGGTTAGAGGTAGGAAGCGTTACGGAAACCGTTCAGGTCGAAGCATCCTCTTCCGCAGTCCAGATCAATACCCAAGATGCGACATTGGGAAATACCATGGTTGCTCAGCAGATTACCCAACTGCCCTTGGAAGGGCGCAATGTGCTCGCACTGCTTACTTTGCAACCGGGTGTAACCCCGGACGGCTATGTGGCTGGTGCCCGCAGCGACCAATCCAACATCACTCTTGACGGTATTGATATCAACGAAGCACAGAGCAGCGATATCGCAAGTCCCGTGCTCCGGCTAAATGCAGAGGCAATCGAAGAGTTTCGCGTCACTACGGTTAATGCTAATGCAAACGAAGGGCGATCCTCCGCAGCGCAAATCAACCTGGTTACTAAGTCCGGCTCAAATGCATGGCATGGCGCACTTTTCGAGTTCTATCGGGGTTCTCTGTTCGAAGCGAATGATTTCTTCAGCAATGCCGCAGGCGTGGATCGCACAAAGCTCGTTCGTAACACCTTTGGGGGCGCTGTGGGTGGGCCGATCGTCAAGAACAAGTTGTTCTTCTTCTATAGTTACGAAGGGCGACGTGAAGCCACGGCCAAGCCAGTAACTGAGGTTGTGCCTTTACCAAGCCTGGGCCAAGGCATCATCAATTACACCTACTGCCTTGATCCCGCTTGCAACTCCATCGCTCCAGCTTCGCTAAGTCTTGCGCAGAATCAGCAGGCATACGCAGACGCGGGCATCAATCCTGCCGCGCTTTCGGCGCTGGCAGATGCTGCCGCTAAATATCCGGCGAACGATACAACCGTGGGAGACGGCTTGAACACCAGCGGTTTCCGTTTTAATGCTCCCAAACCGGTGCGTTTGAACTCTCACTTTGCCCGCTTTGACTATGTACTGAACAAGAAGCAAAACGTGTTCGTGCGCCTGAACTACATCAGCGACAATCAAGCAGACCCGGATCCTACTCACTTGGAGGCGTTTCCCGATACTCCTATCCCGTTTATTTGGAGTCACCCAGCGGGAATCGCCTTCGGTCATACATGGACGATCAGCAACAATCTTGTGAACAATTTTCGTTATGGCCTAACTCGCCAAGCGTTTACTTCCGGTGGTGATAGTTTCGGGAACGACATTAGTTTTCGATTCGTCTTCCAACCGAACAACCAACTTCACGGCCTCAGCCGTGTAACTCCCGTCCACAACTGGACGGACGACCTCTCGTGGATCCATGGAAAGCATGTCTTCCAGTTCGGTGCCAACATTCGCAGGGTGAACAATCAGCGAACGAGCTTCGCCAATGCCTTCGACAATGCTATAACGAACCCCTCGTTCTATGCGGGAGCCGGCGAGCATGTTTCCGATGACTTCCAGAAATACCTGAGCGCCAACGGTCTCAAGGGTGATGAACACGCCGGACAATCGCTAAACTCCTTTAACGAGGTTCAGAACGCTGCCACCGCCATTATCGGGCGCTATTCTCAATACACTGCCGATTTCACCTTCGGAAAGGACGGTTCGTTGCTCAATCCCGGCGTCCCTACTGCTCGTAACTTTGCCACGCAGGCTTATGACGGATATGTGCAAGATGCTTGGAAGATTCGTCCACATCTCACGCTATCACTTGGATTGCGCTATAGCCTGGAGCGACCGGTATATGAGACGCAGGGATTTGAAGTGCAACCCACCACTCCACTCGGCACTTACTTCCAGGAGCGGCTTTCGGCTGCTTCGCAAGGCAACAATTTCGTGGACCCGATTGTAATTAATCGCTCTGGCCCTGCGAACGGCGGCAAATCCATGTACAACTGGGACAAGAACAATTTCCAGCCCCGGGTTGCCGTAGCATGGTCGCCCAGTTTTTCGAGCGGTCTTTTCCACTCGATATTTGGAGATTCCGGCAAATCCTCCATTCGCAGCGGCTTTGCTTTGACCAACGATTACTACGGTCAAGCCTTGGCGGTGGACTTCGACCTCAACAACACGCTGGGCTTTACTTCAAACTACACCACTCCCGCAAATACTTATGATACAAGCGCCGGCAGCCTGGCGCCGTTGTTTACAAGTTTCAACCAGGATATACACGGCCTGCCTAACGTCGTTGTACCACCCAACTTGCAATTCCCGCTTCAGCAACCAAGCGACCAAGGGGAACGAATTGAGTCCAGCATAGACTCCAAGCTTCAAGCTCCAACCGAATATGTCTGGAACTTGACTTATGAACGACAGTTCAAGGCGGGCACAACGCTTTCGGTATCGTATATTGGGCGATCGGCCCGTCATTTGCTCGCGCGCCGCGACGTGGCCGCGTTCAACGACCTCCGCGATCCCAAGAGCGGCATGGATTGGTACACCGCTGGAACAATGTTGGAAAAACAGCGGCAGCTGGGAGTCAATACCAACCAAATCGCCTCGATACCTTTCTTCGATAACCTGTTTCCTGCCAATCTCGTAGATCTCTTTAATAGCGACCCGAACATCGACGCCGGCTTTCCCTCAACTTGGACGCCGACTCAAGTCTTCTATGGAATGCAAAGCAGAACTCCTTCGAACCCGCTTGCGTTCTTTGCGGGCAACGACTGGACGGATGCCCAGGCGGAAGTGGACCTTGCTCTCTTCGACGCCGGTTTGGCCACAAAATTTACGCAGCCCCAGTACGGCGCGCTTTCTGCTTGGAGCACCATCGGGAATTCCAACTATCAAGGCATGACGGTTACGCTGCGGCAGCGCCTGAAGACGTTCACGATGGACTTCAACTACACTTACTCCCACTCGCTGGACGATGCGTCCGGCCTTCAGACATTCAGCGCGTTCGGTGCCGCATTTATCGTGAATCCAATTCGTCAGCACGATTGGTACGGGAACTCCGACTTTGACATTCGACACTTAGTCAATGCGTCGGCGGTTTGGGAAATGCCGTTCGGCAAGGGCCGAAGGTTCATGTCCAATAGCAATGGCTTCATGCAAGCTGCCTTCGGTGGCTGGCAACTTTCCGGCATCTTCCGCTGGAACACAGGACTACCCGAAGCTCAGGGTATGCCGTTCGATGATGCTCGGTGGGCAACGAACTGGAACGTTCAAGCGAACGTTACTTCAACCATTCCAATTCACACCTGCTCGTCCCGTGTCGGAACGCCGGATCCTTTTGGCACAGGCGCACCAAAGCTCTTCGGTGGCAGTGGATGCGACCTAAAAACGGTGTATCAAGGGTTCCGCAACGCCTATCCGGGAGAATCTGGTCCAAGAAACTATTTGCGCGTCCCTGGATACACAAACGGCGACTTGGGACTGAGTAAGGCATTCCAGATGCCGTGGAGTGAAAAGCAAGTCCTTCAGGTTCGCTGGGAAGTCTTCAACGTGGCGAACTACCAGCCTTTCGGCACCATTGACGGAAGCAGGACGGGAATTGGCGTAGCTCGCGACCCGGCGCGTCGTGGCTTGAATCCTCCGAGTAACTGGTCGAATTTCACAGCTATTCAAGGCAACCCCCGCGTCATGCAGGTCGGCCTGCGGTTCAGCTTCTAAGCAAACTTACAATTACAAAGGCCGGATACGACTCGAATCGTATCCGGCCTTTGCCGTTCTGATCCAAATTTCTTCCCGAACGAGGGCCTTTCAGCGCTTCTTCCATAAATTCTTTGTAAAGTGTCTCCAATATCGAGATTCCTTATTGACTTCGTTTTCCCGCAAGCGTAAACCACTCCCCTGCGTGTGGGTTGGACTCCCACCTCTGCCCCAATCAGCACGCCAAATCTTTCCACTTGAGAGGTTCTTATGAGTCCAGCAGTGAAAGCCGTTCCTGAGGGTTTCCACACAATCACAGCATCCTTGACCTGCAAAGACGTCGCGCGTGCAATAGAGTTCTACAAGACTGCGCTCGGTGCGAAGGAGAGGTTGCGCATGCCCTCGCCCGACGGCAACGTCATGCACGCCGAATTGCAAATCGGCGACTCCATCATTTTTCTCGGCGGCGAGTACCCAGAGATGTCCGTCGCGCCGGATCCTAGCGCGCTCCCTTCTTCCAGTCTTTATCTATATGTGGAGGACGCAGACTTGCTCTTCAATCAAGCTGTCTCTGCGGGCTGCAAACCCAGCATGCCGGTAACGACGATGTTCTGGGGCGATCGCTACGGCAAAGTGATTGACCCGTTCGGCCACCACTGGGGAATCTCTACACACGTAGAAGACGTCCCTCAGGACGAAATGGACCGCAGAGCCGCGGAGTGGATGGCGAATATGAGCGCGCCCTCGAACACCAAGGCCAGCGCCGCCGGACAAAGCTGAAAGAGCTAAGTAAGCTCCCATCAATCACATCGAAGTCGCGCCGAGGCCTCCCAAAGGGAGGCCTCGCTACTTTTAGGCAACTTCTGGGTTCAGTTTCTTATGCCGATGTTCGTTATAGGTGTAGGTTCATGAAAGAACGTCCTGGTGCACTGAAACAACAGGCCGACGGAGGGTGCGCCAACCCAAGGGTCGTTTGTGACAACGACCCGAACCGTACGACACCATTTGTGCGACAGGAGAAACCATGAACAAGAAGCGAATCACCATGTTATTCGGCTTGCTGTTTCTTTGCATGATCACCGTCAAAGCCTATGCGGAGGAATGGATATACCTAGGCGAGTCTCACGTTGATGGCGACCATGATCATGACAAGATTCACGTCGGCAAGCACGACGGTCATTTCCGCGCGATTCAGCTACGAGTTCGTGGCGGTGCCATAGAATTCGATCGCGTCGTAGTTCACTTCGGTAATGGCACATCAGAGGAACTTTCGATCCGTGCAGTCATTCCTGACGGCGAGCGGACTCGCGCCATCGAATTGCCCGGGGAACACCGAGTCATTGACAACGTCGAACTCTGGTATAGCAAGGCCCATTGGGAACATAAGCCCCAGGTAACGCTGTTTGGGCTGAGGTAGATGTTTTTCTACTGAAAACAAGAAGCCGCCGCCGGCGCTGGCTGCGATTGAAGGGACTTTCTTAGTCGCCGGCCAGCGCGGCTCTCGGCGCATCCACCAATTCCGCCAATCCCCGTCGTATCGGACCAAGCACAAAGGCAGGCACTTCCTTTTCGGGAGCAAGCGAAAGACTCGTCGCCTTTCGCGGAAACTCGGTTCTCTGATCCAGCCTCAGCCCCGCCTCTTTCAGGAATTCCGCCGAGAAACCCATATCCTCAGCCCGGTCAACGCCCCAGAACCACAGCTTTTCTTCGTTCTTCTGCAAGAAGTCCAGGGACTCCTCGAGCTTCTTCATTGCCCTGTCAAACGAACCAGCCAGGAAGTACACACTGAGCGTCCAGGCATGCCTCGGGTAATAAACTTGGACGCGCACACAATATTTGCCACCCTGATTGCGTTCGATGCTGCAACGATAGTCGTTTCGGCTCGCACTTGTACGGGCTGCCATTGGATTCACCGTCTTTTGTGGTTTCCGGGCTGGAATGCCATGGAAGTAGGTCCCAAGTAGGAACTCCTAGGGACACAATAGGCTACTGGGACGCGAGAGGAAAGACAAGTCCCTGTGTCTAACAAAATAAAGCTTTTATTTTGTGTAGGTTATGAAGAAAACAACTAGCCCAAGTTCCCAAAGTTCTTGAGTTTGTCCGGCATGATTTTCAACTTTCCTTCTTTCTTCAGCCGGTCTTCCAGGGCGCTCCGGAACGATTCGAACGCCAAGGAACGCTTCTCCTGGAGCACTTGTTGTGTCAGATCTTTCTTTTGTTTCTCAAAATCATCCGGATTCGGCTCCGTCTTCTCGGCTATCCGATATACGAGCCAATTGGAACCAAGGTTCAGGACGGGCGCAAGCTCACCTTGTTTCATTTGGAACGCCGCCGCAAGCTGTTTTACGCTGCCAACGCCAGGAATCGAGCCAGAACGCGAAAAGGCATCACTGGTTTTGCCTTCGAGCCCAAGCGCTTTGGCTGCCGCATCGAGCTTTTCGCCACCCTTGACACGCTTCTCCAGCTCCTCAGCCTTGGACTTCGCCAACTGGACCGACTTCTCCCGTTTCACGTCAGCGAGCACCTTTTCGCGCTCTTCCTCGAACGTTCCCGGATGCGCAGGAATCACGGATTTCAGGGTGAGAACCACATAGCCACGGTCTGTGTGGATTGGCATGCTTACTTCACCTTGCCGCAAACGAAACAGCTCATCTTTCACGCCTGAGCCGGTTCCAAAGTAAAGCAAGGGGTCTGTCGCACTTACAGGCGCTGTGTCTGCCACGTCCAGGTTGAACTCCTTCGCCAATTCGTCCAGCGAAATCTTGTTCGATTTGCGAATCGCCGCGCTCACCTTGTCGGCAAGGGCGTTCGCGTTGGCGTCGCCTTTGTTCGCCCGGGCATTCACCATGAGCTGAGCTTTCGCCTCTTCGAACGGCACAGTGTGGGCCGTCTCCTTATCAGCCACTTTCAAAATGTGAAAGCCGAATTCCGTTTTCACCAGGTCGGAAGTCGCGCCTTTGGGAGTGCTGAATGCCGCCTTCTCAAAGGCAGGCACTGTCTGCCCCGCCATCACCCAGCCCAAATCGCCGCCTTTGTCCTTTGTCTGCGTATCTTCGGAGTATTTCTTGGCTAAATCTTCGAATTTCCCGCCTTTTTTCACTTCCTTAAGAACGTTCTCTGCGCGCTTCTGAACTTCCGCGACTTCGGCATCTGTTTTTCCACGCGTAAAGAGAAGAATGTGCTCCACATGCACCCGGTTTGGCACCTGAAACTGCGCGATGTTTTGTTGATAGATCTGCTTCAATTCATCGTCGGAAACCTGAGCCGTCTGCCGCATTTTGTTGACGTCAATCAGCGCATACCGCACGGAGCGGCGTTCCGGTTCCTGGTACTTGGCTTTGTTCTTTTCGTACGCCGTCTTAAGCTCCGCTTCATCCGGCGTGATTTTTGCTTCCAGATCCTCCGGCTTAATCAAAGCGTAGTCCAGCTTCACTTTCTGGTTTTGGTAATAGAACTGGTCCTTCAGTTCCGCAGGGCTGGCACTGATACCATCCGTCACCAGTTTTTGGAACTTATCAACGAGCATTTCCTGCTTTAGCTCGCTCTCAAATGCGGGAACGGTACGTTGAAATCTCTGTTGCACCAGCGCCGCGTATTGATCCATCCCTACGGGACTGTCCCCATTGAATGCCGTCGGCAGGATTTGCTTGATCAGGGTGGCCATCTCCTCGCTTGTGACGGTGATGCCCAGCCGGTTAGCCTCGAATTCGATCTCTTTGGCGAAAATCAGCTGATTCAAGATTTGCCGCGCGTAGAGCGACTCCAGCGCCTTGGGAAACTGTCCTCGCTGCTCGATCTGTGTGAGCTGCTGCTGCACGTCCTGCAGCGAAATATTCTGGCCGCCGACGGTCGCCACCGTGTCTGTGGACGCTGCACCTGTTCCAGGCCCCTGGGGCACGAGATAGAGCAGCATGCTGACGGCAATCAGCCCAACAAAAATCCCGATGAAGATCCTCATAAGGACCTGTTTGTTCTCAAATAAGCCCGCCATTCCCTGCGTCTCCCTCTCCCAAAACTTCCTAATAGGTGGCCAAACCTTAGATTATAGACGAGCGTTCGCCCACACCCAAATCAATTCCCGCCTCGGGGCCTAACCACAGTTCCTCCGCGGCGTCTGGATTTGGCTTGCGCTCTTCAGTGCGCGGAGCGATTTTCCACACAACGCGCAATTGTTTCTCGGACGCTATTTGCAGTTTGACTACGCAGCCTCTCGCCGCGCTGCCGCGTGCGTGGCAGTGTGCTAAATTGCGAGATTGGCGCACTCGCCGCGCCCAAACGGGAAAACTAGAGGCCCATGGATTCACGCTCGTCACAAGGCAATAAGGTCCGCCGCGTCGAGGTTTATTGGCACGCCGTTTCGTACAAGACCGTGGCCGTTTTTGTTTTGCTTGTTGCAGGTGTTGTATTCGCCTCGGTTTACTTCGTCTTTCCAAGCGTGTATGCCTTCGTCGCGAAGAAAGTTGCCAACGCGGTCGCAACTCCCGATCCGGACCCGCTCGCGGCAGGTCAATCGAAAATCAAATTTGTAAACCTCGATGGAAAAGTTCAGGTCAAGCGCGTCAATTCCGTGCAGTGGGTGGACGCGGATTACCATACCGTTCTGGACAAGGGCGACTTGATCCAAACTGGTTCCGATGGACTGGCGCGCATCGCCTTCGCGGACTCCACGTCGTATGTTGTGAAGCCAGAAACGCTAGTCACCGTCGAAGAAAACAGCATGACGCACGACCAGACGAGCACCAGTGTTCACATCAACACCGGTCAGGTGGATTTGTCCACGGCCAGTTCTCCGAATTCGCACGCCGCGGTTAGCGCGGAAGATTTCACTGCTCAGGTTCGTCCAAACAGCCGCGCATCCGTCAAAGCCGATCCGAACACCAAGGAAGGAGAAATCACAATCACCAACGGCAGTGCGACGGTTGAACACGGTCAAGAAAAAGTAGAAATCGGGACCTATCAGAGAGCTCTCATCCCGAACAACGGAGTGATCACGAAGTCCGATGTTCTTGCACCTCCCGTTCTCTCCGAGCCGCGCAACCTCGCTCCGATTGTTACCGAGAATCCCAAGACGGCGAGCGTTCACTTTGAATGGAAGCCCGTATCCGACGCGATCTCATACACGTTGCGCATCAGCGCGACAAATATGTTTACGAAGATGGTTCGCGAAGTGAAAGTTCCTGGCACGACCGCCGACGTCAGCGGCCTGGACGCGGGAGACTACTTCTGGAACGTCATTGCCGTTGATTCGAAAAAACAGACCAGCGAACCTAGCGAAGCATTCAAATTCGCACTCTTTGCGCAGGGCAAAGCGCAAGAAATGGCATTGGAGATTTCGGGCACACAGCTTCACGGACGCGTCGCGGAGATTTCCGGGCGCACTGAGCCCGGAGCAGCACTGATTATCAACGGACAGCCCGTGGCGAATATCGCCGCGGACGGCAACTTCCGTTATTTCACGGAAGCCCTTGAGCCCGGCGAGCACACGATCGTTATCATCGGCCAGAACCGGCGTGGTGGTACAGCGCGGCAGCAGTTCACGATCGTTGTGCCAAAATAAGAGATTCCATCGCAGCGGCGCGATTTTGCGCTGGATGCGCCATTCAGTGACAATGGTTCGGGGACAATAGAGTCTGTCTCCCGAATGGGTGAAGGGCAGAGCTTCACAGAAGGACTGGGGGAATGAACAAGAACGGTTACAACATGAGGTCGGTGTTCAGTTTGTTTTCGTCCGATCTTGCGATCGATCTGGGCACGGCGAACACACTGGTGTTTTCGCACGGAAAAGGGATTGTTGTGAATGAGCCCTCGATCGTTGCGATTAACAAGGTAAGCGGCGAAGTTGTCGCTGTCGGCCGCGAAGCGAAGGAAATGCTCGGCCGCACGCCGGGCAATGTCGTGGCCATCAAGCCAATGAAAGACGGCGTCATCGCCGATTTCAAAGTTACCGAAAAAATGCTTACTTATTTTATTCAAAAGGCGCACAACCGCCGCGTTCTGGTGCATCCGCGGATTGTCATTGGAGTTCCCAGCGAAATTACTCCGGTGGAAAAACGCGCTGTGCAGGACTCCGCCTATCGCGCCCGTGCTAGCGAAGTTTATCTCGTTGAGCAGGCCATGGCTGCGGCCATCGGCGCGGGATTGCCGATTGAAGAGCCCAGCGGAAACATGGTTGTGGACATCGGCGGTGGCACAACCGACATCGCCGTGATTTCCATGAGCGGTATCGTCTATTCACGCTCAGTGCGCGTTGCCGGAAACGAAATGGACGAAGCCGTCATGCAATACCTCAAGCGCAAATACAACTTACTCGTCGGCGAACGTACTGCTGAACAAATCAAAATGGAAATCGGCTCCGCCTATCCACTGGAAAAGCCGCTCACCATGGAAGTGAAGGGCCGCAACCTGATTGAAGGCGTGCCACGTACGGTGACGATTGACGACAGCGAAATTCGTGAGTCTCTCAGTGAATGTGTGGCGACCATCGTGAACGCAGTTCGCGTCGCGTTGGAACGCACGCCACCGGAGCTTTCCGCGGACATCAGCGACCGCGGCATCGTTCTTACCGGCGGCGGCGCCTTGCTTAAGAATCTCGATAAGCGCATCCGCGAGGAAACCGGCCTTCCGGTTTCAATCGCCGATGATCCGCTCGCGTCCGTCGTGCTGGGCACGGGGAAAATGCTGAGCGATTTCAAATTGCTGCGCATGGTTTGTATCGACTGATATTGCCCGTTGCGGATTTCAATTTGTCGTTCGAACTGAATTACCTGGCTACTGCCGTCCGTCACCAGCGACGGATTGTTGCTGCCCAACAGAAAGCGAAATTAGCGCCTCCATGGTCGCCATTCCTTCTCGCCATCGCTCGCTGGTCCTGCTCACCATAGTAGTAGTGGTGCAGGTGCTGCTGCTCGCGTTGCAAATCACGCGTGAATCCCAGGGCAGCCTCATCCGAGTCTGGACAGTTTCTGCGGTTTCTCCATTCGAACGCGCGGGTGCATGGGGTGTCAGCAAAGTTCGCGGCACGTGGAGGCACTACTTCGCTCTTAGCGATACCGCCAGAGAGAACGAACGCCTCAAGCAGGAAAACGACGCGCTCAAACTACAGATCTCTCAACTGCGCGCCAAAGCTTCCGAAGCGGATCGCCTTGCGGGGCTTTTGAACTTTCGCGAAACGCAGGAACGCGTACCCATGGTCGGAGCGCGCGTAATCGGTTCAAGCGCAGACGCGAACAGCGCCGTGATCTACCTTGATCGCGGTCAGCACGACGGCATCAAGAAGAACATGGGCGTTATCACTCCCGACGGCGTAGTGGGCAAAGTGATTGAATCGTTCAGCGACACTGCACAGGTGCTGCTGCTCACGGACCGGGACAGCGGAGTCGGCGCCATGATTGAGGAAACGCGTATTCAGAGTCCGGTCGGGGGAACCGGCGAACCGCTTCTCAGCATGAAATACGTTTCAAACGATGACGAAGTAAAAATTGGCGAGCACGTCGTCACGAGCGGCATGGATCGCATTTTTCCGCGCGACTTGCCTGTGGGAACGATAGCTGAAGTAAAAGTAGGTGCGCCTCCGTTCAAATTCATCCGCGTGCGTCCCTCAGCACAACTCGAAAAATTGGAAGAAGTGATCGTGCTGTTGACCACGGATCCCGTGGTGATGAAGAAAAAAACCGGAGGCTCCGACTCTGCTGCCCCCCCGCCACAGGCAAAACCTGCCGTGAAAGATACCGCCGCAAAAACGGCCGCTGGAAAACGCAGTCAGGAACAGGCCGCGAAGCCCGCGGATAATCCCCGATGAACGACGCCTTCGATCTTCGCAGCGGTGAAACGCACATTGAAGTGCACAAGTTCCGCGGCGGAACAATTCTGTTCGCCACGATTTTCGCGCTCCTCGTCCAGGCATTCTTGCCGGTCTATTGGCCGAAAGTGGCGACGCTCGATTTGCCGCTGCTCATTACGATTTACTTCGGATTGAGCCGCCGCAATCCCTCCACGGGATTGCTTCTCGGCATGGTGATTGGCTTGCTGCAGGACAGTCTGAGCAAAACCCCTCTCGGCCTCTTCGGCATTGCAAAAACGCTGATCGGCTATCTCGCCTCCTCCATCGGCGCAAAACTCGACACCGAACATCCCGCTGCGCGCTTTGCCCTAACCGGCGTCTTTTTCGCACTGCATCAGGGAATCGTCGTGCTCGTTCAACGGCTGCTACTCGCTCATGCCGAGCCGTGGTTTACCATTCGTCTCGCCGTTGCCGCACTCGTTAACGCTGCAGTCGGCGTGGTTCTCTACTTTTTCCTCGATCGTTTGCGAAAGTCTTGAAGACCCGGACAGCGGTACTTTCTTGAATTCAAGCTAGGTGTTTTCCTGTAGAGACTCATTTCAATTTATTGTGAGCAATCGTAAAAAAAAGCAGGGACCGAGGAACCGTTTCGGCTCTTCTTGCATCTCACGTGGTGCCCACCGTCGGTTTACCCTGTCCAGCACTCGTAAATAGGCGTGCCCACATCTGAATTCGCAGGGACAAGGAAATCCACGGGAATAGTAGAGGTGCGTCTTGGGACCGCTGATTCTCGAAGATGTTTTGAATAGAGCACGGTTAACCGACGAAAGCATGGTGACAAGAGGAGTTTGGAAGAAGTTAGATTGGCGACGAAATAAACTGAAAATTGCAGTGTTGCTGGCGCTTGCCCTGCGCTTGATTGTCTGCGCATGTGTTGCGGAAGACCGAACCGAACCCTCCCGAAAGCATTGGAATTTCGGCTACGAAACAGGCTTCGTTGCCGCTTCGGTCGCAAACGGAAACGGATTTAGTAATCCGCTCTTTGGCCGTACGGGGCCAAGCGCGTGGCTCGCCCCGGCATATCCGTTGCTCCTGTCGGGCATCTTCCACGTGCTGGGGACATTTTCGCTAGCTTCGGCATGCGCAATTTTGGCATTTAACAGTCTGTGTGGGGCACTGACCTGCATACCAATTTATTTTTCCGGAAAAAGGATATTCGGAGAACTCACGGGCGGCTATGCGGCAATGGCGTGGGCGCTTTTTCCGTACAGCGTGTACCTGGATGCGTATTGGGTCTGGGATACGGCACTGAGTACGCTCGTGCTTACTCTGCTTCTTTGGCTTACGCTGGAGCTCGCCGAGCGCAAACGATCGCTCCTAGATTGGGCTGGATACGGCGCATTATGTGGACTCGGCGCTCTCATCAATCCCACTATTCTTGCCCCGTTGCCTTTTCTTTCTGGTTGGGGCGCAATTCGCCAAAAAGGATTGAATCGGAATGCCTTGCCAGCGCTGGCAACGGCGGGGATTGCTTGCGTTCTTACTGTGTCGCCATGGCTCGTCCGCAATTACAACGTTTTTCATGAGCCCTTCTTAATCAAGAACAATTTTTGGTTGGAAGTGACCGTGGGCAACTTGGGTAGCCATCGGCATTGGTGGAACGACAACCAACATCCCTCGCGAAACATTGGCGAACTCCAGGAGATGATGCGCATTGGCGAAAGCGGATACATGGCGGAGAAAAAACACGAAGCGCTGCAGTTCGTCGAGAGCCATCTAGCGACATATCTGTGGATGTGCGTACGCCGATTTGTTTACACATGGTTTGGATTCTGGAGCGTACGGCTGGATTACCTGGTGGATGAACCGATGGATCCGGTAAATATGGTTTTCTGTTCCACACTCTCCTTGATGGCGTTTTGGGGCTTAGCGCGAAGTTGGCACCAGAAATATTATGGGGTGCTTCCTTGTGCGACGATCCTGGTGACACTTCCCGTCGTGCACTATCTGAGCCATCCATTCGTTTCTTACCGGCATCCAGTAGATCCCGAGATTGTGCTGTTGGGGACGTTCGCAGCCTGGCCAATGCTCGCGGAACAATGGAAAGTATCCACGTTGCGGGCAGCGCTACTTAAATACAGGTCAACTAGAGACCCGATTTACGTTCCAATTCCGGCGCTGGCCAGGATCGAACTACGTACAGCGGATGAACCAATTGCATCTGGCTTTAAACAAATAGCTGAACAAGACTCGTCTGCTGAAATGCGTTAGGCGCCTTTTTGGAGACTACCCTATGCGAGAAGGAACTGTTTGAAGTCGTCGTAAGAGGAAGTCATCGGCAGAGACAGCTTCCGCCGCTTGAGATAGGCGGCAAGCCGATCTGGCAGCGGCGGCGCAATGCCGATCGCCTTCTCCACGACTTCCGCAAATTTCGCTGCGTGCGCCGTGGCTAGAACCAATCCTTGCGAAGGCTCGGGATGCTCGCGTTTGTAGGCTCCCCAACCCAGAATCCCAACTGCCGTATGCGGATCAGCAATATAGCGATAGCGCTCCCAAACCGATTTCATCTCCGCTAGCGTTTCCGCATCCGTCGCGGCGTGCCCCCAAATTTCGCGCTGTACATATTCGAGCCTTCCGCGGCAGAGATCGAGCAGCCGAGGAAAATTATTCGGATTGCCCACGTCCATCGCGTTCGAATAGGTCGCTTTCGCGGGCCTCGGATGAAATTCCCCGCTCCGCAAATATTCGGGGACAACGTCGTTCGCATTCGTGGACGCAACAAATCTTGCTACCGGCAATCCGATTCGTTTTGCAAAAATTCCCGCGGTCAAATTCCCGAAATTTCCGCTCGGCACGGAAACGATGAGCGGCACGGACGCAACCGGAAGCTGCCGGTACGCCGCAACGTGATAGAACATCTGCGGCAGCAAGCGTCCGACATTGATGGAGTTCGCCGAAGTCAAAAAAGCTCTCTTGTTCAGCGCTTCGTCGGCGAACGCTTGCTTGACGAGCCGCTGGCAATCGTCAAATGTGCCGCTCACTTCTAGCGCCGTGATATTTTCGCCGAGCGTAGTGAACTGTTTTTCTTGTGCTTCACTGATCCGTTTCGAAGGATAAAGAATAACCACGCGAATTCCTTGCACGTTAAGGAAACCGTGGGCAACTGCGCTTCCCGTATCGCCGGACGTCGCAACGAGCACCGTAAGCGGCCGCGATTCGCTGCGCACAAAATAACCCATCAGCCGCGCCATAAATCGCGCGCCAAAATCCTTGAACGCCAGTGTCGGTCCGTGAAACAACTCCAGGACGTGCAATCCGGGCGAAAGCGAAACCAGCTTCACTGGAAAATTGATCGCCTCGCTGACAATTTGCCACAGGATTTCTTCCGGTACGTCCCGTGTCGCAAATGGCTTCACCACGCGAAAGCAAACTTCCGTAAAGGGCAGCGAGCGGAATTCTTCCAGCTCTTCCGGCGAGCGCCGCGCAATTTCCGCCGGCATGTATAGCCCGCCATCGGGCGCCATGCCGCGCAGCACAGCGCCGCGCAGCGAAGTCAGCGGAGCTTTTTGTGCTGTACTGCGATATCTCACGCGGCGCCACCTGCACGACTTTCGACTAGCTTCAAAAAGGCCGCAGGATCATGCGGGAGCTCACGAAGCTGCGCAACTTCGATCGTGCAATGCGCCAGTGCAGCGTAGCTCTGCCTTCGTGCCGCGATTAAATTCGGATAGCAGCGAGCCACGGTGTCTCGCGGCGTTTCGCCAGGTTTCGCTTGGAACGCACCCCTCCATAGCACTGGCTTCGGATCGTTCAAATAACGTTCGATCAACAGTTGCTGCTCCTGCGGCGAAGCGGCAAGATGTACCACCGTCATCAATTTGCGCAAGCGAAGCATCAGGTGGTTGCCGGCGTAAATGACGCTGCCTGTCGTATCTAGCACAAGCGACTTTTCTGGAGATCTTGCCAAGTCATCCAGAACTTCTTCCAGCACCGCAATTTCCTCACTCAGATATTGCGATTCCCGCTCAGCGTAAGTCGGCGAATCCGGCCAGCCCATCCAGGCCGCCACTCCGTTAATTCCCGCGTAACCACCAGCCGCGAGTCGCGACGCAAGCCGCTCTTCAATCTTGTCATCGCACGAAACTGCCGGATGCCCGGCAGACGCGAGCGACCGGGACCAAAACGTCTTCCCCGCACCGGACATGCCGATCAGCGCAAGGCGCAATGGTCTCTGTGAACTTGGATTCATTGGGACAGGAATGATAGACCAGACCAACTGTAATCGCGACTTGAGCGCCTTGGATCACTACGACTAAGTGCGACACAATCACCCGGGCGCGCAGCGCTAACTCTCCGGGTGATCTCCATCGCGTCTTTGGGTGCGCGGCCCAGTTGAGCGTAACGAGGCAACCCATGGCACCTTTATCTGTCCTAGACAGGGGCAGCGATAAGCAATCAAGCTACTTGCTGGCAATACCGGCTTGATTCTTCTTACTTGGAAAAAGGTCTTCCACGGGCAGCTTGGCGTCAAAAACCAGATTGAAAAAGCCGACCATCATTTCGTCCCAGGTCTGCTCCCCCCAGATTACTTCCTTCGTGGGGTCGGCGTTTTCCGGATTGCTCGCCGAATTATCGAAATGTGCAGTGCAATCAATCTTGCTGCCCTTCGGCAAATCGATCGGCTCGTCCAGCGTGTACCAATTCTGCCAGTGCCAGTCGTAGTGCGGAACACTCAGAAGTATTTTGTCTTCGCCTGACGGATAGACCACGCGATAGAGAAAATCCTTGCCGCGGCCATGCATGTGCGGATGCAACCCAGAGAGTTTCACATCCGTGCCAACCTCAAAACTGGCATCCACGCGGTAATTCGGATCGCCTGGTGGAATCTTGAAAGTGCCGTTCGTGGCCGAAAGCGTCAGGACGCGCTCTTTCGGCGGCTCCTTCGCGAAGACCATCCCCAACCGCGATTGATCTCTGGTCGCATGTCCGTGTGGCGTGTAGTGCACTTGAAAAACAATGTCCGAGCCGGCTTTAATCAGCTTCGCCTGACCAGGACGAAGAATCTCCGGCGGCTGGCCCGGCGCATAACCAACAAGAAAATCGCTTGGCAGCGCGCTCGTATCCGGCTGCTCTTTTGTTTTTACCTGGGGAGCTGTAAAGAAAACTCCCGGTTTCTGTCCGCGGAACCAGTGGGAACCAGGCTCCCGTACGAAAGCAATGATGTGATGCACGACCATGCGATCCGTCGGCCGCACTTCCGCTGCCTGAACCCAGGTGTCTTCGGTGAATCCCGTCGGAACGATCACGTGCTGATAATCTATGACTCCTGACGCTGGAACATCGAACGCCTGCGGCAATTCATAAACCTTGTCTGGCTTGCCAATGCCCCACCCTTCCACCCACTGCACGGGCGGCGGCAGATCTTTGGGGTCACCTTTAGGAGCGCCAGCATCGGCCCATTTTGCGAGCGTCTCAACATCAGAAGCGATTAAACCCATGCTGTTGGAAAATTTTCCGTAGTGGGGATCCGCAAACCACGGTGGCATTTTTCCGCTTTCCACGGCGATCTTCATCGCCATTGCCCATGGCCGCGCCTGTTCATAGGTCAACAGGGGGAATGGTCCGGCTTCTCCGGGACGATGGCAAACTTGGCAATTTTTTTGCAGAATCGGCGCGACGTCCTTCGAGTACGTTGGAGCGGGTGCGGCCGGACCGGGACTCGCCGATTGGCCAAACGATTTGGCAGCAAAGAGAAGGACGATCAGTGAAAGCGTCACCCGCAATTTCATATTCGTGCTCCATGGAAGACGATGTAGTTGTGCGCGAGTATAGGCAGCGGCAAATTGCAAGGCAAGGAAATCGCGCACAATGAAGGGGAAATTTCACCTTGCGGAAGTTTGGGCAGCGGGGTGGATAAACCGGCTCGAGTTGGGTAAAGTACCACGGCACTTATACGAATGTGGCGCCTCTTGACGGGGAGAAGAACTCATGGGAAACGCATTGAGCGGCGTGGACTTCAAGAAACAACTTCGCGCGGGAGAGCCAAAGCTTGGCCTGTTCTTGAATTCTCACAGCCCAACGATCGCCGAGCAACTCGCGCACAGCGGCTATGACTGGCTCCTTGTGGACACACAGCACGGACCTATGGGCAACGAACAGCTTTCCGCGATGCTCGGAGGAATTGCGAACGGCGGAGCAAAATCGCTCGTGCGTGTCGAGGGTTATCACGATCGCGGTGGCATTCAGCAATCGCTCGACATGGGTGCCGACGGTGTGCTCGTCCCTTACATCAACACCGCTGCGGAAGCCCGCCAAGCCGTGAGTTGTACAAAATACCCGACCGTTGGAACGCGCTCCGTCTATTTTCCTCAGCGCAGCATGAACAAGGACGGCCTGCTCGGCTATGCTGGCAACTGGAACAACAACGGAATCGTCGCGCTTCAGGTAGAAACTGCAGACTGCATCAAGAACATTGACGAAATCGCAGCAGTCCCCGGCGTGGACATTCTATTCCTCGGCCAGAACGATTTGTGCATGTCCATGGGCCTCTACGAAAAATACAAATTCCCCGACATGTACACTTCGCCCGAGTTGAATGCCGCCACGCAAGCACTCGTCAACGCAGCGAAAAAGAACAACATTATCCTTGGCCTTTTCCTGTTTGGAACCGCGCGCGTCGGCGAATTCCTGGATAAGGGATTTACATTTATCAGCATCGGCAACGATCTACACCACGTGCTGACGCAAGCCGGCGCCTATGTAGTGGACGTCGAACGCATCGCCAAGGAAAAAGACAAATCCTGGACCCGCAGGCCGACAGCGCTGTTTTAGTCGTTCCCGTAACCCTGCGGAAACCTGCACTTCGGGACAACTTGCGACCACCTTCCCCAAATGCTACGTTGAAAAGGACTCCCACCAGGCTCATCCGGTGGTGTCCCAAGGCGATTCAGGAGCTCCGAGGGAATTTTGCTGGCGGCATCTGAGCCGAAATTTTTCAACGGAAGTTTCGAAAACCGCGCTGTGAATTGAAGTGCTTCGCGAGCGTCTCCGAAATCCGGAGCAATACGAAAAAGAAAGCTCGCGCGCGGGGTTTGCGTGTCGTTTTCATTTGGCAGCGACAATCGGTTGCCGCAACAGCGGCTGGCAGTCGTCTCCTACATCATTGTGGGAATGATCGGTGTATTGCTGCTCGGCTTCTGGAAACTTCAGGTTATTGACTCCGATCAATACGGCCAAATGGCGGAACGCAATCGCGTCCGCTCCATTCCCATAATCGCTCCCCGCGGCAGAATGCTCGATCGCGATGGCCGCGTGCTTGTGGACAATCGCCCCTCGTTCAGCGTCCTTCTCCTTCGCGACGACTCCACGCTCGTGGAGAAAAATCTCGCGCCCATAGCGGACGGCCTCGGCCTTTCCGTGGACGACCTTCGCGAGCAGTTGGATAACACAAAAGCCCTGCCGAAATTTCAGCCCATTGTCATAAAGCCGGAAGCCAGCACGGCGGACGTCGCCTTCATCGAATCGCATCGCGCCGATATTCCCGTGCTAGAAATGCTTTCCGTCTCGCGCCGACGCTATCTCCCAGGCGGCTTTCTCGCACACGCCAGTGGGTACGTGGGTGAAGTCAGCGAACAACAAATCGAGGCGAGCAACGGCAAACTGCGTCCGGGTGACGTCGTGGGCAAATCCGGCCTCGAGCGCCAGTACAACGACATTCTGATGGGCACAGACGGCATGCGCCGCGTCATCGTCAACAGCGTCGGCAAAGAAGTGGACCATCTCTCTCAGCAGGACCCCATTCCCGGTAAACAGATTCAATTGACAATCGACTACGATTTGCAGACGGTTGCAGAGCAATCGCTCGGCGCGCGCCCCGGTGCTGTCGTCGCCCTCGATCCGCGAACCGGCGAAGTTCTGGCAATGGTCAGCCGCCCCACGCCCGATCCCAACGATTTCGCGGTGCGTATCTCCAAAGAAGAATGGAAACAGCTCAACGAAGATCCCCTGCGTCCGCTCTTCGATCGCGCCATTCAAGCGCAACTCGCTCCCGGTTCGGTTTTTAAAATCGTGACTGCGACGGCGATGCTTGAGGATCACAATCCGCCCGAGAGCTTCACAACCTTCTGTCCGGGCTATGGCACGTTCTATGGCCGCCAATTCAAGTGCTGGGTCTATTCTTCGAAAAAGGGTCCAACGTCTCACGGAGTAATGAATCTTCACCAGGCAGTGCTGCACTCATGCGACGTTTTCTTTTACACCGCGGGCATGAAGATGGGCATCGATCGTTTGTCTTACTATGGAGACAAATTCGGCATCGGCCACAAAACCGGTATCGACCTTCCCTCCGAAGAAGCGGGCTTGATGCCTTCCGAACAATGGGTCGAGCGAGTGTTTCACCGGAAGTGGTATCCGGGTGAAACCATTTCCGTTTCCATCGGGCAGGGTGCGGTGACGACAACACCGGTTCAGTTGGCCCGTATGATCGGCGGCATCGCTTCTGGCGGCGTCTTCAAACAACCGCATCTTCTGAAAGGCGCTCCCAATGTAAAAGAAGAGCGCTTTGCAATTTCCGAACCGACTATCGAAAAAATCACCGACGCCATGTACGGTGTTATGAACGAACCTGGCGGGACTGGCGGCCAACTAAAATTGGCCGGCATCGAATTCAGCGGTAAGTCCGGCACAGCGCAGGTCATCGGCTACGACACGCGCGCCAAACTCGGTAAACAGAAAAAGTTCGAAGATAACGGCTGGTTTGTCGGCTACGCACCGAAGCGCGATCCGGAAATTGTCGTTGCTGTTCTCGTTCAGGAAGGCGGCGGCCTGCACGGCGGCGAATCCGCGGGCCCAGTCGTCCGCGACATCGTCAAAGCTTATTACGACAAAAAATTGAAAAAGACGCAGGGGCAAATCACCGCGGATAACTCCAGGCCAGCCCCACAAAATGGAACTCCAGCCGCACTCCTTGCCCCGCGCACAGCGGCAATAAAAGAAGAGGAATCCGCAGGACACGAAGCACCTCGACGGAACGAACGATGAGAGACGCTCCCGGATCACGTGACTACGACTGGTGGCTCCTGGCCATCCTGGCGGCCATCTGCGCGCTAGGCGTGCTGGAAATCTACTCCGCCACACATGGCAGCTCTTTGGCCGGCATGCACACCAAGCAATTGCGCTGGCTCGCCGTGGGCACAGTGCTCATGTTCATCCTCTCTCGGGTGGACTATCACCTGATTCTCGACCAGTCGCTGATTCTCTATATCGTATGCATTGCGGCTCTGGTTGCCGTGCTTTTGCTGGGAAGTACCCGCTTCGGCGCCAAGCGCTGGATACCCCTGATGGGCCAAATGTTTCAGGTGTCTGAATTGGCGAAGTTGATTATAATCATTGTACTGGCACGCTTCTTTACGGAAGTGCGCTCGGATAAGCTTGACCTGCGTGACTTAATTAAGGCAGGGTTGTTGGTAGGTGTTCCGCTTGTCTTGATCCTGAAGCAGCCGGATTTGGGCACTGCATTGGTTCTAGTGCCGTTGTTGTTTGTCGGAGCATTTCTGGCAGGCTTGCAGTGGCAACATACAGCGGCGATTGTCCTGGTTGGGGCAATGCTCGTAGGCGCGGTCTTTTATCCGCCCGTTAGCAAGCACATCCTCAAACCCTACCAGCGCGAACGGATTACGTCTTTCTTGCACCCGGAAGAGGATGCCAAAGGTTCAGGCTATCAGTTGTTGCAGTCCAAGATAGCCGTGGGCTCCGGTGGCTTCTGGGGCAAAGGATTTGGCAACGGCAGTCAGAATCAACTGGGTTATATTCCGGTCAGATACTCCGATTTCATCATGTCGGCTTGGGCGGAAGAACAGGGATTCAAAGGCGTGCTGCTTGCCTTAGGGCTGTACATGGCGTTACTTCTGCGGCTCGTTCAGAATGCTCAGCGCGCGAAGGATCGCGCGGGAATGTTTCTGGTTATGGGCGTAGCAGCAACGCTGGGGTTCCACATATTAGTGAATGTGGCCATGGTAATTGGCGCCATGCCGGTAACCGGCATCCCGTTGCCGCTGATGAGCTACGGGGGCTCGGCCACGTTGTTCGTATTCATGGCAATAGGCCTGGTGATGAACGTGCGCCTTCGCCGTTTCGTCAACTAGGCCGTGAATTAAATCTGAGCGTGCCGGCAAAGCCGGAACCTCGGAGCAAGACAAGATTAAGTGCTTAGGATTGCAAGAGTGAGGACAGCATCGTCCGCCGTTCCCCTGGCAGCAAGTCAGGAACGGACCAGCCTCGTTAGCTTGAGGAACAATAGATTCCCCAACAGCAGCGAACACATCGCCGCTTCTCTACGGGTGTCAGGGTTTGTACTTACAAACCCTGAGGTACCAGAGGTGTGGCATGCGTGTGTACCCGCGACGCGGGGCACGGACTTCCCTTCCCGGACCGCCAACGGAAAAATCGCGGCGATGCGTCCAAGCAGCCTTTTATCGGCTGCCAAGGATAAGGAGTTTTCATGTCGAAAGAATTGGTTATCAACGCAACCTCCCATGAACGGCGGGTTGCCATTATGGAAGAGGGTCAGCTAGTCGAAATCTATATCGAGCGCGAAAAAGAGTTCGCGCTGGTCGGCAGCATCTACAAAGGAAAAGTCACACGCGTTTTGCCGGGCATGCAGTCCGCTTTCGTGGACATTGGCCTGGACGGCGACGCATTTCTCTACGTCAGCGACGTATTTGAAAACCTGGAAGACTATGACCACGGTCACGGCGACCATGGCCATGGCCACGAACAGGCTTCAGCGCCTGTGGAAGGCGGCGTAGCTCCGATCGAGGTTCTTCCTGGGGAATCCCTCGGAAGAGCACAGGAGTCAGCGCCGGTCGTAAGCTCGCACGAAAGCGGTCATGCCGACCCGGAAGATCACGATATTCGCACCCACGTGGAAGAAATTCACGCCGCCGGCGAAGACTCCGAAGAAGGACATGCCGAGCATGGCGACCATGTGGACGACGAGCGCCAGCCGGATTCGAACGAATCCGCGCCGAAGAATTTCGCTCCGCAGTACAATCCAACGCAATTCAAGCCATCTCCCAGTTACGGTCCCCGTTCGAATCAAGGCAGCGGTGGCCGTTCCGATTTCCAGCACGGAGATCGCGGTGGCGACCGCGGCGGCGATCGTGGGCGCGGCGGACGTTGGGGACGCAGAGGCGGTCGCCGTCGTGGCGGACGTCCAGGTGGCCCGGGTGGAAGAAATCTGCCCCCATCAAAATACGCTTCACCGCAGGGCGGTGAACGCGATTCGCGCGGTTACGATCAGCGCGGCGGCTTTGACAAGCGCGGTCCTCGCCGAGACTTCGGCAGCAGCCGGCCGGAAGGCGGCAGTAGCCGTTACGGCCAGCCAAGCGCCCCGACAGGTCCTTCGGGCCCCGTGGAAGACGAGATTCTTCTTCCCGGCGAATCGCTTGCGAAGTTCCGCAATCGGCCAGTCGCAACCGCCCCTGTTGCGCCGGTCGAAGAGAAAATTGAACGACCACAGCAGGAAATTGCAGATGATATTCAGCCCCGCGGTGCGGTGCTTCCGGGTACCGCTTCCGGACCGCGCCGTTCGCGTGGTTCTCTGCCGAGCTGGCTCCTAGCGGGTGCCGGCGCGGAGGCAGCGGAAGCAACCGGTGAACAGCAGCAAGAATTACTGGACGAGGCTGTCCGGGAAGCCGAGGAAGTCGCCGAACTTGATGCCGAAGAGCGCGAGGCCCTCGAGGAAGCCCAGGCCGTTGCTGAAGAAGCGGAAAATGGCGTCGAGCTCAGTGAAGAGGAACGTACCACGCTCTCTTCCAGCCTGATCGAAGCGAAACAGGACGAAATCCGCGAAGAAGTCGAAGCAGATGGCGCCGTAGGCGAAGCTGAATTCGACGACGAAGAGGACGAAGAAGAGGAAGAACACGCCGCCGAAGGCGAAGAGGATGATGAGGCAGGCGAATCAAACGAGGCGGAAGGCGAAGAACTCGTGAATGCTCCACAAGCCGTGGCTGAGGCGGAAGCCGACGCGGCCCATGAAAACGCGCTGCACATCGCGGCTCTCGGCGATCATGTTGATCTCGAACACCACGATCACGCTCACGAAGAAGACAATGAGCACCACGAGGAAGATACCGAACAACACTCGGAGCATCACGACCATGGCCACGAAGGAGAGCCGGCGCAAATCGCCGCAGCTTCCCCGGCGGAGCAAGACGCGATCCTGCTTCCGGGCGAAACGCGTGCTCCACACGCGGGCGGCGTGCGCGAAGACTTTCCGCGCGATTCCGCGCGCATCGGTGGAAATGATCGTCCGCGCTTCCAGCGGCCTTTCCGCAGTGGAGGCAGGGATCGCGGTCGTGGCGGCGACAAAGGCGATCGCGGTGGTCGCCCTGACCGGCGCGGCGGACGCAGCAGATTCGACCGGCGCCCTGGTTCCGGTCACGGACATGGACATCATGGCGGTGGCCAGCGCGGCTATCGCGGTCACAGCGGACCGCAACGCCGTCCACAACTGATCTCGGAAATGCTCAAGGCCGGTCAGGAAGTTGTAGTGCAAATCGCCAAGGAGCCTCTCGGCAAAAAGGGCGCACGCATCACCAGCCACGTTGCTCTGCCGGGACGTTTCCTCGTTTACATGCCGACGGTTCATCACACTGGCGTTTCGCGCAAAATTATCTCCGCGGAAAATCGCTCCCGTTTGCGCCGTTTGGTCAGCGACGCCGGCAAGGTTTACCCCGGCGGTTTCATCGTGCGCACGGCAGCAGGCGACGCCACCGACGAAGAAATTCGTGCGGACATCGAATTCCTTGGCACGACCTGGAACGAAATCAAGCATAAGAACGAAGAACGTAAAGCGCCTTCTCTTTTGCACCGCGACCTGAATCTCGTCGAACGCATTCTGCGCGATTATGTCAGCGACGATTTCACCGCCATCTGGATTGACAGCGAAGAAGAATACGGCAAGGTCGTCGAGTTCGTCAGCCGCTTCCAGCCGAAGCTCGCAAGCCGCGTCAAGCTCTACACGAAAGAGCAGCCGATTTTCGAAGAGTTTGGCATCCAGCACGAACTGGACAAGGCGTTGCGCGCCAAAGTCTGGCTCAAGTCCGGTGGCTACATCGTTATCAACCACACCGAAGCGCTCGTTGCCATTGACGTCAACACCGGCAAGTTCGTCGGCAAAGGCTCCACGCGCCTCGAGGACACCATCGTCAAAACCAACCTCGAAGCCGTGAAGGAAATCGTTCGCCAGATTCGACTGCGCGACCTCGGCGGCATTATCGTTGTGGACTTCATTGACATGGAAGAGCGCCGCAACCGTGAAAAAGTTCTTTCTGCGTTGCAACAGGCGCTCGAGCAGGACAAAGCGCCTTCGAAAGCGCTTTCGTTCAACGAATTCGGCCTCGTCTGCATCACGCGCAAGCGCACCAAACAAGCGCTCGAGCGCGTGCTCTGTCAGCCTTGCCCATCGTGCACCGGCTCCGGCATGGTCAAGTCCATTCCGACGCTCTGCTACGAAATCCAGTCCGAAGCGCGCAAGATGGCCATCGCAGACCACGACAATCCGAACCTGACCCTGCGCGTTCATCCGGAAATCGCCAAAGCCCTCAAAACGCGCGAATCCATGCTGATCGACGAACTCGAGCAAAACTCGCACAAGCACGTCATCATTCAATCCGACGCCACCCTCCACTGGGAGCAGTACGACATCTACTAACCTAATGGCGCAACAAGCTGCGCCCTGTCTCGGCTAGATCGATCCGTAATAAAGCAAAACGACCGGGCTCATCCCCGGGCGTTTTGCTTTTGCAAAATTGTTTTGATTCGCGACGACTCTAACCTATCCGGCCTGTTATTTCGCCGAACAGGCTTTCGGCTTCACCGCGCCCAGAATCCGCTCCACAAACACGCCATTCGGCGGCTCGTCGCCCAAAATCTTCCAGCCTGTGAACACCGCAATCATCTCCTCTTCCGGAAAAATCATCAGCCGCTGCCCACCAAACCCACGCCCCATCCAAACGTAACGATTCGCGGCACCATCTTTCCGCGGCCACAGCCACCATTGATACCCGTATCCGTACCCGCCCTCTTCATCTGACGTGGCAAATGGCGTCATCGCATCTTTCACCCACGCGTGCGACAAAATCCGCTGACCGTTCCACACGCCGTCGTGCAAAAAGAGCGTGCCAAGTTTCGCCATCCCATCGTCGCTCAGGTACAGTCCGCCTTCCGTGTCCGGCAAACCCATCGGCGTCCGCTTCCAGAAGTGCGCCATCCCCAGCGGCTCGAACAAGAATTTCTGTCCATACGTTTCGATGTCCTGTCCGGTCTCTTTCTGAAAAATCTGTGCGAGCAGTTCCGAATTCCCGCTACTGTAGTTGAAAGTTTTCCCGGGCTCATGCGCCATCGGGCGGTCTATGACGTATTGCACCCAGTCCTCCGATGCCTCCATCACCGCCGTATCGTTTTTCGGATCGTCATACGCGACCTCTTCGTTCCAATCGAGCCCCGTCGTCATCGTCAACGCATGACGAATCGTCATCCGTCGCTTCCGTTCATCCACATTTTTCGTTTTCGCGGCGTCGAAATAATGCAGCACCGGCGCATCCAAACTTGCCTTAAAATCCCCGCGCGTCACCGCAATTCCGATAATCGTAGACGTCACGGACTTGCTCACCGACTGCATCGAATGCAAGTCCGTCCCCTGATAATACGGATGCCACGCTGGGTCGAAATAATTGTATGGACCGGTCAAGTGCGGATTCAGCGGCCCGCGCTCCGCTGCTTCTTTGCCATAGATTTTCCCGTAGTCGTGTGCGTACCTTTTTTCGTAAATTTCCGTCCCACAACGAATCAACTTGAAGCTGTCGACCAACGAAAACTTCCCCGCAGCCAGATCGGCGTCAAACGCCGCAAGCTTCGCTTCATCCACGCCGTAATCGCTCGCTCGCCCTTTCGGCCACGTACCAACCGGATCGCTTCCGCCCGGCAATTGACCGGTTGGCGGCTGCCCAGCCGCTTGTTGCGCGAACGCCGCGGCAGGAATCAAGAAAAAACCAGCAAACAAGACACCAAGCGATTTGCGCATGACCTCTCCAACGCCGCGAAAACGGAGACATCATCGCACACTCATTCGGAAAAGCGGACGCGCCTTGTCGTCAGGAGTATCTCTGTTGCCCACTTTATTGCCGGTAAGTCTCGTGCCCTGCGCAGGATGTAACCTAGGCCCACGCTACGTCGTAAGGTGAGATAGAGGGCAGCTCATGGACGTGCTTCAGCGGTTCGCGGCGGGGGACCTCGACGCATTCGAATCGCTCTTCCGCCAGCATCAGAGCGCCGTCTATCGCTGGATCGTGCGCATTGTGCGCGACCCAGCCACTGCGGAGGACTTGACCGTGGAAACCTTCTGGCGCGTTTATCGTGCTCACGCTCGGTTCCACCCGGGCGGAAACTTCGAAGGCTGGCTCCGGCGCATCGGCACAAACGCGGCGCTGGATCATTTGCGCTCGGCACGCAAGCATGCGCCGCTCCCGGACGACCTTCCCGCCGATCCGCTGCCAGATGCTGCAGAACAAGAAGAATCGCGCAGCGCAATTCGCTCCGCCCTGGCGTCCCTCACGCCTCGGCTGCGGATTGTCGTTCAACTGGGTCTGATCGAAGAAGAGTCGTACCGCGCCATCGGCGACGCATTGGGAATTTCGGAAGGCGCCGTCAAATTGCGAATGTTCCGCGCCGTCCGGATTTTGCGGAAAAAACTTCAGCAATGGGAAGTGAAACCATGAATGCTCAGGAATTCAAAGAACTTGGCGAGAAATTGCACGACGCGGTTCCCCCGCTGGACCAACCTGAGCTCAATCGCGATCTCTGGCCCGCCATGCTCAAGAAAATGAGCGATCCGCGTGTCCGCGTGCCTTGGTTTGACTGGCTGCTCGCCGCACTTGCCGCCACCGTTCTCATCTTTTTCCCGGGAGCAATCCCGGCATTGCTCTATCACCTGTAAATCGGAGGCTCGCAATGAACAAGCACACTTACCTTCGCGCGTACATGGCCGGCATCATGGTTCCCACGCCGTTCCTGCTCGTGGTCATCACGGTTTTCTGCGTTGGACGCTACGTTTACAACGTTCCTATTCCTATCGAACGCGTCATCATGTTTCCCATGGCCGTCGTTCCGAACGTGTGGGGCCTTTGGAATGTCCTCTACGTCGCCCTGCACTCGCGCTACAACATTCCCATCGGTACGCATGGTGCGATTCTGCCGTTCCTCTTCGCGCCGGTCGGGTATCTCGTGGCGCGCATCCTGGAATTTCCCATTCCGGGTTTTGTCCTGCACGGTTTTCTCATCGGCTTCCCCATCGGCGTCATCATTTATTATTTGGCCTGGAAGCACCTCGTTGGCTTTTTGAATGAAGTCCTAAGCATCGCGTAGAGCTTGGATATCTTTACTTCTAAGCAAAGGATCTTTTTCCGAAACGGCGAGCCACACGCGCCCCTCCACAGTGTCTCAGATAGGCTCTCTATACTTAGACACCACGCGTTTGTGCTGGTTTCTTTGCTACCTCTTCGGCTGTAGCGCCTTCGCCAGCCCCGCAGATGGCGGATCCTGCACCTTGATCGGCGTGTCGAAGAAAAGATTTGCCGCAATCAAATCGCCCATCGAGCTCGTGTCCTTCAAAATGCCGATTGGCGCTTCCGTAATGACGTTCTCTCTCACCACGTTATTGTTTCCGAGAAGAAAGATGCCCGCTTCCGCCCCGTTGAATACTTGATTGTCACGCACACGCGCTTGATTGCCTTCTATGCGCACACCATCAAATACAAAAGCGGCAAAAGTCTCGTTCCTCAATACGCTGGCGTTATTCCCAGCCACAAAGATTGCCACTTGGCTGATTCCCGCGCGGTTTCTGGAAATTTCGACGCCATCCGATTGCGTAACCAGAATGTTCGTGGCCACAAACTGGCACGTCGCCGCCACGCTGCAGGGCGACCAAATGTTGTTCGTCACAAGATTTCGCTCAATCACGCCCTCGGCACCAAATCCAATCTGGATTCCGTTTTGTGCAGCGCCTGTCGTTGGGCCAAGCCCTGTCACCACGTTGTGCCGGATCGACGCATTCGTGCCCACCTCATCGGCAGTGATTCCATTTTTCTGATAGTCGTGAATCGTGCAGTCCTCAATCTCTACGTTCGAAATCGTCCCGCCGCCACTCTGCACGAATATTCCCGTCCCTGATTGGCAACCTTCCAGCCCGCTCCCCAATTTGAAATTTCGAACCGCCGCCCTCTCAATGCTTCCCGAGGCGTTCTGAAACGTAATTCCCTCAAGGTCCGGTGAGCACGCGGAAATGCCATTATTTGCGCCGTCCACAATCAACCCTCGCACCGTCACGTTCGACGCGTTCTGCACAAGAATCGCCGCCGCAATCGGAGCGGAGTCAAATAAACTCACCGTGTTTTGATGCATCACACCAGGCATCAAAATCGCCCCGCTATCCGCATCAAGCGTCAGTGATTTCTGAATCGTCAGCTGTTCCGCGTAAGTGCCTTTGCAGATCCGGATGCGATCGCCGGCAGCCGCGGAGTTGATCGCATCTTGTATGTGAGTAAATCCCGCATGCGGACACTCCGCCTTGTCATCATCTACGACGAGCTGTGACGCGCTTGCTATCATCCGCGGATGCGGCAGCAGCACAACGACCAAACACAACAAGGCACACTTCGAGTACTGAAAGAACTTGGCTTTCATGGTGATTCTCCGTAGGCGCGAGAGGTCATCAAGGACACGCCGCTTTCGTTTTTCGAGGAGACTAGTCTCGGAGGCGCACTATAACAAGCGCGTGCAACCATCGCAATAGTACCGGCTTGCCGCGATTTGAGTGCTGTGCACCCACCTGCGTTGCTATTCGATTTTCACGTAGCCGGTCAGGATCACGACCTGTTGCGCCGCCACGCTATGGTCCTGCTGCATGACTCCCGTCAAGTGCACCACGGCACGCACGCGCACATCCACCGGCTTGCCCATCACAAATTGGGTTTCACTGCCTGTTGTCGCATGGATCTGGCTCGTGGTCCGCGTGTAGATGTCTTCGGTCTTTTTCTTCAGAATCGTACCTCGAATCCTTCCGTCGCCCGTCGCTTCCACAATCTCCATCACTATTTTGGTAACTTCGCCCGCTTTTGCTTGCGCTGCATTGGGGTCGCTAGCCGCGGCCGACCACATGACCGATGTCATTCTTGACGACCACCAAATCGCAATCCCTAGAAACAACAGAAACACAAATAACGTTCCGAGCCGCGCGTATCGCTGCTTTCCCGTAATTTCTTTTGTGCCGGATTCCATTCGAAGCTCCTTGTCGAATTTCAAAAACAGTAATCTTCTCCGCCGCAGAAAATTCTGGAGCTTGTACCTAGGTGTAGAGTCAAGAAGGCTTCGTTAGTAAGGGCGCTTACCCGCATTTGAACGTGCGGTCTTTTTTGGTTTCGCGGCAGGGCATACCGGCCCCGTTTTCCGTCTCAGTTGCCGAATCGCTTCGTTCAACTGCCGCTTCATCGCGGCCAGCGCCTTCTGCCGTTCTTCAATATCCGCGGTTTTCTCTTCTGCAATGCGAACGATGGAATCTAGGTTGGGCGACTTCATGCTCGGCCTCGGGACAGGCACGTGCGCAATTGCGGCATGGAGTACCAGAAGCTGCCGCGCCTCTTTGAGCGTGAACCCGAGCTTTTGGCACCACTTGATGAACAACAGACTCTCTAGATCGCTCGTAGCGTAATCGCGATATCCGGAGGGCGTGCGGGCAGGCTTCCTTAGTAGCCCACGCCGCTCGTAAAAGCGGATCGTCTGGAGATTCACCGCAGCGCGACGTGCCAATTCCCCTATTCGCATGACCGCAATTCTAAACCCTATACCCCACTATAGGGTCAACGGTCCGACAGTATTTTTATGGTGTGCAGCCAGGTCTCCACAAGGCTGGGCCACTGGGCGACAGGCTGCGAAGTCTTCCGAAGACCGTAACCATGACCGCCCTCGGCATAGACATGAAGTTCAGCGGGAACGTTCGCATTTTTCAGTTCCAAAAAATACACCGTGGAATTTTCGACGTGAACCGGATCGTCTTCCGCCTGAACGATGAACGAAGGCGGTGTCCGCCCCGTCGCGTGAATCTCTGAATTGGCTGCGAAATCTTGTTCTGCAATCGCAAGGTAGCCGGGATAGACGATGACCGCAAAGTCCGGGCGGCAGGAAATCTTATCGGCCGCGTCAATGGAATCATAAAGGCGCTGCTCGAAGTGCGTACTCAGCGCGGCGGCAAGGTGAGCTCCCGCGGAAAATCCCAGCACCCCAATGCGGTTTGGATTGATGTGCCACTCCGTCGCGTGCGCACGGACGATGCCGACAGCTCGCTGCGCGTCCTGAAGCGCGGCAGGCGATTTCGGCAACGGGCCAGAATCGGGCACGCGATATTTCAGCAGAACGCACGTGACGCCAATCGAAGTCAGCCAATCGCAAACTTCTGTGCCCTCCAGGTCGATCGCCAAAATGCGATACGCGCCACCGGGAAATACAACAACCGCGGCGCCGGAACTGTTGTCCTTCGGCGAATAGAGCGTGATAGTTGGCTTGGAAACATTGCCGAGACGAATGACCGGTTTTCCCGCAACGAGCCTGCCATTGGCAGCGGTGATATCGGTCTCAGCCGCAGGCTTGGAAATGGCGCCGGGCGCGCCACGCGGCCAAAGAGCAATCGCTATGTGTCCGGGCGGCGGTTGCCAGGCAGGCTGCTGCGCAAATGCACTTGCGCAGATTCCCAGTACCACAAGCAAACCGGAAAGATGTTTCAACATAACTACTCCGAAAACGCTCAAAAATCGAAGACATCATCGCACATTCAGGTACGAAAGAATTGCGTCGTCATCTTACGGAATAGCGCTGCTCTTTCCACGGGTCGCCGTACTCGTGATATCCATTCCGCTCCCAAAATCCCAAACGGTCATGATCCAAAAGCATAAATCCGCGCACCCACTTCACGCTCTTCCACGCATACAAATGCGGCACAATCAGTCGCAGCGGCCCGCCATGATCCGCCGCCAGCGGCTCTCCATCGTGTTCAAACGTAAACAGCACATCCGGCCGGAACAGATCGGCCAGCGGCACATTGGCCGTATATCCCTCTTCCGCCAGCACCAACACAAACGCAGCGCCTGCCTTCGGCTTTACCAGCTTCAGTACATCCGCAAAAAGCACGCCCTTCCATCGGTTGTCCAGCCGGCTCCAGCGCGTAACACAGTGAAAATCTGAAGTCACTTCCGTCTGCGGCAGCGAGCAAAATTCCTTCCACGAAAGCTTCACCGGAGTTTCCACTTCGCCGGAAATCTTGAAATCCCACTTCTCCGGATCAAACACAGGAACGCTTCCGTAGTGCAAGATCGGCCACTTCAAAGTCAGCGATTGCCCAGGCGGTATCCGCCCCTCCGCCTTCGCTTTTTTCTCCAGTTCCCTGCGCGCAACCGATTCTTCCGCCGTCGTCACGCTCGCTCACCTCGCTGATGTTCGATGGTCTCACACGCCAAAGGTTCCTTTCATTCTTCTTGCTTTCTCGCAACCCTCGCTCTTTTGCACTATGCAAAAATCATCTGCCATATTTTCAACCGGTTGAGCACTCTTTCTAAAGGCACTCAGGTGGCCCCCAAGAGCGCGGCGCAGCCCGCCCTCATCGCCCTATGCTATTCTTTCTTTTTCCTGTTACGAAAGTGAGCGCCGCATGACCGCACGAGTCCTCGATGGACTGAAAATCCGCGACCAGGTTTTCGTCGAACTAAAGAACGAAATCGCCCGCCTCGTGACCCAAGGTATCCGCCCAGGCCTCGCAGCCGTCCTCGTCGGCGAAAATCCTGCGTCGCAGCTCTATGTAAAAAGCAAAATCGCCGCCTGCGAACAGCTCGGCATCGCCAGCTGGCTGCACACGCCGCCCGCCTCCGTCACAACGGAAGAAATGCTCAAACTCGTGGACCAGCTCAATCGCGACAACAATGTGGACGGCATTTTGATCCAGCTCCCGCTTCCAAAACGGGTGGACACAAAAAAGGTTCTCGAAGTCGTTGACCCCGCAAAAGACGTTGACGGTTTTCATCCCGTCAACCTCGGAAAGCTCGTCAGCGGCCGTGAAGGCCTCGTCGCATGCACGCCCGCGGGCTGCATGGAAATTCTCCGCCGCAACGAAATCCCCATCGAGAGTGTAAACGCCGTCGTCCTCGGTCGCAGCGACATCGTCGGCAAACCAATGGCCTTGCTCCTCATGCACGCCAACGCCACCGTCACGATCTGCCACTCGAAGACGCGTGATCTTCCCAGTGTCGTACGCCGGGCCGACATCGTAGTGGCGGCCATGGGCAAAGCCGGTTACGTACAAGCCGATTGGCTCAAACCCGGCTCGGCGGTAATCGACGTCGGCACAAATAAAATTACCGACGAGGTCGAAGTCGAGCAGCTCCTCAAGAATTTTCCGCAGCGCCTAGCAAAATTCCGTGAGAAAGGTTCGGTCCTCGTCGGTGACGTTCACCCCGACGCCGTCAATACCGCGGGCGCGCTTACTCCTGTCCCAGGCGGCGTCGGTCCCATGACCATCACCATGCTCATGAGCAATACCGTCAAAGCGGCGCGTCTCCGCCGCGCAACCAAGCAAATGCATCCTGCCGCTTCCGCGCGCTGATCACTCGAGATGCTAAGACTCGGCCTCACCGGAGGAATCGCCAGCGGAAAAAGTTGGGTCGCTTCTCTCCTGCGCGAACTCGATTTTCATGTACTCGACGCCGACCTTCTCGGTCACCAACTCATCGAACCCGGACAGCCCGCCCATGAAGATGTCGGCCGCGAATTCGGCCGCGAAATTCTGCGCGCGGACGGCTCCGTGGACCGAAAAAAACTCGGCGCGATCGTCTTCGCGGATCCGGCAAAACTCGCGAAATTGAATTTCATCCTGCATCCGCGCATCGAAGAAGCCATGAACGCTCAATTTGCAAAATGGCAAAGCAAAGGCGTGCGCGACGCCGTCTTCGTCGAAGCCGCTCTCCTGGTCGAAGCTGGCATGCACAGGCGGCTCGACGGTCTCGTCGTAGTTTGGTGCCGCCCCGAAGATCAAGTCGCCCGCCTCCGCGCGCGTGGCCTAAGCGAAGAAGAAGCGCTCCGCCGCATCTCTCTGCAACTTCCCACGCAAGAAAAACTCAAACACGCCACCTACGCGATCGACACTTCAGGCACTATGCAGTACACGCAAGAGCAAGTCGCCGCCCTCGCGGAAAAATTGCGCGCCTCCACATCTGCATGACTACAAACTCTTGCGCGCCTCTGTCTCCGAGCCTTCCTGCTTACTTTTTCCTATAATAGAAGTCTCATTCGGACAGGGGCGTCCCGGAAGGACCCCAAGGACAACAACCATGAGTCCAGTAAGCAGAAAGAACGACACACATCCCGTGCGCATCATCCTAATCGCTCTGGTTCTTCTCGCTGGCGCGTATTGGGCAGGCGCACGCTGGGGGCCCCGTGGGCCGCAAAGAGTGGAAGCAGTTCCTCTCGGCTCGAATTCGAAATCCGCGGATAACGCTTCCTTAGTGCAACGCGATGCCGCCCTCACCGACGACGAATCCATCAACGTTCGCGTCTATCGCCAAGCGGCTCCCGCTGTCGCGAATATTCTCACCAAAGCCACTGAATACGACTTCTTCATGGACCCCGTTCCTGTCGAAGGCGCAGGTTCCGGTTTTATAATCGACGTAAAAGGCTACATCCTCACCAACAATCACGTAGTCGAAGGAGCGCAATCCATCGAAGTCGTTCTCAGCGATCAATCGCGCTACCCCGCGAAAGTCATCGGCTCAGATCCGCGTAACGATGTCGCCCTCATCAAGATCGAACCAAAAAACAAACCGCTCGTAGCGCTTCCGCTCGGCGATTCCACCTCAATTCAAGTCGGACAAAAAGTTCTCGCCATTGGCAACCCCTTCGGCTTCCAGAGCACGCTGACCACGGGAGTTGTCAGCGCAATCGGCCGGACCGTGCAAACCAGCCAAACGACCTTCATTGACGAAGCCATCCAAACCGATGCCGCAATCAATCGCGGCAATTCCGGCGGCCCGCTCATTAACTCGCACGGCCAGGTCATCGGCATCAATTCAGCTATCTACACGCCATCCGGTACCACCGCGGGCATCGGCTTCGCCATTCCCATCAACACCGCAAAGCGCATCGCGCACGATCTCATGACCGATGGCCGCGTTCATCAAGCGTTTCTCGGTGTGGATAGCTATGCAGTCGGAGGCGGCCTGGCCGAAGCTCTCGACCTTCCGGTGCAGGAGGGTTTGCTCGTACAAACCGTTTCGCGCGGTGGCCCTGCCGCTCAAGCCGGTCTGCACGGCGGAGATCGCATCGCACAACTCGGCATGCGTCGCTTTTATGCCGGTGGAGACGTGATCGTCGCGATTGACGGCCAAAAAATCGCCACGCAGCTTGACGTCAATCTTGTCCTGAACAGAAAACGCCCGGGCGATTCGGTAACTGTGACCGTCTATCGTGGCGGCAAGAAGCTCGACATCCCCGTCAAACTCGGTGAACGGCCTCGCGCCTAGATTGCAAAACCAGTGTTCCTGCTTCAAGGAGCTTTCGGATGGTTCGATCTTCGCTTTTCACAACGATTGCCCTTGCAATAACAGTTTCCGGGTGCGGCAGTCATCCGCAAACAAATGTAGATGTTGAAAAAGCTGCCATTCGTTTGGCCGACGCCAACTGGCTTGCCGCGGCAAAAGCGCGCGACCTTGAACGTACTCTTCCCTTTTGGGCTGATGACGCCACGATTCTTCCCCCCGGCGACCCGGCGATCACGGGCAAAGCCGCCATCCGTCAATATGTTGCCGGCGCTTTTACAACACCGGGATTTTCCATTTCGTGGAATACGGACAAAATTGAGGTTTCCAGCTCCGGCGATCTCGCTTACTCCACAGCGACGGATCACATCACATTCAACAATTCCGAAGGCAAAATGATCGTTGCGGACAACCGGGCGGTGGCCGTTTGGAAAAAGCAGCCGGACGGCTCGTGGAAATGCATCTTGGACATGATGTCCCCGGCGCCTCCTGCTTCTGCAAAGTAGGCGCCGAAGTTATTTCGAAAATTCTGCTCGGTATTTCTGCCGCTCGGATTCGTTCAAAGTAAACCACGCTTCCGCAATGTCACGCACGCGCTCAAGTTCTCGTTGCATCTCCGCGTGCTTCGACTCCATCAATTCGACGCTGGCATCCTTGGGCACATAAATTGGCGGCGCAAAAAAAATAACGGCGCGTGCGAAGGGCATCGGCAGCAGGAAATGATCCCAGGTTTTCTCAAACGTTTTTCCGCGATCGACGCCGACGTGAAACACCATAATCGGCGCCCCAGTTTTCCTCGCGAGCATCACCGGCCCTGGTTTTGCGACGTAGCGTGGTCCGCGCGGCCCATCAATCGTAAACGCGCAATCCTTTCCTTCTTCAATACGTCTTGCCATTACGGCCAGGCCGCGCAATCCGCCGCGCGAAGAACTCCCTTGCGCCGTTCCGAATCCCAGCCATTCGATTACCTTGCGTGTCCATTGTCCGTCGAAAGCGGTTGTGTTCATCACCACAACGCTGTGATTCCGGTACCACCACACAATGGGAATAATCACGCGATGCCAAAACGCCCAAATGCACTGTTTTTTCGCGCCATATACTTCTTCGGCGTGATGCCAGCCCAACACTTCGTAACGCAAGGTCGGTCCCAGCGTTCGAATCATGCTGTAGACCACCGCCGCGATAATCGGAATCTGGATCCGCCGCGACCACTTCAGCTTGGGCAGCCGCGTGTCGTAGTGCGTGTTTACGGTTTCTTGCTGCGAATTCGAATCAGCGGCTGCGTCCGGTGTGCTCATCGTGGTTAACTATAGTGGACCCGCGAGGCTCCCCTTGCGGCGAGTTATAGTATAGCGGGCATGCAAGCCATCGCGGGCCCGCTTCGATTTCATTAATGGACAAGAAAAACTTCAGCTATCGCCGAATGTCTCATTGGATTTTCGCTGCAGCCTTGCCCTGCGCATGCGCGCTCGGCTTGCGCGCCGCTTTGCCTGACGAACCGGCAAAATCCGATGGCCCCGCAAGAGAAGTTGTCGGAACCGTCGAAGGCGATTCCATTTCCGTCCAAGGACCGATGACCGCGAGCGTTGTGGATGGCCAGGTAAAAACACTTCTCCGCAGTGGCGGCGACGTGCGCGTCAAAGCGGGCCGCGCCACGATCGACCTCGTCGAAGGCGGTAAGATCGCTGTCTGCGGTCCTGCGCATCTTTCTATTTTGAAATCAGGTGCCGCGCTCACTATCGCGCTCGATTCTGGCACCATCCACACGTATGTGGACCAGGAACTGTCCCTCACTGTTTATACGGCACAGCTTCAGGCCAAGCCGCTCTCCATCGGCGGCGCCGCGCAAGACACTTTGGTCGGGCTTGACTCGCAGGGCGGCCTCTCCGTTCGCGCGATAACTGGCGCAGTTCGCGTCGAACAGCAGCTCACTGGACAAAGCATAATCGTCCCGCAAAACAGCGATGTTCTGTTAAGCAACGGTCAGCTAACCGGGATGCGTCCCGGCGCTGGTCACTCTTCCTGCGAACTCGGCGCGCTCAAAATTCAGCAGCCCGTTCCGCAAGTCAGCGTCCCCGCCACCGCTGAAGAAGTGAAGCAGCGTCGCGCTACGGATGTGAAGCCAAAACTTCCCGCTTCAACTTCGAACGCAACCACGGACGACGGCCCAACCTACCAAGTCTTCCTCCCGCCGATGCGTTACGACGCAAATCTCAAAGTCGAGCAAGCGCCCGACCCAAGTTTGATCATCCTCGTTCGCCGCGTCCGCGTTCGCCCTACTCTCATCTTCGAGGGCCGCGTCGAAGGCGATGCCCTCGTCGCGGAAAATCAGCCAGCTCCGTCCGTGCCCGCCACTACAAAATCCAATCCCGCCGCCACAGGACAAACGAAGCCCGCCGCAAACAATCCCACCGTCGTCAACCGCGTTCGCACCTTCATCAAACATCTCTGGGACCGCAACGGCTAGCCCTCAAGTACAGGTCGCCGTGCGCCACTTGCACTGTCCCTCGTTCCCATTTTCCAAAGGCCTAACCCGTGTTAATTTTCGAGCACAGGAAGGAAGCCTTCCCGGCAGGCGTTCCTAAGTGTCCGTGCTTTCAACGGTTCAAAATGGAGCGACTGCCCGTGAAAAATTCCCATCTCGTTTCGCCGATTCGTCGGTGCATGTCTCTAGCTGCATTTCTCACAGCCGTTGCGTGGCTCGTTGGCTGCAATGGCGCTTCGACGACTCCTCTGCCTGCGATCTCCATTTCCATTTCACTGCCCACCGCAAGCGTGCAAACAGGCATGACGCAGCAATTCTCCGCAACCGTTTCGAACATCACAAACACAGCGATCACATGGCAGGTCAACGGTGTTGTGGGTGGCGATGCAGCGCACGGAACAATCAGCGCTTCCGGTCTCTACACGGCTCCTGCCACGGTTCCGAATCCCGCTACCGTTACCGTCACCGCAGTAGCCCAAGCCGATACTTCCAAGACATCCTCTTCTGCGGTGACTATCACCGCTCCGCCGACTATCACGGTAACTGTGAATCCCAAAACTCCCAGCGTTCAAGCGACTCTCACGCAACAATTCATGTCCACCGTCTCCAACTCTTCCAATCAAAACGTCACGTGGCAGGTGAACGGGACTACCGGCGGTGATGCAACGCACGGCACCATCAGCACCACGGGGCTCTACACAGCCCCGGTTTCTGTCCCAAGCCCTGCCACAGTCTCCGTCAAAGCGATTTCACAAGCCGACAACACCAAATCGGATACCGCGACTGTCACTGTGACCGCCGCTCCTCCGCCAATTACCGTCACTGTCAGTCCCAAAACTCCCAGCGTTCAGGTCGCCCTCACCCAGCAATTTATGGCAACCGTTGCCAACTCTTCCAATCAAAACGTCACTTGGCAGGTGAATGGCACTACCGGCGGCGATGCAACACACGGCACGATCAGCACCATGGGGCTCTACACAGCCCCGGCTTCTGTTCCAAGTCCTGCAACTGTCACAATAAAAGCCATCTCGCAAGCCGATAACACAAAATCGGACACCGCCACTGTCACCGTGACGGCGGCTCCCAGTGTCACCGTTACTGTGATGCCCAAGCGAGCGGCCATCACCACGGGCCAAGCGCAAACTTTCGTTCCCACTGTCACTGGCAGCCCCAACACCAATGTGACGTGGGAAGTGGACACGGTTCCCGGCGGCAACACCACCGTTGGCAACATTACCGCAGGCGGTGTTTACACGCCGCCAACTTCTGCTGGAGTGCACAGCGTCGTTGCTCGCAGCACAGCGAATACTTCTGTGACTTCCGCTACGTCTACTGTCGCCGTCACCGACCTCGCCGGCGTCTTCACGTACCACAACAACAATTCCCGCGATGGAGTGAACACTAGGGAGTACGCCCTCACGACCTCCACCGTCGCCACCGCAACCTTCGGCAAACTTTTCTCCTGCCCCGTGGACGGCGCCGTTTACGCGCAGCCCCTCTGGGTCGCCAACGTTACGATTTCTTCCGCAAAACACAACGTGCTCGTCGTCGCCACCGAGCACGATAGCGTTTATGCTTTCGACGCCGACGCCAGCCCTTGTGCAACTCTCTGGCACGCAAACCTGCTCGATTCCGCGCACGGAGGCACGTCCGGTGAAGTGGCTGTCCCCGGAGCAAACCTTGGCAGCGGCTTTGGCGATCTCGCGCCGGAAGTGGGTATCACCGGCACACCTGTCATCGATCAATCCACGAACACGATTTATGTCGTCAGCAAGTCGGAAAACACCGGCACCGCCACGTTCTTCCAGCGGCTGCACGGATTGGATCTGCTTACAGGAAGCGAAAAACTCTCAGGTCCTAAGGCAATTGATAGCTCCATTACTTACCCGGGAACCGGCGACGGCTCTTCCGGCGGCAACGTTCCTTTCCATCCGCAAAACGAGCATCAGCGTCCGGGCTTGGCTTTGGCTGGCGGCATCGTTTATGTGGCCTGGGCCTCGCACGAAGACCACGATCCGTACCACGGATGGATCATCGGCTTCAGCGCGTCTGACCTCAGCCTCCAATCCAAATACAACGATTCGCCAAACGGAAATCGTGGTGGCATCTGGATGGCCGGAGGCGCGCCTTCCATTGATTCCAGCAACAACCTCTTCGTCATAACCGGCAATGGCGACTTCGACGGTACAAAAGATTTTGGCGACAGTATTCTCAAGCTTCCGAGCAACCTTGATCCCACAAGCTCAGCCTTCGATTTTTTTACTCCCTCGATTCAGAACAGCCTAAACGCTAGCGACTTGGATTTGGGGGCAGGGGGCGCGGTTGTTCTCGTGGATCTCCCGAGTGCCCCCGCGGGCTTTCAGCATCTGCTTATTGGCGGCGGCAAAGGAGCGGGCTTCTCTGGCCAGCTCTACTCGCTTGACCGCACCAACCTTGGCCAGTTCAACGCCAGCGACATCGGCGCGAAACAAATCTTTGCAGTGGGTGGCGGAATCTTCGCGACGCCTGCGTTCTGGCAAAACACGCTCTACATCGCAGGCAGCGGCACAAATTTGTTGGCTTATTCTTTGGGTCCAACCACCGGTGTCTTCACGACGCCCGCCGCCTCGCTGTCGGCCACGTCTTACGGTTTCCCCGGTGCAACTCCCTCCATCTCCGCCACTGGAACGACAAATGGCGTCGTTTGGGCCTTAGATAACCACTCGTACTGCACATCGCAGTCCCCAAGCTGCGGACCTGCAGTGCTCCATGCCTATGACGCCACAAACCTCGCAACCGAACTCTGGAACAGTACACAGGGCACGGGGAACACTGCCGGTAATGCCGTGAAATTTACCGTCCCAACCGTCGCAAACGGAAAGGTCTATATCGGCACGCGCGGCAACAACGCTGGCGGTGCGGATTCCTCCACTTCGACTCCAGGAGAAATCGACGTTTACGGCCTCAAACCAAACTGACATTCACGCTTCGTGCGAAAACAAATCGGACCTGCCGGGATACGGCAGGCCCGATTCCTTTTGAGAAGATCAGGTTAGAAATACCAACACTACATCCCTTCGTAATTCGGCCCTCCGCCGCCCTCCGGCACCACCCAAGTAATAATCTGATACGGGTCCGCGATATCGCACGTCTTGCAGTGCACGCAATTCGCCGCATTGATCTTCAGCTTCTGCCCTGCGCCGTCCTTCACCATTTCATACACCGCTGCCGGGCAAAAATACTGGCAGGGATTCCCATACTCCTCCACGCACTTCGTCGCGCACACATTCAAATCCACTACGTGCAAATGGCACGGCTGGTCCTCCTCATGCCGCGTCCCGGAGTGATACACGTCCGTCAGCCGGTCAAATGTCAGCTTCCCATCGCCAACGAATCTCGGCGGCGCAGACATTCCGTCAATCTTCTCGTACGCCTCATGCCCCGCATGAGCCCGCATGGGATCAACTAGTCCCCGACCGCCCGTAATCTGCTGCAACGCAGTATTGAAAAATCCCGCAAGCTGCCCGTGCGCAAATCCCTGATGGAAATTGCGCACCTTCCACAACTCTTTCTTGATGTAGCTCTGTTCGATCTTCGTCTGAAACGCGTTCAGAGTTTTCGCCGAGGTGTCACCCACTTTTAGCGCTTCAAAAATCGTTTCCGCCGCGAGCATTCCGCTTTTTATCGCCAGATGAATGCCCTTCAGTTTTTGCGAATCCAGAAAGCTCCCGCTATCTCCGATAATCAGCCCGCCGTCAAAATAATTCCGCGGCATCGCGTACCAACCGCCGTATGGCAACGATTTCGCCCCATACCGCACCAGCTTTCCGTTCTCCAGAATATTCTTTACAAAAGGATGCGTCTTCCACGTCTGAAACGCCGCATGTGGATCAAACCGCGTGTCCGCGTACTCGAGCGCAATCACCAGCCCAATCGAAACGCGGTTATTCGAAAACCCATAAATCCATCCGCCGCCATACATGCTCGAGGGCACCGGCCATCCCAGCGTATGCGCCACGTAACCTGGCTGAATCTTCCCCGGCTGCACATCCCACAACTCCTTAATCCCGATTCCGTAGCTCTGCGGATTAATGTTGTCGAGTTTCTTCTTCGCAACCAACTCTTTCGTGAGCGATCCGCGCGTCCCCTCCGCCAGCACCGTCACCTTCGCACGCAATTCGTATCCCGGCTGATAATTCTCCCTCGGCTTTCCGTTCTTATCGACGCCCTTGTCCTCGGTAATCACGCCGCCAATTCCGTCGCGCTCGTAAATCAGTTGAGCCCCGCCGAACTCTTTGAAGACGTTCACGCCCGCAGCTTCGACTTTTTCGCCGAGCCATTTCACGATTTTGTTGAGCGAAACAACGTAATTCCCTTTGTTCTGAAACGGCGGTGGCGTAATGGGAAAGCGAAACGAGGATTTTTCGGTGAAAAAGAGCGCGGCGGAGTCCGTCACTGGTGTATCGAGCGGCGCCGTCTTCTCAAAATCTGGAGCCAACTCGGCCAGCGCCTTGGGATTCATGATCGCGCCAGAAAGCTGATGCGCCCCAATCTCGCGCCCCTTCTCCAGCACATAAATATTTTCCGTAGAAAGTTCCGGCTTCTTTCCACCCGCATTGTGCTTCTGGATGAGATTCGCCAAATGCAGCGCGCAGGCCAGCCCCGCCGGCCCTGCCCCCACAATCAACACATCCGCCTCTAATTGCTCGCGTTGGACACTCATGTTGCGGTTAGTTTAACAGATAGGTTGGACACGGTTTGCTCGCGCCGCGCGACATTCATTCGGAATTCACTGCTTAGTCTTTTGCAACTCTTCCGTTAGCGCGGGCATGATCTCAAAAATGTCGCCGACTACTCCGTAGTCCGCAATTTCGAAGATGGGCGCATTTTGGTCTTTGTTGATAGCGACGATCGTCCGCGCGCCCTTCATACCCACCACGTGCTGAATCGCGCCGCTGATGCCCAGCGCGAGATAGAGTTTCGGCGCAACGGTTTGCCCGGAGCTTCCAATCTGCCGCTCCATTGGCAGCCAGCCTTCATCGCAAATCGGCCGTGACGCTGCGATTTCCGCGCCCATTGCTCTCGCCACCGCCTCCGCCTGAGGAATATTTTCCGGCGCTTTGATCCCGCGCCCAATCGCTACTATCAACGGCGCCTGCGTCAAATCCACCGCCGACTTCGCTTCCTTGAACAATTCGAGCGGCTTGGTGCGAATTTGCGTTGCAGTAAGTTGAACACTGGCCGCGTTCACCGGCGCTTTGCCCGACGCATGCGCCTGCACCAAATCCGCGCGAAACGCTCCCGCCTGAAACGACGCGAACCACGGTCCGTCTCCCAAAAATGTGACGTCGGCAACAGTCTTTCCCTGAAACATCTGCCGTACAAAAACCAATTTCCCGCCCTCGCTCCGATACCCTACGCAATCCCCAATCATTCCCTTACCCAGCATCGCCGCCAGTTTCGGCGCAAAATCCCGCACCTGATACGTGTGTGGAAACAAAACCAAATCCGGCTTCGCCGCCTCAATCACTTGCTTCAACGCAATGCAATATCCATCCGGCGTGTACTCCGCCAACAATTCGTGCTCCACCGCTAAAACTTCGACCACCGCCTTGCCCGCAAGTTCCTCTGCAAACGCACTCACGCCGCGGCCCAGCACTACAGCACTCACGTTGCTCGAAGTCGCGCCCGCAATCTGCTGTGCCGCCGCCAGCGTCTCAAAACTAGCGTTGTTCCATTTCCCCTGCCGGTGTTCGGCCACCACCAAAATCTTCATTTCAATTCTCCCAACCGCCCTTGCCTGTCATCCCGAAGGCATCCACGAAGATGCGCGAAGGACCTCAATCGCTCCGTTGCGCAGACTGAAAACTGATTACTGACGCCTGATGACCTGCTTCAAATCACTCTCGCTTCAAACTTCAACTTCTCCACGAGCTTCGCCGCCATCTCTTTCGGCGTCCCCGTCAAAAACTCAGTCTTCTTCGTCTTCGTCGGCACGTAAATCTTTTCCACGCGCTGTGTAGGCTCGCTCGCAACGCCGAGCGATTCGCGTGTAACCGTCACAATCTCTTTCTTCTTCGCCGCCATAATTCCCTTCAGCGTCGCGTATCGCACTTTATTAATTCCAGACTGAATCGAAAGCACCGCTGGCAGCGGGCATTCAATCCACTGGAACCATCCCGCTTCCAATTCACGTTTCAATTTCAGTTTTCCGTCGGCCGCTTCAATCGCCATGATGATTGTCGCGTGCGGCCGGTCCAATTGCGCCGCCATCAACACGCCCGTTTGCCCAAATCCCTGGTCGTCGCTCTGCAATCCCGTCAAAATCAAATCCGCATTCTCGCTTTTCACAGCAGCGGAAAGCGCTTTCGTAGCCCCCAGTGGATCGAGTTCAAAAAATTTATCGTCCACAATATGAATCCCGCGGTCTGCGCCTTTCGCCAGCGCTTCTTTAATTGTCTGTTTCACGCGCTCCGGTCCCATGGAAAGCGCAATCACTTCCCCGCCGTGCTTTTCCTTCAGCCGCAGCGCCTCTTCCAGCGCAAAACTGTCCGGCTCATTCATCTCAAATCCGATGTCGGACTCTTTAATCCAGTTCCCGGCAATCGCCAGCGGCGCGTCCTTCGCCGGCACCTGTTTAATGCACACGATGATTTTCATGAACGTCTTCTTTCTTGCAGTTGTAGCGCCGGCCTTCAGGCCGGCATCTTTGTTTTCTGGAGAGAAATGCCAGCGGAAAATCCGGGCTCGCAGAAAATCTTTGCGCTTACTTCCCCGTCCACCGTTTGAAAATCAGCGCCGCATTCGTCCCGCCAAACCCAAACGAATTCGAAAGCGCGTAATCCACTGTCGCCTTCCGCGCATGATTCGGCACGTAGTCTAAATCGCATTCTGGATCGGCATTGAATTGATTGATCGTCGGCGGCAAAATTCCATCGCGCAGCGCCAGCACGCTGATGCCTGCTTCCAGCCCGCCCGCGCCGCCGAGCAAATGTCCCGTCATGGATTTCGTCGAACTCACCGGCAGCTTCTTGCCAATCGCGCGCTCGCCAAACAGCCGCTTCATCGCTCTCGTTTCAATCGCGTCGCCAATCGGGGTCGAAGTCCCGTGCGCGTTCACATAGCCAATATCATCCGGGGAAAGTTTTGCATCCTTCAAAGCCGCGCGCATCACGCGAAACGCCCCATCGCCATTTTCCACCGGCTGTGTGATGTGATACGCATCGCCGGACATTCCGTAGCCCACAATTTCCGCGACAATCGGAGCATTCCGTTTCTGTGCGTGCTCGAGCGATTCCAGAATCAAAATCCCGCAGCCTTCGCCGACCACAAATCCATCGCGGTCGCGATCAAACGGCCGACTCGCAGTAGCCGGATCATCGTTCCGCGTTGAAAGCGCGCGCATCGCCGCAAATCCGCCCACGCCCATCGGCGTAATCGTCGCTTCCGTGCCGCCGCAAATCATCATCTCCGCGGCGCCGCGCTCGATAATCTTGAACGAATCCCCAATCGAATGCGCCGAAGCCGAGCACGCCGTAGCCGTAGCCGAATTCGGTCCTCTCGCCCCATAGCGAATCGAAATATGCCCGCTCGCCAGATTCACAATCGCAGAAGGAATAAAGAAAGGTGAGATTTTTCCAGGGCCACCGCTCGTCAACTTGATGTGTTCGCGCTCAATGATGTCGAACCCACCGATGCCGGACGCGATGTACACGCCGACTTCATCCAGGTCCGACTGCTCCGGCTTCCACTGCGCCTGCCTCACCGCAAAATCCGCGCCCGCCAGCGCGATCTGGATGAACCGGCCCATCTTTTTCAGTTCTTTTTTCTCGATCCAGACAAACGGGTCGAAGTTCTTCACTTCGCCCGCAATTTTGCAGTCGAAATCGGTCGTATCGAAATGCGTGATCGGCCCAATGCCGCTCACTCCGGCCAGAAGGTTTTTCCAGCTTTCCTCCGTGCCGATTCCCAATGCGCAGACGAGCCCAACGCCCGTGACCACAACTCGGCGAGTCAACGTTCCCTCTCCATTACTTTTTTGAAAAGTCTTGCGGCCCGCGAATCCATGGCGAGCCTCCGTGAACGGCCATTACTTGGATTTAGCGTGCTTATCAATGTACTCGATGGCATCTTTCACCGTGGCCATCTTCTCGGCGTCCTCGTCGGGTACTTCGATGCCGAACGCTTCTTCAAACGCCATCACCAATTCCACCTGGTCGAGCGAATCCGCGCCCAGGTCGTCCACAAACGACGCCGTTGGCGTTACTTCCGCCTCGTCCACTCCGAGCTGCTCGACGATAATCTGCTTCACGCGTTCTTCTACGCTGGCCATTCCCTATTCCTCCGCGATCTTCGCGACCGCTTGTTTTCTGTTTCCCCAACTTCGGCGCACCCACTGCCAGCGCCCAAACTCTGCTCGTACACCCTGTTTTTAACCTTACGAGGCAACCTGCCCATTCTAGACATGCCCTACCCCAAGGTCAACTTTGTGGGACTAGCCCTCGGCATACTTCTTTAATCCGCAATGTGCGCACTTTCGAGCAAAAAAGATTCCCTTGTGATACCACCACTTCTCAGCGAATCTTTTTCCACATCGAGGACAAAGCCATACTTGTGCTCGAGCGCTGCAACCATAGCGGCTGAGAATGTGAGCGAATAACCGATTCACAGCAATCAAGACCGGAAAGAAGCCCGGAAAAACAATCAAGGCTTGATTTCTCAGCCTTCTGTAATCGGACCAAGCTTCAGAATATTCGTTCATTACGCCAAATGCATCCCGCCATTCACGTTCAACACATGTCCTGTAATGTAACCCGCTTCATCGCTCGCCAAGAAAACGATTGCCGCCGCCACATCCCGCGGCTTTCCCATCCGCCCCAGTGGAATCCGCGTATTGAGTTGCTCTTTCACTTCCGCCGACAACACATCCGTCATCGGAGTCTCAATAAATCCCGGCGCCACCGCGTTCACCGTGATATTCCGCGACGCAATCTCAATCGCCGTCGCTTTCGTCAATCCAATCAATCCTGCTTTTGCCGCCACGTAATTCGCCTGACCCGCGTTCCCGCTTTGCGCCACCACCGACGAAATATTGATAATCCGCCCAGCCCGTGCCCGCATCATCGCTGCCAGCGCCTGTTGCGTACACAAATGCGCGCCCGTCAAATTCGTCTTCAACACCGCTTCCCAATCTTCCAGCTTCATCCGCATCGAAAGCCCGTCGCGCGTAATCGCCGCGTTGTTCACCAAAATATCCAGCCGTCCGAACTTCTCCATCACCTGCTTGAATCCCGCCTTCACCTGTTCCGCGTCCGCCACGTCCATTTTCACGGCAAACGCTTCACCGCCCGCCGCGGCAATTTCCGCAACCAGCGCCGCCAATTTTTCTTCATTTCGCGCTGCCACGGCAACCCTCGCGCCAGCTTCTGCCAACGCCAGCGCCGCGTCGCGCCCAATCCCCTGCGACGCACCGGTCACTAACGCGACTTTGTCCTTCAAGCTGAACATGATCCTCTTGTAGCACAGCCACTCCTGGCTGTGCGGTGTTGCCATCTCAGGGCAAGCACAGGCAAGAGTGCCTGCGCTACCAAAACTAAGCTGCGTCCGCCCGAGCCGCGGCAATCTTCTCCAACGTCATCGCCAGACTCTTCTCATCTTCAATATTCAGCGCCACCACAGACCGCTCAATCTGCCGCAGCAATCCTGTCAGCACTTTCCCCGGCCCCACTTCCACAAACGTATTCACGCCCTCATCAATCATCAATCGCACAGACTCTTCCCACCGCACTGGCATGGAAACCTGCCGCACCAGCGCATTCCGTGCCTCTTCACCTTTTTCAATCGTGTCCGCATCCACATTCGTGACCAACGGCACGCGCAAATTCGAAAACTGCACGCTCTCCAAATCCTTTGCCAGCCTTTCCTGCGCAGGCATCATCAACGCCGAATGGAACGGCGCCGAAACCGGCAGCATTACCGCCCTCTTCGCGCCCAATTGCGAAGCAATTTCCGTAGCCCGCTTCACCGCGCCCGCATGACCGGAAATCACCGTCTGCTCCGGCGAATTCAAATTCGCCGCCGAACAAACTTCCCCCTCCGCGGCCCGCTGGCAAGCGTCCGCCACTACCGCATGAGAAATCCCCAGCACCGCCGCCATCGCGCCCAAGCCCTGCGGCACCGCTTCCTGCATGTAAGTTCCGCGTTTCCGCACCAATTGCACCGCATCCGAAAATTTCAGGGCGCCCACCGCTACCAGCGCCGAATACTCACCCAAACTGTGTCCCGCCACAAAATCCGGCATCAGTCCTTTTTCTTCCGCCACGCGGAACACCGCCACAGAACAAGTCAAAATCGCCGGCTGCGTATTCGCTGTCAGCTTCAATTCCTCTTCCGTGCCTTCAAAGCACATCTTCGAAATCGAAAATCCCAGCGCCTTGTCCGCTTCCTCAAACACGGCGCGCGCCGCCGGATATTTTTCCGCCAGCTCTTTTCCCATGCCCGGGTATTGTGACGCCTGTCCCGGAAACACAAACGCTACTTTTCCCATTCCTCTACCTCCGCAGCCTCATCACAGGGCAACGCTATGTACCCGCGCTGGCTGCAAAGAGCTCTTGTTCGATCTTCTGATTCACATTCGCCTTGGCCAGTCCCGCCGCCACGCGAATCGCGTTCTTCACCGCGTTCGCATTCGAACGCCCGTGCCCGATGACGCAAACACCGCGAACCCCCAAAAGCGGCGCCCCGCCGTACTCCGTGTAATCAATCGTCTTCCTCAAACCTTTGAACGCGCCCTGCGAGAGCATCGCCGCAAATTGCGTAATCAACGAACTTTTCAAGGACTTGCGCAACAACCCGAAAATCTGCACCGCCAGCCCTTCGCAAATCTTTAACGCGATGTTCCCCACAAATCCGTCGCTGACAATCACATCTACTTCGCCGGAAAACAGATCCCCGCCTTCCACATTTCCCACGTAGTGCAAATTCGTCTTCTTCAGCCGGCTGTGAACTTCGAGCGTCAATTCATTGCCCTTGATCTCTTCTTCCCCAATCGAAAGCAATCCTACGCGCGGCCGCCGGTGCCCATGCCCGAAGGTGGACCGGTAATAAATCTCGCCCATCACCGCGAACTGCACCAAATGCTCCGGCTTCGAATCCACATTCGCGCCCACATCCAGAAGCACGCTAACGCCGCCTTTAGCGTTGGGAAACGGTGCCGCCAGCGCCACGCGGTCCACGCTCTCCAGCGTCCCCAGCAAAAACCGCGCTACGGTCATCACCGCTCCGGTGTTTCCCGCACTGACCATCCCATGCGCTTTCGCTTCACGCACCAGCCGCGCCGCCACATGGACCGACGAATCTTTCTTCCTCCGGAACGCCTGCGCCGGGTGATCCTCCATCGTGATTACTTCGCTCGCCGGCACAACCTCGATCGGCAGATTCGCTGGCGCATGTTTCGCCAGTTCACCCCGCACCACTGCGGGTTGCCCCACCAGCAGCACGCGCACTCCCAGCTCGCGTGCAGCCAGCACACTGCCTTCGACTTCGGGGCGGGGTGCGTGATCCCCTCCCATCGCGTCCACGGCAATCGTAATCATGGGGACTGGTTACCGCTCTGCTCGGTATGAGCGCTAGAAAATCCGGCTCTACGCCTTTACTTCCTTCACCGCTTTGCCCTTGTAGTAGCCGCAATGCGGGCACACCCGGTGCGGCTGCTTTGCCTCGTGGCAGTGCGGGCAATTCGAGCTCGCCGGCTTCGTCAGGTGATCGTGCGCCCGCCGCGTGCTTGTCCGCCGCTTAGAATGTCGCCTCTTTGGATTCGGCATCGTCCTACTCCTTTTTTCCTACCCTTAAGATGCTTGTCAGCGGGAGATTATCCCCAGCTTACCCCACAAAACACACACAAACCCATAGAACTCGCTACAAATCTCAAAACAAAAACCTGTCATCCCGACCGGAGTAGCCCAGCTTTTTCTGGCGCGCGGTTTTTGCACGCTGGCTACGGAGCGCAGGGATCTCTCAACTTCAAACACACACGAACACACCATAATTGCCACGAATCTCGCTCTTTTATTGTTTCTTGAGCCAGTCCTGCTTCAACCGCGCCAGGGGAGCTAGGCGCGCATCCGTGCTGTGCGTCTCACAACGGCACTCTTCATGATTCAAATTCGCCCCGCACGCTGCACATAACCCGCGGCAATCGCTCCGGCAAATCGCCTTCATCGGCACCGCCAGTAGCACTTGCTCGGTTAACACATCCGTAAGGAACAGCCCATCGCCCTTGTAGAATCCCACGTCTGCGTCATCATCTTTCAGCCGCTCTTCTTCCGGCTTCGCGATCTTCGGCAGCGGACTGTAAAACAAATCAAACGACCGGTGCACCTCTTCCGTTACCGGCTCCAGGCACCGTGCACACGCCAATTCCAGCTTCGTTTCCAGCTCGCCAGTAATCCGGATCTGCGAGCCGTCATACAATTCCGCCGTTGCCGTCACACTTAACGGCTCGACCTGCTTGATTTCCGACGTATGGTAATCAATGGCCCCCGGAGCGTAGCTCTTCCGTAGGCTCAGTTTGCGTACCGCTAGCTCTTTGACGTCGAGGAACATCGCTTCCGCGCCTCCGGCGCTCACGCTCATGTCCATTTATTTTGAGGTCACCCTTCGCGCAAGTCAAGAAATCCGCGTCCTCCCCCAAACTTCGCTCCTTCATTTCGTTACCTTCTCCTCCTAGTACCCGCGTCTCATCGGGTCCGCGTCCCTTTGTTTCTTCAACATCACTTCCCCATGCCGCAACATCTAACCCGCGAGCCTGACCACCATGGACCTTCCAGTCGCACCAGCGCAAAAGTTGGACCTGCGGGACTCTCTCGCAGCCGAGCGCACCTTTCTTGCCTGGATTCGCACGGGCCTCGCCCTCATGGGCTTTGGCTTTGTAGTCGCGCGCTTCGGTCTCTTCCTGCAGCAGTTTGAGCTCCCTGCCACGTCCTCTTATGGCCTCTCTCTTTGGTTTGGCACCGCCTTAATCTTCGTGGGTGTCCTGGTCAACATCGTTTCAGCTTCCAGCCACATTCGTCAGCTTCGCCAACTCGAACAAGGTAAGGAACCTCGTTCGCAGGCGTCCACGTTGGCAATCATTCTCGCCTGTTTTCTAGCAATCGTTGGCCTCTCCATGGCCATCTATCTGATTTCCGTACGCGCTTCCGTAAAAGCGCGCTTGATCTTCAACGAGGAGCCCCTTATGTCGCACGCACCAATCCCGGGAATGCTCGACAAGCCCAGCAATCATTCCGTAGATCAAACGGTCGAAAAACTCAAAAGTATTCTTCAGGCAAAAGGGGTAACTCTCTTTGCTCTCGTGGACCACAGCGGCGAAGCCGAAAAAGCCGGCATGAAAATGCCGCCCACCAAACTCCTCATCTTCGGCAGTCCCAAAGCCGGCACGCCTCTTATGCTGGCCGCTCCCAGCATCGCCATTGATCTCCCTCTCAAAATTCTCGTGTGGGAAGACACTACGGGAAAAGTTTGGGTTTCCTACAACACTCCCGCGTACCTCCAGCAACGCCACTCCCTGCCACCGGCGCTTTTGCAAAATATCGCGGTAGTCGAATCCCTGGCCGCCAAAGCCGCAGAATAATCCGGCGCTGACTTGAGGAAACGCCAGCTTCAAGTTTTCTTGGCGTTTTAGAGGTGACGTACCGTTCCACGAATCACGAATTCGGTCGGCAGGATACGTTGGCTAAACGCCATGTTCGGATTGTGCAACCGTTCCAGAAGCATTTTCATGCAAGTTTGCCCAATCTCTTCCTTGTGGACTCGGATCGTGGATAGTGGCGGGTCCATCAGCATGGCCTCTTCGCGGTCGTCAAAGCCGACCAAGCTGATTTCGTCGGGCACCTTTACAGCATGTCTGCGCAGCGAGAGCCATAGCCCATACGCAATTTCATCGTTGCCGGCCACCACCGCCGTGGGTCGCGGCTGACGAGACAAAATTCGCTGTGCGACCTTCTGTCCGAAATCGACAAAGCTCTGTGCCTTCCGGGCCGACACCAGAACAGGTTTTAGTTTGTTCTCGCGCATCGCTTGCCGGTATCCATCGAATCTGCGCTGAAACCAGGGAAAGTAGATGTCTGCCGCAAAAACAATTTCCTTGTGCCCCTCGCCGATCAGGTAACGGGTCACTTCGAATGTCGCACTGAAGTCGTCAAACCCTACTTGATCAAACTGGTTCTTTCCCTCCATGCCGACAACGTTATTGCTCAGGGCCACGTACGGCATGTGGATGGATTCGATTCGTCGCAGAACGTTGGGATAAATTGTGCCCGCTAGAATAACGCCATCAATCAAACCGTGCTCTTGGAGAACGTGCGGAAGGTCAATCTTCTCAGCGGGAATCCTCGGAGAATAATGCAGCGCGGCGAACAAAACGTGTTGTTTCATGCCGCTTGCATACGATTCAACTCCTTGCAAAATGCGCGCGTGGAAGGGATGCAGGAAATCACGGTTGCTCAGGAGAAAGCACACCGTTTCCGAACGCCGGCGGAGAATGCGGCGTGCTTGAGCGTTCGGTCGAAAGCCCAGTCGACGAATAGCTTTGAGCACCCTTGCGCGCGTCTCCCGGCTGACCTGGGAACTGGAATTCAGTACGCGCGAAATCGTTCCCACGCCAACTCCGGCGGCTCTAGCCACATCTCGAATCGTCGTTTTCTGTGGAACTGCTTCCATGAGCTTTCTGGCCCTCGACCCTTGCTTGTTCTCGGAGGAATCTTCTGCAGCCGTGTGAGTCTAGCATAAATACAAAAAACGGAAGTAAAGGTAAAACCCCCAATTCCTCCCCTTTCTTGGCGAAATCGCGCAAAGGAGCTGGCGGGGGATCGAGTACTGGACTTGACGGGAAATTCAAAATCCTGATGCCAGGCATCATCTTTCCTGAAATGTCCCCTTGACTTGCGGCGTTTGCTCCATTAGGTTTGGAACCAGTTCCACAGTCATCGTTGACTTAAGTGGGGTCAACATTCCTTTCGAAGTGAAACGGGGTGAGGTTATGAGCAGACAGTTTTCTTTCCCGGTAAATGCCGGGGTTGCATCGCATTCGAGCGGTAACCGTCCCAAATTTTTCACGCGCGCGTTCAAGCTCGCTTTGTGGAGCTTTACCGTTGCCTTGCTATTCACAATCATTCTCGTGGGAACTTCCGCGCCTCTCGCTGCACAAGCGGTGAACGCAACCGTGGTCGGAACCGTTTCCGACTCGAGCGGGGCTGCGGTTGCCAATGCGAAAGTCACCATCACGGAAACGAATACCAACATCAGTCACACCACACAAACAAATGAAAGCGGCAACTATGTTTTTCCGGATCTGCCTCCCGGCACCTATCGGGTCACCGCGGAACTGGCGGGCTTCAAGCGCGCCTCCCGTGCAGGTATTGATGTGGTCGTGAACACGACGTCGCGCATTGACCTGGATCTGCAAGCGGGCGACGTAACCCAGACAATCATTGTCGAAGCGGAGACACCGATTCTCCAAACCGAGCGCGCCGACACCGGCCGCAAGCTCGAAACCGTGCTCACGGAAAACATGCCGCTTGGGACGAACCGCAATTTTCAGAACCTGCTCAATCTCGTTCCCGGCACCACTCGCGCCACATTCCAGCACTCTCAGTTTTTCAACGCAAGCAGTTCACTGCAGACGGAAGTGAACGGTCAGCTTCGCCAGGGCAACAACTATCAGATCGAAGGCATTGATGACAACGAGCGCACTGGCCTCCTGCAAATTCTCATCCCGCCTCTCGAAGCCATCCAGACCGTGGACGTTTCCACAAGCAACTTCGACGCGGAACTGGGTCGCGCCAGCGGCGCTGTTACCAACGTCATCCTGAAATCAGGCACAAACACCTATCACGGCGCAGCCTACGAGTTCTTCAAAAGCGACTATCTGAACGCCCGCAACTATTTCGACAAGTCTGTGGGCCATCTCGCTTACAACTATTTTGGCGGCAACTTCGGTGGTCCGATCAAGAAAAACAAATTGTTCTTCTTCGCCGACTATCTGAAAATCTTCGATCATGAGGCGAACACAAACACTATCTCCATTCCCACCATGGCCATCCGCACCGGTGACCTAAGCGCCTCGACCACCGCCATTTACAATCCATTCACCGGCAACGCCAACGGCACCGGCCGCCAGCAAATTGTCGCCACTTCCGCTCCCGGCGTTGCGACCGTCTCCGGCCGCTCCGGCGCCGTGGACGCCTACAATCCCGCGTGCAAAAACCCGGCTGGTTGTCCCAACATCATTCCTTCCGCGCTCATTGACCCAATTTCCACAAAGCTCCTGGCCTTTTTGCCAGCGCCAAACAACGGAACAGGCAGCACGAACAATTATTTCGCGCTTCTTCCCTTTCACAAAGACACGGACTTCGTTGATGCCAAAATCGACGCCAACCTCACCGATCGCGATCGCCTTAGCGGCCGCTTCAGCTATCAGCGTCCGTCCGTATTCCAGGCGCCCATTTTCGGCCTTGGTGGCGGTCCTGCCCAGGGCAACTTTGAAGGCTCTGGCATTCAGAACACCTATAGCATTGGCTTGAATTACAACCACTTTTTCTCGAACACCTTGGTTGCTGAATTTCGTGCTGGCGTCGCCTGGTATCACAACGAAGCCCACAACAGCGATTTCGGCACGAACACTTCGGATACTCTCGGAATTCCCGGCGTCAATCTTGACCCGATCACCAGCGGAATAGTCGGCATTCAAATCAACGGTGGCGTTCTTTCGAATCCCATCATCGGATTCTCCGCTAGCTTGCCCTGGATCCGTTCGGAAACGAACATAGACTTCGCAAATACCTGGACAAAAATTCTCGGCAATCACACCGTGAAGTTCGGCGTTGACCTGCGTCGCATCCGCGATGCCTTGCTGCAGGAACAGACCTTCAGCCCGCGGGGACTCTACACCTTTAACGACGGTCAGACCGCACTCAATACCGGCGCCGGCGCTTCAAAAACCAGCTTCTCAAACAACTTTGCCAGCTTTCTATTCGACGTTCCGGGCCAAGCAGGCCGCGACCTTGCAACCTTCTTCCCCAACTACCGCGCTTGGCAATTCTTCTCCTTCGTTCAAGACAAATGGCTCGTCACTCCAAAACTGACTGCTGACATCGGCTTGCGCTGGGAATTCTATCCGCCTGCTACTCCGGTCCAGCAAGGTGGCTTCTCCAATTACGATCCCACCAACAACACGCTTCGCGTCAGCGGCTACAGTGATATTCCCGATGATCTCGGAATCACCACTCATTACAAATATTTCGCGCCGCGTCTCGGCCTCGCTTATCGGCTGAAAGACTCTACGGTGATCCGCGCCGGATTCGGCATCAGCTTCACGCCTTTCCCGGACAACAGCTATGCCTACAATTTCCCGGTCCGTTCGAACAATGCTTTCAATCCTGCGGTCGCCACCTTTGGCGCGGCAGTACTTGCTGATGGCATAACTCCGGCAACTTTCGCGAATGGTTTTCCCGCCATCATCCAGCCCGTGGTTCCTCCGGATGGAATCATAACCAGTGCGAGCAGCCCGGCGGCAGCGGTGGTGCTGAAAAACTCCAACCTCTTTACCGTGAATCAGAATTTCAAAAACCCTTACGTCGAATCATGGAATCTTGCAGTCCAGCAATCGCTGCCATGGAGGTTCACGCTCGATGTCGCCTACGTTGGCAATCACAGCGTGGACACCGTCGTGAACTACAACCTCAACGCCGGGACAATCGCTGGCGCCGGCAACCCTGGACTTCCCGAGTTTACGTCGTTTGGCCGTACAGCCAGTACGAACCTGCTCTTCGCCGGATACTCCTCCAGCTATCACGCTCTCCAGGTCAAGTTCGACCGCAGATTCACCGGCGGCCTCGCCACCACGACTGCTTACACCTTCGGCAAAGGCATGGGTTTCCAAACTGGCGACGATGGCGGCCTGTTCTTCTACATCAACCAGCGCAGAAACTACGCCCGCAACGACTTTGATCGCACTCAGACATTCGTGCAGAGCTTCGTGTACGATTTCCCGTTAGGGCACGGCAAGCGTTGGGCCACTTCCGGGCCGGTTGCCGCGGTTGTCGGCGGATGGCGCGTTTCTACCTTCATGACCATCATGTCCGGCCTGCCCATGGCCTTCACCGCACCTGGTGCCTCGCTCAACACCCCGGGCAATACCCAAACGCCGAATCTCGTTGCTCCCGTAAAGATTCTTCATGGCATCGGCCCCAACAACCCTTGGTTCTCCACGACCAGCTTCGCGGCTCCTACTGGCAACGGTACCTTCGGCACTGTCGGCCGCAACTACTTGAGCGGCCCCAACTTCTTCAACCTCGACGCCACGCTTTCCAAATCGATCCGCTTCACGGAGCGCTATAACATGGAACTGAGGCTCGAAGCTTTTGGCGTCACCAACACGCCGCAGTTCTTCTTCACTTCGAACGGCGGGACCTCCAACGGTACGACCTTTAGCCCTAGTCCAACCAGTCCCTTCGGTCACATCAGCAGCGCAACCGGCGGCCGTACGCTTCAACTCGGCCTCAAATTTAACTTCTAACCTCCCATACCTCGAAAAACGGGCCGCGCAACTTTCGAGTTGCGCGGCCCGTTTATTTTTTCTTGCAATGATTGGTTGGGCCAATTCGTGGTGGGCAACTCTAACGCGTCTACCAGTTCAAGCCGGAATCGTCCCGCGTTCCAGATAACTCTCATCCAATTCGTGCACGGAGCTGCATCCCAACAATCGAATCGTCCGTTCGACGTCCGCTTTCAATATCTCAATCGCTCTCGCCACTCCCGCTTGTCCCCCCGCGCCCAATCCGTACGCATACGCTCGTCCGCACAACACAGCTCGCGCTCCCAGGCACAACGCTTTCACAATATCTCCGCCGCGTCGCACTCCTCCATCCATCAAAATCTCCACTTGCCCCTTCACTGCCGCCACCACTTCCGGCAGCGCCCGCAACGTCGGCGACACGCAATCCAGCTGCCGCGCTCCATGATTCGAAACCACAATTCCCGCCGCTCCTTCATCCACCGCTCGCCGCGCATCATCTCCAATCAACACGCCCTTCACCACAATCGGTCCATTCCACAATTCTCGAATCCATTTCAAATCCGCCCACGTCACCACTGACCGCGAAAGTGCCGCTCCCACATCTACCAGCGACATCGGCCCTTTCCCCGGCACCACAATGTTTTCGAGATGCGGCACGCCGCCATCCCGCAAAAATCCCATGAGCCATCGCGGATGCGCCAAAATATTCGGCAGGTACCGCAACTTCGCTGCAAACGATTCTCCAAGCAATTCCTTCATCCCATTTCGCGGATCCCGCTCCCGCATTCCCGCCACCGCCGTATCAATCGTCAACGCCAGCGCATTGAATCCCGCCTTCTTCGCGCGCTCAATCGCTCCCTCCGCCACTTCGCGCCCGCCAACCAGATACACCTGATACCACGCCGGCCCCTTCGTCGCCGCGCGCACGTTCTCCAATTTGTGTCCGGAAATTGTCGAAAGCGTGTAGCCGGTTCCCGCCGCGCCTGCCGCTGCCGCAGCCGCTACTTCCCCGCCCGGATTCATCAACCGACTGTATCCCACCGGCGCCAGCATCGCCGGAAACGAAATCTCCGCGCCCAGCACCGTCGTCTTTATTTCATATTCCGGAAACGACACGGCATGCCGCGGCCGAAATAAGATTCTTTCAAACTCCCGGCAATTCTCCCGCAGCGTAACTTCTCCCTCGGCCCCGCCATCCAGATAATCAAACACCGCCTTGGGCAGCCGCCGCTTCGCCATCTGCCGCAAATCCTCAATGTTCACCGCCCGTGGCGAAGCCACGGCTGCCGCATCCGCTCCCATCGTCCCGTCCTCTCCTTCTCTTCCGCGCCATACTACCCCAATCCCGCTCCTTCTGCCCGTGCAGCCAAAGGTGGACTATTCTCGGCGTCCGAACACGATTCCGTTGGCCGCCTCGCTTGTAAATCCGCAGCACCATCCCGGGTGCCTACCCTTTGCGCTCTTTTGTGTCTAGTCCCGAGAGAATGATACAAAGTGTCCCGGGACATCCTTTACAGATCCGCTTGCTGATTTGTTGAACGAACCCAATGCTCGACGATCGTCGAGCACTGGGCGGCGGGCTCTTCTCTTTCCCAAAATGGAACAGCGGGCATAGCTTGCGAGCGGTCGCGCACCTCGCCTCTCCCCCTTCTGGACACACCGCCCCACCCGCGCCATAATCATTGCCGCATCTCAACCCCAAACGGTTCGTCGCCACTTTCTGAGGAGGGGCAATGAGTATTTCTCCCAACGTGCCAAGTTCGCAGGACTCGTATCACTACGAATCCTCCGGAACTCCGCGCTGGATCTCCGTTTTATTCGCACTGTTGTTCGTAGCGCTCGCCGCCGTCGGTGTTTTCGCCTATACACAGACGTCCAAGCTCACCAAGGACCTCACCGACGCGCAAAAAACGAACGCCACGCTCACCACGCAACTCGAGCAAGCCAACACCCGCCTGGCCGAGCTCAAAAGCATCGTCGAAGTCACGCAGCAAAAAGTTGGCATGACCGCGTCTGAGGTTGCCCAGGCCAAGAGCCGCGCCGAATCCATCCGCAAGGAACAAATCGCCGCCGATCAAAAGCTCACCAGCCAGCTCTCTGCGGTGCAGACCGAAAGCAACGAAAAAATCGGCGCAGTCGCCACCGAAGTCGGCGGCGCGAAAAAAGACATCGCCGACACGCGCAGCGACCTCGAAGCCACCAAAGCCAAGCTCGAAAGCACCAAGGGCGATATGGGCGTTATGAGCGGCCTCATCGCGCGCAATCATGACGATCTCGAAGACCTCAAACGCCGCGGCGATCGCAACTATTACGAATTCACCGTCAAGAAGGCCAAAAACGCCCAGCGCGTCGGCCCCATCCAGATGAATCTCAACAAGACTGACCAAAAAAAATCTAAGTACACCATCACCGTCGTCGCCGACGATCGTCAGATCGAAAAGAAAGACAAAACTTCCGGCGAACCCGTGCAATTCTACGTCGGCAGTTCGCGCAGCATGCCGTACGAAATCGTTGTCTTCAACGTCGGCAAAGACCAAATCACCGGCTACCTCTCCACGCCAAAGGACGCCGGCGCCGCTCCCGCAGCAGCACCGGCCGCAGCCCCGGCAAAACAATAACCACCGCCGCGCAGCGCTAGCGAGCGCTGCAAATCGGGCGCTCGCCGACACAATTTTTTTTCCGCCGGCCCGCGATTGTTTTCTCGCTGGTCCAGAATCGCTTTTAACTTTTTCAAAAAAGCCCTGTTCTGTATCCTGGAAACACAAAGCGGAACAGGGCTTTTCTGTCTCCGTTCTCCTCGCTACCCTTTATAAGTGAATCAAGTCTTCCCCAACCGGAGTCTTTCCCAATGAATCCATTTCGCCGCACCCTGCTCTTCTGCGCGTCGCTTCTGCTCTGCCTGGCCTCTGCGCCATCGCTCTTCGCACAAGCGTCCCCGCAGACGTCGGCCCAGACATCCATCGATCCCGCGCGTCTGCCGGAAAACACCGTCTTCTACATACTCTGGCGTGGTGCCCCCACGCCCGCCGCCCGCACTGCAAATTCCCTTTACGCGCTTTGGGACGATCCGGAGTTTGCGCCGGCTCGCGCTGCGATGTTTGATAATTTTTTGAATGAATCGGGAAAATCTTCGGACGCGAAATCGAAAATCACGCGCGAAGAACTCTCTGAATATTTGACTCTGCTCGAAAATCCGTTTTCCATCGGCTACGTGAGTGAGCCTGCAAAAAGCGTCGTATCAACGCGGTTAGTCGACGACAAGCACAAATGGAACGGCATCTTTTTTATTTACGATCGCACGGGCAAGGAAGCACTGCTCGCAAAAGCAATTTTGCGCATGCGCGCAGCGGAAAAAGATCCGCGAACCATTTCTACAATTACGATCGCCGGCATCCCCGCACTAAAGGAAGAACGAAAGAGTGGGACCTCCTACTGGCTGGACAGCGGAAAATACGTCATCTCCTCCGGCGAACCGTCGGTCATCGAAAAAATTCTTCGCGGCACAAAAAGCGCTGGGCCTTCTTCTGCGTCCCTCCTCAGCCCCAGCGATGTCACCGCGGTCGAAAGAGTTCTTCGCAACACCAAAACAGGTGCGCCTCCTTCCCCATTTCTTGGCGGCGTTCCCGCGTTCAAGGAAGCAAACTCGGTTGTTGGCGGCGGCATCTTCGAATATTTCGCCAACATTGCGGCCGTGACGCAACTTGCTGCGGACGCCAGCGGCCCGGGTGGTTTCCGCGCCGGGCCTGTTTTGGACGCAATGAAAACTAGCGCGCTTCATTCCGTCGCGGGCCGCATTGTTCTTGACGGTTCAAAAACGCGGATGCAACTTGCTTTTCTCGGCGACGCATCCACCGGAACAATATTTGACATTTGGGATGCCGGACTGGCAAAACCCGCAAGCCTCGCCTACGTTTCTTCGGACGCGGTCTCTTACCGAGAAACACAGCTCAACCTCCCGGGCATTTATGCGTTAGCGATGCGCGTGGCGAAGTCTTTTACGGCAAAGGGCGATGACGACAAAACGGACCTGATCGAATCCATAGCGCGCGCAAAGCTCGGCATGTCCATTACCGATGCTCTCAATTCCTTTACCGGAGAGCTTGGCTTTCTCCAAAACGATTCTTCTTTCGACTTCAGCAAACATACGTACTTCATTGGCGTCCGCAACAGGGAAAATTCTCTGAAAGTAATCCGGCACATTTTCCTTAACGAAATCTCTTCCGACCTCGACGAAGGCAACGTCACTTTTCTGAATCTTTCCTTTGGCGGAAAGCAAACAGCACAAAACCTGTCGAACGCTATTCATTTGGCTGTCACACCGGATATGATTCTCGTCGCAAGCAAACGTGACGCTTTGAACCCAGCACTTGCGCAGCATGCTTCCTCCGCCAAGGCGGGTCTGCTGGATCCGTTCCTCACAGACCGCGCAAAATATCCTCAAAGCATCAACGGCTTGAACTTTCTGGATTTCCAAAAATTCGACTGGCAATCGCTGAAAAATCTTCCCGGCCGCAACAAGGCCACAGGTGCTTCGGTTTTACTGGGACTGACGTCCGACAAATCCGCGCCTGCTCCGGAAAAATCTTGGATTGACGAAATCGATCCCAAAGTCTTTGCGCGGCATCTCCATCTCAGCTTTGGATATTCCTGGAAGGATGCGAACGGCATTCACTTTGATGGCTGGATTGACTGACCTACCGCCCTTAGTTTTCGCTCGACGCTGCCGCTGGCAGTTTATCCTTCTGTTTTTGGCAGTAGCGCGTCCGACTTTTTCCCAGGCACAGGAAACGCCTACGCCCACAATTCGCGTGGACGTAAATCGCGTCAACGTCGGCGCCATCGTCACGAATAGCAGCGGAAGATTTGTTGAAGGTTTGCAAAAATCGGACTTTCACGTCTTCGATAACGGCACCGAACAGCCCATCGCGGAATTCCTGGCCAACGACGACCCCGCGCAAGTTGTGCTCATGCTCGAATGCGGCCCTTCGATGGTTCTCTTCGGCAAGGAAAGCATTCAAAAGGCGGACGCGCTCATCACCAGCCTTGCTCCCGCCGATCGCGTCGCCGTCGTTTGCTACTCTTCAGGAGCAACGGTTCAGTTTGAGCTCAGCGCAGATCAATCCGCTTCCCGCCTCGCCTTGCGCGAGCTGAATTTTCACATCGGCTCGGGCGATCTGAATCTTACTCAAAGTCTCCTGGCCGTTTTTGCATGGCTGAGCACGGTTCCAGGAAAAAAGACCGTCGTCCTCATCAGCAGTGGCGTGGACAGTTCGCCGCCAGAAATCACGAGCCAGTTTCAAACAAATATCAGCGCGAGCGACGTACGCGTGCTGACAGTTTCCACATCGAAGGAACTCAAAAAGCCTCCGAAGAAACACAAACGATCAAGCCAGGAAAAAGAAAGTCGCGCCCAGATGGATCCGATCTTGAAGAATGGCGACAGTCTTTTGCGGAATCTGGCCACGGCAACCGGCGGCCGTTCGTATTTTCCCAAGGGCCCAAAAGAATACGAAAAAACCTACGCGGAAATCGCGCAAATTGTCCGCCACGAATACAATCTTTCGTTCGCGCCGCAATCGCTTGACGGCAAACTGCACACTCTCCGCGTCACAGCCAACAATGGCCATCGCGTGGATCACCGCCAGGCGTATCTCGCCCCAACAGTAGGTTCAAACTAATTTTGTTGGCGAGTCGTTCAATCCGCCGCGTAGCGTTTGAAAAAGGAATCCGCGTTCCACTTTGGCCGCGCATTCGCGTTGGCGGTGTCCACCAATAACTTATGCGCAATTTCTTCGTACAAAGCGGCCGCTCCAAGATCCACAGGCTGATTCACATCATCGGATGGAGCGTGATAGCGATTCGTCAGCCAGTCCTTAAATAGCGTCTGCTCCGCGGAACCCGGCTCGAAAAACACGTCCATAATGACGGACGGAATGCCGTGATGAATAAAGTTGTATTGATCGCTGCGAATGAAGAGATTGCGGAGCGGCTCCGGGTCCGGAACTGGCTTCACCCCAAAGGAACGTGCGATTTCCGCCGCGTGTTCGCCCAAATCCGAATCGGAGATTCCCTGAATGCGCAGCACTTTCAAAGGCGAGATTGGCAGGAACATGTCCACGTTGACGTCCGCAACGATGGATTTGCCAGGCACGGTCGGATGCGCCGCAAAGTATTTTGAACCGAGTAGGCCTTTTTCTTCGGCAGTTACGAGAAGAAACAGCACGGAGCGCTTCAGTTTTTCTGGATGCGCCTTCATCTCCGCCGCAAAATCCAGAACCAGCGCGCTACCAGAACCGTCATCCATCGCTCCGTTGTAAATCTTGTCCCCGTTAATTGGCGCGCCGATTCCCACGTGGTCTACGTGCGCGGAGAGAACGACAAACTCATTTTTCAGCGCCGGATCGCTTCCTTCCAATTTGGCGACCACGTTTGCGCAATTCAGTGAGGAGCTGAGAATCACTGCGTTCGCTTCGAGCGAAGTGGCAAGAGCAAAGTGTGGAAGCGGTTTTCGGTCTTTTCCCAACGCTGCGATTTCCGCGAATGTGTGGCCCGACCCCTGAAATAACTTTTCGGCAGTCGCGGGATTGAACGCTACTCCAATTTGCAATCCCTCGGTCTCGTGGAATTCCGCATCGGCCAAATCCATCGAAGGATGATTTCGATTCACAGAAATGCGCGCCCACGGGATGTCCATCGAAGCAGGATTGTAGATAGTGATCAGGCCGACGGCGCCTGCAGCTCGCAACGCTTTCCATCGTTCGCCGATGCCTTGATAGTGCGCGGCGAGGGATGTGGGAATGTCCGCAGGCGAGCCTGCAAGATAAACAACAATCTTCCCTGTCAGATCGAGGCCGGCAAGCTCATCCAAATTCTTTTCGGGAACTTTCAGGCCGTAACCGACGAAAACCAGCGGGGCGGTCAGTGTGGCGGACTTCCGCGTGGCGCGAGTGCTAAAAAATCCTTCTTCGGCAAAGGAGATTGATTCCAGCTTCCCATTCGCGACAATTGCCAGCGACGATTTCGCTTCGTCTACCTGAAATTGCGTGAAGCGCACCGCCTGATAAAATCCATCCGATCCCGCGGGCGCAAGTCCAGCCTTCTTGAACTGCTCGACCGCGTATGCTTCCGCCCTCTTAATTCCTTCGCTCCCCGTGTCGCGGCCTTCGAGCGAATCATCGGCCAAATACTTCACGTGCTCCCACCAAGTCTTTCCATCAAAGTGCGTGCTAGGCGGCTGTTGTTGTGCCGAGACTCCAACAGACAGAGCGAAGAAGGCAATTGCGGAATAGACGATACGCATGGAGACCACCCTTACGTTGAATTTAGGAGTTAGAGAATAACCGAGGATAGGCCTAAGCACTACAGCTTGCTTGGACCGGACAATTTAAGCACCCTGAAGTGATTTCTGTTGGTTGGTCCTGAGCTTGCGCCAGATGAATATGCTGGACACTCCAGCCGAGCAGAAGCCCAATCCAGCAAAGATGAAAATGCTGGCATAACTCTCGCGGAGGAAAACCAATCCTAGCAAGGCTCCCGCGACAAAGCCGCACAGGAGGCGCGCTCCATACCGGTCGAAAGCATCTGGCCTTATTTCTGAGGAGTTCCTCCACTTCGCTGCGAGCGCCATCAGCAAAGAAAATAGGAGCCCGAGCGCGAAACCAAACACTCCGGCGGCCCCACCGCTCAAGGGAATCCAGAATGCGTAGAACGACAATCCCAGGGGCTTTGCTCCTGATTCAGCAAAGGGCTCTACTTGTGCAATCATCAGCAACACGCCGAGTAACAATCCGAGCAGAGTCCACGCCGCCGCCCAACGAAACGTTACACCTAGGATTTGGCGCACAAGACATCCTCGCTTTGGGTGGGAATCGTGCTCAACAGAGTGGGCACCTCATTCAAACTCTTTGAGGGTTTTCGCCATATCGGAGAGACGACGATCTACGCGGCCAAACACGGTTCCCGAATCGAAGCCGCCCGTGCCATTGCGCAAGCCCGCGGAAACTCCAGTGAGGAGTTCGACGCCTTGTTCGATTTTTGCGGCGGGCCAAATGTGGAATTTCTTTGTCTGAACGGCTTCGACTACGTCCTGACGTAGCATCAGGTCTTCTACGTTTGCTTCTGGAATCAGCACGCCTTGCGTTCCGGTCAGGCCCTTGATGCGGCACACGTCAAAGAAGCCTTCAATCTTTTCGTTTACGCCGCCGATTGGCTGAATGTCGCCCTGCTGATTCATCGAACCGGTAACGGCGATGTCCTGCCGCAGCGGCAAATCGGCGAGCGCGGAAACCAGCGCGTAGACTTCCGTGGAGCTGGCGCTGTCTCCATCCACTCCCGAATAGGACTGCTCGAAACAGATGCTCGCCGCAAGCGAGAGCGGTTTATCCTGCGCGAAACGGCTGCGCAAATATCCTGCGATGATGTGCACGCCCTTGTCGTGAAATCTTCCACTCAAATTCGATTCACGTTCGATGTTGATCAGCCCGGACTTTCCCAGCGCCGCCGTCGCAGTGATGCGCACAGGTTTGCCGAAGGAATAGCCGCCAATTTCCAGCACGCTCAGGCCGTTCACCTGCCCGACGCGCTCGCCCGCTACATCCACGAGCAACGTACCTTCCTCGATCATTTCGCGGATGCGCGTTTCGATCAGGTTGTGGCGCTCCATCTTCGAACTCAGCGCCTTGCGAACGTGCTCCGCGCGCACCACGTGCTCGTCCGCTGCCTTGGCCGCGTAATTCGCTTCGCGCGCGAGATCCGCGATGTCCACAAATCGCGCCGTCACTTTGTTGCGCCGACCGGCCATGCGCACACCGTGTTCCAGCATGGTGGCAAACGCTCCACGGTCGAACGGCGAAAGATTTTCTTTCTCCGACAGCGCGCGCAGCCGGCCCGCGTATTCTGCGATGACCGTATCGCTCATGGGCATTTCTTCGTCGAACTCCACGCGCACCTTGAAGATTTTTCGGAAGTCTTCTTCGTAGTCGTAAAGCAATTCGTACATGGACCGGTCGCCGATCAAAATCACTTTCACGTTGATGGGCACCGCTTCCGGCTTCATCGAGCTTCCGCCGAAGGGATAAAACATCTCGGCGGGCTGAATTTCCAATCGCGTGTGACTGAGCGTACGTTTCAGCGCGCGCCACACGCCCGGCTCGGAAATTGTTTCCATTGCGTACATGATCAAATATCCGCCGTCCGCGCGCAGCAACGAGCCGCCGCGCAAATCCATAAAATCGCTGGTCCAGCCGCCGCGCGAATCGTACGCTCGCTGAATCGTGCCGAAAAGATTCGCGTATGTTGGCGTCGTTTCAAAAATCACCGGGGAAGCCGATTCATCGCCGTGCGCCAGAATCACATTCACGCCATACAAGCGGAACGGGTCGCGATCCGGCCCAGAAGGCTTTGCCAGCCCTTCGGGAGTTTCTGACGCCTGATCCTCGCCCTCGCCTTCCCGCTCCTTGAACGGGTCCAGATTGTCCAAAATGTGATGTCGTACTTCTTCCAGATATTCCGAAACGCTCGGGTCCGGATATTTTTCCTTCAGCTCTTCAATGACGCCGTCCACAAGCACCGACGCGGCTTCCTGTTCGAGGTAACTCAGCTCGCTCGCGAGTTCGCGCGAAAGCGTCAGTGTCTTTCGATAGACGACGGTAAATTCCTGACGGAATTGTTCGTATTTCCGTTCAATTTCTTCCGCGACCGGAGAATCGAGTTTCCCTTCATGCACCATCTTGGAAATATCCTCGATGGGCACCATCTGCCCTTCGAGCACGGGAAAAATTTCCGGCAACGCCACGGCGCCAACCTGCATATGCCCCAGCGCAAACTGCTCGCGCGCGATGCGCCGCGTGAAATCGTCCATCAAATCTTTTTCGCGCGCGGTGAAGCGCTCAACAATACGCCCCTTCTGCCGCTGAAAAGGTTCCCCTTCAAAAACCTGCGGAATGCGCCGCCGCAGAAAATCAATGCCCGATTGCATGTCCTTCTTGAATCCATTGGCCTGCCCACGTGGGAGGGAGATCAGCCGCGGCCGGTCTGAAATCTTGAAATTGTTCACGTAACAGCGGTCCGGCGATTCCTTCATCGCCGGATGCAACTCCTCAATCATCCGCGCAATCGTGCCGCCGCGGCTTGTACCCGCAAGCCCGCAAACGAACACGTTGTACCCGGGCGCGGCAAGCTCCACGCCCATTTTCAGCGCTCGCAATGCGCGTTCCTGGCCGACGAATCCTTCCCGTAGTTCCGCTTGCGCTGTCGTCTCAAACGGCAGCCGCGACGGCTCACACCGCCAGCGAAGTTTTTCCGCCGTCAGCTCGCCGGGTTTTCCAAACTTTTTGTTTGATTCATTCATACGTGCTCGTTCATACGGGCGGGTACTCTAGCACAGCTACAAATCCCTGGTCCAAATTCGCTGCCTGTATTCTGCATCCAGTTATGCCTTGGCTTCTTCCAATTCGTCGCGATGTTCCATATAGACACGGAACACGCCCATTGCCGCCGCCATAATCGTCGGTCCTGCCACGATTCCCAGCAGGCCAAACACTTGGATGCCACCGAGCACGCTGATGAACAGCAACAATTCATTCAGTCGTGTGCGGTTTCGCAGCAGCAGCGGCCGAACAAGATTGTCCGCGACGCCCGCGACGCCGCCGCAAACCACCACAACCACAATCGCTTTTCCCCAATGACCGTTCAGCGCAATCCAGAATGCCCCCGGCACCCAGATGAGCGCCGAGCCAACTACTGGCACAAGAGAAAAAAACGCAATCAACACGGCCCAAAAAAGTGGCGATTTAATTCCCACGAGCGTAAAGGCCAGCCCGCCGAGCGCTCCTTGCATCAGCGCGATCACCAGCGCTACGGCAACGCTTGCAAAAATAAGGTCGCGGGACTCCTCGAGCATCTCCGACTGTATCTCCCTGTCGAACGGCAACAAATGCCGCACACCGCGCACAACTTCGTGCCCGTCTCGAAACATAAAGAACAGCGCGAACAGCATTAAGAAAAGATCCACGAAAAAAGTGACGAGATTTTTCAGCAGTCCCGTAAGTTTTCCCGCAAGATACGCCGCCGCTCTTTCCGCGCCTTGTTGAAGCTGCTCGGAAAAATCAACGTCCTTCATGGACGTCGGCAATTTGCTCTTCAACCATTGTTCCGCACGGTCCTGCGCATTCGGATCCTGATGTTTCAGCACTGCCTGCGCTCTCGCCGTTGCGTCCACGGCCTGCTTCGCCGCGTAGCCCGTCACCACCAGAACCGGCACAACCAGTAAAAACGTCACACCTAGCGTGCTCACGAGCGCCGCGGGATTCGGCTTCCATCGTTTTGCAAGACGCGCGTGCAGAGGAAAAAAGAAAATCGCCAGCACCGCCGACCACACCAGCGGTACAAGAAACGGCTCCAAGATTAAAAAAACAAAATACCCAAGGAGCAGCAGCGCCCCGTAGGACAGCACCGTGGTCAAACGGTCACTCGTCGTTGTTTTCGCCGCAGCCGTATTTTTCATTCGCGGTATATAATCCCCTTGATTCGTATTTCCAGGCTAATCATAAAAATTGCCGCTGCATGTCTTCCAAATCCACTCCGCTGACTTCGTATCAGTTCAGGCTTCTTGCTGTACTTGCTTTGATCAACTTTGTCAACTTCGCCGCGCGTCTGGTCTTTGTGCCGCTCATTCCGATGCTGCGCAGCCAGCTCAATATTTCCGATGAGCAGCTCGGTTCTTTGCAAACTATGCTGCTCGTCGTACTCGCACTCGGTAGTATTCCCTTCGGCCTTCTCGCCGATCGTTACAGCCGCAAGGCTATCATCGCTGTCGGAATTTTGTTTTGGAGCGCGGCCACGTTCGTCGGTGGACTCGCTTCAAGTTTTATTGTTCTCCTCGTCGCGCGCTCATTCGTCGGTCTCGGTGAAGCTGCATACGCGCCCGCCGCGCAGTCCATGATCTCCGGCGCATTTCCGCAGGAGCGCCGGGCCTCCGCCCAAGCCATTTTCGCTGCGGGAATGTTGCTCGGCGGCGCGTGCGGCCAAGTTGTGGGAGGCATCATCGCTCCACGCTATGGCTGGCAGATGGCGCTGTTCGTCGTAGCGATCGCGGGAATTTTACCTGCGCTGGCGTTGTTTGGAATCAACGAGCCGCCGCGCGGGCCGCGCTCCGAAGTTGTACCCATCTCAAAAATTCTTTCGGTGCCTGCGTTCCTGTCCATGATTGCGGGGGGAATCTGCATCACTTTCGCGAGCGTTTCGCTGATTCACTGGGCTGTGGATTTCGCTGTCAATTACAAGGATTTTAGTTTGCGCGAAGCGTCGGTGGGGCTTGCGGTCATCACTTTGCTTTCGCTGCTTCTTGGCGTGCTTTGCGGCGGGTACGTGGCGGATCGTTTGCAGCGGCGTTTTCCTTACGGGAGATTGATTGCTATCAGCCTGGGGTTCCTTCTTGCGACGCCGTTTTTGTTGCTCGCGATTCAGTCGGAAGAAAAACAGACCGTGCTGTTGGGACTTTTTATCGCGGGATTCTTTATGTCGTGGTACCACGGGCCGGTCACGGCTGTTATTCACGATATGATGCCGCGACGCGCGCATTCCACTTCCATCGGCGTATACATGTTCGCTACGCAACTCATCGGCGGGTTGGGTCCGCAGGCGATAGGAAAAATTTCCGATTTGCGCGATCTTCAAGTGGGACTGCAAATCGCCGTGGCCGTCCTGGTCGGCGGAGCGCTGCTCATGTTGCTGGTGATTCACTTTATTCGCCGCGATGGGTTGCGGCATCCCGCGGTGGAAGCTTTCCACGCGGAGCCGCCGCCAGAAATTCCGGGGCCGAGCTGATTTTCAAGAAATTCCTGTAACTGCCCCTTGTAAGAATTCCTACTTTATTTGATTCCGATTTGGTCGATGAGGCGCAAGACCTCGTCGTGAGGCACGTCGTAGAGTTTGCGTTCGTCTTCTTCCTCGAGGCGTTCGCGCAAATATTCCGCGGCGATGAAGCTGGCTTCGCGGTCGGTTAAATCGCGGTTGTGCTTCGCTCGGAAATCCGCAAAGGCAGTCTGCGCAAGTCCGACGACGAGTGCGTCGTCCCCCACAAAAAATTTCGTGTCAATTGTGTCGGCGTGGCGGGTGGCGATGCCGTTCCACATGTGTGAAAAACGGCAACGATGGATTTTGCCGCTCAGTTTTGATTCGACTTCAAAGACGCCGACGAAATCGCTCATCTTGCCGTTATTCGCCAGCATCGGGCGGGTGGTGGCCATTAGTACGCTCCGGAGAACTGCTTGTAGTTTTCAGTCATCAGTCTTCAGTATTCGGTAAGACCTGTCAACTTCTTGAACGCTCTCTCATTTCGCGGCGAGGGCGGATTCGGCGTGGGAATAGCTGCGAACGGCGGCGGCTACTCCTGCGCCGGCGGGGACGCGGGCGCTGTGATCGAGCGCTACTTTTTCCATCGCGGCGAGCAAAAGAAGGACGTTGGCTTTTTGTGCGCAATAACCCATTAGGCCGAGGCGCCAGATTTTTCCCTTCAGTGGCCCGATGCCGCCGGCAATTTCAATGTTGAATTCTTCGAGAAGCTGATCGCGGAATTTTACGTCGTCTATGCCTGCGGGAACCATTACGGGTGTGACGGTGACTAGACGGTCGGCTGGATTTTCCACGAACATTTTCAGCCCCATGGCTTCGGCTCCCGCGATCAGCGCTTGCTGATTCATGCGGTGGCGCTCCCAGCGCGTTTCGAGGCCTTCTTCCATCGCAATGCGCATGGCTTCGCGCAGCGCGTAGATTAACGAAATCGGTGGCGTGTGGTGATAGAGGCGACCCTGGCCCCAGTAGGCCATTGCCGTGGTGATGTCGAAATACCAGCTCTGCACTTTTGTTTTGCGGCTGCTCAACACTTCTTCCGCGCGCGGGCTCACGGTGATAGGAGACATTCCCGGTGGGGCGCTTAGCGCTTTTTGCGAGCCGCTGAAAACGATGTCCAGGCGCTGCCTGTCCACGTTTAGCGGAACGGCGGCGAGGGAGGCGACCGCGTCCACGATGAGTAGCGCGCCGAGTTCATCGGCGACTTTGCGGAAGCCGTCGAGATTCGTCACGACGCCTGTTGAGGTTTCTCCGTGGGCGACTCCGACGATTTTGATTTTCTTACCTGCAGCCGCACGGCGCACGTCTTCCGGATCCACGGCGCGACCGAGGGGCGCTTCGACTTTGGTAATTTTGGCTTGCGTGCGCGAGGCGACTTCGTACATGCGCTCGGAGAAATAGCCGTTCACGCAGACGATGGCTTCGTCACCCGGTTCGAGCGTGTTGACGATGGCGGTTTCAATTCCGCCGGAGCCGGACGCGGACATCGGCATGGTGATGCGGTTCGTCGTTTGGAAAACCTGGCGCATTAATTCCTGCGTTTCGTTCATGCAGGTTTTGAAAAAGGGGTCCAGATGGCCGACGACGGGGGCGGCGAGCGCGCGGTACACACGCGGTTCAATGGAGGATGGCCCGGGGGTCATCATTAGACGGTTGGGCGGGGCGAATTCACCGATGGTCATGAGAAAAGTCCTTTCGTGTGGAGAGAGGTATTTTCCCGCTTCCGGAGGCTGGCGACAATGACCATTTTGGCTCGGGCTGAGACGAGTGGAGCCTACCGGTGGATGTGGGTCGCAAAGCCCGAGTTCCAGATTGGGAATAGTTTGGGTACACCCGGTTGTTTTCGTAAGAGTGGCAAATACAGGACTTACGGGAGCGATTTCCGTGCTTCCGCTCCGGGTGCTCCCGCCCCGGTGGGTTTTGGATCGTTATCAAGAAAAACGGGATGCGAGAAGAGGATTTTGCAAGAATATCAAAACAAAGAGGAGTATTTGTGGCAGTCGGGCGATAACGGAGGCTGGAAGAATTTCTTGCTGGCGCATCCGAAAAGCGCCGTCGGCCATTGTTGTGTTCACGAACGGTGATACCGGGATGCGTATTGCGGAACGCGTCGTTCGCGCGGTGACGGGAAGAGATCAGCCGTCGTTTTTGTGGGTCTAGCAAGTAAGATTCGCAAAGAAGATGTGTGTCGCGAGCGGCCCCTACAACGGAAAGGCAAGAGGGCGGAGGGTTTCTCTTAGCGGGGGCGGGTGGTTAGGCCGGCTTGTTTCCAGAGTTTTTCCCAGTGCCAGACGCCGGGAGTTTTGTGGAGGACGCGGTAGCCGAGCTGGTGGGCAAGCATCAGAATTTGACCGCGATGGTGGGCTTCGTGCGAGAACATGTAAGCGAACATGGTCGCTCCAGCAGGCCACGTTTGTGTCCAACTGCCGCGAGAGAATTTCATGACGCGGCGATCTGGAGCGGCCGAGAGAGCATCCGTCAGCATGCGCAGGCACTGCGCGGCACTTTTCCTGTGCGCGGCGGCTGCCTGCTTTATGGTGCAACGGTCGGGATCGAGCGGCGGCGGACACTTCAGATGCGGCGCGGAATTCTTCAACCACACCAGACGGCTGTTGTGCAGATGCGCGAAGATGGCCGCGATCGTCCGGCCACTTCCGTTTTGACCCGGCGGCTGGGCGCGCCACGCACGAGCGTCGAGATTTGAGAGGATGAGCTGGTTCATGGCGTCGTTGCTCGCATAGGTTTCGAGCAGGGAGTCGCGAATCTCGGCTAGCGCGGCGTGGGATGGGAGTGTCATGGTGGCTCCCCAATTCACTGATAGCGATTGTGTAGGATAGCAGAGCGAGCCTTGAGGGAGGACGAATGACGTTCCTGAAACCTACGATTACCTTGTTCGCGCCCGCCGGGACTTGTGGGCCACGCTGGAGAGCGTGCCGGACGAGGTTTTATCCCGCCCGTTGCTGGACGGCGCGCGGCTCGACTGCATCAAGGGCCTGGTGTTTCATGTGGCGGCCGTAGAGGACTTCTGGATTCACGACGACCTCCTGCGCCAAGCCCGTGCGCGATACCATTCCCGCCTTGAAGGACACTGAGTGGGGCCCCGTTTACGCGGGCTTCGCGCTCAGAACACTGCTGGACTACTGGCGGGCTGTGGAGCAGAGCACCCTCACGTACCTTGCAGGGCTGACAGACTACGAGTTGAAACGGATTGTGATTGTGCACGACGCGCCCGAGGAGCGGTACACGGTGGATGGCCTGCTGTGGCACGTGATGATTCACGAGATGCGACACACGGCACAGATTGCGGTGCTGCTGCGCACCCAGGGCATCGAGCCGCCCTGGCTTGACCTGAAGAATTACATGGCATTCGCTTAGGGAAAAGAAAGAGGGGGCGGACTGAAGCCGCCCCTACATGTTCCCGCAAAAGCATAGGCGTCAGAAATGGATGACGAAGCCGGCGGAAATGCGGGCACAGTTGGTATGGCTGCCCGGCGTGTTGAGGCCGACATAGTCAGCCTGGGGTCGAAAGGCCAAGTGCGGAAGAAGAGGGAAATCCACACCGCCACCGAAACTGTAGGCAAAGTGGTCACTAGAGCCGCCGCCGCTACCAACAGTGATGCGGGAGCCTCCGATAAGACCCTGGACAAACGGCGTAACGTGGCTCGGATTGCGCAGCGAAATCCGCGGACCGAAGAGGTACGTGTAGGTGTTCACGGAAACACCAGAAGGCGAGGCATGGTAGCCGCCAAAATCCCCTACTAGACCAAGCCACCGGTTGGGGTTATACGCCACCGAGCCGCTGGCTCCGTTCTGGTTGAGTCCGCCTGAACCACCAAGACGGAAATAGGAGTAGCCGATGCTCGCGTCGACGGACTGGGCGCGCGACGAAACGGCGAAGAAGAAAAGGCCCAAACCAAGCAAGATGAATTTTTTCATCGAAGTACGGTCCTTTCGTGCGTTAGATGACCTTTAGATAGGCTGGTGGTTCAGTGCCGCGGCGGAAGGTGGTGGGCGCCCGTAGCCGCTACCTCTATTTCAGCACAGGAGGAGTGATCGCGCTACATTTGGCGCTGGAGACGGATCTTTGAGAGCACATCATCGAGCGAGCCTTCTAAGAGCAGGATTTTGAGGTCGAGGGTGGATTGTGCATGAGGTTTTAGAGAAGTTTCCGGGTCGGCGTGCTGGCAGGTGAGCTCGGGATTGGTCCAGACGTTGCCAGGGTCATGGGAGAAGGTAACCATGATCCACTTGCCGTCGGTGGATTTGGTTGCGAGAAAGGGTTCATCCGCGTGACGTGATTTGTTGTACCAAGTGATGCCGTCCTCCTTTTTTTCGACGCGATTGGGCTCGATGGGCCAAGTGTACGAGGCGCGGTAGCGGTTGGGGAGCCACTCCCGGAGCGGCATAGAGAGGCGGGCAGGAGTTTCCGAGGCGAGGAGATCGAAACCGTCCGGATGGTGGACGTAGGTGCGCTCGAGACGTACGTCATGGAAATACGGCGTGATCATGCGGGGATCAGTGACGGCCTGGATCATGTCGTAGTTCGTATCGGAGTAATTGATGAGGTCGTAGTGAAAGCGAATGCAGTCGGACTCGAGCGTGGCGCGGGCGACTAGGCGAACGCCGGCTTGCAATTCCATTTCGTATTCGAGGGTCTGGCCAGCGCGGCGCCAAACGGGACGAGTGCCCTGTATGCCGGGACTGAAGCGATAAAGATGTACAGATTCGGATTTGCCGTGCTCGCGCGCAGTGACGTGCTCAGGAAAAAGGACGAGGATTCCTGGGTCGGACTCGGACTGGCCGGGCAAAAGAATTTTCAAAGCGGGCAAAGTGTTTTGCTGGACGACCTCGATATGAATTCCGGTTGTTGCGTCAGTGAGAGCGAGCTCCGGCTCGGAGACGGGCTTAAGGCAACCGTGAAGAAAGAGAACCGACGTGAGCAAAAAGAATCGCCAAAACTTTTTCTGGAAAGATGGGGCGGGCATGAAATTCTCACCTCCCGAGAAGTTTACACGCCTTCGACCAGGATCATTTCGGTTTGCGAGGTGGCCTGGCGGAGGGCTTTGGGGGCGGCGTATCCGGGCGAATTCCACCATTTGCGGGCGATTTCGGCAGATGGAAATTCGACGATAACGATGCGGCGGGCGGGCCAGTTCCCTTCCAGGACTTCCATTTTGCCGCCGCGGACTAGGAAGCGGCCGCCGTAGGCTTCGATGGTGGGAAGGACGGTTTTGCGGTAGTCCTCGTAACGGACGGGGTCGTGGACTTCTACGCTTACGAAAATGTAGGCGGACATTGAGTGGCTCCTTGGAAGAAAGGAGAAATTCTAACGCAGAGACGCGGAGTTCGCGGAGGGAAGAGGGGAAGAAGGAAAAGAGGGCGGACTAGAGTCGCGCCCCTACAAGTCCACTGCAAATGCGAAGGAAAGATGGCGATGTAAAATCGCCGTTACGGGAAACGGAAGGATTAGACGGCAAGGGATTGCTGCTCGGGAGCTAGGAGATGCGCGGGGACTTTGCGGAGGTCCCAGACTAGGCCGCACCAGGACAGAACTTTTAGCATGTAATAGGTGATGTCAATTTCCCACCAGAAAAAACCCTGGCGCGCCGCGGCCATGTAGTGATGATGATTGTTGTGCCAGCCTTCGCCGAGCGTGATGAGCGCGAGGAGCCAATTGTTCTTGCTGGTGTCGGATGTTTCGTAGCGGCGCGAACCGAAAAGATGCGAAAGCGAATTGATGGTGAAGGTATCGTGCCAGAGAAGCGTGGTGCTCAGGCAGAAGCCCCAGAAAAAGAGCGGCAAGCCACCGATGAGCAGGAGCGCAATGGCGAGCGTGGCCGGTGGAACGAGGTAGTATTTGTTCAACCAGCGTAGCTCGGGAAATTTGGCGAAGTCTCCGATGTAATCAATGCGCGTGTCGGTGTATTTATCGGAAACGATCCAGCCGAGATGCGACCAGAAAAATCCGAAGAGCGTGGGCGAGTGAAGGTCATCCTCCTGATCGGAAAAACGATGGTGATGACGATGATGAGCGGCCCACCAGAGAACGCCTTTTTGCGAAGAAGTCATGGCCATAAAGGCGATGACGAATTGAAACGCGCGGCTGGTTTTGAACGAGCGATGCGCAAAATAGCGATGGTAGCCGGCGGTGACCCAGAACATGCGTCCGGCGAGAAGAGCGACGCACGTGATGAGATACGACCAGTGAAACGGGAAAAAGAAAATGCCGAGTGAAAGAAGGTGAATGACGGCGAACGGAACCGTGGAAAGAATCGAAATGCGGGAGCCGTTAGGCAGGGGTATGGACCAATTGCGCGCGAAAGAAGCCATCCGGCTTGTTCCTCCGTCATCTCAGGTACAGCGCGAACCCAGCCGGAGCGGGATGCACGCGAACTGATTTGAGTGTAGGGACGTGATTGTTGCGGGTCAACTGAACGAAAGGGCAATGCGTGTAATAGTTTTGTAAGTGTTCTTTGTGGATTTTTGAGCGTTTTGCGGAATTTGCGGATGGCGATAGACTGAATGAACTATGGCTGAGCGTCCTGTATTGGTGGGAGTGATTCCCGAAGCGGTTGTGCTGGAAAAAGGCGACCAGGTTGCGTGGATGTCCGACGCGGGGAATTTGCGCGTGGAATTTGACGTAAACCGTTGCCCGTTTGGATCGAATGTGTTTCAAGCGCCAGTGGGAATGAGATTGTTGAGCGGGCCGCCGGTTGTTGGAGCAAAGGCAGGCTCGTACAAATACCGCGTATGGCTGAACGATCAACTCGTTGGGCGCGGAGAAGTGCTGTTGCGCGAGAAGTAGAAAAGAAAAACGCCCGGCTTCCCAAAAAACCGGGCGCCTTCGGTTTACAAACTGCGAATCATTATGATTTCGGCTGTTTTGCGATGACGAGATCCTTGATCTTGTCGTAGGTCGCTTGCGGAATGATTTTTTTGCGCACGAGATCTGTTTTCACTCTGTAGGGACGGCCCGCAATAATTTTCGCGGAGTAGGCGTCGCCGATTCCGGGCAGCGCCTTGAGCTGATCGGCGGTGGCGGAGTTGAGGTCCACGAGATCGGTGGCTGTCTGTCGAGCGGCCACGGGGGCGACGGGCTTTACGCCCGAGGCTTGCGGCGGATGTGCGACCGCCAAAGAAACGCCAATCGCGATAACGCCAATGGCTAGCAGCCACTTCATCCAGTGTTTTTTCATGATGCATCTCTCCTTTTTATTTTAACTGGCGCTGGGGAAATTCATTGTTCCCTGGCTGCGGGAGGGTAGCCGGCTTTGCGGGCGTCCGCTTCCGTCATGTACTTGCCTTTTTTGGTTTTTCCGTAATAGCGAGACCCCGGTTTGTGATAGACGCGGGATTCCGTGTTGACCCAAACCGTCCCTCCCGCTATTTGCGGGCGGCGGTTGCTCCGGCGCGAACGGAGGCGACACCGAGAAAGAGAAATGTCGCGATTGACACGGTGAAAAAAAGTCTGCGTGAGCGCGCTCTCATAAAGTCCATTCTCCCGGGCGCGATTTACTCGAACGGGCGAATGATGTCCGAGACGCGAAACGATGTCAAGAAGCGGAGGTATGGCCGGAAAGGGAGAGATGCAGGACGAGAGAGGATGACACGAGGAGGGACGACTAATAGCCGTCGGTTTGAGCCAAGACGACGTGCGTCATGCGATTTCGGAGTAGAAGACGAGTACCGGGATACTGCTTTGCGAGAGCGGGAAGGCGCTCACGCGCGGCTGTAAGGTCACGCACACTTTCCAGACGTAGATTTCTGCCGTCGGCATCCTCGATCAAAATATCATAACGGAATTCCGCGGGGGCCGGATTCATCGCACCCATAACCATTACTCTCCTGTTAGATAGTGATGAAGGAGTTAAAAACGTTTCACGGGGAGGCGGGAAATATGGCCTTCTGGGTGCATGGGTAACCGGAATAGACAGGAAAAGCGGTTGGTACTATCTTGAGCGGGATGAAGATATTTCTGATGGTGTGCTGCGTTGCAGGCATCGTGATTCCCTACTGGTTTGCGCTGCCCTTTTTTCTGATTCATGGCGCGAACTTCGGGCTGTTTTTTGACGAAATTTTTGCGACGCGGATTTCCAGTTTTTTCGCGGCGGATTTGATTGTGGCTTCGGTGATTTTTCTGGTCTGGTCGTTGCGGGATTCGCGAGAGCGAGGAATATCGGGCTGGTGGGTTGTTTTGCTGTCTAATCTGGTTGTGGGACTGTCACTCGCGCTGCCGCTATATCTACTGAAGCGATTGGAGAACCCGGCAAAGTAGCAGGAATGTCGAGAAGCTGGAGGTTATCTCTTATGCCGGAGCAGGGCAATTTAGACACATCCAAGACGGAAGTGTTTTGACCGGAGCAGAAGAATTAAATAGCCTGCACTTATCGGAAAGCCCGAGTTGTATTCCAACGTTTAGCCCTAGCGGAGGAGTTCCAGATGAAAATGCTCAGAAGTGTATCTGGGTGGGTGTGCACGTGTTCGATTGCAGGAATATTGGCGGTTCTACCCGTGGCGGTGTTTGCACAGGACGACTCGTCAAAGGCATTGCCGGCGCTGCTGGCGGGCGGATTCATGATGTTCTTTTTGGTGTTCGCGCTTGCCACGTATGTATATGTGGCGCTTGCCCTCTCCACGATCGCGCAAAAGACGAATACAGAAAACGGCTGGCTGGCATGGATTCCCATCGCAAATATTATTTTGATGTTGAATATCGCAAGGAAACCGATCTGGTGGATTGTTCTCTGTCTGATACCACTGGTGAACATCGTGATCTTCATCATCATGTGGATGGGGATTGCGGAAGCGCGCAACAAGCCGAGCTGGTGGGGCGTTCTGATGATTGTGCCCGTTGTGAGCTTGATTGTGCCGGGATATTTGGCTTGGTCGGATTAGCCGTTCGAGGTTAAGAAGATTATTCGAGAACGGAGTCACCCTTCCTGCAATGCGGGAGGGGTGATTTGTTTTGGAGCTATTTCGAATGGCGGCGAAACCGGAAGGACAAGTAGCCTCATCTAAGTACGAGAGGCACAGGTCGCCATGGTCGGGATTTTGGTACACGGAAACAATCATTTCATTCTGAGCGGGCCGGAACCGACGGAAGAAGAAGCGATTAGGCTGGCGCGGCACTTTTCCGTAGTGCAGATTGGGAAGCCTGTTCCGAGTTCTTTTGGAGAGTGGGAGATCCGGAACAACGTGTTTCGAGAAAATTTGGAGTGGGCGGTTGTGGTGCCGGGAGAGAGCGAGATTTCGCCGGTTGTTTCCAAATTGCTAGCGGAAGTGGCGGGCCGGGGAGTGGTGATCCGAGCATGCAATGAAGGTCTAGAGTAAAACGGGATGTGATTAGCGCGCTTAGCGAGAGTTCCCGCAACGCAATCATCAGGACGAATCTGCAGTAGGTCAGCTTGAGTGTTGCCCCGCCTCGCCACGCCTGAGCCCATGGCATGATTGAATAGCGATGCACCGGTTGCGGAGAGGGTTACGGAATCGCTGCTGATCATTACAGGTACGATGGGCGCCGGCAAAACTGCCGTTCTGGCCGAAGCGTCGGACATCCTTAGGCTGCGCGACATAACGCATGCGGCGGTCGATTTGGACGCGCTTGGACTTGCCTATCTTCCTTCCACAACCAGCAACGATGCCGTGATGTACGTCAACCTTCAGTCTGTCTGCACAAATTACGCTTCCCGTGGAGTGAAGCGGCTTTTGCTGGCGCGTGCGGTGGAAGACCGCGCAGAACTAGAACTGTGTCGTGGCGTTGTTTCCGCCACAAACACGGTAGTCTGTCGTCTCACCGCCAGCATCGAAACGATGCAACAACGCGTCAGGATGCGCGAATTAGGTATATCGCAAGAGGAATATGTTGCTCGTGTCGCTAAATTGAACGCCATCCTTGACCAGGCGCGATTACAGGATTTCACCATCAGCAGCGAGAATCGCTCGCTGACGGATGTTGCGCACGAAATGCTAGTCAAGGCTGGATGGATTTCAAACTGACCCGTATCCAGCGAATCAGAACAGAGAAAATGTGTATAGAATGGCGGCGCGCGAAAGCGGCGGTGTGGCCGGTGTGCCTTGCGCACGGAGGATATTGTGATGAGTTCGAGAAGAGAGTTTGTGAAGCAGGCAGCAGTCGCCGGGGCGGGGGTTACAGCGAGCCTTGCTTTGGGAGGCAAGGCGTGGGGGCAAGCAGCGAGTACGAGTGCCACGACGCGCGTTTATTTGGATGCGCGACGAACGATTGGCGCGATTGACCGGAATATTTTTGGCTCCTTTTTGGAGCACTTGGGACGCGCGATTTATGAAGGGGTTTACGAGCCGGGATCGAAGCTCGCGGATGCAAATGGATTTCGCAAGGACGTCCTGGATGAAGTAAAGAATATAGGTGTGCCGATCGTACGGTATCCCGGCGGAAATTTTGTTTCGGGATATCACTGGCTGGATGGAGTTGGGCCGAAAGAGAAGCGGCCGCGCGTACTCGAAAAGGCTTGGGATTCGGTGGAGACGAATCAATTTGGCACGAACGAATTCATGGCGTGGTGCAAAGCGACGGGCGCAGCTCCGTTGATGGGAATGAATTTTGGAACGGCGACGGCGGAGCAAGCTGCGGCGCTGCTCGAATATTGCAACGTGGAACGCGGGACGAAATGGAGCGATTTGCGGCGTGAGCACGGAGTTGAGAAACCGCACAACGTGAAGCATTGGTGCCTAGGGAATGAGATGGATGGGTGGTGGCAGATCGGCCACATAACCGCCACGGAGTATGGAAGCAAAGCAGCGGATGCCGGAAGGCAGATGCATGCCGTGGACTCGAGCGTGAAGCTAATTGCGTGCGGGTCGAGCGGGCCCGGGATGCCGACGTATCTGGAGTGGGACCGCGAAGTGCTGGAACAGTGTTACGAGTACGTGGATGGAATTTCTCTACACCGGTATTTTGGGAATTCGCATGAGACGGGCGGGGACAGCACGAAGTACCTGGCGATGAATCTCTCGATGGAAAAGCAAATCGAGGAAATAGCAGCGGTGTGCGATTACGTGCAAGGGCGGAAGAAATCGTCAAAGAGACTTTGGCTTTCGTTTGATGAATGGAACGTGTGGTACCGGAAAAATCGCGGCACGGATACCGATGGACAAAGACAGGTTGCACCGCATCTGCTTGAGGAGATTTACAACCTGGAGGATGCACTGCTGGTCGGAGGGCTGGTCAATGCGCTGCTGCGGCATGCGGACCGCGTGAAGATTGCGTGCCTAGCGCAACTGGTGAACGTGATTGCACCGATCATGACGAATGAGACAGGACTGTTCCGGCAGACGATTTTTTATCCTTATGCTTGGGCCTTAGAGTATGCGAGAGGCGTTGCGCTGGAGCAACTGGTGGAATCGCCGACGTATGAGGTTTCCGGGATGGGGCCGGTGGCGCATGCGGATGTGGCGAGCACGTTCGACAAGGAAAGCGGGAAGACAACGCTTTTTGTGTTCAACCGGGATTTGGCGAAGGCGCGCGAGGTGGAGTTTGTTTGGGAGGGTGTGGCGCCAACTCGCGTGATAGAGGCGATGGTATTGACGGGCGATGATTTGAAAGCGGCGAACAGTTTTGAGGCGCCTAATCGGGTTGCGCCGCGAGAGTTGGCGAAGCCGACGGTGAAAGCGGGAAAGATGACGTTTGAGGTGCCGGCGCGGTCGTATTCGGTGATTCAGTTAACGGCGTGAATTTAGGCGAAACGCGATTTTCAGTTCTAAGTTATAAGTTTCAAGTTGTAAGCGAAGGAAAAGAAAAAGCAGATCCCAAACCCCGCAGAAACCCCGGGGTTCGGGATGACAAATAAGGATTAGTGGCGAAGCACTTGGACACAAACTGCTTTACTTGGGCCACTGGCTAGGTGGCAGGGATTTCTTGATCGTATCGAGGTTTTGGAAGCCGTCTTTGATAACCGTCGCCATGACGTTTTCTTTTTTCACGGTGACCATGGTGCCGAAGATGGCGGGGACATCTCGCTTGCCGTTTGAAATTGTGCCAGAGGAAGCGGGCTGCTGGCCCTCGGCGAGAGCGACGGCGGCGTCCGCGGCCTGCGCAGCGATGGATGCCAATGGCTTGTAGACAGTCATGGACTGCGTGCCCTTCTGGATGCGGATAATTGCGGCGAGGTCGGCATCCTGGCCGGAAACGGCTACTTTGCCATCAAGTTTGAATTCTTCAAGCGCCTGAATCGCTCCGCCGGCGGTACCGTCATTTGAGGCGACGATTGCGGCAATCTGGTCGTGTTTCTTGGAAAGCACGTCGCTAATGCGGGTGTAGGCTTCGATCGGTTTCCAATCGGGGCACCAGAGCTCGGCTACGATTTTGATGTCGCCGTGGTCCACGAAAGGCTTGAGCGCTTTCTTCTGGCCTTCGAGCATGAGGTGGGCGTTGATATCGGTAGGAGAACCCTCCAGCAAAACGTAATTCCCTTTTGGCACGAGAGCTGTCAAAGCATTGGCCTGCATTTCGCCGATTCCCACAGAATCGACTCCGACAAAGAAATCGATATCGCTATTGCGAATCAAGCGGTCGTAGCTGACGACGGACGCACCTTTGGATTTGGCAAGCTCAACGATGCGAGAGGCTTTGTCCGTGTCATGAGGAACGATGACGATTACCTTGACGTGCTGGTCCAAGAGTTTCTTGGCTTGCTTGAACTGAAGATCGTCGTTTCCGTCGGCTTCTTCAAACAGGACCTCTGCGCCAAGTTCCTGAGCGCGTTTCTGGAAGGAGTTGAAGTCGGTTTGCCAGCGCTCGATTTTGAGAGAGTCCAACAGGAAGCCAATTTTGGGCTTTTCGGGAGAGGTTTGGGCTTTCGTGCTGGAAGCAAATGCACATAGCCAACAAAGAGCGAGAACGACCGTGCAGATCTGGGCCCGGGGAGAACGCACCATAGGTTCCTCCTCGTAATTGTGAATGAAATGTAACATTGAACTAGTAGTGCCACAACGTTGATGCAAATCGGCGTGCTTAAAACGGGATTGATTAGCAGGCTAAATGACGAACTGCTGATGGGGAGAGGCCGTGAAAGGCTAGAATCTTGCATAATCGAGTTATTGCTGAGGCGCAATGGGAGAGGAAGAGTCATGAGAAGAGGGCTTCTGGCGTGTGTTGTGGCGACTTTTTGCGCGGTTGCGTTGGTTGGCGGGCAGCATATTCTTGCAAAAGCGGGCGCGGAAGGAGACCAGGAAGTGTGGCAGTTCAACCAGAAATTCCAGGACGCGCACGGACGAATGGATACGACTGCGATTATCGGGATGTGGTCGGAGACGGGAGTGAGTTTGCTGCCGGAGACGGCGCCGATTGTGGGCAAAGCGGACGTGGCGAATTTCATTCGAGAGGCTGTGAGTCATTTGGCGGGTTACAAGATGCTGAAGGCGGAAATGACTTTTCACGACATTCGCGTATGCGGACAGTGGGCTACGGAATGGGGGATTGTGCACCAGGTGATTCAGCCGCCGGATGAGAAGCCGGTGATTGATCATTGGGGGAAGATTGCGCTGGTGTTGCACCGTGATGCGGACGGGAATTGGAGGGTGCAGCAGGAGATGTGGAATTCTACGCCGAGGCCGGAGTGAGGGTTCGTCGGCCGACCGGCATTTATCGAGTGACAAAAAGCTGAGGCCCTTCGCGCATCTTCGTGGATGCGCTGGAGGATGACAAACAATGAGATATGGCGACGCAAGATTGCCACTACAAACATTGTGAAAATTACTTTTCGAAGTGGCGGGAGTAGGTGGCCATGTCTTTGTCGCCGCGGCCGGAGAGGTTGAGGATAACGAGGTCGTTCGTCGTCAGTTTGGGAGCACGTTCGATTAGGCCGGCGATGGCGTGGGCGGATTCGAGGGCGGGAATGATGCCTTCGGTGCGGGCGAGGGTGCGGGCGGCGTCGAGAGCTGCGGCGTCGGTGACGGCGGAATATTCGGCGCGGCGTTGATCGGCGAGCCAGGCGTGTTCGGGGCCGATGGCGGGATAGTCGAGGCCTGCGGAGACAGAATGGGTGGTGGCGATTTGGCCATCTTCGGTTTGCAGCACGTAGGTGTAGGTGCCTTGGAGGACGCCTGGGCGCGCGCCGGTGAATCCTTGCGCGGCGGCGAGACGCGCGGCGTGTTCGCCGAGTTGATTGCCGCGACCGCCTGCCTCGATGCCTACCAGCTTTACTTCTTGATCGTTTAGAAATTCGTGGAAGAGGCCGATGGCGTTCGAGCCGCCACCGACACATGCGAAAAGATGCGTGGGCAGGCGTTTTTCCGTGGCGAGAATTTGCGCGCGGGCTTCGCGGCCGATGCAGGAGTGAAAATCGCGGACCATAGTTGGGTAGGGATGCGCGCCGAGGACGGAGCCGAGAAGATAATGTGTGGTGCCGACATTGGTGACCCAGTCGCGCATGGCTTCGTTGATGGCGTCTTTCAGAGTGCGGCTGCCGGAATTTACGCCGACGACTTCCGCGCCAAGCATGCGCATGCGGGAAACGTTGAGGGCCTGGCGATCCATATCCTCGGTGCCCATATAGACGACACATTCGAGGCCGAGATGCGCGGCGACGGTGGCGGTGGCTACGCCGTGCTGGCCTGCGCCGGTTTCGGCGATGATGCGCGGCTTTTTCATTTGCGCGGCGAGAAGGCCCTGCCCGATGGCGTTGTTGATTTTGTGCGCGCCGGTGTGGAGAAGGTCTTCGCGCTTGAGATAGATGCGCGGGCCATTTCCTGAATGGGCCAGATGCGCGGTGAGGCGTTCGGCAAATTGGAGTGGCGTTGGACGGCCGGCGAAATTTTTGAGGAGATCGTTGAAGCGGGCTTGGAATGCGGGGTCGGATTTGGTTTGTTCGTACACGCGCTCGAGTTCGAGGAGGGGGACCATGAGCGTTTCTGGGACGTAGCGGCCGCCATAGGGGCCGAAGCGTCCGGGGATGGAGGCAGGGATGGTGAGTTGGGAAGACATGTTTAAGACATTATTCTCTCACACAGACAGATGTGCTTGAAGTTGGCGTTCGGGTCCTTCGCGCATCTTCGTGGATGCGCCCAGGATGACAACTCATTTCGCTGCGGCTAAAGCGCGGTTGGCGCGGGCGACTTCGGCGAAGAAATCGCGGAGTTTGGCGGGGTCTTTGATGCCGGGGCGGGATTCGACGCCGCTGGCGACGTCCACGGCGTAGGGGCGGACGGTGAGGATGGCTTCCCCGACGTTTTCGGGAGTGAGACCCCCGGCGAGAATGATTCTGTGTATGGTGGCGGCTTTTTGGGCGATGGACCAATCGAAAGTTTTTCCCGTGCCGCCGAACTTGTCGGGCTGCGCTGCGTCGAGGAGGAACGCGGAGGCTCGTCGAAATTTTTTGAATGTGGACATCAAGAAACCGGGGCTAACTCGAAGGGCTTTGATTACGGGGAGTTCGTCTTCGAGATAGGCGATTTGCTTGGGCGTTTCGTCGCCATGGAGTTGCACGGACGTGAGCTGAAACGCGTGGGCGAGATAGATGATCACTTCGGGTTTCCAGTTGACGAAAACGCCGACGGCTTCTGTGGTGGGGGCGAGTTTGCGGCGAATATTCCAGGCGTCGGCGGGAGCGATGGCTCGCGGGGATTTTTCGTAGAAATTGAATCCCAGGGCATAGGCGCCGAGTTTTTCGGCGAGGCGGGCGTCTTGCGCACGAGTGACTCCGCAGATTTTGACGAGCGCGCTCATTGGTTGCCGAGGAGAGCGGAGAGAGCGGCGGCGGGATCGGGGGCGAGCATGAGGCTGGTGCCGATGAGGAAGGCCTCGTAGCCGGCAGCGCGGAGTTTTGTGATTTCGGCGTGGGTGGCGATGCCGGATTCGCTTACAGCGATGCAATCGTTGGGAATTTGTTCGATGAGTTCAAAGGAAGTTTCTACGCGGACGTCCAGCGTTTTGAGATTGCGGTTGTTTACGCCGATGATTTTTGCTCCAGCGCGGAGGGCGCGGTCGAGTTCGGCTGACGTGTGAACTTCTACGAGCGGCTCCATGCGGAGTTCGCGACCGAGGGCGAGAAGCTCAGTCAATTGCGCATCACTTAGAACGGCGACGATGAGAAGGAAACTATCGGCGTCGTTGGCACGCGTTTCCCAGATTTGCCACGGGTCAAAGATGAAATCCTTGCGGAGAACGGGGATCTGGATATTTTTGCGGGCATCTCGGAGATTTTTTAATGTTCCGCGAAAAAATTCGCCTTCGGTAAGTACGGAGAGCGCGGCGGCTCCGGCCAATTCGAGAGACGTGGCGAGGGCTACGGGATCGAACGGCTCGCGAAGAATTCCGCGCGAAGGCGAGGCGGGTTTTAGTTCGGCGAGGACGTTGAGGCCAGAGCGCGAGAGGGCGGCGGAGAAATCGCGAAGCGGAGTTGCGGCAGCGACCCCGTATTTGAGCGCGGTCTGCGGCAGAACTTTTTTTCGGTGTTCGACTTCGGCGCGGCGCGCTTCCAGAATGCGGTCGAGTACGGTGCCGGTGGGAACAGGAGTGTGCATGTGCGTGAAATAGTATGCTAGGGATAGCGGCAATGAGTGTCAAACGCGGACAGGGTGATGATGAGCTATCGGGAACAGTATGGGAAATTGTTGGAGGAGATCGCGAAGGAGGCGGACGCGATCGCGCTGAAATATTTTCGGACGCCGGATTTGCAGATTGACCGGAAGAAAGATGGGTCGCGTGTGACGGAAGCCGACCGAAATGTGGAATTGATGGCGAGAAAGAGAGTAGCCGAAAGCGGGCTAGAGCTGGACGTTCTGGGCGAGGAGATGGGCGGGAGCGGGGCGAACATTCCGGCGGGCGCGCGGGCGCGGATGATCATTGATCCGATTGATGGGACGGAGGAATTTTCGCGCGGGATTCCAACGTTTGGGACACTGATAGGAATTGAAAAGAACGGCGAGATTGTGGCGGGGATGGCGAGCGCGCCGGGATTGCACTCCAGGTGGTGGGCGTACAAAGGTGAAGGAGCGTACCGGGATGGAGTGCGACTGCATGTTTCCGATACGCCGGTGTTGAGTCAATCCATGGTGTTCAGCACGGGGACGGGACCGAGTAAGGATTCATCGGACCAGACGCGGATTCGAAAATATCTGGATGCGGCGCGTAACAGCCGTTCGTTTGGCGGATTCTGGCAGCACATGCTGGTAGCGGAGGGGGCGGTTGAGTCGGCGCTCGACTGGACTTCTAAGCCGTGGGATTTGGCGCCGCTGATTTTGATCGTGGAGGAAGCGGGAGGAAGATCCACGACGATCACGGGTAAGCGGACGATTTATGAAGGAAGCCTTTTGAGCACGAATGGGAAGATTCACGACGAAGTGCTGGCGATTTTGAAGTGAGCAGAAATGTTCCGGACGAAACGCGTCTACAAACCAGCGGACAAAGATGACGGCTATCGCGTACTTGTGGATCGTCTCTGGCCGCGCGGATTGACGAAGGCCAAAGCGCATGTGGACCTGTGGCTGAAGGAAGTGGCTCCAAGCAACGAGCTAAGGAAATGGTTTGGGCATGAACCGGAAAAGTGGGCGGAATTTCAGAAGAAGTACCGCGCGGAACTGAAAAAGGAAACGCTGGCAGCATTGTACAAATTGGGGAAAGAACACAAAAAGGTGACGCTGCTTTATGGCGCCAAAAGCGAAGAGCGCAATCAGGCCGTCGCACTCTTGAAAGTCTTGCAAGGCAAGAAATAGACGATGGACATTCGGGAACAAGCGAAAAAAGCAGAGCGGTTGCGGGAACTGCACAAAGGGCCCGAGATTCTTGTGCTGGCGAACGCGTGGGACGCCGTGAGCGCGCGAATTGTGGAAGAGGCTGGATATCCGGCGGTGGCAACTACAAGCGCGGGAGTTGCGAATGCGCTGGGATATCGCGACGGACAGAGGGTTTCGCGCAAGGAGATGTTGGATGTTGTGGCGCGTATTGCACGGGCGGTGAAGGTTCCGGTGACGGCGGACTTCGAGGCGGGATACGGGACGAGCGTGGAAGAGATGCGCGAATCCGCGAAAAAGTTGGTGGAGGCGGGAGCGGTTGGATTGAATTTTGAAGACGTGACGGGAGATGACGAAAGTACGCTCGTACCTGTTGCGTTGCAGATGGAGAAGATTCGCGCGATTCGCGGGGCTTCCGCGGCGATGGGCGTATCGCTGCTGATCAATGCGCGGACGGACATTTACTTAATGCCGATTGGGCCGGCCAATACGCGGTTTGAGCGGACGGTGGAGAGATTGCGCGCTTATCGCGAGGCGGGGGCGGACTGCGTATTTGTACCTGGACTCCAGGATCGCGAGTTGATTGGGAAGCTGGTGAAAGCAGTGGATGCTCCGCTGAATATTTTGCTTCAGCCGAATGGGCCGGAGATCGCGGAATTGCAGAAACTGGGAGTGGCGCGGGTGAGCACGGGATCGGGATTGATGCGCGCGGCGATGGGTGCGGCGCAAAAGATGGCGAATGCGCTGCGGGCGGGCGGCGATTTTTCTGAGCTGGTGCGCGACGCAATTCCTTATGCGGAAATTAACGGAATGCTGGCGCAAGACAAAAAGTAGATGGGCGATTCCGCGGGACAACTTCAAATCCTCAATCAAGAAATTGTGGCGTGCAGGAAATGCGCGCGGCTGGTGAAGTACCGCCAAGAAGTAGCGCGGACGAAACGGCGCGCGTTCCTCGAGTGGGAATATTGGGGCAAACCGCTTCCGGGATTTGGCGATCCGCGGGCGCAGCTTTTTATTTTGGGGCTGGCGCCGGCGGCTCACGGCGGGAATCGAACGGGGCGGGTGTTTACGGGCGACCGAAGCGGGGATTTCTTGTATGCGGCGTTGCACAAAGCGGGATTTGCGAATCAGGCTGCTTCCCTGCACCGCGAAGATGGATTGAAATTGAAGAACGTATATATTGCGGCAGCGGTTCGGTGTGCGCCTCCAGCGAACAAACCGGAGTTGCAAGAAATTTTGAATTGCAGGCCATATCTGGAGCGGGAGCTGGAGATCTTGCGGCCTCGTGTTGTGCTGGCGTTGGGGAAAATTGCGTGGGACGCTTATCTTGAAGTTCTGAAGCAGGAAGGAAAGATTGCATCGCGGGCGAAATTTGTTTTTGGGCACGGCGCGGAAGTCATGCCGGTGAGCGATGGGCCGATGCTTTTTGGCGTGTATCACCCGAGTCAACAGAATACGCAGACGAGAAGATTGACGCCGGTGATGTATGCGCGAGCTTTAAAGAGGATTGGGCAGTTTTTGGAGAAGAGCGACGATCAATTGCGACAGGAGCCTTAGGCTCCAGTTTGCGATGGCGCGCAAGTTGAGGTCCTTCGCGCATCTTCGTGGATGCGCTCAGGACGACAAGCTATGCGCGCTGCCTGGAGTAGGTGCTACTTGGCGGGTTTAGATGGCGTGAGTGATGGATGGCGGCGACAGCTTTCGGTTTAGGTCATTCGTGACGGGATTCCCCTTCTAATAAGTTCAATGGAAAGAACGCGTTGTGAGGCTGGCGGAAATGGATGGCGGTGCTTGGCGTGCTTTCTCTTTGGGCGACGGAGAGAAGGAATCGACCAATGAAAGCCATGGGAAAACTGTTTTTGATGGGATTTGTGATTGCGGCGCCGGGCGTGGGCACCCGGGCGCAAGGGCAGCCGGAGGACAATAGGCCGCCTGTAATATCGCGGGACAAGATTGGTGAAGCAGCGCAGTCAACGCCCATGGAAGCTGACACGCGGGGCGCCGCGCCAGCACAAGGGCAGCCGGTGGATGGGCAACGCCACGGATTGCCGATCGAGGCGTTTGCCGTGGTGCCGGGAACACGCGTTTTGGTGCGGCTCGAAGACGAGCTGAGCACGGGCGAGTGCAAAACCAATTTCAAATTCAAAGTAAGAACGATGGAGCCGCTGGAAGCGGGGAGCGGATTTCATTTGCCTTCGGGTGCGGAGATTCGCGGGCATGTGAGCCGCGTGGAACCGGCAAACGTTACAGGCCATGCGCGATTGTGGCTGGTGTTCGACGAAATCAAAACAAGATTTGGGACGCTGCCAATCGTGGCCGACGTGGTGAGCGTGCCGGGAGATCACAGCGTGAAGACCGGCCCAGGCACCGAGGGGGTGATTGAAGGCAAAAAGACGACGCAACAGGCGGCGGGAGAAGCGGCAGCAGAGGGCGCGGCTATGGGTGCCGTGCGCGGAGTGAAGGACAAGAATGCAAAGGAGGCTGTGACGCGCGCGGCGGAATCGGCACTTGCGGCGTATTTGCTGGAAACGGGGCGCGGGCATGAGATTGTTTTGCCGAAGGGCGCAAAGCTGGAATTGGAATTGGAGCGGGCGTTGTATTTAGTGAAGGAGTAGGGAAACCCCGCGCAATTGAGTTGATGAAGGACACGATGTTGAGGTCCTTCGCGCATCTTCGTCCGATGCCATCAGGATGACAGCACATCTCAGATCGCCAAACTGGCTGCCGAGCAGTCGAACCAAACTCGATTGACCACGGCAATATGGTGCGCAACCAGGTCTGTCCCCTACTCTTTTATCCTCAGGCGCAAACGCAGCAAAACGGCGATGGATTTGATTCCCGGTGTCCCGCGAGCGCTTAATCTGCCAAAATAAGAGCGACAGCCCAGGAAGAGGGTCGCTGGAATGAGCGAGGACAAGAAGGCAGCAGTGCGCGCGGTGGAGACTGGCGAGCGTAAAGACCGCGTACTGATCGTAGAAGACGAAGAGAACGCGCGGAAAGGCTACGAGCAGCTTTTGCAACGGTGGGGCTGCGACGTACTGGGCGTGGCCACGGCGGAAGACGCGCTGGCGAAATTCGGCGGGTTCCAGCCGGATGCGCTGATTGCAGACGTGGAATTGCCCGGGATGAACGGGCTGGACCTGCTGAAGCAGCTTGGGCCGGAGCTGACCGACGTTCCGGCGGTGATCATCACAGGGAAAGGAAGCGAAGAGCGCGCCGTGGCAGCGATTGAGGCTGGCGCGTTCTGGTACATCGAAAAGCCGCTGAAGGGCCCTGTGCTGCGCGCGCTGCTGGACCGAGCGCTTTCGAAGGCGCGCGATGCGCGTCAACTGGTCGTGTTGCAACGGCAATTGCGCGAAGCGGGGCGACTGGGCGACCTGGTCGGCGGGTCTAAGCCCATGCAGGACGTGATGCGGATTGTCGAGATGGCTGCGCCAAGTTCAGCTTCGGTGCTGATTACGGGCGAGACGGGTTCTGGAAAAGAAATTGTGGCGAGGACGCTGCACAAACTTTCGCCGAGAGCGGGCGGGCCGTTTGTAGCCATCAATTGCTCAGCGATTCCGGAATCGCTGATGGAAAGCGAAATTTTCGGGCACGAGCGGGGAGCGTTTACGGGCGCTGCGGAGCGGCGCATCGGATGCTTCGAGCTGGCGGACGGCGGGACGCTGCTACTGGATGAAATCGGTGAGATGCCCGCGCCGACGCAGGCGAAGCTTTTGCGAGTTCTGGAAGACCGCAAAGTGCGACGGCTTGGGAGCAAGGTGGAAACGCCAGTGGACGTGCGCGTGCTCGCAGCGACGAACAAGGACCCGGAGCAAGCCGTTTCCGGCGGACAGATGCGGCGGGATTTGTATTTTCGGTTGAACGTATTCCACGTGAATCTGCCTCCGCTACGGGACCACAAGGATGATATTCCTTTGCTCGTCGAATATATGTTGCGAGACATAAATGCGAAGCACGGAAAGAATGTGCGCGGAGTCGGAGCGGAAGTAATGGACATTTTCATGAGCCACACCTGGCCCGGGAATATCCGCGAACTGCGCAATGTGCTGGAGCGGTCCGCGATCATGTGCGAGAAGGATCTAATTTCACGATCGAGCTTGCCGGGAGAGTTTGGCAAGACTTCCGCAAAAAGCCCGGGCGATTTGGGCGGGCTGAAGTTTCCGATCGGCACGACCGTGGAAGCAATGGAGCGCGAACTGATTTTGCAAACGCTGAATGCGACGAACAACAACAAAACCCGGGCGGCGGAACTACTGGGCATCAGCCTCAAGACGCTGCACAACAAATTGAAGGAATACGGCGGCAGTGAACGCGCCGAAGGGGAGTAGAAGTCCTTGATGCAGCTACGGCTGCGCACGAAACTCACGCTGGTGATGACGGGGCTGGTGTTCCTCGTCGTGGTGACCCTTTCCGGCGTGTATTTTGCGCGGCTGACCAGCCAGGTGATTCAAGAAACCAACAATCGAGCGAATGAGTTGACGCAACAAGTGTTCGCGCAGGCAAAGCGGGCGCTGGCGGACGCAAAGCAGAGCGGTATGCAAGCTACGTCGGATGCGCCGGAGGACCGGCGGGATTACGTGCGGCAGGCGTTTGAGAGAAATGACGGATTGACGGAGGCGATGCAATCGCCGCTCGGATCGAATTTGTGGATTTACGACGTGATGATTGTGGACAAATCCGGAATGGTGCTGGCGTCCAGCGATCCGCAAATGCCGGGAACGACGGTGACGCAGCGGCCGCTGTTTTCGCAACTGGACAACAGCAACATCGTAAAGCAAATCAAAGTTCTGTATGGGCCGCAGCCGGTGTACGAGGCGAGGTATCCCTTCACGATGGGAGGCGAACCGTTCGGCGAAGTGCGCGTGGGCGTTTCGATTCCACTACTGCGAAATGAGGTTACCCCGAGTTTGCGGACATCCGCAGCGATTGCGCTGGTGGCGCTGCTCGTTTCGACGGGACTAGCGATGGTGGTGAGCGGAGCGACGCTGGCTCCGCTGCGCGATATCAGCGCGCAACTGGACAGAATTTCGGCGGGGCAATTCGACGCGCCCGTGGCGCAGGCAACGGGATTTGCCGGCGGCGCGGACGAACTTGGATTGGTGAGCAAGAAGATTTCGCAAGTCGGGCAGCAGTTGCGCGGAGTGCATGAGATTTTCAGCACGATGCGCGAAAACCTGAACTCGGTGATGGCGGGGCTGGAAGATGGGCTGCTGTTGTTTACGCGGGATGCGCGGGCGGTGATGGTGAGTCCTGCTGCGGAGAAATTTTTGGGAGCACCCGCGGGGCACTTTTTGGGAAGGCGGGTGACGGATATTTTTCCGGCGGACCATCCATTGCGGCAGGCGCTGCACCTCGAGGGAGACGAGCTGAGCGAGATTGCAGCGGAAACGGAACTGGAGACGAGCGAAGGGACGAGGCGCGTCAGCGTGAGCGTGCAAGCAATTCACGAAGGTGGAGAAAAGATGGGCGCATTGGTGACGCTGCGCGATTTGGACTCGCTTGAAAGTATCAACACGCAACTGCAAGTAAGCGAGAGATTGGCGGCGCTCGGACGCATCACTGCCGGCGTCGCGCACGAAGTGAAAAACCCGCTGAACTCGATGCGATTGTGGCTGGAAAATTTGAAGGAGTCGCTGGCGGGAGATGCGGATTCAAATTCGCATCAGGCGGTGCAAGTTCTGGACAAGGAAATTGACCGGCTGGACACAGTGGTAAAGCGCTTTCTGGATTTCACGCGGCCGATGGAAATAAAACTCGAGCACACGCAGCTTTCGCAGCTCCTCTGCGAAGTGCTGGACGTGGCGCGGCCACAATTGCAAAAAGCAAACGTAGAAATGGTGCAATCGTTGCCCGCGGATGTGCCGGAGGTTTTTGTGGACCGCGATTTATTGAAGCAGGCCGTGCTGAATCTGGTGCTGAACGCGGTGGAAGCGATGCCGGGTGGCGGGCAGATTCGCCTGGGGCTAAGTCGGCGCGCGGAAATGGCGGAAATCTCCGTGGCGGACACGGGCAAAGGAATTTCCGTGGAGAACCGGCAGAAGATTTTTCAGCTTTTTTTCACGACGCGACCCGGCGGAAGCGGAATCGGACTTGCGAGCACGTTTCGGATTATCCAACTTCACAACGGTTCGATTGATTTTACTTCGGAGGTGGGGCGCGGCACGACGTTTCGAATTGAGCTGCCGCTGGCTGCCTGATGGGGACCCAACAAAAGAATTCATTTGCGCGGGCGTGCGTTGAACAAGCGGCATGTGCAGTTCTTGCGTGCGGCGCGCTGGTGACGCTCGGAGGCTGCGCGGAACGAAAAGCGCGCGCAGTACCGTGGACTACCGCAGTGCTGGTGCATCCGAACGCGCCGCTTGCTCATGGAGATGGTTCAACGGAAGCTGCGGATATTGCGCCGGATTTTCGTGCGGAACCTCCGCCGAACAACGGAAAACTTTTTGGCACAAGGCCAGTGCCTGCGCGGCCGCACGTTGCAGCTTCACCGCAATCGGAAACTGTCAATGGTGGAAAAGCGCAGATGCTGGTTCCGGAGTTGAGCCCGCAGGAGACGGCGGCGGCGCAACAGCAGTTTGCGGAAAGCGCGGGAATCATTGAGAAAAATCTGGCGCTGGCTCGGAAAAGAAAATTGACGGCGGTGCAGAATGACATGGTTTCAAAAGTAAAAGGATTCATGACTGAGGCGCGGGAAGCAAGCGGCGAAGGAGACTGGGCGCGCGCCAGAAATCTAGCAAAAAAGGCGCAGATTTTGTCTGAAGAGTTGGTTGCCTCTTTTTAGATGGGCCGGAACGCGCCGGCGTTCCCCACCGGCGTTTGTGCGATTGCGATAGAATCTGACCATGAAAACGTTTGACGTTGCGATTGCGGGCGCCGGCCTGATCGGCGGCTCGATTGCGTTGGAATTGGCGCGCTCGGGATTGCGCGTGGGACTTTTCGACAAACAGGAACCGGGGAAAGAAGCTTCGTGGGCGAGCGCGGGAATTCTTTCGCCAGCGCCGGAGAGCCCGGGAATGATAGCGCTGGTGTCGCTGGGAAAAGCGAGTATGGCGTTGTATCCGGAATTTGTTGCGCAGGTGGAAGAGCTTTCCGGGGAAAGCGTGGGTTATCGGGCGAAGGGCACGCTGGGAGTGCTGACTTCGCGGCATGCGCGCGAGGAATTGAGCACGATCATCGCGCTGCATCATGGATTGGGATTGCGGGCGGAACCGCTGAGCTCAGCGGATGCGCGGGAACTTGAGCCGAGTTTGCGAGGGGACGTGGAAGCGGCGGTGCTGCGGCCTGCCGAAGCATCAGTGGACAACCGGCTGCTGACGCGGGCGATTCTCGCGAGCGCACAGAAAAGCGGCCTGGAGATTTTTGCAGGAAGGAGCGTGGAATCGCTCTGGATTGAAGGCGATGTATGCAAAGGATTCGTGGTGGGGGGAGAAAAGATTTCGGCGGAGCATACGGTGATTGCAGCAGGATGTTTTTCGGCGCAGATCCGAGGCGCGGAACGATATGCGCCGGTGCGGCCGGCGAAGGGGCAAATGATTTCTTTGGTATGCCCGGAAGCGAACATCGAGCGCGTGCTGTGGGGAGATGACATTTATTTGGTGCCCCGGAACGACGGGCGGATTTTGGCAGGCGCGACCGTGGAGTACGCGGGGTTCGATAAGACGCTGACGGCCGGTGGGCAAAAGAAATTACTTTCGGCGGCGATTGAACTAACGCCCGCACTCGAAAACGCGCGCATGGAAGAAGCGTGGGCGGGATTGCGGCCGGATTCGCCGGATCATTTGCCGATTCTGGGGCCGACGGATTTGCAGGGCCTGGTGATCGCGACGGGACACTTCCGCAGCGGCGTACTGCTGACGCCGATTACCGCGAAGCTTGTTCGCGAGTGGATTACGGTTGGGAATGTGAGCACGGATTGGGAGCGATACAGTCCGTTGCGATTTTCCGGCGTGGAAAAACAAACTCGCGCTTCGACGTATTAGGTCTCGAAGATTCTCCGGAATAATGTAGGGTTATTGTTCTTCGCGGTCGCGACGGGCGGCCGATCGAGTGGCGTGCATCGGACGGCCCGTGCCCTCGAAATCCAACATTCCAGCATCGAGCGTCAGATCGCGCTCAAGAACGATGTCCATGGCCGAGCCGCGGGGGATTTGAGCGTCCGGCCCGCGCGTAAGCAAAACTGCCGCGAGGCCCGCGAGGCCACCGATCCCCGCGCCGATGCCCGCACCTTTGCCGCCGTCAGCGATAGCGCCAATACCCGCACCGGTAACTGTGGTTGCGGCAACCGTGCCAACATCCTTCCCTTTCCCGCCGGGGCCAGTGACTTTGCCTTCAGAATCCGTCGTTTCCCTGCCTCCCGAATCCACGCTGCGCGGTGCGGCAAGCAAATCCACGGTGTAGCCACTCGGGAAGATCAATGATTCGAGGCGAAGGCGAAATTCACCCTTCCCTTTGATGTGGCCGGGGCGCTTGCTTTCGAGGAGCGAACCGCGAATGTAGCAACCGACGGGAATGACCACATGATTGTTTTGCGTAATGGGAAACGAAGTGTGGAAATAGAGCGAATCGCCGGGATGCGCGCTGTGTGTACTGATTCCGTTTTCGAGAACTACGGCGAGGCGAGTGCCTGCGGGGACGGAGATTTTTTGCCCGTTAGGTCTGTGCTCCGCATTTTGATGCGCCGGAGGAACGGGCGGAGGCGCGGATGTTTGCGGTCCGACGGATTCCTGGGCATGGGCCAGCGCAACGAGGCCGAAAATCGCTACAAGAGATAGCGCGAATTTTCTAGGGTGGATAGCGTTGGGAATCATGAGGTCCTCCGAACTGTTCTCTGTGATGCAAATAGTAGGGCATGCGGATGTATTCGTCCATGTCCTGCATGGCAGGAAACGGCGGGCAATCGAGGCTCAGGATCAACGCCATCAACAATCCATGCGGCTAGCATAAATCCATTCCGCTAGCATATAGGAGGGGTGAGAGAACAAAAAGAAGCGGAATGGCGACAGCGACGAGTGCTCCGATTCCAGCCCATTGCGCGCTTTGCTTAAACCGAGTGCCAACGGCAGGGACGGGACGAGGTGCTTCAGCCAGGTCTTCGTATCGGACGCGGTGATGCTCTCCCAAGACGTCGGTCTGGATAGAGAAGGCTTCGAAACCGACATCCTTGATTTGCCCGGTAAGGATTTTGCCTGTCTTGAGCCTGCAATGAACGTATTGATGCTTGTGATTTCTTAACTCTTGAACAATTCGGCGAAATTCTGCCGCCGGAGATTCGACCTGCGCAGGAGCGGCAGGCGGTGGGCCGGCGGATTGAGTTTGAGTGCCGATAAGTTCGACGGGAAAATCGGCTGGAGCCGCCAGGAACGCCGGATCAAAGGCGTCTGGTTCTTGTAGTGTTTGCGCGCCGAGGGGCGAGACAGCGATTAGGGCGATTGCCGAGAAGAGCAGAGTAGGAACGTGACTGCGATGCATGTGTCCTCCTGGAACTTTGTGTAGAAGAGGACAGAAGCACAGGTCGCGCCATAGTCGTAAAGAGCGATTCGCAAGAAAACATGCGAATACCGTGCAGAAAAGAAATTGGTTAGCAACGATTGGAAGCTGGCGAATCGGCGAGCGCCAGACTTGGGAAAATTTGTATGAAGGGTTTTGATTTCATGTGGTGGTTTGCCGGGGCAGATTTGACAAGGATGCTATGGCTTGTGCAGGCTGGAGCAGCTTGTTGAAGAATGGAGAAGCAAATGGCCAAGCTGGCTTTGATCTACGGATTGCGATTGCTGCCACAAGAGGATTTGGCGGAAGTGCGTGAGGCGACGGTGGTGCTAAAGAATGGAAAAACGGCGCGCGTGGCAATGCACTTGATTGAGGGGAGTAAGGAAGAGATTGAAGCAACGTTTCACGAGTCGGTTCAGGCGTTTTTTGAACTCTACCCGGAAATCTGAAAACTAAAGTCAGCGGTTGCCGAAGTTTTCAGGGTCGGCGTTGCGATCGCCGAGACTGTCGTTGATTAACACTGTGGACTGGCCTGTGAGTTCGATGCGCTTGCGGCATTTGTGGCAGGCGACGAGGTCGTCAAGACGAACCATGTAGGAAGTTGCCTTAGCGAACTTGATGCGGTCTTCCGAGCCTGCGCCGCGCGGCAGTTCTTTTTTCTTGGTACAAACCTTCCAACGAACCGAAGCGGTGAATTCATTGCGGCAGCTTGGGCAGAGCAGTTTCGTCGGTTTGTTTTCTTCCCGTTCGTTGTAAAACGCGCGATTGTCCATGACTAAGTGGCGGGAATGCGCACCGCTTCTTCAATTGTAACAAATTCGAGGCCAGCTTCGCGCCAGCGAGGAAGCCAATGCTCGAGCGCTTTGAGCGTATGGGTTCGGTCGGCGTTGAGGGCCCTGTGGCCACCATCGTGGAGGCAAAGAATGTCGCCGGTGGCCGATCGTGAAGCAAGACTTTGCTGCGCGCGGTCAGCGATCGGCTGCAGGTTGCCAATTAGTTTTTCCACGGGCCGCGGCTTCCAGTCATCCGGAAGCAAGGTCCACATGACGGTGCGCATCGAGAGATCGGCGGCGGCTATGACCACCCAGGGGTTGCGAAAACCGAACGGTGGACGGAACCACTTTGGCGTTGCACCGATCGCGGCGCCGATTGCTTCATGACATCGCTGGAGTTCGCTGCGAATTGCGCCAGGGCCGAGCCAAAACAGATTTGGATGAGACTCGGTGTGATTGGCAATTACGTGGCCGCGGGCGGCAGTTTCCCGAAGGAGATCGGGACACTCGCGAACGAATCTTCCGATCACGAAAAACGTGGCGCGGGCTTCGTGCTTTGTAAGGAGATCGAGAAGTTTCGGAGTTAGCGAAGGATTGGGGCCGTCGTCAAAGGTAATCGCAAGTTTGCGCGGCGAGTTCGTGTGGTAGAGCGTTTCGCCGAAGAGTTGCGCACGTGGATAGGTCGCCGCGTATGCGATGACGCCTGCGCACGCAGCGGCGATGGAAGAGCTTATCGGGACGAGCGGATTCATCGGAGCAATTGTCGCACACGGAAAGTTTGCGCGGCCAGAGCGAGCCGTTGGTTTTATTTTTGTGACGTGGCGAATGTGCTAGACTCCCGGCAATTTTTTGAGGAGTCGAAACCATGAAATGTACCGTGTGCGGACAGGACTACGGGGTGGCTCACAATTGCGCGGGTGTGGCCGCAGCGAGCCCTGTTTCCGCCGTTCCGGCCCCGCCGGAGGGATTTGCGCTCGGACACTATCTCGGCGAGGCATTTCGAATTGCAACATGGGATGATGGCGCGATTCAGCGAACCATGAATGATTCGCGGGCGATTCTGTACGGCGTGATTGTGTATGCGTTCGCGGTTTCGATGCAGCTTGCCGTCCCGATCGTTCGGTTCCTGCTGGCCGGGCGGTTCGAACACGCAACCATCGTCGCCTCGTCAGTGGCTATTCTGCTCATACCAGCTGCGGCCCTGGATCTACTTCGAGTGGGCATTTGCCATCTGCTGTCGAAATGGTTCGCGCAAGGAACCGGAAAATTCAAGCAATTGATTGGCCCGTTGTTTCTGGGATCGATTGTGTACGTTCTCTTGCTGATTCCTTTTGTTGGGCCTTTGCTGGGCGGAATCGCGTGGATTGCGGTATTCGCGATGGTGTTTCAAGAGGTGCACGGAATCGAACCGCTTACGGCGTTTCTTTTTTCCGCGGGCGTGGGCTTGGTATTTTTTCTTATACAACTCTACGCGTTGCCGGTTCGCCATCCGTAGGGATAACCGGCGGAAAGACGCCTATTCGGGTTTACGGAGCGATTGCAGATCAATGCCGAGTTGCTGGCATTTCTTGTAGAGGTGGCTACGTTCGAGGCCGAGGGCACGCGCAACGTTGGTCATGTGAAAATTGTTGCGGCGAATTTCCGCTAGCAAGACTTCCTTTTCAAAAGATTCGGTGCGTTCCGCGAGCGTGCCGCCCGCGGTAAGAGTCCCAGACGCCGCCGAACTATTGTTACCGGTTGTAGCCGGCAGAGTTAACTGGACCTCTTCTCTTTCCACTGCATCGCCTTCGGCAAGCAAGACAAGGCGTTCGACGACGTTACGCAGCTCGCGAATGTTTCCAGGCCAGGGATAATTCTTCAATTCTTTGATGGCGTCTTCGGAAAAGGTTTTCTCCTTCCAGCCATTTTGTGCGGCGACTTGTCCGGAGAAGTGAGCGACGAGCGCCGAAAAGTCTTCTGGACGTTCGCGCAGTGGCGGTAACGCAAGAGGGAAAACGTAAATGCGGTGAAAAAGATCGCGGCGGAAGGCGTTTTGTTTGACGAGATCCTCTAGATTGCGGTGCGTTGCGACGACCACGCGGACGTTTACTTTGACCGGTTTATCGCCGCCGACGCGCTCGACTTCGCCTTCTTCGAGAACGCGCAGAAGTTTGGCCTGCATGGCGACGGGCATATCACCGATTTCATCGAGGAAAAGTGTTCCGCCTTCAGCTTGCTCGAATTTGCCGACGTGGCGCGAGGCGGCCCCGGTGAATGCGCCTTTTTCGTGGCCAAAAAGTTCGGACTCGATAAGTTCGGCCGGAACCGCGGCGCAATTGAGCGTGATGAACGGCGCATCTTTCCTCGGTGAACGCTCGTGGATGGCTCGGGCAACGAGTTCCTTGCCCGTTCCCGTTTCTCCCAAAATACAAACGCGCGTCTCGCTTGCGGCGACACGGTCAATCTGCGATTGAAGTTTTTTCATCGCGGGGCCGCTGCCGACGAGCGTGTGTTTGCCGAGGCGCTGCTTAAGCTCGCGGTTTTCCGTTTCAAGGCGCGAGAGACGAAGCGCGTTTTCTACCGTGAGAAGCAATTTGTCCGTCGAGAGAGGCTTTTCCAGAAAATCGAGCGCGCCGAGCTTCGTGGCGCGCACAGCCATTTCGATATTTGCCTGGCCGGAGATGAGAATCAGCGGCGTGCGCACGCCGGCATTGCGGATTTCTTCCAGAAATTCGAGGCCGCTCTTTCCGGGCATGACCACGTCTGAAAAAATCAGATCGAATTTTTCGGATTTTAGAAGTTCGGTGGCGCGGGTGGCGTTATCGCAGACAGTGGCTTCGTGACCGGCCATCCGAAAGGCGCGGGAGAGCGAAGCCAGGGTGTTGGCGTCGTCATCCACGAGAAGGAGATGCGCTTTTTGCGTCATGGAGATTTCGCGCGTGGAGCCGTTCATCCTTCGTTTGCGACCGTGGCTTTGGCGGCTTCTTCAGCGTCGGTTTTCTTTTCTTCAACAGCGGGTTTTAAGACAACGCCAGACTGCCGTTGCGGCAAATCAATACGGAAAGTTGTGCCGCGATCTTCCTCGCTGGAGACAGAGATCGTGCCGTGATGATCGCTCACAATGGACTGCACGATGGCAAGCCCGAGGCCGGTGCCAAGCTGTTTCGTCGTGTAATACGGAGTAAAGAGGCGCGAACATTCTTCAGGAGTGAGTCCTTTGCCTGTGTCGCTGATTTCGATGCGCACCTTCCCGTCGTTTTCCGACGTGCGCAGTTTGAGCGTACCGCCGGAAGGCATGGCGTCCAGAGCGTTGAGAATCAGATTTTGAAACGCTTTGTGGAGAAGGTCGGGATCAGCATCCACTTCCGGCAGAGATTCCCCAAGAAAGAGTTCGGTGGCGATCGGCGGCTTGCCGACGGCATTGAATTGCGGCTCGAAAAGACGCATGGCATCGCGCAGAGCTTCGTTTAGGCGCACGCGTGTGAATCGCGGCGCCGGCATTTTTGAAAAATCGCTGAAGCGGCTAACGATGGCGTTGAGATTCGCGAGTTCGGCCTTCAGCGTGGATGTGGATTCGTTGAACACTTCCTGAAACTGGTCCGGAGCGAGTTGGCGCGCGCGTTGGAGATTTTCCACGGTGATTTGCAGAGGAAAAAGAGGATTGCGCAACTCGTGGGCAAGGCGGCGCGCGAGTTCGCGCCAAGCGGCAACTCGCTCGGCCTGCACGAGGCGCTCTTTTTGCGAAGCGAGTGTATGCGTCATGTCATTGAACGCGCCGGCGAGCTGGCCAACTTCGTCGCCGCCACGTATGTCTATGTGCCGATCCCAGCGGCCCGAAGCTACGTCGCGCGCGCCTTCGGCGAGTTCTTCGAGGGGCCGGGTAATCCGGCGCGAAATCCACCAGGTAAGAATCAAGCCGATGAGCAGTGCGGCTACGCCAACAACTGCAGCTATCCAGACTATTTTACGCGTGAGCAGCACGAGTTCGCGGCGAGAACTGCCGACGAGAAGCGCGCCGAGGACTTCGCTGTTGCGACCGATGAGCGGGATGGAATGAAATGTCTCTGCATCCACCGCATCGCCGGTCCAGTCCACGGTTTTCACAAGCGGCTGAGGCTGCTTGCGGACTTGGTTTATTAGTGACTCAAATCGTTCGGGATTTTGCAGGGTGTCGTTCGAATCGATGAGTTGCGCCGCGGAGAAATTCGGATCGAGGTTGCGATAAAGCAGCGCCCGCATACCCGCGGGCAAAACCAGCGAGGCCAAAAGACGTCGGTCCATTTTCTTGCCACCGATGATATAGAGATTTTTTTCGGCTACGGGCAAAGCGCGCACGACAGTGAGCGAAAGATCGAATCCGTCCGGCAACTCTTCCTTGCGAAGAAACGGGCCGACCTCGCGCCAATCCTTTACCTGCGTGACCCAATCTTCTTTATAGCCAACGCGGGCGGGATATTGCGCGGAAGAGATGAGCGTGCCCTGGTAGTTCACAATTTCCACGAAATCGAGGCCATGGTCCTGCGCGATTCCCGCCGCGTCGCGAAAATAAAGTGATTGGTCGGAATTGGGATTCGCGAGATCGAGAGCCATGTGAACGGTGATTTCCGAATTGACGATATTTTCGATCTGCCGCGCGATTTCTTCGCCGCGCTGCACGTATTCCTTTTGAAACTGGGCGACGAGGGCTTCGGTGCGTTCGCGATCGATTTCCTCGAACGCGGTGCGGGCGTAATAGGTAACCGCATAGCCGACTACCGAAACAGTGACAAGGACCGTGATCAGGAAAACCCAAAAAAGTTTTGTGCGGAAGCTCACGGGCGCACTCCCTGGTTCGTGGTGGCGGAGGGCTGCGCGTTTTTCTGCGCGGATGGTTCCAGCCAAACATCCGCGAGGCGCCATTCGCCCCAGGAGTTTGGCTGCCAATCACGAACAGCGGGCGCGAGGCCTGCGTATTCCGGGAGTGCCACGAGCGGCATCAATTTTCGTTCCTCCAAGATTTTCCGTTCCCAAGCATAGCGCCGATCCGGATCGGCGAAGCTGCCTTCTTTAATTTCTTCCATGTGTGTTGCTTTGACCAGCAAACGCAACTCTTCGCCGGACGAGAGAGAAGAAAATCTCCACGCAAAAAGATGCACGTCGGCGGCTTCCGGCGCATGGGCGTTGGCGTCGTGAAGCGCGGCCTTGCTCAAGGGTTGCACGGAAAGGCCAGTTTGCCGCGCGTTCACAGCAACTCGCTCTGCAAGCAAACGCGCGAGGTCTCCGGGAGTATCTGTCTGCAAACGCAACGGCGAAGTCCCTCCCGCGACATTTGCCGGTAACGAAGCACGCAACTCCTTCGCGCGATCGAGGTCCATCTCCAAACGGAAGAGAAAAGCATATCCCGAGAGCCACTGCGGCAAAAGAGCTGCCGCTGGTTCGGCTTGCTTTTGAAGCAACACTCCGGCCATGGTCGTGCGATCGAGAGAAAGCGAGAGCGCCTCGCGGAGTTTTTCGTTTCCGGCTTTTGGCTGGGCGACATCAAAACGTAGCGCGTATAGCGTGAGAGGCGAGGAGGACCAGACGCGGACGTTGGACTGATTGGCGCGGCGAACGACGTCTGGAGCGAGCTCGACAATATCGGCTTTGCCGACCTGCAGATCGAAGAGTGCGCGCAGCGGCGGGACGCCGAGAGTAACGTCGATTGCATCGAGAAACGGGCGGCCAGCCCAGCAGGATTCATTCGCGGAAAAGTGAAGATGTTGCGTTGACGATTGTGACGTTGCGGACGAATCGGACGCGGCGGCCCTGGCGCTTTTGGAGACTTCGTCGAGCGTGAACGCTCCTGTGCCGAGAGGCGAACCATCTGGTGCGGCGCGGAAAATAAAAAATCGGCCAGAGGCAAGGAGTTCGAGAAGGTCGGGGCGCGATTCGGAAGATTGGAAGATAACGCTGTTGCCGGATGCGGAGACTTGAAGTCCTTCGGGGAGAAGAGGCGCGAGCGCCGCGGCTGCGTCAGCTGCCGTGAGTGGAGCGCCGTCTGAAAATTTCACACCAGCACGAAGCGTGAATTGCCAACGGCGAAGGGAAGCATCATGTGACCACTCGGTGGCAAGTTGCGGGATGAAACGGCCGTAATTATCGAGCGAAATGAGGCGATCGAAGACCAGCGCGGCAAGGCGTTCGTTTGCGGCGAAGTCGCGCGAGCCGACCTTCCATTGGCGCGGGTCGACGGTTGCGGACTGGGCCAGAAGTTCCACGTGCAGAACACCACCATAGCGCGGTTTCGTGGACGCAAGCGCGGCCGACACAAAAAGAAAAAGTACGAAAAGCGCGGCGAGGCGCTTAGAAACCGCAGGCCAGCACAATGCGATAGACCTCATAGTTTCCCGTTGCGAGATTGAAGACGGCAGCCGTGTCCGCGCGCAGCGCTTCGCCGGAAGAGAGGGAAAGAACCGGGCCTGGCATCGAAAGTTCGGCGATTGATGTTTGCGTTTGTGGGAGCGAAGGATTCACGAGTTCGAGATGATCCGGAACAGTCACATCGCCGCCGTCAGCGCGTAGCCACCACACGCGCGAATCGCAAGTCGAGGCCAGCAACATACCGGTGCGTGTGTTTTCTGAGCTTTGCTGGCAACTAAGCGCCGAGGCATCACTCAAAGTTGTTTGGCAGGATTTCCCCGCAAGGATAATTTTAAGGCGATCGGGCTGATCCGGGCTGAAGTAAAGTTCGCCACGCGGCGCGCGTTGCGAGACGGCGGCTTCACCGAGGGGTTTTGATTGCATGGCCTTCCAGGCGCCCGACTCTTTTTCGTAGGTGGTCAGAGAATCTTTGGATAGAACCAGCAGGCGATCGCTCATGCCGTTCTCACCGCGGAGAAAGAGCGCGTCGAGAATTCGGTCACTTTGCTGCCAAAGCAGCTCTTTTTCAAGGCGTGGCGTGGAAGAGCTACTACTTTCCATAGGAATTCCCGCACGCGGAATGGCTGCGAGGAAATATTGATTGCTGGCGCCATTTTCCACGCCGGCGGTTATTACGATTTGTGCCGGAGTCCGTTCGAGGAAAACAGATACGCTGCAATTGTTTGCGGGCGCTTGCGAATCGCTGTGCTTGCCCTCCAATTCCTCAACGAACGCACTTTTTAGTTGTTGCGAGCGCGCTTCGGAAACGGCATCGTGATTGTTCCAATTGACGCAGTTCATTTTATTTCGCGGTAATTCTGCGGAAACGCGATGCGCGAGTTCGCGGACATGATGCTCGGCCGAGTCATCGCGCGCCTCCGCATTGGGAATCCAAAATAAAAAAAGAATTGCGCAGAAAATTGCAGTTCGCGGTGAGAGACAAGCAGGTATTTGGGACACGGCAGTGCAAAGCGATGATAGCACGCCTGCAAACCGTTACGCGGGGCGCGCCGCCCTCCAGCCCTGGACATGCAGCGGCGGCCCCGCACGGCTCCCCGTGACCAAGGGGAAACTTAGCGATGCGCGATGACTTCGGCATGGGTTGGAACCCAGACGATGGCGTTGGCGTCGCCCGCGATGGGCAAGAGCCAACCGAAGCGCTCGACGGTGACGCGATAGGTGGCGCGACCATCAGGTGAGGACCAGACGAATACCGCTCGCTGCGCATCCGAGGATTCAGTGTCGAGCGGAAGTGCATCGAAGTCGGCGGAATTACCACCGAACGTTGGCGCGACTCGGCGAAGCTCATCCATCGCGACGAGGCGCGCGTCCTTGCACCATTCTTCGTGACCAGCGCTAACCCAACGCTGCAGATTTTCGATTTTGACGCGGTCGAGGTCGCGGCTGACGTCCACACGGCGTTCGGCGGGCGTGGCTGTCGATGCGGCCGGCACGAAGAGAGCAAGCAGTCCTGCAAGGATGCCGCCGGCGATGCGAGTCGAGAAATTGTGCGCTCTGGGGATTGCAGTTCTTTGCGTAAATGTTCCGTTCATCACTTCCTCCCGAATCTTTTTTTTCATACTCACCGCGGAACTCGTATTTTTCTTGGGGGCGCCTGCCGGATGGCGCAGTGCGCGGCGCTGGCTGAGGCTGATCGCGACTCGGCGAAGCGCGGCGGTGCTTGCCGGATTCTGTTCTGCCGCTCTGTGGTGGCGGAATGCGATCATGGCCTTTTCCTTTCCAGCGTCGCGCACCGCGCCACCCACAGGGGTTTTGGCGGGCGCTGTTCGGCGGACATCGCTGCCCGCCGCCATCTCTTACGGTTTGCGGTTGCCGCGCTTCTGCGCGGACAAACCAGCCTGCGGCGAATCTCCTTCCGCATCCTCTTCACCTGACGCGGAACCATTCGCCGTGCCGTTAAATGCCGACCGGAACACGTCGTTCGCGAAGAAATTCTTCCCATCCACCGGAACCATCATGATTTGCAACTTGTCGGAAAGACGCTCGGCGATGATTTTTTGAATTAGCATTGGGTTTTGCTTCAAGACAGCTGCTTCGAACTTCATGCGTTCGCTGTCGGCTGCGGCAGTCACGCGGATGCGATTCGCTTCCGCATCGGCGGTGACGCGAATACGGTTGGCTTCGGCGTCCGCGAGATTCCTCTGGCGCTCGATTTCAGCTTTACTGTCAATGATTTTGGCTTGCGCGGCGGCTTCCGCATTTTGCAGTGTCGCTTCCTTGCGCGCTTCGGCTTCGAGCTTGGATTGTTCAATCTGCTTCTGTTTGAGCGGCAAGGTGTACTGCATCGCGTCGGATTCAGACTTCGCTTGCAGAACGCGCACTTGTGCTTGCGCTTCGGCCTGTTTCACGTCGCGGGATTTCTGTGCCTCGGCTTCAAGCTCGGCAATCTTTACTTGCTTCTGCTTGATTTGCTGTTCGGTTTCGAGCTGTTCGTTCTCCTGTTCCTTGATAAGCAAGCCCTCGAGGCCCTTGGCGTATTCGGCAGGCAGTTGAATATCGCGCAGCAGCACTTCGCGAACGACGATGCCGTCCGAGGCAAGGCGCGTCTTGATGAGTTCGGCAGCTTTAGTGCGCAGCTCTTCGCGCTTCAAAGCAAAGACTTCACGCGTTTGGTAATTGGGCGCGAGCTGGCGATAGATCGTGGAGACAACCGGTCCGACGACTTCTTCGCCGACAGGCTGCGGAAGATTCGAATGGATGGTGTTCAGCCTTTGCGGATCAAGGCGGTAACGCACGCTAACGGCAATACCGATGATCAAACCTTCGCGGGCTTGCACGGTGAGCACTTCGCTGTCGGCCTTCGCGGGGGCATGCGATGAAGTGGTGTAAACCTGCTCGCGCGTGTCGTAGAGCGCCACGCTGTCAATGAGCGGCGTGACGAGATGCACTCCGGGATACAGCGTGCCGGGCCGCGCTCCCCAGATTTGGCTCAGGCGCACGCCGGCGGTTCCATCGGGAACCACTGCGATACTTTCGGAGATCAGCAGAGGCAGCACGGCCAGTCCCGTTAGCTGAAGTGCGCGCTGCCACCGCACTGGGCCGAAAGGGCGTGGCACGAGCGCGGACGCGCTCAGTGCTCCCTCCGTGCCTTCCGCTCTGCGCCGCAGCAACCGGCGCAACTGCGCTGCAACTACCACGTCATACACAACCAAAGCCCCGGCGCTCCCAAATAGCCCTATGCCGAGGATGACCAACAAGAACTTCAGGGTGAGCATGGAACCAGTCCTTCCTCCCCGACGCAGTCGGGGCCCCGGGGCGCTGGCAGCGAGCGATTCGCCTGTTCGCTTGCGGCGCTGGCCGGAGAAAACCGTGCCTAACGCCGCACTCCGGCGGGACCGAAGTGCCGCGCAAGTTCGCGCGTGCCGTGTACAAGCTCAGAACGAAACGTGGTAGGGGCCGCATTCTGAAGCGACCCTCTTTGTGCGTGGGAAGCAGTAGCCGGCCTCATCAAGTGGAAAGTTGCTTGTAGGAAGAGCCAGTCCAGAAGAACGGCGGCTGCCGCGGCGAAAATCGTTGCGATGACGAGTTCTGCGAAGTGAATGATGGCGATCATGGTGTGCCTCTCTACCGCGAGCGTTTTTAGTGGGGGCCGTTTCACGCCAAATGGAATGGCACACGCGCAGCCAAATCTAACTTATTGATTTTGTGGCCCTTATTGAGCCCCGACGGATGAATTCCTGTGGAACACAATCCACGCTGTGTTTGCCCCGACTCACATTTGGGGCTGATTGGACAGCCGTTGCGATTTCGCGCCCTGTTGGACGGTTCGCTCTACCTGCAGCATCGCAGTTCCTTTACTCTCAATTCGTGTTCCCCTCGTGGAATCCAGCGCAACCGGAAATCTCCGATCTGGTCGTCCAGCACGACCCGAAAACATTGATTCGCCTGCCCGTCAACAAAAGTGAAATTGCAGGCATTTTCGAGCGATTTGCAAACAAGAAAGCTCTGCGCGTAATCGAGCAAATTCCAGCGAAGGATGGGCTTCTTGATCCCATGGCCGTGGACCGCTTGATGCTCGCCGTTCATTGGGAAATGCAGCGTTTGGCCGAAGAGTTCTATCACGGCCATCGCGTGCTACGAATCGTGCGCGCCACCATTGAGGCCCTCCGTTCGAGCGTGCTCAAGGGGCCGATCCGGATCGTCGACGTCGGCTGCGGCATCGGGTATACGATTCGCTGGCTCGCCGCCCGTAGCGCTTTGCCTCAAGAGGGAGTGGAACTGACGGGTGTAGATCTCAATGCAACTTTGATCAACGAAGCGAACCGTCTTGCGGCAGCGGAAGCACTTCCCTGCCGCTTCTTTCACGGCGACGCATTTTCCGCCGACCTTCGCGGCCACATCTACATCTCCACCGGAGTCCTTCACCATTTTCGCGGCGATGACCTCGTCGCCTTTCTCCGTCGCCACAATAGCGAGACCACTCAGGCTTTTGTTCATTACGATTTTCAGCCCTGGGCCCTGGCCCCATTCGGTTCGTGGTTCTTTCACGTGATCCGCATGCGCACGGCACTGGCCCGCCACGACGGCGTTCTCTCCACGGCGCGGGCATACACTGCAGACACGCTCGTTTCCGCCGCGCGCGCTGCCGTGCCCAAACTCGAAAGCGGTATCTACGGCGCAAAAATCTGGAAGACGCCGGCACCCCGCGTTTTCCACGCTCTCGTCGGCTTTCGTCCAGAACTCGTTCCACATCTGAAACCAACTCTGGGACGCACGCTCGGAGAGCTGCAATGACGCTCCTTGCGCTTTTTCTCCTCGCTTCATTGGACGGCGCCTTGTGCGGTTGTCGCACCGCGATGGGTCGCTGCCCCTTGATTCGTACGAGGAAGTATTACGTGACCAGCGTCTTGCGCGGCATTCTTGCTGCTCAAGTCGTTAGCGGCTTTTCCTTGCTCTGCCTTCTGCTCGTGGTGGCATTCTCACGGAACCCACAGTTGCTCCGTGCGGACCTCGAACAATCCGCTGGGCGCATGCTCTTCGTCTTCCTTCCCTACGCTGCGCTCGTGCTGGCCAATATCGCCCTTCGCGTGATTCCATCCACGGACATCCGCAGCGCCACCAGCGTGTTTTTCCTTGGACCGCTCACCGGCATCCGGCCGTTTGTAATGATCGCCGGCGTACTCGTAGGCATTTGGCGAGCGCAACTCCACGAAACCGTGTTTTTGGGGCTCTTCGTCCTCGCCCTCATGCTTTCCGTCGAGTACGCCCTCAATTTTTACTGCAGCCGCCTCCAACAGCGCCACATCCACTCGCTTGTTTAACTAATTCTTCGCACGCGCCAAGCTAACATCAGCCCCACCTCCCGCCTATTCTGGCCTGTGTAGGGCGGGGACTCTAGTCCGGCCTCTTTCTTTGTCTTACTTTTGCAGTGCTATGCGTTTGGCGCGCCTTTTCCAGTAGGGGGACGATGAATCGTGCCCTTTTCGCGAGCGGACCACCAATCTCCACCAGGCTCGCGCCACTCGGCTCTGCAACCCTTTTAGAATGAACACCTGCAAATCATTGAACTTAGAGTCGTTCAGAATCAACACCTACAAAAAACAGGGGAGGGGGTGGTGGTATGGTTGGTACACGCTTCCCGTTTCCACCGATTCTGCTACTTCCGTCGCCAGCCTCGCTGGAGTCCACTCCATTGGCATCTCGCGCGTTCCCCTGTACCTTAGAAATAGGAGCTCGCGCTTCTCAAAGAGATTCAATGATGCCCACACGCCCAGGATTTCACATTGCCACCATGGCCGGGATTCCCATCTACGTGCATCCCACGTGGCTGGTGATTTTCGGTCTGATTACCTGGACGCTGGTCGGCCAATTTTCAGTTCAACATCCACATTGGTCCACGCAACAGCACTGGACGGTAGGCATACTGACCAGCCTCCTCTTTTTCGCTTCAGTGTTATTTCACGAGATGTCCCACAGCGTCGTGGCGCAGCATTACAAAATCAAGGTTGTCTCCATTACGCTATTCATCTTTGGGGGCGTGGCCCGAATCGAACGCGAGCCCTCGAAAGCTATTCAGGAATTCAATATTGCAGTCGCGGGGCCGCTGGCGAGCCTGTTCCTGTACGCAGCCTTCTTCGGTCTATCCAAAGTCTTCCCCTACAGCGAGACGTTAGGCGCGCTGGCACAATGGCTCTCTTTTATCAATGTTCGGTTGGCCTTGTTTAACCTTTTGCCCGGCTTTCCGCTGGACGGAGGCCGCATCTTCCGCGCAATCGCCTGGGGAATCACAAAGGATTTTTCCAGGGCAACCCGAATGGCGGGGATGAGCGGCAAAATCGTTGCCTACGCCATGATTCTTTGCGGCGCGTGGCTCGCTCTGGGCGGCAAGATATCCATCGGCCCCTGGGTAGAGCTCAAAGGCGATTTTGTCTCGGGTCTTTGGACGGCGTTCATCGGCTGGTTTATTCTGAGCGCGGCGCAGGAGAGCGTGGCGCAAGTCGCCGTGCGCGAAAATCTTTCGGGACTCCGCGCGCAGGATGTGATGAGCCACGAAGTGCCGACGTTCCCGGGTGGAAACACGCTGGAAGAATACGCAGCGGAAGTTTTGCGCACGGGCCGGCGGTTTCATCTGGTATTGAACGACGACCGGCTGACCGGAATGATGAACGTGCAGGCGCTAAACGCGGTGCCGCGTGAAGAATGGGCTGGCACCTCCGTACAGGGTGTAATGGTTCCCCGCGAGAACATTCTTTGGGCTAAGCCAGACGAACTGCTGCTCGGCCTGCTTGAGCGGCTGCTGATGAACGACGTGAATCAAATGCCCGTCGTGAGCAACGGCGACGACGGCAATTTACAAATCGTTGGGATGGTGACGCGCGATTCGATCCTGCGCGTGATTCAGACGCGCAGCGAACTCGGCGCGGAAGCGCTGAACGGTAGTAAATAGAAGTTGTGCTCAGCGCGCTTCGAGCGTCGCTCGAATGCCGTGAGCTGGCCGCAGCGTAATGGAGGCCAGCGGCGTTACAGGATGGCCCGGCACCAGGCGGAAGCGAAACTTCTGGGCAACTGTGGCAAGAATCAGCGTCGCTTCCATTAGCGCGAAGGAATTGCCGATGCATTGCCTCGGCCCGCCACCAAACGGGAAATAAGCGAAGCGCGGTAGACGTTTCGCGAGGTCGCCTTCCCACCGCTCGGGGAGAAATTTTCCCGGTTCGTAAAACCAGCGCCGATCGCGATGCACGATCCATTGTGCGAAGGCGACGCCATTGCCCGGAAGGAGCTTGTAACCTGCAACCTCAACCTCTTCTCGAACCAGCCGCGCCATTCCCCAAGCAGGCGGATAGAGGCGCATGGACTCCGACAAAACATGGCCGGTGTATACGAGCTTTGGCATGTCCTCAACGGAAGGAGCGCCGCCGCCGAGCACGGCGTCCAGCTCCGCGTGGAATTTGCGCTCGACTTCCGGATTTTGCGCTAGCAACCACAGCGTCCAGGAAAGCGCGTTAGCCGTAGTTTCGTGTCCCGCAAGAAAAAGTGTGATGGTTTCGTCGCGAAGTTGCGTGTCGGTCATGCGCGAACCGTCTTCGTCCTGCACGGCAAGCAACATGGAGAGCAGGTCGCCCGTGTCGCCCCCTTCGGCGCGGCGCTGTGCGATGATGCGATAGATGATTTTCTCGATGCGGCGAATGCCGAGTCGTGCGCGAAGATTGCGCGGAGTGGGCACCCAGAGCGGAATCAAAATGGATTTGCCGAAATCAGCCGCGAGCTTGAGCAGAATTTCCAGTGTGTCGCCAACTTCGCGCGTGTCGTGAGCCAGATCTGCGTTGAAGAGTGTTTTGCCGACGACTTGCAGTGTGATCTGCATCATGTCTTCGTGGATGTCGCGCACTTCGCCGTTTCGCCAGGTGCGCATGGCGCGCTCGGCGTACTGCACCATTGTTTCGCCATAAGCGGCAACCCGCGCACGATGGAAGGCCGGTTGCGCCAGGCGCCGCTGCCGCAACCAGAAATCGCCTTCACTCGTGAGCAAACCTTGGCCAAAAAGCCGTATGTTTGCTTTCATCACGCGGCCCTTTTCAAATTTGCGTGCTTTGTTGACGAGCACGTCCTCAATCATGTCCGGATGATTGATGAAGAGCGTGCGAAAGTTGAAGAGTTGGAGGGTGGAAACATCGCCGAAGTCTTGTGTGAGTTTTGTGAAGAAGCCAAGAGGATCGCGGCGGCGCTCCCCAAAGATAAATGCGAATGTACTTCCCTGGGGGCCCGGCGGAAATTGATTTCTCGCGGAGTTGGTCACGCTTCGATGCTATGGGCAAGGTTGCGCGGAAGCAAAGGCAAAGTTTCAGGAAATGTCAGGCTTCGCGGGCGCGCAACGCACAGATGCGAAACGCGGCGCGCTGCATGTCAACGACGATTTTGGAAAAACCGAGAGACGTGAGGCGCGCAAACGCCGATGCAGGCGCGACCGGAACAAATGTGCTCTTGATGTGACCGAAGCGCTGCAGCCAGCCATCACCGATTTCCAGCGCGAGAAACGCGCCGCCCGGCCTTAGCACACGATGAATTTCCGCGAAGGCTCGCTCCTGCTGTTCCTGCGATTTAAGGTGATGCAGAACCAACATCGCGATTACGGAAGAGAATACTCCGTTTGGAAATGGCAACGCAGCAGCGTCGCCTTGCAGAACGCTGACATTTGTTTTGTGGAAACGTGCTCCGAGCCGTGCGGCAAAACTGTGGTCGTATTCCAGGCTTGTGACGCGTCTTGCGCGGCGGCGCAATTCTTGCGTGGTCGCACCGGGCCCCGCGCCCAGCTCCAGCACATTGTCGCCAAGTGAATAGCCGGAGAGCATCCACGGAAGAATCTTGCGCTCCGTGATACCGCGCCACAAGGAGGACCCACAAAACCAGTTTTCGAAGGCGTTCATATGCAATCGATCGGGCGAGCCAACCAATTTACTGTGAATGAGGGGATTAGTGAAGGAGATCGTTGATTCTGCGCAAAGCAGAGGCGAACTGATCGGCGTTGTAGGCGGACGGAATTTCGAGCTGCTGAAAGAGGCCGTTGATTGCAGCGCGGACTTCGGCGGCGTTTGCGGGCTTGGCTTCCTTGCTGTAGGCAATGTAGAGAGAATCGAGCGCCATGGCGGCTTGCTCGGCGGCGCGTTCGTCGGCCAGAGAAATTGCCTCCGCATCGTCGGTGATGCGCTGCATGGCATGCAACGAAAGCGCGGAATCGTACTGCATCGTGGAAAGCCGCTCGGCGAGGCGCTGGACTACGGGCGCCAGAGAACCCGCCGCAGCAACGACGGCGTTGCGGTCGGGATTCAGCTTGCTCATCTCTTGAGAGACGGCACTAAGCCGCTTTTCGAGCTCCTGTGCGGTGGCGGAATCTACTTGCTGCGCCATCAGACGAAACACAACGAAGCGCGATTCGTTCCACGCAGGATCGCCCGGTCTGCGTCCCGCGTAGCCGTGCTCCTGGCGCCAACTGTCTTTCGCGGGGCCAAGCGAATGATGACACGCGAAACAAGAAAGCTCGGCGTATTCCGGCCAAACGTCTTTTTTGTCGTACCGTTCGCCCTTTGCGCGCCAAGTGAGCCGATCCATCGCGGCGCGAAGTTGCACGGCCTGGCCGGCGCTCCAATCGCGCACTCCGACCCATGCTGGATCTTCCGCAGGCTTACCCGTCTCCGATTCGCGCGGCTGCTTCCAGTGGCGCGGCATCACGGCGGAAAACGAATCCAGTTCGAAATACAAATCCGGATGTCCCGCGGCGATCATCTCGTGATCCACAAATTTATCCTTCGTTCCGAGATGGCACTCCAGACATTTCTCGGTACGATGAATCACGTTACGCGTTTCGGCCATGCCAAGTTCGACGGATTTTTCATGCACCCAGCCGGTTGTGGTATGCGGCCCAAGCCAACCGGAAGCGGGACCATGGCAGTTTTCGCAGGAAACGCCTTCCGCAATTTCAAACTTGCGTCCTTGCTGTTCCGGTTTGGCATAGAGCGCGTGACAGGCGAGGCACTTCGGCGATTCCTCAGCCTTGGCGCCTAGCTTCAGAATGCGCGCCATACGTTCGCCGACATCTCCGGTGAGCGCTTGATAGGCGCGGCTGTGCTTGTCTTTCAAAATCCAGGTGGAGTATTCGGTTTGCAAAATACGGCTTCCAGCAATGGGTTTCACGCTGCCATGGCAACTCGTTGCCGCGCAGGAGCCGGGACCGATGTACTTCATGGGTTCGGCAGCAGGAGTCTTGGTGTCCGCCCGAAGCAGCCCGCCGAATAGGACGAACAAGGCGCAGATGGCCGCCATCACAATGAGGCGTTTGTGTAGTATGAGCATCCGTCGGGCCGGAAGAGTCCCTTTGTATATATATTTGGTTCACTGTGAAGTCAACGATGCTGCGCTGTCTTTTTCGCTTTTTAGGAAAGAAGGTAACGCTCTTCTATTTACAGCCGGTGATTCCCTCAGTACTATTTGCAAGACTTTTCACTCCACCTCGCGCCGCGCGTGCAGTGCTCTTCCCGCGTGGCGCCTTAGCGCGAGACGGGCGCCGTGATCTTCGACGACTTGCGGGCGATCCAGCTACGCCACGGCTTCCTGCCCAAGGCGGAGCTTGAGACGCTGTCTGCGCGAACGCAGACTCCGCTCTATCAAATTCACAGCGTTGCGAGTTTTTATCCGCATTTTCATCTTGTGCCGCCGGCGCGCGCGGAAATTCGTGTCTGCGCGGACATGAGTTGTCATTTGAACGGCGCTGGCGAACTGCGCGCGGATCTGGAACGCCGCTTTGCGGGGACGCAACGGAGCGACGTGGAGATTCGCGATGTTTCCTGCCTGGGCCGCTGCGATCATGCACCGGCAGTCTCGATTAACGACCGCATCTATACAGGCGTGACCGCGGAGCACGCGGAGAGTATCGCGCGCGCAGCAATTCGCGGCGAAGATTTGCATGAAGAGCATCCGCAAGCATCGCGAGTCGAATGCGCGTCCGATCCATATCCTGGCCCGGAAAAATACGGCGTGCTGCGGCAGCTGATCATTACTAAAGACTATGACGAAGTGCTCGCCACGTTGAAGGAATCGGAATTACGTGGGATGGGCGGCGCCGGGTTTCCAACATCAATGAAGTGGGATCTCGTTCGCAAGCAGCCCGTCGCGGAAAAGTACATTGTCTGCAACGCAGATGAAAGCGAGCCGGGAACGATCAAGGACCGCTTTATCATGACGCACCTCGCACATCTGGTGGTTGAGGGAATGGCGATTGCAGGACTCGTCACCGGCGCGAAGACCGGAATTCTTTACATTCGGCATGAATATCATTTGCAGGAAGAAATTTTGGGCGAAGAGATTCGCCGGTGTTATCGCGCGGGATTACTGGGAAAAAATCTACTGGGCAGCGGAATTGATTACGATTTGAAGGTGTTCGTCAGCCCGGGCGGATACATATGCGGCGAAGAGAGCGCCTTGATTGAAGCGATCGAAGGGCATCGCGCCGAGCCGCGCAACAAACCGCCTTTCCCGGGCGTGATTGGTCTCTATCAAAAACCCACCGTCATCAATAACGTGGAAACATTTGCGAACGCACCGCAAATTCTCGCGCGTGGAATTGATTGGTATAAATCCGCCGGACAAGGCGGTTCGCGTGGTTTGAAATTTGTGGGAGTCAGTGGTCACTGCGCGAAGCCAGGAATTTACGAAGTGCCCATGGGCATTCCCATGCGCCAGGTACTATTCGATTATGCAGGCGGAGTGCGCGAAGGGCGCCAACTGAAAGCGTTCGCGCCTTCGGGACCCTCTTCGGGTTATTTGCCTGCTTCAATGGTGGACGTGCGGCTGGATTTCAAAGCGCTTGCAGATGCGGGTTCGATGCTTGGTTCCGGCGCGATTGTGGTTTGCGACGATACGACCTGCATGCTGGACATGGCTCTGAATGCGGTGCGCTTCTATCGCAATGAATCGTGCGGTAAATGCGTGCCGTGCCGCGTTGGCTCGCAAAAAATGGTGGACCTGCTTACGCGATGGTCGCAGGGCTCCGTGCCGGAGCCGCACTATCGCTCCGATCTTGCTCTGCTGGACGAGCTTTCACACGCGATGGCGCAAGCCTCGATTTGCGGCCTCGGACAAATCGTTCCGGCGCCGATTCAATCCGTGTTGAAACATTTTCGTGCGGAAGTGGACGCACATGTTTTGCGCGGCGAATGTCCGAGCGGGATTTGCGCGAGTCCCGCAGCGCGTGCGGGTGAAGCAAATCGAGTGGGGATCAGGCCTTAACGGATGACAACTTCAAGTACACCTCCAGGTCTGGTTGACATCACGATTGACGGCGCAGCCGTCCGCGTTCCTTCCGGGACGACCGTCTTCGACGCCGCGCGCATGAATGGCGTTTCCATTCCCACGCTTTGCCATTTGCAAAATGAAACGCCCGTGGGCGTTTGCCGCTTGTGCCTTGTGGACACAGGCGCGCGCGTGCTTGCCGCATCCTGTGTTCGCCCCGTCGAGCCCGGGATGAAGGTCCTTACCAACTCCGACAAAGTTTTGAGCGCGCGCAAGACGCTGCTCGAACTTTTGATGGCGGATCATCCGTCGCCCTGCGCGCGGCAGACGAATTCCGGCGACTGCGAACTCGAAACGCTGGCGCAAGCTGCCGGAATCAAGGAGCCCCGTTTCGCCAAACGCACCGTCGCGCGCGGGCATGATGATTCTTCCCTCTCCATTGCTGTGGATCACGATGCATGCATTCTTTGCGACCGCTGCATTCGCGGCTGCGATGAGGTGCGCACAAATTTTGTTTTGGGGCGCATGGGCAAAGGCTATTCCACGGGCATCGCGTTTGACCTGAATGTGCCGATGGGCGATTCGACGTGTGTTTCCTGCGGCGAGTGCATGGTCTCTTGTCCCACCGGCGCGCTGACCAACAAAAGTGTCGCCGGCACGGCGATTTCTGCCGGACCGGGCGCGGAAGGGTTCGAAGCGGAAGACCTGCTCAAAATTCCCGTCTTCAAAGGGGTTTCTGGCACGTTCCTCGAAATGAATCGCGGCGCGATCGTGAAGCGCCGCTTCCGCAAAGGCGAACTGATTTGTAAGGAAGGCGATTTCGGTTCGACCGCGTTCTACATCCTGGACGGCAAAGCGCGGGTTTCCATTTCAACGCCAATCGCGCACGTCAAAACACAAGGCGGCTCAAAAGGATTATTCAAACGCCTGACCAGCACGCTTGCCGGGCGCGATGAAGATCAACGCGACGAAGAAGTGCGCGACAAAACGATTCCAATTGACGCGGCTGTGGATCTTTCGTACGGAAATCCCGTGGCCGAGCTCGGCGCAGGCGATCTCTTCGGCGAAATGACTTGCATGAATTTCTATCCGCGCTCGGCAACTGTCCGCGCGGAATCCGATGTCGTGGCGTATGAAATGCTGCGCAACGTGCTCGACATCATGATGAAAAACAAAACCTTCAAGGCGCAGATTGACGAAACCTATCGACGCCGCGCGCTCGAAAATCACCTGCGTGGCGTGCCGATGTTCGCGGACCTCTCGCCGGACTTCATCGAGCATCTGAAAGAAACCGTCGAGTTGCAGCGTTTTGCGCCGGGACAGATCATCGCGCGACAGGGCGATCGCGCGGACTGTTTTTACTTGGTGCGCATTGGTTTCGTGAAAATTTCGGAAAATTATCCAGGCGGCGAACTCGTCCTTGCGTATCTCTCGCGAGGCGATTATTTCGGCGAAATCGGTCTGCTCGGCGGTGGAGTCCGCACGGCGAATTGCACCGCCCTCGACCACGTGGAAGTGGTGCGCATCCCCGGTGACGATTTCCGCCACATGGTGGAGCGCTTCCCCACCGTGCGCCGGGGCCTCGAACTCGTTGCCGAAGAACGCCGCTTCGCCAACCAGCAACGCATGGAAATGGTCCAAGGCGTCCCGATTGACCAGTTCCTTTCGCAGGGACTCATGGAAGCGCAGAGCCTCCTCGTGCTCGACCTCGAAAACTGCACGCGCTGCGACGCCTGTGTAAATGCATGCGCCGATGCCCACGACGGAATCACGCGCCTCGTTCGTGATGGGCTGCGCTTCGATCGTTTCCTCGTCGCGACAAGTTGCCGCCAGTGCCGCGATCCGCTTTGTATGGTCGGCTGCCCTGTCGGTTCGATTCGCCGTCGCAATTCGCTCGAAGTCATCATCGAAGATTGGTGTATTGGCTGCGGTCTATGCGCGCGCAATTGCCCGTACGGCAACATCAATCTTCATCCGTTCGAAGTAATGGCCGAAGATCCTGAACATCCGGGCCGCAAGAAAGCCACGATCAAGCAAAAAGCCACATCGTGTGATCTCTGCACGCACCTCAAGGAGCCAAGTTGCGTTTACGCGTGCCCGCACGACGCCGCGCATCGCGTCGAGCCGCGCCAGTTTTTCCAGGAAGTGATCCACCAGGGCTGGAAAGTGAAATGAAGCTCGACTCCACTCAGCGGCAATGGCTGATGATGTCGGTTGCAATTTTTGCCGTGTCGCTGGTGGTCTATATTGCATACGCGCTCACCGCGCCAAAAGGTCCGACAGGCGGCAGCTTTCTTGGCTTAGTTTTTGGCATTGTCGGTTTCGCGTTCATGCTTTTCGCCGCGGCGCTTGGTGCGCGCAAACGCGTTCCCACCTGGCGCCTCGGCCGCGCACAAGCTTGGATGCGCGGCCACCTGTGGCTCGGCTTTCTCGCGCTTCCGCTGATTCTTTTTCATGGCGGGTTTCATTTTGGCGGCACATTAACGCAAATTCTTATGTGGCTTCTCATCATCACCGTCGCGAGTGGAATTTTCGGTGCCGCGCTGCAAAATTATCTACCGCGCCTGATGACCAAGGACGTTCCGCTCGAAACTATCTACGACGAAATCGGCCACGTGCGCCGTTTGTTGCGCGAAGAAGCCGACCACGCGATGGAATCGCTCTGTGGCCCTCTCGGCTTCACCTACAAATCCGAAGATGCCGGCCAACGCGCGGGCGGTTTTACTGCGATGCGGGCTCTCACGGCAACCACAGTTGCATTGCGCACTTCTGCTGCTGTCAGCGCGGGAGCCAGTGTTGCCACCGCCGTTGCTGCCGCGCCGGAAATTATCTTGCTCAATGACGAACAATCGGCGCCACTTCGGCGTTTTTATTATTCGGAGTTGCGTCCTTATCTCGAACAGCCGAACCGGCGAGGCGCGCGTATGCGCGACGCCGGTCGCGCAAGAAATTCCTTCACGGCACTGAAAGCGCTGATTCCTCCGTCGGCGCACCCCGCTGTGGCCGACCTGGAAGAAATCTGTGATGAAGCGCGCCAGCTTTCTCTGCAAGAGCGCATGCATCATTGGCTGCACGGCTGGCTGCTTGTGCACATTCCGCTCTCGCTCGCGCTGATTCTACTCGGCGCGGTCCATGCGGTGATGGCTTTGCGTTATTAGGTGAAGATTGGCTCGGACTCGCACAACCAAAAAGCTCGCGCAGCGCATTGACCTCAACTATTTCAAGAGGCCGACGCCACTCAAGCGCGCCAAACTATGGCTGAGCCTTGCGCTCCCGCTCATCGCACTGATTTGGATTGGCTGGCATTTTGCCGCCCGCGATTTCCGCGTGTATTCCGGCGGCCGCCTGAGCGAGCCGCACGCCGTCTTCGAAACACAATGCGCCGCCTGCCACGTGCAACAAGCTGGAAGTTTTTCCGCAAAGGCAGAAAATTCCGCGTGCCTAGCCTGCCACGACGGACCCATTCATCATGCGGAACAAACCAAGACTCTGAACTGCGCCGAATGTCATGTCGAACATCGCGGAAAGATCAATCTATCGGCTGCAAGTAATCAGTCATGTGCAAGCTGCCATTCGGATTTGCGCGCAAAGGGAGGAGCGGCCCATTACGCTTCGAATATCAGAAGCTTCGAAGATGGCCATCCGCAATTCGCAGCTCTGAAGGAAGGCGCGCGCGATCCCGGCACGGTCAAACTGAATCATTCGTTGCACATGAAACCAATTCGCCGCGCTCCCGGCGGGCCAAACGTTCAACTCGATTGCAGCGATTGCCATCGCACTGCCGCGGCAGCGACGAAGTCCGCGTGGCTTTACGCCGACGCAAAGTATGCAACCGCGTCTGTCACCTATACGGAAAAAGACGAATTTACGGCCGCGCACTCCTCTGGACTCACGCCGTACAATCCGTCCACCGGCCGCGAGCTAATGGCGCCTGTAAAATTCGCAACTGCTTGCGCTTCCTGCCATCTCCTAACATTCGATAGGCGCTTTGAAGATGGTGTGCCGCACGACAAACCAGAAGTCATTAACGCATTTCTGTTGAAGAAATTCTCAGAGTACATCGCCGCGCATCCCTCTGAGCTTCACGAAATACAAGACCCCGCGCGCGATTTGACGGGCAAGCCGTTACCGCCGCGCATGCGCACGCTAACGCCGCCGCAGTGGATTCAGGAAAAAGTAGCCATCGCAGAGGAATTGCTAGCGCACAAAACCTGTGCGCAGTGCCATGAGATGAATCAAGGGAATCTGCCGGATACTTCCATCGCTCGATGGGCTACCAGAGAAACAAACCCTAAACAGAATCCCAGCGCGCAGATGGCTATCCCGGATCGTCCCATCATCAAAGTAATATCTATTCCTGCGGTCGCGCCGGCAAACATCACGCTGCGTTGGCTGCCGCATTCGAAATTCGATCACGCAGCACACACCGGATTTACTTGTACGAGCTGCCACGAAAAAGCGCTCAGCAGCACCGATTCGAGCGACATTTTGATCCCGGGAATCGCTACCTGCAAAACCTGCCACGCGCCCGGCCCCAATCACGCCGAATCGCGTTGCTTTGAGTGCCACACTTATCACGATTGGTCGCGGCGCAAAGAGGTGAAGCCGTCTTTTGTCCTTCCCGCTCTTCAAACGGGAAAATAAATTAAAGAGGAAGGAATTCCGATGTCCGCCACACCGCGAACTGCATTTCATCCGAAAACTTCTATTACGCCCATGCTCAGCGTTCGCAGAGGCGCGAAAGCCGTCGAATTTTATAAGGCGGCATTCGGAGCCACCGAAGCATTTCGTATGGACGACCCTAGCGGTTCCGTGGTCGCCAGACTTGCCGTCGAGGGCGCCGAGTTCTGGGTCGCCGACGAATCACCTGAACACAAGAATTTCAGTCCGGAAACTCTGGGCGGCGGTACGGTTCGCATCATTTTGGTTGTGGACGATCCCGACGCTGCTTTCGCTCGCGCCGTCGCCGCCGGAGCCACCGCCGTCTATGAAGTCACCAACGAATATGGCTGGCGTCTAGGCCGCGTCATGGATCCCTTCGGCCACCACTGGGAAATCGGCAAGCCTCTCTCCGAAGGGCTCTGAGTTTTATCCGGCGGGGGCGTAAAACCTCTCGCCCTTCAGGGCGGGGATAAAGCCCCCATTAACTGTTAAAGCAGATAATCAGGGTAGACCCGAAGTACACGAGTCAAGAATGCCCCAACTGTCACGCCTTGGAAAAGAAGTCGATATCGGAACGAGTACATCGTTGCGATTGCGGCCTAACAATTGGACGTGACCATGCGGCAGCATTCGTAATCTTAGGGCGTGGACTACGCCTTCAAGCGTCAACAGCGGGGCAGTTAGCCCCTGTTGCTTGAGAAGCCCCTGCCTTCAGGCAGGGGAGTATGTCACTCGAAAGTGATTTGCACGATTTCCGCTTGCGAGCCGACGCGCAGCGGTGGTCCCCAGCCGCCCGCGCCGCTCGAAACATAGAATTGCGCCTTGCCGAGGCGGCTCAAACCATAGGCAAATTGCCGGTAGATGCGAGTGGTGATCCACGTGAACGGGAAAAATTGCCCCAAGTGCGTGTGCCCGGAGAGCTGCAGACCGATTCCAGCTTCTTCCGTAATTGCAGGCCTGTCGGGCGCGTGTGTTAGCAAAATGCTCGCTCGGTCCGGATCAATCGCTATTTTAGCGAGCACTGACCGGAAATGCTCGGCATGGGTCGCGTGGTTGTAGGGGACGCCGACAAGCTGCAAACCATCCGCATCCACTTTCTCGTTTTCCAGCACGCGGATTCCAACCGCGCGCACCGCATCTGAAAATCCAGAGTCGCCGCGGAACAATTCGTGATTCCCGCTCACAAAGTACACACCAAATCGAGCGCGCAAATATTTCCAAGGCTGCGTCACTTCCGCTGCATTTACCTGCGTTCCATCAAATAAATCACCTGCTAGAAAAACTATGTCGGGCTTCACCGCCGAAATCTTGCGCACAATGCGTCCGGAAAATCCGCGATGCCGGACGTGGCCCAGGTGAAGATCGCTAGCCAGCACGGCAGTGCGACCTCGCCATGCCTCCGGCAAATTTTCCAGCCGCACTTTAATTTTCTTCACGCGCACCCAGTTGGCATTGATCACGCCCCACGCGCTCACCAATGCCGCCGCTCCGAAAAATGCGGTCGCGATCCAGCGGCTGGGAATCGCATTTCCGCTCGCAAGTACGAATCCGTACGCCAGCCAGCTCAAAATTGCGGCAAGAAACAGAAAATTCAATGCACCGAGCCACACGGCCGCGATCCTGTAAAATGTCCGCACAAGAAAGTTGTTATAGCGAAACGCGAGCAACGTTGTCCCAAGAAAGCTGAAGTTCAAAATCGCAATACACGCCGCCAGAGAGCGCTGCAAGCCCACATCCATTGGCCCCCAAAACAAACTCCACGTTTCGTACACGAACCAATGCGCCGCCAGCATTACGCCCTGAAAAATCGTCGCGATGACTGCGATTCCCGAAGGCGCGTGCGATTCGCGCACTTCTCTCTTTGGGTGCGACTCTACAACTTGCTCTTTCGCAAATGGATTTGCTGTGGACATAGTTTTCTGTGCCCGCCTCCCTGTTGCGCCCCTTCTTACGCGTTGACCAGCTTCATCATTACTTCGTTGTAGCGATGCCCCGCCGCGACGCCCTTCGGCGCGACTTCGTCAATGCGCCGCAAATCCGCTGCAGTCAGTTTCACATCTTCAGCGGTCGCGTTTTCTTCCAGGTACTTCCTGCGTTTCGTTCCCGGAATCGGAATGATGTCTTCTCCAAGGTTCAGCAACCACGCGAGCGCGAGTTTCCCAGGCGTGCAGCCTTTTTCCTTGGCAATCTGGGTCACACGATCCACAAGCTCCAGATTTTTCTGAAAGTTTTCTCCCTGAAAGCGAGGCGAGGTGCGCCGGTAATCGTCCGGCTCCAAATCCTCAAACTTCTTGATTTGCCCAGTCAAAAACCCGCGTCCCAGTGGGCTGTACGCCACAAACGCAATGCCCAATTCGCGCGTCGTGGGCAAAATTTCATCTTCCGGGTCCCGGCTCCACAACGAATACTCCGTCTGAAGCACCGCAATCGGATGCACTTTGTGCGCGCGCCGAATCGTCTCCGCGCCCGCTTCGCTCAGCCCGAGATGCCGCACTTTGCCCTCTTTCACAAGCTGCGCCATCGCGCCGACGGTCTCTTCGATCGGTGTTGAAGTATCCACGCGGTGCTGGTAATACAAATCAATCGTCCCGACGCCGAGCCGCTTCAGGCTCGCTTCGCATGCCGCGCGCACATACTCCGGCTTGCCATTCACACCGCGCGCGGCGGGATTTCTCCTGTCACGCACGATCCCAAATTTCGTCGCCAGAAAAACTTTGTCGCGCCGCCCGCGCAATGATCGCCCCACAAGCATTTCGTTGTCGCCGTGGCCGTAAACGTCCGCCGTGTCCCAAAAATTGATTCCCAAGTCCAGCGCACGGTCCAGCGTCGCGAGCGATTCCGCATCGTCGCGCCCACCATAAAATTCGCTCATCCCCATGCAACCCAGCCCCATCGCCGAGACTTCCGGGCCGTTTTTCCCTAATTTGCGTGTATTCATTCGTTTTTCAGCCTCTTGAACCCTTTTGTAAGATGCCTGACCTCTCCTCGAGGATATAATTTTGTGGCTTAGTCTTCCGCCTTGCTTCGCCTGCTAAGATGGCGGTTTCGTTTCCAACGGCGTTTAGGCGTTCCGACTCCAACACTCATGATTAGCAATTCATCCTCATCTTCGAGAGGCGTTCCGCAGCAAGTAACCGCACATCCGAGCCAATGGCGCGCGATGTGGCGCATTCTTTCGCACTTCGACCATTCCAAGATCGACCCTTCCTTGGCCCTACGAAATACCGCAGGCGTGCTCATCCCTCTCATCGTGGGCTTCGCGCTCGGCATGCCGCGCGGCGGGCTCGCCATGGCCAGCGGTGCGCTGAACGTTTCCTATTCCGACGGGCACGACCCTTTTCCGCAACGCGCGCGTCGCATGCTGATCTCCACGCTCTGGTGCGCCATCGCGATTTTTCTTGGAGCCATCACTGGTCATCGCAACATCGAAGCCGTTTTCGTGGCGACGGCCTGGGCTTTCATCGCAGGTATGCTCGTCGTTGTGGGAACGACAGCGGCGGACGTCGGCGTCATCAGCATGGTCTTGCTTGTTGTGTACGCAGCGCAGCCGCTTACGCCGCGCCAAGCCGCGGAAGCTGGCGCGCTGGCGCTTGCTGGCGGCTTGCTGCAAACCGCGCTTTCGATTGCGCTCTGGCCCGTGCGGCGGTACGAACCGGAGCTCCGCGCCCTCGGAAATCTTTTTCTTGAACTCGCCTCCGCCGCGGGCCGGCCCGCGCAATCGGCCAGCGCGCCGCCGGTCACCGCCGCCACCACTCTGGCACAGGATGCCATTTCCGCGCTGCGAACCGATACATCCCTGGACAGCGTTCGCTTCCGCGCGCTGCTCAGCCAGGCAGAACGCATCCGGTTAAGCATCATGATGCTCGCGCGGCTTCGACTGCGTTTAGAGCGCGAACGGCAAGACCATCCTGCGATTGACTCCATCAGCGACTATCTGGCCAACGCCTCTGAAATTCTTCGCTCCATTGGAAACGCGCTCATTGAAAACAAGAAAATCGGCTTGGGAGCGGACCGCGTCGCCCTCGGCGTCGCTCTTACCTATCAGCTTCGCTCACGGCACAGCTTCGAATCGCGCTCGGGCTTTCTGGAAGCCGTGCTGCAGGATGTGCAATACCAGATGGACGCCCTCTCCGGCCAGCTTCGCGCCGTGATTGACCTAGCGAATAACGCTTCGGTCGAAGGCGCCGAGGAATTCAAGAAGCGCGAAAGGCACCAGCCCCTTTGGCTGCGCTTCAGCAGCATCATTGCCACGCTGCATGCCAATTTGACGCTAAGCTCGATGGCGTTTCGCCATGCACTTCGACTCGCATTCGCCGTCGCGATTGGAGACGCACTGGGACGCGACTTCGATTGGCGCCGCTCGTACTGGATCCCCATGACAATCGTTTTGGTATTGAAGCCGGAGTTCGCCACGACATTCACGCGCGGCGTGCTACGAGTTACCGGCACGATTCTCGGATTGCTGCTCGCCACCGCGCTGTTTCACTTTCTCTCAATCCACGCGGCGATGGACGTTGTTCTAATCGGCGTATTCATGTTTCTGATGCGGTCGGTGGGGCCGGCGAATTACGGCGTATTTGCTGCCATGATCAGCGCGCTGGTCGTGCTGCTTCTAACGATCAACGGAGTTTCGCCGAAAGAAGTCATCCTTGCGCGTGGACTAAATACCGCTGTGGGCGGCTTGCTGGCGCTTCTCGGTTATCTCGCGTGGCCAAGCTGGGAGCGCACACGCATCCGAAACAACATTGCCGTATTGCTAAAAGCTTATCGTGAATATTTTTCCGCCGTGGCGCACTCGTATATAGAAAAGGAAACCATGGGCCTCGCGATCGAGCGGTCCCGGCAAAACGCTCGAACGGAGCGCACAAACCTGGAAGGATCATTGGAGCGTCTGGCGGCGGAACCTGGCGTAACCTCTGACCAACTGAATCGCATCAACGCGATTCTCGCCAGCTCGCACCGGTTTGCGCATTCCGTCATGGCGCTGGAAGCTGGCCTGCCGTTGACTCCGGCGATGCCCGCGAGACCGGAGTTCCGCGTTTTCGCGGCGGACGTGGAAACCATGCTCGCTCTTCTGGAAGAGATTCTTTCCGGAGGCAAAGTCGCGGAAAAGAAATTTCCTAATCTTCGCGAAGATCACAACCGGCTGATTGCAGCGGGCGATCCCGAAAAAGAGCGCTATGCGCTCGTGAATATCGAAGCAGACCGCATGACGAACTCGTTGAACACGCTACACGAGGAAATCGTCGGGTGGGTACGCTCCACGCGCGGCGGCGCTATGACGGAATCCGTGGCTGCGGCCGCTGCCGCGACGGGTAAAACGTAATTGCACGCTCCGCTCAATTTCACTTGCGCAAAATGCTACCATTGCCGGAATACTCCGCATTTCCCGGCTATGGAGGTTCCCATGCTGGATTCCCGGCGTTCCTTTCTCGCTTCGGCCACTGCTGCTGGAGTCTTCGCATTCCTGCAACAACAGCCGCCTACCCCCATTCGTCCGCGCCAAGAACCCATGCCGGCACATCCTGAGCCAGGCCAAAAATTGCCAACCAATCAGCCAGGGAAAACGCATGCAAACAATCCTGCTGCTCTTGTCGCGCACGAGAAAGAATTGCGGGAGGCCACCGACCAACTCTTGATAAAAGTGCAGGAGTTCCGTACGCAACTGGACGGGACACATACTGCCGACGTTTTCTCCGTCAACATGTACAAACAAACGGAAGACATTGAAAAGCTGGCAAAACAACTCAAAAATCGCGCCAGACCCTGAGTTGGATCTAGGAAGAGACGGAAAACGAAAAGGCGTCCGCCGAAGCGAACGCCTTTTCGTTTTGAAGGGAAATGAAGTTTAGAGCGTGACTGTGGACGATTGAACCACTGGCGTCGGCACGGCCTGCGTTTCGACGGAGATTGGCTCCGCCGATTCCTGGATGAGCAATTGGTCCGTGCGCGACTTGCCCCACTCGCGCAACATCAGTCCCTGCGATGCGAAGAAGCGACGGATACGCGCCGAATCCCAGCGCAGAACGTCTTCCATGACGGGGATGAGCACGCTCATCGTGTTGTCGCTCAACACCGTGCGCTTCGCGACGCGCGTGATAAATTCCGCTTCGCTGACCGCGATGGTGAGGCCGTCGTAAGAATTCACGTGCATCATGACAGGCAAGTCGGAGCTGCCATCGCCCATGTAGATGATGTGATCGTGACTGATGCCGAGCGTCGCTCGAATTTCCTCGAGCACGGTAATTTTGCCCCAGCCCGCGGAAGCGCGAACGATGGCCGCCACTTCTCCGTTCTCTGCGTAGTGGAAGCGCGTGCCGAAAATATTTTCCGGCGGAACGATTCCTTCTAGCGCCGACTGAATGATTTCCTGCGGCGCCGCGGAAATTACGTAGAACGAGAATTTGTAACCGTCCGCGAGATTTTCGAGCGTTTTGGCAAACAAGGCGACGTTGTGCTTCAGGCGAATGCGCTTGCCCGTTTCGACAAGATGTACTTGCCGCACACGGCGAAATTCCGGATCGTGCAGAATCAAATAGGATAGCTCCGCACCCTGCTGGACAAGGTTGATCTGCGAAAGTCCCTTCACGCGGTCGTGGAAATTCGTGATGCCGATCAATTCGGCAAGGACGACGCCCGAATCATTGAAGCTGAGCGTCTGGTCAAAATCGCTGGCTAACAGATATTGCTGCACCATGGTAAAAACCCCTCTCTTTTGTGTGCCCGCCCTTGCGAGCCGGGTCCACCGTTGTGGACCAAATTACCCCCTGCACTTACACCTTAGCCGTGTTACCTGCGGTACTCCCAACAAATTATTTTAATCATTTCTATGCAGGGAACGTGCACTGGATGTTGTCGTTTGATTAGATGCAGATGACACGCAAGAGGTTAACAACAAAGAAGTTGGGTTCTATAACGTTACAGTCTCAAGTTGAAAACGGAAAACTGGACAAAGGAGCAGTGCGAATAAAAAGCGAATACGCTTTTTCTTTGCCCAGATTCCCGGAGAGCGGATCTATTTCCCTGCGGGGCGCCAGCCGAAAAGGCGTTCGAACCAGGTCGGCGCGGCGTTTTTGGAGGAGTTACCTGTGTCGCCGTCAGTAACGGCATAGGGGGAATTGCTGCCAGCATGAAGGTAGAGAGCGCGGATTTCCGCGCGATTGAGCGGGCGCGCGCCGCGACGACCAAAGACGGCGAGCTGATTTCCGGATTCGTCCACGGCGCGATCTCGATCAATTCCTTTTGAAATGGCGAGCGCGGGTCCGTGCGTGTGCGCGGTGGCAATTAATTTTGGAGTGGGGCGCGGGCTGAAGCCGGAGAAATGCGCGGGATCATCCCAGGGCGAAAGAATTTGCAGAACTCGGAGACCATTTTTTCCGTCAGCGACAAACGCGAACGCGCTGGCAGCAACCATGCCAATTTTCACGTCGTTGACATCGTTCAATTTTCCTTCGGCGTTGTACGTTTGATCGAGTTTTGGCGATTCGGGTTTTTCGACGTCCACGATGGCGATGCCATTTTTCCCGGCGGCGACATACGCGTAGGTGCGGGCGACGTAAATGTTGCGCGCGTCGTCGATTGGAAGTTTTGCGGAGTCGATTACTTTTGGTTGCGCGAGATCGGTCACGTCCAACACTTTCAGCCCATCGCGATCAACAACAAACGCGTAACGGAATTGCACGGCGACGGCGTGGGGATCATTGAGGAACGGCGCGCCAATAGTGGCAGTGATTTTTGGCGCGAGCGGATTATCGAGATCCACGACGACGAGATTCTTGTCTGTGAGAATGTAGGCAAATGTTCCAGCGATAGTGATGCGGCGAGCGCCGGTGAGGACGCCATTGGGATTGAAGGCAAGGGCGCGTTTCAGGAAGTTGTTCGCGGGATTGCCATCAAGGAGCGTGCCGACGCCGGGCATTTTTGATTTTAAGTCCGGGTCGCCGATGACTACGAGTCCTTCTTCGCAGTCCGCGACGTAGAGGAAGCCGTAGATCAAATGAATTGGTTGCTCTTCGTTTTCTGGCAACTGTTTGCGCAATGGGTCCACGCCGAGAGTTGTAGGCGAAACGACAGCCTGGGCGTTTTTGGTGGGAACGTAGAATTTTTGGCCGAGCGGTGAGACGGGGGCGCTGGTCATGCGCTCGGAAAAGCCCTTGTTGTCCACGTTGGCGATGTCGAAAACGCGCAAACCGCCTTTGCCCATGGCGGCATAGGCGTATTCGCCGCGTGCTTGAATATCGAAAATGTTTCCGTCGTGCTCGTAAGAAGTGCTGAGTTCGCGTTCGTGCTTGACGAATTTCTTGTAGTCGTCGGGATAGGCGATGCGGTGGAGATCGCTGCCGTAAATGGCTTCGGGCTCGTCGTGCTCAGCCACGGCGACAGCTTCAAATCCTTTTTTGCCGGTGGCGACGTAAACGTAGCGGCCCATGAAGTTCATGAAATTCGTGCCTTGTAAGAGGACTTGTGCCATCCAGGCGTTGTTGTCGTTCTGCTGCGAAACGTGGCAGTCGCTGCACTGTTTTGTTTCTTTAGCGCGAACGGTGTGAGGCACGAACGTGGAATAGCCTTGACCGGAAAATCCCGGCGCGGAAATAGTTTGCTGCGTGTAATAGAGCCATTCTCGGTTGGCGTTCTGCGAGCTGACGAGAATCGCGCAGGAGGAGCGCACGGGCGCGATGCGATGGCCGGTCACGGTGCCGTCCACCCCGAGCATGTAGATGTCGTCGCGCAGCACCTGGAAGTTGTAGCTAGTGTAGTTGCGCGTCATCAGGCCTTCGTTGTGCAGCATGGGACGGCGGACATTCGCGGTCATTTGCAGATGGCAGCCGAAGCAGGTCGGAGTCCACGACGTGTGGCAGGAGTAGCAGGTCATGGACGCGTTGCCGTGGGCGAGATGCGTTTCGTCCTGCGGGGCTTGCGAGAGAGTCGTGCCATCCTTGCCCATGAGTTTTGCGCGTAGCGACTTTGGATTGAAGTGGACGTTGCCAGGCGTAATGGTGTCCGCGGTCTGGACGATTTCCCATTCCTTGTTGGGATCGGTCATGGAGCGCTGAAAAATCTTGCCGCCACGCGCTTCGAAGCGGCGAAGTCCCCACGGAGTGCGGAGAGCATCGAGGCGATGGCCGCGTGGCCACGTCGGCAGAGCTGGATCGGGAGCTGCGGGACCGGAGGTAATAAGCGTGGCTTTCTTGTTGATGTTGCCGTGGCAATCCACGCAATCAATTTCAACGGCGGCGCGCGGCTCGCCGTAAATCTTTCCGTTGCCGTGATTGTCCTGATTGAAATGGCAATCGGCGCACTGCATTCCCTTTTCGAGATGAATGTCGGCGAGATGCACTGCCTTGCCGAAACGGTCGGGATCGTCGAATGGAATAATTTTGTCGTCTTTGTCGAGCCAGTTCCCTTTTCGGTCGTGTTTGTAAACGCCGCGGAAAACCCAACCGTGTCCGTGGAAGTCGGCGAACTGCGTGGTTTTGAGCTGCTTGTTGAATTCGGGCGTGCCAACTCCGGCCAGGAATTTCTGGTCGCGCCAGAGTCCGCGTGTTGCAGCAGCTTCCGGATTTCTCAGCGCGATTTGATAGCGCTCTTCCTCACTCGGATTGCGCTGCTCCTTCGGATACATTTTCTCGCCGTCAATTTCGTTGTCCCACCAGGTGAGGCCGAAGTAGGTGGTGAGCATGTTCGTGCCCGGATGGATGTGGCAGACCATGCATTGGCTCGATGGAATGGAACGCGTGAAGACGTGCTTGATCGGATGGCCGGATTCGTTTTTCGGAATCGTGGGATCGACGGTCGCGCTGAAGCCAAGATTCCCGTACGCGGCGTATTGCGCAGAATGGGCAGGATCTCGGTCGTTTGCGTAGATGACGTGGCACGCGGTGCAGCCGCTCGCGCGATAGTCGCCGGGATGATCGTTCGTTCCCGGGAGCGACATGACCGGATCCACTAGGCGCGTTTTTTGCAGGCCAAGAAAAACGGGGTCAGTGCGGAGTTCTGTGCCGAAACCGCGCTCGCCTAGCTTGTCATCGGGCTTGCCGGGATCTTCTTCCTTCTTGGGATTGCCGACTTCACCTTTTTTGCCGCCGCCGCGTTCGAAGACCCGCAAGACATTTCCTGGTTGAGAAATTTCCCAACGCAAAAGTGGTTCGAGTTCTGGCAAGACGCCTTTTGTGCGAGTTTCTTCAGGCGTTGGTGCGGGTATTGTTTTCAGCGATTGAGGTTTTCCTTCGCGGTCGTAGCTTTCGCCGAAGCGCGTGTTTTTTGCGGGATAGCCGCCGTTGTTATAGAGCGCCGCGCCCCACAGCATTCCCGTGTGGGTCATCATGCTGTTTGAAACGGTGCGGGTTTCGGATGCGTGGCAGCCGGCGGGCCCACAGGTTTCGGGAGCGACGCGAAGATCACCGGGGTTCACGAATTTTACGTACTCGGCCGGTTCCTTGAGCCACTTTGCGTAAACAATTTCGGGAACGGCGCTACGATTTTTGAAAATAGCGTCGCGCGGCTGCACGTGCGCTTTTTCTTTGGCGGATTTGTATTCGGAGGAGTTCGGATCGGCGCCGGTCGCAACGGAAATGGAAGAGTTACCGCCGTGGCAATCGGTACAGGCGAGGTGAACGGTTTTGGTGGGATGCATCGTGGGTTCGTCGGTTTGGCCGTGGCAAGAGATGCAGCCGGCAGATTTGCGGGCGGCTTCTTCTTCCGATTGCCCTCGGAGAAGCGAAATGGGTTCAGCTGGTTGCTGAGCGGCAGCAGAATAATTCCTTGCAGTCGCAACGATGCAACAGACGCAGACCAGAAGCGACGCAACGAGGGAGATGCGAGTGCGGCCTCTCATCAGAAGGTGAACCTCACGGAGGTGAAGAGGGAAAAAAGCGTATGACCGCCGTAGATGTCGCGAAGACCGTTATCCGGCGTGAGAGCGGATGCGCCGCCGGTGATGACGATGTTTTCTGAAAGCGGGGGGCGGTAGGTTACGCCGAGACCATAGTCTGTGCCAATGCCATGACGGATGCGAGATTGCAGAAGAATATACTCAAGTGATTCGGTTCGGTCGAAGCGTAGATAGTTGACGTTGGCGAAGGCGCGAAGTTTTGGAGTGAGATCGAAATCGGCGCCGGCGTTTACGAGAAAAATTCCCGGGTTCACAAAATTGGCCTGGCCTTCTTCTTTGTTGGAGCGGAGTGAGGGAAGCAGGCTGCCGGGTGGCGTGAGCGAAACGCCGGAACCGGTGAGGCGAATCTGTTCGCGGTTCCAAAAGCTAAAAAGACCACCTGCGAAGGATGGAAGATCGAGAATGGAATCGAAACCGCGCGCGCGATTGTCGCGGGGGTTTGCGTCCCCGGAAGCGAAGAAGCCGGAAACGCGGTAACGAATCCAATTGTGGTCGTAAGAAAGTTCCGCGGCGGCCATCTGCGCGTTGACGGTAACGGGTTTGCCTGCGATGGGATTGAAAGTATCTTCGCCGACGGCTTGAAAAAACGCATGTGTGAGATTAATGCGCTTAATGTGGCCGCTGCCGAGCCAGCCGAAATAGCCGACGCGAATGCCGTGAAGAATCGGTCCGGCGCCAGGATTTTGATTGATGACGTTGCCAACGGGCGAAGGACGAACGAGGAAACCGTTGTCGTCGTAGTGCAGGCCGCCGTCATCCTTATTAAAAGCAATGAGAAATTCGGCCGTGTAGCCGGGGAAAAAGAAATCCTGCAAATAGGTGTTACCGAGAAAGACCTGCTGGCTGCGGCGTTCGAAAGTGTTCAAGCCACTATTCGTGTTTTTTTCCAGGAAATCGAAATAGGCGACGTTGTATTCAATCTTATCCGAGTGCAGATTGCCGAAGATACGGATGCCGGGCTGTTCGTCTTGAAAAAGAAAGCCGCGGAAGTCCGCGTTGAATTCCTGAATTCCGGCGCGAATGGAAATGAAATCATAGTTGGAGCTGAGGTCGTGAATCTTGTATTCGACGAAGGCTTCCTGAAGGCCGACGTGGCTGTCTAAACGGTTTGTACCGGCAAGAGGACTTGGCTTGACGATGCCTAACTCGCGGACGTTTAGATTATTGAGGCTGACCTCGGGTGTGATGCGAATGCGCCAGTCCACAGGTTTGAAGGAAGCGTCGCCATGGAAGAGATCAAAACTGACGCGGAAAGTCTGATCGAGAAAGGCCTGTTCGCCGCGGCCGAAAAACTCCGAACTGCCAGGATTTGCGGTGCTGACATTGCTGGGAGAAGGAACGCGGCGGCCGTCGAAAAAAGTTTCAGAAGTTGCAGTGAAATTGAAAAACGTTTGCTGGCCGAGCACTTTGGGCCAGATGGGTTCGTCGCCTTTAAATTTGTTGCGATTGAAAGGGTCGTACCAGCGCGGCTTGGTGTAGAGATATTCGCCCTTCGCTTCGTAGCGGCGATATTCGGGCTGCTGCAGCGCCCAGCGATCAGGAACTTTGTTGAAGACATCGGCGATGGGTGGGAGAACTTCCGGAGCGGGATTGAGAACGTACGCGGGGTCGGAATCGAGACGATGGCGAAATTCGCGATACGTGCCGAAGGATTCGTTTCCGAGTGGAGAGAGTGCGGGGCCGAGCTCCGGCTGACGCGGAAGACGCGAGCGCGCTTCGATGGCGGCGCTGGTGACGAGCGAAATTTCGAGAGTGACGACTTCGTCTGGCTGGAAGGACAGATCGCCAATAAGAAACGGACCGTAATCGGGCGCGGTGACGCGCAATTCGTAATGGCCAGGTGGAACGGGAAAGATTCGGAAGATGCCCTCGCCGTTCGAGGGGCTGGAGATCGTCTGACCGGTCTGCAAGTTGCGTAACGTAAGAATTGCGCCTGGCACGGGAACGGTGATGTTCGAAAAACCGGAGTCGCGAACGATCCCGTCGAGCGCGGCGGTAGTTTGCGCCTGCTGGCGCGGGATGCGAAGCGTTTGCGCGGGTGTTTGCCGGGACTGTTGGGCGTTGGCCTGCTGATTGGCCGGCTGTTGCGCGGCGTTTTGACGGGCGTGGGAACGTGCAAACGAGGCGGACGCGAGCAGGCATAGTGCACCAGCAGCGAGGGCTGCGCGAAGGGCGCGTCGGGGAAACCGCGAAATCAGGATGCGCATGCGTCGAAGCCGGAAATGTCCGGCAAGGGACCAGGAGTCGCACACTAGCTAACAATATCGGCAGGCGCTGGGCAATGGTTTTTGCGCGTGTGTGGCAACATTTCATAACTCAGAGTGGAAACGGGAGACGTTCACCCTTGGAGCAGAAGGAAAAGCAAAGGCGTTGAGTCGTACGGCGCGAGTGTGTTACCAACTTTGGTACCGTTTGCTATGGCGATCGTCCCCAGACTCCGTAAGCCAGTCGCGTCCACGACGATGCTTTCCCGGCGCAGAAAAGTGCTGACGTTCGGGATCGTGTTGACGCTCGGAATTGCGGGTGTGCTGGCGTATCTTTTAGCGGGTTGCGGCGGAGGGAACACACCTGCGCCGCCCCCGCCACCGCCGCCTGTTGCGTTTCAAGCGCTAAGCGCGAGCGAAGTCACGCAGATCGTTACGGCGGGGGCGGCTTCAGTGTCCACGGACACGCTGGTGATTGCCGTGACAGACCGCCAGGGGAAAGTGCTGGGTGTTTTTCATAAATCGGGTGCTCCACTGGGCGCGGTTTCGCTGGGAAATTTTTCGGTGATGGAAAATGCGGATGATGTCGCCGTTCAATTGGCGCGGACGGGTGCGTTTTTCAGCAACAATCAAGCACCACTGACTTCGCGGACGGTGCGGTTCATTAGCGGGATTCATTTGCCGCCGGGAGTGATGAACCAGCCGCCAGCGGACTTGTATGGAATTGAAAATACAAATCGCGGGTGCGCGCTTTCAGCGGAACTCGAAACACATGGATTCTTGCCCTCGCATCCGGTGACCGGAGCAAAACCGCTCGGAATTATCACAGGAAAAAAAGACACGAACGATTCGGATGCGTCCGTGGTGAATCCGGGCGGGATTCCGATTTACCGCGGGAATGTACTGGTGGGTGGAATTGGCGTGACCGGCGGAACGATGGACGTGGATGAGTATGCGGCGTTCGTGGGAGCAACCTCGAGTGGCTTTGGCGGATTTTTTGGAGCGCTGCCGCCGCCGGGAAGGGTTTTTCTTGGCGGGGTGGTGCTGCCTGCCGTAGATAACACTTCGCCCCCGAATGGAATCGGGCCGGGCACGGCCACGGGCGGAACGTGGGTGGTTGCGGCGACGAATGGAACGGGAACGCCGGAGTTTGGCGATTTGGTGACACCGGCGGCTGGACCGCTGGGAGGATTGTCCTCAGTGGACGTGAAAGGAATTCTGGATAATGCGGAGAACGAGGCGAAGTTGACGCGCGCGGCGATTCGTTTGCCGGAAGGCGAGCGAGCGCGAATGGTGATTGCGGTGGCGGACCTCGACGGAAAAATTATTGGGTTGAGGCGCATGGATGATGCGACGGTGTTCAGCATTGAAGTTGCGGCGAGCAAGGCTCGGAACATGGTGTATTTCAACAGCAGCGCGCGGTCGGCGGCGGATTTGGATGGGGTGTCGCTGGGAACCGCGGTAACAAATCGGACGATCAGTTTTGGGTCGCAGCCGCTTTTTCCGCCGGGGATTGACGATTCTACGATTTCGCCCGGGCCGTTTTTCGATTTGTATTTGCATGACACGGCAAATCCTTGCTCGCAGGGGCTGGGCAGCGGCCTTGCGAGCGGGAATAACAGCGGGATTGTGTTTTTTCCGGGGAGCGCGGGGCTCTACAAGAACGGCGTGCTTGTGGGCGGACTGGGCGTGAGCGGCGACGGCGTGGATCAGGACGATTTTGTGACGAGCGCGGGGACGAAGGGATTTGAGGCGCCGGATGCCATGCGAGCGGATCAGGTCATGATTGAAAATGTGCGGCTGCCGTATTTCAAGTTTCCGAGAAATCCCACCAATTAAATTTCAGCGAGCTGTGGAAGGATCGGGCGACGTCGCGGCGTTGAGATCCAGATTGTAGTGGTGTGCTGTGTCGAGTGCGGCGTAGCAATTGCCGTCTTTTGCATAGCCAGTGCAGCGACGGGCGGAGTCTTTGTCGCGCGGGGAGCGGACAAATTGCCAGACTTGCGTGTAGGCGTTACCGCTTTTTGCGGGTGACGGCGGAGTTAGCGTTGAGTTACAGCCGGGCGAAGGTGGGCAAGCGTCATTAAAAACCCAATAAACGAGCTCGATTGGTTTGATCTGGTCGCGGATGAAATCGGAAGTGATGAGCCAAAGGCCTTCGCCTTCATCAATCGGAATCGCGGAGCAATAAACGCCTGCGCGGAAGCCCGCTTCGGCGAGCGTTGAGGCCCATAGTTTTAGGTACGTGAAGTAGGTAGAGGGAAGACGGCCGCCTTCTTCGATATCCAGAAAAATTACGGTGCCCGGCGGGAATCCTTCCTTGCGCGCTGCCGCAATGGCGGCTTGCGCGTCATCAGCGACTCTCTTTAGCGTATAGCGCGAGTCGCGCAATTCGCCAGAAGTCGGGCCGGAGAAAAGCGGCAGGAAACCATAACCCAGGGAGTGAAGGAATTCGCGCTTGCCGGACCAGGAGTTTGTTTTTGTTTGGGGAGGATTGCCGAGCCAGTATCCGGTGAAAGCAAATTGTTTTCGCAAGAGCCTCATGGCGTCATCACCGGGATAGTCGTTGCGATCGAAACCTAGGAAAGATTGTGGTGCCGGAGGCCGCGGGCAGAACCCGGGAGGACAAAACAAGAGCAGAACGAAGAGAGATGAAATCATCCGCATGGAGAAAATTCCAATCAGCGCTTGTAAGCGCCGGACTTGCGAAGCACGGAAACATGATAACCGACTGTGCCGAGGCTAATATCGAGGTTGCGCGAAATTTGCTGCTGGCTGATGCCGCGTTTGAGGGAGGCGAGGATTTTTTCGCGGAGTTCACGCGAGTGACGGGTGAGCGGCTTAAAGCGTCGAGGAAATTCTGGTTTGCGCATCGCGTGTGAGGGGTGAGTTTACAGAAAACAGAGGAAAAGGAAAGCGGAAAGGAAATGCAAAAGGATTTGCTTTGTAAGGATGGAGACTACCCTTCGCGCAACTTGTGGCCGGAAAGATTGCCAAGGCCGTCGTAGGCGGCGTATTTGTACATTTCGCTGAGCGTCGGATAGTTGAAGACCTGATCGATGAATTCGTTGATGGTGAGGCCGTTGTCGAGGACCATCATGCCGATGTGGACGAGTTCGGTTGCACTTTCGCCGATGATACTGAGGCCGAGAAGTTTCTTGTCCTCAGGAGAGAAAATAATTTTGAGAAGACCGGCGGTATCACCGGTGATGTGACCGCGAGCGTTGTTGCCGTAATGCGCGCGGCCAACGCAGTAGTCAATTTTCTTTTCCTTGCAGGAGTCTTCGGTTTCGCCGGCGGCGGAAATCTCCGGAATGGTGTAAATCCCCATCGGCAGCATGGATGCGACTCGCTGTTTGTATTGAAATCCAAACGCGTGACAGACGGCAACGCGTCCTTGTTCCATGGAAGTGGAGGCGAGCGCAGGAAAGCCGATGACATCTCCCGCAGCGTAGATGTTGAGGACAACGGTTCTGTAATTCTCGTCAACGGGGATATAGCCGCGGTCGTTAACCGCGAGGCCGGCTTTTTCGAGAGCGAGGCCGTCCACAGCGGCGCGACGGCCGGCGGCGAAGAGTGCGGCTTCGGATTCCAGAACTTTTCCGGACTTCATGGTGAGCTTTGCGCCCGTTGCGGAGTTTTCCACTTTCACGGGACGCTCGTTAAACCAGAAATTCATGCCGAGTTCCTTGAGGCGGTCGCGGAGGCGATCGGAAATTTCCGCATCGAGAAACGGCAGCAAGCGGTCACGGCCATCTACTAGCGTCACTTTCACGCCGAGTGCCATGAACATCGAAGCGTATTCGCAGCCAATAACGCCGCCACCGATGACAGCTAATGATTTCGGGATGCGATCCATCTGGAGAAACGTGTCTGAATCGAACGTGTGCACGTCATCGAACGAAATTTCCGGCGGGCGGTTCGGTTTGGAGCCGGTGGAGATGAGAATAATTTCGCCGGTGAGCCTACGGCTGCCGACAGTGACAGTGTGCGCATCCTCGAACGCGGCTTGCCCCTGGATATATTCGATTTTGTGGAGCTCAAGGTTTTTCAGGATGCGGCGGCGTTCCATTTCGACGACTTCGCGCTCGTGATGCATGAAATCATGGACGGTGAGATTTTCCTTCAGTGAATAGTCAATGCCGTAGAGACCGCGTTGCCCGAGTCCGGAAAAGTAGAGCGCGGACTCACGCAGGGTCTTGCTGGGAACGGTACCCGTGTTGATGCAGCTGCCGCCCGGGTTCGACGCGCGCTCAATGACGGCGACACGCTTGCCAAAGTACGCGGCCTGCGCGCCCGCTTTTTCACCGGCTGGTCCGCAGCCGATAACGATGAGATCGAAAGAGTCGCTGGATGCCAACGGAACCTCCAAGCAAAAACAGCTAGGGAAATTCTAAAAGAGTAGAAGGTTTGTTCGCAGAATAGTTCCATAGGCTGTTCCGACGAATCAACTCATCGGGTCAGCTCACGAGCACGGCGGTCGAATGCCGCTGCCCTGCATGCTTGTTGCTACTGAGCCAGGGCTCTGGCACCTTCGATAGTACGGATTTTGTTTCGTGGCATTTTTTTGAAAGCGCGGGCCAACAAAGCGATGGAAAGCATCCAATGAAATGGCTCGCAATAAATGGGCATGAATAACCGGAAGGGAAAGGGCCAAATTCCATGGCAAAGAAAAAAGTGGTTAAGAAAAAAGCCAAGGCGAAAAAAGTAAAATCCCCGGCCAAAACGGCAAAGCGCAAAGTTGTGAAGAGCAAGGTGGCCAAAAACAAAGCGTCAAAGGGCAAGAAGAATCGCCTGTCCGGCCGCGTCGAGGTAGCGAGCATTACGTCCGGCAGCGAAGCGAGCTCGCTCGATCCGAAGGGGCGGTTGATTGTGGAAAGTGAAGAAGAAGCATCGCCAGGCGTGCACAAGGGAGACTTGTCTGGAGACATTCAGGGGCTTTCGACAGTGGAGCTGTACGATTCCGAAAGCGTGAGCGAACTAATTGAAGAAGGTCAGGACCTGGAAGCGGAACTGATCGAGGGCGTGGAGGAGGCTCCGGACGCCGATCAAGGTGAAGTCCGCGTTCACAAGGCGCCGCGGAAGGACATTCCAGACTACAAAGATCGAAACAAAATTTGAAGGAATTTGCCGGAACTTGGCAATGACGATCTTTGAATGCCAGTTTTTCAGCCGTTACGCGAGCGGAAGGACGCCACTTGCTCGCATAAGGACGACTGCTCGGCGCGTCTCGGGTGGGTGCCTCTTGCCGACCTGTTCGGATAGTTTCCGAACTCCGTGACATTCATCGCCCTGCCCTCGACCGTCGGGCGTCGGGATTTTGCGACGGGTAGGCTGTTTCAACCAACAAATCCTTAATCGTCTCGCCCACTGTGCGCGGAAATCGTTGTGCGTAGTCTCGAAGCTTGGCCGGAGTTAGAAACTGCAATTGGAGTTCGTCTAAGGGCGTCGGAAGTCCTTCTTGACGGTTTAGGTAGATCCAATCCAGTAGCGCCTTCTCGGGTTCCGCGATGAGATATTTGTTGTAGCGAGTAGCCTTTTCCTCAAAGCCCCAATAGAGCTCAGGAGAGATCTTTCTATACACAATGCTGACAGATTTGCTTCTGAAAGACTGCGGATAGCTCGGTGTGACGCAAGTCAGTATTGACGGACTTTGAGTAATGATACCTCGCTCCACTAAAGCGGACTCAAGTGAAATGTAAGAACGAGGTCGAAGGACGTTCACCAGATCGCGAGGCGAAAATTGCTGATTGAAGTGGTTGATGTAGATCTTTGTCGAAACGCGTTCGACCAGACGCTGTGCCTCATATCGGCGCAAAGCATCCCGTACAACACGTTCAGAGAGCTTGTGTTTGCGAGCCAAATGGTCGGTGCGCACGATGCAATTGTTTCGGGCTTCTTCTGTCAAGATAGTTGTCCAATTCATTGCGTTTCCTTCCCGAGCCAGTGAGCCAATGCGACTCGCAACGAGTGGCGGATGGCCTCAAATTCGTTCTGGGCAAGCTCTTCAAAAATGGCGAGTGGCAAGACCGGGCGGAGTTCTACCGTGCAGAGCTTAGCATTGATATCCTGAATTCGAGTTTCGATGAATTCTTGGTCTATTTCCTTCATCGCGATGAAGTCCTCGAGGTGTGCTTGAAGATTCTTGTCCAGGTGCGCACCACGGGTAAGCAGAAGATGGATGTCGAAGGCATCCCTAGCTTTCACATGACGGCGATTGAGAAAAGTTTCGCATTTTTGAAACAGCAGGTAGTTCGCGCTTGGTGTGGCGACGATTTTTTCTGGATCGTCGGCAATTGCCTTCTTGACGATCTGGGTCTCCAAGACATTCCCGCCGATGCTGGTTAGATCGATGCTGAAGAGGGCTCTGTGATTGGCGAGGACCCACTGCTTGACGAAGCCGGCGCTCTCGATGTCTTTCCGGAATTCGAGTTGGCCCAGGCCGAGGGTCTCTGCAATTGATTGGATACTGGAACGAACAACATCTTCGATTTCTTCGGGCCTTGGGATCTGCGTTGGGGAGGCGAGCAGGTCCAAGTCTCGGGACAATCGAGGGCTCTCGTAGAAAAGCACGAGGGTGGCTCCTCCAAATAAGATGAATTGATCGGGGAACGCGGTGAAGAGTGCCGCCGCACTTTCCTCAATGAGGACGAGGATTTCGGCTTCGACCTGCTGGAAGCCACGTTCTTTGTACCTGTCAATCCTTGCCTGTAAGTTCATAGTAGCTAAAAGTAGCACATTGTGCTTAATTGGCAATCAAATATCTGTCTATGATTGCCATAAGCCGTATATTTAACACTTTTAGCTATTACGATGTAATCTTGGTTAGCTTGATGATCGTCAGAATCGGACGCTAATCGGCGTGATTCTAATCGAAACTGTCGATTCTTCGCTTTGGGGGAATACCAGTCGTTGAATCGTGGACCGAGAAATTATCTAGTCTCTTCGAAAGGAACGGAGCTGAAAGACTGGTGCCCGGGGTGGGAGTCGAACCCACATGAGGAAAAATCCCCGGAGGATTTTAAGTCCTCAGCGTCTGCCATTCCGCCACCCGGGCATAGGCAGAGATAAACATAGCACAATCTAGAGTTACCGCACTTTCGCCCCCTTGACTATTATAGCCAATATGGCTAAAATAGCCTGGACATGACAGAGCTTTCCCGCGGCCGCATTTTGCTAGTCGATGATGACCCATCTTTTGTGACTACCTCTGGCCGAGCACTCAAGGATTTTGGGTTTGAGGTCTCGAAGGCAGGTGACGCTAGAGATGCTCTTCAGCGTCTAAGGAGCGCCTCCTTTGATGTGGTTCTCACCGGTCTAATCATTCCGGACATGAACGGCCTAGAATTTCTGAAGAAAGTTCATGCGTTTTCTCCGAACCTGTCCTTAATCCTGCTGGTCGGCAAGCAGAGCAACGAAATTGCAATTGAGGCTGCGGAGCTTGGAGCACTTCCCCTCGTCAAACCGATCAGTGGCGAACTCCTCAACCGTACGATCCAGCGCGCAGTCAGTCTGAAAAGGGCACGCAGTGCAGCACCTGATCCATTGGTGCGATGGGGGGATGCACTTGAACCGGTCAAGATTACGGCTACAAAAGCGAAGAACCAGATGGGCCAGATGCTCAAAACTGTCATGCAGGGTGGAGTCGTATTAATTACAATGCGCGAAACGCCTGAGGCTGCGGTAATTCCGATGGCTGAATACGAGAAGTTGACAGGTGCCGCCGAGGCGCGACTTAACGCAATGAGTCGAGCATTCGATGACCTTCTTACGCGCATGCAAACTCCAGAGGCCCGCGCGGGAATGCGGACGGCGTTTGATGCGTCCCCCGAAGAGCTTGCGAAAAACGCGGTAACCTTTGCGCGGAAGCGTGGCTGACTCTACGCAATCCCCTAAGATTTATGTCCTGGCTGGCGTAAACGGCGCAGGGAAGAGCAGCATCGGCGGGGCAATGCTCGAGCAGGCCGGAGTTGAGTTCTTTAATCCTGACAAAGTAGCGCGTAAGTTCCAATTAATGTATCCGGGAATCAGTCAAGAGGACGCAAATAGTACCGCTTGGCAGCAGGGCCGACGATTGCTCGAACGAGCGATTGAAGAGCGTAAAGACTTTGCTTTTGAAACTACGCTGGGTGGAAACACCATTCCTGCCCTACTCAAAAAAGCCGACTCGTCTGGCATCGAAGTCCGAATCTGGTACGTTGGCTTGGAGAGCACAGAGTTGCATATCGCGCGTGTACAGTCCCGAGTTTCGATCGGGGGGCATGACATTCCGGAGAGCAAAATACGGGAACGCTACACCCAAAGTCGAATGAGATTGATAGAACTTATGCCTGCCCTAACTGAACTTAAAGTGTTCGACAATACCGAAGATGGGGATCCGCAAAAAGGGCAGGCCCCAGCTCTGAAGTTATTGTTGCATATGAATTCGGGCAAGATCGAAACAGCTTACGACCTCCACCGGATTCCACAATGGGCGAAACCCATCATTCAGGCAGCAATAGCATCGTCATCGGAAACGTAGCACGGAACAGTGCCGAGATTCAGACGTGTGACCGTCGCCTTGCAACTCGATTTCCGAGTTCGTCAGGCACCGGTAGCTGTATGTAGGAATGTAGATGGAGCTTCGCGAAGCAGGCTGTCGAAGTGTGGAACCCGGTGCCAGTTCTGGTGTCAGTTGTCTTTGCGATTCCATGCAACGGCGAGCGGATCCCTGCAGCCGAGTGCATTAACCCCGGTCTCCTCACTAATTTCGCGTACTAATGCGTTTGGGTGCGAGACGTTGCAGCCATTTTTTGGATTTTAAGTCCTCAGCGTCTGCCATTCCGCCACCCGGGTCAGGGCAGAGATAAAACATAGCACAATCCTGTAGTTCTCCCGCTTTCGCACACCGCGCGCGAGGGGCTTGCCCGCGATACCTGACCGGTGACGGAAAAAAGGCAACTCATAAAGGCAGTGGAGAAATATCCATTGTAAGGAGCCCGGCACGCGCTCATAATTTGGCCAAATGCCATGAACCGCGTAGCCGATAACGGGCCGCTTAAGCAACTTGACGATTGGGACGATTTTGTCGCCACTCGATACCGCCAGGGCAAACGAGAAGAAGAATTCCGGAACTACAAGGCCGACGCCAATCCCACCGTAACGCAGTTCTATCGCCAAAATCATGCCTGCCAGACATTCGATTTTGTCGTCGAGAAAAAGGCCGAGTATTGCGGTTTGAACCGCGGCAAAAAAAGCGTTTGGGAAATGGCTGAGTATCTAAATACCCTGGTTGACGAGAGCGATCCCGACACCGATCTGACGCAGATCGAGCACCTCCTCCAGACAGCTGAAGCAATTCGGAAGGATGGTCATCCGCGCTGGTTCATTCTCGCGGGCTTTTTGCACGATCTCGGGAAAGTCCTTTGCCTGTATGGGGAGCCTCAGTGGGCTGTGGTGGGTGATACGTTCCCGGTTGGTTGCGCGTACTCCGACGAGATCGTTTTCCCTGAATTCTTTGCGGCCAATCCCGACAGCAAGATTAGCCGGTATCAAACCAAATATGGCGTTTACGAACCCAATTGCGGGCTCGACAAGGTTCACCTCTCCTTTGGGCATGACGAGTACATCTTTCATGTTACCCGCAGGTATCTGCCGGAGGAGGCGCAGTACATGCTCCGATACCACTCGTTCTATGCCGCCCATCGGCACGGCGCCTACCGGCATCTCATGCACCAACATGACGAGCGTATGTTTGAATGGGTTCAGAAATTCAATCCCTACGATCTCTACTCGAAAGGGAGAGAACGTCCCAATACAAAAGCGATTCTTCCTTTCTACGAAGACCTCATCTCCGAATTCTTTCCTGCCCAAATTGACTGGTGATTCAATCGCGCCGATGGTGTGAAACGAATCAAAGCGCCAATTCACTTATCACTGTGGCTAAATGCCGCACTTAATCTGTACAACACGGCGGGAGAGGGAGGGCTGTTCATCGCCGGTGTGGACGACTAATATCGTCTGCACGAAGAAGCCACGTGCGTTACTGCGGGGCAGTCCGACCGCATTTTCGAGGACCTGAGAACGGATGGAAGCGAATCCCCAGACGCGGCGAGCATTCCGGCAAGGTGTGTACCTCGCCGTGGCGCTCGCTGCAGCGGTTGGACTGGCGCTGCAATTTACGCGTGCAGGCGAGTGGATGGAAAACCGTGCGTTTGACGAGCGCGCGCGATGGACGGCGCGACCGGACAAGACAGATTCACGCATCGTCATCATTGATATAGACAACGCGAGCTTTGACCAATTGCAGGACAAGCTCGGCCGCTGGCCGTGGCCGCGGCAGGTCTGGACGGAAGTTGTGCGCTACGTCAGCAAGGGCCAGCCGAGCGCAATCGTGTTTGACGCGGCGTTTACCGGAGAACAGAAAGACGCACCCGCGATGGACGACGATTTCGCGCGCGTGATGCAGAATTCCGGCAAAACGGTTCTAGGATTCTCGTTTCTGTCCGCCGAACTAAAAGGAGAAGAGCAAACGGCGCGGCAAGGTGCCTCGGCTTTTGCGGCGCAGGGCACAAGACTGGGCTCGGAATTAGAGTCGGGGAAATGGACGGCAAATCTGCCGTTGGACAAACTGGCGCATGCTTCAGCGGGGCTGGGGCTGATCAACTCCACTCCGGATGAAGGCGGCTTGATTCGCCGAGAGCCCGTTTATTTTCTGCATCAAGGCCGCGCGTACCCCACGCTGGGAGCGAAGACGATTGAAATCGCGACACCTGAAAACAAAGGAGGTTGGGCCGCGCAAAAAAGCTGGCTTGGCACGCGTTCGCTTGTGCGCGGTGGAAAATCCATTCCCGTGGACAGTGAAGGTCGCGTGCTGATGTTCTGGCGTGGGAAGTCCCTGGAGACGTACGAACGCGTTCCGCTGTGGAAAGTAATCTGTTCCATTTATCCGGACCAGTGTCCGAATGTGGACCGTCATTACCCAGCGGAATACTTCCGCGGGAGGATCGTGCTCGTCGGCGCGAGTGCCGCGGGAAGCTACGAGCCGCGACCGACGCCAATGGATCCGCAGCCGCCGGGATTTATCGCGCATGCGACGCTGATGGACAACCTGCTGAATGGCGAAGCGATGCGCGAAACTCCAGCATGGCTGGCAGTTGTACTGATCTTGTTGATGGCCGTATTTGGTGGCGTCGCGCAGTGGAAACAGTCTTCGTTTCGCATGGGCGTCCTACTCGTGACTGGCGCCTTGCTTATTTTCTTTGCAGGAAATGTGGCGCTCTTTGGTGCGAGCCATTTTGTGTTGCCCCTCATCGTTCCATGCATCACGCTGGCGCTTTCTTACAGCGGAGCAAGTACGGCGCGGTACGTAACTACGGGCCGCGAACTACGGCAGACGCGTGGAGTGCTCGAGCGCTACGTTGCGCCGCAACTCGTGAAGTACGTGATGGCCAACATCGAGCAGATGAACCTGAATGGCGACAAGCGCGAACTGACGATTCTGATGTCCGACGTGCGCAACTTCACGACGATGACGGAAAAAGCCGAACCTATGGAGCTCATCGCGTTGCTCGACGATTACCTCGCCGCGATGACGGAAATTATTTTCAAGTACAACGGCATCGTGGACAAATTCATCGGCGACGGAATTCTGGCGTACTGGGGCGCGTTTACGCCTGACCACAATCACGCGAAGGAAGCATCGCAAGCCGCGCTCGAAATGATTGAAAAAGTGAAAGAGCTAAACGTGCATTGGGCCACGCAGGGAAAAGGACCGATTTCGATCGGCATCGGCGTGAATACCGGCACGGTGATCTTCGGAAACATCGGCCGCGGAAAAAAGATCGAGTTCACAGTAATCGGCGATCCCGTAAACCTCGCTGCCCGCCTCGAAAGCCTGAACAAGGAATTTCACACGTCCATCATCGTGAGCGAAGAAACGCGCAATAGAATTGGAAACGAGGCGCAAGTGCGCGCGCTCGGCGGCGTAAAAGTAAAAGGCAAAACCATCGAAACGATGGTATATGAACTGCAAGGATGGGGTACGAGCGCCACGAATGCGGCCCCGGAGAGTTCTGAAGTGACGACAAGCTTGGCGAATTCGAAATGATGGAGGTTGCAGCATGAATAATCAGGTGAGAGCGGGGGCGGTCCTCTTGACGGGGCTGCTCGCCGGATCGGGTTACGGGATGACCCTAACGTTGCAGCAACAACAGCAGGGCCAACAGAACAATTCCGGACAACAGGGGCAACAGAACAAACAGGGCCAGCAGCCGGGACAACCAAACGGAAACGCGCCGGCGGGAAATCAACCGGCAAATGGCGACAAGCCGACGCCCCTCTTTGGCGGCTCGATCGGATTGAAATCCTCGCGCCAGACGAAAGACAGCGCCACGCTCGGTTTCAACGGAGTGGATCCAAACGGACAGGTGCAAAAGAGCTTCCTCACTGCGGCCGTCACGCCAGCTGACGCAATGAAAGCACAACAAGTTGCGCAGACTGCAGTAGCTCCTTCCGACTTAGTGCAATTCATACAAGACGGCGGCCTGAATCCTGATGCGGCCCCGCAGAAGCCATAGGCGAAGGAGACGAACATGAAATTTACGCGAATCTTTCTCGGACTCCTCGCAACAACACTCATCGCGCAATCAAGCTTCGCGCAGCTCGGCGGCGTCTTGAAGAATGCGCAAAAGGCAAAAAAAGCCGCGGACATTTATACGCCATGGACACCGGAACAAGAACAAGCCATCGGCCAAGCCTCCGCGGCAAAGTTGATTAACGTCTTCCACTTGTACGACAACCCGGACATGACGAAGTACGTGAATCTTGTGGGCAACGCGGTCGCGCGTCAGTCGGGCCGCAGCGTCATCTACCATTTTGCAATCCTGGACACGGAAATCGTCACGGCAGTCTCTCTCCCCGGTGGATACATCTTCATCACAAAAGGCGCTCTAGCCAATCTCAAGAACGAAGCAGAGCTCGCCGGTGTACTCGCACACGAAATCGCACACGTGGATCGCCGTCACCTAGAAAAAGAAGTCCGCGCGCAAAAGACCGCCGACTTCGCCAAATCCGAAGCTGCGTCGCACGTTCCCGTCGGTGCGGAACTCGTCAACATCGCGGGAAATGTCGTCACGCGATCTCTCACCATGAAAGTCAGCCGCGACAAGGAATCAGAAGCCGATAAGTATGGCGTGGAATTTTCTTCAAAAGCCGGTTACGACCCCACCGGCCTTCGCAATTTTCTCCAGTTCCTGACCAGCGTGCCCACGACGCCGGACACAAAAAGGGCGCTCGGCCTCTGGGGCAGTACGCACCCTCCGCTGGCAGATCGCATCAACTCGTTGAATTCGCAGCTCCCGAATTATCCGGGCAGCGGCCAAAAGCTTGCCGAGCGCTATGCGTGGTACGTAAATCCTCCAGCGTTCTCTCATGAAGCAGGACCGGCCACAGCCGCGGCAGCTTCCGCGCCTGCAGCTGGCGAAGTAGATGGAATTGTGAGCCAAGGCGTGGTCGTTCTCACGGGCGGCAAACTGGCCGAGGGCACCCGCGTCAAAGTCCGTCCGCAACCCTGAGCCAGTCCTCAACCCTTCGCGGACTGCTACCTGTAATTTGGACCGAGAATTTCATTTTGGCGTAAGATTACCTGCCTCTGCTTGTAACGGAGGAGCATCTAACTTGCGCCGGGAACAACAATCCCTGCCTGCTAGGGAGCCATCGTGAGCCAGTCGAACATCGAGCAACTCGCAATCAACACCATCCGGACACTTTCCATAGACGCGGTGCAGCAAGCGAACTCCGGCCATCCGGGCGCGCCGATGGGTCTTGCGCCGGTTGTGTACACGCTTTGGCAAAGATTTCTGCGATACGATCCCGCCAATCCGATCTGGCCCAATCGCGATCGCTTCGTCCTTTCTGCGGGGCACGCTTCTATGTTGCTCTATTCGACGCTGCATTTGGCTGGCGTCAAAGCCGTGGACCATCACGGCAAAGTGCTCGATCAACTTTCCGTTTCGATGGACGAGATCAAACGCTTTCGCCAGCTCGACAGCCGCACGCCCGGCCATCCCGAATCGCATCTGACGACTGGAGTGGAAACCACGACGGGGCCGCTCGGCCAGGGTGCGGGCAACAGCGTCGGCATGGCCATAGCGGGAAAATGGCTCGCAACGAATTACAACAAGCCCGGCTTCACGATGTTTGATTTCAATGTGTATGCGGTGTGCGGTGACGGCGACATCATGGAAGGCGTCTGCTGCGAAGCGGCGTCGCTTGCCGGACATCTCAAGCTCGGCAATCTTTGCTGGATTTACGACAACAATCGCGTGACGCTCGACGGCCCCGCCTCCTGGTCTTTCAGCGAAGACGCGCTGACTCGCTTCAAGGGTTACGGCTGGAACGTCACCGAGGTGAAAGACGCCAACAACCTCGATGAACTTGCGGCTGCGTATGAACTTTTCAAAAAGACGAACGACCGGCCGACGCTGATCGTGGTAGACAGTCACATCGGCTACGGCTCTCCGCACAAACAGGACTCCTACGAAGCTCACGGCGAACCGCTGGGCGAAGCGGAAATCAAACTCGTAAAGAAGAATTACGGCTGGCCTGAAGATGCAAAGTTCCTCGTACCCGACGGCGTTTATGAAAATTTCCAGAACGGCGTTGGCGCACGCGGAAAGCAACTTCACGCGGACTGGGTAAAGCTGTTTGGAGACTACGCCAAACAATTCCCCGATCTCGCCGCAAACCTGGGAATGATGCAGCGGCACGAATTGCCCAAGGGTTGGGATAATGGTTTGCCGACGTTTCCGGCGGACGCAAAAGGCATGGGCACTCGCGAAAGTTCTGGAAAAACGCTGAATGCCCTCGCGAAAAATATTCCCTGGTTCATCGGCGGTTCGGCCGACCTCGCAAAATCCAACAAGACAAATTTGGACACGACATGGGCCGGCGAATATTTGCCCGGTCAGTACGGTGGACGCAACGTTCACTACGGCGTGCGTGAACACGCTATGGGCGCGGCGATGAGCGGCATGGCGCTGACGGGCTTGCGGCCGTTCGGCGGCACGTTTTTCAACTTCAGCGACTACGTGAAGCCGGCCGTGCGCCTCGCAGCCTTGATGGAGCTGCCGGTGATTTACGTTTTCACGCACGATTCCATCGGCCTTGGTGAAGACGGGCCCACGCACCAGCCGATCGAACAGCTCGCGGCGCTGCGCGCGATGCCCAACATTCTGGTGATGCGGCCCGGCGATGCGAACGAAGTCGTCGAAGCATACAAAGTCTCGATGCAACAGACGCACCGCCCGACGGCGATGGTCCTGTCACGGCAGGCCGCGTCAACGCTGGACCGCACAAGGTTTGCTTCCGCGGCAGGAGTAGCGAAGGGCGGCTACGTTTTGGCCGATGCTCCCAGCGGAAAGCCGGATGTGATTCTGATTGGAACAGGCACGGAAGTGCAGCTGTGCATGGAAGCATTCGAGAAATTGAAAGCCGAAGGCATTAACGCTCGCGTGGTGAGCATGCCGTGCACGCAGCTCTTCGACGAACAGGACGCAGCGTACAAAGAAAGCGTGCTGCCATCGAGCGTCAGTGCCCGCGTTTCCGTCGAAATGGCTTCGACCTTCGGATGGGAGCGCTACATTGGCCTGAAAGGCAAAGCGGTCGGCATGCGCTCGTTCGGCGCCTCCGCTCCACTGAAGGATGTACTCAAGAAATTTGGCTTCCAGGCTGACAACGTTGTCGCTGTTGCAAAATCCCTCTTGGGAAAGTGAGCGCGCGATGAAAATCGTGATTGGTGCGGACCATGCCGGGTTTCAAATGAAAAATGCGGTGGGCGACTTGCTACGGTCGCTTGGACACACCGTGCTCGACGTGGGAGCGTTTAACGAGAATCCATCGGACTATCCCGATTTTGCAGTCCTCGTTGGAAACGCTGTGCTCGAAGGAAAAGGCGAACGCGGCATCCTGATTTGCGGCAGCGGCGTCGGCGTAAGTGTTGCCGCAAACAAGATCAAAGGCATTCGCGCGGCAGTTTGCCATGATACGTATTCAGCACATCAAGGCGTTGAGCACGATGACATGAACGTGCTGGTTCTCGGCTCACGCGTTATCGGCATGAAATTGGCCGAAGATCTGGTGAAAGCGTATCTGGGCGCGAATTTCACGAATGAGGAGCGCCACAAACGGCGGCTTGCAAAGGTCGCAGCCATCGAAGCATCGCGCTGAACCTCGCGTACCACCAGGAGCGCCGATTTTGCAGCAGTTCCCTTTCCACAGAGGTAAGATGTAGTTCTGCAGATTGACCGGAATAAAGGAGAAGTAGCATGACGACAACCACCAGAATCCCGAATGCGAGCCCGGCGCAAGGCACGAATCCCCTGAAGGGACTGCTTGCCTACGGGCAATCGCCCTGGCTGGATTTCATCCGCCGCAATATTCTGCTGAACGGCGACCTGAAGAAGATGATTCAGGAAGACGGCCTGCGCGGCATGACGTCCAATCCCGCGATTTTTGAAAAGGCCATCACGGCGGGCGACGACTACAACGACATTATCAAAGCGCCTGACGCAAAAGCTTCGACGGCCATGGCGCTGTACGAGAAAATCGCAATTCGCGACGTGCAGGATGCGACGGACATTTTTAAGCCCGTACACGCGGAGACCAAGGGCCGTGATGGCTATGTGAGCCTGGAAGTTTCGCCGAATCTCGCCTTCGACACGCAAGCCACGATTGACGAAGCGCGCCGTCTTTGGAAGACAGTGAACCGGCCGAACGTGATGATCAAGATTCCCGCGACGAAGGAAGGCTTGTCGGCGATTCGGCAGGCGCTCGAAGACGGCATCAACGTGAACATCACGCTTCTCTTTGCGCAGTCCGCGTACGAACAAGTTGCGGAAGCGTTCCTTTCGGCGCTCGAAGCGCGCGTGGCAAAGGGCCAGGATATTTCGCACATCGCCAGCGTCGCCAGTTTCTTCGTGAGCCGTATTGACTCGCTCGTGGACAGCAAGATTGACGCAATGTTGAAGACGGAAACCGACGCGAAGAAAAAGGCGCTGCTCGAATCGCTGCAGGGCAAAGTGGCCATCGCAAACGCGCGTCGCACTTATGCGAAGTATCATGAACTTTTTGGCGGAGCGCGCTGGAAGGCGCTCGCGGCAAAGGGCGGGCAGACGCAACGGCTACTCTGGGCGAGCACGAGCACAAAGAATCCAAAATACCGCGACGTGCTTTACGTGGAAGAACTGATCGGCGCGGATACCGTGGACACAATTCCCCCCGCAACGTTCGACGCATTCCGCGACCACGGAAAATTGCGCCCCAGCCTCACGGAAAATCTTGAAGGCGCCAATAAGACCATGAAAGACCTTGAAGCCGCGGGCATCTCCATGAAAGAAGTGACGGACAAGTTGATTGCGGACGCGGTGAAGTTGTTCCAGGACCCATTCAGGCAATTGCTCGACGCCATCGCAAAGCACGCTGGGGTGAGCGCTTGAGTCTGAACAAGCTGACGTACAAGCTCCCCGCGAACCTGGCGACGGCGGTTACCACGGCGTTGAATGATTGGAAATCGAACAACAAAGTAGCGCGTCTGTGGCAAAAGGACGCTTCCCTGTGGTCCGGCACTGACGAAGGCAATTGGCTCGGCTGGCTTTCCATTACCGAGGAGCAAATCGCCAACATCGACGCGCTAAAACAGTTTGCAACGGAAGTGAAGAAGCGCAAGTTCAAGCACGCGATTCTGCTCGGCATGGGCGGCTCGAGCCTCTGTCCGGAAGTGATGCGGATGACCTTCGGCAAGATCTCTGGTTTTCCGGAAATGCACGTTCTCGATTCCACCGATCCCGCGCAAATCAAGGCCATTGAGAAAAAGTTGGATCTCAAGAAAACGCTCTGCATTGTTTCCAGCAAATCCGGCAGCACGCTCGAGCCAAACATCTTTAAGCAATATTTCTTCGAACGTGTGAAGGCGAAAGTCGGCACAAGCGAAGTCGGCAGCCACTTCATTGCCGTCACCGATCCTGGGTCGAAAATGCAGCAGGTCGCGGAAAGCGACAAATTCTGGAAGATTTTCCCGGGCGTGCCCAGTATCGGCGGGCGCTATTCCGCCCTTTCGAATTTCGGCATGGTTCCGGCAGCGACGATGGGCCTGGACGTAGCCAAATTTCTGAAGACCACGCACGAAATGGTCGTTGCCTGCGGCGCTTCCTCCGTCGCGGATAAGAATCCCGGCGTCATTCTCGGTGCGATCATGGGTGCGGCGGCGAACCAGGGGCACGATAAGCTCACCATCATCACTTCGCCCGGAATTTTTGATTTGGGTGCGTGGCTCGAACAGTTGCTTGCGGAATCCACCGGAAAAATCGGCAGGGGCATCATTCCCGTCGACCGCGAAAAGGTAGCGAAGCCGGCTTCGTACGGAAACGACCGTGTGTTTGCGTATTTGCGCCTGGCTTCGAAGCCGAACAAAGCGCAAGACGCGGCTGTCGCTGCCCTTGAAAAAGCGGGGCACCCTGTTGTTCGCATTACTCTGCCGAACATTCACACGATCGGCCAGGAATTTTTCCGCTGGGAGATCGCCACGGCGGTTGCAGGCTCTATCATTGGAATCAACGCGTTCAATCAGCCGGACGTGGAAGCGAGCAAAATCGAAACGCGCAAGCTAACCAGCGAATACGAAGCCACCGGCCACCTCCCGGCCGAATCGCCTTTCTTTGAAGGCGCTGGCGTGAAACTCTTTGCCGATGATAAAAATACAGCGGCCCTAAAAGGTGGCGCAAAGCTGGTAGACGTACTGAAAGCCCACCTTGCGCGCGCGGGCGCCGGGGATTATTTTGCCGTGCTCGGTTACGTCACCATGAATGCCGAAAACGAAAAGGTGCTGCAGGAATTCCGTCACGTGGTGCGTGACAAAAAGAAAGTGGCCACCTGTCTCGGTTTTGGCCCACGCTTTTTGCACTCCACCGGACAAGCCTACAAAGGCGGGCCGAACAGCGGCGTCTTTTTGCAGATCACGTGCGATGACGCTTCCGACCTTCCCGTACCCGGTCAAAAATACACGTTCGGGGTGGTAAAGGCAGCGCAGGCGCGGGGCGACTTCAATGTCCTTTCAGAGCGCGGACGGCGCGCGCTGCGGGTTCATCTCGGCAAGAATCTGAAGTCCGGGCTAAAGGCGCTTTCGAAAGCCGTGCAGCAAGCCGTTTCCTGAAATCACGAGGAAGTTCCCTCGAACAATTCGCAGCGGAGGAGCAGACAGAATGCAACTCGGAATGATCGGTCTGGGGCGGATGGGTGCCAACATGGTGCGCCGCCTGATTCGCAATAGGCACAGCGGCGTGGTGTACGACCGCAGCCCGGAATCAGTCAAGCAGCTTGTCGGCGAAGGCGCGACGGGATCGGATTCGCTCGACGATTTCGTGAAGAAACTCCAAAAGCCGCGCGCAATCTGGCTGATGGTCCCCGCGGGAGTCGTGGACGCGACGCTGCATGACCTCGTCCCGAAGCTCGAAAAGGACGACATCGTCATTGACGGCGGAAATTCCTATTACATTGACGATATTCGTCGCGCGAAAGAGTTGAGCGCGAAAGGCATTCACTATTGCGACGTGGGCACTAGCGGCGGCGTTTGGGGTCTCGATCGCGGCTACTGCCAGATGATTGGCGGCGAAGATAAAATCGTGAAGCACCTCGATCCGATTTTCAAGACGCTGGCGCCCGGCCGGGGCGATATTCCTCGTACTCCGGGACGCGAAAAGGCGAGCGGCACCGCGGAAGAAGGCTACTTGCACTGCGGCCCATCCGGCGCGGGCCATTTCGTGAAGATGGTGCACAACGGGATCGAGTACGGCTTGATGGCGGCGTACGCGGAAGGACTTAACGTTCTGAAGCACGCGAATGCGGGAAAATCGCATCGCGAAACGGATGCGGAAACCACGCCTCTGCGCAATCCCGAACATTATCAATATGACTTCAATCTCGCGGACGTGACGGAAGTTTGGCGGCGCGGTAGCGTAGTTGCTTCCTGGCTGCTCGATTTGACGGCCATTTCCCTGCTCGAACAACCGACGCTCGAACGTTTCTCTGGCCGCGTTTCGGATTCCGGCGAAGGCCGCTGGACCGTCCTCGCCGCCATCGAATCCACTACACCCGCGCCTGTGCTCACTGCATCTCTATATCAGCGCTTTGTTTCGCGCGGCGAAGACGATTTTGCCGGAAAAGTTTTGTCCGCCATGCGCTTCCAGTTTGGCGGGCATGTGGAAAAGAAGTCCGGTCACTAAAATTCGCTTTCCCGGCTACTGCCGGAATGGACCTAAAAAATGGGAAATAGCATCGGCGTAACGCCACAACAAGGCGCGCCTTGCGTGATGGTGATTTTCGGCGCGAGCGGCGACCTTACCAAACGGAAACTCATTCCCGCGCTCATTAACCTCGCGCAGGAGAACCTGCTTTCGCGGGAATTCGCCGTCATCGGCTTCTCGTTTGACTCGATGACCACGGAGTCCTTCCGCAATCAGCTCAGCAAGGACGTCGCGCAATTTGCGCTGGGTCCCGTGGACGAAAAGCTCTGGCAATGGTTCCTCGAACGTATTTATTACGTGCAAGGAGACTTCAGCGACACCGCTGCGTATCAGCGCCTGAAAGATCAAATCATCGCCGTCGAAAAAAATCACAATACGCACGGCAATCGCTTCCACTATCTGGCTGTAGCGCCAAAATTCTTTTCGCCCATCGTGAAAAAGTTGGGCGAAGTCGGCCTCACGCAGGAAGAAAAAGGAACATGGACTCACGTCATCGTGGAAAAGCCGTTTGGCCATGATCTGGAATCCGCAATTCAGCTGAACAAGGATTTGAAAGAGACGCTCAGCGAAAAACAGATCTACCGGATTGACCACTACCTCGGCAAAGAGACCGTGCAGAATCTGATGGTCTTCCGCTTTGCGAACAGTATTCTCGAACCGCTTTGGAACCGCAATTATATTGACCACGTACAAATCACTGCCGGGGAAACTGTCGGAGTAGAACATCGCGGCGGCTTCTACGAAACCGCTGGCGCGCTGCGGGACATGGTGCCGAATCACCTGTTCCAATTGCTCACGCTCACCGCCATGGAGCCTCCGATCTCCTTCGAAGCGGACGCCGTCCGTGACAAACAGGCGGAAATTCTGCACGCGTTGCAGCCCCCGTCGCCGGAGCAAGTCCTGAAAAACATGGTGCGCGGCCAATATGGCGAAGGCGAAATTGACGGACAAAAAGTCCCCGCCTATCGTCAGGAGCCGCAGGTGGCGCCGGATTCGAATACGGAGACATTCGTCGCCATCAAACTCAACATTGATAACTGGCGCTGGGGAGATGTTCCCTTCTATCTCCGCACGGGCAAGCGGCTCTGCAAACGCGTCACCGAAATCGCCATTCAATTTCGCCGCACGCCGTTTCAACTCTTTCGCAAGACGCCGATCAAAGATCCTCGCCCCAATCGCCTGGTGATTCACATTCAACCGGATGAAGGAATCTCCCTTCGCCTTGGCGCGAAGGTTCCGGGTTCCATCATGAAGCTTGGTCTTGTTCATATGGACTTTGATTATTCGCGCGACTTCGGCACCTCACACAGCACCGGCTACGAGCGGTTGCTTTACGATTGCATGATTGGAGACGCAACGCTCTTCCAGCGTGCAGACATGGTGGAAGCGGGTTGGAGCGTCATTCAGCCCGTAATTGACGTCTGGAAAGCGCTTCCTGCCCGCGGCTTTCCAAACTATCCCTCTGGTTCGTGGGGACCAGCCGAGGCTGACGAACTCATGGCCCACGACGGCCGCGCGTGGCGTGCTTTCGAAGAAGACGAGCCCGGCGTCGTGTGTCCGGCCAAAACCATGCTGAAGCAACACGCCTAGGAGCCCGGGGAGTACGACACTTGGAACGCACGATCAAAATTCTGCCGGACGTTGCGGCCATCGCTCAGCAAGCGGCAGGCATTTTTGTGAACGCCGCGCAGCAAGCCGTGCGCGAACGCGGCGTTTTTCGCGTAGCGCTTTCCGGCGGTTCCACTCCGAAGGCTTTGCACGCGCTCCTCGTGAGCGATGCCTTTCGCCCGCAGCTCCCCTGGGACAAAATGCAAATTTTCTTCGGCGACGAGCGCCACGTTCCGCCGGATCATCCCGACAGCAACTTTCGCATGGCCTCCGAGACTCTCATTTCCAAATCGCCCCTGAAGCCAGAACAGGTCCATCGGATCAAAGCCGAACTGCAAGACTCGGAACAAGCTGCAAAAGACTATGAACAAATTCTACGCGCGCAATTCGCGCTCAAGCCCGGTGAACTTCCCCGTTTCGACCTGATGCTCCTCGGTATGGGCAACGAAGGCCACACGCTTTCCCTGTTTCCCGGAACGACTGCGCTGCGGGATAATGGTCGTCTGGTTGTGCGCCTGTGGGTCGGCAAGCTCTACACTGAGCGCATCACGTGCACCGCGCCGGTGGCGAACAATTCCGCCGTGGTGATGTTCATGATCTCGGGAGCGGACAAAGCCCCCGCACTGAAAGCAGTTCTCGAAGGCCCATACGAGCCGGAACAGCTGCCCGCGCAACTGATCAAGCCGGCGGACGGAAAATTGATTTTTCTCGTTGATGCCGCAGCCGGCGGAATGCTTTCTCAGAAATTGGCAGCAACTTAAGGAGACACGCAAGCAATGGCAACTACAACAACCCCCATTCAGCAATACCTCGGCGCGAAAGCGGAATCGCTGCTCGGCTTCCGCTCGCCGAAAATCGCAAAGGAACGCCTGCACCTGCCCGGACCGGATTTCATTGACCGCATTTTCGCGCCGTCCGACCGCAGCCCGCGCGTGCTAGCAAGCCTGCATCGCCTGTTCAACCACGGTCGCCTTAGCGGCACTGGTTATCTTTCGATTCTTCCGGTGGACCAAGGCATTGAGCACTCCGCCGGAGCGAGCTTTGCGAAAAATCCCGATTATTTCGACGGCGAAAATATCGTCAAGCTCGCCGTCGAAGGCAGCTGCAACGCCGTCGCCTCGACATTCGGCGTTCTCGGCTCCGTCGCGCGCAAGTACTCGCACAAAATTCCCTTTATCGTAAAACTCAATCACAACGAACTGCTCACCTACCCGAACAAAGCCGATCAGGTTTTGTTCGGCACAGTCAAACAGGCTTATGACATGGGCGCCGTTGCCGTCGGCGCAACTATTTATTTCGGCTCCGACCAAAGCGGCCGCCAAATCATGGAAATCAGCCAGGCGTTCGCCCACGCCCACGAACTCGGCATGGCCACCGTGCTCTGGTGTTATCTGCGCAACAACGCCTTCAAGAAAGATAAGGACTACCATCTTTCCGCCGACCTAACTGGCCAGGCGAATCACCTCGGCGTCACAATTCAAGCCGACATCATCAAACAGAAGCTGCCTGAAAATAACGGCGGCTACCAGGCGCTGAATATCGGCGATTCCAGCTACGGAAAATTCGACAAGCGCATTTACACGGACCTCGCCAGCGATCACCCGATCGATCTCTGCCGCTATCAGGTGGCGAATTGTTACATGGGCCGCTCGGGACTCATCAACAGCGGCGGCGCGAGCGGCGCGAACGATTTCGAAGAGGCTGTGACCACCGCCGTCATCAACAAGCGAGCGGGCGGCACCGGACTCATCAGCGGCCGCAAAGCGTTCCAGCGCCCGATGAAGGAAGGCGTGCAGCTCCTGAACACGATTCAGGATGTGTACCTGAGCCCTGAAGTCACCGTCGCGTAAGAATTCTTCTCTTCAGAAGTCAGAATGGCGGCCCTAGTCTCATCCGGGCCGCCATTCTTTTTTCCTGCCGGTTGCATGGCGCGAAACTCCGCGCACGGATTTTTCTTTGCGGCGCCGGACGTGCCCTACTCTAGAAAAATCAGTCATTCTTGACGGAGAGATTGCACCAATGAAAAAGACATTCGTGTTTCTCGCGGCTCTGCTGGTTGCCGCTGCCATTACTGCATCCGGGCAGGGCAACGTCAGTGACGAAGGCGGGCGCGTCCTCGCACTGGAAAAGGCGTGGAATCACGCACTTGAAGTGAAGGATTCGAAAGCGCTGGACATGTTGCTCGCAACCACTTTCGTAGCCATTGACATTGACGGCAGCATCGAATCCAAGAGCGAATTTCTTGCCGACATCGGCGCTCCGAGCTACCAGCCTTCCCAGGCTGTGACGGAACAGGCCAACGTGCAGGTGTATGGCAATGCTGCCGTGGTCGTCGGCATTTTCCGCATCAAAGGCACGGAAAACGGCAAGCCATACGTCCACCGCGAGCGGTTTTCGGACACCTGGATCAAGCAAAACCAGACCTGGCAATGTGTCGCGAGCCAATCCACGCTCATTACCGCGAAATAACGCGGTTTCCGCTGTCATTCACAAAATCTTCTTGTAACTAACCTCTATTCAACGTATCGAAGCTGCAGCGATTCGTGTTATTAGACAGTTCGCACTTATGGACAATCAGTAGCCAGAAAGTTGGGAGCCAGAAAGCAGGAGAAGGGAACGTGGCAAATCGCTTGAACGGAAAAATCGTAGCCATCACCGGTGGGAGCCAGGGCATCGGCCTGGCCATTGCGCAGCGTTTTGCGCAGGAAGGCGCGGACATCGCTTTTTGCTACCGCTCAAATAAAGCGGGCGCGGATGAGGTCGTGACGAACATTCAAAAGCTCGGTCGCAAAGCCTTTGGATTTCAGTGCGACGTCGGCAGCGTTCCCGAAGGACAAAAATTCATCGCGGATTCCGTCGCGGCGCTCGGACGCATTGACATCCTCGTGAACAACGCCGGCCTCGAACGCAACGCCGATTTCTGGAACGTGACCGAAGCGGACTACGACGCCGTGTTGAACGTCAATCTCAAGGGCCTTTTCTTCATCACGCAAGCGTTCGTGAAACACCGCATGGATACGCCCTCCAGTGACAAAAAGCCGGGCGGAAAAATCATCAACATTAGCTCTGTGCACGAAGAACTGCCCTTCCCGCACTTTGCTTCGTATTGCGCCAGCAAGGGCGGAGTGAAAATGCTGACGCGCAACCTTTCGATCGAACTCGCGCCGCTCGGTATCACCATTAATTCTATAGCGCCAGGCGCAATCGAAACGCCGATCAACAAAAAACTTTTGAATGACCCAGTCAAACTCGGTGCGTTGCTAGAAAACATTCCGTTAAAGCGCCTTGGCAAGCCGGAAGACGTCTCTTCGATGGCCGTTTTTCTCGCCTCCGACGAATCCAATTACGCCACCGGCACCACATTCTTCGTGGATGGCGGCCTCACCTGGAACTATCAGGAACAATAATCGCGCGTGTTGTACCGGTGTTGTAGGGCCGGCTTTCTGAAGCCGGCCGTTTCTCGGCAAGCACCGTCGTCCCTCCTATCAAAATTCTCGCTTCGCCGCATCAAAACTTTGCGGAGTATCCGACACATCACTCGCGCGACGATGGATTTGTGCGGAGTCGTCCCACTGGATTAACCTGAAACGTAGTTCCTGAAGGAGGGCTGCATGCCAAAGACGAAAACCGTATCTCTGCCGAAGAAGAAAACGGCGCGAGCGAAAAACGCGAAGCCCACGCAGGAAGAGATCGCGCTGCGCGCTTATCACATTTATCTCGAGCGGAACGGCGCGCCCGGCAATTCGGCCGAAGACTGGCTCCGCGCAGAAGCCGAATTGACCGCAGTCCCGAAAAAGTCCAGCCGCAAGTCCAAAATCGTTTCCATCGCTGCGTAGGGCGAACGGCTCCAAGCCTCCCTAATTTCTGAATAAGGCATTGCGTTGCGCAAAAGACTCCGCTTGACATGCAACCGTATGGTTGCCTATTATAAATCCGCATGGATGCAGTGTTTAAAGCCCTCGCCGACAAAAGCCGCAGACGTCTGCTGGACGTCTTGTACGGCAAAAGCGGCCAAGCGCTGAATGAGCTGTGCGGCCACTTGTCCATGTCGCGCCAGGCGGTGACGAAGCACCTCCTGCTGCTGGAGAAAGCGAATCTCGTAACGGTTGTCTGGCACGGCCGCGAAAAACTGCATTACCTGAACCCGGTCCCGATTCACCAGATCTACGACCGCTGGATCAGCAAATACGATCGTCATCGGGTCGAAGCACTGGGCGAGTTAAAGAAAGGTCTCGAAGGAAAAAGGAAAGGAAATAGCCATGGATAAACCGAAATTCGTTTACTCAATCTATGTCCGCACGACGCCGGAAAAACTCTGGCGAGCGTTGATCGATCCGGAGTTCACGCAGCTCTACTGGTCTGGCGTGAGATTCAAGTCGGACTGGAAGGTCGGTTCGCCCGTCCAATCTTTCGACGCGGAAGGCACTCCTGCCGACGCTGGTGTGGTCTTGCAATACGATCCGCCACGAGTCCTTTCCTACTCCTGGCACTGCGCATGGCACCCGGAATTGAGCAAAGAGAAACCGTGCCGCGCAACCTTTGAAATCGAGCCGCAGTCGCAAAAAGGCATCGTTCGCCTGACCATCACGCACGACGACTTCGAAGTCGGCTCCAAGGTCTATGAAGGCGTGCAGCACGGCTGGCCGCAAGTTCTCTCAAGCCTGAAATCGCTGCTCGAAACTGGCGAACCCCTCAGCGCGGAAAAATTCGTCATCAAGCAATATTTGGCTCAAGGAGCAAAATAGCTCCGCACGCGCCGCGCTTTGGCGCCCGACAAAACTAAGTTAGGCTTGGCCTGCCATGCGTGCGCGCTTTCATCGGGAGGGGCGAGGAATCTTCCTCGTAGTTCTTTGCCTCGCTCTTTCGTCCTTGCTGCTCGCGCGCCCCTCTTCAGATTGGAAAGCCCTCGCCCCCGGCATGGATCTCAAATATGTGACCGCGAAGAAACCGAGCCCCGTCGGAGATTCCCGTATTGTCATCCTGCGAATGGATCCAAATCTTTGGCAGCTCGAAGCCGCAGGCATCAGTCAAACGGGAGAATCTTCTGGGCTCACAGCTCGCGACTGGTCGCAGCGCAACAAATTCTCCGCTGCGATTAACGCCGGAATGTTTGCAACCGACTACAAAACTCACCTCGGCTACATGGGCTCGAGCACACATGTAAACAACAACCATCAGAACGCGTATCAGTCCATCGCGGCGTTCGAGCCAAAAGATTCGCAATCTCTTCCCCGCTTTCGCATTTTCGACCTCGACGCTCCTGGCATCCATTTCCAGGACATTCAGAAGAATTACACCTCCGCGCTGCAGAATCTGCGGCTGGTAAAGCGCGCCGGTCTGAATCAATGGAGCCAGCAGGACCGCAAGTGGAGCGAAGCCGCCTTAGGCGAGGACGACGCAGGCCGCATTCTCTTTATCTATTCCCGCTCGCCATTCTCAATGCACGATCTCAACAACGAACTTTTAGCCGCAGGCATCGGCCTAGTCGCCGCCCAACACCTCGAAGGCGGCCCCGAAGCCCAACTCTATTTGCACGCAGGCGATGTAGAAATGGAACTCTACGGCAGCTACGAAACGTCCTTCAAAGAGAACGACTCGAATTCCTCCGCTTGGCCTGTCCCCAACATCCTCGGCGTCCGCCCGCGAACTCCCGCCGCTCACTAATCGCAACCCCCTTTCATATTCATGCAAAAACACCGGGGGTGGGGGTACAACAGCCAGCAAATACCATCGGCTCATTTTCTCTGATTTTAGGCGTGCGCGGCGGTGGCGGAACGGGCAGCTTGCAGAAGCTTGCGGGCGTTTTCGCGGATGTCGCCATGGCCGAAGATGGCGTTCCCAGCGACCAGCAATTCGGCGCCGGCGCGGACTACGTCGCCAATCGTATCGAGTGCGATGCCACCATCCACTTCAATCCGGAAATCCAAACGGCGCATTTCACGCTCATTCGCCAACTCGGCAATCTTGTTCAGCGAATTGTGGATGAATTTCTGTCCGCCGAAACCGGGATTCACGCTCATCACCAGAACGTGATGCACCAGATCCAGCACTTCATCGAGCATGTGCACAGGAGTCGCGGGATTAATCACCACGCCCGCCTTGCACCCATGATCCGCAATCAGGTGCAGCGTGCGGTCCAGATGCGTGCACGCTTCCTGATGCACCAGAATCCACGTCGCTCCCGCTTCGGCAAACGCCGGAATAAATTGATCGGGATTTTCGATCATCAAGTGCACGTCGAAAATCGCGTCGGGAATCGCTTTGCGCAACGAGGTGACAATCGGCGGACCGAGCGTAATGTTCGGCACGAAGTGTCCGTCCATCACGTCCACGTGCAGCAATCCGCCGCCGCCTTCGAGCGCCAGTTTGGCGTCCGCAGCCAAATTCGCGAAGTTCGCGGAAAGAATGGACGGAGCAAGTTCTACGGTGCGAGCCACATTAACTCTCTATCCTTTAGAATAGCCGATTCCACACGAAACTGCGCCCAGCATCAGCGGGTTCGTTACCACTCCCAACCATCAAAGTTTCCAGGGCAGCGCCTTCCTCTGCGTGCTGCTTTCTTTCGCCAGTTCGAGCGCGTACATCACGCGAAGCATCTCTTCGTGCGTCACCGCTGGCTTCGCTGTTCCAAGCATCACGTCGCGAACATTCTCATAAAACCCGCGATAGTCTCCCTGCAAGGTAGGAATGCGGCTTTGCTTGGTGTGTGCTCCGTCAAACTCCGTCAGCGTGCCCCATTCCTCTTCCCGCTCCGCGCCCCACGAATCTCCGCTGGCGGGGCATCCGGAACGCAGCAGCGCCTCCTGCGGATCAAGATTTTGCTTGATAAAAGTTGCTTTCGTTCCAAGCACGCGAAAATGTGGACGCGCAACCGGAGCCAGCGTGCTCGAAGAAAGCGCCGCGCGCATTCCGTTTGCGTAATAAAACGTCGCGTCAAACGCGTCGTCGTTTACGCCACCGTCTCGTTCCACACGAATGTCCGCGAGCAGCGCTTCCGGCGGTCCGAAAAGTTTCAATGCGTGGTCAAGCAAGTGCGGGCCAAGGTCAAAGAAAATTCCATTACCCGGGCCCGGCTTTTCCTTCCACGAATCGCGCACTTGTGGACGGCAGCGATCGAACGTGGACTCAAAATGGACAACTCGCCCCAGCGCTTCGGAAGCGAGCAACAATTGCAAAGTCTTGAAGTCGCCGTCCCAGCGGCGTTCTTGATAGACCGTAAGCAGTCTTCCGGTTTTCTGCGCGAGAGCGACAAGTTCGTTCGCCTCGGCGAGAGTTGTGGTAAACGGTTTATCCACAACGACGTATCGGCCTGCTTCGAGACATGCTTTCGCAAAAGGAAAATGTGTGTGATTCGGCGTGGAAATTGCAATGAGCCGAATCGAGGAAATCGCCAGCAATTCATCCAGTGTGCGGACGATTTTGGTGCCTGCGTAAATTCGCGCCGCATCGTCTCCAGTGCGCTGCAGGACTGCAGCGAGCCGCAAGCCGGGCACGGTAGCGATAAAGGGCGCATGAAACGCGCGGCCTCCCAGTCCGAATCCAATCAATCCGGCATCAATCATCGGTTTTTCTTTCTAAACTCACTCGGCAGCATTGCACGAATAGTTTGGCGCAGGCAAAATGCCATGATGTCCCCGAAAACGCAAATCCAGCCTGCGGGAGGAAACTCTTCGCGCAGCGTCATTTTTTATCTGCTCTGTCTCGGCTTCGTCCTCAACGGCATCATCATTACTTTCATCGGACCACTTCTTACTGTTTTCCGCGTCAAGTGGGGGCTCGACGACAGCCGCGCCGGACTTTTTTCCACCGTTCAATTTTCGTTCTCGCTGGCCGGCGTATTGATGTCGAGCGCTCTGACCGCCGCCAAGGGATTCAAAACTCCCATCACGCTCGGACTTGCGATGCTCGGCATTGGTTTTGCTCTTCTCAATGCGCCCACATTTCCTCTGGCGCTTGCCGCAAGCGCAATCTATGGACTGGGCTACGGATTGTCTGTGCCCGGCACAAATCTTTGGGTCGGTGAATCTTACGGAGAACGCCGCGCTTCTGCTCTGAACATCATGAACCTGGCCTGGGGTGTGGGTGCGATTACTTCCGCTCCTATAGCCAAAATCACCATAGAGACTTCGACCGTTACCCTGCTTCTCTATTTCACGGGTGCACTGACCGTTGCTCTGTCTATCGTTTTGCTTCGGATGCGATTCGGAGAGGCGCCGCACCAGGAAAATTCCAGCCCCATGGAGGAAACTTCTGGCTCAGCGGGTACTGGCGTTGCCATCCTGCTCGGCGTCTTGTTTTTTGTGTATGTGGGTACGGAGGTGAGCACTTCCTTTTGGTCCTCGTTGCACTCACAACGGGCGGCAATCTGGGCCAGCAACAACTTCACGTTCTCTCAGATGTTTTTCTATGCGGGGCTTCTCGGAGGGCGCGCGGCGGGCGCGGCGATTCTTTTGCGATTGAAGGAAATGACCGTTGCCGTCGGGGGAATCTTGCTTGCCGCAGCGGGCGAACTTTTGTTTTTGTCCGCGCATTCGCCAATAACACTTTTTGCCGGAGCATTTTTTGCGGGACTCGGCCTCGCGAGCCTTTACCCGATTTACATCGCGTGGCTCACCAAGTGGTTTGGCGCAAGAGCTCGCAAGGTCGGTGGCGTAATGTTTGCCCTTGCCGCCGTGGGAAGCGCCACGATGCCCGGAATCGTCGGAGTTGTCTCGCGCCACTACAACAGCAATCTGCGCATCGGACTGCTTGCGCCGGTGGCCGGATGCGCCGTCATGCTGGTGACGGTCGCGTTACTTCGGCCCAACAGCCGCGGCTGAGTCAGTTTTGTTGGCGTCCTGCGCGGATTGTTTTGGTGGTGCGGTCATTTCCATGGACCAGATCGCTGCGGGTCGCATGTACATCGAAGCGCGGTAATTTCCCGTGATGTCCCACGCTTCGGGCGTGCGGAACCAGTAGCCTTTGGTTTCGTAGTTCACGTGATAGATGCCCCACGCGGTGCGAAACGCTTCGTCTTTCATTCCTTCGCCGAGCATGAAGCCGGCGAGGCCGAGCGTCGTGCCCGTCCAGACTTCTTGGACTTGTTCGTTCGTCGTGATGATCGTGCCGTCTGCGGCGATACCGTTCACCGCGCCCATTTCACCGTTCGCGAATTTCATCACGTTGAAATCGAAAATGTTTTTCAGTGCCTTTGCGCGCATGTCTTTTGGAACGATGTCGCCAAGCCCAGTCACATCCGCATACCACTGCCCTGCGAGCTGGTCGGCCTGAATGTTGTCCTTGTATTCGCTTTCTGTGTCGTAACGGAAGTATTTTCCGTTCCACAATTTTTCGATGTAAGTCTTCTGGCCTTTTGCAAAAAGTTCCTTGTAGTGCGCTGCGGCCTTTTCGTCGCCGAGTTTTTTCGCCATCTCTTCCGCAGCGAGGAGCGACGCAAGCCAGAGACTTCCGGAGTACGCGCTGTCGCCGCGCACGAGCCACGTGTCGTAAGTTTGGTCGGGATAGCCGTCGTTGTCCGGAATGCCGTCTCCGTCGCGATCAAATTTTCCGAGATAGATGAGCGCTTCCTGAACTGCAGGCCAGCTGTACTTCAGGAAATCCTTATCGGTCGAACCGGTGAGAACGTAATCGCGGTAAACCATCAGCACAAATTTGGAATTCAAATCTTTCCAGCCGTTGGTGTCCTGCCAGCTAAATTGATTGACTTGAAAAAACGGATCTTCGTTTGGCACGCCCATATCGTGCGGCACGGCGCCTTTTGTTTTCCGCTCGCGGAACGTGGCCTGGCCGGAGACCATGGATTTCCATATCCACGCCATTCGATCATCCAGATGTTTTGGCACCGTGTCCGCGAAATCGCGCATGACCTGCTTGTCAATGTCCGGCCAGAATTTGACGAGCGGCATCGAGCCGTAAAAACGCACGTCGAGCGTTTCGTAGAACGGATAGTCAAAGCATTCCATGAACGAATATGTTGAAGGAGTTTTTGCATCGGCACCCACGGGGCGTCCCCAGAACGAACCGCCGTCCGCGAAAACATAGAGTTCATTGAAGAGCATGCCGCGATACCACGCGGGCTTGCTTTCGTCGTTGATGTATGGAGCCTGCCACGCGTCAATTGCATTGCTCCACGCGTCGGCATTTTGCAGACCGTCGCGCGCGATGGCCCAAGAATTTGCGCCGTTTGTTCCGTAAAAATCCGTGTAGCGGCGATACCATTTGCGGCCGGAACCAAACTCCACGACAGGAAGATCCCAGGACAAAACCATGGGAACGATTTTCTTTTCGCCGGGCTCCAGCGTAAAACGCACGGCGATCGCACCGACAAGGGGCTCACCGCTGCTAAGCCAGGGCTTGCTCGCCGTGTCGAGCGTGCCGTCCTTTGAAAAAGTGGACCACACTTCGGCACCACTGCCGTTGGGCAGGAACGTGGTGAGATAACTGACTTCGACGCCCGGAGTTTCGAGTGCGGCGATGGTCATCTGGCCGTCCCATGCGTTTGGAATTCTGCTCCCGCGGTTGCGCTCGAAGACAATTCCTTTCATCGTGGCGTTTCCGATTTTTTCGGAACTGAAGCGATTGTAATTTCCTTCGTTGAGCGCGGCGCGAAAATCGCGATCCGGATTCCGGAACCATCCGAGCATGTTCGTCCAGGAAAAAAGAACGGAGACAGTGACGCGCTTGTTGGTGGGATTTTCCGCATGCCAGCGATAAACCGCGACGGGATAACTCGTCTCTTTGTAATTGTTGGGAAGTACGGGCGAATACTGTTCCAGCGTAACGTGCGCGGGAAATTTGTCCCAGCGGTAGTCAAACCAGGATTTCGGGTAGAGAGCCGCGTAATCGCCGGCGCCGACGGGATAGTCCCAATTCCAGGAGCTTAGTTGCCCCTGCGCGGGCCGCCCCGCGTAGAGAACTTTTGCGACACCTTCGGAATCGCCTTCGGATTTTTGAAACATCGCGAATTGGTTCGCAAAGACGGGCTGGTATTTGTGAAAACCGGGCTGGACGTGCCAGCGAGCAAAATCGCCGCGATACGTACGCGAGAACGTGCCAGCACCAAATCCGCCTACGGGAGCGCCTTGCCAGAAACCATCGTCGATGTGAGATGGTTCAAGAGAAGTTTTTTTCGTGCCCGGATTTTCGAGCGGCTTTCCAATCGGCCGCTTCCAGGCAACTTTTGGAATTTCGTCGTTGGCGTGTGCGGAAGGAAGAAAGATGCAAGCAGCCGCGAGAAGGCCGAGGAATCCTCGACGCAGAACCATAAGTCCCTCCAAGACAAGGCCCGCCCAACAAGAGGGCGGGCAAGGCATGGGGCAGCCCGAAGGCTGCCCCGGGTGTAAATACAACAGTTAAGAAATGCTACACAAAATCGTTATTCTAATCAACGTTACCGTTACCGTAGATTTCGCAGACGTATTATATAGCACTTGGTGCAGTATAGCCCGGTTGCATGAAAAGGAGGCAATCCACCAAGACGGTAACGTTTGGTGAACACATACGCAGGAGTATATTCTCTGGCGATGCCAAACCGGTCCCAGCCAAGCCGTTCGCCGACGGGGGGATTGCTGTTTGGTTTGGTGCTGACGCTTGTGGCTGTGCTTCTGTTTGCGTACTACATGACGAGCCAGCTCGTGGGCTTGCGGGCGCTGCAGAGCAACATGGTGGACCGCAACCGCAAGGACTCGCTGCAGCTTCTACGCGTACAAAACGATTTGAATTCCCTGGCGCTTGCGATGCGAGACATGCTGGACGCGCGCGAGCCGTATCCGCTGACCGCCTGGAAAGCACAGTTCGAACGCATCCGCGAGGATTTGGACGCAGCGCTGCGAATTGAAGATTCTTTTGCGCCGACGCAGCGCACCACGGAGCAACGAACGTATTTGAGCCAATCGCTTGCGCAATTTTGGGACGCGACGGATCGAATGTTTGCGCTTGCCGCGAACGGAAGAGAGATGGACGCGCGCGAACAGATTCAGGTGACGCTCCAGGCTCGGCAGGCGGCACTGAGCACAGCGGTTTCGCGGCTGCTCATTCAAAATAATGAAGGCGAAGAGCAGGCGACGGCGGAAATCACGAAAATTTATGATCGCGTGCAGCGGCAGCTTTATCTTTTTCTGGGCGCGGCGCTGCTTGTGATTGTGTTGACGAGTTTATACTTGATCCGCTCGAATCGGCTTATCTTCGCGCAACTCGAAGCACTTTCGGGGCAGCGCAGTGAACTCGCGCAGAAATTAATCTCGACGCAGGAATCCACGCTGCGACATCTTTCGCGTGAACTGCACGACGAATTCGGGCAGGTGTTGACGGCCATCGGCTCATTGCTTACGCGCGCAAGCAAACAGATGCCGGGTGATTCGCCGCTGCGCGAAGATCTTAAAGAGGTTCAGGAAATCACGCAATCCACGCTGAACAAAGTGCGCGGGCTCTCGCAAGCGCTGCATCCCGTGCTTTTGGAAGAAGCCGGGCTTGAGGCGACGCTGGACTGGTACATTCCAACAGTAGAGCGGCAAACGGGACTTGCCGTTCACTACGAAAAATCCGGCGCGGCGTTTCCCGTCGAAACAGGTGCGGGCGTGCATCTCTATCGCGTGGTGCAGGAGAGCTTGAACAATATCAGCCGGCACGCGCAAACGAACGAAGCGTGGGTGCGGCTAAGTTATGGAGCCGAGGATCTTGTTCTCGAAGTAGAAGATCATGGTCAAGGAGTGCGCCCGGAAAAAGGGCAGCACGGCATTGGAATGGTCGCAATGCGCGAGCGCGCGGAATTAATTCATGGAACTTTGGAGTATCAGAGGCCAGAGACGGGTGGTACGCGAGTGCGGCTGAGCGTTCCGCGGGAACAGGTGGAAGCACATGCCGGATAAGATTACTGTGCTGCTGGTGGACGATCACGCGCTGGTGCGGCGCGGATTTCGCCGCATGCTCGAAGACGATCCGGCGATCAGTGTGGTTGGAGAAGCGAGCGACGGGGCGGAAGGAATAAAGCTGGCGGCGCAAATGAAACCGAACGTGATTGTAATGGACTGCGCAATGCCGGTAATGAACGGGCTGGAAGCAACGCGCAAAATTCTGGAAGCGCAGCCCAATTCGGCAATTCTGCTTTTGAGCATGCACTCGGAAGACACGCTTGTGAAGCAAGCGCTCGAAGCCGGCGCGAAAGGATACATTCTGAAGAACGCGATGGATTTGGACTTGGCGGGAGCGATCAAGAGCGTCGCCGCGGGAAAAACTGTTCTCGATCCGCAAGTAGCCAAGCCACAAGCGTTAAAAGGCGAGCGCGAAGCAGGATTGACGACACGCGAGCTGGAAATCTTGCAGCACATTGTGGCAGGAAAATCGAACAAAGAAATTGCGAGCGAACTGAAACTGAGCGTGAACACCGTGGCGGTACATCGCGCAAACATTATGGATCGGCTTGGGATTCACAAAACGGCGGAACTTGTGGTTTATGCGATTCGCAATGGCCTGGTGAATTTGCCGTGAAACGCCGCGAATTTCTGCAGGGAGCGGCAGGCGCGGCGGCGATCGGTTCCTTCTTTCCCCCCAATCTCTTTCCGGCACGCCCTGCAGGGCTTGGATTTCATCTGACGGATGTGACTTCGCAGGCGGGTCTTCTCTTTCAACACAACAGCGGCGCGTATGGCGGAAAATTGCTACCGGAAACGCTGGGCTCCGGCTGCGCGTTCCTCGATTACGACCGCGATGGCTGGCAAGACATTCTCTTGGTTAACGCAATGGATTGGCCCGGCCACAAAAAACAAAAATCCGCGCTGAAGCTTTACAAAAATAATCGCAACGGAACATTCACGGACGTGACACACGCGGCGGGGATTGATATCGAGCTTTATGGGATGGGCGTTGCGGTCGGCGATTACAACAATGATGGATTTCCAGACGTTTTGGTCACATGTGTCGGACAAAACCGGCTTTTTCAAAATACCGGCAAAGGCACATTTGTTGACGTAACGCGCAAGAGCGGACTTCTGGGCCGCCAGGCGCTCAGCACTTCCGCTCTGTGGTTTGATTTCGACCGCGACGGCTTGCTCGATCTCTTCGTGTGCAATTATGTGAACTGGTCGCCAGAACATGACGTCTTTTGCAGCCTGGATGGAAAGCAGAAGTCCTATTGCACGCCGGAAGCCTACCGCGGCGAAACGTGCTGGCTTTTTCGCAATCGGGGCGACGGAACTTTTGAAGACGCGACGGCCGCAAGCGGCGTTTTCGATGCAAGCTCAAAATCGCTCGGCGTCGCGCTGCTCGATTTCGATCAAGACGGCTGGCCCGACCTGGTTGTTGCGAATGACACGCAACCCAACAAGCTCTACAAAAATTTGCGCAACGGGAAATTCAAGGACGTGGCCGTCGAAGCGGGCATCGCGTTCAGCCCAGACGGAAAAGCGCGCGCGGGAATGGGCGTGGACGTAGCTGACTTCGACAATTCCGGCCGCGCAGGAATCGCCATCACAAATTTTGACAATGAAATGATCGGCCTCTACCGCGCACTGAAAGCCGGAGCTTACGACGAAATTTCACTGGCGTCCGGCGTCGGCGGCCCTTCCAAAACGACGCTCGGATTCGGTTGCGCATTTCTAGACATTGATCTGGATGGGCAACTCGACCTGGCCGTTGCTAACGGTCACATTGACGAGACGGTCCGCAATATTCGCGGGAATGTGGGCTACGCGCAGCCGCCGCAGCTTTTTCTGAATCAAGGCAGTGGGAAATTCCGCGAAGCGGCACAGGAAGCGGGAAATGAATTCGCAAAAGCAAAAGTCGGACGCGGCCTTGCTTATGGAGATTTCGATCGCGACGGTGACTTGGACATTTTGTTGACGACGAACAACGGACCTGCGTTTCTCTACCGCAACGATCAGAGTGCGGGGCGCCGCGCGATTCGCTTTTACTTAACGGGAACAAAATCAAACCGCGACGCGATTGGCGCAACCGTGCGCATTTACAATGGAAGCGAAACGGGAAACGAAACGCAAACGCGGATGGTGCATGGGGGCTCCAGTTACTTGTCGCAATCGGAATTGCCGGTGACCTTCGGCGTCGGTAGGCAAGACCACATCGAGCGCGTGGTTGTGGACTGGCCCAGCGGCGTAACGCAGGAATTCAAGAATCTGATCACTGGAAAATCCTATCAACTAACTGAAAATAAAACGCTTACGGAAAACAACGGTTTCTAGTTCTTTTCTATTATTGCCGCCTGTTTCTGCTCACCCTATAAATGTGGACAACAAAGTTGCATGCGCTACCCGACTTAAGACTTTGACATTAGACCCTCGGGAGCACCCCTTGACCGCGCGACCGGATACCCCAAGTTATCCCGGTCGCGTTGTCGTTTTAAAGCACGTGTAGAATCGTAGCGTGCGTTTTCGGAGATTAGTTTGATGAATCGGTGGCGGCCCAGGATCCTCGTCCTTCTCGCGCTTACTTCCCTTTATTTGTATGCATTTCCGTCGGCGACGATTCCCTACGCTGGAATTTTACTCTTCCATGTTGGCGCGGGCCTGCTGCTAACGATTTTGCTTGTTCCTTTTGCTGTGCGTTGGTGGCGCGAAGGCGGATTGGCAAACCGAATCGGCTGGAGCTTGATCGCGCTGGGCGGAATTGTCGGAATTGTGCTGATCAAAATCGGCACCGCGCATCGGTATTACAACTGGCTGTATTTGCATCTCGCGCTGTGCGTTCTTGGAGTTTTCTTACTGGCGCTTTCGTGGGTGGGTTCGCGCAAATGGCTTGGCGCGGGAGCAGGCGCCACGCTTTTGCGTTTAGCGACTGTGCTGGTGGGTGTCGCCGCGTTGAGCGCAGGCTCGTGGTGGGCGAGGAACGTTGCGTGGAAAAACGCCTATCGCGTGACAAATCCGCCACTTTCGACGGCGACTATGGAAGGCGAGGGCGATGGGCCGAAGGGGAAATTCTTTCCGAGCTCCGTGCAAACGAAAGATGGAAAAAACATCTCCGCGAAATACTTCATGCAGTCGCAGGCGTGCGAACGGTGCCATGGCGACTTGTACAAGCAGTGGTATAGCTCGGCGCATCATTTTTCGTCGTTCAACAATCAGTGGTACCGCAAGAGCATTGAGTACATGCAGGACGTGGCGGGGGTGAAGTCGTCGAAATGGTGCGCGGGCTGCCATGATCCCGCGCTGCTTTTCAGCGGGATGTTCGACACGCCGATTCGCGAAATTGAGAACACGCCGGCGGCGCAGGCGGGCTTGAGCTGCATGATGTGCCACAGCATCGTGGAAGTGAAAAGCACGATGGGGCAAGGCGATTTCGTTCTTGAATATCCGAGGTTGCACGAACTTGCCGCGAGCGAGAACCCGGTGATTCGCGCGGTGCATGACTTTATGGTGAAAGTGAATCCCGAACCGCACCGGCGGACGTTCTTGAAGCCGTTCATGCGCGAACAAACCGCGGAATTTTGCTCCGGCTGCCACAAGGTGCATCTCGACGTGCCGGTGAACCACTATCGCTGGATTCGCGGCTTCAACGAGTATGACAACTGGCAGGCGAGCGGCGTTTCCGGTCAGGGAGCGCGTTCATTTTATTATCCGGCGAATTCGATGATGTGCGCGGACTGCCACATGCCGCTGATTCCTTCCAAAGACGAAGGCAATGTGAATGGATTTGTGCATTCACATCGCTTCCCGGGCGCAAATACAGCGGTTCCGACAGCGAATATGGACCCGGAGCAGCTCGTGGTCAGCACGAAGTTTTTGCAGGACAAGCAAGTTACCGTGGATATTTTTGGAATTACACCGGCGGGCAAAGAAACTCCTGCGGTTGTCGGAACCGCGCCGCATTCGCAAGAGCTTTCGACGACGTTCGCGGTCGGCGAAGAAGCGGACGTCTCTGGACCGCACAGCGCGGAAGGCAGCGCAAAGCCAATCACGGCGCCGTTGGGACGCGTGGATGCGGCAGTGCACCGTGGCGACGACGTGAACGTGGAGGTTGTAGTTCGCACGCGCAAGGTCGGACACTTTTTCCCGGGCGGCACCGTGGACGCGTTCGAGGTTTGGCTGGAATTGCAGGCGACGGATGAAAAGGGTCAGGTGCTTTTCTGGAGCGGAAAAGTTGCCGACGACGGCAAAGGGCAAGTGGATGAAGGCGCGCATTTTTATCGTTCGCGGCAGATTGACGGGCATGGAAACGTCATCAACAAACGAAATGCGTGGTCCACGCGTGCGGCGGTTTACGTGCATTTGATTCCCCCGGGCGCGGCGGATACTGTGCACTACCGTTTGCACGTTCCGGAAAATAGCGGTGACAAAATCACCCTACATGCGAAGGTGAATTACCGGAAATTCATGTGGTTCAACAACCAGTTTGCTTATGCGGGCATGGAAGACGCGAGCCAGGCGAAAGGCGAAGTCACGCCGCACTACGACGATCGCAAATGGGCGTTCACGGGAGATACGTCCGGCGTGGCGGGAAAGTTGAAAGAAATTCCGACGCTGCCGATTACCGTCGTGGCGGAAGACACAAAAGTGATTCGCGTGATCGCGAAGAAAGAATCGGCGCCGCAGCCTCAGGCAGTTGCGATGAAGGAAGACTGGATGCGCTGGAACGATTACGGTATCGGATTGTTTTTGCAGGGAGACCTGCTCAACGCGGAAGTTGCGTTCACGAAAGTGACGGAGTCCGACCCGCAGAATGCCGACGGATGGGTGAACATTGGCCGCGTCCGCGCGCAGGAAGGCGATACGGCAGGCACAATGCAAGTTTTGGACAAAGCCCTTGCGCTGAAGCCAGGATTGGCGCGGGCGAATTATTTTTACGCCCGTGTTTTGAAGGAAGAGGGCAAGTACGAGGAAGCGATCGCGAGATTGCAGAGCGTACTCGAGCAGTATCCGCGCGACCGTGTCGTGCGGAACGAACTTGGACGCATTTACTTTCTGCAAAAGCGCTATGCGGACGCGGTGAGCGAGTTTCAGGCGACGCTCGCGATTGATCCGGAAGATTTGCAGGCGCACTACAATCTGATGCTCTGCTACAACGGTTTGGGCGATGACAAGCGGGCGGAGGAGCACAAAGTCCGTTATTTGCGGTACAAGGCGGATGAATCGGCGCAAGCGCTGACCGGGCCGTTCCGTCAGGCGCATCCAGAAGATAACAATGAGCGGCAAATGATTCACGAACACGTTTCAGGGACGCTGGCAGAAGCGCCAAGCGCAGTTGGGAAGAAGAAGGCAAAGCGTGCAGCTGCAAAGAATTCGATAGTCAAGAGCGCGGCGGCAGGCGGCGGTCGGTAATTCCTAGTGAAAACTTTTTGGGAGCGGTGTGATGACCTGGATCAAGACAGTCAGCATGGACGAAGACCCGCGCGTTCGGGCGGCTATGGAAGCGCAGAGGAAGATTTACCCGCAGGAGTACGCGACTCCAGTGCCGTCAGTAGATCGCGGCGTTGAGGCTGGCATCACTTCCTCGCACTCGCTGATTCCCGACGCGCTCTATCATTCGTTCAGCGCGTTTGGCGCGATGATGTCGCCGGACTTGCCATTGAAGCGTCACCAGCACGAAATGATTGCGACGATGGTTTCGGTCACGAACCGGTGCCACTATTGAATCGAATCGCACGCAGAGTTTCTGCGTAGGGTGACGCTTGACGAATCCATGGTGGACGCGCTCAGGCGCGATTACAGAACTGCGCCTATCAGCGAGCAGGACCGCGCGATGCTGGACTATGTTGTGAAGCTTACCAAGGATGCGACGAAGTGCAGCCCGCAAGATCACGAAAAGCTGCGCACGGCGGGGTTTGACGACAAAGGGATTTTACAAATTACGCTGATCGCATCGTGGTTCAACTACATCAATCGCGTGGCTGATGCCCTCGGCGTTGGCCGCGACGAACTCATGGGGAATTCGTGACGAAGACCGCTCTTGCGCTGTTCGTTTCCGCTCTAATCATTTCTTCGCCAGAGCTTCAGGCGCAATCGTCCGCTGCAAAAGGTCCCGTCGAATTTCGTGACATCACCCAACCGGCAGGCATTCGCTTCGTCCACAACAACGGCGCGTACGGAAAAAAGTATTTACCCGAAACGCTTGGCCCGGGAGTGGCGTTCATTGACTACGACAATGATGGTTGGCCGGACATTTTCCTCGTCAATGGAACGGACTGGCCCGGGCACGCGCTGAAACGCACGACGCCAAAGCTCTATCACAACAATCACGACGGAACGTTTACCGACGAGACGCACAAGGCGGGGCTTGATGTGGAGATGTTTGGTTTGGGCGTCGCCGTCGGCGATTACGACAACGATGGCTACGACGATCTTTTCGTTACGGCATACGGCCAAAACCATCTTTTTCACAACAACGGCAACGGAACCTTCACGGACGTTACGCAGAAAGCCGGTTTTGGCGGCGTAAAGGAATTCAGCACAAGCGCGGCTTGGGTGGATTATGACGAGGATGGCCGCCTCGATCTTGTCGTTGGAAATTATGTTCAGTGGTCGCCGGAAACAGACCTTTATTGCACCCTCGATGGAAAAAGCAAATCGTACTGCACGCCGGAATCTTACAAGGGCGCTTCGATTCGTCTTTGGCACAACAATGGCGACGGGACTTTTTCGGACGTGACGCAAAAATCCGGACTCTACGAGCCGACCTCCAAGACGCTCGGCATCGCGATTCTCGATTTTGACAACGACGGCTGGCCGGACATTCTGCTTTCAAACGACACGCAGCCGAACAAGCTCTATCGCAACAACGGCAATGGAACGTTCACCGAAAAAGCTATCGTCGCGGGCGTAGCGTTTAGCGAAGACGGCGTAGCTCGCGCCGGCATGGGCGTGGACACCGCCGATTACGACCGCAGCGGGAACACCAGCTTGATGATTACGAATTTCTCGAACCAAATGATTTCGCTCTATCACAACGAAGGTCGCGGCCTCTTTGTAGATGAAGCGCCGCGCTCCGAGGTCGGCCGCGCTTCCCTGCTCACGCTGGGTTTCGGCTGTTTTTTCTTCGACTACGATCTCGATGGGTGGCAAGACATTCTCGTGGTGAATGGCCACATTGACCCCGACATTCAAAAAGTGCAGGCCAATGTAAAATTCGCCGAGCCGCCGCACCTATTCCACAATCAGGGCAAAGGAAAATTCGTGGAAGCAACAAAATCCGCGGGCGCGAGTTTTGCCGCGGCGCGAGTGGGACGCTCGGTGGCCTACGCCGACGTCTTTAACAACGGCCGCCTCGACGTATTACTTTCCACAAACGGCGGCCCGGTTTATTTGTTCCGCAACGAAGCGACCGGCACGCCAAATCACAGCCTGCGCATTAAACTTATCGGCACGAAATCCAATCGCGACGGCATCGGCGCCGTCGTCCGCGTCGCCACGCCCGACGGCACGCAAACGCAAATGCTCCGCAGCGGCTCCAGCTACCTCTCCGCCAGCGAACTCGTCTTAACTTTCGGTCTCGGCCAACAGACCAAAACCGATTCCATCGAAATCCGCTGGCCCAGCGGCCAAATCGAAAAGCTCTCCAATATCAACGCAAGCCAAACCGTAAGCGTAACGGAAGGAAAAGGGATCACTAGTTCGCGGCCTTACGGAAAGAAATAATCGGCCGTCGCATTATAGCCGGCAGATAAGGAGTTCGCGTTCGTACACCATCTCCTTGGGCAGATGGTCGTGGAGCTCGATGAAGAGTTCCTCGTGGTCTATGACTTCGTGGCGCCAGGCTTTATTGTCAAATTGCTGGAGGGCTTCAAATTTTTCGCGCGGGAAATCGAGGCCGGTCCATTTCATGTCATCGTAGTCGGGCATCCAGCCAATGGGCGTTTCGCGGGCGAAGGCGCGGACGCGAGCGCGGTCCACGATCCATTTGAGGACGCGCATGTTTTCGCTATAGCCCGGCCAGATGAACTTTCCTTGCGCATCTTTGCGGAACCAGTTCACGTGAAAAATCCGCGGCGTGACGCTCAGCGAGCGCTGCATCTTGATCCAGTGCCGGAAATAATCGCCCATGTGGTAACCGCAGAACGGCAGCATCGCCATCGGATCCCGCCGCACTTTGCCGACGGCGCCGGCAGCTGCAGCGGTCATTTCCGAGCCCATGGTGGCGCCGATGTACACACCGGAGCTCCAGTTGAACGCCTGATAGACGAGCGGCATCGTAGTTGCACGTCGCCCGCCAAAAATAATCGCATGTAGCGGCACGCCATTCGGATCTTCCCAAGCAGGATCAATCGTCGGGCACTGCGAAGCTGGCGCAGTGAATCGCGCGTTCGGATGCGCCGCCTTTGCGCCCGTCTCTTTCGCAATCTGTGGAGTCCATTTCTTCCCCTGCCAGTCCAAACATTCCGCGGGCGGCTCATCCGTCATGCCTTCCCACCACACGCCGCCCTCCGGTGTGAGCGCGACGTTCGTGAAGATCGTGTTCTTCGCCAAAGTGGCCATCGCGTTCGGATTCGTCTTCACGGAGGTTCCAGGCGCAACACCAAAAAATCCCGCTTCAGGGTTCAACGCTCGAAGCGCCCCATTCTCATCCGGCCGTATCCACGCGATGTCGTCGCCGACCGTCCAAACCTTCCAGCCTTCGAATCCCTTTGGCGGAATCAGCATCGCGAAATTGGTTTTGCCGCAAGCGCTTGGAAATGCCGCCGCAACGTACGTCTTTTCGCCCTTGGGATCTTCGACTCCGAGAATGAGCATGTGCTCGGCCATCCAGCCTTCGTCGCGCGCGATGTTCGAAGCAATGCGCAGCGCGAAACACTTTTTGCCCAGTAGAGCGTTGCCGCCGTAGCCGGAGCCGTACGACCAAATCTCGCGCGTCTCCGGAAAATGAACGATGTACTTTTCCTTGTTGCAAGGCCACGGAACATCGTTTTGTTTCGGGGCGAGCGGCATCCCCACGGAGTGCATGCAAGGCACGACGCGCGCGCCGCGATCAATCTCCTCAATTACTGCTTCCCCGATCCGCGCCATGATGCGCATACTGACGACCACATACGGCGAGTCCGTCAGTTGCACGCCGATTTTCGCCATGGGCGAACCGATCGGTCCCATGCTGAAAGGCAGCACATACATCGTCCGCCCTTGCATCGAGCCGTTGAAAAACCCCTTCAACTTCTTCCGCATCTCGTATGGGTTTTCCCAATTGTTCGTGGGGCCGGCATTGTCTTTCGCATACGAGCAAATAAAAGTGCGATCTTCGACGCGCGCTACATCACTCGCGTCGGAGCGCGCGTAAAAACATCCCGGCCAAAGTTTTTCGTTTAGCTTGATGAACGTCCCGCTCGCGACCATTTCGGAGCACAGCTTGTCGTATTCCTGTTTCGAGCCATCCACCCAATGAATTTTGGCCGGGCGGGTCAATTCCGCCATCTTCTCAACCCAACGAAGGAGATGATCATTTTTGCTGAGGGGCACTGCAGGATTGCGCGAACTCATGCCGGGCACTGTCCTCCCTTGCTATCTTCCTTGAACCAAACCGCGTGGGTCAAAATCGCACCCCGCATTTTGCCTTCGAATTTCCATGCGTCCAACCGCAATCGTCCGCGCACGCGCTGTGCCGCATCTGTTTAGGGTTTCTCACGAGTGGAGAACGCAAACGATTGGTAGCGATACCGGGATTCGAACCCGGATTTTAGCCTTGAGAGGGCTACGTCCTAACCCTTAGACGATATCGCCGATGAAAACGCGCAAGCTACCCAACTTGCGCCTTTAGACAACTTCTATTTTCGCATGGGGTAACCGGGCGTTCAAGCCGCTAGGCTCCTACGCAACCTTTTGCTGCTCTTCAGTGGTCCCGGCAGAGGGATCTTCCTTCAATGGACGCACTGAAAAGAATTTATTGCGGCATGGTTCGCAACGCAGGGAAGGCAATCCCAAGAGACGTCCAATCGTGCCCCTGACGCCGGGAACGTGCTCCGGCGAAATTCGCTTCAAATCCAGATTCCCACAAATCGCGCAGTGAGCATATTTCCAATGAGCGAGTGGCAGTGAGTGCGCGCGAAAGCGGTGCTCGCAGCTGGTGCACCGCCAAGGAACGAGACCGACCAAACTGTACGCGAAGTCGGCAAATCCGCGGCGCCTCGAGCGACGGCATGCAGTGGAATGACAGGATGGGCACTGGATCATGGCAATGACCCGCAGGTCCAAGGGGAGACGCGAAGAGGATAAGCGAACTTTTCCCGTGTTTCAAGCCACAAGCTGCGGTGTGCTCCCATCTTCACAATGCGTTAAAATTACACATCAGGAGAACTCATGGCCGACTACACGGACCACCACGCGAAAGCGGGAATCAAGGCAAAGCTACCAAAACTCGACGCCTGGCCCAATCAATTTCCCGGCTACGTCATCACCACGCGCTATCCTGAATACACTTCCGTTTGCCCCAAAACCGGCTTGCCCGATTACGGCACCATCATCATCGAATACATGCCGAAAAAATCCTGCATCGAGCTGAAAGCACTAAAAATGTATCTTCTCGCGTACCGCAATCTCGGCATCTTCTACGAAAACGCTGTCAACAAAATCCTCCACGATATTGTCTCTGCCATCCGCCCCGAATGGTGCGTCGTCCGCGGTGAATTCACTCCACGCGGCGGCCTAAACACCACCATCGAAGCCCGCTGGCCCCGCTCTCGCCGCAAATAGCGCGAGATGCCCTCACTATTCGTCATAGACGCTGCTAGCGTGACCGACGGCGACAACAAGGACGACCAACTTGGCTCGCTGAATCTGACAAATGATGCGGTAGTCGCGCAACCGGTAACGCCAAAGCCCGAATTTGCTGTGCCGCAAGGGCTTGCCAAACGAGCGTCGGCCTTCCGAACGATCGATGCGCTTGTCCATGAACTTTAGAATCTCGCGCTGCACCTGAGGATCGAGTTTCTTGAGGTCCTGCACGGCGCCTTCGTCATGTTCAATCGTCCAAGCCGAGCTGCCTCGGCACTTGTGCGCTCGTGAAACGCTTGCCGCGTTTCTCTAGCCGAGCCTCGGCGAGATAGCGGTCCTCCAGGTCTTCGAGGTTCTCCTCGATGAGTTTGGAGGCGTAAAAGGTCTTGGTGCGTCCCGTTTGCTTGGCGAGGCGGTTGAGACGGCGTTCTAGTGCGGGTTTTAAACGGATCGAGAGCATAAGAATCTCCAGCGGCAGTGTTTGTATTACATGAAGTATATGTCTTACATGTCTTACAGCAAGAAATTGAAGGTGATCAGGTCACTTGCGCAAAACCAAGGAAGGGAGCTTTGGTACTTGAGAAGCGCTTTTACGGACACCCATGCAGTTTCAAGAGTTCCAGCCGTTTGCGGCCTTCCGGGCTTCCTTTTTGGATGGCCGCTTGCAGAAGGACGCGGGCCTGTTCACAGCTTTGCGCCACGCCGTCGCCGCGCGCGAAAAGATCCGCCAGCGTCACTTCGGCCGGAACATTTCCCTTGCGTACCGCCGTCCACAAGAGTTGCACTGCCAGCGAAAGGTCCCTCTGCCGATGGTTCCCTTTCAGAATATTCCGCACCTGCTCAAACTCTTTTTGTCCCGTGTCGCCTTCCGCCGGAACGACACCAAAAGGAGGCAACAGAACATTCGACTCCGGAGTATGTGGCACCGAAGTCGAAACGGGCTGCTTTGAAGAATTTGAGGAAGATTTGTCAGCCGAGGGCTCCGCGCCTGGGGTGCCGAGCCCATACGCCGCTGCTTCCGGTGGAACCGCTTCCGATGTTGGCTTCGGCTTTGCTTCAACCGGCGGTGGTGAATTTTCTGTGCCGGATTTTTCTTCTCCGGCCAACATTTGCCCCGCACGGATCAGCGCTTCGCCAACTTCGCGCTGGAAACTCAGAACGAGCGCGACAAGAATTACGGCGAGCGCCAGACCGATGATTCCCGCGGCCACAGCGCGATTGAGCCGAGGCGATTCAGTGACCTCGGCATCATCCAACAAGGATTCGTCAGGCGCGATTTCATGCGGCGTTCGTGGAAAAGGCGGCATCGGAATCGCCGGCGCCAAAACTTCCGGAGCTGGCCCGGGAATTTCTGACGCAACATGTTGTGGTTGCGGTGGCGGAACGAATATCGGAGCCGTCGCTTCTGAAGGAGCATCGGCTGGTACGTACACGACAGTCGGAATATTTTTCTCCTCCGGAATAGCTTCCGCCACAGGTTCGGCAGGAGTGGGCACGAAGGAGAGTTGCAGCTTTGGCAAAGAAGGACCTGACTCCGCAGGCGCCTCGACAGGTTGCTGTGATTCCGGACGCGGCAGCATGATTTCGGCCGCAGTTTTTTCAACAGGTCTTATCTCGAAGGCTCTTGTCTCAGCGGGCTTCGCTTCGAGAGATTTTGTTTCAGGGGGCTCTGGTTCTGGAAGTTGCGCAGTAACTTCGAGCGGCGATTTATCGGCGGGGGCCTCTTCAACGGGCTTTGTCTCGACAGGCCTCGCCACAATGGGCTTTGCTGCGACTGGGGTCGCCTCGACGGATTCTGTTTCAACGTGTCTTGTTTCAGGAGGTTCTGTTTCAGGAAGCTTTGTTTCGACGGGTTGCGGCAGCGCAGGCTTTGCTTCAACGGGCCGCGGTGAAACGGGCGGCTTCGCTTCCTCTGCATCGTCCACGCGAACACTCGCTTTGAGCTTCTCCATCGAATCGAGCGGGAGCGCGACCGCCGGGGTAACTTCGCGCCCTACATTTTTTGCTTCGGCATCAGCTGCAAGCCAAAAGCGCAAAGACTCGCGGAATTGCGGCGAGACGTCTGAGAATTTCAAGCCGCCGGTTTTCCCATCTTCTTCGCTCCACGCAATTTCGCCGGTTCCCTGCAAGCGGCGATTTCCGTCGAGAGCAAACGCGAAATTCACAGGTCCATCCGCTTTGAGCGGTGCGACGGCACGAAAACTGAATCCCTCTTCGCAAATACCGAGCACCATTCCGCCGTTGTGCGGACCCAGCTCGACATAAACGAGCTGCTGCGTTTTCTTGAGTGGCCAGGATGTTTGAGTTTGGCTCATGAGCATTCAGCAAAGACCAAGTTCGCGGCTAGTATTCTCGCAGATTCCCGGCCGTACTTGAGCGAAAGACAAATATGCGCTTTCCGCATGAACCTGTGTGAGCGGTTCTGGTACCACCCTGAGCGTGTAAATTTTTCTTACATCATTGTGCTGATAGACATCTGCTCAAATCACTGTTGTTATGGTAACGTTGTGAAACTACAGCAGCTTAATACGAGAGCCGGGCTTATGGCACCCACCGTGCGCTAGCAAATCCGGGCCCCAGCCTGATTCTCCATTGGTGTATCCACTCTGTTTGTCGTCGTTGAAGCAATTCGAGGCTCTCGATGCGCACGACACTAAAAATTGTGCTGCCATTGATCGTTAGCGTGGCAGTGGTGTCGCTACTTTTTGCAGCGTATCAAGTGCGGACGGAACGCAGGAATTTGCGCAACGACCTTTCACGGCGCGCGGAACTTCTTGCGGAGAGTTTGCAGGAATCCATCGAGCCGCAATTCGAGAAGGGCGGGCACGGATCCGAGCGAGCGATGCAACGTCTCGTGGATCGTTTTGCGCAGCGCGAGCACATGAAAGGAATTGCGGTGTACCAGGCGGATGGATCGCTGCTCGTGATGACATCCACACTGGGATCTCGTTTTCAAAGCGCGCCGCAAATTGCTTTGCAAACCGTTGCGCACGATAAAGGCGAGAGTGATACCGGATCAATCGGCGAAACGCCGCTGTATTTTTATTCGCTTCCGCTCCACCGCGATGACAAAGCGGCGGGCGCGCTGTTGCTCATCTACGACACAAGCTATATCGATTCGCGTATTTTGCATACGCTGCGCGATTCCCTCCTGACCGCTTTACTCGAGACGATTTTGATTACGGCCTTGGCACTCGTGCTTGTGCGGTGGACGTTCATGGATCCGCTCCGCAAAACAGTGAAGTGGTTGCAGCAATTACGCAGGGGAGAAAGTCATAAAGGGCACGCGCTTCCACGAGGCGAACTTTTCGATCAGATCAATGTGGAAGTAACACACCTGGCGCGCGACTTGGGCGTGGCGCGCGCGGCAGCAGAAGAAGAGGCGCGGCTGCGCGATACGAACGCCACACAGTGGACCGCAGAACGTTTGCGCGTGAGTTTACGCAATAAATTGCACAACAAGCCGCTATTCGTGGTTTCTAATCGCGAACCCTACATCCACATGCTGGGACAGCGCGAGATCGAAACGATCGTTCCCGCGAGCGGCGTGGTGACGGCGCTGGAGCCGGTGCTCGTAGCGTGCGATGGCACATGGATCGCGCATGGGAGTGGAACTGCAGATCGCCAAATGGTGGACGCGCAGGATCATTTGCGTGTTCCGCCAGATCATCCGAGTTATACGTTGCGGCGCGTGTGGTTAAATGCGGAAGAAGAAAAAGGTTATTACCAGGGATTTGCGAATGAAGGACTTTGGCCGCTATGCCACATTGCACACACTCGCCCCACCTTTCGGCCTGAAGACTGGGCGTACTACCAGGAAGTAAACCGGCGATTCGCGGATGCAGTGCTGCAGGAGATGGAAGGCACGGAATCGCCGATTTTGCTGGCGCAGGACTATCACTTTGCGCTGCTGCCGAGAATGGTGAAAGAGGCGCGGCCAGATGCGCGCATCGCGATTTTCTGGCACATCCCGTGGGCGAATCCGGAGGTGTTTGGGATTTGTCCGTGGCAGCGCGAACTTGTGGGTGGTTTGCTCGGCGCGGATTTAATCGGTTTTCATACGCAGACGCACTGCAATAATTTTTTGGAGACGGTGGATCGCGCGCTCGAAGCGCTGACGGAGTGGGATCGTTTTGCGGTCAATCGCCAGGGCCACGTCACGCTGGTGCGACCCTACCCAATCAGTGTGGCGTTTCCTGAAAATGGTTCCGACAATCGCGTGTGGAAGAGTTCCGGGGAAGAGCGGGCTGCGCTCTGCGAAGAACTTGGGATTGAGGCATCGCTCCTCGGAATCGGCGTGGACCGCGTGGACTACACAAAGGGAATTCTTGAACGATTCCGCGGGATCGAACGCTTTCTGGAAATTCACCCCGAGTATCAAAAGCGATTCTCGTTCGTGCAAATCGGCGCGCCGAGCCGGACGGATATTCCGCGGTACGGGCAATTTTTGGAAGAGGTCTCCGTGGAGGCGGAACGCATCAACGCGCGATTCCAGAATGGGCGCTGGAAACCGATTCTGCTCCTGCGAAAACACCATTCGCACAAGGAGATCACACGGTTCTATCGCGCGGCGTCAGTGTGCCTGGTAACGTCGCTACACGACGGGATGAATCTTGTAGCGAAGGAGTTCATTGCGTCGCGCGAAGATGAGCGCGGAGTGCTGATCCTGAGCACGTTTGCCGGCGCGGCATTGGAACTGACCGACGCGTTGCTAATAAATCCTTATGACGTGCAGCAGCTTGCCGGAGCGATCTTCCGTTCCCTGGAAATGCCGGAAGATGAACAGGCAGCGCGCATGCGGCACATGCGGAAAAACATCCGTGAACACAACATCTACCGCTGGGCGGCAAATCTGCTCTCCGATTTGACGGAAATTCGCATTGACGCACCGGAACGATTTGAGTCTCCAGCACGTCAGGAAGAAGCGGGACACGTGGAGGCAGAACATAAATGACGAGCACGGCACAAGCGGAACGGACTCCCTTTTCGTTTTTCACGGTGGCGTACTTGACTAGAATTGGAAATCAATCCGCGGGAACGCTGACGGAATTTCTGAAAGGTCTCGAAGAGTGCAGCGACGCTTCCATATTTCACCACACATTTCAGACGCTGGAGAGCCACCATTTTCTGACCGAAGGATTTTCCAATGATTTTGCGCAATGGGTGCTGGCCTCCGCCAATCGTGATGAGCTGGCGGAACAATTGGCCGCACTGGATATTCGAGACTATCTTTCAATTGCAGAGCTGCGGAGCGATTTGCGGCGCGTGGTGAGCGGCTATTGCATGCAGTATCCCAACTACGCGCGACAGGAAGCGCTCGAGCGATTTTATTTTTGCGAGGGTGTGGAGGTTACCGAATCGCTGGGGCGCACCGCATGCACGCTGCGTGAATTTCGCGAAGGTATCGAAAGGCTGAGCCATGCCTCGTTTTATTTTCATTTCATCTCCTCGCGACTGCGGTTGCATCTGCGCACAAACGATTTTTCAATTTGGCTATCCAACAGCCTGGGGCTGGAAACGCTGGCCAATCACGTGAACCGAATTGACGTGTACACAAACACGCTGGACAGCGCGCGGTCGAGCCTTGTCCGACTGATCGAGCTTGAGGAGAAAAAGGGATGATAGCAACGCAAGTCTTGAACCGGATTCCACTGGATGAATACGTGCCGCTCCTGGGCGAGCCGGAAGTAGAAGAGTTGCGAGCACTGGCAAAGCCGTTACGCGGAAAACGAGTTCAAATGGTGAATTCGACGGCAGTGGGCGGAGGAGTCGCGGAAATTTTGAACCGGCTGATTCCGTTGGCGGAAGAGCTGGAGCTGGATGTTCACTGGGATGTGATGGAAGGCGGAATGGATTTTTTTGAAGTGACGAAGGCATTTCACAACGCTTTGCATGGCGGGACGTATGCGTCAAATGCCGAGGATTTTGCAATTTTCCGTGAATACAACGTGCGCAACTACGAATTGGTGCGACAGGATGCGGAGTTCACGATCATCCATGATCCACAGCCCGCGGCGTTGATCGAAGCACGGCGTGAGAAAGCGGGCCACTGGATCTGGCGTTGCCACATCGACCTCTCGCGGCCGAATTCGGCAGTGTGGGGATTTTTGGAGCCTTACGTCGCGCAGTATGATGGGGCAATTTTTTCGTCGCCGGAGTTTTCGCGGCAACTCGCAGTTCCGCAGTACCTCTTTTATCCCTCCATTGATCCACTCTCGGAAAAAAATCGTGACCTGGATCAAGGTTTCATCGGGTCGGTATTGAAACGGTTTTCGATCGATCCACAGAGGCCGATTCTGACGCAGATCTCGCGATTTGACCGGCTGAAGGACCCGGTGGGCGTGATTCGCGCGTACCGGATCGTGAAGCGCTATTTCGATTGCCAGCTTGTGCTGGCGGGCGGCGGCGCTTCGGACGATCCAGAAGGAGCGATCGTTTTGGATGAAGTCAAAAAAGAGGCAGATGCTGACCCGGACATTCATGTTCTGGAGCTGCCGACGTGGGCGCCGCTGGAAGTGAACGCGCTGCAACGAGCTTCAACGGTGGTCATTCAGAAGAGCTTGCGTGAAGGATTTGGGCTCACCGTTGCGGAGGCACTTTGGAAGCGGAAGCCGGTGGTGGCGTCAGCGGTGGGCGGAATTCCGACGCAAGTGATTCACAAACACACGGGGCTGCTCGCACATTCGGTGGAAGGCACGGCTTATCAAATACGCTTTCTACTTTCGCACCCGGAAATCGCGCAGAAGCTAGGCGAGCAGGGCCATAAGCACGTGAAAGAGAATTTCTTGATTACGCAAAACTTGAAAAACTATCTCGTTCTAATGCTTTCACTCTCTCGCGGGAATTGAAGAGTGCTACGATCCTGATTATCAGCGGCAGGAGAGCCAGCCATGAAATGGACACCCGGAGGCGAGAGCCAAGACATTGAGGATCGCCGCGACGAAGAAGGTTCGGGTGGAGGCGGCTTTCAATTCGGTGGTATGCACCTTGGAATCGGCGGCGCAATTGTATTGCTGCTTCTGAGTCTAATTTTCAAACAAAACTTTTTTGCATTGCTTAGCGGGGGGCCGACTGGTTCGCCCGCAGTGAGCCGGCCGAATCCCGCGAGAACCGAAGCGGAAAAACCGCTCGTGCAATTCGTGTCGTTCGTTTTGGACGACACGCAGAACAATTGGGAGCAGATTCTTCCGCAGCAGGCGGGCAAACCCTATCGTCACGCGAAGCTGGTTCTTTTTCGCAACTATACGCAATCGGGCTGCGGCTCTGCCGAATCTGCAACAGGGCCTTTCTATTGCCCGCAGGATGAGAAGGTGTACATTGACCTCGGCTTTTACGATGAACTAAAGCAGCGATTCGGAGCGCCGGGACAATTCGCACAGGCGTACGTGCTGGCGCACGAAGTCGGGCATCACGTGCAAAAGCTCGTTGGGATTGAGAGCAAAGTGCGGAGGCTGCAGGAGCAAAATCCGCGAGAACAGAATTCACTCTCTGTGCGCCTGGAGCTTCAAGCGGATTGTTTTGCAGGGATATGGGCTCATTCGACGCAGCAGCGTGGATTGCTGGAAGGCGGCGATGTGGAATCGGCGCTGGGAGCGGCGGCGGCGGTCGGAGACGACCGACTGCAGAAGATGGCGACGGGCCACGTGAGCCCGGAAACGTTTACGCATGGCAGTTCTCAACAGCGCATGAGCTGGTTTCGCAAGGGACTGGATAGCGGATCCATGGCGGCATGCAATACTTTTGACACAAACGAATAGACCAAGCCTAGGCGGAGAAGTGTTCGCGGTGCTGCTTGAGCAGAAACTGATCCGTCATTCCCGCAATGTAATCGCAGACAACCACGGGACGCGGCGCGTAGGCGGTGAGTGCCTCATGGGCCGGAGGCATCGAATCCTCTTTGTGTAAATAAAAACGAAATAGTTCTTCGAGTGCTTTCACGGAGCGATTGCGATCTTCCGCGATGGCCGGGTGATCGTAGATGTGTGCAAATAGAAATTTCTTCAGTGTGGCGTTATCATTCGCGGCTTTTTTGCTGAATTGCGCGAGTCGAATCGGAGCATATCGAACATCAGTCACAGATTGGACGATGTGCTCAGCCACCAGGCGTCGCGTTTCAGTAATGAGTTCGGTTGCCAAATAGTCGAGCACACGCTTTAGCGCTTCGTTAAATTGCGATTTTTTCGGAGCCGCGGGAAAAATCTTGCTGACCTGGGCGAACGCTTCCGAAAATATGGGCACCTCGTGCAGCAGCAGGTCCACATCGAGCAGTTCCGCTTCTAGGGCGTCGTCCAGATCCGCCGTGTTGTACGCAATTTCATCCACGCGATCAATGAGTTGCGCCTCAAGAGGCGGGCGTTGATCGAGCAAATACTCGCTCAGTTCCGGAAATTTCTCGGCGGAATAGTCACGCGAGTGCTTGATGATGCCTTCGCGGACCTCAAATGTAAGATTCAGGCCAGGATGAGCGGGATAACGCTGTTCGAACTGTTCGACGATGCGCAAGGCGTGAAGGTTATGGTCGAAGCCAGCGCCGTGCGGATGCATCAACTCGTCCAGCTTGCGCTCGCCGGCGTGGCCGAAAGGCGGATGGCCAATGTCATGAACGAGCGCGAGTGCTTCCGCCAACTCGGTATTCAAGCCGAGGGCTCCGGCGACGGTACGCGCAATTTGCGCGACTTCCAGAGTGTGCGTCAAGCGGTTGCGAAAGTGATCGGAGTATCGAGTGGTGAAAACCTGCGTTTTGGATTCGAGGCGGCGAAACGCGCGCGCGTGAATGATGCGATCACGGTCCCGCGCATATTCCCCCCGATAAGGGTGCGGCGCCTCAGGAAAATGGCGGCCGCGTGATTGCGCTTCCCGCATTGCCCAGGTGACGAGCGTGGAGTCGCGTTCGATGGCTGCACCTTTGGGCTTGTGGACGATTAGAGCGTTAGGATTTTGGCGCGATCATGCCCAGACCGCGGTCAGCGCGCTCCGAAACTGAAGTATTGTCCGGAAATTCTTTTTTGATTTGCTGATAGAGATTCGAAGCTTCCGTGGGATTGCTCTGACGTAGCAGGTCGGCGAGCTCCACCAAGACCAAAGGACGCGGAACGAATACGGATTTGGCATCGGCGAGCGCGCGGTAAATTTTTATGGCGTCATCGGTTTTTCCCGTGCGCGCATAGATGTTTGCAGTTTGATATTGTGCCATCGCGGCTAGTTCCTTGTCGCTGCCCGAGCTAAGCCTTTTCAGTTCTTCGAGTGCCTGGTTGTGCCGTTCCAGATCTTCGAGGGCGAGCGACTGATAGTACCGCGCGAGGCGGCCGGGATTCGTTCGGGGATATTTATCCGCTACGGCAGAGAATTTTTGTACGCTCGCTTCGGCACGCGCTTGCTCAGTCGGAAAAGAGATGTCGCTGGACTCCGCAGAAGGGCTGGTCAAGCCAATGCGCGCGTTGAAAGTTTTCAAGGCGTCGTCGAGCGCTGCGGATGCTTGCAACGTCTGCCGATCGGAGTAAAATTTCCAGCCGGCGTAGCCAACGACGATGATGAGAATCACCGCGACCAAAATGCCTGCGGCTTTGCTGTGGGAATAGACGGCTTCGGCGCCGTGTTCGAACGATTCCCGAATTTTGTCCTTCTTCAGTTCCTTGCGCGAAATATGTTCCGTCACGGCGCGTCTCCTGCTGGTTGTTTAACTTTTAATCCTAACATAGGAGGCAGGCGGTCTGCGGGAAACGCTATACTGGAAGGATATGAAAGCGAAGTGCGGCAATTGCGGCGCAGAACACGTTCTGAAGGACGCGGAAATCGCGCGCCACTCGAAGGTGCAATTTCGCTGCTCAAAATGCGACAAGCCGACGGTGGTCGAGGTAAAGCTGAAGCCGGATGCGACGATTGTGATGTCGCCGCTGCCGTCGTTCGCGCGAACGGGAGCGGAAGGAGCCGGTTCTGGACTGGGCTTTCCTGACGCGGAGCTGGCGCTGCCTGCAGGCGTAACGGCGAGCCTCAGCGTTGTTGAGGGGCCGGACAAAGGTTTGCTGCGGAAACTCGAGAAGGCGAGCGTGATTTTGGGAAGGCAAGGGGCGGACATCAGCTTGAATGACCCGGAAGTCTCGCGACACCACTGCCTACTGGAAGTCAAGGAGACGTACATGAACTTGAAAGATCTGGATTCCACGAACGGAACCTTTTTTGAAGATGAGCGGGTGCGCGCCGCGATGCTGCAGAATGGCGGTGAATTCAGGATCGGAAGCAGCCTGATTCGCGTGATTTTCGAACGCAAGGCATAGGCAGGTCGTGAAGGTGGTCACGAAAACGTGCCGAGTTCGAAGAAGACCTCAAGATAACCGCGGCCGATGAATCGCATCTCCTTTTGCGTAATTACACTGAACGTTGAAAAGAATTTGGCGCGCGCGCTGAAGTCCGCGCAGGGCGTTGCCGAGGAAATTATCGTAGTGGATTGCGGGAGCACGGATCGTACGCTGGAAATTGCGCGCGAGCATGGGGCGAAAGTTTCCTTTCGCGCTTGGACGAATTTTGGCGATCAGAAGAATTTCGCAGGGGCGCAGGCGAGCTGTGAATGGATTTATACGCTGGACGCGGATGAGGAATTGAGCGAGGAGTTGCGCGCCTCGCTGCTGGAGTGGAAACAGCAGGAAGCAAAACTAAATGCGTATGAAATGGCCCGACTGACTTGGTACTTGGGCGGTTGGGTGCGGCATTCTGGCTGGTATCCGAATTTGCAGCAGCGGCTTTACCGTAAAGATGCGGCAAAATACAGCGGGATCGTTCACGAAACGCTGGAATTTGAGGGCGAGACAGGCTGCCTGAAAGGCGATTTGCTGCACTACACGGTAGAGAATTTTGCCGAGCATGAGGCGAAAGCAGAGAAATATTCCACGCTCGCTGCGCAGAAGATGTTTGACGAGGGAAAACGAAGCTGGCGCGCGGCCATGTGGCTAGCCACACCGTGGACGTTTTTGCAGAATTTCTTCATTCGCTTGGGGTTTTTGGACGGGTACCGTGGGGCGTTGATCGCGCAGATGGCAGCGCGATCGGTGCGGCTGAAATTTCAAAAGCTCGGCGTGCTTGTACGCGAAGAACAAGAACATAAATCACGATGAAAATTCTTTTTGTGGACCTGGAACGGGAGTGGCGCGGCGGACAGAGCCAAGCGCTGCTAACCTTGCGCGGTCTACGCGAAAGCAAGGTGGAGATTGAACTTGTGGCTGCGCGTGATTCGCCGCTGGCAATGTGCAGCGTGGAATCTGGAATTGGCGTACATGCCGTAGCTCAACTCGGTTTACGCGCATGGGCGGCCAGAGCCATCCGAGGATTGGTGGCGCGGGATGGCTTTGACTTGGTTCATCTCAACGAACCTCATGCGCTAACCGCCGCGTGGCTAGCCGGAACGCACAAGAGGTTACCGCTTCTTCTTTCGCGCAGGATCGGCTTTCCACTTGGAAAGAACTCTGTCTCGCGCGCGCGATATCAAGCGGTGGAACGATTTGTGCCGAACAGCAGGAATGTCGCACAAAGTCTGATCGATTCTGGAATCGCTCCAGATAGAATTTCGATCGTGAATGAAGGAGTCGAAATTCCACCGCTGGCATCAGCCATCCAGCGAAGCGCTGCGCGAAGGCAGTGGGGCATTCAGGATCACGAGTTCCTGTTCGGCTGCGTAAGCGTTTTTGTTCCGGAAAAGGGTCAGCGACATTTGATCGAGGCGCTGGCTATAGTGCGACAGTTGCATCCAGAAGCGCGGCTTTTGCTTGCCGGCGATGGCGAGTGTCGTGTGGAACTGGTGGCGCTCACGAAGCGGCTTGGACAATCGGAAGCCGTGCTTTTCCCCGGATTCGTAAAGGATGTCGCGAGCGCTTACGACGCGCTTGACGGCTTCGTTTTTCCTTCTGAATTCGAGGGGCTTGGGACGGCGCTGCAAGCAGCGATGGCTGCGGGTGTGCCTTCGATCTCAACGAACCGGGGAGGATTGGTGGAAGTCGTGGATCACGATCGAACGGCTTTAGTGGTTGAGCCAAATGGAAGAGAGTTTGCCGCCGCAATGCTGCGACTCATGTCGGAAGATAGTCTTCGAAAGAAGCTAAGCAAATCAGGCCGGCTTGAAGTGCAGGAACGATTTTCCGCAAAACGCATGGTGGAATCCACAATAGCTGTTTACGAAGACGTCCTCAAGAAGCGGCGCACGGCATGAACCCCACGGGGCTCACCGTGATTCAGGATGCCGTGCTAAGGCATCTGCCGACGCTCGGGTTGGCCTCCAATACGCGAATTCTTGATGCCCCATGCGGTAGCGGTGCTTCGCTCACTTTGGCACTCAAAGAACGAGGCTTCGATGCTATCGGCGCGGATATTGATGCGGGAGCGGCAATCCTTCTCGGCAAGGACTTTGTGGAGGCAAATCTTGATGCAGCGCTTCCCTGGCCGGACCAGACATTCGATGCGGTAATTTCCACGGAAGGAATCGAGCATCTGGAAAACCATTACTCGTTTCTGCGCGAGGTCAACCGCATCCTAAAACCGGGCGGCATACTGGTGCTGACGACTCCAAACATCACGGCGCTGAGGTCCCGCGTGCGATTTCTTGGGAGTGGTTTTTTTGGCCGTGATGGACGCCCGCTCAACGAAACAGCTCGCCATCCGCTTCATCATATCGGCCTCGCGACTCTTTCCGAGTTGCGGTATGAGTTGCATGTTTCGGGATTCCAAATCAAGGAGGCGCTCCACACACATGTCAAACCCATCAGCTACCTCTATTCCTTCTACGCCCCGTTCATTTGGCTTTACACTTTGCTGGCTTTTCGAAAAGAAAAGGATCCCGAACAAAGAGAACGGAACAGGGAGATTCGTGCGGCGCTTCTTTCTTTTTCACTTCTCTTCGGCGAATGTCTGATGCTCGTTGCCCAAAAAGCGCCGAGTGTCGGTCATGGAAAATGAAGCGCGAAAGGGCAAGAACTTGCACGGGCACCAATTTTTGTAGGAGAGTAAAGCAATTTCCCGATGGAGTCATTGATGAAACTTACGGCTGCGTTTTGCACAATTGCGGTTGGGCTTGCCTGTTCGGCAAATGCACAGGAAAAGAGAGCCACAGATAAACCGGCAAATCTCGCTTTGACGACCGTGGGACGGCAGCATCACGCGATTCAAACATCGAGCGCGGAAGCGCAGGATTATTTCGATCAGGGAATCACATTGCTTTACGGATTCAACCATGAGGAGGCAGCGCGCTCGTTTCAAAAGGCTGCGGAGCTCGATCCGCAATCACCGATGCCGCTTTGGGGCGTTGCGATGGCGGTTGGGCCGAATTACAACGTGGACGTGGACCCCGAGCGCGAGAAAATTGCCTACGACACTATTCAGAAGGCATCGAGGCTAGCGGAACATGCGCCGCGCGTTGAACAAGATTATGTGACGACGCTGATGCTTCGGTATTCGGGCGAAGAAAAACCGGATTACAAGAAGCTCGCAAACATCTACGCGATGGGCATGCGCACGCTTTCACGCAAATATCCCGAAGATCTAGATGCGGCAACGATGTATGCGGAGAGCTTGATGGATTTGGACCCCTGGAAATTGTGGACGCTTGATGGCAAAGCGGGCGAACACACAGAAGAGATCGTGCGCGTGCTGGAGTCCGTGCTGGCGCGTGATCCGATGCATGCGGGCGCGAATCACTACTACATTCATGCGCTCGAAGCTTCTCCGAATCCGGAACGCGCGCTGCCCAGCGCAAGGCGGCTGGAAACACTCGTGCCAAACGCTGGCCATCTGGTGCACATGCCTTCGCACATCTATGCGCGCACAGGGGATTTTTCGCAGGCGGTGGAGCGCAACGCGAAAGCTGCGCAAGTAGATAAGGCTTATGCCGAAGAAGCAAATCGCACCGGCACTTTGTACGACCTGATGTATCACAGCCACAACGAACATTTCCTGGCAATGGCAGCGTGCATGGAAGGGCGATACGCGGAAGCGAAAAAAGCGGCGGACGCATTGGCGGCGCGCTTGATGCCGCACGCGAAAATGATGCCGATGCTGGACCAGTTTTTCATGACGCCGCTGTGGGTGGACGCGCGGTTTTCGAAATGGGATGCGATCCTGGCGCGGCCGGAACCGGCCGCGGAGTTGCCGGAGACACATCTGATTTGGCGTTATACGCGCGTGCTGGCCTACGCGATGCAACACGACACGGCGAAGGCTGCGGCGGAATTTGCTGCGTTTGAAAAAGAAGAGGCCGCTGTCCCTGCGGAAGTGCCGTTCGGACTACAGAGCTCTTCCAAAGTTGTGCACGCGGTCGCAAGAGAGGTTTTGGCGGCGCGGCTCGCTGATGCACAGGGAAAACCCGAAGACGCAATCAAGCACTGGCAAGCTGCCGTGGAAGCTCAGGACAAACTTGCGTATGACGAACCGGCGGATTGGTATTACCCGGTGCGCGAATCGCTGGGAGCCGCGTTCATGAAGATAGCCAAGCCCTATGATGCGGAGATGGCGTTCCGCGAGGACTTGCGGCGCAATTCACGGAATCCGCGCTCGCTTTTCGGCTTGCGAGAAGCGCTCGCGGCTCAGCATTCGAATACAGATGCGGCGTGGGTGGACCGGCAATTCAAGGAATCGTGGAAGAATGCGGACGTTGAGTTGAAAATCGCGGACTTATAAATTTCGCGCGAAAGATTCGCGCGCTAAAAACAGAAGCGCCGGCGGCTCCTTCTCAGCCCACCGACGCTTCAGCTTACAGAAAACTTTGCGCTAGTTTCTATCTTCACGTTGTTCCGGTCGTTCCCTCCTCTCCGCTGCGCCGTTTGGCCGAGCTATCTAGCGTTTTGAACAATCCATCGCCCCTTCGCTTCGAGGAATTCCACGCCAATTGCAAAGCCGTCGCTTTGCAGGGGCTGGCAGTAGGCCACTCGAGCCGAGGAACGAAACTCTCCATTGCGCGAAGTGACTACAAGCCGGTCGTCCGGCTCCCACTTGCGCACGCTGACCACACGCGCGCCGTTCGCGCTGACGTTCTCCGTGAACGTCGATTCCGCACCGGGCACTTGCCGGTTGCCTTCGAGAAAAACCCCGATCTCCATCGGGATACGGTTCTCGGTACGATCAAACGGATAAATACGGCTGCGAAGGGGCGCCATGGCATCAGCTCACAAGCACGCCGCAATTCGCGACAGATTTTGAACGCTGCTTCCGCGATGCTTCATGCGGTAAAGAGCCCGGTCGGCAGCAGCAAGGAGCTTTTCCGGTGTATCGCCGTCTTCCGGAAACGCGGCCACGCCGGCGCTTGCTGAAAGCAAAGGAGCTTCCGTCTCCATAGCCATGCGTTCGCGAATGCGGGAAACGATGCGGGAGGCGATGTCCCGTCCGGCTTCCGGAAAGACGATTGCAAATTCGTCTCCGCCATAACGCGCAGCGGTATCAATGGCGCGGCTGTGGTTGCGAAGAACTTTTCCGAGGCGCACGAGGGCGCGGCTGCCCGTTAGATGGCCGTATTGATCGTTGATGGCTTTGAGGCCGTCCATATCAAAAAGCACGACGCTGAATGGGCGCTGCGTACGGCGAGAGCGATCCAGTTCCGCTTCCATGACGCTGATGAGGCGGCGATAGTTGGCCAGGCCAGTGAGCGGATCGCTGACGGCCAGCGTGCGCACCTGGTCGAACAAGCGGGCTTGATCGAGCAAGGCGCCGAAGAGCATCACGATGTAGCTTGCGGTTTTGCTCAGTTCAGCGAGGAAGAACGGTCCATCCAGAAGATGGCGGGAAAAAGCAGCCGCAAGGTGGCAAGCTACGTTGAGCGACGCCACGATGAAAAGAGAATAGTCGTACAGCGATCCGCCATTCTTTTCTTTCCTGAAGCGGCGGCGGAAGGTAAGTGCGGCAAAGAAGAACAGAATCGCGGGAAGCAAATCCCAGGGGCGCGAAACGATTTGCAATGCTTGCGGGATTGGAGCGGCGGGCGCTGCGAGAAACGCGGCACTGGTTGCGTAGGCCGCGAGTGCTACGACGAGCAACACACCGGCAATTTCTTTGCTGGGCTGGCGCGCTGTCGGCATGAAGCGCTCAACCGCAAGAGCAGCAAGCAGCAATACTGCCAGGAGCGTGCGGCTGACCATCCACCCCAGCGGAATGTGTGCGAGAGCGGCGGGCGTTCCGTGCAACATGCCGCTAAGATTGAAATAGCCAACGGTCTCGATCATTCCAGAGAGAACAAACCCGAAAGCCAAGATAAGAGCGGTGCGGTCATGCGTACCGCGGAAGCGGACGAGGGCGTTTGCGGCGTAGCAAAAGCTGAGAAGAACGCCACCGACTTCGAGATAGAGGTAGACTTGCGCGCTGCCGGAAAAGTTCGTTTCGCGGAGGTAGAAAATTGCGCCAAGGAAAACGAGCAGGAGCGCGGAAACTGCGGCGACGGCTGCAGCGGACGGCCGCTTCCGGAGAACCCCTATGATTTTGGCCCAATCTCCCACGAATTCCCCCAACAACGGACAAAAACAGGACAAACCCGAAGAAATGCACGTTTGTGCCCTCTTTCGGCCAAAAATGGGCGTCTGTAAGTTATTGATAATTAGTGCTTTACTTCAAGGCGAGAAGCAGGCGGCAAAATCTGTCGCTAAGGCGAGACGCGGCATAAATGGCGTTTTGAGCACCTAGGACAAAATATGGCATTTGTTTCCAGAGAGTTACGGGAGAGAGGGATGAGAATCGCCTAATCGAAACAGCGTCTCATTCTGATACAGTCTCACTCGCGTTGGAGCACGCGACTTCGTCCTAAACCTTGGGCTTTGGAGGAGGGAGGTCGCGCGCTTCGACTGGATCAGTAAAGCCAACGCGGTTGTGCGAACCGTCGCAGAAAGGCTTGTTTGCGGATTGGCCGCAACGGCACAGGCCGATGGCAGTACGTCCCGCGAGGCCGAAGGGCTTTCCGGTGGGATCAACGATTTCGAAATCGCCTTCGACGCGAATATTACCGTTGCTGTTGATGGTGATCTTGGCTGCAGGCATTATTTCCTTCTTCCGTGGGATTTGGCGAAGCTGACTTGCAAGACGACCCGTGCATTGTACCTACTCTACGGGCACTTCGTGCAGCGTTCCTTTTTTTACTTCATAGATGTAGCCGCGCACCTCGATGTTCTTCGGGAGAAACGGATGCTCCCGGATGCGCTTCACCTGAGCTGCGACATTGCGGTCGAGGTCCGTGAAGGAATGGAATTCGAGGTGAGAGGCATCGCGACCCATTTCCGAGGAGAGACGAAATCTCATTTGCTCGTCAGTGATGGAGAGCAGGCCGCACTCCGTGTGCTGGATGACAGCAATCGCACGCGTTCCCAAAAGATGCGTGGAAAGCAGCAGCGAGCGAATGGCATCGTCCGTGGCGAGGCCGCCTGCGTTGCGTATCATGTGAGCGTCGCCGACCTGCAAGCCGAGCAACTGCTCGAGGTCCATGCGGGAATCCATGCAGGTGAGAATCACGAGCTTGCGCACGGGCGGAGTTTGCAAATGGCCAAGGCCGAACGTCTCCGCGTAGCGGACGTTGTGGGCAAGCATCTCTTCGAACACACTCATGCGTTCGCTTGCTCTCTTCGTGGATGACACTTCAGTATTTTGGCACGGAAGGGTCTACTTCGTCAGACCAAGCCAAAATTCCGCCCTTCAAATTGAGAATTTTGCGGAAGCCCGCCTTACGAAGGAAGTCCACCGCCTCCGCGGAACGTTTGCCGCTGCGGCAATGCGCGATGATTTCTTTCGAAGTGTCCAGCTCATGCACGCGCCGCGGCAGCTCGCCAAGCGGAATCAGGTGTCCGTTCAAATTGCAGATTTGATATTCATGCGGCTCGCGAACGTCGAGGATGAAAAGATCGTCGCCGCGATCTAGCCGTGATTTCATTTCGCGTGGTGTAATTTCCGGCACATGAATATCCGACGCGGGAGCTTCTTCTCCGCGCACGCCACAGAATTCGTAGTAATCGATGAGTTTTGTAATGGTCGGATTCGTGCCGCAAACGGGGCAGTTCGGATTCTTGCGCAGCTTCAGTTCGCGGAACTTCATTGCGAGCGCATCGAAAAGCAACAACCGCCCTACAAGACTATCGCCTCGGCCGATGATGAGCTTGATCGTTTCCATGGCTTGAATCGAACCGACGATGCCGGGCAACACACCGAGTACGCCGCCTTCGGCGCAAGAGGGAACGAGCCCGGGTGGCGGTGGTTCAGGATAGAGGCAACGGTAGCAAGGGCCATCCGGCGCGCCGAAAACGGTGACTTGTCCTTCGAAGCGGAAAATCGAGCCGTACACGTTCGGTTTACCCAGCAAGATGCACGCGTCGTTGACGAGATAGCGCGTGGGGAAATTATCCGTGCCGTCCACGATGATGTCGAAATCCTTGAATAATTCGAGAGCGTTGCTGCTTTCCAGTTTCGTCTCGAAGGTTTCAATCTCGATGTCGGAATTCAGGCTGGAAAGGCGGTTTTTGGCCGCAAGTGCTTTGGGCTTTCCGACGTCTTGCGCGCCGAACGTAACCTGGCGTTGCAGATTCGTCGAGTCCACAACGTCAAAGTCCACCAGGCCGAGCTTGCCGACGCCTGCAGCCGCGAGATACAAACCGAGCGGCGCGCCGAGTCCGCCAGTGCCAATGAGCAACACTTTGGCGTTCTTCAGCTTCAGCTGCCCTTCCATGCCGACTTCCGGCATGATCAAGTGTCGGCTGTAGCGCAAGATTTCGTCCTTCGAAAGATTCGTGAACTGCGCTTTCGTGTCCACGGTCTGCGTTTTCGTTGCCATTTCCCTTTTGCTCCTAAGATTAAGAACGCCCGCCCGCAATGGACGGGACAATGCTCACTACGTCGCCATCTTTCACCGGCGTTTCTTCCTTGCCCAGATAGCGGATGTCTTCGTCATTCAAATAAACGTTCACGAAACTGCGCAGCTTTCCGTCTTCGGTAAAAAGGTGCTTGCGCAACTCGCCGAATTCCTTTGTTAGATTGCCCAACGCTTCGCCTACAGTTGCCGCGGGAAATTCCGCAGAATCACGCTTGCCCGCGAAAGGACGCAGCGGCGTGGGGATGATGACTTTCACTGGCATTTTTGTCTCCGTCTCTCTTTTTCGAAAACTTGTTTCAAACCGTTGCGCCCTGGCGAATATCAATTTCCTCGGGCGAAAACTCCGCGCGATCGTCGTTCAGGCGCCATGAAGTCATATCCTGTGGCTTGCCTTCGGCAACGCTCACAATGATGTAGCTGTACCAGGGCCACGCATGATCGCGATCGTACTGGCTGGGCCGCGCCGGATGATCCGGATGCGAATGATACCAGCCGACGACGTCAATCCCCTTCTCCCGTGCGGCTTTTTCGGCGTCGAGTACGTCCTCTGCAGTAACGGAAAAACGATTGCGCGGCGAATCGTCCCGGCGATTCACCAGTGGAAAAAGGCCGAGAATTTCACGCGGGGCATTGTCCCGCCCGAGTAGCGCGCCGCAACACTCGTGCGGATAGGTCTCCGCGCCGTAAGCGCGAATTTTCTCCGCAAGTTCTTTGCCGATGGATAGCGTCGTTTCGGGCATGTTTAATCTTCGTCCCAAAAACGTTCGCTCAGATATTTCGAAGCGGAATCGGCAAACACGGTGACGATGCTCGCGTGCTCGCCTGGCGGAATCTTTTTCGCGACCGCAAAGCAGCCGAGCAACGCGGCGGCTGCGCTGGGACTTACGAGCAATCCCTCTTCACGCGCGAGACGCTTCAACAAGCCGTACGACTGCTCGGTCGAGACTTCGAGATTTTCGTCGGCGAGCGTGTCGTCATAGATCTCCGGGCGCAGCGCAGTGGGCATGTGCTTCCAGCCTTCGAGGCCGTTCCACGGGCCATCCGGTTGAAGGCTGATGCTGCGAATCGCGGGATTCAATTCCTTCAAGCGTCGCGTCGTCCCGACAAAAGTGCCGCTCGTTCCGAGTGCCGCGACGAAATGAGTAATTTTGCCGCTTGTCTGTTCCCAAATTTCGTTCGCCGTGCCGCGATAGTGCGCCTGCCAATTCGCGGGATTGCTGTACTGGTCCGGATAAAAATACGCGGCCGGATCTGCCGCGACGAGTTCGCGCACGCGGCGAATGGCGCCGTCCGTGCCTTCATCGCCGGGGGTCATCACGAGCTCTGCGCCGTATGCGGCGAGGATGCGCTTGCGCTCGTGCGAAGCGCTGTGCGGCAAGAATAATTTCACGGGATAACCGAGCGCGGCGCCGATCATCGCGTACGCGATTCCGGTATTGCCGCTAGTCGCGTCCACAATGGTTTTTCCAGGCGCGAGCTTGCCACTGTTCAGGCCAGCTCGGATCATGCCCAGCGCGGGGCGGTCCTTCACGGAACCGCCAGGGTTGAACCATTCGGCTTTCGCGGAAAATTGAATGTTTGGAAAATCGCTGCCGACGCGCTCTAAGCGCAGAAGAGGTGTGTTGCCGATGCGTTCCAAGACGGACTGGCCCACGACTGCGCCTATAGGCGGCGATTCGACCTTTGTGGATGCGCGTTCTGTTGTGGCCATCCCTGGATGATCCCCGAGGCGCGGGCCGTACCGAAGTACGACCAAATTACTCCGAATTGGATGCAACAGCCCATGGTTCGGATATGGTGCCAGTTTAACGCAACTTAGGTGTCTTCGCTTCAAATCGTGTCCTTCGCCGAGCGAAGGGTCCCCTTTACAGAACACACCTGTTTCTTTAGTCTGTGTGGACCATGTGGAACGTCGAAGAGCGGTTTTCGCAAAAGGCAATTGAGAGTCTGGCAGCGCTGGGATTCACGGTGGGCAGCACGCGCGGTGTGGTTCGCGTGGAAAAATACGGCTGCGGGGCAGAGTTTCGCCAGGATACCGATGGTCTTTACCAAATGACCATTTCGCCGACGATCATGGTCAAGGGGCAGTTTTCGCGTTTGTGGGACGCGGGCTACCAGAAATTTCTGTTGACCGACGACGGCATCAAACTTCCGGCGCTAGCGAGCCACCTGGAAAATCTGCGCAAATTTAATGAAGAGTTGCGCACTGCGCTGGGCGTGCCAACGTTCTACAACGAAGCGCTTGGCTCGGTAAGTCAGCTTTCCGTATACGACCGAGTAAAGGGCCGCGAGGGCGACGTGCCTGACAAGACCGTCGGCGCGCACAGCCCAGGATCCGGCCACTAACGAAAAAAACCTCAACTCTGCGCGGTTGACACATGCCTAGCTTCTTGCATCCCACTTTATTAGGCATACTGATAATGGAAAAATCGAGGAGACGAATCATGGCACGCGTCGTTGCCTACATGGACGATCTGTTTTTTCAAATGAAGCTGGCCGAGACGGCCAAGCATTTGAACATTGAAGTGAAAGTGGCGAGCAATCCCGCCGCGCTGATGCAATTGATGGACCCGCTGCCCAAATTCGTGATTGTGGACCTGAACGCGCGAAACTCACCCTTGCAGGCGGTCGAGCAGCTTCGCGGACTGCAGCCCACACTGACCATCATCGGATTTCTTTCGCACATACAGACCGACCTCGCCGCGCAAGCCAAAGCGGCTGGATTCCAGCAAGTAATGCCGCGTTCGCAATTCACCACGCAACTGCCGCAAATCTTGGCGATGGCGAAGGACTGAAGTGCGCGGGCAGCGAAGCTTAGTCTTGGCGATGCTTTGCGCGCTCGCAGCCGGCGCTCCTTACGCGCAAGAATCCAGTTCGCGGGGGGACGCTCCTGCTCCGGTTTCTGGCCCGACGGCCGCTTTGCGCGACGTACTCACCGCAGCTTGTTCGCACGATGAAGTTGCCTTCGAGAAATTCCTGACGGCGCGCAACATGGAATCTTTTTCGCGCCTTACCGTCGCCGCGCGTACCGAATTGATGAAGCGTTTCGTTCTCTTGAGCGACCCGGGCAAACCAGCCATCAGCGCAAATCCCGCTGGCCGCCCGATTTTAAGTTGCGCGACGGCTTATGGCACTGCGGAAATCCAGATTGGCGGCGCGGATTCGCGCGATGCCGTTGCGTTTCTGCCCGTGGACTTGCGTGAAGCTTCCGATCCCGATACCGGTGCAGCGCATCATGTTCTCTTCGGCATGGTTCGCGAAGACGGCCAGTGGAAGGTGCTCTCCATCGGGCTACTCCTTCTGGATTTGCCCTCGCTTGAGGTCGAATGGGATCAGGCGGAGATTTCGTCGAGCGAGCGGCAGGCGCTGGAATCGTTCGTCTCGCTGGCTGCTGCCATTGAGAATTACCGGCGCACGTATTTCCGGCTGCCGGAATCGCTGGCGAAAATGACTTCTCCGAAAAAAGGGCCAGTCAGCGCCGAGTCCGCGGGGCTTCTCGACATCGAAATGGCTGCAGGCAGGAAAAACGGCTACACGTTTCGCTATGTGATTGTCGGCGCGAATGACGTCGGCGCGCCCGCTCAATATGAGCTTTCTGCAACCCCGTCTATTTACGGACGCACGGGAAAGACCTCCTACTTCCGCGATGTTTCCGGCGCGATTCACGCGGGGGACCACCAGGGCGGCATCGGAAATGCCAACGACCCCAAAGTAAAATAGCCACCCGGCAAAACCTGCCGCCGTAACGCTCTCGTAGCGTCAGCCGAGAGCTCGGCATGGAAATCCAATTTCAAGAACCCGTCGCGGCGAGCCAGCTCGCAATTCTCGATCGCTGGCTGGAAAAAGCAACCCGCACGCCTTACTGATACTGTTTGTCCGTACATGGCATTGGCGATACCATCAGGTTCGCTCCATGCGCGCTTCGGTCGTCACCAGACTGCTTCTATTCACCGTAATGATGTTGGCTCTGCCGGGCGATAGTCCTGCACAGACAGACCCGTATCCTCTGCCTGTATTCGAATTTCACAGCGGCTTCTGGTTGAACTTACATCACACGCTTTACCGTCAGGTGCGGCAGCAGCGCACTCCGGTTGCGGTACCGGGCGCGCTCATTAGCAATCTTTCTCCGGCGGAACAAAAAGCATGGGACGCAGCAATCGCCTTCTACGCGCAAAGCTATGTCGAAAAAGATCTTCTCTTTAGCCTGGAGATGGTTCTCATCAAAAACCAGTTGGGCGATTTTGAAACGTGTGAAGATCTCGCTGGACTGAAAAAGAAAACGTGTGACGCCGGCCTGCCCAAGCGTTTGACGGAAGCTCTCAACGCAGCCGCACCAGTCTATCGCGCACATTTGTGGGCGGAGCATGACCGGGCGAACCGACGCTGGATCGCAGCGGTCGCGCCGCTGGTCCGGCGCAATGGCCTGAACTTATCGCACCGTCTTGCGGAGATTTACGAGACAGATTGGCCTAGAGAACGGATTCGCGTGGATGTGACGGCTTATGCAAATTCGGCGGGCGCGTATACCACGCTCGATCCTTTGCGCATTACGGTAGCGAGCGCCGATGCGCGCAATCAAGGACCGGAGGCGCTGGAGATTCTTTTCCACGAAGCGTCCCACGGCATTTCGGATAACGTGCAAGCTGCAATCCTTCGTGAATGCAGGCAGCGGGATAAGCCCGTCCCGCGTGACCTCTGGCATGCTTTGCTCTTCTATACGACAGGCGAGGTCATTCGTCCGGCTGTCTTTTCCTCCGATGCTGCGACCACAAAAGCAGGGTACGTTCCGTATGCGGTTCGCGAAGGCCTCTACAAACGCGGGTGGGAAGATTATTTGCGCGTGCTGACGCAATTTTGGCAACCATATCTCGATGGCAAGGAAAGTTTTGACGACGCCATCGCGCACATGGTGTCTGCCCTTTAGAAGTTCCTTAATGAATTCAGAAAAGGTGAACCTGGGAAAGATTACGCCTTCACAAGAGCTTTAAGTTTGGCCTGGCCGTCCACGACCTCGACCACATATTCAACTTCGGTGCAGTTTTTTTGTTTCTGCAAATCCTTCGTCTTCTTACGCACGAACTCCGCGAAGTTCGCGGGAGTCAATTTGCCGATGTCCTCGCCAGCCTGTTGTTTGGCGGTCACCAGTGCCTGGTAAAGCTGCTCGACTTTGTCCGGCTCGCGATCCGGCTCGGAACAGGTCATCCGGAAGGGACCATCCAGTTCAATTTGTCTCGGGGCACGGGTCGAAGGCTCTAGCTTTGCCGCGCGCGCGCGTTCTGCTTCAATCGCCCTTGCTGCAGCGCCAAAATGCCGTTGTATTGTGCCTTCCTCTTTTTGCTTCAGTTTCTTCCGGAAGATATCTTTGTATTTGGCGTATGTCTGGCTCAAATTATTAAAGCGGAATCTCTGCGCGGATTTCAGGTCGCCGCCGCGTTCCGAATAGCGCTTCATCAGAAGATCAATACGCCATTCGATTTCCGTGGGCGGACGCTTCCGGCCGCCCCCAAAATACTGGTCGTATTCGATCTTCAGTTGCCGGATGTCGCGTTCGATTTGGCCGAGATCTTCGTCAATGGTGGCCATGGGGACCGAGCCTCGCCCTTCCATGCTAGGACCGCGCACTGAGTGCGTCAACGGGCGCCGTTCGCGCGATGCACAACCTACAAACCAACTGGATGGCGGACCCTGTACGAACGAACAGGCGACCAATTGCGAGGCTTTCGGCTCTGTGCTCCAATAACGGCATGGAAGCCCGTGCCAAGCGCGACATTTCTGCCGAAAAGGCAGAGCTTCTTCGGCAAATTCCGTCCGTGGACGAGCTGCTCGTGCAGCCGCGTCTAGCAGCGCTTCTGCAACGCGTTGACCGGCAATTGGTCCTCGAGGTAACACGCGCGGCGCTGGCCGAAATGCGCGAGCGCATCACGGGTACGCTTCCGATCCGGGTTTTGCCGTTACGGCGCGAAGAGATCGAATCCGCGATCGCGAACCAAGTGGAACGCATCCTTTCGCGCTCGCTCGTGCCGGTCATCAATGCGACCGGCGTGATTCTTCACACAAATTTGGGGCGGGCTCCGCTGCCATCCGCTGCGGCCGAAGAGATTCGCCGCGCCACGACCCGTTATTCGAATCTTGAGTACGACTTGGAGGCCGGCGCGCGTGGCAAACGTGACGTGCACACGGCGCAGCTTCTCGAGCGGCTTACGGGAGCCGAATCCGCAATCGTCGTAAACAATTGCGCTGCAGCCGTGCTGCTTGTTCTTGCGGCGCTCGCTAAGGGCGGCGAGGCCATCGTTTCGCGCGGCGAGCTGATTGAAATCGGGGATGGCTTTCGCATCCCGGAAATCATGGCAGAAAGTGGCGCTACGCTGCACGAAGTTGGCACAACAAACCGCACCAAAATCGAGGACTACGAACGCGCCATCAACGACAAAACGCGCGTGCTGATGCGCGTGCATCCTTCGAATTTCCAGATGAGCGGCTTTACAGACAAACCGGAACTTGCGGAATTGGTCGCGCTCAGCAAGAAAACAAGTCTGCCCCTCATCGAAGATTTGGGCTCTGGTTGCTTGCTTGATTTGTCGTCATTTGGAATTCAGGAACCGACCGTTCGCCAAAGTGTGGAAACGGGAGTTTCGCTGGTCGTCTTCAGCGGTGACAAGCTGCTCGGCGGTCCGCAAGCGGGAATTGTCGCCGGAAAGAAAGATTTGGTCGAGAGAGTTCGGCGCCATCCCTTGTTCCGCGCGCTGCGTGTGGACAAGCTCACCATTTGCGCGCTCGAAGCCACGCTCGGCGCCTATTTGCGTGGCGCAATGGACGAGATTCCAGCGCTTCGCATGCTTCGCGCCAGTGCAGCGGACCTCGCGCAACGCGCGGATAACTTTTTGAAAGAGTTGAGACCTCGTTTGCCTGGATCGGGCGTAAAGATTGAACTCGTGGAAGGTGAATCGCTCGTCGGAGGCGGTTCCACGCCAACGCAAAGCCTCCGCTCGCCGGTGTTCCACATTCGCAGCGAACACCATTCCGCCGCACAGCTTGAAAAACGCCTGCGTCGCGGCATTGGCGGCATTTCTGTAATCGCGCGCATTGAGGACGACCATATCGTGATCGATCTCCGTACCGTGTTCGAAGATCAGGAAACCGATCTGACCGCAGCTCTAGCCGCCGCCTTGCGATGACCGGCTCTCCGAAAAAGATGCTGGCCTTTTGCGTTCGTAATAAAACTTTGGAAAAACGCCAAGCTTCGCTGCCTGCACTGTTTCCGCGCTGGGCCTTGATTCGAGTTCGGCTCGCCGGCATCTGTAATACCGACATTGAAATCCTTCGCGGTTATCATGGCTTTCGAGGAATTCCCGGCCATGAGTTTGTCGGTGAGGTAGCAGAAGTAGCAGGAGTCTCCACGGACGAAAAACGCGCTTGGATTGGCCGCCGCGTGACCGGAGAAATTAATATTGCCTGCGCGGCACACGGCTTTCGGCCAGTCTGCCGTTTTTGCAAGCGTGGGCTAGAAACGCACTGTGCGCGCAGAACCGTGCTTGGCATCGTCGGTCATGACGGTGCGTTCGCCGAATATCTTTCACTGCCACTCGAAAATCTCCATCGCGTCCCGCAAAACGTCAAAGACGAGCAAGCCGTCTTTGTGGAACCGCTGGCCGCCGCGTGCGAAATTCTTTCGCAAATCAACGTTCGGCAGTTTCGCAGCGCGGCTGTGCTTGGCGATGGGAAATTAGCGCAATTGATCGCACGAGTGCTAAGAACGCGACTCCCTCACGTACTGATGTACGGCAAGCACGAAGAAAAACTAGAACTTGCCCGCGCGGCGAAAATCGAAACTCAAAAAGTGCACGGCGACGAATACGGCCACGCTAAATTGCGCGATTCGTACGCTCTGCTCGTCGAGGCAACTGGTTCGCCAACCGGATTGCGTCTTGCCCTGGAAATGACTGAGCCACGCGGAACGCTAATTTTGAAGTCCACCTTTCATGGCGCTGCTCCGGTTGAAACCTGGCCCATCGTCGTCAAGGAATTGAGCATGATTGGTTCGCGCTGCGGCCCATTCGTCAAAGCGATTGCCCTGCTGCGTTCTGGCAAGGTGGACCCAACGCCGCTCATCACAAAGACATTTCCACTCGAACAAGCACCCGAGGCAATTCAATTCGCGCAAAAACGCGGCGTGATGAAAGTTTTGCTGAAGCCTTGATGCTGGAATTCTCTACAAACGATTGATACAAGACGCGACGCATGCAGCACCGAAACCATTGTCAATATTCACAACGGTTACGTTGGACGCGCACGAATTGAGCATTCCTAACAGCGCAGCAACGCCGCCGAAACTCGCCCCATAACCCACACTCGTCGGCACCGCAATCACGGGCACGCCGACCAGCCCGCCCACCACACTCGGCAGCGCGCCTTCCATGCCGGCCACGCAAATGATGACGCGCGCCCGCACCAGCTTTTCTTTGTGCTGGAGAAGTCGGTGAATTCCCGCTACACCGACGTCGTAGAGATGCTCCACGCGATTCCCCATCGCATGCGCTGTAAGCAACGCTTCCTCCGCAACGGGAATGTCGCTCGTACCCGCAGAAACCACAACGATGGTTCCCTTCCCCGTAATTTCGGTGTTTCTCTCAATCGCAATCACGCCCGAAAGCGGGTGGAATTTCGCACTCTTACTGAGTCGCTTCACTGTGGCGAATGTTTTGGCGTCCGCCCGCGTAATCAAAACATTGTGGCGGGTATTCTTTTTGTTGAGCATGGCGCGCACGATGTCGCGCACTTGCTCCGGGCTCTTTCCTTTGGCGAAAACCACTTCGGTGAATCCCTGACGCAGTGCGCGGTGATGATCCACCTTCGCAAAATCCAAATCCTCAAACGGCAAATGCTTCACCCGTTGCAGTGCCTGTTCGGGCGAAAGTTTCTTCGCGTTCACATCTTCCAAAATTTTCAAAAGTTCGCGCGAATCCATGGTGTTTTGACGTAACAAATTCTATCACCGCCGAAGATACGCGTCTGTTCTTGACTTGCCTTTCCCGCGCTGCGAGACTGGAATTCTCCGCACAAATAAGATGAGCCAGACCAAAGGACAAGTCGTTACCCTGGGTGTGACCGGCGCAAGTGGCGCAGTTCTCGCGCAAAAAGCGCTGCAATTGCTTGCTGAAGACGCTCGCGTGGCAAAAATTCATCTCGTCGTTACGGAAACCGGCCAGCGCCTTTTCGCGGAAGAACTCAGCATCGCCAGCGGCGATTTGAAGCAACTTCCTGCACGGCTCCTCGGCAATTCGTATGAAAAAATCGAAGTCCTTCCCAACAAAGACGTCGGCGCTTCAATCGCTTCCGGCAGCTACGGGGTCGACGCCATGATTGTCGTCCCATGTTCGATGGGCTGCCTTTCGGCGATCGCCAACGGCTCGTGCGATGACCTGGTCTCGCGCTCCGCCGACGTGATGCTCAAGGAGGGCCGCAAGTTCGTCCTCTGCATTCGAGACACGCCGTTCAGCCGCATTCATCTGGAAAACATGATGCGCGCGCAAGCCGCCGGAGCGGTCATCATGCCTGCGGTGCCGTCGTTTTATCACCATCCGAAAACGATTGATGACCTCGTCACGCAATACGTTTGCCGCGTCCTCGCGCAAATCGGACTTCCGCAGGAACAAATGTATCGCTGGACCGGCTCGCACTCCGAAGCGAAGAAAGCCGAGGCCTGACGCGCAATGGCCGGACGTATCCGCACAGTGCTTGAAATGATCAAGTTCGAGCACTCCGTGTTTGCACTGCCCTTCGCGCTGACCGGCGCGCTGCTCGCTGCGCGCTTTACGGCACACGCGTGGCCCAGTCTTCGCCAAATCTTGTGGATCATCGTGGCCATGGTTTCCGCGCGCTCCGCTGCAATGACCATTAATCGCATCGCTGACCTGCGCTATGACAAGGAGAATCCGCGCACCAAAATGCGCGCGCTTGCCACAGGCGCGCTCACTGTCAGCTTCGCTTGGATTTTCACGCTTATCGCGGTCGCCGTTTTCGTGGTTGCGGCGTGGCAACTAAATCCTCTCGCGCTGAAACTTTCGCCCGTCGCGCTCACGATTCTTTTTTTCTATTCCTTCACCAAGCGCTTCACGAACTGGTCGCACCTTTTCCTCGGCTTCGCACTGGGAATTTCGCCCGCTGCCGCGTGGATCGCCGTCACCGGCCATCTCGATTTGCGCATGCTGATTCTCTCTGGCGCCGTGACGCTCTGGGTCGGCGGTTTTGACGTGCTCTACGCCTGCCAGGATGTGGACTTCGACCAGGAAGCCGGCTTGTTCTCGATCCCGAAGCGCTTCGGAATCAGCGGCGCGCTCTGGATCGCCCGCGCCATGCACGTTGGCGTCGTCGCACTCCTCGTATGGCTCGCCGCGAGTTTCGCACTGCCTTGGCCCGCTTGGGCTGGAATTGCCGTAGTTGGGGCGCTTCTGGCGTACGAGCATTCCCTTGTCAAAGCGAACGATTTGAGCAAGCTCGACGCTGCGTTTTTCACCATGAACGGTTATATTAGTATTTCGTTCCTTTTGTTCTGGGGCGCAGCGGCCGCGCTCTGGCGCGTTTAGAAGTTTCGAAAGATTTGAAATGAGCAAACTGCTTCTTACAGATCAACGGCTAAAACCAATCGCCGATAAAGTGCTCGCCGGCGAGCGCCTGTCTTTCGACGACGGAGTCCAGCTCTATCGCTCGCCCGATCTTCTCGCCGTCGGCTGGCTCGCAAATCACGTCCGCGAGAAAAAACATGGCAGCGTGACCTATTACAACGTCAATCGCCACATCAATCCAACGAACGTCTGCGTGGCGCATTGCAAACTCTGCGCCTTTGGCCGCGATCCCAACGCTCCCGGCGCATACACGTTTGCTCTGGACGAAATTTACCAACGCGCCGAACAGGGCGTCCGCGAAGGCGCCACTGAATTTCACATCGTCGGGGGTCTGCACCCGGATTTGCCGTTCGAATATTTCCTCGAACTCATCGGCGGCCTCAAGCAGCGCCACCCGCAGGTGCATCTAAAGGCCTTCACGATGGTGGAAGTCCACTATTTCGCGCGCATCGCGAAGCTCACCATCGAAGAAACTTTGAAAAAAATGAAAGCGGCCGGAGTGGACTCCTGCCCGGGCGGCGGTGCGGAAATTTTCCATCCGCGCGTGCGCCGCATCATTTGCGACCACAAAGTCAGCGGCCAAATGTGGCTCACACTCGCACGCAAAGCCCACGAAGCGGGCTTGCGCTCGAACGCAACGATGCTATACGGACACGTGGAAACCGAAGAAGAGCGCGTGGATCATCTGGTCAAGCTGCGCGAGCTGCAGGACGTAACGCACGGCTTCGTAGCGTTCATTCCGCTCGCTTTTCACCCGGACAACACGGCGCTTTCGCACATTCCGAAAACCACCGGCTATCTCGACTTACGCAATATCGCTGTCTCGCGCCTGATGCTCGACAATTTCGAACACATCAAGGCCTATTGGATCATGCTCACGCCGAGCATTGCGCAAATCGCCCTGCGCTTCGGCGCAAACGATCTCGACGGCACAGTCGTTGAAGAAAAAATTTACCACGATGCTGGCGCGAAGACTTCAGAGTTCACGCCGCGCAACGAACTCGAACGCCTCATCCGCGCCGCGGGCCGAGTTCCGGTAGAACGCGACACGCTTTACAACAAAATTGACCGTTCGAAGCTGCCGCCCCTCCCGCCTGCAACTCCGCCGGGCCTCGTCTCGCTTTCGCTGAATGTCTAGCTGGTTGTAACGCGCCGAACCTACCTGATCGTCGCCGCTTTTTCTTTTGCTTTCGTCAACACAGAGACTGGAAGCGGTGCATACCCTCTATCCCGCGCGATTTCCTGGCCTTTGCCGTAAATCCATTGAAGAAATTCGTTCACGGCCTTGCCTCGTGCTGGCTCGATGGCGTGTTCAGGCACGTACAACCACGTGAAACTCGCGATGGGATAGCTGTCTTTGCCTGGTGGATTGGTTAACGAAACTCGAAAACCCTGCGTCATTTTACTTTCCATGGCTGAAGCCGCTTCGCCAACGGACTTTGCATTCGGCCGCACGAATTCTCCAGCCGCGTTTTTGATCGCTGCGGAGACGGAAGATGTTTTGTCCACCCAATTCATTTCCGTATATGTGATGGCCCCCGGCGTTTTCTTCAGTTGCTCGAGCAAGTCCAGCGTGCGCGCAATGCTCGCTCCGACCGGCCATTTCGGCGAAACGCTCTTGCCCACCTTCGATTGAAATTCCGGGCTCACTTTCGAAAGATAGTCCGAAAAGATGTAGCTCGATCCTTTTCCTTCCGTGCGGTGAAGTACCTTGATCGCCAAATCAGGCAATTTCATGCCAGGATTCAGTCTTGCGATTTCCGGATCACGCCACGAAGTAATCTTTCCCAGAAAAATATTGGCGACCACCGGTCCGGAGAGCCGCAGCGTACCGCTCAAACCGGGCACGTTATAAACCACGGCGAGGCCAATCAAGATAGTCGGCAGCTCGATGACTTGTTGTTTCGCAGCGCTCAGTTGCTTTTCCGGAATTGGCGCCTCGCCGCCGCCGAAGTCGCCTGTACCCGCAAGAATGCGCGCCGTGCTTTCCGCGGTTCCCTCCGCCAGGTAGCGGAGTTGCACCTCCGGCTGCGTCTTATGAAATTCATCGCCCCACGCAACGTAGAGCGGTTCAGGCAAGCTGGAACCTGTCGCCACGAGCGTGATCACGTCTTGGCCAAAACCATTCTCAATAAAAACGGGCATGCAGGCGAAAAATGAAACGGCAAGCACGTGCAAAATGCGGCGTCTATGCGCACTCACGGAAAGCTCCTCTGAATCTGACTTTGAAATCCGGACGGTCCACGATGGCAGCAGGGTAAATGGAAAGCCGCGCAACGTTAATTGAAATTCCGCGCGTATGTGCGGAACAGCTATTGCCATTCCATAAAATTCTTCGCCAAATTACTTTGACGACGATAGTCCCTTGTCTTCCGCAAAACCAATACAATTGGAAGGCGCTAAATTCGTCCCAATCAGGAGCCGAAAACCTCGTGCGCACCATCTTGCTGCTGACAATTTCCAACATCTTCATGACCTTCGCATGGTACGGCCATCTGCGAAGCGCTCTGGAAGGTTATCCTCGCCAGTTGGGGCATCGCCTTTTTCGAATACTGCTTCCAGGTGCCGGCCAATCGCATCGGCTCGTACGAATTCACCACCGCCCAACTCAAAACGATTCAGGAAGTCACCACGCTCACCGTCTTCGCAATTTTCTCGATGACCTATCTCGGCGAAAGCTCCGCTGGAATTATGCCGCCGGATTTGCCTGCATCTGTCTCGCTGTCTTTTTTGTCTTTCACAAGTGGTAGTCTTGTGGTTTACCGCTCTCGGTAGGGAAATTGAAAATGCCCACGTTTCGAATTCATGCACTCATTGCAGTCTCCGCCGCTGTTCTGATCAGCCTCTCGCCAGCAATCGCCACTTCTCCCGATCTCGGTCAAACTCCTGAGGTTCTCCTGCTGCACCGCATCGATCTGCCGGCAGGAAAAGTTGCCGACTACGCATCCATAGAATCGGAAATCGCAAAGGCTTATAGAGACGCCCGCGTGCCCGTCTTTTGGGTGGCGCTCCAATCCCTCACCGGCCCGCCGCATATTCTCTATTTTGATGGCTACGACACATTCGCGCAGATCGAGGCTGCCGGCGCGGCCATTACCAAGGCATCCCAATCCCATCCGGACCTCGTCCACATGCAATCCGACCTGATGCAGCTCGTACAATCCAGCCAAGCCGTTATCAATCTCCGGCGGGAAGATCTCAGCCATCGTCTGGATCGTTTCGACATCGTGAAATTCCCCTACGTTCGCGTGACCGTGATCCAGCTTCGCTCCGGTTATGAACAGGATTTTGCGGAAGCCCTTCGCACGGTTCGAAAGGCATTCGAAACAGAAGGCGTCGAATCCCCCTGGGCAATTTTTCAAGTTCATTCCGGCATGCCTGCCCCCGCTTTCATTGCAGTTCAACTGTTAACCTCGCTGAGGGAATTTGACGATACTCTCGAAGCCCGCAGACGCGAGCGCGAAAATCCATTCGATTTTGGCCGATCCAAACCTCCGCTCCTGCCAAAGGACGCGATCACCCTAATGCAATCCGACCTTTATTCAGTAAATCTCAAAATAAGCCACATTCCAAACGATGATGCCGCTCGCCTCTCAACGCCCGCCACGCAGAATGAATGCCTGTACCACTCTGTGCCTGCGGTGAATCCAATTTCCGGGGCTATAAACGAAAGTCACACGCAAGGGAGATAACGATCATGCAGCGCAAAGCATCAGCAGTCTGGCAAGGTGATTTGAAATCCGGCAAAGGCACCATTTCCACGGATAGCGGCACGCTCAAGCAAACGCAGTATTCTTTCAGCACCCGCTTCGAAAACGGCGTAGGCACCAATCCGGAGGAGCTCCTCGCCGCGGCGCACGCGGGCTGCTTCACGATGGCGCTCTCCGCGCAACTTGGCGGCGCGGGCATCATCGCGGAAAAACTCGAAACGACCGCTACCATCTCGCTCGAAAAGGTGGGCGACGGCTTTTCGATCACAAGAAGCCATCTCGACCTCGTCGCCAAGATTCCCGGCGCGGACAAAGCGAAATTTGACGCCGCCGTAAAGGGCGCTGAAACCGGCTGCCCCGTTTCCAAACTGTTCAAGGCGGAAATCACTGTCTCCGCCAAGCTCGTATCCTAAGCGCATTTACCTCCGCGCCCGCCTAACGAGTACAATGCGCACATGATTCCTTTACCGGGAGCCTTTGCGGCCGGTCTGGCGATTTTCCTCATCGTCATCTGGGACGCGTTTGAAGCGATCATCCTGCCGCGCCGCGTGACGCGAAAATTCCGTCTGACACGCCTGTTTTTCAAGACCACTTGGGGAATCTGGCGAAAGGTCATCTGTCTGATCCCCGCGCGTAAAAGCCGAGAAACGCTTCTCGGTTTTTACGGACCTCTTTCTTTGCTTGTTCTCGTCGGAGTTTGGGCGGTGGGCCTCGTCCTCGGTTTCGGCTTGATGCAATACGGGGCCGGGTCGGCAGTCAACGTAACCAGCGGCCACGCCAGTTTTGAGACGGACGTCTATCTCAGCGGCACCACTTTTTTTACGCTTGGCCTGGGCGACGTGGTTCCTCGCACAAGTCTTGCTCGTGCACTCGTCGTCTCCGAAGCAGGATTCGGCTTCGGCTTCCTCGCCGCTGTCATCGGCTATTTGCCCTTCATCTACGGCTCCTTTTCAAAACGCGAAGTGGATATCTCTCTTCTCGATTCGCGCGCGGGCACGCCGCCCACCGCTGGTGAACTTCTTCGCCGCCACAGTTATAAGCAGGGCCAAGCGGCGCTCTACGACCTCCTGAAAGACTGGGAGCGCTGGTCCGCGGAACTCATGGAAAGCCATCTCTCCTATCCGGTGCTCGCGTATTTTCGTTCACAGCACGACAACCAATCCTGGATCGCATCGCTCGCCGCGATTCTGGATACGTGCGCCCTCGTTCTCGTCGGCGTCGAGGGCGCCTGCGAGCGCCAGGCAGAACTGACCTTTGCCATCGCGCGGCACGCCGTTGTGGATCTCTCTCAGGTTTTCGGCACAGCCCCCGTTGCTCCGCCGCAAGAACGTCTTCCCGCGGCGGACCTGCGCCGCATTCGCGATATCTTGGCGCAACACGGTTTGAAGCTTCTCGACGGCGAAGAGGCGGACCGCCGGCTCGCGGAACTTCGCCACATGTACGAACCCTATCTCTACGCTTTGGGCAGCTACTTGATGCAACCCTTGCCTGGATGGATCCCGCAAGCAAAAGGCAAAAAAGACAATTGGCAGACAACGGCGTGGGGCCGCGCGGCGGGCATCATTGAAAAAGAACACGTCATCGCCGGCGACGATCATTTTTAGGTTTCAGCTTTCATAGTGCCGCGCTTTGACGCGGCGTCTTTTCGGCAAGAACTTCACGGTTAAGGAGCTTGGCAATGAAGGCCATTGTCGTTCACGAATTCGGCGGTCCCGAAAAACTAAAGCTGGAAGAAGTTCCCACGCCGAAGCCCGCAGCCGGGCAGGTGCTCGTGCGAGTTCATGCCGCCGGTGTGAATCCCTATGACACTTACATGCGCGCTGGCACCTACGCCGTCAAGCCGCCGCTGCCCTATACGCCAGGCTCCGATGCCGCCGGAGTTGTCGAAGCCGTCGGCGAAGGCGCGAAGAAAGTAAAGCCCGGCGACCGCGTCTACACCGCAAAAACTCTGACAGGCGCTTATGCGGAATATTGCCTCGTCATGGAAAATCAAGTCCACGCTCTGCCCGCAAACGTGAGTTTTTCGCAAGGCGCCGGCGTCTTCGTTCCCTATGTCACTGCTTTTTTCGCCCTCCACAATTCGGCGGAAGCGCGCGCCTCGGAAACTGTGCTCATTCACGGCGCCAGCGGAGGCGTCGGCACCGCTGCCGCGCAGATGGCTCGCGCAATGGGTCTCACCGTTTTCGGCACGGCAGGAACCAAGAAGGGCCTCGACCTCGCGCTTCGCGAAGGTGCTCACCAGGTTTTCGATCACAGTAAGCCGGGCTATACCGACGAAATCATGAAAGCCACCGGCGGCCGCGGCGTGGACGTTGTCCTGGAAATGCTCGCCAACGTGAATCTCTCGTCTGACTTGAAGCTTCTCGCCACGCACGGGCGAGTCATCGTCATCGGCAATCGCGGAGAAATTACCATCAATCCGCGCGACATCATGAGCCGCCGCGCGGCAGTCCGAGGATTCACGCTCTGGGCCGTAACAGAAGCAGAGTTGACTGTCATTTTCGCCGGAATTGGTGCTGGCCTCGAAAACGGAACGCTGCGCCCCATTGTCTCCAAAGAGTTGCCGCTGAAAGACGCAGCGCAAGCACACGTGGACGTTCTATCGCCCGGTGCCTCCGGCAAGATCGTCCTCACCACATAATTTGGAGTGCTGCTTATTCAATCGTAGGGACGCAGCATGCTGCGCCCCTATATCGGAGTGAGGTATATATACCTAACTTCGCACGCTGACGGCTTATCCTGGGAATTACCGGACTTCGTACCGGACTTTATTGCGGCCATACACTCTTAGTAATATTATCTAAGCTGTTGTGATAGAATGGATTACTGTGAGTATTAAACCGGACTCAAAAGCGGACATCGAAACGGCGGCGGACGGAGGCGAATCAACGACAGCGATGGAGCCATTGCTGATCGGGGAAACGTCGCGCCATCGTGGAGCGCTGACGGACCTTGCCATCGAGCTGGCGCAAAAGACGGCCGGGTTTCGTCGGAGTCTCCCAGAGAGCTTGTTAACGTCGCTCGCGGACCTCGTGCGAGCAATGAATTGCTACTACAGCAACCTCATTGAAGGGCACGATACCCATCCGATAGACATCGAGCGGGCCTTGAAAAACGATTATAGCAACGACGCCCGTAAGCGTGACTTGCAACTGGAAGCAAGAGCGCATATCAGCGTTCAAGAGTGGATTGACAAGGGCGGCCTAACGGGTCGAACGGCAACGAGCGACGGTATTCGAGAGATCCATCGACGGTTCTGTGAGCAGCTACCCGACGATCTTTTATGGGTCGAGGACTTGGAACGAAAAGAGCGTGTAAAGGTTGTCCCGGGGGAATTGCGTCCACGAGATGTGATGGTAGGTCGGCATCTTGCCAGGAGCCCCGGCGCGGTTCCGCGCTTCCTAACACGTTTCGAGGCGGTGTTCAGTAATTTAAGCAAAACCGATTCGATTCTGGCCGCTGCAACCGCCCATCATCGACTTTTGTGGATTCACCCTTTTCTCGACGGGAACGGGCGTGTGGCGCGCCTGATGTCCCACGCAATGTTACTCGAAGCGCTAAATACGGGTGCGGTCTGGTCGGTCGCACGAGGCATGGCGCGGAACGTCGAGGCGTACAAGCGGCATCTCGCTGATTGCGACAGTCCCCGTCGCAACTATCTGGATGGCCGGGGAGAACTCAGTGAGGAGGCTCTGGCTGAATTCGTGAGATTCTTTCTCACCGTCTGCATCGATCAGGTGACATTTATGGAGAGTTTGGTTCAGCCGGACCGATTGCGAACGCGAATTCTTCTCTGGGCAGAAGAGGAGGTCGAGATCGGGGCGCTGCCGACGAAATCGGGGAATATTCTGCAAGCGGTCCTGTACCGCGGTGAGCTTCCGCGAGCAGACGCCGCTAGCGTACTGGGTGCGGGCGAGCGGCATGCGCGTCGCATCGTCGCGGCCCTGGTTCAGCGCGGTGTATTGGCCGCCGACAGCGTGCGCGCGCCTTTGCGCCTCATATTTCCAGCGGCGTTAGCGTCGCGTTGGATGCCAGGATTGTTTCCTGAACAACCGGCGTACGACAAATGAGGGTGGAAAAGTGCTGCAATTGCTGAACGACTGCCAGCCAAATACCTTGTCAAAACGGAGGCTCCGAAGATCATTGCGTCTCGTGAGCAGCATGAAGCCTATATTCAGAGGCTTCTGGAACTGCAACGCAAAGCACATCGAACCGTGGAAGAGACAGAAACGGCCAAACTGCTGAGGGACGCAGCATGCTGCGCCCTTCTCGGCGAGATCGATCCGTCCACCACTCTTTCTTTCTCTGTCATCCCGACCGGAGTGGCCTGGCACTCTCTTGCGTGCGGTTTTCGCACGCCGGGCCACGCAGTGGAGGGACCCTGGCTTAATAGAAATCTCACGGAGATCGCTGTGACTATCGTGCAGCCTCAGCCGAAATGCGCTAGGCGTAAAACGATCCCCGTCACCGCTCCCCCTAAAACCAACCACGCCGAATTCACCTGATATCGCATCAACAACGCTACTGCAATCACCGCAATTACAATCGCTGGCACGCTAAAGAGCGTTTCCCGCGCAAACTGCCATCCTACAAACGCCATCAGTGCCACCGCAGCCGCGTTCACGCCATCCAGAAACGCGCCCGCCGTCGGTGATTTGCGCAACTTCGGCAGATACTTCGCCGTAATCGCCACAAACACAAACGCCGGCAAAAACATCCCAAACGTAGCCAGCACCGCGCCGCGCCAACCTGAAATCACGTATCCCACAAACGTCGCCACGGTGAAAAACGGTCCCGGCGTCCCCTGGCTGATTGCAATCGCATCGATCAACTGGTTCTCCGTCAGCCAATGCAGCCGCTCCACCAAATCCGCCCGCAGCAGCGCCAGCAGAACGTAGCCGCTCCCAAAAAGCACCGCGCCCACTTTCAAAAAATAAAGGAACACGCCCGCAACCGTGGGTATCGAAACTCCCGCGGTAGATGCTCCCGTCTGCGCCAAAATTCCGCCCGCGCCCACCGCACTGCCCTGCTTCCCGCCGAACCGCTCCGTAACAATCCACGCCACGCCCGCCCCGATCAACAACGCAATCGCCGAAACGTGCCACGCGGCCAATCCAAGCACCACCGCGCCCAAAACTCCGAGCTCCACTGATTTCAGGGCAACACGTCCAAGTGACCAAACAGCCTGTGCAATCAGTGCGACCACAACCGGCTTCACTCCAAACAACAACGCCCCAATTTGCGGTGCGCTTCCATACCGCTGGTAAACCCACGCCAGGAACCCCACAAGTAATGCCGATGGCAAGATGAACGAACAACCGGCAATCAATAGGCCTGCAACGCCGCCACGCAGCTGGCCCAAATAGATTGCCAATTCCGTCGAGCTCGGCCCGGGCAGCAAACTGACCGCCCCCACGCGATCCACAAACTCCTCGCGCGTCAGCCATTTCCTCCGCTGCACAAATTCCTGCTCCATCATCGCGATGTGCGCCGCGGCCCCGCCAAACGCCACAAATCCCAACCGCAGAAACGCTTTCGCAATTTCTCCAAGCCGCGACTCGCCCTGTAAATTTTCAGAAATCCCGTCATTCATAACGCAAGGATTATGCCTGAGAGCCCCCGTTCTACTGCAATTTCAGTAGTCGGTCAGTTTCCGACCAGCTGACGAATACCTGCCACTAACGGAAAATGTGCGCGGAGGTTATCATCTGGCTATGACGCGGTTCCTACTTGCACTGGTGTATGCAACTCTGACGCTTGCTTGTCAGGCGCAGGAAGTCAAACCGCAAAAACCGAGTGACCGGTCCACGTTAAACGCCGTTCTGGGCTTTGAGTTGCCTCCGACGGGCGATATGCCTGGAGGCTGGAGTGGAGGTTCGCCTGGAACAATTTTTGCAGACGACAAGGTTGTCCACAGCGGGAAGCGGGCCGCTCGAATTGAGCGCGGTAGCGATAGTCTCGGTGACTTTTCCACAATCACAGGGTCGCTCGAAATGGACTTCTCAGGCCAAGCCATCGAGCTACGGGGTTTCCTGCGTACCGAAAATGTAAGTGATTTCGTAGGACTTTGGATGCGCGAAGATGGTGAGACTCCCGCCCTTGCTTTCGACAACATGCAAAATCGTCAAATCAGGGGCACGACGCCATGGACCGAGTACTCGATTCGGTTGCCCGTTCATTCCGAAGCAAAGAAGCTTTTGTTTGGCGTGCTTTTGTCGGGAACTGGAAAAGCATGGGCGGACGACCTTGAGTTGTTAGTTGATGGTAAGCCGATTGGCGAGGCGCCCAAGGTCGAGCGAGCCACGACGGTTCTTGAGCGGGACAATCAGTTCGATGGCGGCTCGGGCATCTTGATATCGAGCGAAATTTCAAAGATCCAAGTCGAGAATCTAGCCACGTTGGGCAAGGTCTGGGGCTTCCTTAAGTATCACCATCCCAAAGTGACCACCGGCCAGATTCATTGGGATTATGAGCTTTTACGCGTCCTGCCCCAGGTCCTTTCGGCAAACGATCGCGCGACCGCAAACACTTTGCTCGTCAAGTGGATTGATGGCTTGGGTCCCGTCGCCGCGTGTAAAGCGTGCGCGAAATTGGAAGAGAACGACCTTCAATTTCGTCCCGACGTGAGCTGGATTGCGAGCAACCCTGTGCTTGGAGCCGAATTGAGTCTGCGGCTGCGGGCCATTTATGCCAACCGGCTGGAAGGTAAGCAGTTTTACGTCTCCCAAGTTCCCGAGGTTGGAAATCCTTCGTTCAATCATGAACCAGGATATGAAAGCTTAAAGTTTCCCGACGCAGGCTTTCAACTCCTCGGTGTGTTTCGATTCTGGAATATCGTCGAATACTGGTATCCGTATCGAGACGTGACAGAGGAGCAGTGGAATAACGTTCTGAGTGAGTTCATTCCGAGAGTTGCCTTGGCAAAGAATGCTGACGCTTACCAGCGAGAGATGATGGCGCTGATTGCCAAGGCTCACGATGGACACGCCAACCTGTGGAGTTCTCTCGAAGTACGTCCCCCAACCGGTACATGCCAACTTCCCGTGAACGTACGCTTTATCGGGACTATTCCGGTGATCAGTGGATTTCCGGTGGCGGCGCCAAATGACCACGGAGGACTAAAGATCGGTGACATTATTACCAGCATCGATCATGTCCCGATCGGCAAGCTGATCGAGAGCTGGACACCGTACTATGGTGCCTCTAATGACGGCGCCAAGATGTTTAACATCGGGCGCTATATGACCAGAGGGGAGTGCGGACAATCCAGCATCGGCGTGCACCGTGGAAGCGAAGAACTGAATCTCAAGGTCACACGAACTGCTCCGGCAAAAAGTGCTTCCGCAGGGGACACACACGACTTACCCGGACCCACTTTTAGACTTCTCTCGAAAGACGTTGCCTATCTGAAGCTTTCCTCGGTGAAAGCTGACGAGGCAGCGCACTACGTCGAACAGGCAGCCGGGGCAAAAGGGCTCATTATTGACATTCGCAATTACCCATCGGAGTTCATGGTTTTTGCGTTGGGATCGCTCCTCGTCGATAAGGACACTCCGTTTGCGCGATTCACCGCTTGTGATTTATCTAACCCTGGCGCGTTTTACTGGACGAAGCCGATTTCGCTGACTTCCCAGAAGCCGCACTACGCCGGAAAGATCGTGATCCTGGTGGACGAAACTTCGATGAGCCAAGCCGAGTACACCGCTATGGCTTTTCGGGTGGCTCCGGGAGCAATTGTAGTGGGCAGTTCAACTGCCGGGGCCGATGGCAACGTTTCACCCTTTGCATTGCCTGGAGGACTGCGAAGCATGGTTAGCGGTATTGGAGTGTTCTATCCCAACAAACTGCTGACCCAACGCACTGGCATTGTGCCGGATGTTGAAGTGAAACCCACAATTGCAGGAATTCGCGCAGGCAGGGATGAGGTGCTGGAAGCAGCTCTGCGCCAAATTCTGGGCACTCAGGTGCCCCCTACGGACATAGAGAACATGGTCAAGCCATAGTTCTTTACGCAATTTCTTGACAACTCGCGGACGGAAAAAAGAAGAAGGCCGCGAGCCCTCAGTCCGGCTGTGGGAAGTTGGAACTTCATTTGGAGCTTGCTGCCGATTGTGACCTGCCCCGTGTTTTGAGACAGCCGCGAAGTTGAATCCGAGAAGCTGTGGACGGTCCTCGGGCCGATTTTTCCGGCCTTCTGCGGCCTAAAGTAACTCACTTGAACCTCTCAACACAAACGGCCTCTTGGGTGAGGTCCTTTGCCCTTTCCGCTGCGGAAAGGGCAAAGGAAAGTTGCATCGCCACGCTGGCGAATTCCTCCGGCGTGCGATCGGCCAAAGCACTGTGCGGGCGCTCTTGGTTGTAGTCGCTTCTCCACTGGTCGAGTTTCCGCCGTGCGTCGGCCAGATCCAGGAAAACTTCCACGTTCAAGCATTCATCGCGCAGCCGGCCGTTGAAGCTTTCGATGTAGCTATTCTCGACGGGTTTCCCCGGACGAATAAAATTCAGTTTCACGCCCGCTTGCTGCGCCCAAAGGTCCATCGCCTTGCCCGTAAACTCGCTACCGTTGTCCGAGGTGATCGATTCCGGTGCACCGCGCAGTGTGATCAGCCGGTCCAGTTGTTCGCTGACCTTCTCGCCCGTCTGCGAGCGGTC